>NZ_MDDR01000006.1 GCF_001870435.1 Pseudomonas costantinii | reverse complement strand
TCGCAGCCCAACGCGGGCGATGCGGCGACCCGACAAGCCCGCTCGCCACAGGTTACTTATTGCCTGTTCTACCTAAAGACCTTGAAAGGGCTGGCTGTAAGAGCGAAACCATAAGCAGCCGTTACCTAAATAACGGATATGCACCCAATCAAACCGACCCACCAACCAACTTGGGCAACCGCTGATCAATCACCTGATACAACGCACTACCCACCGGCCAATTACGCATAAACCGCGCCCGGTCCCTGGCAAACGCCGGAGCAAAACTCGCAGCAGACCCATGCTGACGCATAGCATCCAGATCGATCAAAACCCATCGATCCCGATCCCAAAACAAGTTGTGCCCCTTGAAATCCCCATGGCTGATCCGCTCACGGATCAACTCCGCAAACAACCGATCCAACGCCACCAGCTCAGCCTCAGGCGCATCCCCGCCCTCAACATACGGCGCAAAACGCTCAATGAGATCCGGCCCCGGCAAATACTCAGTAACCAGATAAGCCCGACTGCGCAGCCATAAAAACCGCTTCTCCAACACCGCCAACGGCTTGGGCGTAGCAATCCCAAGAAACGCCAGGCGATTGCCCTCGTACCAGGAATGCCACGCACGGCTGGGCCGCCAGAAGCGCCTGAGCCAGTGGGTAAAACCCTTGATGTTGTAGCGTTTGATCACCAGCGGCCGACCGGCCACCTCGACCTTGGCCACAGTAGCCGAGCCACCGGTCTTATACAGATGCCCCTGGTCCAGCAACGCATCAGCACGCTCCAGCACCGGCAACATCGCAGCCTCTTCCTCGCGACGAATTGCGCGCAAGGCAAAGGCGCCACGCACCACGCTGAACAGCGTGCATTCGCGGCCGACCTTGTTCAAAAAGTCCTTCAAACGCCAGGCGCTGACCTTGCGTACCTGCTTTTCCAGGGCTTCCAGCGGCAGAGCGTGCTCGCCGTTGGCCAGGAGGTAATACACGAGCAGTTCTTCGGTAAACGGCTCAAGATTCTTCGGCAACTGGGCAAAAAATACACCGAGGTTTTCCAACACCCGGTTGCGCGACAGCGGCTTGCCCGCGTCTTCGACGCGAATCCCGGCACCATCGATCAAGTACAGCTTGCCGCCCTGGCGCAGCAGGTTGTCCAGGTGCAGGTCTTCCTGCCACAGCCCTTTGGCGTGCATCTGGGCAATCGCACCCAGTGCTTCGGCCAGTACGGCGGTCTGTTCATCCGCCAGCGGCGGCAAACCTTCGACCGCCTGCCAAGCATCGGCGAGGCTTTCAGCGCCTTCAATAAACTCAAACAGCAGCCACCCACCCTCGCCTTCCTGCAAGCCATCGGCCAGCAACAACGGCGTGATCAAGCCTTGCTCAGCCAGTAGGCGCACACCGTTGCGCTCTCGCTGAAAATGCCGCGCGGCCTTGCTGCCCACCAATAATTTGGCCAGCACCGGGCGCCCGCGCCAGACCGCCGCGCCCACATAGCGCTCGCCCGGCAATACTCGCAGCAGGCTGAGCAATTGCAACTGCCCTGGGCCTGCCGCGTCCGCCAATTCGATAGTCAGCGGCAGGCTGGGGGTGCGGCCGGCGGTTTTCAGCTCGGACAAACGCATCAGCGGTTCTCCTTGCGACTGCGGCGGGCCGTCAGGCGCTGGAACCAGGCGCCTACCAGCGAGCTGTCTTCAGGCTGTTCCAGGTAGGCTGCCAGCAGTTGCCGCACTTGGGTGTCCGACCACTGCGGCGCACGCCGCAACAGCGGCTCCAGATCCTTGACCCGATCGCGCACGCCGAACAACAGCGGGCGGGTTTTTTCCAGGTCGATCAACTGCGCGGTGTAACCGTCGCCGGCGGCCTGCAGGAAAATATGTTTAGGGTAAAAACAGCCGTGCACCTGACCCACATTGTGCAGGTGGCGAGCCAACTGACCACAAGCCAACAGGATCGCCCGGTGCTGGGCGTCGCTCAATTGCGACCACTGCTCCAGCAACGAATCCAAGTCGTTCCAGCCGTCGAGCGCGCGGGTCAACAACATCGCGCGGCGCGCGCCATTGACCTTGCGCTCACCGAAGAACGCGGCCTGCAACGCAGGGATACCGAGCTTTTGGTAACGGCTGATATTGCGAAATTCACGGGCAAAGCTGGGCTCGCCAAACGGCTTGTACAACGTACGTGTCAGGTAGTTGCTCTGGCGCTTGAGGTAGTACCCCTGGCCTTCGAGCTCCAGGCGAAACACGCTGCTCCAGCCGCCATCACTGGTATTGGGCTCATCCACCGCCTCCAGTTGCCGGGCCCACAGGGCGTCGAAGGTTGCGAGGCCGTTGCGCTCCAGCAGAGCGCGGTCTTCGGCCGCCAGAAAATCACTCATTCGCGCCCCTCGAAAAACTTCACCACGTGGCGAATTCGCTGTTTGTCCGACGCCGTCAGGTGCGTGCGTTGGCGATATTGCATGTAGAAGCGCAGGCGCTGGGTGGCCGACAAGTGATACTTGGCAACCTTGTCCAGGCAGGCCAGGTCTTTGGTAATACGGTATTTGAGCCAGAAACCGCGCCAGAAATCACCGTTGGGGCAATCGATCAGGTACAGGGTTTTCTGGTCATCGACCAAAAGATTGCGCCACTTCAAGTCGTTATGGGTGAAGCGATGTTCGTGCATCGTTCGGGTGTATTCGGCGAGCTGACGACTGACCACATTGACCCACTTTGGGTCTTTCAAGCAGGCGTCGTTACGGTCGGCCAACACTGACAAGTCTTCGGTTTTCGGCAGCTCGCGGGTGATCATCGCGCCACGGTCATAGGCCAGTCCCTTGCGCTCCAAACCCCAGGCCACCACGTCAGCGGTGGGAATACCCCACTTGGCGAAGCGCTTGAGATTCTGCCATTCGGACTTCACTCGAGGTTTGCCCACGTAGCGGCGCAAGCCTTTGCCGGCACCAATGTAGCGCTTGACGTAATAGTTGACCCCACCACGCTCCACCCGAATCACTTCCGACAACGGGTCGCGCGTCAGTTGTTCGCCTTGCAAGGCAAACACTGCCTCAAGGCTTCCAAAATCATCTGCCAGGTTGGCGTAAGCCGGTTCGAGGTTCCAACCAGCCATCAGATCGCATCCCCCAAGCGTTGCTTACGCGCGTAAAGCTTGTCGGCCTTGCGTTGCAACACGCTCAGGGACGCCGACTGCTCGGCGAGAATCTGGCGTAGCGGCTGACGGAAGTAACCTTTGAGAAAACGCAACTTGTCACGCAGGGTCAGGCCAATTTCCATCGCTGAGTAATACAGCGCGGACAGGTCTTTGTTGCGCCAGCGCAGCGGCAGATGGGCACGCAGTTGGGCGCGGTGCAGGTCGATCACCGACAGCTTGATGTCGCGGGCGTCGATCGGTTTTGCGGTGTCCAGCAGAAAGTGGCAGAGGTAGCAGTCGCGGTGATTCACACCGCCACGGTGCATATCGCCAATCATACGCGCCAGTTCCGCCGTCAATGCATGGCGCAGGGCGGGCGTGGGCGGCTGCGTGACCCAGTTGATGGTCAGGTCTTCCAGGCTGATGGTCGGGGCCAGTTCCTCGGTGATAATGAACGAGTGTTGGTTCGCCGGGTTGCTGCCTGTTTCGCCGAATGCCACGCCGGTCATGGTCGGTACGCCGAGCTGTTGCAGACGGTGGATGGCCGCCCACTCAAGGCCTGCGCCCAGTACTGGCAACTTGACAGTAATCAGATTCTTGAAAATTTCGCCCCAGCCGACGCCGCGGTGGATTTTCACGAAATACGGGCGCCCCTCCACCTCGGTGCGCAAGGTGCGACGCGCCGCCAGTTCACGAAACACTTGGCCTTGCAGTTTCTCGACTTCGGCGAAGGCATCACGCCCGGCCCATAAGGTCTTGAACGGTTCGGCAAGAATCAACTTCATCGCTTTGGCTCCGCCAGAATCACATCCGCAGCGTGCTGCGGCATGCTATAGAGGTCAGCCGTCTCGGCGAAGGCCAACCCATTGCGGCCCCAGGCCGCGCGCTGTTCAGTGTCGGAGAGCATTTGCGCCAGGTATTGGTTGAGCTGCGCTTGTTCAAACGGCTCATCCAGCACCCGACCGCTGTCGGCTTCGGCGATGTAATGGGCATAACCACACACGGCCGAAACCAGCACCGGCAACCCGGCCACCACGGCCTCGAGCAACACGGTGCCGGTATTTTCGTTGTACGCCGGGTGGATCAACAGATCGGCGCCCAACAGGAAACGCGGGATGTCGCTGCGGCCCTTGAGGAACTGCACATTATCGCCGAGCCCCAATGTGGCGCTCTGCAGTTGGAATACTTTGGGGTCGTCCTGGCCAATTACAAACAGGCGCGTACGTTTTTTTAGTTCCGCCGGTAGAGCGGCCACGGCCTTTAGGCTGCGATCGACGCCCTTGGTCTTGAAGCCGGAACCGATTTGCACCAGCAGCAGGTCGTCATCACCCAGGTTGAATTCCTTGCGGAAACCTTCGCGAATCTCGGCGGCGTTCGGCGGTGCGCGACGGTCCAGGGCAATGCCCGGCGGCAGCAGGTGGAAACGCTCAAGCGGGGTGTCGTAATGCTTGATGAACAGCGGCTGTTGCACTTCGGAGATCATCAAGACTTCGGTCTTGGCGTCCTTGGCAAACACCGCGCGCTCGTACTCGGCAAAGTGCCGATAACGGCCAAAGCTGCGGTACAGCGAGTGACGCAGGTTTTGCGCCTTGTCTTCATAGCAGCCGTCGGCGGCGTAGTACACGTCCAGGCCGGGCATTTTGTTGAACCCGATCAAGCGGTCCACCGGGCGCTTGGCCAGGTCGGCTTCCATCCAGGCGCTGAGCTTCTCGTTGCGCCGATGGTTGAAGAACGCCTTGACCGGCGCCACCAGCACTTCGAAACCGGGCGGGATGTCGCCTTCCCAGATCAGCGTGTAGACACGAATCTGATGGCCGCGCTGCTGGCACTCCAGGGCGATGCGCATGAAGTCACGCTGCAGACCGCCGAAGGGGAAATATTTGTACAAAACAAAAGCCAGTTGCATCAGTGCAGTTCCTCAGCCAGTAACAACGTGCTCAGTCGGCTTGCCACACGCTCAGGGTTCAGGCGCGTGAAGCACAGGGGCGACTCGCGCTTGATGTCGAACCGACGCAGGTCGTCGGCCGTCGGTTGATAGGTACATTGCTTTTGCAGACACGGCGCGCATGGGAAGTCGCTGGCCAGGTGAATCTGGCCCTTGCCGTAGGCACCGGTCAGGCCTGGGTTGGTCGGGCCGAACAAAGAAATGGTCGGCACATCCAACGCGGCGGCCAAGTGGCCGAGCCCCGTGTCCACCGCCACGCAGGCGCGGGCGCCCGCCAATACACGGGCGACACCGGCCAGGTTGAGCTTGGGCAGCACTTCAGCGTGTTGCAGGCCTTGGGCCAGGCGTTCGGCTCGGGCCTTTTCGGCGGCGTTGCCCCATGGCAACTTCACGTCCACACCCAGGCGTCCCATGCGTTCGGCCAGCTCGCGCCAGTAGGCTTCAGGCCAGTGCTTGGTGTCCCAAGTGGTGCCGTGCAGCAACAGAACGAAGGGTTTCGTTGGCGGCAGGCCGAGCAGCTTGTCGACGTTCAGGCCATAGTCGCCCAGGCCTTTGGGCAAGTCGTAGCCGAGGGCCACGGCGAACAGCTGGCGCAGACGCTCCACCGCATGTTGCCCGCGCGCCACGGCCAGGCGTCGCGAATAAAAGCGGGCGGCGATGGGCTCGCGGGCAGAATTTTTATCGAAGCCCGCCACCGGAGCGCGCACGTAGCGCGTCAGCCAGGCGCTTTTGAGCAGGCCCTGGGCGTCGATCACCAAGTCGTATTTGGTCGACTGGATGCGCTGCTTGAAGCGTCGCCACTCACCACTTTTGATGGTCTGCCAGATGTTTTTGCGCCAGCGACGAATCGCCACCGGGATCACCTTGTCCACCGCCGGGTGCCAAGTGGGGATCTCGGCAAAACCTTCTTCCACCACCCAGTCAAAGCGAATGCCGGGGATCGCCCGCGCCGCGTCAGTCAGTGCCGGCAAGGCGTGGATCACGTCACCCAGGGACGAAGTCTTGATTACCAGTACTCGCAAACTAACGGACCTCGACCACAGAGCCCTGCAACCGCTGCAAGGCATCGCTGACCGGTTGCGGCAGCAACTGGCGCAGACAATTGTAGTGGCCGAATCGGCAAGTGCGATCGAAACACGGGCTACATTCCAGACCCAAGCGTACCACTTCGACCTTATCAGCCAATGGCGGGGTAAAGCCTGGAGAGGTCGAGCCGTAGACCGCCACCAGCGGACGGTTCAGCGCAGCGGCCACATGCATCAGGCCGGAGTCGTTGGACACCACCGAGTCGGCACAGGACAACAGGTCGATGGCTTCAGCCAGGGACGTGTCGCCACTGAGGTTCACCGCCTCCTCGCGCAGGCCGGGAATCAAACGCTGGCGGATGTCTTCACCCACCGAATGATCGTTCTTCGAGCCGAACAGCCACACCTGCCAACCTTCGCGGATCTTCATCTCGGCGACTTTGGCGTAGTGCTCCGACGGCCAGCGCTTGGACTCGCCAAACTCAGCGCCTGGGCACAGTGCCAGCACCGGGCGGTCGAGCATCAAGCCGAACTTGGCCAGGGCCGCGTCGCGAGTCACCGGGTCGATCTGTAGGCTGGGGCGCGGGTAAGGCGTGGGCAATTCGGCACCCGGCTCATAGGCCAGAGCCATGAAGCGCTCGATCATCAGCGGGTAGCGCGCCTTGTCGAGCGTGCGCACATCATTGAGCAGGACATAGCGAAACTCGCCGCGCCAGCCGGTACGTTTAGGAATGCCGGCGAAATACGGCACCAGCGCCGACTTGAGCGAGTTGGGCAACAGGATGGCCTGGTCGTACTGCCCGGCCAGGGATTTACCGATACGACGACGGGTTGCCAACTCCAGGGCGCCATGGCCGAGCGGAAAGCTCAAGGCCTGGCGCACTTCGGGCATGCGCTCGAGGATCGGCCGGCTCCACTCAGGGGCGAGCACGTCGATTTGGCAGTCGGGATGACGTTGCTTCAAACACTGGAACAGTGTCTGTGCCATTACCATGTCACCGACCCAACTGGGCCCAACGATCAGAATATTCATCTAGTTTCCACAAACGATGCGGGGAGGCTTATGCCTCCCCGCCCTAATAGTGTTTCAGCTCAACCCCAGCTCCTGCCAGATTCGCATTACCTGACGCCGTTCGTCGGCGAACTGATCCCCGGTGACCGTACCGGCCTCATTTTGCAAAGCCTGTCGATGCGCGGCGGAACGGTAGGCCTTATACACCTCGCGCAGCAAATGGGCATCGGCGGCGGGCATCAACCCCACCTGCTCCAGGCCTTCCAGAATGCGGATATTGTCGGTATAGCGCAGCAACAATGGATGCTGCGCAGACCACGCCAAAGCCGCGTATTGCACCATAAATTCAATATCGACGATACCTCCGGCGTCCTGCTTGAGGTCGAACACGACGGTAGGTTCGAAGGCATTGGCGCCGGTACCGGCCGCCGTGCTCTTGGTCCCCAGGTTGTCGCGCATCTTCGCACGCATCTCGCTGACCTCTTGGCGCAGCTTTTCCAAGTCGCGTTCACGCCCTAACACTGTAGCGCGTACTTGCTCAAACGCATGGCCCACATCCTGACTACCCACCAGCACCCGCGCGCGGATCAGCGCCTGGTGCTCCCAGGTCCAGGCTTCATTTTGTTGATAACGCTCGAAAGCCCCCAGGGAGCTGACCAGCAAACCGGATGCACCTGAGGGCCGCAGCCGCATATCCACTTCATACAGTTGCCCGGAGTTGGTCTGGGTGGTCAGCAAGTGGATGATCCGCTGGCCCAGGCGCGTGAAGAACTGCGCACCGTCAATCGGTTTGGCACCATCGGTCTCGGCCTGCGGATCACCGTCGTGGATAAACACCAGATCCAGGTCCGAACCATGCCCCAGTTCGATGCCGCCCACTTTCCCATAACCGACAATGATGAACCCAGGGTCGCACAAGGTGCCGTCCACCCGTTGTGGCGAGCCGTGGCGGGCCACGGTCTGGCGCCAGGCCAGGGCCAGCACTTGCTCGAGAATGGCTTCGGCGAGCCAGGTCAGGTAGTCGCTGACCTTCATCAGCGGCAAGCTGCCGGCGATTTCCGAGGCAGCGACGCGCAAGCGGTGGGCCAGCTTGAAATGGCGCAGGGCTTCCATCTGCTGCTCAAGGTCATCCTCGGGGATACGCGTCAGGCGCTCGCGCAGCTCGGCGGCCAGCTCCGGCGCCAATGGCGGTTTGAACAGGCGACCTTCATTGAGCAGTTCGTCGAGCAACAGCGGAAAGCGGGTGATCTGTTCGGCGATCCAGGGACTGGCGGCACACAAGGTCAGCAAGCGACGCAGGGCGCCGGGGTTTTCCGTCAGCAGCACCAGGTAGGCGGAACGACGGGCGACCGCTTCCACCAGCGGCAGCACGCGCTCCAACACCAAGTCAGGGTTGGCGTGCTCGACGGCTTGAGCCAACAACCGCGGGATAAATGCATCCAGCCGCTCACGGCCCAGACGCTGCATGGCGCGCAATTGCGGACTGTTTCGCAGGCCGGCCAAGGCTTTGAGGGCTTTGGTCGCGTCGGTAAAACCGCCTTCGGCCAGTTGGCGACAAGCGGCCTCTTCGTCCTGAGACTCTTCCCACAACGGCAACCATTCACCGCCCACCACCAGCTCGCTTTCTTCGCCCTCTTCTTCGTCCGGATCAGCGATGACTTGGCGGAAGTGCCAGTCCACTCGGCCACGCCAGTACATCAAGCGCTCGTGGAAAGCGGCCCAATCAGCGAAGCCCAACATAAAGGCAATACGCGCCTGGTCTTCCGGGCTGTCCGGGAGCATTTGCGTCTGCCGGTCGGCAATTGCCTGGATCGCGTGCTCGGTGTAGCGCAGGAATTCATAGCCATTGCGCAACTCGGCGATCACCGCCGGTGGCAAATAACCTTGACCTTCCAAGGTGCCCAGCACCTTGAGCAGCGGCCGCTGTTGCAGGCTCAGGTCGCGGCCACCGTGGATCAACTGGAAGGCCTGGGCGATAAATTCAACTTCGCGGATGCCACCCGAACCCAGCTTGATGTTGTCGGCCATACCCTTGCGCCGCACCTCCTGCTGGATCAACTGCTTCATGGTGCGCAGCGCTTCGATGGCGGAAAAGTCCAGGTAACGCCGGTAGACGAACGGCCGCAGCATCTCCAGCAATTGCGCACCGGCGACTTGGTCGCCGGCGACTACGCGCGCCTTGATCATGGCGTAGCGCTCCCAGTCGCGGCCCTGGTCCTGGTAATACTGTTCCAGCGCGTTGAAGCTGAGCACTAGGGCGCCGGCCGAACCGTAGGGACGCAGGCGCATATCGACGCGGAATACAAACCCGTCGACGGTCATCGGGTCGAGGGACTTGATCAATTTCTGACCAAGCCGGATGAAAAACTCCTGGTTATCCAGGGCACGCTTGACCCCTACCGTCTCGCCACCTTCGGGGTAGGCGAAGATCAGGTCGATATCCGAGGACAGGTTCAGCTCCACGGCGCCGAGCTTGCCCATGCCGAGGATGACCATGTGCTGCGCTTCACCGCTGCGCCGGCCGGTGGGTGTACCGAATTGCACGCAGTGGCGCTGGTACAACCATTGGTAAGCCTGGTCGATGCTCGCGTCGGCCATGTCGGAAAGGTCACGGCAGGTTTGCACCAAGTCAGCCTGGCGTGTCAGGTCGCGCCAGATGATGCGCACTTGTTGGCGTGTGCGCTGGCGACGCAGCACACGACCCAACTCATCTTCCGTTTCAGCTTGTTGCACGACGCTGGCGATCTGCCCGCACAGCTCGCCGGGCGCAAAGCTGCGGTCCAACTCGCCCCAGGCCACCAGCTCGAGCAACATCAAAGGGTCACGAAGGCTCTGTTCAATGACGAAATCACTGGCGGCGCACACGCGGGCAAACTCAGCCCACCGTTGCGGCGTCCACGCAGAAAGGCCATGATCGTCGCCCAGCGCGGCCACTGCGTCACGAAATGACTGCTCGGCCCGCTTGGCGTATGGCAAGAGAATGGCCGGCAATTGGGCCAGTGTTGGAAGGCTCATGGTCTATCCTTGATCGGCGCGTAAATGGCTTGTTGCTGTGAACGCAAGAGGCACGCTCGGTGAAGGAGTGTCGAACAAAGGTTATAAATAGCTGAAATTAATTTAATCTTGGCAGGCAACATCAAACTTTCACCTTTTCTTGTTCGCAATAGATCAACAATAACGATTATGCTCACCAGCCAGACCGAGCCATACGCTCAGTCTTGTGTAGTTTTACTACTCGTATATACATTCGAAAGGCTGAAATGGCCGACGATTTGTAGTAAAACTACAGGACGCCGAAGCAACCTTCGGCCATCCAAGAATTTATGTCGTCTGCCCACAAGGCCAGTCGCAAACTTCAGGCAACCGATTCTGGTAGCCTTTCCGCCCTGGAGCAAGCCATGCAAGACCTCGATCCCGTCGAAACCCAGGAATGGCTGGACGCCCTGGAATCGGTTCTCGACAAAGAAGGCGAAGACCGTGCTCACTACCTGATGACCCGTATGGGCGAACTCGCGACCCGCAGCGGCTCGCAACTGCCCTACGCCATCACCACGCCATACCGCAACACCATCCCCGTTACCCACGAAGCACGCATGCCTGGCGACCTGTTCATGGAACGCCGCATTCGCTCGCTGGTACGCTGGAACGCCATGGCGATGGTAATGCGCACGAACTTGAAAGATTCGGACCTGGGCGGTCACATCTCCAGCTTCGCTTCCAGCGCAACGTTGTATGACATCGGCTTCAACTACTTCTTCCAGGCCCCGACCGACGAACACGGCGGCGACCTGATCTACTTCCAGGGCCACACCTCGCCAGGCGTCTACGCCCGCGCGTTCATGGAAGGCCGCATCAGCGAAGACCAGATGAACAACTTCCGCCAGGAAGTCGACGGTCAGGGCCTGTCGTCCTACCCGCACCCTTGGCTGATGCCTGACTTCTGGCAGTTCCCGACCGTATCCATGGGTCTGGGCCCGATCCAGGCGATCTACCAGGCACGCTTCATGAAGTACCTGGAAGCACGCGGTTTCATTCCGGAAGGCAAGCAGAAAGTCTGGTGCTTCCTGGGCGACGGCGAGTGTGACGAGCCGGAATCCCTGGGCGCCATCTCCCTGGCCGGCCGCGAGAAGCTGGACAACCTGATCTTCGTCATCAACTGCAACCTGCAGCGCCTCGACGGCCCGGTTCGCGGCAACGGCAAGATCATCCAGGAACTCGAAGGCGTGTTCCGCGGTGCTCAGTGGAACGTGACCAAAGTCATCTGGGGCCGTTTCTGGGACCCACTGCTGGCCAAAGACGTCGACGGCATCCTGCAACGTCGCATGGACGAAGTCATCGACGGCGAGTACCAGAACTACAAAGCCAAAGACGGCGCGTTCGTACGTGAACACTTCTTCAACTCGCCTGAACTCAAGGCGATGGTTGCTGATCTGTCCGACGACGAGATCTGGAAACTCAACCGTGGCGGCCACGACCCGTACAAGGTCTACGCGGCGTACCACGAAGCGGTCAACCACAAAGAACAACCGACCGTCATCCTGGCCAAGACCATCAAGGGTTATGGCACCGGTGCCGGCGAAGCGAAAAACACCGCACACAACACCAAGAAAGTCGATGTCGACAGCTTGAAGTTGTTCCGCGATCGCTTCGACATCCCGGTCAAAGACGACGAGCTGGAAAACCTGCCGTTCTTCAAGCCGGAGCCGAACAGCGCCGAAGCCCGTTACCTGAGCGAGCGCCGCACCGCGCTGGGCGGTTTCGTGCCACAGCGTCGCGCCAAGAGCTTCGACATCCCGACACCACCACTGGATACCCTCAAGGCAATCCTGGACGGCTCGGGCGACCGTGAAATCTCCACCACCATGGCTTTCGTGCGGATCCTCGCGCAGCTGGTCAAGGACAAGGAAATCGGTTCGCGTATCGTACCGATCATCCCGGACGAAGCTCGTACCTTCGGTATGGAAGGCATGTTCCGTCAGTTGGGCATCTACTCCTCCGTCGGCCAGCTCTACGAGCCAGTCGATAAAGACCAGGTGATGTTCTACAAGGAAGACAAGAAGGGCCAGATCCTCGAAGAAGGCATCAACGAAGCGGGCGCCATGAGTTCCTTCATCGCTGCCGGTACTTCGTACTCCAGCCACAACCAGCCGATGCTGCCGTTCTACATCTTCTACTCGATGTTCGGCTTCCAGCGTATCGGCGACCTGGCTTGGGCAGCAGGCGACAGCCGTACCCGTGGCTTCCTGATCGGCGGCACCGCCGGCCGTACCACGCTGAACGGCGAAGGCCTGCAACACGAAGACGGTCACAGCCACATCCTGGCTGCCACCATCCCGAACTGCCGCACCTTTGATCCAACCTACGGCTATGAGCTGGCGGTGATCATCCAGGACGGCATGAAGAAGATGACCGAAGAGCAGCAGGACGTTTTCTACTACATCACCGTGATGAACGAGTCCTACCAGCAACCCGCCATGCCGGCCGGTGTTGAAGAAGGCATCATCAAGGGCATGTACCTGCTCGAAGAAGACACCAAGGAAGCGGCGCACCACGTGCAGCTGATGGGCTCCGGCACCATCCTGCGTGAAGTCCGTGAAGCGGCGAAGATCCTGCGTGAAGAGTTCAACGTCGGCGCTGACGTATGGAGCGTTACCAGCTTCAACGAACTGCGTCGCGACGGCCTGGCCGTAGAGCGCAACAACCGCCTGCACCCAGGTCAGAAGCCTGCCCTGAGCTACGTCGAAGAGTGCCTGGCCGGCCGTAAAGGTCCGGTGATCGCCTCTACCGACTACATGAAACTGTTTGCTGAACAAATTCGCCAGTGGGTCCCGTCCAAGGAATTCAAAGTCCTGGGCACCGACGGTTTCGGCCGCAGTGACAGCCGCAAGAAGCTGCGTCACTTCTTCGAAGTTGACCGTCACTTCGTGGTGTTGGCAGCCCTGGAAGCCTTGGCTGACCGTGGTGAGATCGAACCTAAGGTGGTGGCTGACGCTATCGTCAAGTTCGGGATCAACCCGGAAAAACGCAACCCACTGGACTGCTGAGGAGATTTTTTGTGAGCGAACTCATTCGCGTACCTGACATCGGCAGCGGTGAAGGTGAAGTAATCGAGCTGTTTGTGAAGGTTGGCGACAAAGTCGAAGCCGACCAGAGCATTCTGACCCTGGAATCGGACAAGGCGAGCATGGAAATCCCTGCTCCCAAGGCCGGCGTGGTCAAGAGCCTGAAAGTGAAGCTGGGCGACCGCCTGAAAGAAGGCGACGAACTGCTGGAGCTGGAAATCGAAGGTGCCGCTGCTGCGGCCCCTGCGGCTCCTGCTACTGCACCCGCTGCTGCTGAAAAGCCAGCCGCTGCCGAGGCCCCTGCGGCCCCGGCTGCTGCACCTGCCGCAGCCAGTGTTCAGGACATCCATGTTCCGGACATCGGTTCGTCGGGCAAGGCCAAGATCATCGAGCTGCTGGTCAAGGTCGGCGACACCGTCGAAGCCGACCAGTCGCTGATCACCCTGGAGTCCGACAAGGCCTCCATGGAAATCCCATCGCCGGCTGCCGGCGTAGTGGAAAGCATTGCAGTCAAACTGGAAGACGAAGTCGGCACTGGTGACTTCATCCTCAAGCTGAAAGTACAAGGCGCTGCGCCTGCTGCTGCTCCAGCTCCGGCCGCTGCACCGGCGGCCAAGGCTGAAGCGGCTCCGGCCGCCGCTGCTCCGGCACCTGCTGCAAAAGCCGAGGCCGCACCAGCCCCTGCTGCTGCACCTGCGCCTAGCGGTGCCAAGGTTCACGCCGGCCCAGCCGTACGCCAACTGGCACGTGAATTCGGTGTTGAGCTGAATGCCGTATCGGCCACTGGCCCTCACGGTCGCGTACTGAAAGAAGACGTGCAGGCTTACGTCAAAGCCATGATGCAGAAAGCCAAGGAAGCTCCGGCTGCAGGCGGCGCTACCGGTGGTTCGGGTATTCCTCCGATCCGCACCGTGGACTTCAGCCGCTTCGGCGAAATCGAAGAAGTGCCGATGACCCGCCTGATGCAAATCGGCGCGGCAGGTCTGCACGCCAGCTGGCTGAACATCCCGCACGTGACTCAGTTCGACCAGGCCGACATCACCGACCTTGAAGCTTTCCGCGTTGCGCAGAAAGCCGTGGCCGAGAAGGCCGGCGTGAAACTCACCGTGCTGCCACTGCTGCTCAAGGCGTGTGCTCACCTGCTCAAGGAACTGCCGGACTTCAACAGTTCGCTGGCACCAAGCGGCAAAGCGATCATTCGCAAGAAATACGTGAACATCGGCTTTGCCGTCGACACCCCGGATGGCCTGCTGGTACCGGTCATCAAGAACGTCGACCAGAAGAGCCTGCTGCAACTCGCTGCCGAAGCCGCTGCACTGGCAGCCAAGGCCCGCGACAAGAAGCTCACCCCGGACGACATGCAGGGCGCGTGCTTCACCATCTCCAGCCTCGGTCACATTGGCGGCACTGGCTTCACGCCAATCGTCAACGCGCCGGAAGTGGCAATCCTGGGTGTTTCCAAGGCCACTATCCAGCCTGTATGGGACGGTAAAGCGTTCCAGCCGAAGCTGATGTTGCCGCTGTCGTTGTCCTACGATCACCGCGTGATCAACGGCGCCGCTGCTGCACGCTTCACGCAGCGCCTGAGCCAACTGCTCAACGACATCCGCACCATCCTGCTGTAAGCCACAGCGGGCCTCCCCTTCACCGGGGAGGCCTGGTTGCAACGATTTCCGAGCGCCACGCTCGTACCTCAACCCCGCCAATTGGCGGGGCTTTTTTTGGTCTATTTTCAAGCAAGAACTTGGACATAAAAAAAGAGGTTGTACACCCCCTTCACCCAGATTGTAGAAATCCCCCGCCCGGCCGATAACAGCCTTATAGCACTTAGCCTTTATCCTCTCTTGTCAGTCCGTGCTGCATGATGCAACCTTGCCGCAAACGACAGTAAAGAGGGCGTAAGCCCGGCGCCGTAGGCATCTTCCCAAGCGAGTTTCCCCATGAAAAGCCAATCCGATGTCGCCCGAATGGCGGCCGAGGTAGTGACGCAGTTACCGGTGCCTTCGCGCCTCGGTATGTTGCGTTTCGAACGGCTTAATGAGGCTAGCTGGGCTCTTTTGTACCTCGACCCCAATTGCGAGCGCCAATTCGGCCTGCCGGCGGTCGAACTGTGCGCCTTGATCGGCACGCCCTACGCCAGCCTGATGGAACCCCAGGCGCGCTATCAGTTGCACGACACCATCCAGCAGCAACTGACCCAGAGCCCGCATTACCTGGTGCGCTACACCCTGCACACCAACGACGGCCCGCTGAGCCTGCTGGAAATGGGCGAGGCCTACAAACAACACAACCGCCATCTGTTGCGCGGCTACCTGATGGTAGTCGATGGGCTGTTCAGCGAGATCCCTGCACCCGCGCCGACCGCAGACCTGGAAAACCAGAACAGCCGCCTGCAAATTGCGTTGGAACTTAATCAACGTGCCCAGCAGGAACAGTTGCAGCACCTGGAACGCGTGCGCGCCCAACAGGAGCTGATTCTGTTGCTGGCGCGCCAGCGCTACACCACCCCCAACTCGCTGCAGGAAGCTGCCGAGCTGATCACCCGTAGCGCTTGCGACATCTACCAGATTGACTGCGCCAGCATCTGGAACCTCGAAGGCCAGCGCCTGGTGCCGATCTCGGCGTACCAGCGTACCGAACAACAGCACCATCTGCCTGAACCGATCGACGCCAGCAGTTTCCCGGACTACCTGGAAGCCCTGCATTCCAGCCGCGCCATCGACGCCACCCACGCGATGCGAGACCCGCGCACCCGGGAAATGGCCGAGAGCCTGCGCGCCAAGGATGTTCACGCGATGCTCGACGCCAGTATCCGCGTCGACGGCCAAGTCGTCGGCGTGTTGTGCCTGGAACAAAGTGGTAGCCCGCGGGACTGGCAATCGGATGAGATCGCCTTTGCCGGAGAGTTGGCGGACCAGTTTGCGCAAGTGATCAACAACCACAACCGCCGTACCGCCACCAGCGCCCTGCACCTGTTCCAGCGCGCCGTGGAACAAAGCGCCAACGCCTTTCTGCTGGTCAATTGCGACGGCGTGGTGGAGTACGTCAACCCAAGCTTTACCGCAATCACCCAGTACAGCGCCGAAGAAGTCCATGGCCATCGCCTGGCGCAACTGCCGGCCCTGGAGAACCTCAGCGAGTTGCTGTTCGATGCGCCGTCGAGCCTGGCCAAGAGCAACAGTTGGCAAGGTGAATTCAAGAGCCGTCGCAAGAACCTGGAACCCTACTGGGGCCAGTTGTCGATCTCCAAGGTCTATGGCGACAACCGTGAGCTGACCCACTACATCGGCATCTACGAAGACATCACGCAGACCAAGCTGGCCCAACAGCGCATCGAACGCCTGGCCTACACCGACAACCTGACCAACCTGGGCAACCGCCCGGCATTCATCCGCAACCTCGATGAACGCTTTGCCCGAGACAGCGATACCCCGATCAGTCTGTTACTGGTGGATATCGACAACTTCAAGCGGATCAACGACAGCCTCGGCCACCAGACCGGCGACAAACTGCTGATCAGCCTGGCCCGCCGCCTGCGTAACAGCCTGAGTGCCGGTGGGAGCCTGGCGCGCTTTGCCAGTAACGAATTTGCGGTGCTGTTGGACGACGCCGACCTGGAGACGGGCCAACAAGTCGCCAGCCAGCTGTTGACTACCCTCGACAAACCGATGTTCGTCGACAACCAGTTGATCAGCGTTACCGGCTCCGTGGGCTTGGCCTGCGCTCCGCTGCATGGCCGCGACCCGCAGACCCTGATGCGTAACGCCGGCTTAGCCCTGCACAAGGCCAAGGCCAACGGCAAACACCAGGTGCAGGTGTTCACCGAAGCGCTGAACGCCGAGGCCAGTTACAAACTGTTCGTGGAAAATAACCTGCGCCGCGCCTTGACCCAGAACGAGTTGGACGTGTTCTACCAGCCCAAGCTTTGCCTGCGCAGCGGTCGCTTGCTGGGTATGGAAGCGCTGCTGCGCTGGAACCATCCGGAAAAGGGCATGATCCGCCCCGACCAGTTCATCAGCGTGGCCGAAGAAACCGGGCTGATCATCCCCATCGGCAAATGGATCGCTCGCCAGGCCTGCCGTATGAGCAAGCAATTGAGCGCCGGTGGCATGGGCAACTTGCAGGTGGCGATCAACCTGTCACCCAAGCAGTTCTCCGACCCCGACTTGGTGGCCTCGATCGCCACCATCCTCAAAGAAGAGCAGCTACCGGCCAACCTGCTGGAGCTGGAGCTGACCGAAGGCTTGCTGCTGGAAGCCACCGAAGACACGCGCCTGCAACTGGACCAGCTCAAAAGTTTTGGCCTGACCCTGGCCATGGATGATTTCGGCACCGGTTACTCGTCGCTGAGCTACTTGAAAAAATTCCCCATCGACATCATCAAAATCGATCGCAGCTTTATCCACGAAATCCCGGATAACCAGGACGACATGGAAATCACCTCGGCAGTGATCGCCATGGCCCACAACCTCAAGCTCAAGGTGGTGGCCGAAGGTATCGAGACAGGCGAGCAGCTCGCGTTCTTGCGTCGACATCGCTGCGATGTGGGCCAGGGCTACTTGTTCGACCGGCCGATCCCCGGTGCAGACCTGATGAAGATGCTTAAACGCTACCCGCGCGGGCCAATCGCCTGACAGCGCTGTAACACTCGGGCACACTGGCTACCTGACTACTTACCTAACTCAATCTGACTGAGAGGACTGATCATGGTCTTGCGCTCGGAAATTCTGGTGAACAAAAACGTGCTTCCTACTCAAGAACAGGCCTTGCCTGGCCGTGAAACGCCGATGTCTTTACCCGAGACTCATTTCGTCAACGGCAACCCGCTGCTGGGCCCATTTGTCGACAACGTAGAGTTTGCGATCTTTGGCCTGGGTTGCTTCTGGGGCGCAGAGCGCCGTTTCTGGCAGCGCGAAGGCATCGTCAGCACGGTGGTGGGTTATGCCGGCGGCTACACGCCGAACCCGACCTATGAAGAAGTTTGCTCGGGCCTGACCGGCCACAGCGAAGTGGTTCTGGTGGTGTTTGACCAGGACAAGATCAGCTACGAAGAGCTGCTGAAAATGTTCTGGGAACTGCACAACCCAACCCAGGGCATGCGCCAGGGCAATGATATCGGCAGCCAGTACCGTTCGGTGATCTATGCGGTCAAGCCGGAGCATCTGGAGGCGGCGAAAGCCAGCGCCCAGGCGTATCAGAATGAACTGACCAAGGCTGGCCTGGGCACCATCACCACGGAAATCGAAGAAGCACCGACCGTGTACTTCGCCGAGGCGTATCACCAGCAGTATTTGGCGAAGAATCCACAGGGTTACTGCGGGATCGGCGGCACAGGCGTGACCTGCCCGATCTAAGAGTGACGCTGATCTAAAAATGTGGGAGCGGGCTTGCTCGCGCCCACATTTGCTCTGTGCATGGCTGTAGATCGGATTACTCAGCGATCAACCAATCCATCTGCCACCCGCCCTGGGTCTGGCCAAGTTTCTTGGACAGCCACGGCAGCAGCTCGCGCAACTCCTCCTCCAAACCCCACGGCGGGTTGGCAATCGCCAGGCCCGAACCGGTCAAGGTGTTGGGCGTGTCCAGCGGATGCACCAATAACTCCACCCGCAACAACTTCGGCGCACCAGTACCGGCCAGGTCCTGGTAGAAGCGGCGCAACATGCGCTGGTCCTTCACCGGATACCAGATCGCCGCGACGGTCTGGCGCATGCGGCTGACCGCTTCCTTGAGGGACGCCGCGCAGCGCTGCATCTCGTCGAGCTTTTCGAACGGGGGGTCGATCAGCATCAACGCGCGCTTTTCCGGCACCGGCAGCAAGGCACGCGGAACATGCCAGCCTTCGCCCAGGTGCACTTTGACCCGGCGATCGCCTTTCATGTTGTCCTTGAGCAGCACACCGTCTTCCGGGTGCTTTTCATTGAGCAACACACGGTCCTGGGGCCGCGTGAGGCGCCGCGCCAGCTCCGGCGAGCCCGGGTAGTAGCGCAACTGGCCATCCGGGTTCATCTCATGCAGCACGCGCATGTAATCGGCGGTCAACGGCGGCAGGTCGTTCTCGCCCCACAGACGGGCGATGCCTTCCAGGTATTCACCGGTGCGATTGGCCTGGTCGCCTTGCAGGTCGTACAGACCGATCCCGGCGTGGGTGTCGAGGTAGGCGAACGGCTGCTCCTTGCGCGACATCAGGGCGATGAGACGGGTCAAGGTCAGGTGTTTGAAGACATCGGCGTGGTTGCCGGCGTGAAAGGCGTGACGATAATTCATGGTTGCTCCTGCGCAGGGGGCGAAGTTTACCTTCTACGGGGGCAAAGGTGCAGAGTTGTGGTGAGCGGGCTTGCCCCGCGTTGGGCTCACCTCAACTCTAAAGCCAGATAGTCGGTCAGCGCTTTGTGGCCGATATCCGGCATTCGCGCAAAATAGGCGACCTTGTGCTGCAAGGTCGTTGGCGTGAAGGCGGTGTACAGATCCGGGCGCTGCTCTTCGAGCCATTGCAGCAGGTTGTCGATCAGCACTTGCGGTGATTGCTCCGCCAGGTGTTCCAGAATCGGTGCCGGAACTCGCCACCATGGACTGGTTTTGGCAGCCGTAACCTCGCCCGTCGCCACCGACAGTGCCTGGCCATTGATCAGGTAACGTTGGAACACCGGCAACACCTTTCCCGCCTCATCGCCCAGCGTTTGCAACATCGGCAAAAACTGAGCGCCATCCCAGAAGCGTAAAAAGACCTGCTGGTCATCCGGCAAATACACCTTGGTCAGGCTTTGCAAGTGCGCCACCACCGTTTCCAGTGGGCTCGACGACACCGCCAGCCAGCCCCAGTCTGTCGACTCGGTCGTTGCTATCCAATCGAGAAAGGGGCTGTCGGGTTCGACGATGCCGACATAGGGCATTACTTCATCCCACTCGGCGTAGGCCGTGCCTGCCCAAATTGGTTGGGGTAGGATCCCGGCGGCTGTGCTTCGCCAGGTATCGAGAGGTTTGGCGTCGCTGGCGTTACTAAGAATGGCGAAGAGGTGTTCGGTAGACTGGAAGGAGATTAGCCACTCGCGAGGCAATAATTGTTTCGGCATTGGAGATACTCCTATTACAGTAAGACGTGAGCAAATAAAGCAAATTCAAAAATACAATCTAAAACCAGTCAACATCTTGCCACCCCATGAAATCGCCAATTGCGAGTAAGATAAAAATTCCAAAAAAAGCTCCCACCGTAGATCCACCTAAACACCTCAAATTCAGCTTTAGCCCCTTGGGAAATTCAGCATAATCTTCAGCACTGAGGCGCCCAAGATTTATCGCCTGGGTCGGAAAGGCGAAAGCACCAATCACATCCCTAACCGCCCACGATCGACTTATAGGGTCCCAACCAATACTTACATCTGCATCTATAAGATGCCCGCTACGCCTTAAATGCAGACTTATTTTTTCAACTTTGAAATAGGCAATATATAAAGCCCACACAGGCATTAAAACCACCAGCAAAAAAAACACAAACAAAAAATAGAGTATACGTCTTGCGCGCCATATATTTGCACTGTAAATCCTCCCTCCGTTAGCCTGACCTTCTTACACTTAGCCTCACGACGGACCTGCTATCAGACTGCGAAAATACTCCTCACGCTTGGGAGATAAATAATCAGCATTAATACCTGCGACCCTCGAATGGGTTACTTAATCCAACCCATATATTTACCGACGACCCATAACGTTATGGCGTACACCCCAACCAACATCAAGAAAAAACCCCACAGCCTCAACTCACGCATTAGCTTGCAGGGAACACTTTCAAGCTCCTCACGAGTAACCGCCCCATCATTAATATGTATTCTCTGGAAGACAAACATTCCCGAAACCGCATTTACGAAAAACACCCTACCGAAAAAGCTAGAGCCGACGAATCCCTTCCGATACGACACTAACTTACAGGACCCTAAACATTTAAAAATCTCGTCAACTTTAAAATAGGCAATGTAAACCTGAGCCAAAAAAACGATAACAACCAAGATAGCTAACACCCCAACGCAGTACATATAGACAGTTCGACCGTCGCCCATGACTACTGAGTCCTCTCGTAAATATATTCCCCAAAACTTTCTCCAACACTGGCCAGGCCCTTTCCGCCTAAGGCGCTGGCAGCGCCGACTACAACTAAACCGCAAACTAATCCGCCTACTCCGACCGTCGCAACCCCAATTCCGGCGCAAGCGGCTGAAGCCCCATAAGCACCCAAAGGCTTGGCAACGATGGAGCTGCTAAAAATGACGAAAATGTTTTCGGTCGATTGAATCGGGGAGTGGAATAGCCATCTGCGGGGTATGGACTGCATTAGCATTAAAGAATACTCCTTCACGATAAAATATGGGTAAATAATCCACCAATAACCGAGCCTCTAAAAATTTTTATCAAGCCACCCCATATACTTACCAACACCCCACAAAGCGATACACACTCCAACCAAGAAAAACAAAACATATACCAAAGCCTTTAGTTGAAATTTAAGCCGATAAGGAACTCCTTCAAACTCCTCACGAGTAAACCCACCGTCTTTTATATGTGTTTCAGGAAACACAAGCATCCCCGCAATCGTCAGTACAAAAAACGACCTACTAAAAAATCCTCTCCCAAGAAGACATTTACGAACTAAAACAACATTTGAATTACCTAGGCACTCCAATATCTCATTAACTTTAGAATAAGAAAAATAAACTTGAACCAAGAAGGTCAAAAAAATAAACATAAATACGCCTAACCAGCACCACATATAAAACGCGTAAAACTCACCTTTCATTACTTCCCCCCTCATAAATAAAATCTCCGATCCTCTCTCCAGCTAACGCCCCACCCGCACCACCGAGAGCAGTGCCTGCACCTATAGCAACACAAACTGTGCCCGCACTCGCCGCTGCTGAAGCACCACCTAACCACCCCCCCCAGCGCTCCCGACAAAATTGCCACCTTCTGTATATTTCACTCTTTGACAATCATCCTCACTTCCAACTCGACACGTTTCCCTCACCTTCAATGCCGAGGCTGATGCCCCTAGTCCAATTCCAACAAACCCGCCGACCTTCATATACTGACTCGCTCGAGCAACACCCCGAATGTGTGTTGCATATCCAGGAATACCTTCTGATACACCGGCCTTACTCCAATGATGAACCAAGCTGCGACTGGAAATCCCTAATACGCTTTTGAGCTTTGGGTGATCGGCAATACCAACACCTTTTCGCACCAGTGGTCCGAGGCTATTATCCAACTGAGTTAGCAATCGCTTACGCTCAGCGAGAAACTCAGCACCTTGCAAATTGCCCTGTATTTTGAAGGTTTTGACGTGCAACTTTTCGATATCCACGAGGATGGACTGGGTTCGCGTCAAGTGACTCGCAACCATTGACGACCCAACCCCCACCGCCATCGAACTCTGCGCCAAAAACGCACCAATCTCCTGCTGGTGTTCAACCATAAACGCCGCCTCGTCATCACTCATTGGCTTCAGCGCTTCATTCACCTCCTGCGCCGCTTCCATGAGCAACGCCTCTTCGCGGGTGCATTGGCTATTGAGCGGATCACTGAGTACGAGCATTTGCCCCGGCCTGGTGTATTGCGTGAGCTGTGGATTGAGGCTACGAAAACGCTCCAAGACGATCGCGCTGGGCGATTCGAACAGCGACTTTTCCAACGCATCCCGAGACATCGCACGCTGCACAATATGGAACCCCGGCTCGACGCCCGAGGTTTTACCAGCAGTGGCTCCCGCCCCCTTACCGCCGTGTTGCGTGAGATCACACTGACCGTTTTTGCAGCGCTCACATTCTTCACAAAACGGCGCGCTGCGCCTCAGGCTGGTCACTTGCACGGGGCTTAGCGGTGCAGGGATAACCGCCAGCAGCTTTTCCTTGATTCCCGGCATTACCGGGGCAGCTGTGGGAGCAGGCGCACCGCCGAGCTGGATCGGCACGCTGCTGAATATGCCGCCCGCCGACAGCGTGATCGACTGCCCGCCCGCCTGGATCGTAACGGTGGCACCCGCATCGATAACGACACTTTGCCCTGCACCTATTTGAATAGTCCGCCCGGCACGCATCTGCTGCGAACCACCGACCACCAGATGATCATCCTGCTTGAGCTCGGTCAGGCGGTTGCCATGGGTAATACGTTGCTCTTCGCCTCGCAGCTCATGGTGCGACTCCCCTCCCACCTTCACCCGACGCTGGTTATCGACCTGCACCTGCTGGTCATGCAACACATGTTGAGTCCAATCACGCTGGGCCCGCAGGTAGATTTCTTCAGCGCCCTTGCGGTCTTCGATGCGCAGTTCGTTGTAGCCACCGCCGCCGGGGCTGCTTTGACTGCGGAAAATACTGCGGGTCATGGCGGCTGGCAGGTCGAGCGGCACGGGGGTCGCCGCATTGGGCAGGCAACCCACCACCAGCGGCATGTCCAGGTCGCCATTGACGAAGCCCACCAGCACCTCCATACCGACCCGTGGAATCAGCACCGAACCGTAACGGTCATGGGCCCAGCCGCTGGCAACGCGCAGCCAGCAACTGGAGTGGTCGTCGTGCTTGCCATTGCGGTCCCAGGCCATTTGCACTTTCACCCGACCGTATTCGTCGCAATGGATTTCGCTGTTAGCAGGGCCGGTGACTACCGCGTTCTGATAGCCCGAGATAGTTGGGCGCGGCTGCTCAGGCAGTGGCGGTCGAAAGATCACGTCCCACGGTGCGGCGACAAACTCGTTGCGATAGCCCTGGCGAAAATCCCCTCCTGATACTTCGGTTACGGCCTCCTCCAGCACTTGGGGCTGCTTGCCTTCGTGGGTGACTTGCGTCACCAGCCATAAGTCATTCCAGCCCTCGCGTGAATGCCCGCTCAGCTTGAGGAAGCGGCCGCTGACCAGCGCAGGCTCGTCACCCTCGCCATGGGCAATTCGGTAGTCACTGCGATGGCGCTCCAGCCCACGTTGAGCGAGGTATTTGCCGTGGGGTCGATCGCTGAAACCACCGGGGTAATCCTGCTCTTCGAGGTTCGGGAGCTGCTCGCCAGCCACCGCACTTTCCAACCCCAGGCGCGGCTTGCGGAAGTCGTAATCGCGCAGGTTCACCGCCGTGGTGCGGGTCTGCAATTGCACGGTAAATCGCTTGATCGCCGGGGTGCCGGCCACCATCCCGGAACCGGCAGTGTAGGGGGTTGGCTGGTCGGGCTCGGCAAACACCGTCTGGTCATCGCCAAACACCAGCAGGTGTCCCTCGGGCGAATGCTGGAAGTGATAGTGGATGCCAAGCTCGGCACACAACCGCTGAATGAACGCGAGATCAGTCTCACCGAACTGCACACAGTACTCTCGCGCAGGATAAGTACCGCTCAGGCGAAACTCGAATCGGTCACTCTGAATCCCCTGCCCCACCAGCACTTGCGCGACAATCTGCGGCACCGTCTTGTGCTGGAAAATGCGCTGGTGACTGCTGTGTTTCAGATACGCCAATTGCGGCACCAGACTGATCTGATAACGCGTGAGGCGCCGCCCGGAGTCGCCTTGCGCCACTCGGCAAACCAGGCCGTGGATGCCATGGCCCTGATCATCAAAACCGAGATACGCCTGGCGATGCAGCAAGCTTTCCAGGTCGAGATCAGGCTGCTCACTGACCAGCTCAAGGTCAAAACGGTAGGGCTGACTGATGATTTCGGCCCCCTTGAACTCAAACACCTTAAGTTCAATGGGCCCCCCGTCGAGGGTCAGGGTAAAAGCACTTTGATTGGCAGGAGCGAACATCCGGTGTTTCTCTGCGAGGAGTAGGCGGCCGATTCTGCACCACTGTTCCACCCTACTGAGCACACCCAAAACAAATCAGTAAATACCTACAAATAAGCGTCCGAACTTTCTTCAGACCGGCGTAAATCACACGCAAAAAAAGGCCCGCCATCCGTAGGACGCGGGCCTTTTTTCCAACTCAGCGGGTGCTTAGCACCCGACGAATTACTTGTTGAGGTTGTAGTCTTTTTCCGCTGCATCAAAGCGCTCGACCATGCCCGCAGTCGGTGCGCCCAGCTTGCTCACGAAGTAGATCGCCAGGCTGGCGAAAATGAAGCCTGGAATGATTTCGTACAGACCCAGCAGGTTAAAGTGCTTCCAGACGATCACAGTGGTCGCGCCAACCAGAATGCCGGCGAGTGCGCCGTTACGGGTCATGCCTTTCCAGATCACCGAGATCAGCACCACAGGGCCGAATGCTGCACCGAAACCGGCCCACGCGTAGCTGACCAGGCCGAGTACGCGGTTATTTGGGTTGGCCGCCATGGCGATGGCGATCAGGGCGACCAGCAGCACCATAGCGCGGCCAACCCACACCAGTTCAAGCTGGGAGGCATTTTTGCGCAGGAAGGTTTTGTAGAAGTCTTCGGTCAGGGCACTGGAGCACACCAGCAATTGGCAGCTCAGGGTGCTCATGACGGCCGCGAGAATGGCCGACAGCAGCACACCCGCAATCCATGGATTGAACAGCAACTTGGCCAGCTCAATGAACACACGCTCATGGTTCTCGTTGACGGGGCCAGCCACTTCCGGGTGCGCCGAGAAGTAAGCGATACCGAAGAAGCCCACGGCCACGGTGCCACCCAGGCACAGGATCATCCAGGTCATGGAAATGCGACGCGCGTTGGCGATCGACTTCACCGAATCCGCCGCCATAAAGCGCGCGAGGATGTGCGGCTGGCCGAAGTAGCCCAGGCCCCAACCCATCAGCGAGATGATGCCGATGAAGCTGGTGTTTTTCAGCATGTTGAAGTTGTCAGGGTTCTTGGCTTCGATCGCCAGGAAGGTGGTGTCGACGCCGCCGGTGGCCAGCAGCACGATGATCGGCGTAAGGATCAGCGCGAAAATCATCAGCGTGGCTTGTACGGTGTCGGTCCAGCTGACTGCCAGGAAACCACCGACGAAGGTGTAGGCAATGGTCGCAGCAGCACCGGCCCACAGCGCAGTCTCGTAGGACATGCCGAAGGTGCTTTCAAACAGGCGGGCACCGGCGACGATGCCGGAGGCGCAATAGATGGTGAAGAACACCAGGATCACCACCGCGGAGATGATCCGCAGCAGGCCGCTTTTATCTTCGAAACGGCTGGAGAAGTAATCCGGCAGCGTCAGGGCGTCGCCGTTGTGCTCGGTCTGCACCCGCAGGCGACCGGCCACGAACAACCAGTTCAGGTAAGCACCGACGATCAGGCCGATGGCGATCCAGCTTTCCGAAAGGCCTGACATGTAGATCGCGCCCGGCAACCCCATCAACAACCAGCCGCTCATATCGGAAGCGCCGGCCGACAAAGCTGTCACCACGCTACCGAGGCTGCGACCGCCGAGGATGTAATCGGAAAGGTTGTTGGTGGAGCGATAGGCCATGAAGCCGATCAGCACCATTGCTGCGATGTAGATCACAAACGTGATCAGGGTTGGATTACTAACGCTCATAAGAGTGACGCCCTGGCTTTGTTTTTATGTAGCAGCGGTCTGTCAGACGACCACCCGTTGGTAACCGGGTAGACGAAACTGTGTGCCGCGCATTTATGACTGACGTTTCCCCAGGAAAGCCGCCAGCCGATGAACCGAACCTTTGAGGCGGTTGCACCTTGGGCGCGAATGCTATTCAACAAAGCAAATAAGGTGCAACCAGTTTCTTGAGAATAAGTTGCACCTAAGCGTGTTTTGCGTAAAACACCGTGTTTTTGCTCCTTTTCGGAGCAAGAACAGCCGATATAAGAAGTAAATGCACCAAGGCGAAGCGGATTCCGTCGAAGGCCGGATTTTTTCCTGTTGAGCTTCAAAAAATTCATGAACAAAAGGGTTGCACCCGGTTGCACCTCTTCATGGGCAAAGCTAATCTTGCCGCCAGCAGATGCCACTCGGTAGTGGCACCCATGAGGATAAAAAGATGGCAACGACCACCCTTGGGGTCAAACTCGATGACCCGACCCGCGAGCGCCTTAAGGCCGCCGCGACCTCCATTGATCGCACGCCGCACTGGCTGATCAAGCAGGCAATTTTCAATTACCTGGAGAAACTGGAGGGTGGTGCAACCCTGACCGAGCTCAATGGCTTGAGCACCAAGGACGCTGAAGACGCAGGCGAAGTCCAGAACGACCACGCCCACCAGTGTTTCCTGGAGTTCGCCGAAAGCATCCTGCCGCAGTCGGTACTGCGCGCCTCGATCACCGCTGCTTACCGTCGCCCCGAGCCGGAAGTGGTGCCGATGCTGATCGAACAGGCTCGCCTGCCGGCCGCGATGGCCGAAGCGACCAATAAGCTGGCCGCCTCGATTGCCGAGAAGCTACGCAATCAGAAAAGCGCTGGCGGCCGTGCCGGTATTGTTCAGGGCCTGTTGCAAGAATTTTCCCTGTCGTCCCAGGAAGGCGTGGCACTGATGTGCCTGGCCGAAGCGCTGCTGCGCATCCCGGACAAAGGCACCCGCGACGCGCTGATCCGCGACAAAATCAGCACTGGCAACTGGCAGCCGCACCTGGGCAACAGCCCGTCGCTGTTCGTCAACGCCGCCACCTGGGGCCTGCTGCTGACCGGAAAACTGGTCGCCACTCACAATGAAAGCGGCCTCACCTCGTCCCTGAGTCGCATTATTGGCAAGAGCGGCGAGCCGATGATCCGCAAGGGTGTCGACATGGCCATGCGCCTGATGGGCGAGCAGTTCGTCACCGGCGAAACCATCGCCGAAGCCCTGGCCAATGCGAGTAAGTTCGAAGCCAAGGGCTTTCGATATTCCTATGACATGCTCGGTGAAGCCGCACTCACCGAACACGATGCGCAGAAGTACCTGGCGTCGTACGAGCAAGCCATTCACTCCATCGGCAAAGCTTCTCACGGCCGTGGGATTTATGAAGGCCCGGGCATCTCCATCAAACTCTCGGCACTGCACCCGCGTTACAGCCGCGCGCAGTACGAGCGCGTGATGGACGAGTTGTACCCGCGTCTGCTGTCCCTGACCTTGCTGGCCAAGCAATACGACATCGGCCTGAACATCGATGCCGAAGAAGCCGACCGCCTGGAGCTGTCGCTGGACCTGCTGGAACGCCTGTGCTTCGAGCCGCAACTGACCGGCTGGAACGGCATCGGTTTCGTGATCCAGGCTTACCAGAAGCGCTGCCCGTATGTGATCGACTACGTCATCGACCTGGCGCGCCGCAGCCGCCACCGCCTGATGATCCGCCTGGTGAAAGGCGCGTACTGGGACAGCGAAATCAAGCGCGCCCAGGTCGAAGGCCTGGAAGGCTACCCGGTCTACACCCGCAAGGTGTACACCGACGTTTCCTACATCGCCTGTGCACGCAAACTGCTGTCGGTGCCGGAAGTCATCTACCCGCAGTTCGCCACGCACAACGCCCACACCTTGTCGGCCATCTACCATATTGCCGGTCAGAACTATTACCCCGGCCAGTACGAGTTCCAATGCCTGCACGGCATGGGCGAACCGCTATACGAGCAAGTGGTAGGCAAGGTCGCCGATGGCAAACTGAACCGTCCGTGCCGCGTGTACGCCCCGGTCGGCACTCACGAAACATTGCTGGCTTACTTGGTACGCCGCCTGTTGGAAAATGGCGCGAACACCTCGTTCGTCAACCGTATTGCCGACCAATCCATCTCCATTCAGGAGCTGGTAGCCGATCCGGTGGCCAGCATCGAACAAATGGCCACGCTGGAAGGCGGCTTCGGTCTGCCACACCCGCGTATTCCATTGCCGCGTGACCTGTACGGCAGCGACCGCGCCAACTCGGCGGGTATCGATCTGGCGAACGAACATCGCTTGGCGTCACTGTCTTGCGCCCTGCTGGCCACTGCTCACAACAACTGGAAAGCTGCGCCGATGCTCGGCTGTACATCCAGTGAGCAGCCGGCTGCACCCGTGCTGAACCCGTCCGATCTGCGCGACGTGGTCGGCCACGTACAAGAAGCCACCGTCGAAGACGTCGACAATGCAATTCAGTGCGCAATCAATGCTGGCCCGATCTGGCAGGCCACCCCGCCCGCTGAGCGCGCAGCCATCCTGGAACGCGCCGCCGACTTGATGGAAGGCGAGATCCAACCGCTGATGGGCCTGCTGGCCCGCGAGGCCGGCAAGACCTTCGCCAACGCCATCGCCGAAGTGCGCGAAGCCGTGGACTTCCTGCGTTACTACGCGGTGCAGGCCCGCAACGATTTCACCAACGACGCCCACCGCCCATTGGGCCCGGTGGTCTGCATCAGCCCGTGGAACTTCCCGCTGGCGATCTTCAGCGGCCAAGTGGCTGCTGCTCTGGCCGCCGGTAACCCGGTATTGGCCAAGCCTGCGGAACAGACTCCGCTGGTTGCAGCCCAAGCCGTGCGTATCCTGTTGGAAGCCGGTATTCCGGAAGGCGTGCTGCAACTGCTGCCGGGCCAGGGAGAAACCGTCGGTGCTCGCCTGGTCGGCGATGATCGCGTCAAAGGCGTGATGTTCACCGGCTCCACCGAGGTGGCGCGCCTGCTGCAACGCAATGTCGCCGGTCGCCTGGACGCCCAGGGCCGTCCGATTCCGCTGATCGCCGAAACCGGTGGCCAGAACGCGATGATCGTCGATTCCTCGGCACTGACCGAACAAGTTGTGATCGACGTTGTGTCGTCAGCCTTCGACAGCGCCGGCCAGCGTTGCTCGGCCCTGCGCGTGCTGTGCCTGCAGGAAGATTCGGCAGACCGCGTGATCGAAATGCTCAAGGGCGCCATGGCGGAATGCCGTCTGGGCAACCCGGAGCGCCTGTCGGTCGACATCGGCCCGGTGATCGATGCCGAAGCCAAGGCGGGTATCGAGAAACACATCCAGGCCATGCGCGACAAAGGCCGCAACGTCTACCAAGTCGCCATTGCCGATGGCGAAGAGATCAAGCGCGGCACCTTCGTGATGCCGACCCTGATCGAGCTGGAAAGCTTCGACGAGCTGCAACGGGAGATCTTCGGCCCGGTGCTGCACGTGGTGCGCTACAAGCGTAAAGAGATCGACCAATTGATCGGCCAGATCAACGCTTCGGGCTACGGCCTGACCCTGGGCGTGCACACTCGCATCGACGAGACCATCGCCAAGGTGATCGACAACGTCAATGCCGGTAACGTCTACGTGAACCGCAATATCGTGGGTGCCGTGGTCGGCGTGCAGCCGTTCGGCGGCGAAGGCCTGTCGGGTACTGGCCCGAAAGCCGGTGGTCCGCTGTACCTGTACCGCCTGCTGTCAACTCGCCCTACGGATGCAATCGAGCAATCCTTCGCTCGGGGCGACACGTTAGTCGCACCGGATGTACGCCTGCGCGATGCCATGAGCCAACCGCTGACAGCCCTGAAAACCTGGGCAGACAGCAATAAGCTCAGCGACCTGAGCGCGCAGTGCAGCCGATTCGCCGCGCAATCGCAAAGCGGTATCACCCGCCAACTGGCCGGCCCGACCGGCGAGCGCAACAGCTATGCGATCCTGCCCCGCGAGCACGTGCTGTGCCTGGCGGAAGTGGAAGGCGATCTGCTGACCCAACTGGCGGCGGTACTGGCCGTCGGTGGCTCGGCGGTATGGCCGGAAACTGACCTGACCAAGGCCTTGTTCACACGCCTGCCGAAGGAAATTCAGGCGAAGATCAAGCGTGTGGCCGACTGGACCAAGGACGAGGTGGTATTCGACGCGGTCTTGCACCACGGCGATTCCGACCAACTGCGTGCGGTGTGCCAGCAAGTGGCGCAGCGTGGCGGGGCAATTGTCGGGGTGCATGGTTTGTCGCAGGGTGAGACAGCGATTGCGCTGGAGCGTTTGGTGATTGAGCGTGCGTTGAGCGTCAACACCGCTGCGGCGGGTGGTAACGCCAGCCTGATGACCATCGGCTAACTACCCCTTCAGTGATCGTTCCCACGCTCTGCGTGGGAATGCAGCCAGGGACGCTCCGCGTCCCAAAGCGTGACGCAGAGCGTCACAAGAGGCATTCCCACGCGGAGCGTGGGAACGATCTCGTACTCTTCCTTGTTTTGCCCTTCCATCACGCAAATCAATCTTGCTATCCAGCCTCTATTCGCGCACTTAGACTCAGGCCATTCCCTTAGAAGGTAAGCCGCCATGTCCGAGACGCTGCTCAGTTCCCGCAATCTGGCTTTCGAGCTGTACGAAGTCCTCGATGCCGAGAGCCTGACCCAGCGCGAGCGGTTTGCCGAACACAATCGCGAAACGTTCGATGCCGCCATCAGCACCGCGCGCAGCATTGCGGAAAAATATTTCGCGCCCCACAACCGCAAAAACGACGAAAACGAACCGCGCTACGAAGACGGCAAGGCGATCCTGATTCCAGAAGTGAAACCGGCGGTTGATGCGTTTCTTGAAGCGGGCTTCCTCAACGCCGCTCGCAGCTTCGAAGCGGGTGGCATGCAGCTTCCGACGCTTTTGTCGCAAGCCTGTTTCGCGCACTTCCAGTCCGCCAACGCGGCCTCCACGTCCTACCCGTTCCTGACCATGGGCGCCGCCAACCTGATTGAAAGCTTCGGCACCGAGGAGCAGAAACAACGCTTCCTGCAACCGATGATCGACGGCCGCTTCTTCGGCACCATGGCCCTGACGGAGCCGCATGCGGGATCTTCTCTGTCGGATATTCGTACGCGTGCAGAACCTGCAGCTGACGGCAGTTATCGCCTCAAGGGCAACAAGATCTTCATCTCCGGCGGCGACCACCCGCTGTCGGAAAACATCGTACATATGGTGCTGGCCAAGTTGCCGGATGCACCGCCTGGGGTGAAAGGTATTTCGCTGTTTATCGTGCCAAAGTTTCTGGTCAACGATGACGGCAGCCTCGGCGAACGCAACGACGTGCTGCTGGCCGGGTTGTTTCACAAGATGGGATGGCGCGGTACTACGTCCACCGCGCTGAACTTCGGCGATAACGGTAACTGTGTCGGCTATCTGGTGGGCAAGCCGCATCAGGGTCTGAGCTGCATGTTCCAGATGATGAACGAGGCGCGCATTGGCGTGGGCATGGGCGCAGTCATGCTCGGTTACGCGGGCTACCTGTATTCACTGGAATACGCCCGCGAACGGCCGCAAGGTCGCCTGCCCGACAGCAAAGACCCAACCACCGCACCGGTCTCAATCATCCAGCACGCCGATATCAAGCGCATGCTATTGACCCAGAAAGCCTACGTTGAAGGCGCCTTCGATCTGGGGCTGTACGCCGCACGCCTGTTCGACGACACCACCACCCTGGAAACCGATACCGAACGCAAGAGAGCCCACGAATTGCTGGACCTGCTTACGCCCATCGTCAAATCCTGGCCGTCGGAGTTCTGCCTCAAGGCCAACGAACTGGCGATCCAGATTCTCGGCGGCCACGGCTACACCCGTGAATACCCGGTAGAGCAGTATTACCGTGACAACCGCCTGAACCCGATCCATGAAGGCACCCACGGCATCCAGTCCCTGGACTTGCTGGGGCGAAAGTTGGCGCAAAACGGCGGCGCAGGCTTGAAGCAACTGATCCGCCTGATCGCCGAAACCGGCGCGCGGGCACAGGAGTATCCATCACTGACTGCACTGCGAGAGCCGCTGGAGCATTTGGTCGGCCGCCTGCAAAGCGTGACGATCGGCCTGTTGACGGATCTCGCCCAAGGCAAGGTCAACAGCAGCCTGGCAAACTCGGCGCTGTACTTGAAGGTGTTCGGGCATACGGTGATTGGCTGGCGCTGGCTGGAGCAGGCGATCCGCGCCGAGGAAGGACTGGCCAAGGGCAATGCGGCCGATGTCGCCTTCTATAAAGGCAAGCTCCAGGCCGCTCGGTACTTCCTGACCTGGGAAGTGCCGAGCTGCCATCATGAACTGGCGATTCTGGAGGCACGCGACGATACGTGCCTGGGGATGCAGGACGCGTGGTTCTAAGGCTGTCCAATCGCCTTGGAAATCACATCGACCGTGGCGCTGACTTGCTCTTGGTAACGGTCGAGTTCCTGCTGGTGATGCTTTTGCATTTCGATCTGCTCGGCGCACAGGTTCAGCGCAGCCAGTACCAATAGTTTGTCGCCGATCAGGGTCGGGTACTTTTTCTTGGTGGTGGCCAGGGAGGCCTTGAGCATGGTCACGGCGTGCATCAGGGTTTGGTCTTCCCCGGCCGGTGCCTTGATCGAGTAATCCTCTCCGAGAATCGAAACGACCTTTATCCCTTCATTCATGCGCCGACAGGACCTGCGCTCACACGCTCAACCAACGCCTGGATGCGCGCGGCGGTGGCGCCGTTCTTTTCTTCCTGCTCCATCAGGTTCAATTGCAGGCTGTCATTTTCATCTTTGGCACGGGCCAGTTCTGCCTTGAGGGATTCGTTGCTGCCCAGCAGGTCCTGATTCTGCTGTACCAGGTCGCTGACCAGTTGTTCCAATTGGCTCAGGGATGTTTCTAACATTTTGATTTCTCGGGCTTTTTCAAAGGGCGGTGACGATAAAGAATATTCACCTCGGATGCCAGGGTTATCCCAGGCGCGCAGCCCGTTTTTTAAGGGCCGGGCCGCACTTTCGAGCCTTAGTGACTCCAATTCCCCCTTCTGGTTCCTGAGCCCACCCAAACCTCCGCCAGATGCGACAAAAGCGCGCACTGCCTTAAGACTTTAGTCGCATGGCCGATAGGTGACTTACACCTCGTCTCATGGCCGCACGGATCGCGCTTCCCCCCAGGACTCCAGCATGTCTCTTCGTAATATGAATATCGCTCCGAGGGCCTTCCTCGGCTTCGCGTTTATTGGCGCATTGATGTTGTTTCTCGGTGTGTTCGCCCTGAACCAGATGGGCAAGATCCGTGGTGCGACCGAAGACATCACCCTGTCCAGCGTGCCGAGTATTCGCGCCCTCGACGAATTCACCCAACTGACCCTGCGCCTGCGGGTGCTGTCGTACCGCTTGCTGACCAACCGCGAGCCGGACGTGCAGCAAAAGACCCTGGAAGCCTTCGAAGTACGCAACCAGCAAATCCGCACCGCCCAGGGCATCTACGAAAAGCTGATCGACAGCGGCGAAGAACGCGCAGCCTACGATGAATACGTGCGCCTGCTCGGCCAGTACCATCAGATCGAAGAGCGCATGAAGAGCCTCTCGCGGGCCAATCAGGTAGAGGAGTTGCGCACCCTGCTTAACACCGAACTGCTGGCCAACTCGGAGCAGGTCAACGCGGTACTGACGCGCCTGGTGGAGATCAACAACAAGGCAGCCGACGCTGCCAACCAGCAAGCCGAAGACCAATACAACATGGCGTTTGACCTGGTGGTCGGCCTGTTGATCGTGGCCACGGCGCTGACCCTGTTGTTCGCCTGGCTGCTGACCCGCAGCATCACCCTCCCTATTTCCCAAGCCCTGGAAGCGGCTGAAGAAGTGGCCGAAGGCAACCTGACGCGCCCGATCAAGGTTGACGGTAACGACGAAGCTGGCCGCCTGCTGGCCGCCATGGCCAAGATGCAGGACAAGCTGCGCGACACCCTGCAACGCATCGCAGGCTCCGCCACTCAGTTGGCGTCCGCCGCCGAGGAACTGAACGCCGTCACCGACGAAAGCGCCCGCGGCCTGACCCAGCAAAATAACGAAATCGAACAAGCCGCAACCGCCGTCAATGAAATGACCAGCGCCGTCGAAGAAGTCGCGCGCAACGCGGTAAGCACCTCCGAAGCCTCGCGTAACGCTACCACCTCCGCCGGTGACGGCCGCGACCTGGTGCAGGAAACCGTCAGCGCCATCGAGCGCATGAGCGGCGATGTGCAAGCGACCGCCACGCTGATTGGTGATCTGGCCAATGAGTCCCGTGATATCGGCAAGGTGCTGGACGTGATTCGCGGCCTGGCCGACCAGACCAACTTGCTGGCCCTGAACGCGGCGATTGAAGCCGCGCGCGCTGGTGAAGCGGGCCGAGGGTTTGCGGTGGTAGCCGATGAAGTGCGGGCCCTGGCCCATCGCACTCAGCAATCGACCAGTGAAATCGAGCGGATGATCGGCAGCATTCAGACCGGCACCGAGCACGCGGTGGACTCGATGCGTAACAGCACCGAGCGCGCCGAATCGACGTTGAACATCGCCAAAGGCGCAGGGATGTCGCTGGATACCATCAACACGGCCATTATCGAGATCAATGAGCGCAACCTGGTGATCGCCAGCGCGGCGGAAGAACAGGCGCAAGTGGCGCGGGAAGTGGACCGTAACCTGGTGAACATTCGTGATTTGTCGGTGCAGTCGGCGACCGGTGCCAGCCAGACCAGTGCGGCGAGCAGCGAGTTGTCGCGCCTGGCGGTGGATTTGAATGGGATGGTGGGGCGATTTCGTCTCTAACTCCCCTTGATCGCTCCCACGCTCCGTGTGGGAATGCCTCTTTGGATGCCCTGCGTCCGCTCCAGGGCGTGACGCGGAGCGTCACAAGCTGCATTCCCACGCAGAGCGTGGGAATGATCTTTTGACAGCGCAGCAATTCAACAGGTTAGAATCGCTGGCACGCAGACTGCATGGTCAGTTTGTGCCTGTTTTTCCTGCTCATGGAGTACTGCCTTTGAATGCGACGACCATCAACAGCCTGTTCTTGATCGGCGCGTTGCTGGTGGGTGCGAGCATTCTGGTGAGTTCTCTTTCGTCCCGACTGGGCATCCCGATTCTGGTGATCATCCTGGCTGTGGGCATGGTCGCCGGTGTCGACGGCGGCGGCATCATCTTCGATAACTACCCGACCGCCTACCTGGTGGGCAACCTCGCCTTGGCCGTGATTCTGCTCGATGGCGGTTTGCGCACACGGGTGGCGAGTTTCCGCGTGGCACTGTGGCCGGCGTTGTCGCTGGCCACCGTGGGGGTGTTGATTACCACCGGCCTCACCGGCATGGCGGCGGCCTGGCTGTTCGACCTCAATATCATTCAAGGCTTGCTGATCGGCGCCATCGTCGGCTCCACAGACGCCGCCGCCGTGTTCTCGCTGCTGGGCGGCAAGGGCCTCAACGAACGGGTGACCGCCAGCCTGGAAATCGAATCCGGCAGCAACGACCCGATGGCGGTGTTTCTCACCGTTACCCTGATCGACATGCTCGCCAGCGGCCAGACCGGGCTGCACTGGAGCCTGCTGGGCCACCTGATCCGCGAATTCGGCATCGGCGGCATCATCGGCCTCGGCGGCGGCTGGTTGATGTTGCAGATGGTCAACCGCATCAACCTGGCCAACGGCCTGTACCCGATCCTGGTGATTTCCGGCGGTCTGGTGGTGTTCGCCCTGACCAACGCCCTGCACGGCAGCGGCTTCCTCGCGGTGTACCTGTGCGGCCTGGTGATCGGTAACCGCCCGGTGCGCAGTCGTCATGGCATTTTGCATATGCTCGACGGCATGGCGTGGCTGGCGCAGATCGGCATGTTCCTGGTGCTGGGCCTACTGGTCACACCCCATGATTTGCTGCCAATCGCATTGCCGGCCTTGGGCCTGGCGTTGTGGATGATCCTGTTTGCACGGCCGCTGTCGGTAATGGTCGGCCTGCTGCCGTTCAAGGCCTTCCACGGTCGTGAAAAAGCCTTTATCGCCTGGGTCGGCCTGCGCGGTGCGGTCCCGATCATTCTGGCGGTGTTCCCGCTGATGGCCGGCCTGCCCCATGCACAGCTGTACTTCAACCTGGCGTTCTTTATCGTGCTGGTGTCGCTGCTGGTGCAGGGCACGAGCCTGCCGTGGGTGGCCAAGCTGCTGAAAGTGACCGTACCGCCAGAACCTGCGCCGATTTCCCGCGCGGCGCTGGAAGTGCACGTTACCAGCGCATGGGAGCTGTTCGTCTACCGACTGGGTGCGGAAAAATGGTGCATCGGCGCGGCACTGCGCGAACTGAAAATGCCCGAAGGCACACGCATCGCCGCACTGTTCCGTGGGCAGCAACTGCTCCATCCGTCGGGTAGTACGGTGCTGGAAGTCGACGATTTGCTCTGTGTAATCGGCCATGAACACAACCTTGCGGCCCTCGGCAAACTGTTCAGCCAGGCACCGCAACGCGGCCTCGACCTGCGCTTTTTCGGCGACTTCGTACTGGAAGGCGACGCCCAACTGGGCGCGGTTTCCGCCCTGTACGGGCTCAAGCTCGAGGGTATCGACCCGGATATGCCACTGAGCAGCTTCATCACCCAGAAAGTTGGCGGGGCACCGATCGTCGGCGACCAAGTGGAATGGAACAACACGATCTGGACCGTCGCCGTCATGGACGGGAACAAGATCGGAAAAGTCGGCGTCAAATTCCCCGAAGGGAGTCGCCCAGGTCCTGGGCTCTTCCTCTAAACTGCGGGGCTATTGGCGCCACGCCCCCACCTTCTTTGCCTAGCTAGACCGGTACCCATGACACTACTGCGCACCTTCTTAGCCACCACCTTGCTGGGCCTGACCCTTTGTGTCGGCAACGTTTACGCCGCCGACCCGCCCAGCGCCGACGCCATCCAGCAAACCCTGGACAAGCTGCCCGACCGCAAGCTGCCCGACGCCGACATGAAGGCGCTGCAAACCATCCTGCAACAGACCCTGACCTACCTGGGCAACAAGCAGGATTACGAGCAGCGCCTCGTCGACCTCAAGCGCCAGCTGGAAGACGCCCCGCGCCAGACCACCGATAACCAGCGCGAACTGGTCCGGCTCAAGGCCACCAAGGTCATCCCGGTGGCGCAGCGCTACGCCACCCTGCCGGTACCGCAACTCGAGCAATTACTGGTGCAACGCACCACCCAGCAAGGCGACCTGCAAAAAGAACTGGCCGACGCCAACAGCCTGACCATCGCCGCCCAGACCCGCCCCGAGCGCGCGCAAACCGAAATCAGCAACAGCCAGACGCGCATCCAGCAGATCAACACGACCCTCAAGCTCGGTAAAGACAACGGCAAAACCCTCAGCGGTGACCTGCGTAACCAGTTGAACGCGGAACTCGCCGCGCTGAACGCCCTGATCCCCCTGCGCCGCCAGGAACTGGCCGGTAACAGCCAATTGCAAGACCTGGGCAACAGCCAACATGACCTGGTGGTAGAAAAGACCGCGCGCCTGGAGCAAGAGATCCAGGACCTGCAAACCCTGATCAACCAGAAACGCCTGGCCCAGTCCCAGCAGACCGTTACCCAACAGTCCATCGAAGCACAGAAAGCCGGTGGCAGCAGCCTGCTGGCCTCGGAAAGCGCCGACAACCTCAAGCTGTCCGACTATCTGCTCAAAAGCACCGACCGTCTCAATGAGCTGACCCAGAAAAACCTGCAAACCAAGCAGCAACTGGACACCGTAACCCAAAGCGACTCGGCCCTGGACGAGCAGATCAACGTGCTCAAGGGCAGCCTGCTGCTCTCCAAGATTCTCTATAAACAGAAACAAGCACTGCCACGCCTCACCGTGGACCGTAACCTGGCAGACGATATCGCCAACATTCGTCTGTACCAGTTCGAGGTCAACCAGCAACGCGAGCTGATCAGCTCCCCCGCCACCTATGTGGATAACTTGCTGGCCAACCAGCCGCCGGACGACGTCACCCCGCAACTGCGGCGCACCTTGCTGGAACTGGCAGTCACCCGTAGCGATCTTCTGGAACGCCTGAGCCGTGAATTGAGCGCACTGCTGAACGAATCCATCACGTTGCAGTTGAACCAGAAACAGTTGCTCAGCACCGCCACCACCTTGCGCGCGACGCTCGACGAGCAGATGTTCTGGATCCCCAGCAACAAGCCGCTGGACACCGAATGGCTGGAAACCGTACCGGATCACCTGAGCAGGCAGGTCACTACGTTGCCGTGGGCCTCCAGCGTCAGTGAACTGTATGACGGCCTGACCCAGCGCCCGCTGCTGTTCCTGCCGTTGCTGCTGTTGATCGGTGCCCTGTTGTGGCGTCGCAGCTACCTGTACCTGCGCCTGAAAAAGATCCACCTCGATATCGGCCACTTCAAGCGCGACAGCCAATGGCACACGCCAGTGGCGATCCTGGTGAATATCCTGCTGGCGTTGCCGGTGACCCTGGGCCTGGCGCTGTGCGGTTATGCGTTGCAGATCGACGCCCGTGGGCAAAACGCCAACCTCGGCGCGGCGCTGTTGCAGATCGCCCAGGCATGGCTGGTGTTCTACACCGCCTACCGCATCCTCGCGCCGGGTGGCGTGGCGGAACTGCACTTCCGTTGGGAACGACCTCAAGTGGCCTTTCTCCAAGCGTGGATACGCAAACTCGGGTTGGTGGTCCTGGCCCTGGTGGCCGTGGTGGCCATCGCTGAACATCAGCCTGCGGCGCTGTCCGACGACGTGCTGGGCATCGGCGTGGTGCTGACCTGCTACGCGCTGATGGCCTGGCTGCTGGGGCGCCTGCTGCTGAACAGCCCGACTCACGAAAAAGCCTCGTTGTTCCGTAAAGCCATGGGTTTGCTGTTTACCGCCCTCCCGATAGCCCTGTTTATCGCAGTGTGCTTTGGCTACTACTACACCGCGCTCAAACTCAGCGACCGGTTGATCAATACCCTGTACCTGCTGATGTTCTGGCTGGTGATCGAAGCCACCTTCGTACGGGGCCTGGGGGTTGCCGCACGGCGCCTGGCCTATGCCCGGGCTTTGGCCAAACGCCAGGCCGCCAAGGAGGCCGGCGATGGCGAAGCGGTGATCGAGGAACCGACCCTGGACATCGAACAGGTCAACGAACAGTCGATGCGACTGATCCGCCTGGCCTTGCTCGGCGGCTTTATCGCGGCGCTGTATTGGGTGTGGAAAGACCTGATCACGGTGTTCTCCTACCTGGACAACATCACACTCTACGAATACACCAGCGGCACCGGCGCCAATATCAGCATGGTGCCGATCAGCATCGGCGACTTGCTCGGGGCGTCGATCATCGTCGGCATCACCTTCGCCCTGGCGCGCAACTTGCCCGGTTTGCTGGAAGTGTTGGTGCTGTCCAAACTGGACCTGGCCCAAGGCAGCGCCTACGCCACCACGACCTTGCTGTCCTATGTGATTGCCGGCGTCGGCTTTGTCTCAACCCTGTCCACCCTCGGCGTGAGCTGGGACAAGTTGCAATGGCTGGTCGCAGCGCTGTCGGTGGGATTGGGCTTCGGGATGCAGGAGATCTTCGCGAACTTTATCTCCGGCATCATGATCCTGTTCGAGCGTCCGGTACGGATCGGCGACACCATCACCATCGGCAACCTGTCGGGTACGGTGAGCAAGATTCGTATCCGCGCCACAACCATTACCGACTTTGATCGCAAGGACATCATTGTCCCGAACAAGACTTTCATCACCGGGCAACTGATCAACTGGTCGCTGACCGACACCATCACCCGCGTCACCCTGAAGCTGGGTGTGGATTACGGCTCCGACCTGGATCTGGTGAAGGAACTGTTACTTCGGGCCGCGCGAGAAAACCCGCGGGTGCTGAAAGAACCGGAACCCCATGTGTACTTCCTCAACTTCGGCGAAAGTACCCTCGACCACGAACTGCGCATGCACGTGCGCGACCTCGGTGACCGTAACCCGGTGATCGACGAGGTGAACCGCTTTATCAACCGCGAGTTCAAAAACCACCACATCAACATCTCGTTCCGCCAGATGGAGGTCTACCTCAAGAACCTTCACGGCCAGGAATACAAACTGGTGGAAGTCGACACCCCGGCCAAGCCCGCCAACGACGGCGGCGTGCAAGCACCACCGCCGAGCAAACTCGACTAAAACGCCTATCCCCAGCAGAATGCTCGGACATTCTGCTGGAGATGGCCGGTGAAAGCCCTCGACGAACTGACCTTCGACAACCGCTTCGCACGCCTGGGCGACGCGTTCTCAACCCACGTATTGCCCGAACCCCTCGACGAACCGCGCCTTGTGGTGGCGAGCAATGCCGCCATGGCCCTGCTCGACCTCGACCCGGCGGTGGCTGAAACGCCGGTATTCGCCGAGCTGTTCAGCGGACACAAGCTGTGGGCGGAAGCGGAACCGCGGGCGATGGTCTATTCAGGGCATCAGTTTGGCGGCTACACGCCGCAACTGGGCGATGGCCGAGGGTTGTTGCTGGGCGAGGTGTATAACGAAGCGGGCGAGCATTGGGACCTGCACCTCAAGGGCGCCGGGATGACGCCTTACTCGCGGATGGGCGATGGCCGCGCCGTGCTGCGCTCATCAATTCGTGAGTTTCTCGCCTCTGAAGCGCTGCAGGCGCTGGGCATCCCCAGCAGTCGCGCGTTATGTGTGATCGGCTCCAGCACCCCCGTGTGGCGTGAGAAGCAGGAACGCGGCGCGATGGTGTTGCGCCTGGCTCACAGCCATATCCGCTTCGGGCATTTCGAATACTTCTATTACACCAAGAAGCCTGAGCAACAGGCAGAGCTGGCGGAACACGTGTTGAAACTGCACTTCCCCGAGTGCCAGGAACAGCCTGAGCCGTACTTGGCAATGTTCCGTGAAATCGTCGAGCGCAACGCCGAGCTGATCGCCAACTGGCAGGCGTATGGCTTCTGTCATGGGGTGATGAACACCGACAACATGTCGATCCTCGGCATCACCTTCGACTTCGGGCCATTTGCGTTTCTTGATGATTTTGACGCGCACTTCATCTGTAACCATTCCGACCATGAAGGGCGTTATTCCTTCAGCAATCAGGTGCCGATTGGGCAGTGGAACCTCAGTGCGCTGGCCCAGGCATTGACGCCGTTTATCAGCGTCGATGCCTTGAAAGAAGCGCTTGGCCTGTACCTGCCGCTGTACCAGGCACATTACCTGGACCTGATGCGTCGCCGGCTGGGGCTGACTACCGCCGAAGAGGATGACCAGAAGCTGGTGGAGCAGTTGTTGAAACTGATGCAGAACAGCGGCGTGGACTACACGCTGTTCTTCCGCCGCCTGGGGGATGAGTCAGCGGCGTTGGCTGTGGCGCGGTTGCGTGATGACTTTGTCGACCTTGCCGGGTTTGATGCCTGGGCCGAGCTGTACAAAGCCCGCGCAGCGCGGGACGGCGATGACAGCGAAGAACAGCGCCGTGAGCGGATGCACGCGGTAAATCCGCTGTACATCCTGCGCAACTATCTTGCGCAGAACGCCATCACCGCCGCAGAGTCAGGGGATTACAGCGAAGTGCGGCGGCTGCATGAAGTGCTGTCCAAGCCGTTTGAAGAACAGCCGGGGATGGAACAGTACGCCCAGCGGCCACCGGATTGGGGCAAACATTTGGAGATTAGTTGTTCGTCGTAAAAGCCTCAGATAAAGGTTTCTACTGAAACGCCAAAACGCTCGGCTAGCCAACGAATTTGCCGCAGGTTGAGCTGGCGCTTGCCGCTCAAGACCTCAGAGACGACCGACCGGGCGCCAACGCCTGGCAGGTCGCTCTGGGTGAGATTATGTTCGCGCATCATGTAGCGCAGCACATCGACACCACTGGCGACAGGCATGGGGCGATGCTCATGATCGTAAGCCTCGATCCAGTCACTGAGGATATCCACCAGGCTCATCAGCGGGCTGTCCTCGTCCTGAATATCGCAATTTGCTATAGCTCAAAACAGACCAATGGTTCAAAACAAAACAGGCTCTAACAGCCTAGATTGGCGACTCACATCAGCACGGGCGAAACTGTGAGTGGATGAGTCATCCTCCTACACGCCTTGATAAACCCAGTATCCGGCTCCAAATACACTCCATTGGCCACATCAGAGGAGCCCTCCATGTCCGAACCTTTTGTAATCCCCTGCCCGCATTGCAACGGCCTCAACCGCATCCCCGGCGAGCGCCTGGGCGATGCGCCGAAATGTGGGCGCTGCAAACAACCAGTTTTATTGAACAAGCCTTTTGAGCTGAAACAAGGCGACTACGCCAGCCAGATCAAGGGCGACCTGCCGTTGCTGGTGGATGTGTGGGCCGATTGGTGCGGGCCGTGCAAGTCGTTCGCGCCAGTGTTCGAGCAGGCGGCTGGACAGTTAGAAGGTAAGTGCCGGCTAGCCAAGCTCGACAGCGAAGCCAACCAGCAGTTGTCGGCGCAGCTGGGGATTCGCTCGATTCCCAGTTTGATCCTGTTCAAGAACGGCCGCGAAGTGGCGCGCCAAAGCGGGGCGTTTGCGCTGCCGCAATTGATGAGTTGGCTGCGTAGCCAGGGCGTGTAAACACGGTCAAATGCGGGAGATTCTATGTTCAGTGACCGAAGAACCTTAGAAATGCCCATCCAGACGCACAAGCCGGGCGACTCTGGCTTACCTGTAGGCAACGATAAAGGCCACACCCTTCTTGCCAGATCGTTCCTACGCTCTGCGTGGGAATGCATACCGTGACGCTCTGCGTCACCCATGCGCAGATCTTAAGGTGTGCGGCGTCAGGCGGGACGCGGAGCGCCCCAGGCGGCATTCCCACGCAGAGCGCGGGAACGATCAGTGCATCAGGCGTTTTCCAGCAGGTTATGCAACTCCACAAACTGCTGTGTCAGCTTATGCCGAGGGTCCAGGTGGATCAGCGGCTTGCTCTCCTGGTGCGACTCGCGCATGCGCACGGAACTGGCCAGGTACACCGGCAGCACCGGCAGGCCTTCAGCAATCAATTCATCAAGCATTTGCTGCGGCAGGCTCGCCCGAGCCTGGAACTGGTTGACCACGATGCCTTCCACTTCGAGGCCTTCGTTGTGGTCTTCCTTCAACTCTTCAATTTCAGCCAGCAGGCCGTACAGGGCCTGACGAGAGAAGCTGTCGCAGTCGAAAGGGATCAGCACTCGATCAGCGGCAATCAGCGCTGAAACCGCGTAAAAATTCAGCGCCGGCGGCGTATCCAGGTAGATCCGATCGTAATCTTCGCTCAGCTCATCCAGCAGCTTTCGCAGCTTGTTGATCTTGTGCTTGGCCTCAAGTTTGGGCTGCAGGTCTGCCAGTTCTGCGGTAGCGGTGATCACGTGCAGGTTGTCGAACGGGGTTTCGTAGATATCCACCTGGTTTTTCTTGGAAAACGGCCCGGAAGACAGGGTTTGCTTGAAAAAATCTGCGATCCCCATGGGGATATCGTTGCCGGTCAGCCCGGTGAGGTACTGGGTTGAGTTGGCCTGTGCATCGAGGTCCACCAACAGGGTTCGATAGCCTTCACTGGCACTGACCGCCGCCAGGTTGCAGGCAATGCTGGACTTGCCAACGCCGCCTTTCTGATTGAACACCACACGCCGCATGGAAAAACCTCCGTGTATCAATGAATGTCCGAGTGTAGAGGGCAAAAGCGCCTGTTAGCTACCTCGTTCATCCATGCACTGCTGCATCACAGGCACTCTGCGCACCGACGGCGATCCGAACCCGACAAATTAAAAGGAAGAGTCCGACAATCCAACCCACCCTCCGGTAAAGGACAATCTGTAAATCTTCACCATCTATTTGTAATCAGCCGTGAACAATTCTTTACCAAAGTTTGCTAGAACCCCACAGCACCGGGATAATGCGCGCCATTCGGCCATTGTTCCCTGTCCCGGTATTCGGGGCCAACGACCGCACATGGAAGCCCGCAGGGGCGGGATAACTTCTCAGTGATCACTTTCAACATCGCCCAATGGCGTGCGTGGGCGCCTGGCCTTGACAGCGCGGACGACTGGCATGCCTGGTGCCGAGCCCCGGTGGTGCTGCCTGCCAGCGACGCCTCTCCCGACGTGTCATTCCTGCCGGCCATGCAGCGCCGGCGCCTGAGCCGCCTGGCGCGCATGGCGTTCAGCGTGGGCTGGCCGCTGGCCGAGGGGCTGGAAGACCTGCCGCTGGTGTTTATTTCCCGGCACGGTGAGACCCCGCGCACCCTCGATATCCTCAGCGACCTGGCCAACGACCAACCGCTGTCGCCCACCCAGTTCAGCCTGTCGGTGCATAACGCGGTGATTGGCCTGTGGTCGATCCTGCGCAATGAAACCAGTGAAATGACCGCCCTCGCGGCCGCCGGTGATGGCCTGGAGCACGGCATGCTTGAAGCCGCCGCACTGCTTAACGAAGGTGCTCCGGCGGTATTACTGGTGATCACCGAAGAACAGCCACCCGAGACCTATGCCAGCTGGATCCACGATGTACCGTTCCCCTATGCCCTTGGCCTGCTGCTGACACCGGGCGACGAGTGGCAACTGGAACTCACAACCGGCGCTGTCCAACCCACTCAAACCCAGTGGCCTCACGCCCTGAACCTGCTGCGCACCCTGCTCACTGAACAGGCCGCCTGCCAACATGCCTGGAAGAACCGCGTATGGAACTGGCAACGCAAGCCCTGACCGACAAGCCACGGGACGCCTATTACTGGCGCCTGTTCGCCACCGCCGCGAGCTTCTTCCTATTCGGCGTGGGCGGACTGTGCCTGCGTTTACTAGTGTTTCCATTGCTCGGTTGCCTGCCAGGCAGCGCTGAAAAGCACCAGCGCCGCGCCCGCCACACCATCAGTTGGCTGTTCTGGTGCTTTGTTCGCCTGATGCAACGCGCCGGCGTGTTGACTTACAGCGTCGAAGGCGCCGAAAAGCTTGGTCGTCCGGGCCAGATGATCATCGCCAACCACCCGTCGCTGATCGACGTGGTGTTCCTGATCGGCCTGGCGCGCCAGGCCAACTGCGTAGTTAAGCAGAGCCTGTGGCAAAACCCCTTCACCCGTGGCCCGGTGCGTGAAGCCGGCTACATCAGCAACGATGGCAGCGCCGAAATGCTCGATGCCGCCGCCGCGGCCCTGCGCGAAGGCCAAACCCTGATCATTTTCCCCGAAGGCACCCGCACCCCACCCGGCGCAGCGCCTGCCTTTCATCGCGGAGGCGCCGCCATCGCGCTGCGCGGTGCGACAATCATCACCCCCGTGGTGATCAAGGTCAGCCCCACCACCCTGACCAAGGCCGAACCCTGGTATCGCATCCCAAAATGCCGCGTGCACTTCAGTTTGCGGGTGGGTGCCGATATAGAACCACAGGCGTTTGCCGCACTCGGGCCCGCGCCCCAGGCTTCACGCAAGCTCAACGATTACCTGCACCACTATTTTATTAAGGAGCTCGCCGAAGATGAGCGACAGACACCGCCTTGAGCACGACATAAAGACGCTGATCATCGAGGCCCTGGGCCTGGAAGACATCAGCGTCGACGACATCGGTAGCGACCAAACCCTGTTCGGCGAAGGCCTGGGCCTGGATTCGGTAGACGCCCTGGAATTGGGCCTGGCGATCCAGAAAAAGTACGGCATCAAGATCGATGCCGACGCCAAGGACACCCGCAATCACTTCACCAACGTGGCCAGCCTTGCGGCGTTTGTCACGGCCAGACAGGCAGCTTGAGACCGGACCATGCAAACTCGTGACGATATTTTCAACACCCTGCGCGATGCCTTGGTGGAACTGTTTGAACTCCCCCCGGAGCGTGTCACCCTCGATGCCAATCTGTATCAGGACCTGGAAATCGACAGCATTGATGCCGTGGACCTGATCGACCATATCAAGCGCCAGACCGGCAAGAAGATCGCCGCCGAAGAGTTCAAGGCGGTGCGTACCGTAAACGACGTGGTTGAGGCGGTGTACCGTCTGGTCACGCCCGCCGCATGAGTCGGCTGATCGGCCTTGGCCTGTTGTTGGCGGGGCTGCTGTACCCCTTCGCGGTGTATTACGGCACCGAACACTTTGCACCGTGGCAATTCGGCCTGCTGCTGGGCAGCCTGTGGCTGATGCGTGCGCTGACGGGTGCACGTCGCCCCGGCAGCCGCTGGATGGCCGTGGCGGTGATCGTGTTCTGCTTGGTGCTGGCATGGTTCGATAACCCGCACCTGCTGCGTTGGTACCCAAGCCTGGTCAGCGCCTTCATGCTGGCGCTGTTCGGTTTGAGCCTGAAATACGGCCCGCCGATGGTCGAGCGCCTGGCGCGCATGACCGACCCGGTACTGCCACCGCACGCGATTGTGTATACGCGCCAGGTCACCGTGGTGTGGAGCGCGTTTTTTCTATGTAATGGCCTGCTCGCCGCCGCTCTCACCCTGTGGGCGCCGCTGAGCTGGTGGACGTTGTACAACGGCCTGATCGCCTACGGGCTGATGGGGCTGTTGTTTGCCGTGGAATGGCTGGTACGACAAAGGGTTCGAGGCCGCGTATGAATGGGTTGAAACTTGAGCACGTGTTGCTTGAGCCGCTGGAACAGCGTTTGGTCACCACCGAGCCTGCGATGAATCACGCTCAACTGTGGGCGCACTCCCTGAGCCTGGCCGCAGGCCTGCAAGCACGTGGCATCCAGCGTTTGGCGGTGCATCTGGAAGATGCCGGCTTGCTGGCCATTGCCTTGCTAGGCGCTTGGCGGGCCGGGGTCAGCGTGTTGCTGCCCGCCGACTTGCAGCCTCAGACCCGACAGCGCTGGGATGATGCCGTTGACGCATGGCTGATCGAGGCCACTGACCTCGACGCGCTGTATCAGGCACCTTTGAGCCCTGCCGAACTCGATCTGGACACTTGCCAACTGAGCCTGTGCACCTCCGGCTCCAGCGGCGAGCCCAAGCGTATCGACAAGACCCTGCGCCAACTGGCCAACGAAGTTGAGGCCCTGGAAGCCCTGTGGGGCGCGGACCTCAAGGGCGCCTGCATCATCGGCAGCGTCGCCACACAGCATATCTACGGCTTGCTGTTCCGCGTGCTGTGGCCGTTATGCGCCGGTCGCACCTTTGTGCGCCAACAGTTGGCCTTCCCTGAAGATTTACAACGCGCCAGTCGCGAACACCCGCAGTTCGCCTGGGTCGCCAGCCCCGCGCTGCTCAAGCGCATGGGCGATAACCTCGATTGGCCTGCGCTGAGCAAAGTGGCGCGGGTGTTCTCGTCTGGCGGCGCCTTGCCTATCGAGGCCGCAGGTGAGCTTTATGATCGCTTGCAACAATGGCCGACGGAAATCCTCGGCAGCTCGGAAACCGGCGGCATCGCCTGGCGCCAAGGTGCACAACCCTGGCAGCCTTTTGCTGACGTTCAACTGAGCCAGGACGCCGACGGCGCCCTGCGCATTGCTTCGCCCTACCTGCCCGACGGGCATATCGAACAGACCGCTGACGCTGCGCGCATCCACGCCGATGGGCGCTTCGAACTGCTCGGTCGCCTGGACCGCATCGTCAAACTGGAAGAAAAACGCATCTCCCTGCCGATGCTGGAACAGGCGCTGATGGCCCACCCGTGGGTCACCGAAACCCGCCTGGGCGTGGTGCAGGAAAACCGCGCTTCCCTCGGCGCGCTGGTAGTGCTCAGTGCCGACGGCCTGCATGCCTTGCGCAACCAGGGCCGCCGCGCCGTCACTCAAACCCTGCGCCAACACCTGAGCCAACACTGCGAAGCCCTGGCCCTGCCCCGCCGCTGGCGTTTGCTGCGCCAGTTGCCACTGAATGCCCAAGGCAAACTGCCCCAGGCCGATGTCGCCGCACTGTTGCTCGCGCCCCGGCCGAAAACGCCGGAAGTGCTGGAGCAGGTCGAAGCCGACGGTGAATGGACCTTGCAACTGAGTATCCCGCCGGACCTGGCCTATTTCAGCGGCCACTTCCCGGCAACGCCGGTACTTCCGGGCGTGGTTCAGGTGGAATGGGCGTTCAACCTGGGCCAACAACTGCTCGATTTGCCGGCGACCTTTGCCGGCATGGAAGTGCTCAAGTTTCAGCAACTGGTGCGCCCCGGCGACAAAATCGAGCTGCACCTGCGCTTCGACCAGGAACGCAGCAAGCTGTACTTCGCCTACCGCAACGGCGTTGCAGCTTGCTCCAGTGGTCGAATTCAACTGGTAGCCGCCCATGCATAACCCCTGCGCACTGATTCCGGTCTATAACCATGAAGCCGCCGTGCCGGCCGTGGTTCACAGCCTGTTGAACAGCGGCCTGCCGTGCCTGTTGGTGGACGATGGCAGCAGCCCGGCTTGCGCAGCGGTACTCGCACAATTGGCGACGCTTGAAAACGTCACCTTGCTGACGTTGCCAAACAACCAAGGCAAGGGCAGCGCGGTCATGGCCGGTTTCCGCGAAGCCGCGCGCCAGGGCTTTACCCACGCGTTGCAAGTGGACGCTGACGGCCAGCATGACCTGCGCGAAGTCGAAGCCTTTATCGATGCCTCGCGCACCCATCCAACCGCCATCATCTGCGGCTACCCCGAATACGATGAGAGTGTACCCAAGGGCCGTTTGTACGCGCGCTACCTGACCCACGTGTGGGTATGGATCAACACCTTGTCGCTGCAGATTCGCGACTCTATGTGTGGCTTTCGCGTGTACCCGCTCGCGCCCACGCTGGCGCTGATGGACTCGGCCTACATCGGCACGCACATGGATTTCGACTCGGACATCCTGGTGCGCCTGGCCTGGCGCAACCAACCGATGCGCTGGCTGCCGACGAAGGTGCATTACCCCGCCGACGGCCTGTCGCATTTCCGCCTGTTCCGCGACAACGTGCGCATCTCCGTCATGCACACCCGCCTGTTCTTCGGCATGTTGGTGCGCGCGCCGATGATTCTGTGGCGACGGTGGCAGGCATGAGCGACAGCACCAAGCACTGGGCCGACCGCGAGGAGCGCGGCAGTTTCTGGCTGATGAAACTCACCGCCGTCGCCGCCAAGGTGCTCGGCCGTCGACTGCTGAGCCCGGTGCTGTACGGCATCGTTCTGTACTTTTTCCTGTTCGGCCGCACCGCGCGCCAGAGCGCCTGGGAATACCAGCAGCGCCTCGCGCAATGGAGCGGTCGCGATGAGCTGCGCCCTACCCACAGAAGAGTCTTCGGCCAATTCATGGCCTTCGCCGACGCCTTGCTCGACAAGCTCGACGTGTGGAACGGCAAGCTGCGCATCGAGCAAATCGAAATCAACGACCCCGCGCAATTGCGCGGGCAACTGCGCGGCGAACGTGGGCAGATGCTGGTGGGTGCGCACCTGGGCAACCTGGAAGTGTGCCGAGCGCTCGCGGAGATCGGTGAACAAGTCACCATGAACGTGCTGGTGCACACCAAGCACGCCGAACAATTCAACCGCCTGCTGGGCGAGGCCGGGGCCACCCATCTGCGCCTGATTCAAGTCAGCGAGTTGGACCCGGCCACCATGCTGCTGCTCAGCCAGCGCCTGGACGAGGGCGAGTGGCTGGCCATCGCCGGCGACCGCGTGCCGCTGCATGGCGGGCGCACGGTGCGCGTGGATTTCCTCGGCGTTGACGCCGCCTTCCCCCAAGGCCCGTGGCTGCTGGCCGGCCTGCTCAAATGCCCGGTCAACCTGCTGATGTGCCTGAAACACAACGGCCGCTATCGCCTGAGCATCGAGCCGTTCGCCCAATTGATCGAATGGAAGCGCAGCACCCGCGAGCAGGTGATCGCCCAGTGGACCGCATGCTACGCCGCGCGCCTGGGCCAGTTCTGCCTGGAAGCGCCCCAACAATGGTTCAACTTTTACCCTTTCTGGAAGACCGATGACGACGCATCTTGAGCCGGTAACCTTTGGCGAACGCCCATTGCGCATTGAAGACGTGCTGGCCCTGGCCAACCGTCAGGCGCCCACGCAGTTGCAAGATGACGCGGCGTATCGCCAGCGCATTGCCAAAGGCGCGCAGTTCCTCGACTCGCTGCTGGACAAGGAAGGCGTGATCTACGGCGTGACCACCGGCTACGGCGACTCGTGCGTGGTGGCGGTGCCGTTGCAACACGTCGAAGCGTTGCCGCGTCACCTCTACACGTTCCACGGTTGCGGCCTGGGCAAGTTGCTCGATGCACAAGCCACCCGCGCGGTACTGGCGGCGCGTTTGCAGTCGCTGTGCCACGGCGTGTCCGGCGTGCGCGTTGAGTTGCTGGAGCGCCTGCATGCGTTTCTCGAACACGACGTTCTACCGTTGATCCCGGAAGAGGGCTCGGTGGGCGCCAGCGGCGATCTGACCCCGCTGTCCTATGTGGCCGCGACCTTGTCCGGCGAGCGTGAAGTGATGTTCCGTGGCGAGCGTCGCCAGGCCGCCGACGTGCACCGTGAGCTGGGCTGGGACCCGCTGGTTTTGCGCCCAAAGGAAGCCCTGGCGCTGATGAACGGCACCGCCGTGATGACCGGCCTGGCCTGCCTGGCGTTCGCCCGTGCCGACTACCTGCTGCAACTGGCCACACGCATCACCGCGCTGAACGTGGTGGCGTTGCAAGGCAACCCGGAACACTTCGACGAGCGCCTGTTCGCCGCCAAGCCGCACCCGGGGCAAATGCAAGTCGCCGCCTGGCTGCGCAAAGACCTGGCGATTGATGCACCCACCGCACCGCTGCATCGCTTGCAGGATCGCTACTCGCTGCGCTGTGCACCCCACGTCCTCGGCGTGCTGGCCGACAGCCTGAACTGGCTGCGTTCGTTCATCGAGATCGAACTGAACAGCGCCAACGACAACCCGATCATCGACGCCGAAGAAGAACGTGTGCTGCACGGCGGCCACTTCTACGGCGGCCATATCGCCTTCGCCATGGACAGCCTCAAGACCCTGGTGGCCAACGTCGCCGACCTGCTCGACCGTCAACTCGCGCTGCTGGTGGACGTGCGCTACAACCACGGCCTGCCGAGTAACCTGTCGGGCGCGCCGGCCGACCGCGCGATGATCAACCACGGCTTCAAGGCGGTGCAGATCGGTACCAGCGCCTGGACCGCCGAAGCACTGAAAAACACGATGCCGGCCAGCGTGTTCTCGCGCTCCACCGAGTGCCATAACCAGGACAAGGTGAGCATGGGCACCATCGCCGCGCGCGACGCAATCCGCGTGCTGGAGCTGACTGAACAAGTCGCCGCGGCCACCTTGCTCGCCGCCAACCAAGGTGTTTGGCTGCGTGCCCAAGCTGAAGATGCGCGCGCCCTACCGCCGGCCTTGGCCGCCATGCATGCAGAACTCGCCAAGGACTTCCCGCCGGTCATCGAAGACCGTGCCCTGGAAGGCGAGCTTCGCCTATGCCTGAAGCGCATTGCAGAACAACATTGGAGGCTGCATGCGTAGCCAGGGCGTACTGCACAGCGACACCGAAATCCTCGTGCCATTTTTCGACGTCGACACCATGAACGTGGTGTGGCACGGGCATTACGTGAAGTACCTGGAAGTGGCGCGCTGCGCACTGCTGGATAAGATCGGCCACAACTACACGGCGATGCTCGAGTCGGGCTACGCCTGGCCGGTGATCGATATGCAGCTGCGCTACGTGCGCGGCGCGATGTTTGGCCAGACGATCAATGTGCGCGCCAGTTTGGTGGAGTGGGAGAACCGCTTGAAGGTCAATTACCTGATTACCGACCTTGCCAGCGGCGAGCGCTTGACCCGTGCCAGCACCGTGCAGGTAGCGGTGGACGTCGCCAGCCGTGAGATGCAATTGGCGTCGCCGACAGTATTTGTGGAAGCGGTTGAGAGGGCCTTGGCATGAGAGTATTTCTCCTGTTGGCGGGCCTATTGCTGAGCCTCAGCGCCCATGCCTTCGACCTGCAACAACTCAGCGATCAATTGGCGAAACCGTCAGTGATCCACGGCAGCTTCATTCAAGAAAAACACCTCCGTGCCCTGCCCCAACCCTTGGTCAGCAAAGGCACCTTCGTGCTCGCCAAAGACCACGGCCTGCTGTGGCTGCTGAAAACCCCGCTGCAACAGGACTACCGCATCAGTGCTCAGGGCATCGCCCGCCGTGACGCCAATGGCTGGCAACTGCTGCCGAACAAGAGCGCCGGTGCCGAGCAGAATCGTCTGTTCCTCGCCGTGCTCCAAGGCGACAGCAGCGGCTTGCAGCGTGATTTCGAATTGCAGCTGCAAGGCGAAGCCAGCCAATGGAAGCTGACGCTGATCCCGCGTTCGCTGCTGTTAAAACAAGTCTTCACCCAGATCAACATCGACGGTGGCGAGCGGGTGCAAAAAATCGAACTGCTGGAGACCCAGGGCGACAGCACCGTGCTGCGTATGCAGGACAGCACTGCAGCTCTTCCACTGAGTGACGCGGAGCAACACGACTTTGCCCAGTGAGCGCCTGCTGCCGCGCCTGTTCCTGATTCTGCTGGTAGGCGTGCTGGCCCTGGCCGGCTGGCAATGGCGCCACGGTGCACCGCTGTCGGCCAACCTGATGGAGCTGGTGCCGGGCAACACGCCGGACGCTCTGGAGCAGCTAGCCGAGCAGCGCATGCAGGAACCGCTGAACCGCGAGATGCTGGTGCTGGTCGGCCATACTGACCGCCAGCAAGCAGTGTCCATCGCGCAGCAATTGAGCGAGCGCTGGCAGGCCAGTGGCCTTTTTGAAAAGGTCCAGTGGAACCTGCAAGCCGACTTGCCGGCACTGCGTGAGCAACTGCTGCGCGGGCGTCTGGCAATGCTGTCGGCCAAAGACCGCGAGCAACTGATCGACCACCCCGACGCATTCATCCAACAGCGTGTGCAGTCGCTGTTCGACCCTTTCACCGGATTCAGCCTGGTCCCGAGCCAGGACGATTGGCTGGGCCTGACCGGACGCATCCAAAACAGCCAGCCGCAGCACGGGTCGGTGCAGCTGGATATCGGCAGCGGCGCATTGATCGCCGACGCCGACGGCAAGAGCTGGGTGTTGCTGCGGGCGCGTACTACCGGCAATGCCTTCGATATGAAACTGCCGGTGCAAGTGGCGGACTTACTTAAAGCGAGCCGTGAGCAAGCCAGCCAGCAAGGCGCACAACTGCTCGCGGCCAGTGGATTGCTGTATGCGGCGAATGGTCAGCAGCAGGCCACGCGGGAAATCACCTGGGTCGGTGGCGGCGCCACCCTTGGCATTCTGTTGCTGCTGTTGTTGGCCTTCCGCCGCTGGCGCGTACTGCTGGCGTTTGTGCCGGTGTTGGTGGGCATGCTGTTTGGCGCGGTGGCCTGTGTGGCGCTGTTCGGCCATATGCATGTGATGACACTGGTGCTGGGCTCCAGCCTGATCGGCGTGGCGGTGGATTACCCGCTGCACTATCTGTCGAAAAGCTGGAGCATGAACCCGTGGCGCAGTTGGCCTGCGCTACGCCTGACACTGCCAGGGCTGAGCCTGAGCCTGGCCACCAGTTGCATCGGCTACCTGGCGCTGGCGTGGACGCCCTTCCCGGCGCTGACGCAAATCGCCGTGTTCTCCGCAGCCGGCTTAGTCGGTGCCTACCTGTCGGCAGTGTGCCTGTTACCGGCGCTGCTCAAGGGCATCGAATTGCGCCCGGCGCAGTGGCCGCTGCGCATCGCCGAATGCCTGTGGCTAGTGCGTGCTTCGTTGATCAAACGCGTGCCGAGCCCGGTGCTGCTGGCGTTGGTACTGCTGTTCTGCGCCGGTGGCCTGTGGCACTTGAACAGTAAAAACGATATTCGCCAATGGATCGGCGCGCCGCCGCAATTGCTGCAAGAGGCGCAGGCCGTAGCCCGCATCACCGGCTTCCAACCCACCAGCCAGTTCTTCCTGGTGCGAGCGGACAATCAGCAGCAGTTGCTGGAACGCCAAGCCGCCCTGGGCCAACGCCTGGACCAATTGGTGAACATGGACAAGCTTCAGGGTTACCTGGCGCTCAATCAGATCGTCAACCTCCCTGCCGAACAACAACGGCTGCGTGATGCGCTGAACACGCTGCCGCAACACTGGCAGCCGCTGCTGGACCTCGGCGTCCCCGCCAGCGCCCTGCAAGCGGAGCTTGGACACTTGCAGGCGCTGCCCATCGAAAACATCGATGCCGCGCTGATCGGCCCATTGGCCGAGCCTTGGCGCATGCTGTGGCTGGGCCCGGTGGACAGCGGCGTGGCGGCGATGGTCAGCCTGCAAGGCTTGAATAACCCGGCGCTGCTGCGAGTCCAGGCCGTGGATTTGCCGGGGGTGCAGTTGGTGGATCGCTTGGGGGACTTGAACCGGGTATTCGCCGACACGCAGATCAGCGCCGCTGAACTGAAATTGATGTCCTGCGTGCTGATCGTACTGCTGCTGATCCTGCCCTTCGGTTTTGGCGGTGCCTTGCGTATCGTCGCCCTGCCATTGCTCGCCGCACTGTGCAGCCTGGCCAGCCTGGGTTGGCTGGGCCAGCCGCTGACCCTGTTCAGCCTGTTTGGCCTGCTGTTGGTCACGGCCATCAGCGTCGATTACGCGATTTTGATGCGCGAGCAGATCGGCGGTGCCGCCGTGAGTCTTTTGGGTACGCTGCTGGCAGCGCTGACGACCTGGTTGTCGTTTGGCCTGCTGGCGGTATCGAGTACGCCGGCTGTGAGTAATTTCGGCTTATCGGTCAGCCTGGGCCTGGCATTCAGCTTTATGCTGGCGCCCTGGGCCGGGCAACAGAAACACGCCTTATGAATGAGATTATCGCCAAAGTGGCAAGGAGCCCTCGTGCCCACAGTTGAAATGGAACGTCGCCAGGTGGTGGTGATCGGTGCCGGGCCGTCCGGTGCCATCGCCGCCGCGCTGTTAAAGCGCAACGGGCATGATGTATTGATTATTGAGCGCCAGCATTTCCCACGCTTCTCGATTGGCGAAAGCCTGTTGTCCCACTGCATCGACTTTATCGAAGAAGCCGGCATGCTCGACGCCGTGCAGGCGGCGGGCTTCCAGGTGAAAACCGGTGCCGCGTTCGCTTGGGGCGAGCACTACAGCGCGTTTGATTTCGGTGACACGTTCAGCAACGGCAAGCCCACTACCTTCCAGGTGCAGCGCGGCGAATTCGACAAGTTGCTGGCCGATCAGGCCAAGTTGCAAGGTGTGGACATTCGCTACGGCGAAACCATCGTCGGTGTGGATCTGGGTGGCGAGTGCCGCTACCTGCACGTACGCCGAGAGAACGGCAGCGAGTACCACCTCAAGGCCAAGTTCGTGCTCGACGCCAGCGGCTATGGCCGCGTGCTGCCACGCTTGCTGGACTTGGACATGCCGTCGAATTTCCCGGTGCGCCAGGCGGTATTCACCCACATCGAAGACCGCATCGAACACTCAGGCTTCGACCGCACCAAAATTCTCGTAACGACCCACCCGACGAAGCGCGATATCTGGTTCTGGACGATCCCGTTCAGCAACGGCCGCTGCTCGGTGGGCGTAGTTGCCGCCAAGGAACACTTCGATGGCCGCGACAGCGATCTCGACGCCTGCCTGCGTGGATTTATCGACGAAACCCCTAGCCTGTCCGGCGTGCTACAAAACGCCGTTTGGGATACGCCCGCGCGCACCATCGGCGGCTATGCAGCCAATGTCAAAACCCTGCACGGCCCAGGCTTTGCGCTGCTGGGCAACGCGGCGGAATTCCTCGACCCGGTGTTCTCCTCCGGCGTGACCATTGCCATGCGTTCGGCGAGCATGGCCGCAGGCCTCCTGCATCGCCAGCTAAAGGGCGAAACGGTGGATTGGCAAACCGAGTTTGCCGAACCTTTGAAGCGCGGCGTCGATACCTTCCGCTGCTACGTCGAAGGCTGGTACGCCGGGACCTTCCAGGATGTGATTTTCCACCCCGGCAGCTCGCCGGAGATTCGCCGGATGATCTGTTCGATCCTCGCGGGTTACGCCTGGGATGAGCGCAACCCGTTTGTCAGCGAGCCCAAGCGGCGGCTACGGATGTTGTCGGAGATTTGTGCAGGGGATGCAGTGTGAGCAGTCAGTACCTGAGTAAAAACTACGTCGAAGAAACCAAGTTCGGTTTCTGGTTCCTGCGCAGCCACACTTGGCAGCACCACGTGTTGCGCGTGGCGATCAACGACCTGCGCAGCCTGTTCAGCGACCCGCTGCCGGTGGCGCCAGTATTGCTGGACGCCGGTTGCGGCCAGGGCAAGTCGTTCCGATATTTGCAGCAAGTGTTCACGCCAGAGCGCCTGATCGGCCTGGATGCCGACCCCCACAGCCTGGAACTGAGCAAGGCCGAAGCGGAACGCCAAGGTTTGGCCATCGAACTGATCGGCAGCGACTGCGCTACGCTCAACGTACCGGACGCCAGCGTCGATATCCTGTTCTGCCACCAAACCTTCCATCACCTGGTTGAACAGCATCGCGCACTCAAAGAATTTTATCGGGTACTCAAGCCGGGCGGCTATTTGCTGTTTGCCGAGTCAACTGAAGCCTATATCGACACCTGGGTGATTCGCTGGCTGTTCCGCCACCCGATGCACGTGCAAAAAAGCGCCGAAGAGTACCTGGAAATGATCCGCGAACAGGGCTTTGAATTCGGCCCGCAGAATGTCTCGTACCCGTACTTGTGGTGGAGCCGTTCCAGTGATTTCGGCCTGCTGGAGCGCTGGGGCCTGCGCAACCCGCCGCCGGTGGGCCAGCGCGAAGAAACCCTGGTCAACTGCGTGGCGCGTAAACCCTTGGAGAGCGTCGCCCCATGATCCGCTTGCTGTTGATGGGTTGCCTGTTGCTGCTGAGCGCTTGCGCCAGCCAGCCACCGCTGCCCGAAAAAGTCCCGGCCCTGGCCTTGCCGATGCAACTGCATGTGCAGCGCCTGGCGGACGGCCAGAGCCAGGACTGGTTGCTGGTGATCCAGCATGAAGGTGGCGGGATTCGCTGGTCGATGATGGACCCGTTGGGCATTCCCCAGGCACGGCAAAAGCTGATCAATGGCGAGTGGCAAGCCGATGGACTGTTGCCGCCCAACCCCCAGGCACGGGAGTTGTTTGCCGCGCTGCTGTTTGCCCTGACCTCGGCGGATGACGTGCCTGCGCTGTATCCGAACGCCCAGGCGATGGACCTCACACGCACCCTGCCGGGTCATTGGCAAATCGTGTATCAGTCCTCAGAGGTGTTCAGCGTGAACATGGCGGGGCAGCCGTTGAGCTATCGCATCACGCCGCTGGGTGCTGCCCGATGACCGCCTATCTGAATGCGCTCGGCGTGATTTGCGCCTTGGGCCGTGGCCAGGCCGAAGTCAGCCGCAGCCTGTTTTCCGGTGACTGCTCCGGTATGCGCGCCGAAAGCGGCTGGGTGCCGGATCGCGTGCTGCCGGTGGCCGGTGTACATGGCGAACTGGCGACCATCCCTGTGGAACTGAACCAGCAAAGCAGCCGCAACAACCAGTTGCTGCTGGAAGCGGCGCTGCAGATTGAGGATGAGATCCGCCAGGCGATCCACACCTACGGCGCCTCGCGGATCGGCATTGTGCTGGGCACCAGCACCTCGGGTATCGACGAAGCGAGCCGTGGCATCGCGCATTACCTGCGCGACAAGCAGTTCCCCGGCGACTACGACTACCAGCAACAGGAACTCAGCGCCCCGGCAAACTTCCTTGCCGACTGGCTGCAACTGAGCGGCCCGGCCTATGTGATTTCCACCGCCTGCACCTCCAGCGCTCGCGCACTGATGAGTGCCCAGCGCCTGCTGGATCTGGGCGTGTGCGACGCGGTGATCTGCGGCGGTGTCGACAGCCTCTGCAAGCTGACCCTCAATGGGTTTAGCTCGCTGGAAGCGGTGTCGAGCGAGCGCTGCAATCCGTTTTCGGTGAACCGTAATGGCATCAATATCGGCGAAGCGGCCGTGCTGTTTCTGATGACTAAACAGCCAGCACCTATTGCCCTGTTGGGCAGCGGAGCCAGTTGCGACGCGCACCATATTTCCGCGCCAGAGCCTACCGGCAAAGGCGCGTTGCTGGCGATGCGCAAGGCCCTGGCCAGCGCAAAACTTGCGCCTGAACAAATCGGTTACCTGAACCTGCACGGCACCGCGACCCAACATAACGACGCCATGGAAAGCCTGGCGGTAGCCAGCCTGTTTCCGAATGGCGTGGCCTGCTCGTCGACCAAACCCATGAGCGGCCACACCCTCGGTGCAGCCGGTGCGTTGGAAGCGGCGTTCTGCTGGCTGAGCCTGACCCACGGTGTGGTACCGCCGCATGTGTGGGACGGCAACGCCGACCCGACGCTGCCTGCCTTGCAATGGGCGCACACCGGCGACACCTTGAAAAAACGCTGCCTGATGAGCAACTCGTTTGCCTTCGGTGGTAACAACGTCAGCCTGATAATCGCAGAGGCCCCATGATCAACTGGCCACTCGCCGAACTGCTGCCCCATGCGGGCGACATGATCCTGATCGACCAGGTGCTGTCGTTCGATGAAGAGCAGATTCACACCCGCGTCACCGTCACGCCCGGCGGCCTGTTCAACCAGCCCGACGGCAGCCTGCCGGCCTGGGTCGGCATTGAGTTGATGGCGCAAAGCGTCGCCGCCTACGCCGGTTGCCGCGCCCGCCAAAAAGGCGAAGCGGTGGAACTGGGTTTCCTGTTGGGCACACGTAAGTTCGAGTGCAATGTGGAGCACTTCCCGGCAGGCGCCGAGCTGACCATCCACGGCCTGCGCTCCCTGGAAGACGATAACGGCATGGGTGTGTTCGAATGCCACCTCACCGGCGACGGTATCCAGGCCAGCGCCCGCTTGAACGTATTTCGACCGCCCCAGGCGGCCAACTATTTAGATGAATCGAAGGACGAAACGCCATGACTGAATCCGTACTGGTCACCGGCTCCAGCCGTGGCATCGGCCGCGCCATTGCCCTGCGCCTGGCCCAGGCCGGGCATGACATCGTGCTGCATTGCCGCAGTGGTCGTGCTGAAGCGGAGGCGGTGCAGGTCGAAATCGAGGCACTGGGGCGTAAGGCGCGGGTGCTGCAATTCGACGTGGCGGATCGCGCAACCTGTAAAGAAATCCTGGAAGCCGATGTGGAGCTGCATGGTGCCTACTACGGCGTGGTGCTCAATGCCGGCCTGACCCGCGACGGCGCGTTCCCCGCGTTGTCCGAAGACGATTGGGATGTGGTGATGCGCACCAACCTCGACGGTTTCTACAACGTGCTGCACCCGGTGATGATGCCGATGATTCGTCGTCGCGCTGCCGGGCGCATCGTGTGCATCACCTCGGTCTCCGGGTTGATCGGCAACCGTGGCCAAGTCAATTACAGCGCTTCGAAAGCCGGCTTGATTGGCGCCGCCAAGGCCCTGGCCATTGAGTTGGGCAAGCGCAAAATCACCGTCAACTGCGTGGCACCCGGGCTGATCGACACCGCGATGCTCGATGAAAACGTACCGGTGGATGAACTGATGAAGATGATTCCCGCGCAGCGTATAGGTACGCCGGAAGAAGTGGCCGCAGCGGTGAACTTCCTGATGTCGGCCGAAGCCGGCTATATCACTCGCCAAGTCTTGGCCGTGAATGGAGGTCTGTGCTGATGAAGCGCGTCGTAGTGACCGGCATGGCCGGCGTCACCTCCCTGGGCAGCGATTGGGACAGCATCGCGGCCAACTTTCGCGCCAACCGCAGCGGCATTCGCCGTATGGATGAGTGGGACCGCTTTACCGAATTGAACACCCGCCTGGCCGGGCCTATCGACGACTTCGCCGTGCCCGCCCACTGGACCCGCAAGCAACTGCGCAGCATGGGTCGCGTCTCGCGCCTGGCGGTGTGGGCAGCGGAGCAGGCGCTGAAGGACGCGGGTTTGCTCGGTGACGAATCGATCAAGGACGGGCGCATGGGCGTGGCCTGCGGCTCGTCCACCGGCAGCACCGACGAGATCAAGGCCTTCGGCAATATGCTGCTGAACTCGGTGGCCGAGGGGCTGAATGCCAACTCCTATGTACGGATGATGCCGCACACCACGGCAGCGAATATCAGCATCTTCTTTGGCCTCACCGGGCGCTTGATCCCCACGTCCAGCGCCTGCACCAGTGGCAGCCAGGGCATCGGCTATGCCTACGAGGCGATCAAGTTCGGTCGCCTGCCCTTGATGCTCGCCGGCGGCGCCGAAGAACTGTGCCCCACCGAAGCCATGGTGTTCGATGCGCTGTACGCCACCAGCCTGAAAAACGACGCCCCTCAAACCAGCCCGCGCCCTTACGACAGTGCTCGTGACGGCCTGGTGATCGGTGAAGGCGGCGGCATGCTGGTGCTTGAAGAACTGGAGCACGCCTTGGCGCGCGGTGCGCACATCCACGCCGAGCTGGTCGGTTTCGGCAGCAACGCCGACGGCCAGCACACCACTCGCCCTGAGCAGAAAACCATGCGTCGCGCGATGGAACTGGCCCTGGAAGATGCCGGGCTGGAGCCCTCCGCCATCGGCTACGTCAACGGCCACGGCACTGCCACCGACCAAGGCGACATCGCCGAGACCCTGGCCACCAGCAGCCTGTTTGGCAGCCGCATGCCGATCAGCTCGCAGAAGAGCTTCCTCGGCCACACCTTGGGCGCGTGCGGGGCGTTGGAGTCTTGGTTCAGCATCGAGATGATGAACCGCGATCAATACGTGCACACCTTCAACCTGGATTCGGTCGACCCGCAGTGCGGCGAGCTGGATTACCTGCAAGGTGAATTCCGCGAGATGCACCACGACTACGTAATGAACAACAACTTTGCCTTTGGCGGCGTCAACACGTCGCTGATCTTCCGCCGCTGGTCTTGAATTTTTAATCGATTGGAGAAAACGGAATGTCTTCCTTGCTACGCGCCACCCTGATCACCCTGGCCCTGCTGACCACCGCCGGTTGCACCAACAAACCGGTACTCAATACCCAGCATGAGCTGCCGGTCGATACCCAGGTCAGCGAAGAAAAAATGAAAACGGTCATCATCAACGCCCTGCAAAAACGCGAGTGGACGGTGCAGCGCCTGAGCCCGCAATTGGTGCAGGCCGAGATCAACGTACGCAACCAGTACTACGCCGCAATCGACATCCGCTACACCCGTAACAGCTACGCTATCACCTACCGCGACAGCCGCGATCTGGGCTACAAGGACGGCAAGATCCACCGCAACTACAACCGCTGGGTAAGCATGCTGGACCGCGACATCATGGCCGCGCTGCACAGCAATGGCGTGAACGAAGCGGGCTCGGCGGCGCAGTTGTTTGAGCAGACGGGGACGTCGAAGCAGAATTGAGGCTCGCTGCTCTCCAGAAACGACAAAGGGCGCCTTTCGGCGCCCTCTTCACAAACAGGTTGGCTTGTCATCGCCGCTTCCTGCCTGGCTCTGCGATGGCTGGTTGCCCAGGATCCTCAGAGTCTCACAAGCCCCTTTCGGGAACGTGGGCAGTATGCCTGAAAACGGCTTCCCTGCAATCCGTGGCAATGTGCCGCTCATTACTCATCGCAACCCTAGCGCACTGCGTACCGCCGCTTTTATCGCGAGAAACTGATCATTGGTGAGCTCAGCGATTGTGTAAGTTCGTTTGCCATGACGGTCCTTACTTTTGATTCGATCAAGTCGGCCCAAGCTGACGGTGGCGACAATGTCGCATTTTGCCCAGCAGATTGGACTCGCGCCTTGAAGATGACTGTCGAGTTGTAAATGATGCTCCAAAACCGTCTGCGGAGCGGTAGTGCTCAAGGGCACAACCGTCACCAGCAGCTTATTGGTTCGGTGCTTGCGTATCACAATGACGGGCCGGATCTTGATAATTTCCGGGACTTCATAGCCTCGAAAATCACAAATCAACACGCTGCCCTCCTTGGGCTGGTAGAGAAGTGCCATCCATATCACTCGCTTGAAAAAAGCGATTCTGCGCAAGTTTCTTGCGAATCACTAAGCCGGTTGCGTTACCTGATATGTGACGATACCTACAGCTCCGCCTTACGTGTCAGCAACTCCACAAACGCTTTCGCCATCGGCGTTTGCGCGCCCTTGCGCTGCACCAGCCAGACTGACGTCACCGCCTCCTGATCCAGCAAGGTGCGATACACCACGCCATCGATACGGATGCGCTGGTATGAGGCCGGAAGCACCGACACCCCCAAACCCGCCGCCACCAAACCGATGATGGTCATCGCCTCCCCGGCTTCCTGGGCGAAACGCGGGCTGAAACCCGCGTCACGAGCCAAGTTGAGCAGTTGGGCATAGAGACCACTGCCGTAGGTGCGAGGGAAGAATACAAACGGCTCGTCGGCCAGTTGCGCCAGGTGCAAGCCACGCTCGGTGCCCTCAACCAGCGGATGACCGGCGTTCAGCACCGCGACCAAGGGCTCACGCATCAACTCAATAACGCTCAGCGAATCCGGCAACGGCAGCGGGCGCATCAAGCCTACTTGAATCGACTCATCCACCAACGACTCTGCCACCTCAGTGCTACTCATCTCCTGCAAGTTCAGGTGCACCGCCGGGAAGGCCTGGCGAAACGCAAAAATCGCCTGCGGAATGCTGGAGTTGAACGGTGCCGACGAGGTGAAGCCAATCTTCAGCTCCCCGAGTTCCCCCAACTGCGCACGTCGGGCCACATCTGCCGCCTTGTCGACCTGCGCCAGCACCAATCGCGCCTCTTGCAAGAACAGTCGACCGGCCTCGCTCAGCTCGACCCGACGATTGGTACGCTCAAACAAGCGCGCGCCCACCTCCTGCTCCAGCGCCTGGATCTGCTGGCTCAGCGGTGGTTGCGAGATGCCCAGCACCTGTGCGGCGCGGCCAAAATGCAGTTCTTCGGCGACGGCGATGAAGTACCGCAGATGACGCAATTCCATGCAAGCCTCATTAGGTCGTAAAAGCTATCAAACAGGTCGAACAATATATTGGAAAGAATCATTAGGCAGCTATATTCTTTTTTTCATTGCCAGTCCTGGCAGGCTTTCCCTCGCCGAGGTCCCCGTGAAATCTGCTGTCGCGCCATTTGCTCAAGAAGTCCCGCCTACCGCCCTGGATGAGGTGGTGGCCCAGCTCAACGAGCAGTACATCGAAAAAGACACGCCGATGTTCATGCGCACGGTGCTGGCGCTGTTCTCCGGCGGGTTTGCCACGTTTGCCTTGCTGTATTGCGTGCAGCCGATGATGCCGGCGCTGTCCCACGAGTTTTCCATCAATGCGGCGCAAAGCAGCCTGATCCTGTCAGTGGCCACGGCGATGCTTGCCCTGGGCTTGCTGGTCACTGGGCCGATTTCCGACAGATTGGGACGCAAGCCGGTAATGGTTTCGGCACTGTTCTGCGCCGCACTCGCGACCATCGCCAGCGGCTTGATGCCGACCTGGGAAGGCATTCTGCTGATGCGGGCGCTGGTGGGCCTGTCGCTGAGCGGGCTGGCTGCTGTGGCGATGACCTACTTGAGCGAAGAGATCCACCCGCAACACATCGGCCTGGCCATGGGCTTGTACATCGGCGGCAACGCAATTGGCGGTATGAGCGGGCGCTTGATCATCGGCGTATTGATCGACTTCGTCAGTTGGCACACCGCGATGCTGATCATCGGCGCCCTGGCCCTGATCGCGGCCACGGTGTTCTGGAAAGTCCTCCCCGAATCACGCAACTTCCGCACCACCAGCCTCAAGCCGCGCAACCTGCTGAACGGGTTTGTCATGCACTTCAAAGACGCGGGCCTGCCCTGGTTGTTCCTTGAAGGTTTCCTGCTGATGGGCGCCTTCGTCACGATGTTCAACTACATCGGTTATCGCCTGCTGGCAGAACCGTACGGGTTGAGCCAAGCGGTGGTCGGCCTGCTCTCGCTGGTGTATCTCACCGGCATCTACAGTTCGGCCAAGATCGGCTCCCTGGCCGACCGCCTCGGCCGCCGCCGCGTGCTGTGGGGCACCCTCGTATTGATGCTCGCCGGCATGGCCCTGACCCTGTTCACGCCGTTGTGGCTGGTAGTGCCCGGCATGCTGATCTTCACCTTCGGTTTCTTCGGCGCCCACTCGGTGGCAAGTAGCTGGATCGGTCGCCGCGCGGTGAAGGCCAAGGGGCAGGCGTCGTCGTTGTACTTGTTCTGCTACTACGTGGGATCGAGCATTGCCGGTACGGCGGGCGGGTTCTTCTGGCACTTTGCAGGCTGGAACGGGATTGGCGGATTCATCATCGCGCTGCTGATCGGCGCGTTGCTGGTGGCGTTGAAGCTGGCGAAATTGCCGCCACTGGGAGAAGTAAAGGCCTGACGCGATCCCATATTTGTTTTGTATTAACCCCAATAAAAAGCCCGGCATTTGGCCGGGCTTTTTATTGAGCAGCGATCACTCGTGATACTGCGCCGACAACTCATGCACTGCGCGCAGGAACGCACCGGCATGTTCCGGGTTCACTTCCGGCGTGATGCCATGGCCCAGGTTAAACACGTGCCCGGTGCCCTTGCCGTAGCTGGCCAGAATGCGGCCGACTTCGGTGCGGATTGCTTCGGGCTTGGCGTACAGCACGGTCGGGTCCATGTTGCCTTGCAGCGCTACGCGGTTGCCCACGCGTTGACGGGCTTCACCCAGATCGCAGGTCCAGTCCAGGCCCAGTGCATCGGCGCCAGCGTCGGCAATGCTTTCAAGCCACAGGCCGCCGCCCTTGGTGAACATGATAACCGGCACTTTGCGGCCTTCGTGTTCGCGGATCAGGCCACTGACGATTTTGCGCATGTAGGCCAGGGAGAACTCCTGGTATGCCGCCGCCGACAGGTTCCCGCCCCAGGTATCGAAAATCTGCACCGCTTGGGCGCCGGCCATGATCTGGCCGTTGAGGTAAGAGGTGACCGACTGCGCCAGCTTGTCCAGCAGCAGGTGCATGGCTTGCGGGTTGTCGTAGAGCATGGCCTTGGTCTTGCGGAAGTCTTTCGACGAGCCACCTTCGACCATGTAGGTGGCCAGGGTCCATGGGCTGCCGGAAAAGCCAATCAGCGGCACGCGGCCGTTCAGCTCGCGGCGAATGGTGCTCACGGCGTCCATCACATAGCCGAGGTCTTTGTGCGGATCGGGGATCGGCAGGGCTTCGATGTCGGCCAGGGTGCTAACGACTTTCTTGAAGCGCGGGCCTTCGCCGGTTTCAAAGTACAGGCCTTGGCCCATGGCGTCAGGGATGGTGAGGATGTCGGAGAAGAGGATGGCCGCGTCCAGTTGTGGGTAGCGGTCCAGCGGCTGCATCGTGACTTCGCAGGCGAACTCCGGGTTCATGCACAGGCTCATGAAGTCGCCGGCGTTGGCGCGACTGGCGCGGTATTCCGGCAGGTAGCGACCGGCTTGACGCATCATCCACACGGGCGTGACGTCTACAGGTTGCTTGAGCAGGGCACGAAGGAAACGGTCGTTCTTGAGGGCAGTCATGTCGGCATCCGCAAAAAAAGTGCGGGCATTTTCTCAGAGCGCGACGCAAAAGGCACGGTATGAGCCGTGCCTTTTGTCTATCGGGTCAATTTGTCGCGGTAATGCCGCTGCAAGATCGTTCCCACGCTCCGCGTGGTAACGCCTCCTGTGACGCTCCGCGTCACGCCAGTCGGGACGCAGAGCGTCCCTGGCTGCATGCCCACGCAGAGCGTGGGAACGATCATCAGACCTGCAGGTAATCCAGGATGCCTTCAGCGGCATTACGCCCTTCGAAGATCGCCGTCACCACCAAGTCAGAACCACGAACCATGTCGCCACCGGCGAAGATTTTCGGGTTGCTGGTCTGGTGCTTGTACTGGCCTTGTTCCGGGGCCACAACGCGGCCCTGGCTGTCGGTCTGGATCTCGAACTGCTCAAACCACGGCGCCGGGCTTGGGCGGAAACCGAAAGCAATCACTACGGCGTCAGCCGGGATGATCTCTTCGGAACCCGGGATCGGCTCAGGGCTGCGACGACCACGGGCATCCGGCTCGCCAAGACGGGTCTCGACCACCTTCACGCCTTCAACACGATCTTCACCGACGATAGCAATCGGCTGACGGTTGTAGAGGAATCGCACGCCTTCTTCCTTGGCGTTCTTCACCTCTTTGCGCGAGCCGGGCATGTTGGCTTCGTCACGACGATAGGCACAGGTCACCGACTTGGCGCCCTGGCGAATCGAGGTACGGTTGCAGTCCATCGCGGTGTCACCACCGCCCAGCACCACGACCTTCTTGCCTTTCATGTCGACGAAGTCTTCCGGCGACTTTTCAAAGCCCAGGTTGCGATTCACGTTGGCGATCAGGAAGTCCAAAGCGTCATAAACGCCCGGCAAATCCTCACCGGCAAAGCCGCCCTTCATGTAGGTGTAGGTACCCATGCCCATGAACACGGCATCGTATTCGGCGAGCAGTTGCTCCATGGTGATGTCTTTGCCGATTTCGGTATTGAGACGGAACTCGATACCCATGCCGGTGAACACTTCACGACGGTTGCTCAGGACGGTTTTTTCCAGCTTGAACTCGGGGATGCCGAAGGTCAGCAGGCCGCCGATTTCCGGGTTCTTGTCGAACACCACCGGGGTCACACCACCACGCACCAACACGTCGGCACAGCCCAGGCCCGCTGGGCCCGCGCCGATGATCGCAACACGCTTGCCGGTCGGCTTGACCTTGGACATGTCCGGGCGCCAGCCCATGGCGAACGCGGTGTCGGTGATGTACTTCTCCACCGAACCGATGGTCACCGCGCCGAAGCCGTCGTTGAGGGTGCAGGCACCCTCGCACAGACGGTCTTGCGGGCACACCCGGCCGCAGACTTCCGGCAGGGTGTTGGTCTGGTGCGACAGCTCGGCGGCGGCGAGGATGTTGCCCTCGGCTACAAGCTTCAGCCAGTTGGGAATGAAGTTGTGCACCGGGCACTTCCATTCGCAATACGGGTTACCGCAACCCAGGCAGCGGTGGGCCTGGTCGGCCGAGTGCTGGGGCTTGAAGGGTTCGTAGATTTCCACGAACTCTTTCTTGCGTTGACGCAACAGTTTCTTCTTCGGATCTTTGCGCCCGACATCGATGAACTGGAAGTCGTTATTCAGACGTTCAGCCATGTTAAAACCTCATCAAACTGTTCAGGCGCATATCACTGCGGGTTGGCACGGATGCTGGAAAGCAACGATTTCAGGTTGGCAGCCTTGGGCTTGACCAGCCAGAAACGACGCAGGTAATCATCAAGGTTTTCAGCGAGGTTACGACCCCATTCGCTGCCTGTTTCCTCGACGTACTCGTCCAGCACGTGTTGCAAGTGGTTCCGGTAGGATTCCATGGCTTCGCCGCTGATCCGCTGGATCTCGACCAACTCGTGGTTGACCTTGTCGACGAAGGTGTTGTCCTGGTCAAGCACATAGGCGAAACCGCCGGTCATGCCCGAACCGAAGTTGTAACCGGTCTTGCCCAATACTGCGACAAAGCCCCCGGTCATGTACTCGCAGCAGTGATCGCCAGTGCCTTCCACCACGGTGTGAGCACCGGAGTTACGCACGGCGAAACGCTCACCGGCAGTACCGGCGGCGAACAGCTTGCCACCCGTGGCGCCGTACAAGCAGGTGTTACCGATAATGGCACTGTCCTGGGTCTTGTAGACGCTGCCTTTAGGCGGAACGATCACCAGCTTGCCGCCGGTCATGCCCTTGCCCACGTAGTCGTTGGCGTCGCCTTCCAGGTACATGTGCAGGCCACCGGCGTTCCACACGCCGAAGCTCTGGCCCGCAGTGCCCTTGAAGCGGAAGGTGATCGGCGCTTTCGCCATCCCCTGGTTGCCATGCTTGCGAGCGATTTCGCCGGAGATGCGGGCGCCGATGGAACGGTCGCAGTTGCAGATATCCAGGACGAATTCGCCACCGCTGGCGTCGTTGATCGAGGAGCTGGCCATCTCGACCATCTTCTCGGCCAACAGGCCTTTGTCGAACGGTGGGTTGCGGTCAACCTGGCAGAATTGTGGCTTGTCTGCCGGGATGTGGTCGCTGCCCAACAGCGGCGTCAGGTCCAGATGCTGTTGCTTGGCGGTCTGGCCTTCGAGGATGTCCAGCAGATCGGTACGGCCGATCAGCTCTTCCAGCGAGCGCACGCCCAGCTTGGCCAACCACTCACGGGTTTCTTCGGCGACATAGGTGAAGAAATTCACCACCATGTCGACGGTGCCGATGTAGTGATCTTTACGCAGCTTTTCGTTCTGCGTCGCAACGCCGGTGGCGCAGTTGTTCAGGTGGCAGATGCGCAGGTATTTGCAGCCCAGGGCGATCATTGGCGCAGTACCAAAACCGAAGCTTTCGGCGCCAAGGATCGCAGCCTTGATCACGTCGAGGCCGGTTTTCAGGCCGCCGTCGGTCTGTACCCGAACCTTGCCGCGCAGGTCGTTGCCGCGCAGGGTCTGGTGAGTTTCAGCCAGGCCGAGTTCCCACGGTGCGCCGGCGTACTTGATGGAGGTCAGCGGCGATGCGCCGGTACCGCCGTCGTAGCCGGAGATGGTGATCAGGTCGGCATAGGCCTTGGCCACACCGGCGGCGATGGTGCCCACGCCAGCTTCTGCTACCAATTTCACCGAGACCAGGGCCTGCGGGTTGACTTGTTTCAAGTCGAAAATCAGCTGCGACAAATCTTCAATCGAGTAGATGTCGTGGTGCGGTGGTGGCGAAATCAGGGTCACGCCCGGTACTGCATAACGCAGTTTGGCGATCAAACCGTTGACCTTGCCGCCTGGCAGCTGGCCGCCTTCACCGGGCTTGGCGCCCTGGGCAACCTTGATCTGCAACACTTCGGCGTTGACCAGGTATTCCGGGGTCACACCGAAACGGCCAGTCGCCACCTGCTTGATTTTCGAGCTCTTGATGGTGCCGTAGCGCGCCGGGTCTTCACCGCCTTCACCGGAGTTGGAACGCGCACCCAGGCGGTTCATGGCTTCGGCCAGGGCTTCGTGAGCCTCAGGCGACAAGGCGCCCAGGGAAATACCGGCGGAGTCGAAGCGCTTGAGGATCGACTCCAGTGGTTCGATTTCGCTGATAGCCAGAGGCGTGTCCAGGGTTTTCACCTTGAACAGGTCACGGATCATCGACACCGGGCGGTTATCCACCAGCGCGGTGTATTCCTTGAACTTGGCGTAGTCGCCCTGCTGCACGGCGGCTTGCAGGGTGTTGACCACGTCCGGGTTGTACGCGTGGTATTCGCCACCGTGCACGAACTTCAGCAGGCCGCCTTGCTGGATCGGCTTGCGCGCGCTCCAGGCTTCGGCCGCCAGGGCTTTCTGTTCGGCCTCAATGTCGACGAAACGTGCGCCCTTGATGCGGCTTGGTACGCCACGGAAGCTCAGGTCGCAAACTTCTTCGGACAAGCCGATCGCTTCGAACAACTGAGCGCCGCGATAGGACGTGACGGTGGAGATGCCCATCTTCGACAGGATCTTCAACAGGCCCTTGGTGATGCCCTTACGGTAGTTCTTGAACACCTCATAGAGGTCGCCCAGCACTTCACCGGTACGGATCAGGTCACCCAGCACTTCGTACGCGAGGAACGGGTACACCGCCGAGGCGCCGAAACCGATCAGCACCGCAAAGTGATGCGGGTCGCGGGCGGTGGCGGTTTCCACGAGGATGTTGGAGTCGCAACGCAGACCTTTTTCGGTCAGGCGGTGGTGTACCGCGCCGGTGGCCAGGGATGCGTGGATCGGCAACTTGCCTGGGGCGATATGGCGGTCGGTCAGTACGATCTGGGTACGACCGGCGCGCACGGCTTCTTCGGCCTGGTCGGCGACGTTGCGCACAGCGGCTTCAAGGCCGAGGCTCTCGTCGTAGTTCAGGTCGATGATCTGGCGGTCGAAGCCTGGGCGATCCAGGGTCATCAACGAGCGCCACTTGGCCGGAGAAACCACAGGCGAACTGAGGATTACGCGGGACGCATGCTCAGGCGATTCCTGGAAGATGTTGCGCTCGGCACCGAGGCACACTTCCAGGGACATCACGATGGCTTCGCGCAGCGGGTCGATCGGTGGGTTGGTCACCTGAGCGAACTGCTGGCGGAAATAGTCGTACGGCGTACGCACGCGCTGGGACAGCACGGCCATCGGCGTGTCATCGCCCATGGAGCCGACGGCCTCGTAGCCTTGCTCGCCAAGCGGACGCAGCACTTGGTCGCGCTCTTCGAACGTGACCTGGTACATCTTCATGTACTGCTTGAGCTGGTCGACGTCATAGAAAGCCGAACCGTGGTCGTTGTCTTCCATGGTCGCCTGGATACGCAGGGCGTTCTTGCGCAGCCATTGCTTGTACGGGTGACGCGACTTCAAGCGGTTGTCGATGGCATCAGTGTCGAGGATCTGACCGGTTTCAGTGTCCACGGCCAGGATCTGGCCAGGGCCTACGCGACCTTTGGCAATAACGTCTTCGGGCTTGTAGTCCCACACGCCGATTTCCGACGCCAGGGTGATAAAACCGTTGGTAGTGGTAACCCAACGCGCCGGGCGCAGACCGTTACGGTCGAGCAGGCACACCGCGTAGCGACCGTCGGTCATTACCACGCCGGCCGGGCCGTCCCACGGTTCCATGTGCATCGAGTTGTACTCATAGAACGCCCGCAGGTCGGGGTCCATGGTCTCAACGTTCTGCCACGCTGGCGGAATGATCATGCGCACGCCACGGAACAGGTCGATGCCGCCGGTGACCATCAGTTCGAGCATGTTGTCCATGCTGGAAGAGTCGGAACCCACGCGGTTAACCAGCGGGCCGAGCTCTTCGAGGTCCATCAAATCGTTGGCGAACTTGGTGCGACGGGCCACAGCCCAGTTGCGGTTGCCGGTGATGGTGTTGATCTCGCCGTTGTGGGCGAGGAAGCGGAACGGCTGAGCCAGCGGCCATTTCGGCAGGGTGTTGGTGGAGAAGCGCTGGTGGAACACGCAGATTGCGGTTTGCAGACGCTCGTCTTTAAGGTCTGGATAGAAGGCGGTCAAATCCGCCGGCATCATCAGGCCTTTATAAATAATGGTCTTGTGGGAAAAGCTGCAGATGTAGTGGTCGGTGTCGGCGGCGTTGGCCACGGACGAACGACGACGCGACGTGAACAGCTTGATCGCCATGTCCTGATCGCTCAGGCCGTCGCCTGCGATGAACACTTGTTCGATCTGCGGCAGGCGCTCGAGGGCCAGGCGGCCAAGCACGCTGGTGTCGATCGGCACTTTGCGCCAGCCGACAAGTTGCAGGCCGGCGGCGAGGATTTCGCGGTTCATGTTTTCGCGAGCGGCTTGTGCTTTAACCGGGTCCTGGTTAAAGAACACCATGCCCACAGCGTATTGCTTGGGCAGGTCGACAGCAAAATGCTCTTTTGCGACAGCGCGCAGGAACTGGTCGGGCTTTTGAATCAGCAAGCCACAACCGTCACCGGTCTTGCCGTCGGCGTTGATCCCACCGCGGTGGGTCATGCAGGTCAGGGCCTCGATGGCCGTTTGCAAAAGGGTATGACTGGGCTCGCCCTGCATATGGGCTATCAGGCCGAAACCGCAGTTATCCTTGAATTCATCGGGTTGGTACAGACCTGCTTTCATAGACACTTTCTCACCAGGCTGCCTCTTATATCGAGGCAAATTTCTTTTCAATTCAACCGGTTACCTTCCACGCCGAACGTACGCCGGCTTAGCGGGGGCAAAAGGGAGGTCATTGTACACACCGACACGGACGCTCACAAATTTAGCGACGAAATGTCGCAAATCTATGTCGCATTTATGAAAGGTTTAAAGCGATATGCTGTGCTAGTCAAAACTTTTTTAGTTCGGACCGCTACGACTCAAAAGCCACTGTGACGCAGACACCACAAAGCGCGCGGCCTTGAGGGCAGCACGCACTTGCGGATTTTTTTGAGGTGCCGGGAGAGGCGGCCTGGGTAAGGCCGCCGAATCTTCAGCGAGTTGTTGCCAGTTCCTGTTGGACGCTGGCGACAGTGCGAGGCCAAGGTTTACCAGCCTGAACCTTCGCTGGCAAGGCCTTGATAGCGGAATCGGCTGCTGCACGGCTTGGGAAGCTACCGTAGGTGATCACGTAGAGAGGCTTGCCGTTGAGCACTTTCTTGAAATAACGGTACTCGCCGCCCTGCTCTTTTACGAAGGCCTGGGCATTGGCTTCGGAACTGGTGCCGAGGATCTGCACCACAAAATGGCCAGCAGGTTGGCTGGTGTACCAGCTGCTGCCGGTAGCGCCAGCCTTGGCAACGGTGGCGGCTGGTTTTTCAATCGGCTTGGCCGCTGGAGCAGGCTTGGCCACTGGTGCAGGTGCGACAGGCTTAGCGACCGGAGCCGGCTTCGCGGCGGCGACAGTCGGTGCAGGAGTCGGCTTGGCAGCTGGGGTCGCTGCCGGGCCAGCCGGAACGCCTGCAGGCGGTGCGGTAGTGGTCACGGTCGGAGGTGTAGCACTGGAGCCTGCCACCGGCACACCGTCGTCGCCTTCGGAGATACCACCGGCTTCTTCGGCGAGCGGGCCGCGCATCACCGGTTGGCCGACCATCGGCAGGTTGGTCGGTTGGCCGGAGTTGGCGAACTCGACGTTTGGCGTAGGCTTGCCCAGTGGCAACTGCGCCTGTTCGGTTGGCGCGCCAGCGGTGGCGGGGGCCTTGCTACGACCTGGGATCAACCAGGCGGCGGCGACAGCGACCACGACAACGGCAGAAATCGCCAATACGTGCTTCTTAGGCATAGTGAACCCCATCTTTGGACGCTTGACCGCAGAGCGGCTAGCAATCATGGCTTCGATCAAGGCATCCCGGGCGACCTGGTTGATGGTGCCAGGCCAGCCGTCGGAGCTTTCGTGAATATCAGAGATCTGCGAAGCGGAGAAAAGTTCGATACCGGCCCCTGCGCCCTCAAGGCGTTGAGCCAGGTATTCGCGGGTTTCTTCCTCTTCGTATGGCTGCAATTCGATGACGTGGAACAGTTCCTGTTCGCCGCTGATCTGCTCCAGATCGGCGATCAACGACGATTCACCAAACAGGAACACGTGCGGGCGACCTTCCGGCGTGCCCGCCGCCAGCGCCAACAGCGCTTCCAGGGCAGATTCGTCGAGCTGCTCGGCGTCGTCCACCAGCAAGTAGACTTCCTGACCGGTCAAGCCAAGCTGCACGACTTGCTTGAGGATCGCGTTCGGCTCAGCCGTGGACACACTCAGGGCTTGGGCCACTTGGCGCAACACACCTGCCGCATCACCCGCACCACGGGCCGACACCACCACGCTCTGCACCGATTGCTTGTTGGTGCTGGCGACCAGCGCCTGACGCAGCAAGGTCTTGCCACTGCCCAGCGGGCCTGTCACCACCAACAGCAGCTGGCTGTAGCGCGCCAGATGGTGCAATTGGCCAAGTACCGGCTTGCGCTGGGCAGGGAAAAATTTGAAGCCCGGCACCCGAGGAGCAAAGGGGTCGTGGCTTAACTGGTAATGGCCGAGGAAGGCCTCGTCGGCATGCAAACTAGTCATCGGGATCTTATTAACCTTTAAGCTGGGCCAGGGCGCGGTAATCCGCTCCCAGCGTGGCCTGTAAAATCTCTTTCGGATAATCGTCGGTCACCACCGCTTCGCCCATATGGCGCAGCAGCACCAGTCGCAGTCGACCGTCGATCACTTTCTTGTCTATTGCCATATGTTCGAGGAAATCCGCCTCGGTCATCTCTTCCGGAGGGATGACCGGCAAGCCGGCGCGCAGGAACAGGCGGATGCCGCGATCCCGCTCCTGGGCGCTGATCCAGCCCAGGCGCTGCGACATTTCCAATGCCATCACAGTGCCAGCCGCTACGGCTTCCCCATGCAACCACACACCATAGCCCATGTGCGTTTCGATCGCATGGCCGAAGGTATGGCCCAAGTTCAAGGTGGCCCGTACGCCGGACTCCCGTTCGTCGGCATTCACCACCAGCGCCTTGGCGGCGCAAGAGCGGGAAATCGCTTCGGTCAGCGCCACCTGGTCCAGGGCGCGCAGAGCATCTACATGCTCTTCGAGCCAGGTCAGGAAGGGCTCGTCGCAGATCAGTCCGTATTTGATGACTTCCGCCAAGCCCGCCGACAGCTCGCGCGGCGGCAAGGTGTTGAGGGTCGCGGTGTCAATCAGCACGGCGTTGGGCTGGTAGAACGCGCCAACCATATTCTTGCCCAGCGGGTGGTTGATACCGGTCTTGCCGCCCACCGACGAATCGACCTGGGACAACAAGGTGGTCGGCACCTGGATAAAGTCCACACCACGCTGGTAGCAGGCTGCCGCAAAACCGGCCATATCGCCGATCACACCGCCGCCCAGAGCGATCACGGTGGTTCGACGATCATGACGAGCGGTCAGCAGGCCATCAAAGATCAGTTGCAGGGTTTCCCAGTTCTTGTGGGCTTCGCCGTCAGGCAAGATCACCGAGATCACCGAATAGGCAGCAAGGCTGCGGCTCAGACGCTCAAGATACAGCGGCGCGACCGTTTCGTTGGAGATGATCGCCACTTGCCGCCCGGCAATATGCGGTGCAAGCAACTCGGGTTGGTCCAACAAACCTTCGCCAATATGGATTGGGTAGCTGCGCTCGCCTAGATCAACCTTAAGTGTCTGCATGTGTCCCCGCGTGAAGATATATTTACGATCGGCAACGCTCGGATCTGACGTTGCCTGATGGCTCTACGCCACACCTCAAAGGGTGATGACGCGCCGCCGAGAATAGCGCATTTCTGGCCTGGCTTTAACGGGGTGGCAATTGCTGCAAGCGCTCGAGAATGTCGAGAACGACCATCCGTGGCGGCCGCTCATCGGTTTCCACCACCAGATCGGCGATTTCCCGATAGAGCGGATCGCGCAGCGCCAGCAAGTCCCGCAAGGTTTTTGCAGGGTCCGCTGTACGCAGTAACGGGCGATTACGATCACGGGCGGTGCGACCCACCTGCTGCTCAACCGAGGCATGCAGATAGACCACGCGACCACCGGCGTGCAGCGCCCGGCGGTTTTCATCGCGCATGACTGCGCCACCGCCGGTGGCCAATACCACGCCATCGCAGCCGCACAGCTCGGCAATCATCGCCTGCTCGCGGTCGCGAAAGCCCAGTTCACCTTCTTTATCGAAGATCCACGGGATATTGGCGCCCGTGCGCAATTCAATTTCCTTATCGGAGTCTTTGAATGGCAGGCGCAGCTCTTTGGCCAGCAAACGGCCGATGGTGCTTTTTCCAGCCCCCATCGGTCCTACAAGAATCAAATTTCGCACAGAATCAACGACTCACAGCAATCGCCTGGTTATTCATAATACGCGGAGTCAGGAATACCAGCAGCTCGGATTTTTTCTCCGCCAGCACATCGCGCCGGAAAAGGCGGCCAAGATACGGCACATCGCCCAAAAATGGCACTTTATCTACCACTTTGCTTTGGGTATTGGAGAAAACCCCGCCAATGACGATGGTCTCGCCATCCTTGACCAACACCTTGGCGTTGACTTCGTTTTTCTTGATCGGCGGTACGTCGTTGAGCTTGTTCAGATAATCGGGCTCATCCTTGGTGACCTTGACCTCCATGATCACCCAATTGTCGGGGGTGATTTGCGGGGTCACCTCCAGCGAGAGCGAGGCCTCTTTGAAAGACACGGAGGTGGCACCGCTGGAACTGGACTCCTGATAGGGAATTTCGGTGCCCTTGAGGATGCGCGCAGTTTCTTTGTCGGAGGTAACTACCTTGGGCTGCGAGACAATTTCACCGTTGCCGGTTTTCTCCATGGCGGTCAGTTCGAGGTCCAGCAACAGGTTGTCTGTGATAAAGGCGATGCCCACACCAGAAGTACCGGTGAGTGAACCCAAGTCGACAAACGGTGAGCTGGGCGAATTTTCCGGTGGCTGCGCACCTTCGGCCAAGGGCTTGCCGATACCACCCGCGCCCCAGTTTCCGGGATTGAGTCGCCCACCCCAGCGCACGCCCAGGCTTTTGTCGTAATCGACATTGGCTTCGACGATCCGCGCTTCGATCATCACTTGGCGCACTGGAATATCCAGTTGCGCCACGATCCGCCGCAACTCTTCCAATCGTTCGCTGGTCTGGTAGGCGATGATGTTATTGGTGCGGTCATCCACTGCCACCGAGCCGCGCTCATCGGTGACGCCTTCAAAGCCCGTCACAGATTGGAACAACTTGGCCAAGTCCGCCGCCTTGGCGTAATTGACCTGCAACAACTCCCGACGCAGTGGCGCCAACTCGGCCATCTGCTTGCGCGACTCCAGTGTCAGCCGTTCGCGAGCCGCCAACTCGTCGGCGGGCGCTACCAGCAAGACACCGGCTTTTACCCGTTTATCCAACCCCTTGGTCTGCAATACCAGGTCCAGCGCCTGATCCCAAGGTACATCCCTGAGTCGCAGGGTGATTGAACCCTGCACCTCGTCGCTGGCGACCAAGTTAAGGCCCGCCACATCGGCGATCTGCTGCAGCACCGCGCGCAGTTCGATATTCTGGAAGTTGAGGCTCAGCTTGTCGCCGGTATAAACGCCCGAAACTGCCTTGCCTGGCGGCGGCAGTTGGATCAGGTCCACACGATTGGGCACAGCAAAAGCCATCGGTGCCGTGAACGCTATCCATAGCGCCACACCGAAGGACGAGAAAGTCCTTTTCATTGTTTGATTCCGTTATGAGTTGACGTTCAACACGAGGGTTCGCGAGCGCACCAGCCATGCGCCTTGTTCATCGGGGAACAACTCGGCCAGCTCGATGTGGCCGTCATGAATAGCCGTTACTCGGCCGTGGTTCGGCCCCACATAGTCGCCGACCGCAAGCCGATGCACCGTTGAGGCTACGCGTAATAATGCGAAGGACTGCACGCCTCGGGACAACGTGCCGACCATTTCGAACTGATCGACCGCCAGACCTTCCAGCAAACCCCTTGGCCGAGTTAGATCTGGCGCAAGAGCTGGCTGGCCGCCAAGGTGCTCAGCCTGCAATGCGGGCAGCTGAAACGGGTCACGCAGGGAGGATGGGTCGTAGACAAAGCCCGACCCTTGTTTGGCGGCGTAGCCAGATTTATCGCCTAGCGAAGCACTTCGATAAATCTTGGCCAGCAATTCAAGCCGCAGTAGCGCCCCATCACGCCGAAGCGCGACATCATGCACAGTGACGATTCGCGCCAAGCCACCCAAAGCATTCACGAACGTCACCAGATCGTGAAAAGCCCCAGAAGCGCCAATCTGCATGGGTTGCTCGACATAGTACGGCCGAATCTGCTCATCCAACACCGCGATGCTCTCAACCATCAAGCCATTGGCAACGGCCAGCCGAGCAATATCTTCCAGCAAGCCCGGCACCTCGGACTCGCTCGGCAACTGCCGCAATAGCTCGGCAACCCCTGCCTGATTCAGCTGGAGCTGACGGGTGCGCTCTTCAAGGCTGGCGGACAAACCAGTTTTTTCCACGAGTTGTTGTTGCAGGGCCATTTCCTGCGCCCCTAACGCGCGCTGGCGCTCACGTGATGGGGCCAGCAGCAAACTATCGCCCACCACCAGTACCAAGCCTGCCAGCGCGCAGCCCAACAGTGCCTTGCCTGGCAAGGGCCATTTGGCAGCGTTGTGAGTCAGCGTGGAAAAATCGAGCCTGGGCAGGCTCATGGTTGGGCCTCGGTGGATTCCCCTTGGCGCACCATCAGTTGAAACCCGTTGCTACCCTGTTCATCGTCCGCCCGCACATGCTGCAACCGAGTGGCGTGGGCACCTTGCGAGGCCTCCAGACGACGCATCAGCTCGGCGATATCCTGGCTGGTTTCAGCACTGCCACTGACACTCACCGTATCACCCTTCGCTACAACCTCATGCAAATGCACCCCATCGGGAACTGCACGGGCCAATTGATCCAACAACTGGGCGCCAGCCGAGCGGGCTTCGTGGAGGTCCTGCACGACTTTCATGCGTTCCGCCAATTGCTGGCTTTGTTCTTGAAGGTCGTCGATGGTCTTGATGCGCGAATCCAGGACGCTGACTTCCTTGCCCAAGTGATTATTGCGCGTCACTTGCCGGTCGATAGCCTGGCCAATCACTTGATCCGCCAGCCACACCGCCGCGAGCGCCGCACAGGCTAACGCCAGCAGAAATATCAGGAAGTACTTGCGCCGCCGCTCCGCCAGCGCCTGGCGCCAAGGCAAAAGGTTGATTCGTGTCATCAAGCGAAACTCCTCAGGGCCAACCCGCAAGCAATTCCCATCCCTGGTGCATCCATGGCCCATTGCGTGCCATCGACTCGATGACCCGGCATGAAGCTGGCAAAATCCTGACTGCAAGCGCGCTCCAATGCAAACCCTTCGACGTCCACCACCCGTGGCACAAGCCCAGCCAGGGCCAAAACCGCTTCGCGAGCCTCTACGTGCTCCTTGAGACACGCCGCCAGCAACACCTCGACCCGAGCCGGGTCCTGGGCCGAAAGGCCGCGAACCTGAAAGTCGATAGCTACGTCATCCAATGGGTAAGGAACATACTGATCGGCTTCCATCTGGATCTTCCAGGCCATCTCTTCATCACTGAGCCCTGCCTCCATTTCGATCACCCGTGTGATGACCGACGGGCCCGCTACAGCCACCGCCGCCTGCCGCGCCGACGTACGCAACCGAGATAACGCCTGCTGCAGCGCGCGCCCTATGCCCTCGAGGTCCAGCAATGCGCCATCGACTACCGCCAGGGTTGGCAGCACCTGCGTGGCATAGCCTTCAACGGTGTACCCGCGGGCTGAGCGACTCAGCTCTATCAGCTTGATGCCTGTGCCATTGATGTCGACGCCCAGAAGGGTGTCGACTTTTCGCCTGAAAATTCCCTTTCTCATAAAACTCCCCAAAACTTTCCTTGTCATACCGGCTGATTGCCGCAGGGCGTCGTGCATTCGGTCGACTTGTTTGAGTGGCACGAATGACGCCCCAAGCCGAAAAATGCTTTAATGCCCAGCGTTTTTTCCCGCTTTTTATCTGCAGCTCGGGTCGATCCATCGTTTGCCATGCATGCCCCGACGCCTAACTCATTCTTTTCTCTGGAAATCCAAAAGCCTTGATTCGTCTGCTGAAGTTTTTCGGGTACTCCATTGTCGCGATCGTCTGCGGGCTACTGCTCGTACTCAGCGGTGCTTACCTCTACCTTAGTCCGGGTTTGCCTTCCGTAGAGGCACTCAGAAGTATCCAGTTGCAGATTCCTTTGCGGGTTTACAGCAGCGATGAAAAACTGATCGCGGAGTTCGGCGAAATGCGCCGCACCCCGATCCGTTTCGCCGACATTCCACCCAACTTCATCAGTGCTCTGCTGTCGGCTGAAGACGACAATTTCGCCAATCACTACGGCGTCGACCCTAGCAGCCTGGTGCGCGCAGCCACCCAGTTGGTAAAAAGCGGACACATTCAATCCGGCGGCAGCACCATCACCATGCAGGTGGCGAAGAACTTCTTCCTCACCAGCGAGCGTAGTTTTTCGCGTAAAGCCACCGAGATCCTGCTGGCACTGCAAATCGAACGTCAGTTGACCAAGGACGAGATCCTCGAGCTGTACGTTAACAAGATCTATCTGGGCAACCGCGCCTACGGGATCGAGGCCGCTTCCCAGGTGTACTACGGCAAGTCCATTCGTGATGCCAGCCTGGCGCAGATGGCGATGATTGCCGGCCTGCCCAAGGCCCCTTCGCGCTTCAACCCGTTGGCTAACCCGGCGCGCAGCAAAGAGCGTCGTGACTGGATCCTGGGCCGTATGTACAAGCTGGGCAAGATCGACCAGGCCGCTTACGACAGCGCCGTGGCCGAACCGCTGAACGCCAGTTACCACGTGCCGACGCCGGAAGTGAACGCACCGTACATCGCCGAAATGGCGCGTGCCGAGATGGTCGGCCGTTATGGCAGCGAGGCCTACACCGAAGGCTTCCGCGTGACCACCACCGTTCCGAGCAGCCTGCAGGACATCGCCAACAATTCGGTGCATTCCGGCCTGATCGCCTATGACCAGCGCCACGGCTACCGCGGCCCAGAATCGCGCCTGCCGGGCAAGACTCTGAGCGCCTGGACCACCGAGCTGGGCAAACAGCGTGCGATCAGCGGACTGGAACCCGCCATCGTCACCCAAGTGACGAAAGATGGCGTGCAAGTGCTGACCCGCTCCGGCGAAGCCCATGTGGCGTGGGACAGCATGAAGTGGGCGCGCCCCTTCCTGAACACCAACAGCATGGGCCCGATGCCCAAGCAGCCGTCGGACGTGGCCCAAGTGGGCGATTTGATCCGCGTGCAACGCCAGAAAGACGACAGCCTGAAATTCAGCCAAGTGCCGTTAGCCCAGGGCGCCCTCGTTTCCCTGGACCCGCAGAACGGTGCGATCCGTGCCTTGGTCGGCGGCTTTGCCTTCGAGCAAAGCAACTACAACCGCGCCACCCAGGCCAAGCGTCAGCCGGGTTCGAGCTTCAAGCCATTTATTTATAGTGCCGCGCTGGATAACGGCTACACCGCCGCCAGCCTGGTCAACGATGCACCGATCGTGTTTGTCGACGAGTACCTGGACAAGGTCTGGCGCCCGAAGAACGACACCAATACCTTCCTCGGCCCGATCCGCGTGCGCGAAGCGCTGTACAAGTCGCGTAACCTGGTGTCGATCCGCTTGCTGCAAGCGATGGGCGTAGGCAAGACCATCGACTACATCACGCGCTTTGGCTTCAACAAATCGGACCTGCCACCGAACCTGTCGCTGGCCCTCGGCACCGCGACCCTCACGCCGATGGAAATCGCCACCGGCTGGAGCACCTTTGCCAACGGCGGCTACAAAATCACGCCTTACTTGATCGACAAGGTCGAAAGTCGCAATGGCGACACCCTGTTCACCGCCAACCCGCCACGCGTGCCGGGTGACGTGGTCAACGGTGTGGCAGCCACGGATGGCCTTGCGGCACCGAGCCACGGCGGCATCACCATCGAGCCGACCCCAGGTGCAGCGCCAGCCACAAATGCCGCGGCTCCAACTGAGCCACAAGCGCCAGCGGTCGCTGAGCGTGTAGTGGATGGCCGTACCACCTATATCCTCAACAGCATCCTGGAAGACGTGATCAAGAAAGGTACCGGCCGTCGTGCACTGGCCCTGGGCCGTGCCGATATCGCGGGCAAAACCGGTACCACCAACGACTCCAAGGATGCCTGGTTCTCCGGCTACAACGGCGACTACGTGACCACCGTATGGACCGGCTACGACCAGCCGGAAAGTCTTGGCCGCCGCGAGTTCGGTGGCACCGTCGCGCTGCCGATCTGGATGAGCTACATGGGCGCAGCCTTGAAGGACAAGCCGTTGAACACCCAACCGGAACCGGAAGGCATTCTCAGCCTGCGGATCGATCCGGTGAGTGGCCGTGCAGCATCGCCAAGCACACCAAACGCATACTTCGAGCTGTTCAAGAGCGAAGACACACCGCCGTCGGTCAACGAGCTGGGCAATGGCGTTGTTCCGGGCAGCCCGCTGCCGGCGGATGAGGCGGCGCCAATCGATTTGTTCTGATGGAGTCTGTGGCCTAGCCCCCACAGGTTTCACCTTTAAATCCGGACAGCCACAAAAAAGCCCCGGCTCGTGAGAGCCGGGGCTTTTTGTTGGTGCGCTACAACGGCTTAGCCGTTGAACACATCATCCACGCTTTTCAGCGGGTAGTGCTTCGGATACGGCAGGGTAGCCACACCGGTCTCGATGGCGGCTTTGGCCACGGCATCGGAGATCAGGGTGATCAGACGCTTATCCATTGGTTTCGGGATGATGTACTCACGACCGAACTCCAGCTTGGCGCCGCCGTAGGCATCGCACACGTCCTGAGGTACCGGCAGCTTGGCCAGTTCACGCAGGGCGTTGGCGGCAGCCACTTTCATCTCTTCGTTGATGCGCTTGGCGCGAACGTCCAGGGCACCACGGAAGATGAACGGGAAGCCCAGTACGTTGTTGACCTGGTTCGGGTAGTCCGAACGACCGGTGGCCATGATCACATCGCTACGGGTAGCGTGAGCCAGTTCCGGAGAGATTTCCGGATCAGGGTTGGAGCAGGCGAACACGATCGGGTTAGCCGCCATGGTTTTCAGGCCTTCAGCGCTCAGCAGGTTCGGGCCGGACAGGCCAACGAACACGTCTGCACCGTTCAAGGCGTCAGCCAGGGTGCGCTTCTCGGTCGCGTGGGCAAACATCGCCTTGTACTGGTTCAGGTCGGTACGCTCGGACTGAACGACGCCCTTGCTGTCGACCATGAAGATGTTTTCCAGCTTGGCGCCCATGCTCACCAGCAATTTCATGCAGGAGATGGCCGCAGCGCCGGCGCCCAGGCAAACGATCTTCGCGTCAGCCAGGGTTTTGCCGGCGATTTCCAGGGCGTTGATCATGCCTGCCGCAGTAACGATCGCGGTGCCGTGCTGGTCATCGTGGAATACCGGAATGTCGCACTGCTCGATCAGGGCCTTTTCGATCTCGAAGCACTCAGGTGCCTTGATGTCTTCCAGGTTGATGCCACCGAAGGTGATGGAGATGCGCTTTACGGTGTCGATGAAAGCTTGCGGGCTCTCGGAGTCGACTTCGATGTCGAAAACGTCAATGCCGGCGAAGCGCTTGAACAGCACGCCTTTACCTTCCATGACTGGCTTGGAAGCCAATGGGCCGAGGTTACCCAGGCCGAGAATCGCGGTGCCATCGGAAATCACTGCAACCAGGTTGCCTTTGCCGGTGTACTTGTACGCCAGTTCAGGGTCGCGGGCGATTTCACGTACGGGCTCGGCAACGCCAGGGCTGTAGGCCAGCGACAAGTCGCGAGCGGTGGCAGTGGCTTTGGTGAGCTCTACACTCAGCTTTCCTGGACGAGGATGGGCATGATATTCGAGAGCGGCAGTTTTCAAATCAGACATATCGGCATTCCGCTTTTACTGTTGGTCGACGGACCGCCGAGGATACGCGTGTCGCAAAGTCCCTACAAGACTGGGCAGTCACAGGTGTCAAGGGCCCTGCACTAAGACTTTTGGCCAAGAGCCACGGGATACAAGGGCTCAACTGTTCACAATTGAATTAAAAAATGTCTACAATTTTTTCTTGAAAGTCTACTTATCCAGTCCACAGCCAAATTCCAGGTACAAAAAAGGCGTCCACTAGGGACGCCTTCTTGAACAGCAAGCAAAAGCCCAAAAGGCTTTTGAGCCTTACTCTGCTGGAGTAGCAGCAGGCTTCTTGCCGAAAGTACCGAAACGATCAGCAAAGCGCTGTACACGGCCGCCGGTGTCCAGAGTTTTCTGCTTACCGGTGTAGAACGGGTGGCACTCGTTGCATACGTCAGTACCCAGTGGCTTGCACAGGTTCGAACGGGTCTGGAACTTGTTGCCGCAGCTGCAAGTTACGTCGATGACTTCGTACGCTGGATGGATATCGGCTTTCATGGTGACTTCCTCGGGCTAGCGTGCCGCCACTCGACACTATTGTCGAATACCGCACGTAATTAGGCCGCGGATTCTACCAGACCTTTTTAAACACGCAAGCAGCCCTTGCGGCCGATTCCCCACGTAAAAGCCCCTTTCATCAGAAAACCACGGCATACCCAAGCCTTCCCCTGTCTGCTAGGCTCCCGCCCCTGCACCACCGCCTGCCTTATATGAGACCCTCCGCGTGCCCGACGCCATTTTGCGCCTAGCCCTGCCCTCGCCCCTGCGCCGCCTGTTCGACTACCGTGCCCCGGCCGGCGTGTTGCGGGCACAGTTGCAGCCGGGCATGCGTGTGCGTGTGCCGTTTGGGCGCAGGGAAATGATCGGCATCCTGGTGGAAGTCGCCGACCACAGCGAAGTCCCGGCTGAAAAACTCAAACCAGCCCTGGCGATCCTCGACGCCACGCCGCCACTGCCGCCGGCGCTGTTCAAGTTATGCCTGTGGACCGCCCAGTATTACCAACACAGCCTGGGCGATACCTTGAGCTGGGCGCTCCCGGTGCTGCTGCGCCAGGGCGAACTGGCCGAATCGCGCCAGGAACGCTTCTGGTCGACGGTGCCCGGCGCACGCCTCGACGACCCGCGCATCGCCCGCGCCCCACGCCAACGTGAAGCCCTGGCGACCCTGGCCCAGCACCCCCACGGCGTGGCGCATCAGCTATTAAGTAAGCTGATGCTGAGCAAAGACAGCCTCGACCTGTTGCTCGCCAAGGGCCTGGTACAGGTAGAAATCCGCAAGCACGCACCCGATGCTCGCCATGAACATTGGCTGGCCCAACCGGAATTGCCGCTGAACACCGAGCAACGCGCTGCGTATGAAGCGATCCGCGCAGGCTTCGACAGTTTCCACGCCTTTCTACTGGCCGGCGTAACAGGCAGCGGCAAGACCGAAGTCTATTTGCAGTTGATCCGCGAAACCCTGCAGGCCGGCAAACAAGCGCTGGTGCTGATCCCGGAGATCAACCTGGGCCCGCAAACCCTGGCGCGCTTCGAGCAACGCTTCAATGCCCGCATCGCCTTGGTGCATTCGGCGGTCAACGACCGCGAGCGCCTGGAATCCTGGCTGGCGGCGCGGGACGGCGACGCCGACATTATTATCGGCACCCGTTCGGCACTGTTCACCCCGATGAAAAACCCCGGGCTGATCATCATCGACGAGGAGCACGACGGCTCCTATAAACAGCAGGAAGGCCTGCGCTACCACGCCCGCGACTTGGCGCTGGTGCGGGCGCGCCAGGAAGACATCCCGATTGTGCTGGGCTCGGCGACCCCATCCCTGGAAAGCCTGCACAACGCCTACACCGGCCGTTACGGCCTCCTACGCCTCAACGAACGCGCAGGCGGGGCCAAGCAGCCACGTTTCCTGCGCCTGGACGTAAAAAGCCGTCCACTGGACAGCGGTATTTCCGGGCCTATGCAGCAAGCCATTGGCCAGACCCTTGCCGCCGGCCAGCAAGTCTTGGTGTTCCTCAACCGCCGCGGCTTTGCGCCGACACTGCTGTGCCACGACTGCGGCTGGATGTCCGAGTGCGAGCGCTGCGATGCGCGCATGACCGTGCACCAGCGCCACGGCGAGCTGCGCTGCCATCACTGCGGTCATGTGGAGCGGTTGCCGCGCCACTGCCCGCAGTGCGGCAAGGTGGATTTGCGCCCGGTTGGCGCGGGTACCGAACGCGCCGAAGAGCGCCTGGGCATTCTATTCCCGGATTACCCGGTGCTGCGGGTCGACCGCGACAGCACCTCGCGCAAAGACGCGATGACCCAACTGTTCGCCACCATCCAGAAAGGCCAGCCGTGCATTCTGATCGGCACACAGATGCTTGCCAAAGGTCATCACTTTCCACGGGTGACCCTGGTGTCAATTCTGGATGCCGACGGCGGCCTGTTCTCCGGCGACTTCCGCGCCAGCGAACGCATGGCGCAGTTGATCGTGCAGGTCGCAGGCCGCGCCGGGCGGGCCGAAGAACCGGGCAGAGTGATTATCCAGACGCACCTGGCCGATCATCCGCTGCTGATTCAGCTGACCGAACAAGGCTACTTTGCTTTCGCCGAACAGGCATTGAGCGAACGCCGCTCCGCCGGCCTGCCGCCCTTCTCTCATTTGGCGCTACTGCGCGCAGAAGCGCATAAGCCGGGGCAAGCCGAAAGTTTTCTCGATGAAGCGTGCAGCGCCGCCGAACGTTTGCTCGGCGAACTGAGTCTGACCGGCATCGAATTGCTCGGCCCGGTGCCCGCCCCCATGGAACGCCGCGCCGGACGTTATCGCGCTCAGCTACTCTTGCAGGCAACGTCGCGTGCACCGCTGCATCGGCTATTAAGTAGCTGGTTGCTTGCCTTGGAGCAAATGCCCAGCGGTCGGCAAGTGCGATGGTCGTTGGATGTGGACCCGGTAGATTTGTATTGATAACGATCTCAGGCAAACCAGCGCCCACATGTAGAAGTATTCACACGTTAAAATGTGGCAGCGGGCTTGCCCGCGATGAGGCCCGCAGGTCCGCCATCTGGCCTGAACGGTTGGCAAGCCCGCCCTCGCCACGGATAATGCCCAGTTTTTCCACCTGCGCATCGCGCGCCGCCGCTTGCGGTCGAAAGAGAACACCATGAAAGACACCATTCGCCAGCTGATCCAACAAGCCCTCACCCAACTCGTCAACGAAGGTGTGTTGCCTGAAGGCCTGACGCCGGCGATCCAGGTGGAGAACACCCGCGACAAGACCCACGGCGACTTCGCCAGCAACATCGCGATGATGCTGGCCAAGCCTGCGGGCCTGAAACCGCGCGACTTGGCGGAGAAAATCATCGCCGCCCTGCCTGCCGACCCACAGGTCAGCAAAGCTGAAATCGCTGGCCCTGGCTTTATCAATTTCTTCCAGAACACCCAGGCCCTGGCTTCGCGCCTGGACGCGTCACTGGCCGACGCCAAGATCGGCGTGCGCAAGGCTGGCGCGCTGCAACGCGTGGCTGTCGACCTCTCTGCGCCGAACCTGGCCAAAGAGATGCACGTGGGCCACCTGCGCTCGACCATCATTGGCGACGGCGTGGCACGCGTGCTGGAGTTTCTCGGCGACACCGTAATCCGTCAGAACCATGTGGGCGACTGGGGCACCCAGTTCGGCATGCTGATGGCTTACCTGCAGGAAAACCCGATCACCAGCAATGAACTGTCGGACCTGGAAAACTTCTACCGCGCGGCCAAGAAGCGCTTCGACGAATCCGAAGAGTTCGCCGACCGTGCCCGCGGCTTGGTGGTCAAGCTGCAAGCCGGTGACAAGGAATGCCTGGAACTGTGGGGCCGCTTCCGTGAGATTTCCCTGTCCCACTGCCAGGAAATCTACGAGCTGCTCAACGTTAAATTGACCATGGCTGACGTAATGGGCGAAAGCGCCTACAACGACGACCTGATCAACGTGGTCAACGACCTCAAGGCCAAGGGCCTGTTGGTTGAAAGCAACGGCGCGCAATGCGTGTTCCTCGAAGAGTTCAAGACCGCCGATGGCGAGCCGCTGCCGGTGATCATCGTCAAGGCCGATGGCGGCTACCTCTACGCCACCACCGACCTGGCGGCCGTGCGCTACCGCAGCGGTGTGCTCAAGGCTGATCGTGCGCTGTATTTTGTCGACCAGCGCCAGGCCCTGCACTTCCAACAGGTGTTCGAAGTGGCGCGCCGCGCCGGTTTCGTGACCCACCCGATGCACATGGAACACATGGGCTTCGGCACCATGAACGGCGCCGACGGCCGCCCGTTCAAGACCCGCGACGGCGGCACCGTGAAGCTGATCGACCTGCTGAACGAAGCCCAGGAGCGTGCCTACAACCTGGTGAAGGAAAAGAATCCGGAGCTGGCCGAAGCCGACCTGCGCAACATCGCTCGCGTGGTGGGGATTGGCGCGGTGAAATACGCCGACCTGTCCAAGCACCGCACCAGTGACTACAGCTTTAACTTCGAACTGATGCTCAACTTCGAAGGCAACACCGCGCCGTACCTGCTGTACGCCTACACCCGCGTGGCGGGTGTGTTCCGCAAGCTGGGCAAAGACTTCAGCGAAGTCGAAGGCCAGATCGTCCTGGATGCACCGCACGAACAGGAACTGGCGGCGAAACTGGCGCAGTTCGGCGAAGTGTTGAACAGCGTCGGCGAGAAAGGCACGCCGCATATCCTGTGCACCTACCTGTACGAGGTCGCCGGCCTGTTCTCCAGCTTCTACGAGAACTGCCCGATCCTCACCGCCGACGACGAAGCCCAGAAGCAAAGTCGCCTGCGCCTCGCCGCACTGGCTGGACGGACCCTCAAGCAAGGCCTGGAATTGTTAGGCCTGGAAACCCTGGAGCGTATGTAAGTTGGCTGCCAAGAAAAAACCAGCACCCAAGCGCGGCGCCAGCCGCTACCAGGCACCCGCGAAGAAGCCAATTCCGGGCTGGCTGTGGATGGCCATCGGCCTGGCGGTCGGTGCGTTTGTCGTGATTCTGATGAAGCTGGAGCCGGGCAAGGGCGATGACGTCAAACGCGTCAAGCAAGAGCAGCAGAAGGCCACAAAAATTGCCGAGGCCAACAAGACTGCGCCGAGCCCAACGGCTCCGGTGAAGCCGAAGTACGATTTCTACACACTGCTGCCGGAATCGGAAGTGATTGTGCCGCCTGACGCCGTGCCGGAGAAAACCCTGCCGACGCCGCAAGTGCCGACCACGCCGGTCACCCCAGCGGAAGCGGCAAAAATCGACACCGCACGCGCCCAAGCCGCGCTGGCAGGAATTACCCCACCGCCACCGCCGCCGGTGGCGACCACCAAGGCTGCACCGGTGACCAAGTTCTTCCTGCAAGCGGGCTCGTTCCCGAAACAGGCGGATGCGGATCGGGTGCGCGCGCAGATCATTCTGCTGGGCCAGGCCGTGACGGTGGAGTCCGGCACGGTGAAGGACGCGACGTGGTATCGCGTACTGGTAGGGCCGTTCAGCAACCGTGAACAACTGACCGTGGCGCAGAAGCAATTGGCTGGCGCAGGGTTTAGCAACCTGTTGTTACAACAACGCCAGAGCCGGTAATTTCGTAATCGCTCAATGGACGAGCAGTTGTGGCGAGGGGGCTTGTCCAGCGTTGGGCTGCGCAGCAGCCCCTCAGATCCAGCATCACCGCCTGTCTGAAAAATGCGTCGCTCCTATTCGGGCTGCTACGCAGCCCAACGCTGGACAAGCCCGCTCACCACAGTCCTACAGTTGAAATCCCCCCCGCCACCCCCATATGAGTTTCCATCAGGGCATTTTCGCCCCGCTGCGTGGAGACTCTCCCCTTGACCACCATCGTTTCAGTTCGTCGCCACGGCAAAGTCGTCATGGGCGGCGACGGCCAGGTTTCCCTTGGCAACACCGTGATGAAAGGCAACGCCAAAAAAGTGCGTCGCCTGTACCACGGCCAGGTTCTGGCAGGCTTTGCCGGCGCCACCGCCGACGCCTTCACCCTCTTCGAGCGTTTCGAAGGCCAGCTGGAAAAACACCAGGGCCACCTCGTACGCGCCGCTGTCGAACTCGCCAAAGAATGGCGCACCGACCGCTCCCTCAGCCGCCTCGAAGCCATGCTGGCTGTTGCCAACAAAGACGCCTCCTTGATCATCACCGGCAACGGCGACGTGGTAGAGCCGGAAAACGGCTTGATCGCCATGGGTTCCGGCGGTGGCTATGCACAAGCTGCAGCCAGCGCGCTGTTGAAGAAAACTGACCTGTCAGCCCGGGAAATTGTCGAGACTGCCCTGGGTATCGCCGGCGATATCTGCGTGTTTACCAACCACAATCTGACCATTGAGGAGCAGGACCTCGCCGAGTAAGCCGTAGGCTTATTCCCGCTTGAGGACCGCCAAATACTATGTCCATGACTCCCCGCGAAATCGTCCATGAACTCAATCGCCATATCATCGGCCAGGACGATGCCAAGCGCGCTGTTGCCATTGCGCTGCGTAACCGCTGGCGCCGGATGCAACTACCCGAAGAACTGCGCGTTGAAGTAACGCCGAAAAACATCCTGATGATCGGCCCGACCGGCGTCGGTAAAACCGAAATCGCCCGACGCCTGGCCAAACTGGCCAATGCACCGTTCATCAAGGTCGAAGCCACCAAGTTCACCGAAGTGGGCTACGTAGGCCGCGACGTTGAGTCGATCATTCGTGACCTGGCCGACGCCGCCCTGAAGCTGCTGCGCGAACAGGAAATGACCAAGGTCAGCCACCGCGCTGAAGACGCCGCCGAAGACCGCATCCTCGACGCCCTGCTGCCACCGGCACGCATGGGTTTCAACGAAGACGCCGCCCCAGCCTCGGATTCCAACACTCGCCAACTGTTCCGCAAACGCCTGCGCGAAGGCCAGCTGGACGACAAGGAAATCGAGATTGAAGTCGCCGAAATCTCCGGCGTGGATATCTCTGCCCCGCCTGGCATGGAAGAAATGACCAGCCAGTTGCAGAACCTGTTCTCCAACATGGGCAAGGGCAAGAAGAAAAGCCGCAAGCTCAAAGTGAAGGAAGCACTGAAATTGGTGCGTGACGAAGAAGCCGGACGCCTGGTGAATGAGGAAGAGCTCAAAGCCAAGGCCCTGGAAGCAGTTGAGCAGCACGGTATCGTGTTTATCGACGAGATCGACAAGGTGGCCAAACGCGGCAACTCCGGCGGTGTCGATGTGTCCCGTGAAGGTGTGCAGCGCGACCTGCTGCCGCTGATCGAAGGCTGCACCGTGAATACCAAGCTGGGCATGGTCAAGACCGACCACATCCTGTTTATCGCCTCTGGTGCGTTCCACTTGAGCAAGCCAAGCGACCTGGTGCCGGAGCTGCAAGGCCGTCTGCCGATTCGCGTGGAACTCAAGGCACTGACGCCGGGCGACTTCGAGCGCATCCTCAGCGAGCCGCACGCGTCGCTCACCGAGCAATACCGCGAGCTGTTGAAAACCGAAGGTTTGGGGATCGAGTTCCTGCCAGACGGTATCAAGCGCCTGGCGGAGATCGCCTGGCAGGTCAACGAAAAGACCGAGAACATTGGTGCTCGTCGCCTGCACACCCTGCTTGAGCGTCTGCTTGAGGAAGTGTCCTTCAGTGCTGGCGATTTGGCCGGTGCGCAGAATGGCGAAGTGATCAAGATCGACGCCGACTACGTCAACAGCCACCTGGGCGAATTGGCGCAAAACGAAGATCTGTCTCGTTATATCCTGTAAGCCTCACACAGGACCGCTTTGCTTTAATGTGGGAGCAAGCCCGCTCCCACATTTTTGAGCCGGTTCCTTCAGGATCATCTTTGGGCGGTTCACTATGTCTAAACTCCCTACCGCTATAAACCTGCACAAAACCTCCAACACCCTCGGCCTCACCTACGGGCCCGACGAGGTCTATCAGTTGCCCGCCGAACTGTTGCGGGTGCACTCACCTTCCGCCGAGGTCCAGGGCCACGGCAAACCCATTCTCCAGTTCGGCAAGCTCAACGTCCGGTTGACCAAGATAGAACCGGCCGGGCAGTACGCACTGAAATTGACCTTCGACGACGGGCATGACAGCGGACTGTTCACCTGGGACTACCTTTACCAGTTGGCCATGCGCCAGGATGCGTTGTGGGCCGATTACCTGGCTGAGCTCAAAGCCGCTGGAAAAACCCGCGATCCGAGTGAGTCGATCGTGCGGCTGATGCTCTAGTCCAGGCTTCTTGCTCTTTAGAGGGCATTTTCTAATTTCATCTGCTTGAATGCCCTCTCTCGTGGCCAACGATTGGCCCGCTTGCGAAAAAAATTAAACTCGGGTAACCAATGGAACTGGCAAGTTCCCTGCATTTGACGATGCGGTATCAACGGTCACCCGAGTCGCAGTACCAGGCTTGTGTTGTGTATCGAAATTGGGTGCACAGCAGTACCCGGTACTCGTCTTTCGGACAATGGAGCGTCGTAGATGAGTAACAAGAACAACGATGACTTGAAACGCCAGGCCTCAGAAAACACCCTGGGGCTGAACCCGATCATCGCGTTACGTAAAAAGGATTTACTGGCCTCGGCGAAGATGGTGCTGACCCAGGCCATCAAGCAACCGTTGCACAGCGTCAAGCACGTCGCCCACTTTGGCGTCGAATTGAAGAACGTGATGTTCGGCAAATCGCAACTGGTGCCCGAAAGCGACGACCGCCGCTTTCATGACCCTGCGTGGAGCCAGAACCCGCTCTACAAACGTTACCTGCAAACCTACCTGGCGTGGCGCAAGGAACTCCACGACTGGATCGGTGACAGCAACTTGTCGGAACAGGACATCAGCCGCGGTCACTTCGTGATCAACCTGATGACCGAAGCCATGGCCCCCACCAACAGTGCGGCCAACCCGGCGGCGATCAAACGCTTCTTTGAAACCGGCGGCAAAAGCCTGCTCGATGGCCTGTCCCATCTGGCCAAGGACATGGTGCACAACGGCGGCATGCCGAGCCAGGTCAACATGGGCGCCTTTGAAGTCGGCAAGACCCTGGGCACCACCGAAGGCGCGGTCGTGTTTCGCAACGACGTGCTGGAGCTGATCCAGTACAAGCCCATCACCGAGCAGGTGCACGAGCGCCCATTACTGGTGGTGCCGCCGCAGATCAACAAATTCTACGTATTCGACCTGAGCCCGGATAAGAGCCTGGCGCGCTTTTGCCTGCGCAACGGCCAACAGACTTTTATCGTCAGTTGGCGCAACCCGACCAAGGCCCAGCGCGAATGGGGCCTGTCGACCTATATCGAGGCACTCAAGGAAGCCGTCGATGTGGTCACCGCCATTACCGGCAGCAAGGACGTCAACATGCTTGGCGCCTGCTCCGGCGGCATTACCTGCACCGCGTTGCTCGGCCACTACGCGGCACTGGGAGAGAAGAAGGTCAACGCCCTGACCCTGCTGGTGAGCGTGCTGGACACCACTCTGGACACCCAGGTGGCGCTGTTCGTCGACGAGCAAACCCTGGAGGCCGCCAAGCGCCACTCCTACCAGGCTGGCGTGCTGGAAGGCCGCGACATGGCCAAGGTGTTCGCGTGGATGCGCCCCAACGACCTGATCTGGAACTACTGGGTCAATAACTACCTCCTGGGCAACGAGCCGCCGGTGTTCGACATCCTGTTCTGGAACAACGACACCACGCGCTTACCTGCGGCATTCCACGGCGACTTGATCGAACTGTTCAAGAACAACCCGCTGGTGCGCGCCGATGCACTGGAAGTGTGCGGCACGCCGATCGATCTCAAGAAGGTCACCGCCGATATCTACTCATTGGCCGGCACCAACGATCACATCACACCATGGCAGTCCTGCTACAAATCAGCCCAGCTGTTTGGCGGCAAGGTTGAATTCGTGCTGTCCAGCAGTGGTCACATCCAGAGCATCCTTAATCCGCCGGGCAACCCCAAGGCGCGCTACCAGACCAGTGACAGCCTGTCGGGCAAAGCGCTGGAATGGCAGGAGAATGCCACCAAGCACACCGACTCCTGGTGGCTGCATTGGCAGGTTTGGCAGGCAGAGCGCGCGGGTAAGTTGAAGAAAGCGCCGACGAGTTTGGGTAATAAAGCCTATGGCGCAGCTGAGGCGGCGCCGGGTACATATGTGCATGAACGATAAGCAAATTTTGTGGTTGAAATGAGGTCAGTGTGGGGGCCGGCTTGCCTGCTCCCACATTGACCGAGTTCCTACAGACAAGTAGTGCCACTTCACAGGGCTTGAGCATGCCGCAACCGTTCATCTTCCGTACCATCGACCTGGATGGCCAGACCATCCGCACGGCGGTACGCCCGGGCAAGCCTCATTTGACGCCGTTGCTGATCTTCAACGGCATCGGCGCCAACCTTGAGTTGGTGTTTCCGTTCGTCCAGGCCCTGGACCCGGACCTGGAAGTGATCGCCTTCGATGTGCCAGGGGTGGGCGGGTCCTCGACACCCAATCGGCCTTATCGATTTCCCGGCCTGGCCAAACTCACTGCGCGCATGCTCGATTACCTCGACTACGGCCAGGTTAACGTGGTGGGAGTTTCCTGGGGCGGGGCTTTGGCGCAGCAATTTGCCTATGACTACCCGGAGCGCTGCAAGAAGCTGATCCTGGCGGCCACGGCGGCGGGCGCGGTGATGGTGCCGGGCAAGCCGAAGGTGCTGTGGCTGATGGCAAGCCCTCGGCGCTACATCCAACCCTCCCACGTGGTGCGCATTGCGCCGATGATTTATGGCGGCTCGTTCCGCCGCGATTCGAAATTGGCCGCCGAGCACGCCAGCAAAGTGCGCTCGGCCGGCAAGCTGGGTTACTACTGGCAGCTGTTTGCGGGGCTGGGCTGGACCAGCATCCACTGGCTGCACAAGATCCGCCAACCGACCCTGGTGCTGGCGGGGGACGACGACCCGCTGATCCCCCTGATCAACATGCGCATGCTGGCCTGGCGCATTCCCAACGCACAGTTACACGTCATCGATGACGGCCACCTGTTCCTGATCACCCGCGCCGAAGCCGTAGCGCCGATCATCATGAAATTTCTCGAGGAGGAGCGCATGCGGGCAGTGATTCACCCGCGACCCGCGGTGTAAGGACCACACCGCCGCGCAACTTGCCAAGAACCGACTATGGTTCTGAATTGGCGTGCCTGTTGATGATGGCTTGACGAAGGAGTGTTGGCTCATGCGAGAAAGACCCGTGACGAACCCGGCGCCCACCCCGGCGGCGTTCATCAATGCGCAAAATGCGATCACCGGCCTGCGCGGTCGAGATTTGCTGTCGACCCTGCGCAGCGTAGCCGCCCACGGCTTGCGCAACCCGGTGCATACCGCCCGTCATGCCCTGGCCCTGGGCGGACAACTGGGCCGCGTCTTGCTGGGTGAAGCCGTGCATGAACCCAACCCCCACGACAGCCGCTTCAGTGACCCCACCTGGAAGCTCAACCCGCTGTACCGGCGTAGCCTGCAAGCCTACTTGAGCTGGCAAAAGCAAGCCCGCCACTGGATCGACGACAGTACGCTGAGTGCCGATGACCGGGCCCGTGCGCACTTTGCTTTTTCCCTGCTCAACGATGCGGTCTCTCCCTCAAACACCCTGCTCAACCCGCTGGCCATCAAGGAGCTGCTCAACTCCGGCGGCAACAGCGTGGTGCGCGGCGTGAGCAACCTGTTCGAAGACCTGCTGCACAACAATGGCCTGCCGCGCCAGGTGAGCAAGCACGCCTTTGAAGTGGGCAAAACGGTCGCTACCACCCCAGGCTCAGTGGTGTTTCGTAATGAGCTGCTGGAGTTGATCCAGTACAAGCCCATGAGCGAAAAACAGTACGCCAAACCGCTGCTGATAGTGCCGCCGCAAATCAACAAGTACTACATCTTCGACCTCAGCCCAGCCAACAGCTTTGTGCAGTTCGCCCTGAAAAACGGCCTGCAGACGTTCATGGTCAGTTGGCGCAACCCGGATGTGCGCCACCGTGAATGGGGGCTCTCCACCTACGTTGCGGCCTTGGAGGAAGCACTCAACGTATGCCGAGCCATCACTGGCGCCCGCGAGGTCAACCTGATGGGCGCTTGCGCAGGCGGCCTGACCATTGCCGCCCTGCAAGGTCACCTGCAAGCCAAACGTCAACTGCGGCGCATCTCCAGTGCCAGTTACCTGGTGAGCCTGCTGGACAGCCAGATCGACAGCCCCGCCACCCTGTTCGCCGACGAACAGACTCTGGAAGCCGCCAAGCGTCGTTCCTACCAGCAAGGCGTGCTGGACGGCCGCGACATGGCCAAGGTGTTTGCCTGGATGCGCCCCAACGATCTGATCTGGAACTACTGGATCAACAATTACCTGTTGGGCAAGGAGCCGCCGGCCTTCGACATCCTGTACTGGAACAACGACAACACGCGTCTGCCCGCCGCGCTGCATGGCGACCTGCTGGACTTCTTCAAGCACAACCCGTTGAGCCATCCCGGCGGCCTGGAGGTATGCGGTACACCGATTGATTTGCAGAAGGTCACGGTGGACAGCTTCAGCGTGGCCGGGATCAACGACCACATCACGCCATGGGACGCGGTGTATCGCTCGACCCAACTGCTGGGTGGTGACAAGCGCTTTGTGCTGTCCAATAGCGGGCATATCCAGAGCATCCTCAACCCGCCGGGCAACCCCAAGGCTAACTACGTCGAGAACCCCAAGCTAAGCAGCGACCCGCGCGCCTGGTACTACGACGCCAACCACGTCGAAGGCAGCTGGTGGCCGCAGTGGCTGGAGTGGATTCAGCAACGCTCAGGCGTACAGCGCGAAACCCTGACTGCCCTGGGCAACCAGAATTACCCACCGATGGAAGCGGCGCCAGGCACTTACGTGCGTGTGCGCTGAGCTCAACGATCACATTAAGAAGACTGGATGAAGACCCGCGACCGTATCCTTGAATGTGCCCTGCAGTTGTTCAACCAGAAGGGCGAACCGAACGTGTCGACCATGGAGGTGGCCAATGAAATGGGGATCAGCCCGGGCAACCTCTACTACCACTTCCATGGCAAGGAGCCGTTGGTGCTCGGATTGTTCGAGCGCTTTCAATGTGAGTTGGCACCGCTGCTCGACCCACCGGCGGATGCGCAGTTGGAGGCCGAGGACTATTGGCTGTTCCTGCACTTGATCGTCGAGCGCATGGCCCATTACCGGTTTCTGTTCCAGGACCTGTCGAACCTGGCCGGGCGCCTGCCAAAACTGGCCAAGGGTATTCGCAACCTGCTGACGGCGCTCAAGCGCACCCTGGCGTCATTGCTCGCGCGGTTGAAGGCATCGGGGCAGTTGGTCAGTGGCACCCAGGCGTTGGGGCAACTGGTGGAGCAGATCACCATGACCTTGCTGTTTTCCCTGGATTACCAGCGGATTCTGGACCGTGAAGGTGAAGTGCGAGTGGTGGTGTACCAGATCATGATGCTGGTGGCGCCACATCTGTTGTTGCCGGCACGGCTGGCAACCGAGAAATTCGCGCTGAAATACCTGGATGACATAGATTAAAAATGTGTGGCGTTGAAGAAGCTGCGCCATAAAAAAATGCCCGACCTTTGCAGGCCGGGCATTTTTTACGCCCTGATAAAATCAGGACTGACTGGATGGCGTCGGGGTTACCGGCGTTGCAGTCGAGGTTGCAACAGCGTGTGTCGGTGCGGAAACCGAGTTGGCTGTCGAAGCGGTTGGCGCCGAGGTAGCAGGCTTGGCCGCAACAGCAGGTTTGGCGGCTGCTGGTTTTTTGGCTACCGCTGGTTTCTTCACTGCAGCAGGTTTTGCCGCCGGCTTGGCAGCCACAGGTTTTGCCGCAGCTGGCTTGACGGCTGGTTTTGCAGCAGCCGGCTTGGCGGCAGGTTTGGCGGCGGCGGTTTTAGCCGCTGGTTTGGCGGCTGGTTTTGCAGCAGGCTTGGCAGCAGCTTTAGCGGCCACGGGTTTAGCGGCAGGCTTGGCAGCCGGTTTGGCGGCTGCGGTTTTCGCAGCAGGCTTGGCGGCAGGTTTTGCTGCTGCTTTGGCTGGAGCCTTGGCCGCAGGTTTTGCAGCAGGCTTGGCCGCGGCTTTCACCAGAGGCTTGGCCGCAGGTTTAGCCGCGGGTTTGGCAGCTGCGGTTTTAGCGGCAGGCTTGGCAGCAGGTTTTGCAGCGACAGCTTTCACGGGAGCCACTTTAGCGCCGGTGAGTTTTTCGATTTGCTTGGTCAGGGTATCGACCTTGCTGTGCAGCGTTTTGAGCTCTGCTTTGCTAGGTACGCCCAGTCGCGAAATGGCACTGTTGAGGCGCTTGTCGAAAGTTTCTTCCAACTTGCCCCAGGTGTCAGAAATGCTCGACTTGGCGGAACCGGCAGTTGCCTTGGCCGCTTCAACTTTTTTACCAACCGTGCTCTTGGTCAACTTCTCGGCCTTCTCGCCGTCCTTGACCAAAGTATCGAAGTATTTGCCGCCGTCACTGCTAACCTTCGAATACACGCCTAAACCAGCCAGCCAGATCTTACGGGAATATTTTTCAACTTCCCCGATCCACGAGCTGTTTTCTTTCTGAGTAGTCTTCTTAACAGCCATCCCGATGTCTCCTTAGTGTTTACGCGCGACACGTTCTAGCAATGCCGTCAGCTCTTCGAGCTTAGCAGAGAGTGTCTCAACGTCATGTTTAGACGCAATGCCGATCCGATTCAAGGCACTTGCAACACGCGTGTCAAAAGCTTTTTCAACTTTATCCAGTTGAACTTCAACCAAACCTTTGACGCTCGAGACGTTACTCTTTACTTGGTCAATCTGACTGTTGGCGGCATCAAGTTGTTCAACCACAACTTTTTTGCCTTTACTTTCAACATGTTGACCGGTCTTAACCAGCTCTTTGAAGTACTCGCTGCCCTCGCTGCCGACCTTGGCATAGGCGCCAAGTCCCGCCAGCCAGATCTTGCGGGCATAGCTTTTAACGTCACTCAGGGCGGTGGATTGAACGTCGATTTTTTTCTTCAAAATAACTTTGGCCATGGTGCACCTCACGCAAAATAGGGTGGAGGAACGGCCCACAGGAGTTGAGGGCTTGGGCACAAAGTAGGGTGAAAAATTAGAATCGGCACCCTAAGAACACATCGATCAGGCCAGTGCCTTATCCAGGGCCTTCTCGATTTCGGACTTGATGGTGCCACTCATGGCCGACATCAACAGGCCCAGTTCCACATCAATGCGCAGTGAGTCATCGGCGACTAATACCGTGCCTTTAACCCCCGAACGCTTGAGGTTCAAGGTATCGCCGGACCACGACGGCTCCAGGCCATATTGTTCCTTGAGTTTGTGCGCCAACTTCTCGGCCTTTGCCCGCGCGCCTTCTTTACCCAGGGTATGTGCACGCTCAACGGTAATACGGGCCATTGCTATGACTCCTCTTTATAACGACTGGAACACCTTCCGTGCGGCAAAAGGTCTCGGTGACCGCCTATCTTACCTTCAGCCTTGCCAAGACAAAGCAGGCCTTGGGGATTATCATGTCCCGCATTCTCTTTTGGTGACAGCGATATGACTGATCAGCGCAAAGGCAGCGATGCCGAACCCACCACTCACTTCGGCTTCAAGAACGTCCCGGAAAGCCAAAAAGCGGAAAAAGTCGCTGAGGTGTTCCACTCCGTAGCCGCCAAGTACGACCTGATGAACGACGTGCTGTCGGGCGGTATGCACCGCCTGTGGAAGCGTTTCACCATCGAGCTGTCGGGCGTACGCACCGGCAACCGCGTACTGGATATCGCCGGTGGTACGGGCGACCTGGCAGCCAAGTTCTCCAAGCTCGTCGGCCCCACTGGCCAAGTGGTGCTCGCGGACATCAACGGCTCGATGCTCAAGGTCGGTCGCGATCGCCTGCTGGATAAAGGCGTGGCCGGCAATATCGAATTCGTCCAGGCAGATGCTGAAAAGCTGCCGTTCCCGGACAACCATTTCGACTGCGTGACCATCGCCTTCGGCCTGCGCAACGTGACCCACAAGGAAGACGCGATCCGCTCGATGCTGCGCGTACTCAAGCCGGGTGGCCGTCTGTTGGTGCTGGAGTTCTCCAAGCCGACCAACGCGCTGATGTCCAAGGTCTATGACACCTACTCCTTTGCCTTCATGCCGTTGATGGGCAAGCTGATCACCAATGACGCCGAAAGCTATCGCTACCTGGCTGAATCGATCCGCATGCACCCCGACCAGGAAACCCTGAAGTCGATGATGGTAGAGGCCGGCTTCGACCGCGTGACCTACCACAACATGACCTCGGGCATCGTCGCCCTGCACCGCGGCATCAAGCCCTGATGCTGCTCAAAGGTCTTCTGGCCAGCGTTGAACACGGCCTCAATCGTGTACTGCGCCTGGACAGCACCGCCCTGGCGCGGCTCGCGCACTTGAACGGCAAGGTGATTGCCGTCGACTGCCGCAGTCCCGCCTTGCAACTGTTTATCCTGCCCAGTGATGAAGGCCTGCTGCTCGCGACCGACTGGGCCGCCGAGGCCGACTGCACGCTACGCGCACCGGCGTCGAGCCTGTTGCACCTGGCCCTGAGCCGCAACAAGACCGCCATACTGCACAGCGCCGAAGTGGAACTGGAAGGCGACAGCGCGGTGCTGATGGACCTGGCCGCCGTGCTGCAAGACCTGGAGTTGGACTGGGAATACGAGCTGTCACGCTGGATCGGCCCTGTGGCCACCCAGTTGATCAGCGGGCACCTGCGCAGCCGCGCACGCTGGTACCAGCAAGGATTCGCCAGCCTCAACCAGAACCTCGCCGAATACTTGAGCGAAGAATCGCGCACCCTGGTCGGAGAACGGGAAGCGCAAGCGCGCTTTCGTGAACTCGACAAGGCCAAAATCGACCTGGAACGCCTTGAGGCGCGCTTCGAGCGCCTGAGCCGTTCCCTTGATCCAAGCGATAACGCATGAAGCTGCTCGCCGTCCGCCGTTTGTTTCGTATCCAGCGCGTCGTAATCCGCTACCGCCTCGATGACCTGCTGTTCGCCCTGCCCCTGCCGTGGTTCCTGCTGGCGGTGCGCTACGTGCTGCCGTGGCGCTGGTTCCCGCGCAAACAGCTGGAGCTGAGCCGTGGTGCGCGCCTGCGCCTGGCGTTACAGGATTTGGGGCCGATCTTTATCAAGTTCGGGCAAATCCTCTCCACGCGCCGCGACTTGCTGCCTGAAGACATCGCCGACGAGCTGATGCTGCTGCAAGACCGCGTACCGCCGTTCGACTCCCAGCAATCGGTCAACCTGATCGAAGAGCAGCTTGGTAAAAAAATCAGCGAAGTGTTCAGCCGCTTCGACATCGAACCGCTGGCCTCGGCCTCCGTGGCGCAAGTGCACGCCGCGCAGCTCAAGACCGGCGAAGAAGTGGTGGTAAAGGTGATCCGCCCGGGTCTCAAGCCGATTATCGGCCAGGACCTGGCGTGGCTGTTTATCCTCGCCCGCGCCGCCGAGCGTTTCTCGGCCGACGCGCGCCTGCTGCACCCGGTGGATGTGGTCGCCGACTACGAAAAAACCATCTACGACGAACTCGACCTGCTGCGCGAAGCCGCCAACGCCAGCCAGCTCAAGCGCAACTTCGAAGGCTCGCCGCTGCTGTACGTGCCGCAAGTGTATTGGGACTGGTGCCGCCCGAAAGTGCTGGTGATGGAGCGTATCTATGGCGTACAGGTCACCGACCTCGCCACCCTGGCCGACCAGCGCACCGACATGAAGATGCTCGCCGAGCGCGGCGTGGAGATTTTCTTCACCCAAGTGTTCCGCGACAGCTTCTTCCACGCCGACATGCACCCGGGCAACATCTTCGTCAGCACCGTCAACCCGTGGAGCCCGCAGTACATTGCGATCGACTGCGGCATCGTCGGCAGCCTGACCCCGGAAGACCAGGACTACCTGGCCCGCAACTTGTTCGCTTTCTTCAAGCGTGACTACCGCCGCGTGGCGCAGTTGCACATCGATTCGGGCTGGGTGCCGGCGGAAACCAAACTCAACGAATTCGAAGCGGCGATTCGCACCGTGTGCGAACCGATCTTTGAAAAACCGTTAAAAGATATTTCCTTCGGCCAAGTGCTGATGCGCCTGTTCCAGACCGCGCGCCGCTTCAACATGGAAGTACAGCCGCAGCTGGTACTGCTGCAAAAGACCTTGCTGAATATCGAAGGCCTGGGTCGCCAGCTGTATCCGGACCTCGACCTGTGGAACACCGCCCAACCGTTCCTGGAACGCTGGATGCGCGAGCGCGTCAGCCCGAAAACCCTGATCGGCAACCTGCACAGCCAGTTCGAACAGCTGCCACACTTGGCCAACATGACCCGCGACCTGCTGGAACGCATGTCCCAGCCCCACGCCGAGGACCCTGCGCCGCCGTGGCACAAGCGCAAGGACGATTGGTTCCTGCGTCTGCTGGGCGCCGCGCACCTGGTGGGCGGCGTAATTTTGGCCATTGGCGGGCCACTGAATGAGCTGGGCCACTGGCCCGCTGGCATCATGGTCGCCGTGGGTGTTTATCTGATCGTGCGTCGATAGCCAATCCGGTTATACACTGTCGCAAATTGCCGGAGCCGAACATGAAAGACTGGCTGGACGAGATCAAGTGGGACAGTGACGGCCTGGTGCCGGCCATTGCCCAGGACTACAAGACCGGGCGTGTGCTGATGATGGCCTGGATGAACCGCGAGGCCCTGAGCCTGACTGCCACTGAGCAGCGCGCCATCTACTGGTCACGCTCGCGTGGCAAACTATGGCGTAAGGGCGAAGAGTCCGGGCACGTGCAAACCCTGCACGAGATGCGCATCGACTGCGACGCCGACGTGGTGATCCTCAAGGTCGAGCAAATCGGCGACATCGCCTGCCACACCGGTCGCCACAGCTGCTTCTATCGCGTGTTCGAGAACGGCGAATGGAAGGTTGTTGAACCGGTACTCAAAGACCCGCACGCTATCTACTCGGCAGGACACTGAACATGAGCGATACCCTGAACCGTGTGGCCCAGGTGTTGGAAGACCGCAAAGGCGCGGATGCCGACAGTTCCTATGTCGCCAGCCTGTACCACAAAGGTCTGAACAAAATTCTGGAAAAGCTCGGCGAGGAATCCATCGAGACGATCATCGCAGCCAAGGACGCGCAGATCAGCGGCGACTGCAGCGATGTGATCTACGAAACTGCCGACTTGTGGTTCCACAGCCTGGTCATGCTCGCCCAACTGGGGCAGCATCCACAGGCAGTGCTGGATGAACTGGACCGTCGCTTCGGCTTGTCCGGGCATGCCGAAAAGGCCTCGCGCCCGTCCGCCTGAATAACTTTCACAGAGGAATTGCAGCATGGGCATTTTTGACTGGAAACACTGGATCGTCATTCTGGTGGTAGTTGTACTGGTGTTCGGCACCAAGAAACTCAAGAACCTGGGCACCGACGTAGGCGAGTCGATCAAGGGCTTTCGTAAAGCCATGAACGACGATGAAAAACCTGCTGACCCCGTAGTTAACCCAGCGCCGCCGGTCCAGCCTGTGCACCCGCAGGCCGCCCAGCCAATCACCGAGCGTCGTACCTTCGACGTGCAGGCTGAGAAAGTCGAAGAGCCGACCCGCAAAGACTCGTGAGCACTGACTAATGTTTGGTATCAGCTTCTCTGAACTGCTCCTCGTCGGCCTGGTTGCCCTGTTGGTGCTGGGGCCGGAACGCCTGCCCGGTGCCGCGCGCACCGCAGGCCTATGGATCGGGCGCTTGAAGCGCAGCTTCAACGCCATCAAACAGGAAGTTGAACGGGAAATCGGCGCCGACGAGATCCGTCGGCAACTGCACAACGAACATATCCTGTCGTTGGAGCAGGAAGCGCGGAAGATTCTTTCCCCGGTCCAGGAGCCCGCCAAACCGGCCGAACCTGTGGCCGAGCACAGCATCGCGCCGACACCTGTGGTTGAAGCCCCACCTGCTGCTCCGATCCCGACCGCTCCAACCGCGACAGAGCCCGCCGCGCCGACGCCCGTTGCGTCGCCCGCGCCCCATGACCCTACATTGCCGCCGCGAGCCCCATGAGCGCTGATAAACCGGAAAACGACCAGCACATGCCGCTGGTCTCGCACCTCACCGAGTTGCGTACCCGCCTGCTGCGTTGCGTGGCGGCGATCTTCATCATCTTTGCCGGGCTGTTCGCCTTTACCCAGCAGATTTATACCTTCGTCTCCACCCCGCTGCGCCACTACCTGCCGGCCGGCGCGACGATGATCGCCACCGACGTGTCGTCGCCGTTCCTGACACCGTTGAAGCTGACCATGATGGTGTCGTTGTTCCTGGCGATTCCGGTGATCCTGCATCAGATCTGGGGCTTTATCGCACCGGGCCTGTACAAGCATGAGAAGCGCATCGCGGTGCCATTGCTGGTGTCGAGCATCCTGTTGTTCTACACCGGCATGGCCTTCGCCTACTTCCTAGTGTTCCCACTGATCTTCAAGTTCTTCGCCTCCGCCACCCCGGCCGGCGTTGAAATGATGACCGACATCACCAGCTACCTCGACTTCGTGATGACGCTGTTCTTCGCCTTTGGCGTGGCCTTCGAAATCCCGGTGGCGGTCGTACTGCTGGTGTGGATCGGTGTGGTCAACGTCCAATACCTGAAGAAGATCCGCCCATACGTGATCATCGGCTGCTTCGTGGTCGGCATGATCCTGACGCCGCCGGACATCTTCTCCCAGACCCTGCTGGCCGTGCCAATGTGGATGCTCTTCGAGATCGGTATCCTGTTCGGCAGCCTGATCAGCAAACGTGGCGATCATCCGGATGACCAACCCGACGACGACCAGCCGCCAGCGACCCAACCGTGAACCTGCTGCTGCTTGAAGAGGCCGACTTTGTTGCGGCCGACCGGGTGGTCCTGCGAGATCGGCGCCTGGTGCATATGCAGGAAGTCCACCGCGCCGTGGTGGGCGACAACCTGCGGGTTGGGCGCATCGGCGGGCTGATGGGCAACGCGCAACTGCTGCGCCTGGAAGCTCGCGAAGCCGAGTTGCAAGTCAGCTTTGACCTGCCGCCTCCGGCCAAACTGCCGCTGACTCTATTGCTGGCCCTGCCGCGCCCGAAAATGCTGCGCCGGGTGCTGCAAACCGTGGCCGCCATGGGTGTGCCCAAGGTAGTGCTGGTCAACAGTTACCGGGTGGAAAAGAGTTTCTGGCAAACCCCGTTCCTGGAGCCTGAAGCGGTTCGTGAGCAATTGATCCTCGGCCTGGAACAGGCCCGGGACACCGTGCTGCCCGAAATCATCATTGAAAAACGCTTCAAGCCCTTCGTCGAAGACCGCCTGCCGGCCATGACCGAAGGCACTCTGGGCCTGATCGGCCACCCCGGCGATTACCCGCCCTGCCCGCGTGGGCTGGATGAGCCAGTCACACTGGCCATCGGCCCGGAAGGTGGCTGGATTCCCTACGAAGTGGACCTGCTGGCCAAGGCCGGCTTACAACCGGTGCAGTTGGGTGCACGCATCCTGCGCGTCGAAACCGCCGTAACCGCACTGCTCGCGCGCCTGTTCTGACAACACGCCCACAATGGATTTGCGTCACTACAGAATCTCCCTACGCTGCCGATAACCTTTGAATAAGTCCAAGCCTTGTTCCAAAGGAGATCGCAGCATGTACCGTTGGTTAGCCGAAAATCTGGGGAATGTGAGCGTCAATCGCAAGCTGAGCATTGGCTTTGGCTTGGTGTTGATCCTGACGCTGCTGATCACCTTCACCGGTTGGACCGGCCTGGGCGACGTGACCAGTCGTGGCGACAAGCTGGGCTTTATCTCCAGCCTCAACAGCCTGACCAAAGACCTGCGCCTGGCGCGCCTGGACTTCGAAATGCGTCGCGGCGAACAAGGCACGGGCGCGGTCAACGACCTGATCACACAACTGGACAGTGGCCTGAAAACCGCCGAAGGCCTGATCGAGCAACCCGACGACAAGGCCCTGGTAGAGCAACAACTGGACGCCTTGAATCAATACAAAAAAGCCTTTGCAACCATGGTCCAGGCCGGCCTCAAGCGTGAAGGCGCGCGCAGTAAGCTCGGAGATACGGCCGATAACGCTGTGGCCAAAACCAGCGAAATTGAGAAATCTCTGCTGCAAGGCGATAGCGTCATCCAATTCAACAGCGTGGTCGACCTGAGCAAGCTGATTCAGCAAGCGCGCTTCCAGGTTCGCGGCTACACCTACAGCGGCAAGACCGAAGCCGAGCAGCCCGCGCTGGATGCCATCGACAACGCCCTGAAGAAAATCACCGAACTCCAAGGCCAACTGCCAGCGCAGTACCAGGCCAACCTGCAAGAGGCCAGCACCTCGCTGCAAGCCTACCGCGCCGCCGTCAGCCAGTACCGTGACTCCCAAGTTGCAACAGCGGCAGCCCTGAAAATCACGACCGAACAAGGCGCCATCCTGCTGGGCAACAGCGACAAACTCACGATTTCCCAGACCGTGGTGCGCGACACCGATGCCGCCCATGCCAAACAACTGTTGCTGCTGGCCACAGTATTGGCGCTGATCTTCGGCATGGTCGCCGCCTGGGCCATCACCCGTCAGATCGTCATACCGCTGAACCAGACCCTCAAAGTGGCTGAGCGCGTGGCCTCCGGCGACTTGAGCCACAACCTCAACTCCGGACGCCAAGACGAACTGGGCCAACTGCAACGTGCCATGCAGAGCATGACCGTGGGCCTGCGCGAGCTGATCGGCGGCATCAGTGACGGCGTCACTCAGATCGCCAGCGCCGCCGAGCAACTGTCGGCCGTGACCGAGCAGACCAGCGCCGGGGTCAACAGCCAAAAAGTGGAAACCGATCAGGTAGCCACCGCCATGAATGAAATGGCCGCCACCGTACAAGAGGTCGCGCGTAACGCCGAGGAAGCCTCCGAAGCCGCCGTAGCCGCTGATCAACAAGCCCGTGAAGGCGATAAGGTGGTGGGTGAAGCCATCGCCCAGATCGAGCGCTTAGCCACTGAAGTCGGCAACTCCACCGAGGCGATGGGCCATCTGAAACGCGAGAGCGACAAGATCGGCAGCGTACTCGACGTGATCAAGTCCGTAGCTCAACAAACCAACCTGCTGGCGCTGAACGCGGCGATTGAGGCGGCACGTGCAGGTGAGGCCGGACGTGGCTTCGCGGTGGTGGCTGACGAGGTGCGCAGCCTGGCCCAGCGCACCCAGAAGTCCACCGAAGAGATCGAAGAACTGATAGTCGGCCTGCAAAGCGGCACCCAACAGGTGGCGACCATCATGGACAACAGCCGTGGCCTCACAGAGAGCAGCGTGGAGCTGACCCGCCGCGCCGGCAATGCGCTGGGCAATATCACCCGCACGGTCTCGACCATCCAGGCAATGAACTCGCAGATCGCCACCGCCGCCGAGCAACAAAGCGCCGTGGCTGAGGAGATCAACCGCAGCGTGCTGAATGTGCGAGACGTGTCTGAACAGACCTCTTCGGCCAGTGAAGAAACCGCCGCGTCCAGCGCCGAGCTGGCACGCCTGGGGATTTATTTGCAGACGCTTGTAGGGCGCTTCCGCGTCTGATCGGCCCTTTGCGGCGGCTAATCGAGGCCGCCGAACACAGCACCTTGTGAAACGTCCTACGCAATTATCAGCCCGCCATGACTCCGAATCGAATTAGCGTTCCCAAGCGCTCTTTCTGATTTGGAGGCTCCTCATGTTTCCTCGGCTGACCCGCCTGCTGGGTAACACCAGCGTCACGCTTAAACTGGCCCTAGGCTTCGGCCAGGTGCTGCTCCTCAGCGTCATCATCGCAATTACCGGCTGGCAAGCCGTGAATGCTGTACTCAGCCGTTCGAACAATTTGATTGTGTTGGGGCAACTCGCCGTAGTGGCAGAGGCTATGCGCGCCGATCGCATCGTGTATCGCACCCTCACGGACACTGCCAGTCTCAGCAAGATGAGCACTCAGATTAAAAAGATCGACCAGTATCTCGCCGACCTCTCCAGCAACCTGAAAGACCCGAACAACCAACTGAGCGTCCAAGAGGCGACTCAGTCGATCAACAGCTTCAAGGCTGGGCTGGCGCAGCTGCCACCCTTGATCGAGAGACGCGAGAACACCCGCACCCTACTGAAAAATGCTGCGCTCCAGGCGGGTGATACCCTCGCCCAGCTGGCCAGCAAGTTGCCCGACCAGCAGGACCAAATGGCCCTGGATACATTAGAAAACCTGCGTCAAGCCATCGCACTGGCGCAGGACCGTACACAAAGCCCGGCCTGGTCAGCCGATTCGCTGAACGCCTACGAACAGGCCGTGAGCCAAACCCTCGACGCATTGGAAATCTCCCTGGCCGCCGTTACAACGCTCCCCGTTGACTCCACCCTGCTCAAAACCGACCTGGCGGACTATCGCGTGCAACTCAATGCCCTCAAGGAGACCCAGCTCACCACCGAAGCCGTGCAAAATCGCCTAGAGCAACAGCTCAACCAATTGCTCGAACAAAGCGACCTGCTAAGCCAGGACCAGACCCTCAAGCGCGACAACGAAGCGAGCCAAACCCGCACGCTGCTGGTGGGTGTCACCCTGACCGCGCTTCTACTAGGCAGCCTGGCCGCGTGGTGGATCGCCCGGCAAATCGTGGTGCCATTGCGTAAAACCCTGACCACCGCCAACCGTATCGCCGACGGCGACTTGAGTGACAACCCTCAGGTCGAACGCCATGACGAACTCGGTCAGTTGCAGCAGAGCATCGCGCAAATGACGCTCAATCTACGCAGCCTCATCGGGGGTATCAGCGATAGTGCCCGGCAAATAGCCGGTGCTGCCAACCAACTGTCAGCCGTCACCGAACAGACCCGCAGCGGGATCAACTATCAGAAAGAGGAAACCGACCAGATGGCCACGGCCATGAATGAAATGCTCGCCACTGCGCAAGAAGTCGCTCGTCACGCGGAACAGGCATCCACAGCCACCAGCGAGGCGGACCAACAGGCAAGCGCGGGAGAACAGATTGTCACGCAGGCCGTTGAGCAAATCGATCATCTGGCCCATGAGATGGCACGCTCCAGCCAGGCGATGCTCGCGTTGCAGCGCCAGAGCCAAAAGATCGGCAGCGTGCTGGACGTTATCAAGTCAGTGTCCCAGCAGACCAACTTGCTGGCACTGAACGCCGCGATCGAGGCGGCGCGCGCAGGCAGCGCCGGTAGAGGTTTCGCCGTGGTGGCCGATGAGGTTCGCAGCCTGGCCCAACGTACCCAAGAGTCCGCCGAAGAAATCGAAGGGCTGATCCTCCGCCTGCATAACGACACACAACAGGTCGCCGACATCATGGACAACAGTCGTACGCTGACCGACAACAGCGTCGGCCTGACCCGAGACGTCGGCGACGCGCTGGCGGCGATTGCGCGAACCGTGTCGCTCATCCAGGAAATGAACCCGCAGATTGCTGCCGCTGCCGAGCAGCAAAGTGCGGTGGCCGCGCAGATCAATCGCAGTGTGTTGACGGTGCGGGATGTGTCGGAACAAACGGCAGTCGCCAGTGAGGAAACCGCAACTGCGAGCGTTCAGTTGACGAGGCTGAGCCTGGACTTACAGACGCTGGTTGGCAAATTCAGGCTCTAGCCACCGTAGCAGCTGTCGAGCCCCAGCGAGGCTGCGTGAGGCGCGACACGCGCCTGTATCGGCAGCGCGCCCGACGCAGCCTCGCTTAAGCTCGACAGCTGCTACGGGTGAGGTGATTACAGGACTTGGCGTAGGAAGGCCTGGGCCCGTGGGTCTTTCGGCGCATCGAAGAATTCGGCTGGGGAAGCGTCTTCGAGCAGCTTGCCGTGATCGAAGAACAGCACACGGTCCGCGACTTCGCGGGCAAAACCCATCTCGTGGGTGACGCAGACCATGGTCATGCCTTCCAGGGCCAGGGTCTTCATCACGTCCAGTACTTCGCCGACCATTTCCGGGTCGAGGGCCGAAGTCGGTTCGTCAAACAACATCACCTTGGGTTCCATGGCCAGGGCCCGGGCAATCGCCACCCGTTGTTGCTGACCGCCAGACAGGCGTGACGGGAATTCGTTGGCCTTCTGCGCGATCCCGACCTTCTCCAGTAGCGCCAGGGCCTTGGCCTCGCGCTCTTGCTTGCCGCGCTTGCGCACGACTTTTTGCGCAAGGCACAGGTTTTCCAGCACGGTCATGTGGGGAAACAGGTTGAAGTGCTGGAACACCATGCCGACTTCACGGCGGTAGGCGTTCACATCGGTTTTCGGGTCGGCCAGTTGCAGGCCGTCGATGCTCACCGAGCCGGAATCGAATTCTTCCAGCCCGTTAAGGCAGCGCAGGAACGTTGACTTACCGGAACCCGACGGGCCAATCACAACCAACACTTCGCCCTTGGCGACTTGGGTGGTGACGTGGTCCACCGCGCGCACCACATGGCCACGGGTGTCGAAGACTTTTACCAGATCGCGAACTTCAATCACTTTGCGCGAGCCTCCGCTCAAGCCGGCTGGCCATTTTCGACAGCGGCAGGTTGATCAGCAGGTACAGGCCTGCCACACAGAACAGGATTTCAAACGGCGAAAACGAGGTGGTGATCACTTCGCGACCGCTTTTGAGCAGCTCAGTAATGGCGATCACCGAGACCAGGGACGTGTCTTTCACCAGACTGATAAATTGCCCGGCCAGCGGCGGTAGCACGCGCTTGAAGGCCTGCGGCAACACCACGTGGCGCATAGACTGACTGGCACTCAGGCCCAGGGAGCGCGCGGCTTCGTTCTGACCACGGGTGATGGACTGCACGCCGGCGCGGACAATTTCCGCCACGTAGGCGCCGGTGAACAGCGACAGTGCGGCGATCCCGGCGAATTCCCGAGACAGGTTGAGCACCGTGCCGATGAAGAAATAGAAAATGAAGATCTGCACCAAAAGCGGCGTGCCGCGCACCAGCTCGACGTAGATCGTCGACAGGTCGCGCAGGGTCGGGTTACTGGAGAGACGGCACAACCCCGTCGCCAAACCAATCGCCAAGCCCAGAATCCCGGACACCACCGACAGCCACAACGTGGTCCACAAGCCCCACATCAGCGGGCCCAGCGCCCAATGGCGGGTCACGCCCACCACATCGCCTTCGGCCACGTCATCGCCACGTGCAACTTGCAGACTGTTGTCGGCAACGGTCAGTTTTTGCTCCACTCCGGCGTCGTTGCGCAGGGTGACTTCGGCTACATCGCCTTTGCGTACCAACTCAACGACGGTGGAAATGTCGGCGGCACGCTGCGACGTTTCGGCCTGATAGGCGAAGTACTGCGGCACGCGGTTCCAGCGCCATTCGTAGGACATCAGCGAGGTGGCGTAGTACAACGCGCCAGCCAGGCCAACCAACACGACCACGGTCAGCAGGTGCCAGGGCCATTGGGCTTTTTTCTGTTTCATTGCGAATTCCGGGATTGATTGAGATCGTTCCCACGCTCTGCGTGGGAATGCCTCACTAGACGCTCTGCGTCCGCTTTGTGACGCGGAGCGTCACGGGCTGCATTTCCACGCAGAGCGTGGGAACGATCGACTCGATGTCAGCCCTTATTCCATGTCCTTGAGCCACTCGGAGCTCTTGAACCACTTGTCATGGATGCGATCGTAGGTGCCGTCGTTGCGGATCTGGTGCAGGAAATTATTGATGTAGTTGAGGCTGTCGTAATCGCCTTTTTTCAGGCCGAACGCCAGAGGCTCGAAAGTGAAGGGTTCGTCGAGGAACACCAGCTTGCCGTTGCCGACTTTCTTCTCAGCCACTACGTTGTACGGCGCGTCATAGACGAAGGCGTCGGCTTTGCCGTTGACCACGTCCAACACGCCTTCTTGCTCGTTGTCATAGCCGTGGTACTTGGCTTTGGAGATCATCTTCTTGGCGATCATTTCACCCGTGGTGCCAAGCTTGGAGGTCAGGCGATATTTCTCGTCGTTCAGGTCTTTGTAAGACTTGATGGTGCCTTCCAGGTCCTTGCGGATCAGCAAAGTCTGGCCGACCACAATGAAGGGTTCGCTGAAGTTCAGGCGCAGGTTACGTTCCTGGGTCAGGGTCATGCCGCTGCCGATCATGTCGAACTTGCCGGTCAGGAAGGCCGGGATGATGCCATCATAACCGGTGGACACCAGCTCCAGCTTGACGCCCATGGACTTGGCCATGGCCTTGAGGATGTCGACTTCAAAACCGATGATTTCACCGCGTTTATCTGTCATTTCGAACGGCATGTAGGTCGGGTCCATGCCGACTTTCAGCGTGCCGCGCTTGACCGCATCATCGATGGCTCCGGCTTGGGCCGCAGCTGCGGCGACCAGCGTAGTGACGCCTAGCAGCAGCATCGAAAGATACTTTTTCATCATCAAGTCCCCTGAACGATTCTTGTAAGGCCGGTGCGCAAAAGGGCTGCACCATTGCGGGGTGCGATCCTAACTCACTCGTCCCCCGTCACAAAGGTTTCACGGGTAAATGTTATCGGCGTATGTCGGAAAAGCCCCACAACGGTGCAGCCAAGAGCCTGTGTTCGGCAATTGATTGATGTGTAAGCAGTTATGACACTCAATCGATCTCCGCCATCCAGGTGGTGTCCTTAAACCACTTATCGTGCAGGCGATCGTAGGTGCCATCCTGTGCCACCTGATTGAGGAAATGGTTGATCCAGTTAAGGCTGTCGTAATCACCTTTTTTCAGGCCGAACGCCAGGGGCTCGAAGGTAAAGGGTTGTTCAAGCGCCAATAACGTGCGGTTTTCCGGCCGGGTCATCGCGATCAGGTTGTAGGGCGCGTCATGAATAAAGGCATCGGCCTTGCCCTCGACTACCTGCCGTATAGCTTCTTCCGAGGTGGTGAAACTACTTAGACGAGCCGCCCCCAGAAAGCGTTGTGCAGCAGCCTCTCCAGTGGTGCCTTCAGTGGCAACGATCCGGTATCCAGCCTCGTTCAGGTCTTCAATACTCGAAACCATGCCGGCCAGGCGGGGGTGCAACAGTACCGTTTGGCCAACCACGATGAAGGAGTCGCTGAAATTCAGCTTCAGGTTGCGCTCCTGAGTAACCGTCATGCCGCTGCCAATCAGATCAAACTTCTTCGCCATCAGACCCGGCAGCAACTCGGTATAAGGCACCGCAATCAGTTCAAGCTCAACGCCCAACGCGCGGCTCATCGCCTGGAGCAAGTCGATCTCAAAACCGACGATGCGCCCCTGTTTATCCGTCATTTCAAAGGGGACGTAAGTGGGCGTGGTGCCGACTTTAAGCACACCGCGTCGAACGGCGTCGTCAAGGGCGCCAGCATTCACCAGACCTGCGTAAATCAATACGACAGCGCCGATCAGCCATGCCAAACAATACCTTTTGCTCATGAATCCCCCGTGGCAAATCAAATTTGGGGGGCGATGCTAACCCAGGCACGGGCACGGCAATACGTCTCGAACAAAGGTCTTTTGTTTCGAAATAACAAGGAGTTAGCGTTAAATGGAAGAGGCGGGGAACGCTGTAGGATCAGCGCTTCGAACGCCCCCGAGATGAACACTCGGGGGCGTCTGAATCAGGCCGGTTGAGCCTGGGACGACAGCGGTTGCAGCGGCAGCAACGGCGCGTGAGGATCAGCTTTGATCGATTCACGCCAAGCGCCGAGCCACTCGGCATGACCTTCGCTCCAGACCTGCTCATGCAGGCGAGCCAGGGCCACCGGGTCGCTGAGCAAGGCCAGGCGCTCGCTGTTGTTGAGGCCGGCAGGGCCGACTTTCAACGCGTGGCGAACACGCTCAAGGCGCAAGTACTCGATCGGCTCCGCCTCGCGGTGACGCGAGGTCGCCAGGGCACAGGCCAAGGCGTTCTGCTGCGGATCGACTACCGAACGCACAAACCCATCATTCAGGGCGTGCCAACGATTTTCGTGGGTGTACTTCTCGGTCGACAGCAACGCTTGCGGCGGATTGTATTCCTCAGGAATCAGGAACAGGCTCTCGTCGCGAGACTTGAGGCCCAGCTTGACCCGGCTGGAAATCACCGACACCGGGATCGACAGCATCAGCGAACCGACGATCGGAATCAGCCACCACAGGAAGCTTGGGTTCAACCACACCACCAACAGCGCCCACAGGAAGCCGAGCACGGTTTGCGGACCGTGGCGCTTGACCGCTTCACTCCATGGCGTGGAGTCGTCGTCACGCTGCGGCGAGTTCCAGGTCGCAGCCCAGCCGAGGAACGCGGCGAGTACGAAGCGGGTGTGGAAGATCATCCGCACCGGCGCCAGCAGCATGGAGAACAGCATCTCCAGCAGCATCGACAAGGTCACCTTGAACTTGCCGCCGAACTCTTTCGCGCCCTTGGCCCAGATCAGGATGATGCTCAGCAACTTCGGCAGGAACAGCAGCACGATAGTGGTGGAGAACAGCGCCACCGCCTTGTCCGGATGCCATTGAGGCCACAGTGGGTACAGCTGGCGTGGTGCCATGAAGTACTGCGGTTCCATCAAGGTGTTCACCGCCAGCAACGCCGTCGACAGCACCAGGAAGAAGAACCATAAAGGCGCCGACAGGTAGGACATCACGCCGGTCAGGAACACCGCACGGTGCACCGGGTGCATACCCTTGACCAGGAACAGGCGAAAGTTCATCAGGTTGCCGTGGCACCAGCGACGGTCACGCTTGAGTTCATCCAACAGGTTCGGCGGTAGCTCTTCGTAACTGCCCGGCAAGTCGTAGGCAATCCACACGCCCCAGCCGGCACGGCGCATCAGCGCAGCTTCAACGAAGTCGTGGGAGAGGATCGCACCGGCGAACGCGCCTTTCCCCGGCAATGGCGCCAGGGCGCAGTGCTCGATAAACGGCTTCATGCGGATGATCGCGTTGTGACCCCAGTAGTGGGATTCACCCAGTTGCCAGAAGTGCAGGCCGGCCGTAAACAGCGGGCCATACACGCGGGTGGCGAACTGCTGCATGCGCGCATACAGGGTGTCCATGCCCGACGCCCGTGGCGCGGTCTGGATAATCCCGGCATCCGGCGTGGCTTCCATCAAGCGCACCAGGCTGGTCAGGCATTCGCCGCTCATCACGCTGTCGGCGTCGAGAACGACCATGTACTTGTAGTCACCGCCCCAACGACGGCAGAAGTCGTCGAGGTTGCCGCTCTTGCGCTTTACGCGACGGCGACGGCGGCGATAGAAGATCTTGCCGAAACCACCGGCTTCGCGGCACACGTCGAGCCAGGCTTGCTGCTCGGCGATACAGATATCAGCGTCGTTACTGTCGCTGAGCACGAAGAAATCGAAGCGATCCAGGTCACCCGTGGCGGCCACCGATTCGAACGTCGCACGCAGACCGGCGAATACCCGGGGCACGTCTTCGTTGCAGATCGGCATCACCAGCGCGGTGCGGGCGTCTTTCGGAATTGGCTCGTCGCCGGCACTTTTACCGGAGATTCGGTATTTATCGTGACCGGTGAGCAACTCCAGGAAGCCCATCAATGCAGTCCAGAAACCAGCCGACACCCAGCAGAACAAGATCCCGAACATGATCAGGATGCTGGTTTGCAGGGCGTAAGGCAGTACTTGGGTGGCGGTTTGCAGCAGCGTCTGGTTACGAACTTCGTCGAAGTCGACCAGCGACCAGCCTTGGTACGGCATGATGCCTTTCATGTACCAGCCGGCAATGATGGTCTGGCCGAGCATCAGCACCAGCAGGATGTAACGACGGATCGAACCCACGGTGCGCCAGCGCGCCGCCGGCAATACACGTTCATCCTTCGGCGGGGCCGGAGGGTTGGTACGACCGGTCAGCCGGCGCCAACCGCGCACCAGAATGTTGGTACGCCAAGGCTCAGGCACCACTTTGGTCCGACGAATCGGCGGCGTGGCCTTCAGGCAAACCCGACCACTGGCGTCGAGCGCCAGCATTTCCGCGTCTTGCAGCTCTTCGGCGGTGTTGAGGGTCAGCCGGCGGCCAACCGACGCTTGGGCAGCGTCGGTCGGTGCGTCGAAGGCCTTGGACGACAAGCGTTCGTGCAGTTCGCTGAAGGATGTGCAGCCCGCCAGTTCGGCGCGCTGCTCAGCAGTCATCGGGAGATGCGCCAGGTACTCGGACAGAGTCTCGGGCGTGGCTTGGGAATTACTCATCGGCAGGCAACTGATAGCTCCAGGTTTCGGTCAGGACTTGTTCTGTCTTGGCCGGCTCCGGTGTGGCTGGGGCAGCTTCTGGCTGCTTGGCTTCCTTGTCTTTCGCGTCTTTCTTGGCCTGCTTTTCGTGCTGTTTAGCGAGCACTTTGTCAGCCTTGAGCACTTGGGTCGAAACCTTCTCAGGCTCAGGCTTCACGATGTCCTGGACCAGGGCCGCACGCATTTCGGTCGGTTTGCCTGCGTCCTTGATCTTCATACGCAGGGTCAGACGCCAGCCTTTGGTGTGCTCGTTGTAGCGCACGCTGTTCTCAACGATCTCGGCGTTGTCGCCAACGCTGACCTGGCTGCGAACCGGCGCATCAGACGGCAGGGCTTTCAGGGACGGGCCCTCGAAGTCCACCAGGTAGGCCACGCTGCCATCGGGTTGACGGATCAGGTTGGACTGTTTCACGTCACCGGTGGAACGCAGGGTCTGCTTGACCCAGGCGCTGTCGGTCGGGTGCAGGGCCTTTTCGTCCATGGTCCAGTGCAGGCGGTAGCTGACGTTCAGCGGTTCGCCGACTTTAGGCAGCTCGGCCGGGCTCCAGAACGCAACGATGTTGTCGTTGGTTTCATCGGCGGTCGGAATCTCTACCAGGTCGACGGAACCCTTGCCCCAGTCGCCTTCAGGCTCGATCCAGGCGCTTGGGCGCTTGTCGTAGTTGTCGTCCAGGTCTTCGTAGTGGCTGAAGTCGCGGCCACGCTGCAGCAAGCCGAAACCACGCGGGTTCTCTACGGCGAAGTTGCTGACCGACAGGTGTTTAGGGTTGTTCAGTGGGCGCCAGATCCACTCGCCGTTACCGGCATGGATCGACAGGCCGCTGGAATCGTGCAGTTCACGACGGTAGTTGAGCACCTTCGACGGCTGGTTCGCGCCGAACAGGTACATGCTGGTCAACGGAGCAACGCCCAGTTTGGTGACCTTGTCACGCAGGAACATCTGCGATTTGACGTCGACAATGGTGTCGGTGCCAGGGCGCAGGGTCAGGCGATAGGCACCGGTAGCCCGAGGCGAGTCCAGCAAGGCAAAGATCACCAGCTGTTTTTCACCCGGTTTTGGACGCTCGATCCAGAACTCAGTGAAGCGCGGGAATTCTTCGCCGGACGGCAATGCCGTGTCGATCGCCATGCCACGGGCGGACAGGCCATAGGACTGGCCCTTGCCAACGACGCGGAAGTAGCTGGCGCCGAGCATGGTCATGATTTCGTCTTGCTTGTCAGCCTTGTTGATCGGGTACAGCACACGGAAACCGGCATAACCCAGTTGTTCGGTGGCTTTAGGATCAAACTTCACGTCGCCGAAATCGAAACGAGTCGGGTCGTATTTGATTTCCTGGACGCTGTCGGCAGTGACTTCGTTGATTTTCACCGGCGTGTCGAAGTGCATGCCCTGGTGATAGAAGGACAGCTTGAACGGCGTGTTCTGATCAGCCCACTCGGCTTTCTCGTTGCGGAAACGAATTTTTTGGTAGTCAGCGAATTTCATTTCGCGGAATTCGTTTGGCAGATTGCTGCGCGGAGCTTCGTATTTCTGCCCGGCCAGCTCTTTTGCCTTGGCCGACACATCATCCAGACTGAATGCCCACAGTTGACCCGCGCCGAACAGGCAAAACAGGGCAGAGCCCGTCACCAGTGCGTTTCGTAACCGTTTGGCAGACAATTTTGGTGCATTACAGGGACTAACAATCACGAGCAACCCTCGCCGAAAACAGATCAAAAAACCAACGGCCAGCTATCTATATGCCAGGTTGGCGAGCATTGTTCCGACTCCCCTGGGGCTAAATGATTCCCCAACGGCTGCCGGACAAGTCTCTACCTAAGTCAAAAATGGACCAAACAACGCTGATCCCCGTAGCGCGCGATTATCTAGTAGCCCGCGAGACAACGCATCAGGGACAACGAAGTATTTGTAGCGAAATCCTGCGTTTTTAGGCATTAAAAGTCGTTTTTAATACATTCACGTCTGTAAGAGGAAGGTCACAGGGCCATCATTGACCAAATGCACCTGCATATCAGCGCCAAAACGCCCCGACGCCACCTTGCCATGCAATTGTTGCGCTTGTAACAGCAAGTGATCGAAAAGCGCTGCACCCAAGGCCGGTGGGGCCGCAGTAGAGAAGCTCGGACGCAGCCCGCTTTTGGTATCCGCCGCCAGAGTGAACTGTGACACCAGCAGCAAACCGCCGCCGATGTCCTTCAAGGACACGTTCATCTTGCCCTCTTCGTCGCTGAACACCCGATAGTTAAGCAGCTTGTGCAAAAGTTTGTCGGCGCTCTCGGGCGTATCGCCAGGTTCGACGGCCACCAACACCAGCAAACCCTGATCGATCGACCCCACTACTTCGCCCGCGACCTCAACCCGGGCGCCACGCACCCTTTGCAACAGGCCCTTCATGCTTCTTCTGGCGGCAAGTCAAGCAGGCGCCGTGCCATCTCGCCGGTCGCACGCACCAACGCATCAGTGATTCCCGGCTCGGATGCCGCATGGCCAGCCTCGCGGATCACTTGCAGTTCGCTGTTGGGCCACGCCTGATGCAGCTCCCAGGCGTTATCCAGTGGGCAGATCATATCGTAGCGGCCGTGAATGATTACGCCAGGCAGATGGGCGATCTTGTGCATATCGCGAATCAGCTGGTCAGGTTCCAGGAAGGAGTTGTTGGTGAAGTAGTGGCACTCGATACGCGCGATGGACAGGGCGCGCTGGGGCTCGGCAAACCGCTCGACCTGCTGAGGGTTCGGGCACAGGCCCAACATGCGACCTTCCCAGGTGGACCAGGCCTTGGCCGCATGCATCTGGGCAATCTGGTCGTTGCCGGTCAGGCGCTTATGGTAGGCCGTGAGCAGGTCGTGGCGTTCTTCTTGAGGGATCGGGGCAAGGTAGTCCTGCCAGTAATCCGGGAACATACGGCTGGCGCCGGCCTGGTAGAACCACTGAATGTCTTGGGGACGGGCCAGGAAAATACCGCGCACGATCAGGCCATGGACCCGCTCTGGGTGGGTTTGCGCGTAGGCCAGGGCCAGGGTCGAACCCCAGGAACCGCCGAACAACACCCATTTCTCGATGCCCAAGTGTTCGCGGATGCGCTCGAGGTCGGCGACCAGGTCCCAGGTGGTGTTGTTTTCCAGGCTGGCGCGAGGGGTGGAGCGACCGCAACCACGCTGGTCGAAGGTGACAATGCGGTACAGGCTCGGATCAAAGTAGCAGCGACTGTTGGCATCACAACCGGCACCAGGGCCGCCGTGGATGAATACGACGGGCAAACCTTCGGGGGAGCCACTTTCATCGACATACAGCGTGTGGGTTTCATCGACTGCCAGATCGTGCCGGGCGTAGGGTTTGATCTGCGGGTACCAAGTCTGCATTGCGCGCTCCGTAGGGTGTCGGGTTCATCCCTGGGGGGACGTCTATTATTTTGCCGTCTGGCATCATAAACCCGAATTGTGCAATGAGCATGTCCTTGAGCGCTTAGACCTGTGTCAGCCCTTCGCTCCTCAGGTAATACAACAGATAGTCGTACAACTGATCCACCTCCGGCACTTGGCCGCGCGCCCTTAGGCAGCCATGGATCAGGCCTTTCCCGGGATAAAGCACCGCTGCTACGCCCGCCGCCTGAAGGCGTTCGGCGTAGAGCATGCCGTCATCACGCAGCGGGTCAAACTGCGCCACGGCGATCAATGCCTTGGGCAAATCGCTGAAGTCTTCAGCCAGCAGCGGCATGGCATAGGACGACGGCTGGCCCGCACCCAGCAGGTAGAGCGCCAGATAGCAGTCTGTGTCGGCGGTGGTGAGCAATGGCGCATCCCTGCAATCGCGGCGTGATGGCAAATCGGCCGGGCCACCCAAGCCTGGATAGATCAACACTTGGGCCCGGGGCCGCGGCTGGCCGTCATCCCGCAGGCCCAGGCACAACGCCGCCGCCAGATTGCCGCCCGCGCTGTCACCTGCCACCACCAGACGCCGGAGATCAATGGCGTACGGCCCCTGCCCCGCCTGGATCGCTTGCCACACCGCGCGGCAATCTTCGTAAGCCGCTGGGAATGGGTGTTCAGGCGCCAGGCGGTAATCGATGGCGATCACCAGCACCTGTAACGCGCTGGCCAGTTCGAAGCAAATGAAGTCATGGGAATCCAGCCCGCCGACCACCCAGCCGCCGCCGTGCATATAAAGGAGGCAGGGCCAGCCATCAACCGGAGTGGGAGTCGTAGGCTTATAGCTACGCACCTTCACCCCACCCAGTGAAAAGTCCGAAACTTGCAGTCCTGGCGGCTGTGGCGGGGTAAATGCTTGGCACATGCGGTCGTAGCCTTGGCGTAATCCTGCCAGCGACGAGTCGTCACTGGTGAAGGACTCGGTTTTGGCGACAAAGGCGGCAAGCTGCGGAGAGATCGAATACATGCGCAAATATCCCTGACGCTGGAGATCCAAACGTGTTGTTTTATCTGACAAGTTCGGCTCAGGGTTTGAGGCTGGCCTGCACCGCTGCCACGCCATCCTTGCCATCAAACGCCGTGACCCCGGCCAACCAGCGCTGCAAATCCTCAGGGTGATCACGCAGCCATTGCTTGGCCACATCCTGGGGCGACTGGCGCTCCATGATCGGCACCATCAACTGGCTTTCCTGGGCGGCGGTGAAGGTCAGGTTTTCCAACAGTCGATTGGCGTTGGGGCAGCGCTCTGCGAAGTCCGGCGCGGTGACGGTGGAGACCGTGGCGCGACCTTCGTCAGGGCCGAACACATCTTCACTGCCGGTGAGGTAGGCCATTTTCATGTTGATGTTCATCGGGTGCGGGGTCCAACCGACAAACACCACGAACTCCTTGCGGTTCACCGCGCGTTGCACCGCCGCCAGCATGCCCGCTTCACCCGAGGCGACCAGCTTGAAGCCGCCGAGGCCGAAGTGGTTGGTGTCGATCATTTTCTGGATATCGGTATTGGCGCCGCTACCGGGCTCGATGCCATAGATCTTGGCGCCCAACTTGTCTTTGAAGCGGGCGATATCGGCAAAGGTCTTCAACCCGGCATCGGCCACGTATTGCGGCACGGCCAGGGTGGCCTGGGCGTCGGCAAGGCTGGGTTTATCGAAGACTTTGACCTGTTTGGCCGCCAGGAACGGTGCGATGTTGTTATCCATCGCCGGTTTCCAGTAGCCGAGGAAAACATCCAGACGCTTGTCGCGGATGCCCGCGAAGATGATCTGCTGCACAGCGCTGGTCTGTTTGCTGTCGTAGCCCAGGCCGTTGAGTAACACATCAGCCATGCCCGAGGTGGCGATCACGTCGGTCCAACTGACCACGCCCATGCGCACGGCTTTGCAGGAGGCCGGCTCGGCGGCCATGGCGTGTGCACTGAGCAGTGCGGCGCCGGTGAGGGTCAACAGGTAACGGTTGAACAGTCTTTTCATGAAAGAGGTCTCACTCGGCAGCTTTTATTGTGGGGAGTGGCGTCTGACGCGCCGTACCCACAACCTTACCCAGCGAGACCTCTATCAACACGACCTGTGGCGACCGGCAGTTGCACTGCGGCGACTGTGAGGCTTGCCGGCGATAGCCATTTCAGCCGTAGCGCTTTTGCCCCCAAGCCAGGAACCCTTCCAGCAACTGCTTCAACACCACCTGGGTTGGCTCGGCCAAATCCGTCCGATAACGGAACGGCTCGAACTCTTCCATATAAGCGCTCTGGCACAACTCCAACTGCACGGCGTGGATGTCCTGCGCCGGGTTGCCGTAGTGCCGGGTGATATGGCCACCCTTGAAGCGCCCGTTCAGCACATGGGTGTACTGGGGATATTTGGCGCAGATGGCTTCGAGCTGGCTGGCCAACTCGGCGTCGCAGGCAGCGCCATTGAAGGTGCCGAGGTTGAAGTCCGGCAGTTTGCCATCGAACAGGTGCGGGATCACCGAGCGGATCGAGTGCGCATCGAACAGCAGCGCATAGCCGAACTCGGCCTTGAGCCGGGCCAGTTCCTCTTGCAGCGTACGGTGGTATGGGCCCCAGACCTTTTCCAGGTAGGTTGCGCGCTCTTCCTTTGACGGCTCCAGACCTTCGCGGAACAACGGCACGCCGTCAAACAGCGTCGCCGGGTACAAACCGGTGGTGGCGCCGACATACAACGGTTTGTCGTCGGACGGCCGGTTCAGGTCGATCACAAACCGCGAGTACTCGGCCGCCAAGGTGCTGGCACCGAGCTCTTCGGCAAAGTCATACAGCGTGGGGATGTGCCAGTCGGTATCCGGCAGGCTCTGCGCCTCGGGGATCAACCCGGCCTGCACCGCAGGCGTGAGACGCAGCCCGGCGTGGGGCATGCTGATCAGCAGCGGCACGCGGCCTTTTTTGAAGTTCAGAACCTTGTCCACAGCATTGCTCCTCAAACAGTGACGTCGACGCCGTGGCGCACGACGCGTTTATCCAGCTCGCCGCCCAGCCAGTAGGCAAGGTCGGCGGGGCGATCAATCTGCCACGCGACAAAATCCGCGACCTTGCCCACTTCCAGAGACCCATGGGTGTCACCCATGCCCAGCGCGGTGGCCGCATGCTGGGTGGCGCCGGCCAGGGCTTCTTCCGGGGTCATGCGGAACAAGGTGCAAGCCATGTTCAGCATCAAGCGCACCGACAACGCCGGTGAGGTGCCGGGGTTGAGGTCGCTGGCTATAGCGATCTTCACACCGTGCTTGCGCAGGACCTCCATCGGCGGCAACTGGGTTTCACGCAGGAAGTAGAAAGCGCCCGGCAGCAAGACGGCGACGGTGCCAGAAGCGGCCATGGCGATGGCGTCTTCTTCGGTCATGAACTCCAGATGGTCCGCCGACAACGCGTGGTAACGCGCCGCGAGGCTGGAACCGTGCAACGACGACAGCTGCTCGGCATGCAGTTTCACCGGCAGGTCCAACTGCTGGGCAACCTTGAACACGCGCTCCACCTGTTCGGTGGAAAACGCTAGGTACTCGCAGAAAGCGTCGACCGCATCCACCAGCCCTTCCGCCGCCAAGGCTGGCAACATCTCGGCGCAGATGTGATCGATGTAGTCATCGGCACGGTCCTTGTACTCCGGCGGCAACGCGTGCGCCGCGAGGCACGTGGCGCGCACGCTGACTGGCAGCGCTTCGCCGAGACGACGCGCAACCCGCAACATCTTGCGTTCATTGGCCAGGTCCAAGCCGTAGCCGGACTTGATCTCAACCGTGGTCACGCCGTCACGCAGCAAACTGCGCAGGCGCTTTTCAGCGCTGGCAAACAGTTCATCTTCTGTCGCGGCGCGGGTGGCGCGCACCGTGCTGGCAATACCGCCCCCTTTGGCCGCGATTTCGGCGTAGCTCACCCCTTCAAGGCGCTGCTCGAATTCGCCGCTGCGATTGCCGCCAAACACCGTGTGCGTGTGGCAGTCGATCAGCCCGGGGGTAACCCACGCGCCTTGCAGGTCGTGAACCTGCGCATAGTCTCCCTCCGGCAGATCGGCCAAGGGGCCGATCCACTCGATGAGCTGACCTGCGGTGACCATGGCGGCATCCTCGATGATCGAGTATTTGCCGTGGGCCATGGTTGCGACGTGGCAGTGTTGCCAAAGCGTTTTCATCAACGCCTCCCTAAGTTATCGATGAGACAAAACCGGGTCGTAATGGACCTTGGCCGCTTGCCCGGCAGCGGGTTTGACCCACAACAGGTAGGCGACGACCAACAGCACGATCCACACGGCGCCGACCAGCAATGCAGCCTGGGTGTCCGGGAAGTAGCCCAGCACGCCAAATACAAACAACATGAACACGATGGCCGCCGCAGGCGCATAAGGCCAGAACGGTACCGGGAATTTCAGCTCGGCGACTTGCTCTTTAGTCATCGAGCGGCGCATCGCGACCTGGGTGAACAGGATCATCAGCCAGACCCATACGGTGGCGAAGGTGGCAATCGAGGCAATCACCAGGAACACGTTTTCCGGGATCAGGTAATTGAGCACCACGCCGCCGAGCAGCGCCGCGCCCATCACCACCACGGTCATCCACGGCACGCCTTGTTTGGACAGCTGGGCAAAACCCTTGGGCGCCTGCCCTTGCTGGGCCAGGCCGTACATCATGCGGCCGGCGCCAAAGATGTCACTGTTGATGGCCGACACCGCCGCCGAGATCACCACGATATTGAGAATGGTCGCCGCCGAGCCGATGCCCAGGTTGCTGAATATCTGTACGAACGGGCTGCCCTGGGTGCCGATCTGCGGCCACGGGTAGATCGCCATCAACACAAACAAGGTCAGCACGTAGAACAACAGGATGCGCAGCGGCACGGCGTTGATCGCCTTGGGGATCACACGTTGCGGGTCCTTGGCTTCACCGGCGGTGATGCCGATGATTTCGATGCCGCCAAACGCGAACATCACCACCGCAAACGAGGCGATCAAACCGCCAACGCCGTTGGGCATAAAGCCGCCGTGGGCCCACAGGTTGCTGAGGCCGCTGGCTTGGGTGTCGCCGGCAGTGTGAATGCCGAACAGCATGATGCCGAAGCCGCCCAGGATCATCGCGACAATCGCGCCAACCTTGAGCAGCGACAGCCAGAACTCCATCTCGCCAAACACTTTGACGTTGCACAGGTTCAGGCCGCCGATCAAAAACACGATGCCGAGCACCCAGACCCAACGTGCGACTTCGGGAAACCAGAAGCCCATGTAGATGCCGAAGGCGGTCACGTCGGCGAGGCAGACGATGATCATTTCAAACGCGTAGGTCCAGCCGAGGATAAAGCCGGCCATGGGGCCCAGGTAGGTGCTGGCGTACTGGCCGAAGGAGCCGGCCACCGGGTTGTGCACGGCCATTTCACCCAGGGCGCGCATCACCATGAATACCGCGGCGCCGCCGATCAGGTAGGCCAACAACACGGCGGGACCGGCCATCTGGATGGCGGACGCGGAGCCATAGAAAAGCCCGGTACCGATCGCCGAGCCCAGAGCCATAAAGCGAATATGTCGGGCGTTGAGCCCGCGTTTCAAACCCTTTTCTTGCGTGTGCATTTCTCGTCCCTAATTATTTTTATAAGAAGAGGATCGTTCCCACGCTCTGCGTGGGAATGCATCCTGTGACGCTCAGCGTCACGGCTCTAAAAGTAGACGCAGAGCGTCCAGGGCGGCATTCCCACGCAGAGCGTGGGAATGATCAGTTACAGGCTTGGCAGCAACTTGGCCGGCACCAGTTCATTCAGGCAGCGGCTGGCAAGCAGCTCGCTGGCGGCGTTGATGTCAGGTGCAAAGAAGCGGTCCTTTTCATAGAACGCCACTTTGTCGCGCAGAATGCCGCGAGCCTTTTCAAGCTTGGTCGAGGTTTTCAAGCCGTCGCGCAGGTCCAGGCCCTGGCACGCTGCCAGCCACTCAACCGCCAACACACCACGGGTGTTCTCGGCCATTTCCCACAGGCGCTTGCCCGCAGCCGGCGCCATCGAAACGTGGTCTTCCTGGTTGGCGGAAGTCGGCAGGCTGTCCACGCTATGCGGATGAGCCAGCGCCTTGTTCTCACTGGCCAACGCTGCTGCTGTCACCTGGGCGATCATGAAACCGGAGTTCACCCCGCCATTGCCCACCAGGAACGGCGGCAATTGCGACATGTGCTTGTCCATCATCAGCGAGATACGGCGCTCGCTCAGGGAGCCGATTTCCGCGATGGCCAGCGCCATGTTATCAGCGGCCATGGCCACCGGTTCCGCGTGGAAGTTACCGCCGGAGATCACGTCGCCTTCGGCTGCAAACACCAGCGGGTTATCCGACACGGCGTTGGCTTCCACCACCAGCACTTCGGCGGCCTGGCGGAACTGGGTCAGGCAGGCGCCCATGACTTGCGGCTGGCAGCGCAGGGAGTACGGGTCTTGTACTTTGTCGCAGTTCTGGTGCGACTGGGAGACCTGGCTGCTTTCGCCCAGCAGGTCACGATAGGCCGCAGCCGCATCGATCTGCCCACGTTGGCCGCGAGCGGCGTGAATACGTGCGTCAAATGGCGAACGCGAGCCCAGCACCGCTTCCACGGTCAGGGCGCCGCAGGCCAGGGCGCCCGCGAACAAATCTTCGCCTTCGAACAGGCCACGCAAAGCATACGCGGTAGATACCTGGGTGCCGTTGAGCAGCGCCAGACCTTCTTTGGCGGCGAGGGTCAGCGGGGTCAGGCCGGCGACTTTCAGCGCTTCGGTGGCCTCAAGCCATTCGCCCTTGTAGCGCGCCTTGCCTTCGCCCAGCAGCACCAGGGACATGTGGGCCAATGGCGCCAAGTCACCGGAAGCACCCACTGAACCTTTCAGAGGAATATGCGGATACACCTCGGCGTTGATCAGCGCGATCAGTGCGTCGATCACCTGGCGGCGAATCCCGGAGAACCCACGGCTCAGGCTGTTGACCTTGAGCACCATGACCAGCCGCACCAGCGCATCGCTGATCGGCTCACCGACACCGGCGGCATGGGACAGCACCAGCGAACGCTGGAGGTTTTCCAGGTCTTCGCTTGCGATGCGGGTCGAGGCCAGCAGGCCGAAACCGGTGTTGATGCCGTAAGCGGTGCGGTTCTCGGCGAGAATCTGCTCCACGCAGGCAACACTGGCTTCGATCTGCGCCGTGGCGCTGTCATCCAGGCTGAGGGTTACCGGCTGCTGGTAGATGGCCCGCAGTTGGGAGAGGCTCAGTTGGCCTGGAATCAGATTTAGCGCAGTCACATTCATGCTCCTTTTGAGAGTGTTGTTAACTACCAGTCGCTCCGGATGCTTCCGTTATCCGCCGCGGTGTTCTTTTAGAACGACTCGCGGCTTGGCACGCTGGTTATTGTTGGAAAAACGTTCAGTGCAAATTCGGCAAGGTGCGGTGCAGCAGGTTGGCATCCTTGAGCAGTGCGGCCGCCGTCGCGATGTCCGGCGCCAGCCAGCGGTCTTGTTCGTAAGGCGAGACCTTTTCACGCAACAGGCGCCAGGCGCTGTCAGTACCCGCGCCGAAACGCTGGTCCTTGAGAAACTCAAACGCCTGGGCCGCCAGCAGGTACTCAATGGCAAGGATCTGGGTGACGTTGGCCAACAATTGATGCAGCTTGAGCGCGGCATTGGTGCCCATGCTCAGATGGTCTTCCTGCAGGCCCGAGGTGACAAAGTTGTCGAGCACCGCCGGTTGCGCCAACTGGCGGTTTTGCCCACACAGGGAGGCGGCGACGTACTGCACGATCATCATCCCGGAGTTGACCCCGGGGTTGCTGACCAGGAACGCCGGCAGACCACTGACGTGCGGGTTGATCAGGCGGTCCAGGCGACGCTCGGCCACGGAGCCGATTTCGGCCATCGCGATGGCGAGCATGTCGGCCGCCAGCGCCACGGATTGTCCGTGGGGGTTGGCCTGGGACACCACGCGGTAGTTGTCCGGTGTGCCGAGCACCAACGGGTTATCGGTGGCGCTGTTGAGTTCGGTCTCGATCTGACGAGTGGCGTGTTCCACCTGGTCGCGCGCCGCGCCATGAATCTGCGGGATCGAGCGGATGCTCAGCGCGTCCTGGGTACGGATGCCTTTGCTGCTGGCGATCACTTCACTGCCGTCGAGCAAGGCGCGCAGGTTGATGCCGACTTGTTGCATGCCCGGGTGCGGCTTGAGGGCGATGATGGCTTCGTCGAAGGCGTCAATCTGACCGCGCTGGGCCTCAAAGCTCATGGCACCGATCACGTCGGCCCATTGCAGCAAATGATGCGCGTCAGCCAAGGCCAGGCAGCTCAGGCCGGTCATGCACGGCGTGCCGTTGACCAGGCACAGACCGTCCTTGGCACCCAGTACCACCGGCTGTAAACCTTCGGCGCTCAGGGCCTGTTGCGCCGGGACGACCTGGCCCCGGTAGCTCACATTGCCAACACCCAGCAAGGTCACGCCGACATGCGCCATGTGGGTCAGATAACCCACCGAGCCCTGGGACGGCACTTGCGGCGTGATGCCGTGGTTGAGCAGCGCCAGCAACGAATGCACCACCTGCGGATGCAGGCCGGATTTGCCGTGGCTGTAGTTGATAATTGCCGCACAAATGATCGCACGCGTTTGCTCATCGCTGAGTACCGGACCGACGCCGCAGGCGTGGCTCAGCAAGGTATTACGCGACAGTTGGCTGAGTTGCTCGCCCTTGAGCGACACATTGCACAGCGCGCCCAGACCGGTGTTCACGCCATAGGCGCGCTCACCGCTGGTGACGATGCGCTGCACGATGGCCTGGGCATTGTCGATACGCGCCCAGGCGTGGCCCGAGAGTTCGAGAACAGCACCGTGACGGGCCACGGCGACCACGTCCTGCCAGCGCATGGGGACGTCGGCGATGATGATTTTTTCAGCCAGGGACATCTTCATACCTTCTTCAATTTGATCGTTCCCACGCTCTGCGTGGGAATGCCACCTGGGACGCTCTGCGTCCCGCTGTCATCCGGATCAGACCACCGCCGCCCGCCGCTGTACAAACCGATCCACATACTCATCCGCCGGCGAATGCAGGATCTCGCGAGGCGTGCCGACCTGGATCAGCTTGCCGTCCTTGAGAATTGCAATGCGATTGCCGATGCGCACGGCCTCGTCGAGGTCGTGGGTGATGAACACGATGGTTTTGTGCAGGGTCTTTTGCAGCTCCAGCAATTGGTCCTGCATCTCGGCACGAATCAGCGGGTCGAGGGCACTGAACGCTTCATCCATCAGGATGATGTCGGTGTCGGCCGCCAGGGCGCGGGCCAGGCCGACGCGCTGACGCATGCCGCCGGAGAGCTGATGCGGGTATTTGTTTTCGTAGCCTTTGAGGCCCACGGTTTCGATCCAGTGCAGCGCGCGTTCGGCGCAGACCTGCTTGGTTTCGCCGCGCACTTTCAGGCCGTAGGCAACGTTGTCGAGCACGCTCTTGTGGGGCAACAGGCCGAAGCTCTGGAACACCATGCTGATCTTATGTCGACGGAATTGGCGCAGGGCTTCCATGTCCAGTTTCAGGATGTCTTCGCCGTCCACCAGGATCGCGCCGCTGGTGGGGTCGATCAGGCGGTTGAAGTGACGCACCAGGGTCGACTTGCCGGAGCCCGACAGGCCCATGATCACGAAGATCTCACCGGTGCCGATGCTCAGGGACAAGTCGTTCACGCCGACCACGCAACCGGTCTCGGCCAGTACCTGGTCCTTGGTCTTGCCCTGGCCGACCATGGCCAGTGCATCCTTGGAACGGGCGCCGAAAATCTTGAAGACGTTTTTTACTTCAATTTTGCTGACAGTAGTCATTTGCTCGCCTCGTGCCGTGGACGACCATAGGCCTGGGTAATGCGGTCGATGACCACTGCAAGAATCACGATCGCCAGCCCGGCTTCGAGCCCACGGCCAACGTTGAGAGTCTGGATGCCGACGAGTACGTCTTCACCCAAGCCACGGGCGCCGATCATCGAGGCGATCACCACCATCGACAACGCCATCATGGTGGTCTGGTTGATACCGGCCATGATGCTTGGCAGTGCCAGCGGCAGCTGCACGCCGAACAGTTGCTGCCAGCGGTTGGCACCGAAGGCATTGATGGCTTCCATGACTTCGCCGTCGACTTGGCGAATACCCAGATCCGTCAGGCGAATCAGCGGCGGCGCGGCGTAGATCACCGTGGCGAAAATCGCCGGGACCTTACCGAGGCCGAACAGCATCAGCACCGGGATCAGGTACACGAAGCTGGGCATGGTTTGCATGATGTCGAGCAGCGGCATCAGCACCGAACGCAGGCGATTGCTACGCGCCGAGAGGATGCCCAAGGGAATGCCGATCAGCACCGAGATCACTGTGGCGACCATCATCAGTGCCAAGGTTTGCATCAGCTTGTCCCACAGGCCAACGGCGCCCACCAGGAACAGCAAACCGACGATCACCGCCGTGGTCACCACCTTGCGGGTGGCGTGCCAGGCGACACCACCGACGATGGCCAACATCAGCCACCAAGGCGCCGCGCGTAGCAACCCTTCCAGGTTGACGATGGCCCATAACAGGGTGTCGGAGATGTGCCGGAACACATCGCCGTAGTTGGTAACCAGTGAATCCACCCAACCGTTGACCCAGTCGGCAATGGAAAACGTAAAACGCTCAGGAAACATATCGTGCTCTCGATCCAGTGGGTTGTGGCCGGGCGCCCGGTTGCCTGTTAAAGCAACCGGGAACGCTCAACCTACAAGGCCGCGTCGATTTTCTTGGCTGCGTCGTCGCTCACCCATGCGTGCCAGACTTCAGGATGTTCCTTGAGGAAAATTTTCGCCAGTTTTGGCGATTCAATTCGCTCTTTAGCCATGCGACCGAGGTTCTGGTTCAGCAGGTCGATCGGCAGGTTGACCTTTTCCAGCACCGCCACCAGTTCCGGGGCTTGCTCGTGGAACGTCTTGGACAAGCCGACCTTGATGCTCACGCTTTTATCCACACCGGGCTTTTCTTCCAGCTTCACCAGATCAACCTGGCCCATCAGCGGGGTAGGCGACCAGTAATAGAACAGGATCGGTTCGCCACGCTTGTAGCTCGACAGCACCGCTGCATCCAGCGCCGGGCCGGTGCCAGGGCGGAAGTTGGTGTAGGTGCTTTCCAGGCCGTAGCTTTTCAGCATCTCGCTGTTGTCCAGCTCGCAGGTCCAACCGGCCGGGCAGTTGTAGAAACGGCCTTTGGAAGGTTCTTCCTGGTCCTTGAACACCGAGGCGTACTTGGCCAGGTCGGCGATGTTTTTCAGGTCCGGCGCCTTGGGTTCCAGCTTGCGCTTGGCGTCGCCTTCGATCACATAACGCGGCACGTACCAACCTTCGACAGCGCCGATAACAGGGGCACCGACGCCGACGACTTTGCCGGCCTTCTCGGCCTTGTTCCAGACTTCGCTGCGGCCGACCCACTCTTCGGCAAACACTTGAATGTCATTGCTGCTCAGGGCGTTTTCCATAGTGATGGAGTTACCCGGCAGGCTGTCGGTTTTGCAGTCGTAGCCTTTTTCCAGAACGGTTTGCAGGATGTCCGTGAGCAACATGCCGCTTTCCCAGTTCAGACCGGCAAATTTCACCGGTTTACCCGATTCGCACCAACCTGCCGCCTGGGCGCTTGCACTTGCCAGTACGCCTGCTGAGAACAATGTGGCCAACAGGGTCTTATTCATTTTCATTGTTGTGACGCTCCCAATCTTGAAATGGATTACGGCAGTCAGTAGGCATCCTGCCCTGTCCACGTCCCATCAGGCCTGTGCAGCCAGCCCGTTTGTCGTTGGTATAGCGCCCTGCTCTACCGGCAGGATCAGTTTTTCAGGTATTGCGCTGTGCCACTTTTTCGCGGCCCAGTAATAAAGCGCAGCAGGCACCACCAGGCCGATGATCCAGGAGATATCGGTGTCGCCAAGGCTGGCGACCAGTGGGCCGGTGTAGAAATGCGTGGAGATGAACGGCATCTGGATCAGCACGCCGAACACATAGATGCTGATGCCCATCAGGTTCCAGCGGCCGTACCGACCATTGGGATTGGACAGCGCCGGAATGTCGTAGCGCTCTTTGGTGATGCAGTAGAAGTCCACCAGGTTGATCGCGCTCCATGGCGTAAAAAACGCCAGCAGGAACAGGATGAACGCGGAGAAATCCTTGAGGAACGAGTCCTTGCCCAGCAACGCCAGCGCGGCGGCAATCGACACCATCAGGAAGATGTACAGCAGGCGCACCGCACTCGAAATGTGCCGGCTGCCACGAAAGCCGCTGATGATCGTCGCGATCGACATGAAGCTGCCGTAGGCATTGAGCGTGGTCACGGTGACCTTGCCGAAGGCGATGCTGAAATACAGCAGCGCCGCGACAATGCCGGTGCCACCCAGGCCGACGATAAACGAGACTTCGTGGTGGGCGAATTGCGAACCGGCCAAGGCCGCTGCGAACACACCGAACACCATCGACGCCTGCGCACCGATCACTGAACCCAGGCCAACCGCCCAGAAGGTTTTCTTGGCCTCAGTGCTGCGCGGCAGGTAGCGCGAGTAGTCCGCCACATAAGGGCCGAACGCAATCTGCCAGGACGCCGACAGCGAAATCGCCAGCAGGAAACTGCTCAGGGAAAAGTGCTTGTTGCCCAACAACGCGCCGATGTCGTTACCGGCCAACAGCTTGTAGAACAGGTACGCGAACGCAATCACGCCAAGCACGCTGGCAATGCGGCCGATGCCATGGATAACCCGGTAGCCGAAGATGGTGAACACCATGATCAGCCCGGCGAACAACACAATGCCGACCCAGTCTTCCACGTGCAGCAGCTGCGCCACCGCCTGCCCCGCCAGCAATGAGCCGCTGGCCGAGAAACCGATGTACATCAGGCACACCAGCACCAGCGGGATCACCGCTCCATACACACCAAACTGCACCCGGCTGGAGATCATCTGCGGCAAGCCCAATTGCGGGCCTTGCGCCGCATGCAGCGCCATGACGCCGCCGCCCAGCAGTTGACCGATCAACAGACCGATCAACGACCAGAACACATCACCGCCCAGCACCACGGCCAAGGCCCCGGTGACGATGGCAGTGATCTGCAGGTTGGCACCCAGCCACAGGGTGAACTGGCTCAATAGACGACCGTGTCTTTCCGCTTCCGGGATGTAGTCGATCGAACGCCTTTCGATCAACGGGGTGGTGCTTGCACGTGCGTCATTTGCAGCCATGTGTGTTCAACCTCTGATGGATTGTTTTTCGGGTGGTGCCGGCTTACTTGATCATTGGGAGATTGAGGCCCTGCTCCTTGGCGCAGTCGATCGCGATCTGGTAACCGGCGTCTGCGTGACGCATCACACCGGTGGCCGGGTCGTTGTGCAGCACGCGGGCAATCCGCTCGGCCGCTTCGTCGGTACCGTCGCAGACGATCACCATGCCGGAGTGCTGGGAGAAGCCCATGCCTACGCCGCCGCCGTGATGCAGCGAAACCCAGGTCGCGCCGCTCGCGGTGTTGAGCAAGGCGTTGAGCAGTGGCCAGTCGGACACGGCGTCGGAACCGTCCTGCATGGCTTCGGTCTCGCGGTTCGGGCTGGATACCGAGCCGGAGTCCAGGTGGTCACGGCCGATCACAACCGGCGCCGACAGCTCGCCGCTGCGTACCATTTCGTTGAATGCCAGGCCCAACTTGGCGCGCTGACCCAGCCCAACCCAGCAGATACGCGCCGGCAGGCCCTGGAAGCTGATGCGCTCGCGCGCCATGTCCAGCCAGTTGTGCAGGTGGGCGTCGTCGGGGATCAGTTCTTTGACTTTGGCGTCGGTCTTGTAGATGTCTTGCGGGTCGCCCGACAGCGCAGCCCAACGGAACGGGCCGATGCCACGGCAGAACAGGGGGCGGATGTAGGCCGGTACGAAACCTGGGAAGTCGAATGCGTTTTCCACGCCCTCTTCCTGGGCCATCTGACGGATGTTGTTGCCGTAGTCGAAGGTCGGGATGCCTTGCTTCTGGAATTCCAGCATGGCTTTTACATGCACGGCCATCGACTGCTTGGCGGCCTTGATCACGGCGGCAGGCTCGGTCTTGGCGCGGGCGCGATATTCGTCCCAAGTCCAGCCGGCCGGCAGGTAGCCGTTGAGCGGGTCGTGGGCGCTGGTCTGGTCGGTGACCATATCGGGGCGCACGCCGCGCTTGACCAGTTCCGGCAGGATTTCAGCCGCGTTGCCGAGCAGCGCGATGGAGATGGCCTTGCCTTCTTTGGTGTATTTGGCGATGCGAGCCAGTGCGTCGTCGAGGTCGGTGGCTTGCTCGTCGACATAGCGGCTGTTCAAGCGGAAATCGATACTGACCTGCTGGCATTCAATGTTCAGCGAGCAGGCGCCGGCCAGGGTTGCAGCCAATGGCTGGGCGCCGCCCATACCGCCGAGGCCGGCGGTGAGGACCCAACGGCCGGTCAGGTCGCTGTTGTAATGCTGGCGACCGGCTTCGACGAAGGTTTCGTAGGTGCCTTGGACGATGCCCTGGCTACCGATGTAGATCCAGCTGCCGGCGGTCATCTGGCCGTACATGGCCAGGCCCTTGGCATCCAGTTCGTTGAAGTGTTCCCAACTGGCCCAGTGTGGCACCAGGTTGGAGTTGGCGATCAGTACGCGTGGTGCGTTGCTGTGGGTCTTGAACACGCCGACCGGTTTGCCGGATTGCACCAGCAGGGTTTCGTCGTCGTTCAGGTTGGTGAGGCTTTCGACGATCTGGTCGTAGCACTCCCAGTTGCGCGCTGCACGGCCGATACCACCGTACACCACCAGTTCTTTCGGGTTCTCGGCCACTTGTGGGTCGAGGTTGTTCATCAGCATGCGCAGCGGCGCTTCAGTCAGCCAGCTTTTGGCGGTGAGCTTGTTACCGCGAGCGGCGCGGATTTCAACGTCACGGTATTTTGTAGGCTTGGTCACAACTCAGACTCCTCAGCGATCGATGCGCGAACATGATTGGTGCGAAGAGTACTCTTACGCACACATCTCTACTTGTACATACAAGCATATGCAATCAAGCGGCCAACTTTCTGCGCGAGCTGTTGAGAATTTTTTGGAATGGGTGTGCGAGCCTTGAAAAATAAGGCTTAGGGGTTTGATGAAATTTCTTTCGGAGGAGTTTTGCAGCAGAGGAGGTTTGTCACTTCAGCATGGTTTTGCGCCACGCTGGGGCGTTCGGTAACAAATTGGTGCGCAGGCTGGAAACAAATCGTGTGAACACCACAAAACAAATGTGGGAGCGGGCTTGCTCGCTCCCACATTTTTTAACCGCGTGTAGTCAGTTCGATAATGCAGCTGCGGCCAGCTACGGCGATGTCCAACAGCCCAGTGTTACCGTCCACCTGCAGACAGTCGTGATGGCCCAGCACCTGGTCCAACACCTTCACTTCATCAGCAACGCTGAACACCAATACAGTCTGCGCCGTGCTGAAAAAGCGCTGCACGCCATCCACCCACTGCAACCGCGCGTGGTAACGCTGCGGCGAGTAGATCAGGTTGAAATCGCGAATCGGCCCGGAGATCAAGCGGCAAGACACTTGGCTTTCACCCTTGAAGGCGAAAGGTTGCAGCGGTAACAACCCACGCTGCTCTTCGCCATCCACCGTCAGGACCATGCCCGCGCCTTTGATCACCGTGATAACGCGCTGATAGCCGGCGAATGTGGAGAACCCACCCGACTCACCAATGTCGGCAATCGACAGGCGCCAGCCAAAACCATCCAGGCCTGTGCCTGCGTCACGGGTAATTTCTTCGGTGCTGCCGCCGCCGTTTTTCCACGGCATGCGCACGTAATCGGCGGCGCGCCAGACTTTCACTGCACTCATTTACTGAAACGTCCTTCCAGGCTGTGACGGGAACCGGGGTGGATCAAACGCGCAGCGGTCACCGGCTGGCGACCCGACCAGGTACGTCGACGAATCAACAGGCACGGCTCGCTCGGCTCGATCTGCAACAACTTGCACTCGGCGGCATCGGCGAGGATCGCTTCGACCACGTGCTCGCCTTCAGTCAGCGGTGCCACTTGGTTCAAGTAGGCGTAGGGGGTTTGCTGGGTGAAATCCTGCTGCAGGTATTCCGGTGCAACCAGGGCGTTGACGAAGCGGTCTTCGATTTGCACGGGAATGTCGTTTTCGAAGTGCACGATCAGCGAATGGAATACCCGCCCGCCTTCGCGCATTTCCAGGGCAACCGCGCGCTCGGAGCCGGCGGCCTCTTCGCCCAGCGTGATGACTTGGCAGGTATGGCGATGACCGCGGGAAGCGATCTCATCGGCAATGTTGTGCACTTCAAACAGCGCCGACTGGCTCTTGGGCTCAGCGACGAACGTACCGACGCCTTGCATACGCACCAGCAAACCTTCGGCGGTAAGCTCGCGCAAGGCGCGGTTGATGGTCATGCGGCTAAAGCCCAACTGGCTGACCAGTTCGCTTTCGGACGGCACGCGGTAATGCGGCGGCCAGTTGCCGTTGAGGATCTGCTGGCTGATCATCTGTTTGACGCGGGCATACAAGGGCGCCGGACTTTCGTCCATGTGGGCAGCCAGCGAAGACTTGGCAGGCGGAGTCGGCACAGGGAATCCTTGCAGGTTGAAAAGATGCATAGATTGCCGGAGTTTACCGAGCAGGCAAACGTCTGTATATGTATATACAAATAAACACACGACCGGGGTGCCTTGATCATGTCCGCTTTCTTTGCCGAACGCGCGCTGCTGCCTAATGGATGGGCCAACGATGTACGCTTTGAAGTCAGCGCCGACGGCCTGCTGACCCACGTTGAACCCAATGCCAGTGCAGACGGCGCCGAACGGCTCAGAGGCCCGGTGTTGGCGGGCATGCCGAATCTGCACTCCCATGCGTTCCAACGCGCCATGGCCGGTTTGGCCGAAGTGGCCGGCAACCCGAATGACAGCTTCTGGACCTGGCGCGACTTGATGTACCGCATGGTCGGCAAGATCAGTCCCGACCAACTGCACGTCATCGCGCGCCAGCTGTATATCGAGATGCTCAAGGCCGGCTACACCTCGGTGGCCGAATTTCATTACGTGCACCACGACGTCAGCGGCCAGCCGTATGCCGACCGCACTGAGTTGTCGCGACAAATCAGCCAGGCAGCCGCCAGCAGTGGTATCGGCCTGACGCTGCTGCCGGTGCTCTACACCCACTCCGGGTTTGGTGGCCAGCCTGCGAATGAAGGCCAGCGACGGTTTATCAACAGCACTGAAAACTATCTGGAGCTGCAAGCGCAACTCAAGCCAATCCTCGCCGCGCAACCGACGCAGCAGTTGGGCCTGTGCTTCCACTCCCTGCGCGCCGTCACGCCGCAACAAATCAATGAAGTCCTGGCCGCCAGCGACAAGGCTTGCCCGGTGCACATCCACATCGCCGAGCAGCAGAAAGAAGTCGACGACTGCCTGGCCTGGAGCGGCAAACGTCCGCTGCAATGGCTGTATGACAACGTCGATGTCGATGAGCGTTGGTGCCTGGTACACGCCACTCACGCCAACCCCGAAGAAGTGACGCGCATGGCCAAGAGCCGCGCAATTGCCGGTTTGTGCCTGACCACTGAAGCCAACCTGGGCGACGGGATTTTCCCGGCGGTGGATTTCCTCGCCCAAGGTGGGCGTATGGGTATCGGCTCCGACAGCCATGTATCACTGAGCGTGGTGGAAGAACTGCGCTGGCTGGAATACGGCCAACGCCTGCGTGATCAGCGGCGAAATCGCCTGTATCGCAGTGATCAGCCGATGGTCGGCCGCACGCTGTTCGATGCCGCGCTGGACGGTGGTGCCCAGGCGCTGGGCCAGCCAATTGGTCGGTTGGAAGTGGGCAAGCGCGCAGACTGGCTGGTGCTGGATGGCAACGATCCCTACCTGGCGACGGCGACCGAGGATGGGATTCTCAATCGTTGGTTGTTCGCCGGTGGTGATCGGCAGGTCCGCGATGTGCTGGTAAACGGAAAGTGGGTGGTGCGGGATGGGCGCCATGCTGGCGAGGAAGAAAGCAGCCGGGCGTTCACTCAAGTATTGAGAGATCTGCTGGGCTAACAGGCAACACATAACAAATGTGGGAGCGGGCTTGCCTGCGATGCAGTTACCTCGGTACATCAGGTACACCGAGTTGATGCCATCGCAGGCAAGCCAGCTCCCACATTTTGATTGGCGGCGATCGCAAAATTACTGCGAGGTTTTGGCCATCTGCTTGTCCGACGTACGCCAGATCAAACGAGTCGTGTCATAACCCTGCTGACGCGCCCTGCTTTGCAGGTCTTCGAGGGTATCGGCGCTGACCGTCGGGGTCCGGGACAACAACCACATATAGCGCCGGTTCGGGCTGCCGACGATGGCGGTCTTGTAGTCATCGCTGACGTACAACACCCAGTAATCGCCCTTGGCGACGCCCGGCAGCAGCGACGTAAACCAGTTATTGAATTCCACCCAGAGCTTGTCGGTCTTGCCGGACACTTGCGGCGTGGCCGTGCCCTTGGCCTCTTCCCATTTCCATTCGGTCGTCAGGCAGCGGTTGAACACCGACATGTCGCCATCAGGCAGCAAGGTATAACGGGCTTCGGACTGCGCGCAATTGCGCTGGAAGTACATCGGCAATCGGGCCAACTCATACCAGGTGCCCTGGTAACGCTTGAGGTTGACGTTGCCGGCTGTCTTGGGTTGCAGATCATCGCCAGAATGGCTGGCGCAGCCCGCCAAAAACAGGCTGGCACAAAGGTATAAAACAAAACGCATCATTCTTTTTCTCCCGTAGGCTCGCGCCCCGGTTTACTTCAGGCCTTGCCCGGAAAACATCAGAACTTTGTCACCGGCGTACTGCACGCTGATAAAGCTGTTTTTATCGCCCCAGGTGCAACTGGACATGCCCAGTGCGCCGGAACAATCGCTCGGCTTGCCCAGCAACGACTCCACCTCAGCCTTGGCCATGCCAGCCGAGAGCTTCGCGTAATTTTCTTGGTTGACCTTGCTGCAAGCGGCCAATAGCACGCAAAAAGCCAGCAAAGCGAGACGGCGTAACGACATGGAAAAACTCCTGGAGAGAAGAAGCAGCTGGGGTGTCTGCCAGAAGCTTAGAAGGGAAAAGGGGTGTCTGGTTCCCGACAAGCAAAAACAAAAAAGCCCCGAAAACGCTGAAACGTTTCGGGGCTTTTTTAAGGGTGAACCGGCTCACAACAACGCCGGCCACTTATCGCACAGACTTACTTCTTGTGATAAGCCGTCACACGCTCAACTTCTTCCTTCGAACCCAGGAATACCGCCACACGCTGGTGCAGGCCTTCCGGCTGGATGTCGAGGATACGCTGGTGGCCGTCGGTGGACGCACCGCCCGCCTGCTCAACCAGGAACGACATCGGGTTGGCTTCGTACATCAGGCGCAGTTTGCCCGGTTTGGACGGCTCGCGGCTGTCACGTGGGTACATGAACAGGCCACCACGGGTCAGGATACGGTGCACATCGGCCACCATCGCGGCGACCCAGCGCATGTTGAAGTTTTTCTTCAACGGGCCTTCCTCGCCGGCCATCAGCTCGCCCACGTAGCGGGTGACGGGTTCTTCCCAGTGACGCTGGTTGGACATGTTGATCGCGAATTCCTGGGTGGAGGCAGGAATGGTGATGTCTTCGTGGGTCAGTACGAAGCTGCCCATTTCACGGTCCAGGGTGAAGCCTTTGACGCCGTCGCCCAGGGTCAGCACCAGCATGGTCTGTGGGCCGTAGATTGCGTAACCGGCAGCCACCTGCTCGGTGCCTGGCTGCAGGAAGGCCTTTTCGTTCAGGGCTTCGTTCTGGCTCAGGTATTCGTTCGGGCAACGCAGTACGGAGAAGATGGTGCCGACCGGTGCGTTGATGTCGATGTTGGACGAACCGTCCAGTGGGTCAAACACCAGCAGGTAGGCGCCTTTCGGGTATTTACCCGGGATCTGGTAGGCATTGTCCATTTCTTCGGACGCCATGCCGGCCAGGTGACCGCCCCATTCGTTGGCTTCGAGCAGGATCTCGTTGGAGATCACGTCGAGCTTCTTCTGCACTTCACCTTGGACGTTTTCAGTGCCCATGCTGCCCAGGACACCACCCAGTGCGCCTTTGGACACGGCGTGGCTGATTTCCTTGCAAGCACGCGCCACCACTTCGATAAGGAAGCGCAGATCGGCAGGCGTGTTGTTGCTGCGGGTCTGCTCGATCAAATAGCGACTCAGGGTAACGCGGGACATGGAAGGCTCCGGAAAATGGGGGGCTTAAAAACCCGCGCAGTTTAACGCGAGTCGAGGGTTATTTCCTCTAATCAGAGGATTTAACGCCAACAGAGTTCACGGTTTGACCTGTGGCTTGCGCAACAAACTGTAGGCCATGGCCCCCAGTGCCGCCACACCCAGCAGAAGCACGGCCCACAGGCCGAGTTTCTTCCAGTTGGGGCCAACCTCAGGCGATGTGGCAACGGCGAGAGCTTTCACCACTGCCTCCCCCGCGACTTTGGCCTGGCCCAACGTCTTCAGACGCTCGGTGCTGTAGTCGGGGATCAGGGTGGATAACGGCAGATTGGCAGCTTTCACCGACGCATTACCCAATGCCAGGGTGAACGGCGGCTCACCCCGCGCCAGGAACACCAACTGCGTGGAGCGCACGGCAAAGCGCAGCGCCGGCGCTTCTACACCCAGGCCACCACCGCGTTCATCTACCTGCAATTTGAGTTCAGCAACGGTTACACCGGGCAGTTGCAGTTCGTCTTGCACCACATCCTGGCCGTTCTGGGTCAGGCGGTAGAGCAAGCCATTGCTCAGCGGCTGCCAGGCTTGATTGGCTTCCCGACGCCCCGACAAGGTCACCGGCGCCAGCGTGTTCGGCTGCTTCAACTCGATACGCAAGCGCTCGACATTCAGTCCTGTAGGCAACTGCCAACTGTATTCCCCGGCCTTGAGCCGCGCACCGGCCAACGGCTGCGACCACACCAGTGGCATCGGCAAACTGCTGCTGATGGCGCTCACCAGCTTGGCCGAGGTCAGCAAAGGCGCCTCCTGGCCTTGCCACACCAGGCGCAGGTAACGCGCCGATTGCCCCGGCAGGCTCACATCATGTTGCTCGACCCGCTCGTCGGCAAACGACAGGCGCGCTACCTGGCCGTCGCCCCAAGACTCCCAGTGTTGCAGGTCATCACTGGCTTCAATGCTGAAACGCTGGAAGCCGTCTCTTTCGCGGCTCCAATCCAGGCTCAGTTGCTGCAAAGGCGCCTTGATCGCGCTGGCGTCCAGCACCCAGCCACGCAGCACTTGCTTGCCCGCCTTGGTGGATGGGCGCACTTCCAGCAACGTGCCTTCAGACGTGGACTTCATCACCACGCCAGGCAACGCGGCCTGCGTGTCGACGGCGTACAGCGGAAACCACTTCACGTCAGTAACGTTTCGGTTCTCGGAGCGTTGCGCCGATTGACGGGATAGCGCATAGGCCTGCTGCTCGCCGGCAGCGTTGAACACGCGCACGTCGCTGAGATCAGCCTGGCGTGCACTCAATTGCACCGCCAAGGGCAGCTCCAGCCGATACCAAGGGCCGCTGCCACTCACGGCCAGCGGCACTTGCGTGGTGAAGTCAGCCGGACCTTCCTGCGCGTATACCGCCGAACACACCAGCCATACCGCCCACCCGCTCAGACTCAGCTTGCCCATCAAGAAGACGCTCCCTCAGTTTCAATCACAGGTTCGGCACGTTTCGGCGGCAGCGGTGCAAAGTAACCCACCACCAGCAGCAACCCGCCCACGCCGATAAACGACACGATCCGCGCCAGGCCACCACGGTTGCTCAGCTCGACAAAGAACAGCTTGGCGACCACCACCGCAATCAACGCGGCACCGATCAGCCACACTTCGCGACGATGGCGCAGGTGGCCGCCGATCATCAGACCGAGGGCGATCAGGGTCCAGACAATCGACAAACTGGCCTGTACCAGCATGGATTCCAATAGCGCATCCAGATGAAACGGCACGTCGCCCCAATGATGAGCCGCGCGCATCACCAACGCAGTAAAGAAGGCAAACAGCGAAACACCTGCGACACCTTGGGCGACCAGCTCAGCACGCGGCCCACGCTGTGGCGCCACGCTGCGCGACCACAAATACACACCCAGCAGCGCAAACAGCAGGCCCAGATCCAACGGGTTAAGCAGCGGCACATACGGCAGTGGCTTGGCCGTGCCATCGCTGAAAATATTCGCCAGCCAGAACCAACCAAGCATCAACACCGCCAATGGCAGCGCCGCCAGCACGCGGTATTCACGCGGGTAAGCCGACACAGGCCATGGCCAACTGCGCGGCGCGGCGGCCAGCACCAAATAGACACTCGGCAGAATCGCCCAACCCAACCAGCGCCAGGCGTTGTACTCGCTCGACAGCAACAACAAGCCGTAACGCAGCTCCAGCGCCAACACACCGATCAGCATCCAGCAGCCCAGCACGTGTGCCACGCTCAGCACTTTGGCGGGAACCACCGTCGCCAAACGACGCAACGAGATGAAATGCACCCCAAACACCGCCAACCAGGCCAGCCAACCGAACTGCGCCGCCGGGTGGTAATACGCGTGGGCAGATACCAGCAATACCAACCCCGCCGCCGGCATCAGCAAGGTGCACAGCATGCCCATCGACGCCCAACGCAAGCGTTCGGCCAACAACGCCCAGATCGCCACGCTCACCGCCGCGATCGCCAGCAGGCACTGCCCTTGCAACTCATCAGGAATAAACCGCAGCACTTCACTGATCAACGCCAACGCCCACCATGCCGCCCCCCACACCAGCAACAGGTCGGACAGGCGTTGCAGTTGCAACACGGCAAACACCGGAGCATGTGGCTCACGCTGCAAGCGCCAGGCGCCGACCAAGGCGGCCAGGCCGAGCACCATTGGCGTCCAGAAACCGCTGTGCGCCAATGGGCGCAGGCCCTCGCCGGTCAACGGCCCCAACAACTCCGGCACCGCGAGCAAGAACGAGCCGCCGCCGATCAGTTGCAGCAGCAAGCCAAACACAAAACTGACGCGCTGTTGCAGGTACAGGCTCAGCCAGATGATCAACAACCCACTGGCCGCCCACACGCCGCTCGCACTCTCCCATGGCAGTACAAACAGCACGGCCAGATTGATCAATGCCAAGCCCGCGAGCAGCACCACCGACAACCCGCGCAGCAGGCGTACATCGCTGCGCACCATATCGTCGCGCGCAGCCAGCAACATGCCGCCGACCAACGCCAAGCCGATCAGGGAAGCGGTCAGCAAGCCGGTCCAACCGGCACTGAATACCGCCCCTCCTTCACCCCCTTGCAAGCGCAACAGGAACAACGCACCGCCCAACAACTGCACGGCGAACGCGCTGAACAGGAAGGTGCGAGAGCCGATACGCAGGCCGACAAACAGGGTCACCAGACCGGCGATTGCCCAACTGATGGCAGTGCCTTGGGTCAGCAACAGTAACGGTGCGAGCAGGTACAAAAAGCCCAAACCGAGACTCGCCAGCACCGGCAAGCCTTGGCGCTCCCAATCCGCCGCCTGTTCGGTCGGCGCCTTGCGCAGTTGATGGAAGCTGAACAGTAACGCCGCGCCCAGCAGCAACGCGCCCAATGGCGCACCGTCGAGCAAGGTGCGTTCGCCAACGCGTAGCTCGCTGAGGAATGCCAGCGCCGAGCCCAACTGCAACAATAAGCCGAATGCTCGCGCCAACGGCCGCTGCTGACGCAAACCGAGCCAGAAGATCCCGGCGCCTTCAACGGCCCAGGCAGCAGCGGTCCAGCGGGCATCGAGACCCAGCGGGATAGCGAGACTGGCAAAGATCACGCCCAGCGCCAGGCAGGTTTCCGCCAGCAGCAAGGCGCGCCCGCCACTCAGCAACCGCGCCAGGCCCATATAGATAATGCCCAGGCCCAGCGCACTGAACGCCGCAGCGAACTCCATGTGCTGAACCAACGCGAACTGCAATCCAAAGCCCACCAGCGGTGGCCCGAACAACATACTGCCATCGACATAATCGCCTTTGGCCGCCGACCAACGCAGCAACGCGCCACGGCTGTCATCTTCGGGTGCATCGCTCATCTCCAGCAATTTGCGCCGGGCGAACAACAGGCCGATGGCCAGGTACATCAGGAAAAACACAATCAGGAACGGCTCGGTGCTCCACAGCAACTCCGGCGTATAGGAGCGCATGCCCCAAGCGAAACCGATGCCGAAGGTGCCGACAAACCCGATCAGGTTGAGCAAGCGCCAGGCCTTGAACCAGGCGATGCCGAGGATGCCGGCGTTGAGCAGGGCAAAGTAGCTGAATAGCGCCACATGGTTACCCGCGCCGGTGGAGGTAAGGATCGGCGCCGCAAAGCCGCCCAGCGCCGCCGCGCAAGCCAACCCCAACGCATCCTGGGTGATCGCCAGAATCGCGGAAAATACTGTGACCGCCACCAACAAGCCCAGAGCGGCACCCGGATCGATCAGCGGATGCAGGCGCATCGCGGCGAACACCGTCAGGTACAACACGGCAATACCGGTGCCTTGCAGCATCAAACCGTAATTGCTGTTACGCAGCCGCAGCCACCAACCCAGACCCAACAGGCCCACTGCGGCAGCGGCAACGCCTGCATAACGCAGTTCAATCGGTACCACCATGCCTTCGGTGGCATAGCGCAGCAGGAAGGCCAGGCCGAGGAACAACAACACCACACCGACCCGCAACACGGTATTGCCGCCAAACAGCCAATTGCGCGCGCCGCTGATAGCCCGTTCGATGAAGTTGGGGCCACGGGGGACAGCAGGTTCCGTAGGGCGCGGGGTCGGGGCAGGCGCCCAGACATCAGCCGGCAGCGGCTGGCTCGGCTCGGTTTCCATGGCAACCGGTGCGGGTATCAATTCGGCAGGCAGTTCCCAGACAAGATCGGGCGCCTTAGCCTCAGGTCCAGGTTCAACGACGGGGGATTGCGCAATGGCGGGGCCGACAAACACACCGCGCGCCAGCGGCGCAGGCTCTGGTTCGGAGGTTTCCAGTTGTGCCAGGCGTTGCTCCAGCGCTTTCAACGCCTTCTGCGCGGCCTCCAACTGACGACCCTGCTGATTCGCTTGAGTCGACAGCATCGACAAGCGAATCGCCTGGCCAATGCCCAACCCCAGCAGCGCGCCGAAACCGGCCTCCATGAGCGACTCATCGAGTGTCCAGCCGAGCGCCAGGCCAATCAGCATGAAAATCCATTGCATGGTCGATATCCCTAAGCAGCCCGAAGCGGGCAAACCGAGGCCTAGTATATCGACGCGGGAGCAATGTGGGAGCGGGCTTGCCCGCGAATGCGGTGTATCAGTCGACATATTCGTTAACTGACACACAGCATTCGCGAGCAAGCCTACTCCCACATTTTGGATCTGCGGTGTTTAGTCGAGGGCTTTCCAGATCTCGGTCGCGTACTCACGGATAGTCCGGTCGGACGAGAACCAACCCATGCGCGCCGTGTTGAGCACCGCCGACCGCCACCACGCCTTAGAGTCGTGCCAATGTTTTTCGACCGCGGCCTGGGCGTCCCAGTAGGAATCGAAGTCGGCACACACCAAGAAGCGGTCGTAATCAATCAACCCGTCGATCAACCCCACATAACGGCCCGGGTCATCCGGCGAGAACACCCCACCCCGAATTGCTTGCAGCACATCGTTGAGGCGATGGGACGCAGCAATATCCGGCCCGGCGTTGAATTCGCCGGCATGCTTGCGGGCTTCCACCTGCTGGGCGCTGAGGCCGAAGATAAACATGTGCTCGGCACCCACACGCTCGTGCATCTCCACGTTGGCGCCGTCCATGGTGCCGATGGTCAGCGCGCCGTTGAGGCCGAACTTCATATTGCTGGTGCCCGAGGCTTCAAAGCCGGCGGTGGAAATCTGCTCCGACAAATCCGCCGCTGGAATAATGCTTTCCGCCAGGCTGACGTTGTAGTTGGGCAAAAACACCACCTTGAGCAAACCGCGTACGGTCGGGTCGTTGTTGACGGTGCGGGCGATGTCGTTGGTCAGTTTGATGATCAGCTTGGCCTGGTGATAACTGGCCGCCGCCTTGCCGGAGAAAATCTTCACCCGAGGCACCCAGTCGGTGCCAGGCTCAGCACGGATCGCCTGGTACAGCGCCACGGTGTGCAGCAGGTTCAGCAGTTGGCGCTTGTACTCGTGGATACGCTTGACCTGCACATCGAACATCGCCGCCGGGTTGACCGAAATACCCAGGCGCTCATGGATGATGTCCGCCAGCGCACGTTTACTGTGCAGGCGCTGATCGGCGAAGGCTTTGCGGAACGCCTGTTTCTCGGCGAAGGTTTCCAACTCCGTCAGGCGGGTTTCCATGGTGTCGAGAATGTCCGGGCCCAGCGCTTCTACCAGCATCTCGGTGAGCTTGGGATTGGCCTGGTACAGCCAGCGGCGGAAGGTGATGCCGTTGGTTTTGTTGTTGATGCGCTGCGGGTACAGCTTGTGCAACTCGGAGAACACCGTGCTGCGCATCAGTTGGGTGTGCAAACCGGACACGCCGTTGACGCTATGGGAGCCGAGGAACGCCAGGTTACCCATGCGCACGCGGCGGCCGTTGTCTTCTTCGATCAGCGACACGGCACGCAATACGTCGAAGTCATGAATGCCCTTGGCGCGCAGCGAGTCGATGTGCTGAGCGTTGATCAGGTAGATGATCTGCATGTGCCGAGGCAGCATGCGTTCCATCAGGCCGACAGGCCAGGTTTCCAAGGCTTCGGGCAACAGGGTGTGGTTAGTGTAGGAAAGGGTTTCAACCGTGACATCCCACGCGGCTTCCCAAGGGATGTCGTGCAAGTCCACCAGTTGGCGCATCAACTCGGCCACGGCAATGGACGGGTGGGTATCGTTGAGCTGGATGGCGGCGTGCTCGCCCAGGCTCAGCACCGAACCGTGCATATTCTTGTGGCGGCGCAGCAGGTCTTGCAAGGAGGCTGCGACGAAGAAGTACTCCTGGCGCAGGCGCAATTCCTGCCCCGCTTCGGTGCTGTCGGCCGGGTAAAGCACCCGCGAGATGCTTTCGGCACGGGCCACTTCGGCTACGGCGCCCAAATGGTCACCGGCGTTGAAGCGCTCCAGGTGCAGGTCTTCCACCGCCCGTGCACGCCAAAGGCGCAGGGTGTTGACGCTAGCACCGCGCCAGCCGACCACCGGGGTGTCATAGGCGACGGCGCGCACGGTTTCACCGGGCGTCCACACCTGAATCATCTTGCCGGAGGCGTCCGCCAGGGTTTCGACGCTGCCGCCAAAGCCAATCGGGTAAATCACTTCGGCTCGCTCGAACTCCCATGGGTTGCCGAAATCCAGCCAGCGCTCGGTCTGCTCCTGTTGCCAGCCATCGACAATCGCCTGGCGAAATAAGCCGTGCTCATAACGGATGCCATAACCATGGCCGGCAATGCCCAAGGTCGACATGCTTTCCATAAAGCACGCGGCCAGGCGGCCCAAGCCACCATTGCCGAGCGCCGCGTCGGGCTCCAGCAGGCGGATGCGCTCCAGGTCGACGCCCAGCTCCACCAGCGCTTCGCGGGCGATCTCCAGCAAGCCGAGATTGCTCAGGCTGTCGTAGAGCAAACGGCCGATAAGGAATTCCAGGGAGAGGTAATAAACCCGCTTCTGACCTTTGCGGTAGATGTGCCGCGTATGGTTCATCCAGTGGTCGACCATCTGGTCGCGCGCGGCCAGGGCAATGGCTTCGAACCAGTCATGGTCGAAGGCGTGATCCGGGTCCTTGCCCACCGCGTAGGTGAGTTTGGTCAAGACGGCATCGCGAAATGCGGCTACCTCTGCTTCTCGTGCAAGCGGTTCCTGAGACATCGATGCGACCTCGGGCGAGATTGAAGGAGTTGCTAGAGCCTAGTCGGTCTGACAGACGGTAGACGCTCTGGTTCGGCAGTTTTTTAACTCATTCAGGGTTGCGTGGTTTTAATGCATTGGCCGTGCCTGCTTTTCACTCACGCGCACCTTTTGGCTGAAACCCAGAAAATATTGTTCAAAAAATCACCAATCCCGGTATGATCGCGCGCCCGGATACAGCCCCACCTTTTGGAACCCTGATGAAGCCTCAACTGATCGCCGCCGCGGAACTCGACCGACTTGAAACGTGGCAGAAATATTCCGCGCATATGTGCGGTGGCTGCGTGTCCAGCTGCTGCACGCTGCCGGTCGAAGTGAAGATCAAGGACCTGATCCGCATTGGCATCGTCGATGAGTTCGAGCTCGGCGACCCGCCGAAGAACATCGCCAAGCGTTTGCAGAAAGAAGGCATCGTCGAGCGCTTCAATTCCAAATCCGAAATTTTTACCCTGCAGCGCATGAGCAACAACGACTGCCTGTACCTGGATCGTAAGACCCGCTTCTGCACTATTTATGACAAGCGCCCGGATACCTGCCGCAACCACCCGAAAATCGGGCCGCGCCCAGGGTATTGCGCGTACAAGCCGAAGGAAGTGGTGCGCGAGACCAAGTTCAAGACCCTCGATAAGTTCTGATCCGATCGTTCCCACGCTCTGCGTGGGAATGCAGCCCTGGACGCTCTGCGTCCGCTCTTGAAAGCGGGACGCGGAGCGTCCCATGAGGCATTCCCACGCAGAGCGTGGGAACGATCAGGCATAAAAAAACGCCCCCGGCCTTTCGACCGGGGGCGTTTTTCATTCAGCCTGAGTTAACTCAGTTCTTGGCTTTCTTGGCAGCGCGGGTACGCTCGCCTTCGTCCAGGATCTTCTTACGCAGACGAATGGACTTCGGCGTCACTTCGCACAGCTCGTCGTCCTGGATGAATTCCAGAGCCTGTTCCAGGGTGAAGCGAACAGGTGGAACCAGGGCGATGGTTTCGTCTTTACCCGAAGCACGCATGTTGTCGAGCTTCTTGCCTTTGGTTGGGTTGACGCCCATGTCGTTGTCACGGCTGTTCAGACCAACGATCTGACCGTTGTAGATCTCTTGACCGTGTTCAACGAACAGCTTGCCACGCGCCTGCAGAGTTTCCAGGGAGTAGGTCAGTGCCTTACCGGTTTCTACCGATACCAGAACACCGTTCTGACGGCCGGACATGTCGCCGGACTTCATGGTGTCGTAGCGATCGAAGATCGAGGTCAGGATGCCAGCACCGTTGGTCAGGGTCAGGAACTGGTTACGGAAACCGATCAGACCACGAGCAGGGATGTTGTATTCCAGACGCACACGGCCTTTGCCATCCGGCACCATGTTGGTCAGGTCGCCTTTACGCAGACCCATCTCTTCCATCACCTTGCCCTGGGATTCTTCCGGGGTGTCGATGGTGACGTTTTCGAACGGTTCCTGCTTCACGCCGTCAACCTGACGGATGATCACTTCTGGACGACCAACGCCCATTTCGAAGCCTTCGCGACGCATGGTTTCGATCAGTACCGAGAGGTGCAGCTCACCACGGCCGGAAACTTTGAACTTGTCAGCCGAGTCGCCTTCTTCAACGCGCAGTGCAACGTTGTACAGCAGCTCTTTGTCCAGACGTTCCTTGATGTTACGGGAAGTCACGAACTTGCCTTCTTTACCGCAGAAAGGCGAGTCGTTTACCTGGAAGGTCATGGAAACGGTTGGCTCGTCAACGGTCAGAGGCTTCATCGCCTCGACGTTGTCCGGCTGGCACAGGGTGTCGGAGATGAACAACGAGTCCATACCGCTCACGCATACGATGTCGCCTGCGAAAGCTTCTTCAACGTCGATACGGTGCAGACCGTGGTGACCCATCAGCTTCAGGATACGACCGTTGCGTTTCTTGCCGTCGGCGCCGATGGCGACAACTGGAGTGTTCGGCTTGACGCTACCACGAGCGATACGGCCAACACCGATAACGCCCAGGAAGCTGTTGTAGTCCAGTGCCGAGATTTGCATCTGGAACGGGCCTTCACGGTCAACTTTCGGCGCAGGTACGTTGTCGACGATCGACTGGTACAGCGGGGTCATGTCTTCAGCCATGTCGGTGTGTTCCAGACCGGCAATGCCGTTCAGGGCCGAGGCGTAGACGACTTTGAAGTCCAGCTGTTCTTCGGTAGCACCCAGGTTGTCGAACAGGTCGAAGATCTGGTCCAGAACCCAGTCCGGACGCGCGCCTGGACGGTCAACCTTGTTGATGCACACGATCGGACGCAGGCCGGCTTCGAAAGCCTTCTTGGTCACGAAACGGGTTTGCGGCATAGGGCCGTCTTGGGCATCAACCAGCAGCAGAACGGAGTCAACCATCGACATTACACGTTCAACTTCGCCGCCGAAGTCGGCGTGGCCCGGGGTATCCACGATGTTGATGTGGTAGCCGTTCCAGTTGATAGCGGTGTTTTTAGCCAGGATGGTAATACCGCGCTCTTTTTCCTGGTCGTTGGAGTCCATCACGCGCTCGTCGTTGAGCTCGTTGCGCTCCAGGGTGCCGGATTGACGCAGGAGTTTGTCTACCAGGGTGGTTTTACCATGGTCAACGTGAGCAATGATGGCGATGTTACGTAGATTTTCGATCACTTGTGTATCTCGATCAGAGGATTCGGTGTGCTGACAGGTCGTGGCAGCGATTAACAGTAGAGTCAGGCCTTGCCGTTACAGCTTGACGGCAGAGTCGGGGGGCCGGTGACGCAGGCCACAGGCAAACAGCCCCGGGCTCTTAGCTCGGTCGATAAACGCGCACATTGGCATGCCCCTCACTGAGCAAATGGTGGGCATGCAGGCGACTCATCACGCCTTTGTCGCAATACAGCAGGTACTGACGGCTGTTATCCAGTTCCTTGAAACGCGCGTTCAGTGCGTAGAACGGCAGCGTTTGCACGTCGATGCCAGCGATTTCCAGCGGCTCATCTTCAGCAGCATCCGGGTGACGGATGTCGACGACGATCTGACCCGCCAGGGCTTCGCTGACTTCTTCGATTTTCACATCCTGGCCCAATTCGTCGATTACACGATCGATCGGCACCATTTTGGCGTTCTCGAGCGCACGCTCCAGAATCGCCATGTCGAACTGTTGTTCTTCGTACTCCACGCGGTTGCGCTTGGCGTGGGTCTTGGGGTTCACCGAGATGACCCCGCAATATTCAGGCATGTGCTTGGCAAAATCCGCCGTGCCGATTTCCTCGGCCAAGTCGATGATGTCCTGCTTGTGACTGGCGATCAGCGGGCGCAGCACCAGCTTTTCGGTCACACAGTCGATCAGCGACAGGTTCGGCAGCGTCTGGCTGGACACCTGGGAAATCGCTTCACCGGTCACCAGCGCGTCAATCTGCAACTGGTCGGCGATCCTGGACGCGGCGCGCAACATCATACGCTTCAATACCACGCCCATATGACTGTTATCGACTTTGCCGAGAATTTCGCCGAGCACTTCTTCAAACGGCACACTGACAAATAACACGCGCTGGGAGCTGCCGTACTTCTTCCAGATGAAGTGCGCGACTTCCATCACGCCCAATTCATGTGCGCGCCCGCCCAGATTAAAGAAGCAGAAGTGGCTCATCAGGCCGCGGCGCATGATCTGGTAAGCGGCAACCGTGGAATCGAAACCGCCGGACATCAGTACCAGGGTCTGTTCCAGGGCGCCCAAGGGGTAGCCGCCGATGCTGTTGTGCTGGCTGTGGATCACAAACAACCGTTGGTCGCGAATTTCCATGCGCACTTCAATTTGCGGCGCTTTCAGGGAAATTCCGGCGGCGCCGCACTCGCGACGCAGCTTGCTGCCGACGTATTTTTCGACATCCATGGAGCTGAAGGTGTGCTTGCCGGCACGCTTGCAACGCACCGAAAAAATCTTCCCCTCCAGCGCACTGCCGTAGTGCTGCTTGCACTTCTCGGTGATGTCGTCGAAGTCGCCCAGCGGGTACTCATCCACCTGCAGGAAATGCGCGATGCCCGGCATGCAGCTCAGGCGCTCGGTCATGTCCTTCAAGGCTTTGGCGTCGGTGATACGGGTTTCCAGCTCGAGGTTATCCCACACACCGTTCACCACCACAGCCGGGTCCAGATCGCGGAGCACGGCACGGATGTTCTTCGCCAATTGACGGATGAAACGCGTCCGTACCGGTCGGCTTTTGATGGTGATCTCGGGGAAGACTTTTACGATTAATTTCATGGAAACAGCGCGCGCCGGGCCTGCTGAAAAAGGGGGGCGCGGATTATAGCGGAAATCGCTCAAGGTTTAACCAGTTAATATGCATCGCACTCAATGCGCACCAAAACAGGTCATTTGCACAAAATGACGCTACATTGCAGTGCGTTATTTATTCCGTTTCAACGGATTGCACCTTTATAGGGGCCATTTTGAGGCAAAAAGGCCATGTTGGCGCACTGGCATGCAATTTGCTCTCTTGTGAGGCAGGTTGCCTTGGTCGAGTATTCGCGCCGGCATCACCCACATTCTAAGGGCTAACTCCACTACCCAGCCCGAAGCCACCCGGAGGACACCATGTCGAAGTCGGTTCAACTCATCAAAGATCATGACGTTAAATGGATTGATCTGCGCTTCACGGACACCAAAGGTACTCAGCACCACGTGACCATGCCGGCTCGTGATGCTCTGGATGACGCTTTCTTTGAAGAAGGCAAGATGTTCGACGGCTCCTCCATTGCCGGCTGGAAAGGCATCGAAGCTTCCGACATGATCCTGATGCCGGACGACAGCACTGCCGTTCTCGACCCTTTCACCGAAGACCCAACTCTGATCATCGTCTGCGACGTGATCGAACCTTCGACCATGCAAGGCTACGACCGTGACCCACGTGCGATCGCCAAGCGTGCCGAGGAATACCTGAAATCGACCGGTATCGGCGACACCGTATTCGTAGGCCCTGAGCCAGAATTCTTCATCTTTGATTCGGTCAAGTTCAAGTCCGACATCTCCGGCTCCATGTTCAAAATCTACTCCGAACAAGGTTCGTGGATGTCCGACCAGGACGTGGAAGGCGGCAACAAAGGCCACCGTCCAGGCGTCAAAGGTGGCTACTTCCCAGTTCCGCCATTCGACCACGACCACGAAATCCGTACCTCCATGTGCAACGCCATGGAAGAAATGGGCCTTGTCATCGAAGTTCACCACCACGAAGTGGCGACTGCCGGCCAGAACGAAATCGGTGTGAAGTTCAACACCCTGGTTGCCAAGGCTGACGAAGTTCAGACCCTGAAGTACTGCGTACACAACGTGGCTGATGCCTACGGCCGTACCGCTACCTTCATGCCTAAGCCTCTGTACGGCGATAACGGTTCGGGTATGCACGTTCACCTGTCCATCGCTAAAGATGGCAAGAACACCTTCGCCGGCGAAGGTTATGCCGGCCTGTCCGACACTGCCCTGTACTTCATCGGCGGTATCATCAAGCACGGTAAGGCCCTGAACGGCTTCACCAACCCAGCGACCAACTCCTACAAGCGTCTGGTCCCAGGTTTCGAAGCACCGGTAATGCTGGCCTACTCGGCCCGTAACCGTTCCGCCTCGATCCGTATTCCTTACGTGTCCAGCCCTCGCGCTCGCCGTATCGAAGCTCGCTTCCCGGACCCGGCAGCCAACCCGTACCTGGCCTTCGCAGCCCTGGTAATGGCTGGCCTGGACGGTATCCAGAACAAGATCCACCCTGGCGACGCCGCCGACAAAAACTTGTACGACCTGCCGCCTGAAGAGGCCAAAGAGATCCCACAAGTGTGCGGCAGCCTGAAAGAAGCCCTGGAAGAGCTGGACAAGGGCCGTGCGTTCCTGACCAAAGGCGGCGTATTCAGCGACGACTTCATCGATGCCTACATCGAGCTGAAAAGCGAAGAAGAAATCAAAGTACGCACCTTCGTACACCCACTGGAATACGAGCTGTACTACAGCTGCTGATCCGGTAGCGCCGCTTAACGTGGCGTGATGAAAAAAGACCTCCTTCGGGAGGTCTTTTTTTGTCCGGAGTTTTTAAAAAATGCTGCAGAAGGTTTGCCCGCGATTGCGCGGCATCAGGCACCTGTTGTATTGACTGACACACTGCCCACCGCCGCCCCACAGGAGATCACCTTTGAAGCTACGACTTGCATACGCTTTGTTGTTTGTCAGCGGCAGCGCACTCGCTGCACCGCCCACCCTGGAGCCCCTGCTCAACAGCATCGCCGAACGCCTGGCCATCGCCGACCAGGTGGCCCTGAGCAAATGGGACAGCCACAAGCCCGTAGAAGACAAGAAACGGGAACAGGAAGTGATTGCCAGCGTCGTCGCCCAGGCGCTCACTTACAAATTGGACCCCGCCGCTGCCGAGCAATTTTTTTCGGCGCAGATCGAGGCCAATAAACTGGTGCAATACACCCACCTTTCCGACTGGCAGTTCCAAGGCCAAGCGCCCGACGACCCGCGCCCGGATCTGGTAAAGCAAATTCGCCCGCAGCTGGACCAACTGCAAAAGCGTCTGCTCCAGCAACTGGCCGACTTCACCCCGCAGCGCACCGACCCGCAGTGCCCCCAGTGGCTGGCCGCAGCCGTTCATGAGCCGCTGAATGACCCGACGCGCCAGCTCGCGATGATCCGCGCCACTGCCGAGCTGTGCATCTACAAAGGTTAAAGACTGCAAACCCAATCAAAACTGTGGGAGCGGTCTTGCTCGCTCCCACATTTGGATTGCGGGCATTCAGATGCGCCCTCCACGCTTTCCTGAACAATCGTCACAAAACCGCACTATATTGGTGCGACAGCCTGCACTCTTCCCACCTTCCCAGCCCATTTTGGTTCGATTCTTCCCGAGCAAGCTGGCAGAACGCCACAGTTTCGCGCCTGAAACACCCATTTCAAGGCTTTCGCGCTTCTTTTCGGAGCCTTGGTTTGGTTTTTGCATTTTCCTTGTATCAGCGTGTGCCTCAAGCCCGCGCCTTGCTCCAAAAGAGGTCCTGATGACCATCAGCGATGCACTGCACCGTTTGTTACTCGACAACCTGACCACCGCGACCATCCTGCTCAATGACGATCTGCGTCTTGAGTATATGAACCCGGCGGCGGAGATGCTCCTGGCCATCAGCGGCCAGCGCAGCCATGGGCAGTTCATCAGCGAATTGTTCACCGAGTCGGCCGAAGCCTTGAGCTCGCTGCGCCAGGCAGTGGAGCAGGCACATCCGTTCACCAAGCGCGAGGCGATGCTCACGGCCCTCACCGGCCAGACCCTGACCGTCGACTACGCCGTGACCCCAATCCTGAGCAACGGCGCCACCCTGCTGCTGCTCGAAGTGCACCCCCGCGACCGCCTGCTGCGCATCACCAAAGAAGAAGCGCAATTGTCCAAACAGGAAACCAGCAAGATGCTGGTGCGCGGGCTGGCCCACGAGATCAAAAACCCGCTCGGCGGGATTCGCGGCGCCGCGCAATTGCTCGCTCGAGAGCTGCCGGACGAGCACCTCAAGGACTACACCAACGTCATCATTGAAGAAGCCGACCGCCTGCGCAACCTGGTGGACCGTATGCTCGGCTCCAACAAGCTGCCGTCGCTGGCGATGACCAATGTGCACGAGGTACTTGAGCGCGTCTGCCAGTTGGTCGAGGCCGAAAGCCAAGGCTGCATCACCTTGGTGCGCGACTACGACCCAAGCATTCCCGACGTGTTGATCGACCGCGAGCAAATGATCCAGGCCGTGCTCAACATCGTGCGCAACGCCATGCAGGCCATCAGCAGCCAGAACGAGCTGCGCCTGGGGCGCATCAGCCTGCGCACCCGCGCCTTGCGCCAGTTCACCATCGGCCACGTGCGCCATCGCCTGGTGACCAAGGTCGAGATCATCGACAACGGCCCAGGCATTCCTGCGGAACTCCAGGAAACCATTTTCTTTCCCATGGTCAGCGGCCGTCCGGACGGTACCGGGCTGGGCCTGGCCATTACCCAGAACATCATCAGCCAGCACCAGGGTCTGATCGAATGTGAGAGCCATCCTGGCCACACCACCTTCTCGATCTTTCTGCCTCTGGAACAAGGAGCCCCATCGACATGAGCCGTAGTGAAACTGTCTGGATCGTCGATGACGACCGTTCTATCCGCTGGGTCCTCGAGAAAGCCTTGCAACAGGAAGGCATGACCACCCAGAGCTTCGACAGCGCCGACGGGGTGATGAGCCGCCTGGCTCGCCAGCAGCCGGACGTGATCATTTCCGACATCCGCATGCCCGGCGCCAGTGGCCTGGACTTGCTGGCGCGGATTCGCGAACAGCACCCACGCCTGCCGGTGATCATCATGACCGCGCACTCCGACCTGGACAGCGCTGTCGCGTCCTATCAGGGCGGCGCGTTTGAATACCTGCCCAAGCCGTTCGATGTGGACGAGGCGGTAGCGCTGGTCAAGCGCGCCAACCAGCACGCCCAGGAACAGCAAAGCCAGGAAGCCCCGCCGACGCTGACCCGGACCCCGGAAATCATCGGCGAAGCCCCGGCGATGCAGGAAGTGTTTCGCGCCATCGGACGCTTGAGCCACTCCAACATCACCGTGCTGATCAACGGCGAGTCGGGTACCGGTAAAGAGCTGGTAGCCCACGCCCTGCACCGTCACAGCCCACGGGCGGCCTCGCCGTTTATCGCACTGAACATGGCGGCGATTCCGAAGGACTTGATGGAGTCCGAGCTATTCGGCCATGAGAAAGGCGCGTTCACCGGTGCAGCCAACCTGCGTCGCGGTCGTTTTGAACAGGCGGACGGCGGCACGCTGTTCCTCGATGAGATCGGCGACATGCCGGCCGACACCCAAACCCGCTTGCTGCGCGTATTGGCGGACGGTGAGTTCTACCGCGTCGGCGGGCACACGCCGGTCAAGGTCGACGTGCGCATCATCGCCGCGACCCACCAGAACCTGGAAACCCTGGTGCACGCGGGCAAATTCCGTGAGGATTTGTTCCACCGCCTCAATGTGATCCGCATCCACATTCCACGCATGTCGGACCGCCGCGAAGACATTCCGACCCTCGCCCGCCACTTCCTCAGCCGCGCCGCCCAAGAGCTGGCGGTTGAGCCGAAGCTGCTGAAAAGCGAGACAGAGGAATACCTGAAGAACCTGCCGTGGCCGGGTAACGTGCGCCAGCTGGAGAACACCTGCCGCTGGATCACCGTGATGGCGTCCGGGCGCGAAGTGCATATCAGCGACCTGCCGCCGGAGCTGTTGAGCCTGCCGCAGGATTCGGCGCCGGTCACCAACTGGGAACAAGCGTTGCGCCAATGGGCCGACCAGGCCCTGGCACGCGGCCAATCGAACCTGCTGGACAGCGCCGTGCCGGCCTTCGAGCGGATCATGATCGAGACCGCCTTGAAGCACACAGCCGGCCGCCGTCGCGACGCCGCCGTGCTGCTGGGCTGGGGCCGCAATACCCTGACTCGCAAAATCAAGGAGCTGGGTATGAAGGTCGATGGTGGGGATGATGATGAGGGGGATGAGGGCTGATCACCGCCCGTGATCGTTCCCACGCTCTGCGTGGGAATGCCGCCCTGGACGCTCTGCGTCCGCTTTTAGAGTCATGACGCGGAGCGTCACAGGATGCATTCCCACGCGGAGCGTGGGAACGATCAAACCCGATCTTCGTGCACCGCTTCAATGCACCACGAACCGGCATCGCGCACGGATGCAATGCTTAAAATCTCGGCCACGCTGAGAAAAATCTGAAAACCAAAAACACCAAAGCCCCGTATTCCGGGGCTTTGCGCTTTCTGGGAATTTTTTTCGGTACAAATTGCAAGTTCTGGCACGCGCCCTGCAATAACCCTTGTACAACCCAGTTTCGGGGACCTTGGTACAGGCAGGCCGAGAATCCCCTCTTTACACCCGGAGTGCTTGATGCGAACCGCGTCGCGCTCCACACCGCTTTGGGGAACCTCGGTACAGGCAGGCCGGGGACTCCCTCTTTAACACCGAAGCCTTTAAAGCTTCACCCCGTTTTGGGAGCCCTGGTACAGGCAGGCCGGGAACTCCCTTCTTTACACCCGGGGCTTATGCGGCACGCCGCCCATAGCCCCAGCCCGTTTTGGGAACCTTGGTACAGGCAGGCCGGGGATTCCCTCTTTTATTGCTCTTGGAGACGGATCTCCAGCCGCCAGCGGCCATCGACCTTCTCCCCTTTCCAGTCCCCGCGCAACGGCCGAGCCGCCACCAGGTTCAGCAGCAACCCGCCGTCGGTCTTGCGCACGCGCCAGTTCACATCCTTGTCATTGACCTTGAGTTGCCCGCTGGCAGCCTTGCCTTGCGCGTCGAACAGCAGCGCCACGGTGCCGTCGATATGCTCACCGTGCAGCTTGGGTTCGCTGTTGAACCACACCATCATCCCATCCGTCGCCGTCTCTACCTGTTGCAGCTCAACCGGGTCCGGGGTGGTCAGGCGGCCGATCATCAAGCCGATCATCAGGCCGACAATCGCCAATGAGCCCATAACCCTCGGCAATAGCTTCGGCCTTGGGTCCTCTTCGGGGGTAGAATGCAGCGCATCTTTGCCTTCGGAGCCGTGCATGTTTCACGTCATCCTTTTTCAACCAGAAATTCCGCCGAATACCGGCAACGTTATCAGGCTGTGCGCCAACAGTGGCTGCCACCTGCATTTGATCGAGCCTCTGGGCTTCGACATGGACGACAAGCGCCTGCGCCGCGCCGGGCTGGACTACCACGAGTACGCCACCCTCAAGCGCCACGCCGACCTGGCCAGCTGCCTGGAAAGCCTGGGCCACCCACGCCTGTTCGCGTTCACCACCAAGGGCTCGCGGCCGTTTCATGATGCCAGCTTCGCCGAAGGCGACGCCTTCCTGTTCGGCCCGGAAAGCCGTGGCCTGCCGGCCGAAGTGCTCGACGCCCTGCCCGACGGCCATCGCCTGCGCTTGCCGATGCGCGAGGGTTGCCGCAGCTTGAATTTGTCCAACACCGTCGCCGTTGCCGTCTACGAAGGCTGGCGCCAGCTAGGCTTTAAATAACACCCTCTCACTCTGTAGGAGCCGGCTTGCCGGCGATAGCGACCTCGAACATTACATCGATTTCAAGGGCCTCATCGCCGGCAAGCCGGCTCCTACAAGGGCATAAAAAAAGCGCCGGTTATGGCGCTTTTTTTACATCGTCGGCTTACTGAACGGTCGACGAACCTTCCTGTTGCATGCGCTGCAGCTCTTGAGCGTACAGGGCATCGAAGTTCACCGGAGCCAGCATCAGCGCAGGGAACGAGCCACGGGTGACCAGGCTGTCCAGAGTCTCACGGGCATACGGGAACAGGATGTTCGGGCAGAACGCGCCCAGGGTGTGGCTCATGGACGCTTCGTCCAGGCCCTGGATCAGGAAGATACCGGCCTGTTGCACTTCAGCGATAAAGGCCACTTCGTCGCCGTTCTTGACGGTAACCGACAGGGTCAGCACGACCTCGTGGAAGTCACCTTCCAGGGCTTTTTGGCGGGTGTTCAGGTCCAGCGCAACGCTTGGAGTCCATTCCTGGCGGAAGATAGCCGGGCTTTTCGGCGCTTCGAACGACAGGTCACGCACGTAGATCCGCTGCAGCGAAAACTGTGGGCCTTGAGCTTCTGCTGCTTCGGTGTTCTGTTGGTCAGTCATCGCAGATCCTTCTTGATCTTGGGGTCTTTTAGGGTTTAGGAGTCAGACGAGCAGCAGCGCATCGAGTTTACCGGCGCGCTCCAGGGCAAACAGGTCATCGCAGCCACCGATGTGCTTGGCGCCGATCCAGATCTGCGGCACGGACGTGCGTCCCGCCTTCTGGGCCATTTCGGCGCGCACTTGAGGTTTGCCGTCGACCTTGATCTCTTCGAAGGCAACACCCTTTTTCTCCAGCAAGGCCTTGGCCCGCATGCAGTAAGGGCACCAATCGCTGGAATACACGACAACCTGGCTCATATCACTTCACCAGCGGCAGGTTATCGGCCTTCCAACTGCCGATACCGCCGGACAGTTTGGCGGCGGTGAAACCGGCCTTGAGCATTTCGCGGGCGTGGGTGCCGGCGTGCTGGCCTTGGGCGTCGACCAGGATGATGGTCTTGGCTTTGTGTTTTTCCAGCTCGGCCAGGCGTGCGATCAGCTTGTCCTGTGGAATGTTCAGGGCACCGACGATATGGCCGGCGGCAAAATCCTTGACCGGGCGAATATCAACGACAACGGCCTCATCCTTGTTGACCAGCGCGGTCAGCTCCGACGTGCTCAGGCTGCGGCCACCACGGCTCATTTCATGAGCGATCAGCAGCGCCAGCAGGATGACGAAGGCACCCGCGAGCAGATAGTGGGCAGTGGCAAATGCAATCAGGTGATCAACCATCAAGGAGGTTCCAGGGCGTTAAAATGGCGGTAAGTATACACAGCCGCCGGGGGCGGCCAACCCCCGTAAAGCGGTGACGTGGTCGGAACTTCGCTTTAAACTGCCACTCCCTTTTCAATTGTCTTCCTTATTAGCGCCGCGAGAGGATCTATGACTACTACGCCTAAACCTTTGGTCCTGATAATTCTCGATGGCTTCGGACACAGTGAAAGCCACCACGACAACGCCGTGTACTCGGCCAACAAGCCTGTACTGGACCGCCTGACCGCCACCGTGCCTAACGGTTTGATCTCCGGCTCCGGCATGGACGTCGGCCTGCCGGACGGCCAGATGGGCAACTCGGAAGTCGGCCACATGAATCTTGGCGCCGGACGAGTGGTCTATCAGGACTTCACCCGTGTCACCAAATCGATCCGTGACGGCGAGTTCTTCGAGAATCCGACCATTTGCGCGGCGGTAGATAAAGCAGTCGCCGCCGGCAAGGCCGTGCACTTCATGGGCCTGCTGTCCGATGGTGGTGTACACAGCCACCAGGACCACCTGGTCGCCATGGCCGAACTGGCCTTCAAGCGCGGCGCCGACAAGATCTACCTGCACGCCTTCCTCGACGGCCGCGACACCCCACCGAAAAGCGCGCAATCGTCCATCGAACTGCTCGACGCCACCTTCGCAGCCCTGGGCAAAGGCCGCATCGCCAGCCTGGTAGGCCGCTACTTCGCCATGGACCGTGACAACCGCTGGGACCGTGTGTCCCAGGCTTACAACCTGATCGTCAACGGCCAGGCCGAATTCAACGCCGCCACCGCCCAGGAAGGCCTCGAAGCCGCCTACGCCCGTGGCGAGAGCGATGAATTCGTCAAAGCCACCACCCTCGGCGAGCCGGTGAAAGTGGAAGACGGCGACGCCGTGGTGTTCATGAACTTCCGCGCCGACCGTGCCCGCGAGTTGAGCCATGTGTTCGTTGATGCCGGCTTCAAGGACTTCGAACGCGCACGCCAGCCGAAGGTCGAGTTCGTGATGCTCACCCAATACGCCGCCAACATCCCGGCCCCGTCGGCTTTCGCCCCGGGCAGCCTGGAAAACGTGCTGGGCGACTACTTGGCAAAAAACGGCAAGACCCAGCTGCGCATCGCCGAAACCGAGAAATATGCCCACGTCACCTTCTTCTTCTCCGGCGGGCGTGAAGAACCGTTCCCAGGGGAAGAGCGCATCCTCATCCCGTCGCCAAAAGTCGCCACCTACGACCTGCAGCCGGAAATGAGCGCGCCGGAAGTGACCGACAAGATCGTCGACGCCATCGACAATCAGCGTTATGACGTGATCGTGGTCAACTACGCCAACGGCGACATGGTCGGCCATAGCGGCAATCTGGAAGCGGCAATCAAGGCCGTGGAATGCTTGGACCTGTGCGTCGGCCGCATCGTCGACGCCCTGGAAAAAGTCGGCGGCGAAGCGCTGATCACCGCTGACCACGGCAACTGCGAGCAGATGTCCGACGAATCCACCGGCCAAGCCCACACGGCCCACACCACCGAGCCGGTGCCGTTCATCTATGTCGGCAAGCGCGACCTGAAAGTGCGTAAAGGTGGCGTGCTGGCGGATGTGGCGCCGACCATGCTGAAACTGATGGGCCTGGAGAAGCCGGCCGAGATGACTGGCACTTCGATTCTGGTGTAACCGCTGATCGTTCCCACGCTCTGCGTGGGAATGCCGCCGGGGACGCTCTGCGTCCCACTTGCAATACCAAGCCCGAATTCTGCGCATTGGTGACGCAGAGCGTCACGCGATGCATTCCCACGCAGAGCGTGGGAACGATCAATATGCCCACCACTCGGCACCTATCTTGCTCCTCCGCCCGAATTGGGCGTTTTTTTTGCCGCGCTTGGCGGGCATACTAGGCCGTCCCTTTCCCTGGTGTCGCCCGCCTCTATGCTTCGCGCCTTGATTACCCTCGCTCTTGTCTGCCTGCTCCAACCGGCTTTTGCCGATGAGCGCGCGCAAACCCAACAACAGTTGGACGCTACGCGTCAGGACATTACCGAGCTGAAAAAACTGCTCGGCAAGCTCCAGGAAGAGAAATCCGGGGTGCAGAAAGACCTGCGCGGCACGGAAACCGAGATGGGCAAGCTGGAGAAGCAGGTCCAGGAGCTGCAAAAAGAATTAAAGAAGAGCGAGTCGGAACTGGAGCGACTCGACGCTGAGAAAAAAAAACTCCAGAGCGCCCGCGTTGAACAGCAACGCCTGATCGCAATTCAGGCTCGCGCCGCCTACCAGAGCGGCCGCCAGGAATACCTCAAGCTGCTGCTCAACCAGCAGAACCCGGAAAAATTCGCCCGCACCCTCACCTACTACGACTACCTGAGCAAGGCACGCCTGGCGCAACTAAAGGGTTTTAACGAAACCCTGCGGCAACTGGCCAATGTCGAGCAAGAAATTGCCGACCAGCAGTCACAGTTGCTCGACCAGAAAAGCAACCTTGACGCCCAGCGCGACCAGTTGGACACGGTGCGTAAGGACCGCCAGTTGGCCCTGGCCAAGCTCAATAACGACGTGAAAGCCCGTGACGCCAAACTCCAGGCCCGCGAGCAGGACCAGGCCGACCTGGGCAAAGTCCTCAAAACCATCGAAGAAACCCTGGCCCGCCAGGCACGTGAGGCCGAAGAAGCGCGGCAAAAAGCGCTGGTCGCCCAGCAGGAAGCCGAAAAAAAGCGCCAGCGTGAGGCCGAACTGGCAGCCACCACCGACGCCCCGGCGCCCCGTAAACCGGCGCATGCAGCCCCTGGCCCACTGGTTTCCAGCAGTGGCGAGTCGTTCGGCGGCCCTTTTGCTTCAGCTCGCGGCAAACTTCCATGGCCAGTTGATGGTCGACTGCTGGCACGCTTTGGTGAAACCCGTGGCGATGACACCCGCGCCAAGTGGGATGGGGTGATGATCAGCGCCGCCGCCGGCAGCCAGGTCCACGCCGTTCACGGCGGGCGTGTGGTGTTTGCTGATTGGCTGCGCGGTGCCGGTTTGTTGGTGATTCTTGACCACGGTAATGGCTATTTGAGCCTTTACGGCCACAATCAGACTTTACTCAAGTCGGCAGGTGATGTTGTAAAAGCCGGTGAATCCATCTCCACTGTCGGTAACAGTGGTGGCCAGGACACTCCGGCGCTGTACTTCGCTATTCGTCAGCAGGGTCGCCCGAGCGATCCCGCACAATGGTGCCGTTCCCAAGGATAGGGTCGCATCTACATTAGGAGTTCGTTCGACATGCTGCATTTGTCCCGCCTCACTTCGCTGGCCCTGACGATCGCCCTGGTGATCGGCGCGCCTCTGGCTTTTGCCGACCAGGCCGCTGTGGCTGCACCCGCCGCCACGGCCGCGACCACCAAGGCGCCGCTGCCGCTGGACGAGCTGCGCACCTTTGCCGAGGTCATGGACAGGATCAAGGCTGCCTATGTCGAACCCGTAGACGACAAGACCCTGCTGGAAAATGCCATCAAGGGCATGCTCAGCAACCTCGACCCGCACTCCGCCTACCTGGGCCCGGAAGATTTTGCCGAACTGCAGGAAAGCACCAGCGGTGAGTTCGGTGGCCTGGGCATCGAAGTGGGCTCCGAAGACGGCCAGATCAAAGTAGTTTCGCCAATCGACGACACTCCGGCGTCCAAGGCCGGTATCCAGGCCGGCGACTTGATCGTGAAGATCAACGGCCAGCCGACCCGCGGCCAGACCATGACCGAAGCCGTCGACAAGATGCGCGGCAAGCTCGGCCAGAAAATCACCCTGACCCTGGTACGCGACGGCGGCACCCCGTTTGACGTGACCTTGGCGCGCGCGACCATCACTGTCAAAAGCGTGAAGAGCCAATTGCTTGAGTCAGGCTACGGCTACATCCGTATCACCCAGTTCCAGGTCAAGACCGGCGACGAAGTAGCCAAGGCCCTGGCCAAGCTGCGCAAAGACAACGGCAAGAAGCTCAACGGCATCGTGCTCGACCTGCGTAACAACCCAGGCGGCGTGCTGCAGGCGGCGGTGGAAGTGGTCGACCACTTCATCACCAAAGGCCTGATCGTCTACACCAAAGGCCGTATCGCCAACTCCGAGTTGCGCTTCTCGGCCACTGGCAATGACCTGAGCGAAGGCGTACCACTGGCCGTGCTGATCAACGGCGGCAGCGCCTCGGCGTCAGAAATCGTCGCCGGCGCCCTGCAAGACCAAAAACGTGGCGTGCTGATGGGTACCACCAGCTTCGGCAAAGGCTCGGTGCAAACCGTGTTGCCGCTGAACAACGACCGCGCGTTGAAGATCACCACGGCGCTCTACTACACGCCAAACGGTCGCTCGATCCAGGCCCAGGGCATCGTCCCGGACATCGAAGTGCGCAAGGCCAAGATCACCAACGAGGCCGACAGCGAGTACTACAAGGAAGCTGACCTGCAAGGTCACTTGGGCAATGGCAACGGCGGCGCCGACCAGCCGTCCGGCAGCAGCACCAAAGCCAAGCCGATGCCGCAGGACGATGACTACCAACTGGCCCAGGCGCTGAGCCTGCTCAAAGGCCTGAGCATCACCCGCAGCCGTTGATATGCGTTTTGCACTGATCATCGCTGCGCTGCTCAGCCTGGCAGGGGTCGCCCAAGCGGCCCCTGCCGATGAGCCTCACAAAGCCTACCTGACCCTCATCATCGACGACCTGGGGCAAAACCTGCCCAGGGACCGTCGTGTGCTGGCCCTGCCTGGGCCGGTGACCACGGCAATCATGCCCGACACGCCCCACGCCGCCGAATTCGCGCGTGAAGCGCACAAGGCCGGCAAAATCGTCATCCTGCACATGCCCATGGACCCGGCCACTGGCCCCTTCGCCTGGCACCCCGACCTGCCTATCGAAGAACTCGGCAAACGCTTGGACGCCGCCTTCAAGGCTGTGCCCTACACCGCAGGCATCAACAACCACATGGGCAGCCGCATGACCGCGCAACCGGCGGCGATGGCCTGGTTGATGGCTGAACTGCAACGGCGTAACAAGTTCTTTGTCGACAGCCGCACCAGCGCGCAAACCGTCGCGGCCGCCGAGGCGCAGAAGATTGGTTTGGCCCATGTCTCGCGGGATGTGTTCCTCGATGACGAACGCACTGAAGGTGCAATTACCACGCAGCTGCAAACCGCAATCAAGCTGGCCCATAAACAAGGCTCGGTGGTGATGATCGGCCACCCTTACCCGCAAACCCTGGCGGTGCTTGAGCGCGAACTGCCCAAGCTCAAGGCCCAGGGCATCGACTGGATTGATATCAAGTTGATGATCAGCGTGCGCAGTAACCAGGCGATGGCTGGACATGGGAAAAACGGCACGTATTTCCCGGTGCCTAGATAAATACCCTTCTCGGCACGCACGTTCCTGAATAGTTGGCCCTTACGGTTCACCCATTCAGGACTCGCTTTGCCATGGAATCAATCCGCTATTCAAACCTACTGATCAACTTCACCACCGAGTTCAGCCCGCTCTGGAACGACAAAGGCGCGGGCAGTGAAAACCCGGTCAGTTTCTGGCGCCCCGTCCCGTCCTCAGACTTTCTCAATGACTTTTTCCCCCTCGGGGACTTGGTGGTTGGCGGCTACGACAACGTCAACAAACACCGTATTGTCGCTGTTGTCAGCGAAACACACGTTGTCGGGCTGCAAAGGGCTCTCAGTGCGCCCGTTGAATACGACCTTGTGTGGAAAGACTCAGGCTCAAACGCCTATGCCGACGGCTCCATATGGCGCCCTATTCCGCCCCAAGGGTACGTCGCGCTTGGTCTGGTGTGCGGCATCGGTCATGACAAGCCGTCGCGCAATGCCATCCGCTGTGTCAGAGCTGACTTGGTCATCGCTTCCTACATCAGCGATCTGGTCTGGAACGACAAAGGCAGCGGTGCCCTCAAGGACTTCAGCGCCTGGAACATTGCCCCGCCAGGCGCCGCTTCAGGGGAAGCGTATTTTTCGGCAGGTACGTTTGTGGGTGCCGACAGTTACACCAAGCCCACAACCCATATTGCCGCTTACTCATTGCGCATGCAGATACAACAGACTGTCAGCAACGCACCACCCGCCCCCGCACTCCCTGGCTATCGGCAACCCTCGCCGTTCGAGGCCGCCCACCTCACACACACCTGCGAGATTGCCTGGTTTACGGTAAAAGACCCTAATTTGCACCCGATCGAACAGTTGCGCACATCGCCCACCTATCGGTTGGAGCGCTCGGACCGGTACGTGTTGGTCGGGTTCGGGCATAACCAGACTTCGGTTAACCAGACCTTTAAATGGACTGCCACCCGAGGAGAAAACGGCGCAAATTCGACGACCCTCACCAACACCACCGCGATCGAAGTCGGCGGAGAATGGCAGTTTTCACTGTTAGGCTCCTCGATAAAATTCTCAGCCAAGTTGAGCAAGAGCCTGACGCATACCGAAACGTCGTCGAATGGATGGACCACGTCAACCGCGTTCGAAATTGCCGCCGCAGTCCCGGCAAACAAAGCTGTGGCGGTTTACCTGATCCAGAGTGACTACCGACTGCTGCGACACAACGGTACTCAGGTCGCTTCTGACGTCAGCTACACCGACGGCGACAGTGTGTACTGGAGCGAATACCCACCCACCCGCGAGTGCACGGTCACCTGTACACCCTTGCCCGACCAGGCTTTACGTGGCGCAAGTAAAACGCCAACACAGGCCCCACGCCCACCCGCTATATAACTACCGCTCTGCGCCAGACGAACTACTCGATAGTTGATGCTCCAATCAACTGGAGAGCCCTCCATGAAGCCTCTGCAATTCAACGACCTGCTCATCAGCTTTACCAGCGAGTTTCTACCTCTGTGGAACGACAAGGGGTCCGGCGCGCACAAAGCCGTCGGCCTCTGGAGGCCGAGCACTGCATCCGATGAACTGAGCCCGTTTTACTCCTTGGGTGATATTGCGGTGGATCACTATCGCAATATCAACCATGACAAGATCGTCGCAGTCGTCAGCGACACGAATAAGGTCAATGGCACGGCCCTGCGTCCGCCGGTCGATTACCACTTGGTGTGGCAGGATGAAGGAACGGGCGCGCGAAGCAACGCGTCCATCTGGCGCCCGATACCGCCAGAAGGCTATGTGGCGATGGGGCTGGTGTACGGCATGAACTACGACAAACCCTCGCGCCATGCTGTGCGCTGTGTACGAGAAGACCTGGTGGTGACGGCTCAAGCGGGCGAACTGATCTGGAACGATAAAGGTAGCGGCTCCGCCAACGATTTGAGCGCCTGGTCGATTACCCCTCCCGATGCATCAGTTGGCGAACTCTACCTGGCCCCCGGCACGTTCATCGGCAGTGACAGCTACGCCAAGCCAAGCCTTGCGGTCTATTCGCTACGCCTGACGCTGTCAGCGCAATTCAGCGACCTGCCACCACCGCCCGCCCTCACCGGGCATGAAAGCCCAACCCTTGATGAAACCACCCCCACGATCCAGGTGTGCGAACTGCCGTGGTTCTGTGTAAAAGACCCGGAACTGACTGCGATCGAACAGTTTCAGTCTTCGCCCACTTATCGGCTGGAGCGCATGGATCGTCACCTTTTCACAGGCTTCGGGCATAACACCGAAGCGACCAGTCAGCCGTTCATGTGGACCGCCACTAAAGGCGAAATAGGAGGACATGCCAAAGCTCTGGCAGCTAATACCAGCATCGACCTGTGCAACGAGTGGCCTGTGAGCGAACACGCCTTCGCGTTGAATTTTTCGGCGCACTTGGGTCGTGACTTCACACACACCCAACGCTCGGCGAAAGGCTGGAGCCATTCCTCGCCGCTGGAAATCATCACTTACGTTCCGCCGAAGAAAGCCGTTGCGGCTTACCTTCTGCAAAGTGAATACCGCCTGTTGCGCCAGGACGGCAGCCAAGTGTCAGGCGCCGTCTGCTACAACAATGGCGATCACGTTTATATGAGCGAGTCTCCAAACGCTGAGCCACTAGCCGATGAGGCGCATCAACCGGTAGAACGCCCTCAAGCAGAGCCTGAGCTAGAGGTAACGAGCCATGATTTGATCGACAACACCCTCACCCCGTAACTGATCGAGTGCCGCCTGAAGCTTGGTCACCACTTCATCCGGCACGTCTTTGTTCAGGGCCAGGTACAACTGGGCACTGTTGAAACGCAGGACCGTCTTGAGCTGGGTCACGCCGACTTGGCGTGCCAGATAGCGGCCCGCCGGATCACCGGTCGCCCACAAATCTATCTGGCCATCCACCAGCTTTTGCGCATTGTCCTGGTCACGTAGCGCAATGACCGGGTTGAGGCCCTGCTTCTCGAGGGTCTCGGCAATGGCATCGCCCTTATAGGCGCCGATCTTGTAGCGGCGGGCGTGCTCGAGGTCGTCCAGTTGAATCTTGCTGTCGGCCTTGGCCAGCATCACCCAATCGTCCGGACCGATGGGGCCGACCCATTTGAACAACGCTTCGCGATCCGGTAAACGCGCCATCACGAACACACCATAGCCAGGTTTTTCCAGGGCGAGTTTGTAGATTCGTTCCCAAGGAAAACGCAGGGTCAGGTTGTAGGAAACACCGGCACGCTTGAAGGTCTCGCGCACGATGTCCACGGCGATGCCTTCGATGTTCTCGTCCTTAGCGAAGTTCTTGCCGTTTTTCGCCATGTTGTAGGGCGGGAAGTTTTCCGTCAGCAACACAAGGGAGGCTTCGGACGGTTCTTCGGCGTGGGCAGTACCGACCATAAGCACGGAGGCACTGGCGAGGGCGAGCAACAAGGTCTTGAACATGAAGGCTACCGGAATCCATGGCAAGCGCAGAGAGTGCCGCGCGCCCGCCATGGTGTCCAGCAGCGTTTAGCGAACGACGATACCGCGCGCCGCCATGTAGGCCTTGGCCTCGGGAACGGTGTATTCGCCAAAGTGGAAAATACTCGCCGCCAGCACCGCGCTGGCGTGGCCTTCGATCACGCCGTCGGCCAAGTGTTGCAGGTTACCAACGCCGCCGGAAGCGATCACCGGAATACCCAGTGCATCGCTGATGGCGCGGGTGACGCCCAGGTCGAAGCCATTTTTCATGCCGTCCTGGTCCATGCTGGTCAGCAGGATTTCACCGGCGCCCAAACCCTCCATCTTCATCGCCCACTCCACCGCATCCAGGCCGGTCGGCTTGCGACCGCCGTGGGTGAAGATCTCCCAACGCGGGGTTTCACCCGGGCCGGAGACTTTCTTGGCGTCGATGGCGACCACGATGCATTGCGAGCCAAAGTGCTGCGCGGCTTCGCCGACGAATTCCGGGTTGAACACCGCAGCGGTGTTGATCGAAACCTTGTCCGCGCCGGCATTGAGCAGGTTGCGAATGTCTTGCACAGTGCGCACGCCACCGCCCACGGTCAGCGGGATAAACACTTGGCTGGCCATGCGTTCGACGGTATGCAGCGTGGTGTCGCGGCCGTCGACGCTGGCGGTGATGTCGAGAAAGGTAATCTCGTCGGCACCTTGCTCATCGTAGCGACGGGCGATTTCCACCGGGTCGCCGGCGTCACGGATGTTCTCAAACTTGACGCCCTTGACCACGCGACCGTTGTCGACGTCCAGGCAAGGGATGATGCGTTTGGCCAGCGCCATGGTCAGTTCCTCAGCCGTTGTAGGCGTCGCAGTAAGCCTGGGCTTCAGCGACGTCCAGGGTCCCTTCGTAGATCGCGCGGCCGGTGATGGCGCCGATGATGCCGGGGGCCTTGGCGTCCAGCAGCGACTTGATGTCGCCCAGGTTGTGAATACCGCCGGAGGCGATCACTGGAATTTTGGTAGCGGCAGCCAACGCAGCGGTGAACGGTACGTTGCAGCCCTGCATCATGCCGTCTTTGGCAATGTCGGTATAAACGATGGCGGACACACCGTCGGCTTCGAACTGCTTGGCCAGGTCGATCACTTGGATGGTGCTGATTTCAGCCCAACCGTCGGTGGCGACGAAACCGTCTTTAGCGTCCAGGCCTACGATCACTTTGCCCGGGAACGCGCGGCAGGCTTCGGCAACGAAGGCCGGGTCTTTCACAGCCTTGGTGCCGATGATCACGTAGCTCACGCCGGCTTTGACGTAATGCTCGATGGTTTCCAGGGAGCGGATACCGCCGCCGATCTGGATCGGCAGGTTCGGGTAGCGCTTGGCGATCGCAGTGACCACCTCGCCATTGACCGGCTGGCCTTCGAAGGCGCCGTTCAAGTCCACCAGATGCAGACGACGGCAACCACCCTCCACCCATTTGGCAGCCATGCTCACCGGGTCATCGGAGAACACGGTGGAATCTTCCATGCGGCCTTGGCGCAGGCGGACACAAGCGCCGTCCTTGAGATCGATAGCGGGGATAATCAGCATCTGGCAAACCTTATTCGATATTCAGCAATGCTTGGGAAATCAGGGTTTCTCAAGCGACCACAAGTCGCTTTCGATGCTTTCGAACCTTTCTTTAAGGAGCGTCTGCGTGTCGAAAATCGCCTTGTTGTAATAGTGCGGCGCAACTTCGGTAGTAAACAGCTCAAGAATCTCGGCGACCTCGAACGAGCCCAGCTTGAGCTCGAAACGGTCCTCCATGAAACGCTTGATCTTGAGGGTAGCCTCACTCTCCTGTTCGGGCGTGAGGTTCAAGACCGGCAATTTCGGCTTCTTGGTCATTTACCAACGCCCATCCCAGGCGGCGAAGTTCTGCAGCAATTGCAGGCCATGGGTATGGCTCTTCTCCGGGTGGAACTGCACGGCAAAGCGCGAACCTTCGGCCAGCGCGGCGGCGAAGTCGACGCCGTAGTGCCCGCCACCCACCACCTGGCGCGGGTTACCGGCGGCGATGTAGTAGCTGTGTACGAAATAGAAACGCGCCATGTCCGGCACGTTGTGCCACAGCGGGTGATCCACGGTCTGACGGACTTCGTTCCAGCCCATGTGCGGGACTTTCAGGTGGGCACCGTCTTCATGCAGGTCCTTGCCGAAGAACTTCACCTGGCCAGGGAAGAGGCCGATGCAATCAACGCCGTCGTTCTCTTCACTGCTGTCGAGCAAGGCTTGCATGCCTACGCAGATGCCGAGGAAGGGGCGATCCTGGCTGACTTCACGCACCAGGCTGTCAAAGCCCAGGCGGCGGATTTCGGCCATGCAATCGCGAATCGCACCAACGCCGGGAAACACCACCCGGTCGGCTTCGCGAATCACCTTGGCATCGCTGGTGATCAACACCTTACCGGCACCTACGTGCTCGAGGGCCTTGGCCACCGAGTGCAGGTTACCCATGCCGTAATCGATAACCGCGACCGTCTGCATTACAAGACGCCCTTGGTCGATGGCATTTGCCCGGCCATGCGGTCATCAAGCTCCACGGCCATGCGCAGCGCGCGGCCGAAAGCCTTGAACACGGTCTCGATCTGGTGGTGGGTGTTGGTGCCGCGCAGGTTGTCGATGTGCAGACTGACGAGTGCGTGGTTAACAAAGCCCTGGAAGAATTCCTGGAACAGGTCGACGTCGAAGCCGCCCACGGTGGCGCGGGTGTAGGGCACGTGCATCTGCAAGCCAGGGCGGCCGGAGAAGTCGATAACTACACGCGACAGTGCCTCGTCCAGCGGGACATAGGCGTGGCCGTAGCGACGGATGCCTTTTTTGTCGCCGATGGCCTTGGCAAAAGCCTGGCCGAGGGTGATGCCTACGTCTTCCACCGTGTGGTGGTCGTCGATATGCAGGTCGCCCTTGCTGACGATATCCAGGTCGATCAGCCCGTGACGGGCGATCTGGTCCAGCATGTGCTCAAGAAAAGGTACACCGATATCAAATCGGGCCTTTCCGGTGCCATCCAGGTTGATCGAGGCTTTGATCTGGGTTTCCAGAGTGTCGCGCTCGACGGACGCCTTACGTTCGGCCATCACCAGCTCCGCAAAATCATTGGGCGAAAAAGGCAGCCATTATAGGGGCGCGGGCGCTAAACAGAAACATCGGAGGGGATAAGACTGACGAGTTGATTCAGGCGCCCCAGCATGGTGCACAAAGATCGCTCCCACGCTCTGCGTGGGAGTGCCACCAGGGACGCTCTGCGTCCCAGTCACATCGCAAGGTTCAAGCCTAGCGCAAGGGTGACGCAGAGCGTCACGGGAGGCATTCCCACGCAGGAGCGTGGGAACGATCAGTACGGAGTTAGTGGAACAGCACTGCCGTCTTCTGCAGGGTCACCCACACACCCCACGCCAACGGAATACCCACCACCAGCCAGGCTGCGACCGCCAACGGCACGCTACCGGACGCTGCTTTCCACTCCAGAGAAGTGGAGGCATCAGCGCCTTTGTCATGGCCCAGCGCTTGTTCAGCGGCCAATTCTGCGTCGGTCATGAAGTACTTGTCGGCCACCGGGCGAACCAGCAGGTTGCAGATGAAACCCAGTACCAGCAGGCCTGCGAGGATGTACAAGGTGATGTCGTAAGCCGCAGCGCGTTCAACGCCGATGCTCAGCTGATACTCACGCAAGTAGTTCACCAACACCGGGCCCAATACGCCCGCCGCCGCCCATGCGGTCAGCAGGCGACCATGGATCGCGCCAACCATCTGGGTGCCGAACAGGTCGGCCAGGTAAGCCGGAACGGTCGCAAAACCACCGCCGTACATCGACAGGATGATGCAGAACGCCGCCACGAACAGCGCCACGTTGCCCAGGTGCCCCAGGTTCGGGATCAGCGCATACAAGGCAAAGCCCAGCGCGAAGAACACAAAGTAAGTGTTTTTACGACCCAGGTAATCGGAAAACGACGCCCAGAAGAACCGGCCACCGATGTTGAACAAGCTCAACAAGCCGGTGAAGCCTGCGGCGATGGCCGCAATGGAGGCCAGTTGACCGGCATCCAGTTGGCCAAACGTCAGGCCATTACCCAGCAACTTGCCACCGAACACTTCCTGCAGCAGCGGCGAAGCCATGCCGAGGATGCCGATACCGGCGGAGACGTTCAGGCACAACACCAGCCATACCAGGCGGAATTGCGGGGTTTTCCAGGCCACGTTCACGTGGACATGACGATGGGTGATCATCGCGTTGCTGGCTTTTTTCGCCGGGGCGGTCCAGCCCTCAGGCTTCCAGCCGGTCGGCGGAACGCGGTACGACAGTGCACCACCGATCATGAACACGAAGTAGATCACGGCCATGACCGCGAAACTCTGCCACACGCCCACGCTGGTCGGCGAGGCGAAATGCCCCATCAGCGCTGCAGCCAGGGGAGCACCCACCATCGCGCCGCCACCGAAGCCCATGATCGCCATGCCGGTAGCCATGCCACGCTTGTCCGGGAACCACTTGATCAGGGTCGACACGGGCGAGATATAGCCCAGGCCCAGGCCAATACCGCCAATGACGCCGGAGCCGATCCACATCAGCCAAATCTGGTGGGTATAGATACCCAACGCCGAGATCAGTAGGCCGCCGCACCAGCACAACGCCGATACAACGCCAGCCTTACGTGGCCCGGCATGTTCCAGCCAGCCACCCCAGATCGCTGCCGAGCAGCCCAGGAAAATGAAGAACAGGGTGTAGATCCAGCCCAGCATGGAGATGGGCCAGTCGCATTGGGACGAGAAGATTTGCGCGATGAAGCTCATGTCCGGCGCGCAGGCGACCGGTGACGTGATACCCAACGCTTTGGACAGCGGCAGCCAAAACACCGAGAAACCGTAGGCCATGCCGATGCACAGGTGGATGGCCAGGGCGGCCGGTGGAACCAGCCAGCGGTTGAACCCCGGCTTGGCGATGATGCGCTCCTTGGACAGGAACGCAGGCTGTGCGGCGCTAATACCTGCCGCAGTGCTAGTGCTCATTGGTGTTTCCCCCAGTTATTAGTATGTGTCCGTCAGGCGCTCTCTCCCTCGGCCTTGCACGCAAAGCGTTGGCCGTTGTTGTTGAGTAAAGCTCCTTTAAACGCGACGTTGTGTCGCAGACGACAGACGAACGTGCGCAGATTAGCACCAGTGGATGACAGAAAAACCAAACTGATATCACCTTTTTCGCGCAATCTGGTTTGTTTGACGCCAAAATCCCGTTTTGCCGCGGCTAGATACAATGTAACGATGCGTGAACTGACGTAAGCCGTCGGGCGTTATACTCTGCGGCTAATTTTTGAAATCGACATACAAGGACTCGCCCATGAAAGCGTTCGGCAAAATCCTGGGTCTGGTACTTCTCGGGCTGTTGCTGATCATTGTGGCCCTGGGCTTTGCCCTGACCCACCTCTTCGATCCCAACGATTACAAAGACGAGATCCGCCAGATTGCCCGCGACAAGGCCCACATCGAGCTGACGCTCAATGGCGATATCGGCTGGAGCCTGTTCCCCTGGCTTGGCCTGGAATTGCACGAAGCCAGCGTGGCGACCCTGACCAATCCGACCAAGCCCTTCGCCGACCTGCAGATGCTCGGCCTGTCGGTGCGTGTTTTGCCGCTGCTGCGCCGTGAAGTACAGATGAGCGACGTACGTGTAGAAGGCCTGAACCTGCGCCTGAACCGCGACAAGCAAGGTCACGGTGACTGGGAAGACATCGGCAAGATCGCCCCCGTGGCGAGCGTCGATGCCCCCGCCCCGGTGGAGCAGCCTGCCGCCGAGGAGCCTGAAAAGCCGCCAAAGCCGATCCGCCTGGACATCGACAGCCTGACCATCAACAACGCCCGCGTCGAATACAACGATGAGCAGACCGGCAAGCAGTTCAGTGCCGAAAGCATCCAACTGAGCGCCGGCGCAGTACACGAAGGCGCCAGCATTCCGCTGAAACTCACCGCATTCTTCGGCAGCAACCAGCCGCTGATGCGCGTCAAGGCCGAGCTCAACGGCAACCTGCGCATCCAGCGCGCCCTCAAGCGCTATCAGTTCGAAGACATGAAGCTCAGTGGCGAAGTCACTGGCGAGCCACTGCAAGACAAGACCGTGAGCTTTTCCACACAAGGTCAACTGCTGGTGGACCTGGCGGCCAACATCGCCGAATGGACCAACCTGAAACTCTCCGCCAACCAACTGCGTGCGTTGGGCGAGCTGAAGGTCAACGACCTGAACAAAACCCCGCAAATCAGCGGCGCCTTGTCCATCGCCCAGTTTGACCTGGCCAAGTTTCTCGACAGCGTCGGCCACCCGCTGCCGGCCATGGCCGAGGGCAGCCTGAGCAAGGTCGAGTTGGTCAGCCGACTCAAGGGCACGCCCACCAGCGTTGCTCTGGAAGACCTGAACCTGAAGCTTGATGGCAGCACCTTCACCGGTCGCGTCGCGGTGGATGATTTCGCCAAGCAATCCCTGCGCGTACAGCTCAAAGGCGACACTTTCAACGCCGACAATTACCTGCCGGCCAAGTCCGAATCCGCCAAAGGTGCAGCCGCTGCCCGCCAGGCCGAAGTACAGAACAGCGAAATGGGTGCCATGGCCGCCGGTGGCACTACACCGCTGCCGGACGCCCCCACCAAAGGCGCGTGGAGCACCGACAAACTGCTGCCATTGACCCGCCTGCGCACGCTCGATATAGACGCCGACCTGGCCTTTGGCCAACTGACCCTGAGCAAGCTGCCGATCCAGAATGCTGCACTGAAAGCATCCGGCATCGACGGCCAGCTCAAGCTCGACACCCTGAGTGGCGGTCTCTACAACGGTACGTTCCAGGCCAACGGCACGCTCGATGTACGCCAGGACATCCCGGTGCTAGCGCTGCAAAGCCACATCAAGCAAGTGCCGGTTGAACGCATCCTGCAAGCCCAGGGGCAAAACCCGCCGGTGAAAGGCCAGATCACTCTGGACAGCAACCTCAGCGGCCGTGGCAACAGCCAAAAAGCGCTGATCGACAGCCTCAATGGCACGGCGAGCTTCGTGATCAACAACGGCATGTTGCTCAACGCCAACCTTGAACAACAACTGTGTACCGGCATCGCCCTGCTCAACCGCAAAACCCTGAGCAGCACGCCGCAAGGCAAAGACACGCCATTCCAGGAACTGCGCGGCAACCTGACTTTCCGTAACGGCGTGGCCAGCAACCCTGACCTGAAAGTGCGCATTCCGGGCCTGACGGTCAACGGCAATGGTGACGTCGACCTGCGCGTGCTGGGCATGGATTATCGCGTCGGCATCATCGTCGAAGGCGACCAACGCGATGTGCCGGACCCGGCCTGCCAAGTCGGCTCCAACTTCCAGGGCATCGAAGTGCCGCTGCGCTGCCGTGGCCCGCTGGAGCTGGGCGCCAAGGCCTGCCGCCTGGACAAGGACGGCTTGACCCAGGTCGCAATCAAGGCGGCCGGCAACAAGCTCAGCGAGAAACTTGAAGAGAAGCTCGACAAGGTCAACCCGCAGCTCAAAGACGCTCTGAAAGGCCTGTTTAAACGATGAGAAACGAGCAGTTTTCACAGGCGGTGCTGGACTGGTACGACCGCCACGGTCGCCATGACCTGCCCTGGCAACAGGGCATCACGCCTTACCGGGTGTGGGTCTCGGAGATCATGCTGCAACAGACCCAGGTCAGCACCGTGCTCAATTACTTCGACCGTTTCATGGCCTCCCTGCCAACGGTCGAAGCCCTGGCCGCCGCGCCGGAAGACGAAGTGCTGCACCTGTGGACGGGCCTGGGTTACTACACCCGCGCGCGCAACCTGCAGAAAACCGCCAAGATTGTCGTCGCCGAATACGCTGGCGAGTTTCCCAGGGATGTCGAAAAACTCACCGAGCTGCCCGGCATTGGCCTTTCCACCGCCGGTGCGATTGCCAGCCTGAGCATGGGCCTGCGTGCGCCGATCCTCGATGGCAACGTCAAGCGCGTGCTGGCACGCTTTACGGCGCAAGAGGGTTACCCGGGCGAACCCAAGGTCGCCAAGCAGCTGTGGGCCACTGCAGAGCGCTTTACGCCTCACGACCGCGTCAACGCCTACACCCAGGCGATGATGGACATGGGCGCCACGCTCTGCACGCGCAGCAAGCCCAGCTGCCTGCTGTGCCCACTGGAAAAAGGCTGCGAAGCCCATATGCTCGGCCTGGAGACGCGCTACCCGATCCCCAAGCCGCGTAAAACCATCCCGCAGAAGCGCACGCTGATGCCGCTGCTGGCCAATGCAGAGGGCGAAATTCTGCTTTATCGCCGCCCTTCTACGGGCCTGTGGGGCGGTTTGTGGAGCCTGCCGGAACTGGACGACCTGCAAGACCTGGAACACTTGGCCGACCAGCACGCGCTGGAACTGGGCAAGCACCAGGAACTGCCTGGGCTGATCCACACCTTCAGCCACTTCCAACTGGCTATCGAACCCTGGCTGGTGCACGTCGAGGAATCCGCCCATCACGTGGCCGAGGCCGACTGGCTCTGGTATAACCTCGCCACCCCGCCGCGCCTGGGCCTTGCCGCCCCGGTGAAAAAACTGCTGAAGCGCGCGGCCGATGTATTGAACGCAGGAGTTTTGTCATGACCCGCACCATCATGTGCCGCAAATACCACGAAGAATTACCCGCCCTGGAGCGTGCCCCGTTCCCGGGTGCCAAGGGCCAGGACATTTTCGATCACGTCTCCGCCAAGGCCTGGGCCGACTGGCAAAAACACCAGACCCTGCTGATCAACGAAAAGCGCCTGAACATGATGAACGCCGAAGACCGTAAATATCTTCAAGGCGAGATGGACAAGTTCTTTTCCGGCGAGGATTACGCCAAGGCTGACGGCTACGTGCCGCCTGCTCAATAATTGATCAAAATCCGGGGTCGGCACGTAAGCGACGGTAATAATTAAATATTTTTTGAAAACTTGCTTGACGACCCCCCGAAAAACCCGTTTAATGCGCCCCGTTGCCCAGATAGCTCAGTCGGTAGAGCAGGGGATTGAAAATCCCCGTGTCGGCGGTTCGATTCCGTCTCTGGGCACCACTAATTAGTTTCAGGTGGTGCAAATGTCATCTGAAACACACAAAAAACCCGCCTAGTGCGGGTTTTTTGTTGCCTGCGATTTGTCCTGCCGAGCAGGGGAAACTCACGAGCCCTTGATCGCTTGCAGGGTATAGCTCAGCGGCAACCGCCACGGCGCCTCATTCAGTCGCCACTCACCGTGACTGTCGCAGCTCATCTGACCCGGCAACGCCTCCCAAGGCACGCTCTGGTGCTCAGTCAGCCCAGTTATCTGCAGGCCGTGCTTGAGCAGCGCGCTGATGATTTCCCCCAACCCATGGTTCCATTGGTGAGTCACCGACGCCGTCAGCGTTTTATCGGTTTGCACATAGGTGTTCGCGTCATCCCACACCAGCGGTTCTTCTCGCTCGAAATACGGCAGCGTGAGGGACAAAAGGTCATCACGACGTTCGTCGACCGCCCACATCACCGGATGGCCTTCGCGAATGAACAACCGGCCGCCCGGCTTGAGCAGCTCACTGACGTTGCGAGCCCAGTCGTCAATGCTGGGTATCCAGCACAGTGCGCCGATGCCGGTGTACACAAAGTCAAAGCTACCGGCCGGCAGCACCGTCGAGGCGCTATAAACGTCCGACTCGACGAAGTCGATGTGCGCGCCGGCGCGCTCTGCCAGCGCACGCGCCTCGGCCAATGCCGCCGCAGAGAAGTCGAGCCCGCTCATCTGCGCGCCCAACCGGGAGAGCGACAAGGTATCGGTGCCAATGTGGCATTGCAGGTGAACACCGCGCAGGCCGGCAATACTTCCCAGCAGCGGCAGGTCAAAACGCACGACTTCGGAGAGGAAGCCTGGGTCTTCGACGAAGGCTTGAAAGGCATAGTCGGGCGACTCGGCGTGCAGCGCAGCGCGCTCATCCCAATTGGCCCGGTTCAGGTGCAGATAGTTGGTCATGTGAGTTCCCGGATTCAGGTTTGTGTCTAAACGACGCCGGGATTCTGGGACAGAGTTACGCTGCGAAAATAGGGGAGATTTGTAAGCACAGCGACTAAGGCGAAAGCATGGAGCCAGCGTCCCGTTGCGCGACAACGGGACTATTTACCCAAAGGCCTAGCCCTAACCGCCATGATGAGTACGGCGACTGACTCACTGCACCTGGAAAACCAACAGCGGATTGTCATTCAGTCGCCCATTGAATACCGGCGCAAGATGTTCCAGCGGCGTACCGCGCAGCAGCTCGGTTTCTTTGCGCGCCACAATGACCCAGGCCGGACGAGGTAATGTCTGCAACCGCTCTAACTGATTGCCACCAATAAACAGCGGCTGCTCGTCGTGATCCAGGTTCATGATGTAGCGAATCGCCCAGGTGTCTTTGTTGAGGTTGAGGAACACCAGCGTCCCCGGGTTCCCGGCCCGCAGTTTTTCTACCGCACCCACAAAGCTGCGGGTGTCGAATTGCAGGTCCTTGGACGGCTCAACCGCCTTGACCAGCACCAGCCACTGGGTGGCCAGGGCGATCAAACTGAGTATCACCAGGCGCTGCGCCACACGGCCCTGTAAACGCTGCCAGACAAGGATGGCAGCCAACTGCAAAACAATCAGCACGCCCACCAATACCGGCACGGAAACGTCAGGCCAGTAACCGTGCTTGTTCCACAAATAGCGGCAAACAAACACCGCGAGGATCGCCAGAGCCGGTAACAGCGCCACCAGCCACTCATAACCGCGGCGTACGCTAAGCAGCCAGCCTTGAGCCTGAAGCAGGCCATACGCAGCCACAGCGGCAAACATGGGCACCATGGGCACAATGTAATAGGCCCGCTTGAAGTGCGGGACCGACAACCCCAACAGAATCATCAGGCCACAGGCGCCCAGGCGCAGCATTAGCTGTACGTCGGCATCCGCATGACGCAGCGACCATTTGTGACGCAGGGCAATCAGCGTCGCCAGCGCCAGGGGTACCACCGGGAAATAGCGGTACAGGCTCAGCTTGAAGTAGAAGTAAAACGGCTCGCCGGTTTCGTCGAGGCGACCGGCCACCTGCATCCTGAGCACGTCATCGGCAAAGCTGTCACCCCCGCTGAACCGGGCCAGCTTCAACAGTACCCACCAGCAACCGGCGAGCAGGATCAGGCCGATAACACCGTGGGCAATCACCTTTTTCAGCAGGAAAATCCTGTCTTCCCGAGTACCGGCCGGGCTTAGCGCCCAATACACACAGGCAACCCCACAGACCTCGATCAACCCCAGCGGCCCACGAATAGCGAACGCCACCACAAACAAGGGGAAGACCGCATACTGCCGGAGCTTCGAGCCGGTGCGCTCACCGGTATGCAGTAGGTAGAAACACCCCAGGCACAGCAAGGAAACCATTTGATCCAGGCATACCGAGCGCGACTTTTCCAACAACTGAGCAGTCAATGCGGTAAGCAATACCGTCAGCAGCGCCCATGCTCGGCCGGAAGGCACCAGCAAGCGGTAGATCAGCGCCATCACCCCAGCAGAAGCCAAGGCGGTGGGCATGATGTTGGCCAAGACGTTGGGCGCTCCGAACAAGCGGGCGAAGAGAAAACTGAAATAGGTCGCGGTACCCGGGTAATCCGGATAAGGCTCGCCATAGGTGCTAGGAAAGAGACTCGCGCCGTGACGAAACATCTCTTGCATGAACACGGCCCAGCGGCCGTCAAAGCCCTGCGGGGCCTGATCCCAGATCCCCAGGGTAAACAGCAGCAAGGCAATCAGAAAAATACCCAGCGATTCCATTCGAAAGCGATTGTGTTGATCCATTGTTAAGCCTGTCAGGTGAAATGAGCCGCGCCATGTTGCCCGCCCCATCCCTGAATAGCGCCTGAACGAAGTCAAACATTCATCGCCCTAGCGATCGACGGGCCATACCAGCCGTGGCACCCAGCGCACGTAGATGAACTCGCCAATCAGCTCGAGCAAGGTCTGCAGGATCACCGCGGCAGCGGCCAACCCACGAATATCTTCAGGCAGCGCCAAGGCCAGTGGTAGCACCACCAGCGAGTTGCGCGTGGAAGCGCTGAACGTGACCGCCCGGGCCGTGACGGCCGGCAACTTGAACAGCCGCGCTGCCAGCGCTCCCATCAGCGGCGCCAGCAGCAAGAAGCCGACATACACCGGGATCACTGGAGCCAGCAGGGCTATATCGCGCACCACGGTAGTGATTTGCGAACCGATCACCACCACCAACACCAGCGCCATGGCCGGAACAGGCAGCCAGGCCCAGGCCTCGCTCCATGCGCCGATGACACGCGATCGCCGGGACAGGGAAGCGGTCAACACCGCCAGCACCATCGGCGCTACGATCAGCAACAGGAACGCCTCAATAAACGGCCCCGCCGAAACAACCACTTGCGACTGCGCCCCGAGCATCACCCCCAGATACACCGGCAACAGCACCAGTTGCAGCAGTAACAGAATCGGCGTCGCCGCCAGGATCAGCCGCGAATCGCCCTTGCCGATATGCGTAAACACCACCACGTAGTCGATACACGGCGTCAGCAGCACCAACAGCGCCCCCACCAGAATCGCCGGGTGGTCGACCAGCCCCCGCGTCAGCGCCCAGACCAGCAGCGGGATCAAAACGAAGTTGGCCAGCAACAATGCCGACATGAAGCGCTTGTTGCCCAAGCCTTGGCGCAGGTCCAGAAACGGGATTTGCAGGAACATCGCGTACATCAGCACCGCAATCGCGGGGGTGACCAGTACGCTCAGGCCATGCGCCAACGAGGGGGCCAGCACGCCGAACGCGACAGCCAGGAGGACTGCGACGAAGTAGATCGGGATCTGGTTGTGTTCGAGGGTGTCGCGGGTCATGGGCTGACTCTGGTCGATCAAAAGACCGTAAGCCTAAGCACCCAAGCAGATAAGGTCGAGCATCGCGACAATCCTTACGCCCACGCCGCGCTAAATTTGTTAATTTCGGTTTCTTATAAAAGCGCGCGGGCCTTCAAGCCCATACCGAAAGCGCAAGCACCGAGCCGCCCCATGAACCTGCCCACACGACCCGCTCCAGAAACATTCCGCGAGCCCGCTGCCGACGGCTACCTCCTGGGCGGCTTCACCTGGCGCCATATCAGAACCGACCCGACACGCCCCGTGGTGATCATCAACGCCGCCACCTCTGTGCGCTGCCGCCACTATTCGCGCTTCGCCGACTACCTGTTTGCCAATGGCTTCGACGTCATTACTTACGATTATCGCGGCATCGGTGAATCCAGAAGCGGTTCGCTGCGAGGCTTCAAGGCGTCATGGTCGGATTGGGGCGTGCTGGATTTCGAAGCGGTGCTGCAGCGGGCGCAACGGGAGTTTGCGGGGCAGCCAATTGACGTGGTCGGCCACAGTTTTGGTGGTTGTGCAGCGGGGTTGGGGGCGTCGGGCGCGGTGATTCGACGGATTGTGACAGTGGGCGCTCAGTTCGCTTACTGGCGCGATTACCAGGCGAGTGGGCGCTGGCGGATGTTTGGCAAGTGGCATGTGATGATGCCGCTGGTGACCGCGCTGTGCGGGTACTTCCCAGGCAAGCGACTGGGCTGGCTGGAAGATACGCCGGCAGGCGTGGTGCGCGACTGGGCAACACCGACGCCGACGTATGAAACACGCCCTAGCGGACGCACCTTGAGTGAGTTGCCATTTGGCCGCGTGAAGGCGCAGGTGCTGGCCGTCAGTATCACCGATGATCCATTCGGAACGGTGGCCGCAATTGAGCGCTTACTGAGCTATTTCAAAGGCAGCGTGCGCACTCATCTACGGATCGCCCCGGAAGATATTGGCGAAAAAGGCGTCGGACATTTTGCATTCTTTCGCAGTGAGTATCAGGACCGGTTGTGGCCGATTGCATTGGCATGGCTGCAACAAGGCGAGTTGGCGCAAGGCACACCAGGGCACCGTGTGACGGAACGCACTTAGATTCCCTTGGGATTTCCCCCAACCTGCGCTTCAATACGCCACCCAGATCCTGAACCAAGGACGTGAGCCCATGGCCTCGCCGAACAAGCAGCAAAAACGTGCCCACCGGGCAAAGGCCAAGGCCAAGCAGAACCGTACCCAGCGCGCCGTCGCGACCAAGCCGGATGCGTTTGCCGGCGATGACAGCCGCATTGACCTTGAGTCGGTGGACTTGACCGAGTTGTTTGTCGAGATGCGCACGGCGGGCGAGACCAGCCAGCAGGCGCTGTGTGCGGTATTCCTGGCGCACCCGTTGCTGGCACTGGTGCTGGAGCAGGAAGGCGAAGAGGAAGCCACCGACTTTATCCTGGCGGCGCTGATCGAATATCGGCAGTGGGCCACGGATAGCGATGATGAAGCGGCCGCGCTGGCGTGGATTGAATCGCCGCAGTTCCAGGCGGATTACGTTGCGGCGTCCCAGGCGCTGGTCAACTCGCAAGACTGACGCATAAGCAAATGTGGGAGCCGGGCTTGCCCGGCTCCCACATGGTTTAGCTGCGCTCTAACAACCGCACGCCATCAGTTCAGCACCGCAGCGCCTACTCTCTGGGCCTTGCGACGGCTCGCCACAAACAACCCCGCCAACACCACCAGCAAGCTCAGGATACCGGTTGCGATAATCTCGACCCGGTGCGCTTCCTGGAACAGCATGATGGTCAACGTGCCGACGATGAACACCATCACCGCGTAGGTCAGGCCCGGGAACAACCACATCTTGAACACAATTTTCTCGCCCGCCGCCGTGCGCTTCTGGCGCATACGCAGTTGCGATACCGCGATCACCAGGTACACCAGCAACGCGATGGCGCCGGAGCTGGCCAGCAGGAACTCGAATACCGCCGCCGGGGCCACGTAGTTAGCGAATACCGCCAGGAACGCTGCGCCAGTGGACAGCATCACCGCCCAGTAAGGTGTGCCGCTTTTGTTGGTGCGCTTGGCCACGGCCGGTGCATCACCGCGACGCCCCAGGGAAAACAGCATGCGCGAGGCGGTGTACAGCGCCGAGTTGAGGCAACTGGTCACGGCAACCAATACCACCAGGTCGACGATCAGCTTGGCATTCGGGATGCCCATGCGCTCCAGCACGGTTTGGTAGGAACCTACGGCCGCCAGGGTCGGATCGTTCCAAGGCACCAGCGACACAACGATGAAGATCGACAGCAGGTAGAACAAACCAATCCGCCAGATCACCGAGTTGGTGGCCTTGGTGATTTGCTGGCCAGGGTTCTTCGACTCAGCCGCCGCGATGGTGACAATCTCGGTGCCCATGAAGGAGAACATGGTGGTCAGGATCGCAGCCAATACTGCGCCCATGCCATTGGGCATGAAGCCTTGGGTGTCAAATAAGTGCGAAACGCCGCTGACCTGGCTGGTCGGCAGGAAGCCAAAGATCGCGGCCAGGCCAAGGATCACAAAGCCGACAATCGCCACGACTTTGATCAGCGCAAACCAGAACTCGAACTCACCGTAATTCTTCACGCTGAACAGGTTCGTCGCCGTCAGCAGCAAGGTGATGATCAGGGTAAACGCCCATATCGCCACGTCAGGGAACCAGGCATGCAAGATGGTCGCAGCGGCGTTGGCTTCCAACGGAATCACCAGCACCCAGAACCACCAGTACAGCCAGCCGATGGTGAAACCGGCCCAGTGACCGATCGCACGGTCGGCGTAGGTGGAAAACGAACCGGTGTCCGGCGAGGCCACGGCCATCTCGGCCAGCATGCGCATCACCAATACCACCAGCGTACCGGCAGCCGCATAGGCCAACAGCACAGCAGGCCCGGCGGCGGCAATCGCGTGGCCGGAGCCGACAAACAAACCGGCACCAATAACGCCGGCAATCGACAGCATGGTGACGTGACGCGGTTTGAGCCCCTGTTCGAGGTCATTGGAGCTTTGCGTACTACTCATTGACACACCTTTACGAGGAATTGCGAAAACAGTCCGCCCGGCCTGCGATCTTTCTCGTGAAAAGAAACCAACAGGGCGTTCTTTATTTTTTACGCAAGATTTGCGCCAAAATATTACAAAGCCACGATTGACGCGGGCTGTAGGACAACTCAACAGCTGTCGCAAGTCATTGAGAATAATGGCATTCCGCTATAGCGTTACCGGGCGACTCACTTTCAAGACGAGATTGCGCACCAAAAACGCACACGAAAAGTACGTGACGCTCCATAAAAGTGCTGATAAGCACCGTTTACCCGGTTAACCCTTCCAACACCCGGCCAAAGCTGGCACCATCGCGCCCTTTTTTACGCGAAGCCTGTGGATTTTCGGGTTCAAACGGCTGTTGGGTTGTTGATGGCGCGACACGCTGCTGTGCCGATGCGACACCCTGCCGCAGACCACCCGTTAACCGTCCGCAGCGCTGTTGGCTGTCATCCGAACGCTATGCTAGCTTGGCGCCTCGCCAGGAAGGCGGCCCAACAGCGTCGAACGCAATGAACACAATGAGGACCGCACATGGCCGAGGCCGCGCCCGCACTTGAAATCCGCAACTTGCATAAACGCTATGGTGAGCTGGAGGTACTCAAAGGTATCTCGCTGACCGCTCGCGACGGCGATGTGATCTCGATCCTGGGTTCCTCCGGTTCCGGCAAGTCCACGTTCCTGCGTTGCATTAACCTGCTGGAAAACCCGCACCAGGGGCAGATCCTGGTCGCCGGTGAAGAGCTCAAGCTCAAGGCTGCAAAAAACGGCGAACTGATGGCCGCCGATGGCAAACAGATCAACCGCCTGCGCAGCGAAATCGGTTTTGTGTTTCAAAACTTTAATCTGTGGCCGCACATGAGCATCCTCGACAACATCATCGAGGCGCCCCGCCGTGTACTTGGCCAGAGCAAGGCCGAAGCGATAGAAGTGGCCGAAGCCCTGCTGGCCAAGGTCGGCATCAGCGATAAGCGCCACGCCTACCCCGCGCAATTGTCCGGCGGCCAGCAACAACGGGCGGCCATTGCGCGCACCCTGGCGATGCAGCCCAAGGTCATCCTGTTCGACGAGCCCACCTCGGCCCTTGACCCGGAAATGGTTCAGGAAGTACTTAATGTGATCCGCGCGCTGGCCGAAGAAGGCCGCACCATGCTGCTGGTCACCCATGAAATGGGCTTCGCCCGTCAGGTTTCCAGTGAAGTGGTGTTCCTGCACCAGGGCCTGGTCGAAGAGCAAGGATCGCCACAGCAGGTGTTTGAAAACCCGCTTTCGGCGCGCTGCAAACAATTCATGTCCAGCAACCGCTAACGGAGCAACATGCATGCAGAACTATAAAAAATTCCTTCTGGCCGCGGCCGTCTCGATGGCGTTCAGCGCCACGGCCATGGCAGAAACCTTGAAAATGGGGATCGAAGCGGCGTACCCGCCCTTCAACAATAAAGACGCCAGCGGCAACGTCGTGGGCTTCGACAAAGACATCGGCGACGCCCTGTGCGCCAAGATGAAAATCGAGAAGTGTGAAGTGTATGTGTCCGACTGGGACGGCATCATCCCGGCCCTGAACGCCAAGAAGTTCGACTTCCTGGTGTCCTCGCTGTCCATCACCGATGAACGCAAGCAAGCTGTCGACTTCACCGACCCGTACTACTCCAACAAGCTGCAATTCATCGCGCCTAAAGCCACCAAAGACTTCAAGACCGACGCCGGTTACCTGAAAGGCAAGATCATCGGCGCCCAACGCGCGACGCTCGCCGGTACCTACCTGGAAGACAAGCTGCCGGAAACCACCGCCAAGCTCTACGACACCCAGGAAAACGCCTACCTCGACCTGACTTCCGGCCGTTTGGACGGGATCCTCGCCGACAAGTACGTGCAGTACGAATGGCTCAAGAGCAAAGACGGTTCCGCCTACGAGTTCAAAGGCGACCCGGTGGTTGAAAGCGACAAGATCGGTATCGCCGTACGCAAAGGCGACCCGCTGCGCGAGCGCCTGAACAAAGCCCTGGCAGAGATCAAGGCAGACGGCACCTACAAGAAGATCAACGACAAGTACTTCCCGTTCAGCATCGAATGATCTGAGCGACTTGCCCGGCGCGCACCTTCAGCGCGCCGGCTTTTAGCAATGCCTTGCGATATGAAAACACCATGAATTTCGATCTCTACGGGTTCGGCCCGGCGCTGCTTGCCGGCGCGCTGATGACCGTCAAACTGGCGCTCACGGCTCTGTGCCTGGGGCTGATACTCGGCCTTGCCGGCGCCTTGGCCAAGACTTCTGCGTACAAGCCATTGCAATGGCTGGGCGGTGCCTACTCGACCATCGTTCGCGGCGTACCGGAACTGCTGTGGGTCTTGCTGATTTATTTCGGCACGATCAATGCGATGCGTGAACTGGGTGAAATTTTCAACATCCCCGATCTTTCGCTCAGCGCCTTCGCTGCGGGCGTGATCGCCCTGGGGCTGTGTTTTGGTGCCTACGCCACCGAGGTATTGCGGGGCGCGATCATTGCCATTCCCAAGGGCCACCGCGAAGCCGGTGTGGCGTTGGGCCTGTCAAAGTTTCGCATCTTCACCCGCCTGATCATGCCGCAGATGTGGCGCATCGCCCTGCCGGGCCTGGGCAATCTGTTCATGATCCTGATGAAAGATACCGCGCTGGTCACGGTCATCGGCCTCGAAGAAATCATGCGCCACGCGCAGATCGCCGTCACCGTGACCAAGCAGCCGTTTACCTTCTATCTCGTCGCCGCGTTCATTTACCTGTGCCTGACGTCGCTATCGATGGTGGGTATGCACTTCCTGGAAAAACGCGCCGCCCGCGGCTTCGTGAGGACGACGTAATGGAATGGGAAGTCATCTATAAGTGGCTGCCGAAGTTTATCCAGGGCGCCGTCCTGACTCTGGAACTGGTGAGCATCGCGGTAATTCTCGGCCTGATCCTGGCGATCCCACTGGGCATCGCTCGCTCGTCCAAGCGCTGGTATGTTCGCTCACTGCCCTACGCCTACATCTTCTTCTTTCGTGGTACGCCGCTGCTGGTACAGTTGTTCCTGGTCTACTACGGCCTGGCCCAATTCGATGCTGTACGCGCAAGCTTCATGTGGACTTACCTGCGCGATCCTTTCTGGTGCGCCACGGCCACCATGACGCTGCACACCGCGGCTTACATCGCCGAGATCCTGCGCGGCGCCATCCAGGCCATCCCGCCGGGTGAAATTGAAGCGGCCCGGGCGCTGGGGATGTCCAAGCCGAAAACGCTGATCTACATCATCCTGCCTCGCGCAGCGCGCATCGGACTACCGGCTTACAGCAACGAAGTCATTTTGATGCTCAAGGCCAGCTCCCTCGCGAGTACCGTGACCCTGCTGGAACTGACCGGCATGGCCAGGACCATCATTGCGCGCAACTACCTGACGGTTGAGATGTTCTTCACCGCCGGCGTGTTCTACCTGCTGATCTCCTACCTCCTGGTGCGCGCCTTCAAACTGCTGGAACGCTGGCTGCGCGTCGATGCTTGCCAAGGACGTTGAAGCACGCTTCCAGGCGCTGGATGCGTTCCTGACTGAACATCAAGGGCTGTGGCGACCACGGCCCTTTGTTCACCTGCAATTACCCTGGGAAACCCTGCATCCCGAGCTGGCCCAGTGGCTGCGTCAGCGCTCGCTGGCTGACGCCGAAAGCAGTAACAACCTGCCCCATGACCTGCCGGCGCCAGCGCCTTTTCCACAGTTGGCCGCACAAGCCCTGCACCTCAGCGCTGTGGATAAGTTACCTGCGCATCCCCTGGAACCTGCCCGCCACCGCCTCAACGTCGATGTACCCGGCCGCAAGTGGCAACAGATCGAAGCGTTCGGCGCCGCCCTGCAGTTTGCTGAAACACCCATGCACTGGCTGGACTGGTGCGCCGGCAAAGGTCACCTCGGCCGACGCCTGCTGCAACCTGGCCAACAACTGACCTGCCTGGAATACGACCCAGCCTTGATCGCCTCCGGCCAAGCCTTAAGCGACCACCACGGTTTGCCCGTCACCCATCGCCTGCAAGACGTGATGGCCGATGTGTCGATCGGCCCGGAATACACCCCTATCGCCCTGCATGCCTGCGGCGACCTGCACGTACGCTTGCTGCAATTGGCCAGCGCTGCCGGCTGCAAACAACTGGCATTGGCGCCTTGCTGCTACAACCGCATCAACGCCGACACCTACCAAGCACTGTCCGGCGCAGGCCGCGCATCGGCCTTGCAGTTGTCGATCGACGACTTGGGCCTGCCGCTGAGCGAGACCGTCACCGCAGGCAAACGGGTGCGCCAGCAACGAGACACCTCCATGGCCCGGCGCCTGGGCTTTGATCAGTTGCAACGGCAATTGCGCAACTGCGACGAATACTTGCCCACGCCGTCCCTGCCTGCCAGTTGGCTGGATAAACCCTTCGCCGACTATTGCCGAGAGCTGGCTGGCCTCAAGGGCTTATCCACAGGTGAGCAGGATTGGCTGGCGCTGGAGGCACACGGTTGGCGCCGCCTGGCCGAAGTCCGCAATCTAGAGTTGGTACGGGGTCTGTTTCGGCGGCCGCTGGAAATGTGGCTGGTGCTGGATCGGGCCTTATTCCTGTCAGAGCAAGGCTATAAGGTCGAGATAGGCAGCTTCTGTGAACCGGCGCTGACTCCGCGCAACTTGATGGTGCTGGCCGAGCGCGATTAGGGGGCAAATTTTCCTACGCGTGCCCTGTGGATAACTCTGTTGATGAATTCTTTACAGAAGCTGTAGCAATCAACGCTACAGGCCAAAAGCCACGCTGGTCATTTTTTGTTCACAAAATAAAACGCACACAAAACAGGCAGTTGCAGCACATTGAGAACGGCTCCACAAAATGGCTGTTTCGTGACAGTCGCAACCAACCGATTGTGCATAAGCATCTGGCGTTAAGCGTATAAACCGCGCTTTATGCGTTTCTTCTCGACGCTTTCAACAGCAGGCAAATTTCGTTGAGATCGTCACTGGCCATCCGCTTCGTCACGCTGTCCAGCGGGTCGGCAGCAAACGCCAACGCCTCGTTGATCGCCATATCGCGATGAACCTCCAACGGCGCTTTTCCCAGGCGTAGTTTGAACGCGTCGACCATGTCCAGGCTAAAAGCATTGCTCTCATCCAGTTGGTTGACCACCACATGCACACTGGGTGGGCGCTCGCCCTCAAGGTGCGGGGCCAGCAATAGATCCAGAGGGTCCAGCGTGCCAAGGCACGCAGCATCAGCTTGTACGATGACCAACACCACATCGGCAACGCTCAGGGCTTGATGAAAATAGACGTTATTACCGGCGGGCGTATCGATGATCACCGTGTGCTGCTCGCTCAAGCCCAAAGACGAGAGACGCCGCGCCAGCCAGATAGGCTCATGCTTGAGCCAGCGCTCCAGGCTTTCCTGCTGCTGGACGTCGGTATCGCCGAAGGTAATCACCTGGCAACCGGCAAAGCCCTGTTGTTGCAACGGGCTCCATTGCCCATGCTCCAGGCTGGTGCGCCCAATACCGGGCAATGTCGAACTGACGCCGAAGTGACGATGCAAGGCATTTTGCGGGTCCAGATCCAGCGCCACCACCGATTCGCCATGGCGCTGCAAACCGCTGCTCAAGGCCGTGACCAAGGTGCTACGCCCAACACCGCCATTCATCGACACCAGCGCCACGACTTTAGGGCGCAGCACGACGGTATCAGTGGATTGGGATTGTGGGTGGGCGCCTTCGTCGCCAGGAACGCTGCCAAAAAAGTGCATCCGCGCATCAATCCCTTGTGCATCGTGGGTGACATTTTTGCCGAACAACGCCAAAAGTTCATCGCTAAGGCTCATAGCCTGCTCCTCACGACGCAGCTCAAAGACGTGAAGGGCGGCAAGCAGTTCTCACCGGAGGTCTTCTTGAAGGCGTCGCAGTTAAAGCATTCTGTGACAGCAATGGTAAAGTGTCATTATTTTGATGTTTTTATTGGTTATTTTTTAGATGAACGGTAAATAGTCAATTTAATGACCAGCATCCGGACAGCTGAAACCCCTCTGTCGCCACCAAACTGGGTGGATGCACAGATTCTGTAGCTGGGATTGAAGGGATGGAGCCAGATGTCAGTTTGCGGACAATTGTGGGATGGAAATTGGCCCGGTTTAAAGGCCCTCGGCACACCCGGGGCCCCGGCTGTAGAGCACCCTTATGGCGATGAAAAAGCAGCGATCGCAAAAAAACATTCATTTCTGCAAAAATAGTCAGAATTCAGGGGTTTACAGAAGCTTGCCAATCGCTATAATCGTCGCCCTAACACGCCGGTATAGCTCAGTTGGTAGAGCAACTGACTTGTAATCAGTAGGTCCCGGGTTCGACTCCTGGTGCCGGCACCATATAAGACGAAGCCCTCGCAGAAATGTGAGGGTTTTGTTGTTTCTGGCGCTTGAATCTCGATCGTGCAGTGAAGTAGACCGGTTCCCCCCCCGCAGCTACTCCCTTTCACCAACCTCTCAACCTTTATGCGAAATTATGGGTGGCCAATAATTATGGCGCCCTCATAAAACAGATAATCACATCAGCCGCTAGCTCCCCCCTCCAACACCCTCGGCGTCACCCCCTTCGCCTTTCACTCCGACCAACCTCTGTTCCGCGTCAACAGCGGTGTTTCCCTGCATGAAGCCTTGCACCACGTTTCCGATTTACTCCACGTCGCCAAGTTGCTCGCAGAAGATGCGGCGATGACGAAGGAGACGGACCGTTATGCCTGGGCGTCGCATTATTTGCAGGAGATGAGCAAGGCGGTGATTGATGATGTAGTGAAGGTATTGGAGTCGCCCTGTAATAACGGGCAATAAGCAAAACGCCCCAGCGTGTGAATGCCGGGGCGTTCTTATTGGCGGTGTTAGGCCAACCGACCGCCTTTCCTGCGCAAGTACAGCATCTGCGCGCCCAGCCCAATGACGAGCGCCAGCGCAATACTGCCTTGCGCGCCAATCAGCACTGGCGAGTGCAGGTCGGTGACTATTGGGTGGCCGTCGGGGACTCGGCGCAATGTCTCGGAGACTGTGGGCACCATCAGGAAAAAAGCGGTCAGGCTCAAGAAAATGGTTTCCAGGTACGCGCGCGCTCGCCCCAGCCAGGCGATATGCCCCACGCCATAACCGGCCAGCAGCAGTGCAAGGGTAATGACGCCAATGATGTTGCTGACGGGTTGGTGCGCGACCAGGAACACAGTGAAGGCACCGATCAGCATCGACGCCAGGTAGAGCAAACCTGGCGTTGAGCGGGGGACGATGCGTCCGTGTCGAATGAACATATAAGCCGCCAGGGGAATGGCGGGCAGGCTGCCGAGGGTGTGTATCCAGCCAAGGGCGGAGATTCCGAACATTTGATGTGTTCCCATGTGATTGGATGATGTGCATAAACGATCAGTGCCGGAAACGGCCTCGACGGTTTCGTTTTGGTTGCATCAGCACGCTATGATCTCGGGAGTCAGCTTAGAGAAAGCGTGGGCAACCAGACATGATGAATCCCCTCGAAAATTTGATCATTCATCCGGAAATGAAGCTGGAAGGGCTTGCCAAGGGTGATTTGCTGTCTCAGGTTTTGGCGCAAATTCGCCTGACTGGAGACCGTGTTTACTCAACCGCGCTGAGCAATGCGCAATGCCTCGAACTCGACCGGCAGAGCGCTCATATTTGCGTGGTTCAGCAAGGTCGGCTACATCTCGAAGACGTCGATCAGCCGGCAGTGACGCTGGAGCAAGGCGATATCATCTTGCTTCCCCACAACCCTTCAGGGGTCAGGATCACCGCCTGTGATGGGCCGGCGGCGGTTGTGATCTGTCGGTTCTGGTTCGATGCGAGCAGTTTCCAGGCAATGCTGTTTGCCCTGCCCCGACTTATCCACATCCGAAAAACCCAGGCGGCAGATTGGGCGGAAGGCATCCTGCATTTCATGTTGCTTGAAGCCAATGACACGCAACCGGGCGGAGCGCTGATGATCTCGCGCCTTATAGATCTGACGGTTATTCGTATCCTGCGAACCTGGGTGCATCAAAACGCTGCTTCCGGTTGGCTGGGCGGGTTATCGGACGCACGTATAGCTCGGGCACTGAAAGCCATTCACGAAACGCCGGGGCGGCAGTGGCGTATCGATTCGCTGGCTGAAATTGCCGGCATGTCACGGTCCAATTTCTGCGACCGATTCAGCTCGCTGGTAGGACGCTCGCCGTTGCGTTACCAAAATGAATGGCGGTTAACACTGGCGAAAACGATGCTGGCGAAACACGACAGCCGCATCGGAGAAATCGGCTTTGCCATTGGCTATGAGTCCGAAGCGGCTTTCAGTCGCGCCTATAAAGCCTTTTTCGGTCGCTCGCCACGTGATGACAACGCCCCGAGCAGTAAAGGCCGGGGCGTGCTCTGATCAGTGCCCGGCGTTTTGAATCCGCCCAGTTGCTTGCCTCCCTCTATCTGCGCTACAGACCTTTTCGGTATAACCAAGATCTCTGCGTTGTGAACGGACTCCCATGAACGCCCTGAAGCTGATTTGCCTGCTCGTCATTTTCCCGCTGCTGCTGGCCGCCCTCGGTGGCTGGGAGCGCCAGCGTGCTGCCGAGTCAAACAGCGCATTGATCGATTACAGCGCCGACGTGGTCGTCGCCAAACTCCAATTGCGGAAGCTGGCGACGCAAGACCCGGCAGCTCAGGTCGACTTGGGCAAAGAAAAAATCAGCGTGCCGCTAGCACTCTCACGGCTGGATAAAATTGAAGCCGAGTTGCCCACTGCGCATCGCGTAAACCACGCGTTGCGTGCGCTGGCGCCGTGGGTGATTGGCCTTGGGCTGATCGCGGCCTTCATCGGTGTGGCCGCGCTGGCCGGCACGCACTGGGCGGGTTTGCGCGCGCAACAGTCGCGGGAAAAGTTGTTGCAGGTGTTCTCCCTCGGTAGCCGGCTGTTGCCTTATGTGCTGGTGAGCCATGTGATGGCAATGGCATCGACGGTAGCACTGGTGTTGAGTTTCGAAGGCTTGGCGTTGTGGCATATCGGCCGTCTGGGCAGTGGCGAGGTCAAGCTGATGGCCGTGCTGGGGGTGATTGCCGCGTTCAGCGTGTATTCGATCTGGCAGTTGCTCAAACAACTGCGGCACATGCTGGCGATGTTCGAACCCACGCCGGTTGAGATGTTCGGGCAGGTGGTGACGCCCGAGCAGGCGCCCGAGTTGTGGCGCCGTGTGCGCGAGCTGGCACACACACTGGGCGCGTTGCCGCCGGACCATATCGTGGTAAGCCTGACCCAGGGCTTTTATGTGACCTCCAGCCCAGCCACCGTGATGCCGGCCGAGACGCCGTTGAGCGGTCGCACCCTGCATGTGCCGTTGCTGTACCTGGGGCTGCTTAGCCAGGAGGAAATCGGCGCCGTGATCGGTCACGAGCTGGCGCATTTTGTAGGTGAAGACACTGAATACAGCCTGCGCTTCGTGCCGATCTACGACGGCGTCAATCGCAGCTTGGGCGCCTTGGTCGCAACGATGATGGTCAGCGACCTGATCCAGGGTTGGTTGATGCGGCCTTCGTTCATGTTCGGCGTGTTTTTCATGCAGCGTTTTGATCACGCGGTGAATCATTGGAGCCGAGAACGGGAGTTGTTGGCGGATGCCGCCGGGGCCCGGCTGGTGGGCAATGCAGCGGCCGCCTCGGCGTTGTTGCGGGTGTCGGTGTTGCATCCGCATGTCGAAGACTCATTAGGGGTGCTCTGTGAAGAAACCTCAGCAGTCGACCTGCCCGGCGCCGTGCTTGTTGCATTGCGAGGCAGTGAGTTGCAACTGCCGCCCGAGGCGCTGGAGATTCATCAGCCCCACCCTACCGATTCCCACCCTTCAAATGGCGAGCGCCTGCAAGCGTTGCAGGCGCACTTGGAGGACGCTGTGCGCAGCGCCCTTCGGGCCGTGGATGTCGACGCCGCCAATGCGCAAATCGACGCCTGTTTCAACGCGCCGCACTGCGTACGAGAACAGCTCTCCCGCGACTTGCTTGCCGTGTCGGTCTCCGAAAACACGGCCCACACCCACCTGCTGGAAACCATGGCCGCTTCGACCGAGGGCGAGCGTGCGCTGCATGAAGGTGGCCGTTGGCGCGGCACGCTGATGGCGGTGCTGGCCCTACCTTTTGTGTTGCTTGGGCTGGGCATCATGAGTCGGCCCTGGTTTGCTCCGGAACGCTTGAAGGGTACACCCTTGTCGGCCGTGGGCGCGGGGGCAGCGATCGGCAGCATCGCGTTGATCTTTCTGTGGATGGGCATCCGTCGCTTCAAGCGCGCACCGCAGACCGCGTTGCGCCTGACGCCGGAGCACTTTGTGTTCGCCAACCTGGCGCAGCCTTTACCGATCGAACACATCGCCAATGTCACACTGCAATTTGCCCAGGGGATCTGGGTGACCGTGGAGCTGACGCCGGAAGCACCGTTGCCCGAGCGACGTAAAACCGCGTTCGGTGTGCCCGGTGCGCGGGTCAACAAGAAGAAGCGCCAGGTACTGTTGCTGATGGCGCAGCTGTGTATCGACAACAAGAAAATCGAGCCCTTCGAAGGGCTGTCGCTGATGCTTGATTATGTGAACGCTTGTAACGCCCGCAAGATTTTGCAAAGCCGCCAGGACTAGGCCACAGGCATAAAAAAACCCCGAACCAGTCGGGGTTTTTTATCGCCTGGAAACAGGCGCGACGCCGGATCAATTAGAAAACGTTGATCGGGTAGTCGGCGAACAGGCGGATCTCGTTACCACCAACGTTGTAGTTGCTGGCGTTGTTGGAGACGCGCAACCAGGACGCACGAGCGCGCAGGCTCAGGTCTTTGGCTGGGCCGCTCTGAACGACGTATTTGAACTGGTTGAAGATTTCACGCTCGGTGCCACTGCCGCGGTTGGAACCGTCGTCAATGTTGGTGCCGCGCACGTAAGCGATGTTGTAGGTCAGGCCAGGCACGCCGAACGCACTGAAGTCCAGGCCGTAGCCTGCTTGCCAGGAACGCTCATCCTTGCCGTTGAAGTCGGACCAGTAGGAGTTGGCCAGCAAGATGGTGTTGCCACCGTCGCCGATGCCGCCAGCGTTGCGGTAGCCGCCGTACAGGTAGCCGGTGTCGCCGGTGCTGCGCTGGTGAGCGACGGTGAAGCTGTGCGGGCCAACAGCCCACGTGGCGCCCAAGCTCCAGATTTTGTTGTCGCGGGCGTCCGCATCACCTTGGTTTTCCAGGGCGAAGCTGCGGTCCAGCTTGGTTTTGTAGCCGTTGAAGTCAAAGGTCAACGATTGTTTCTCTGGCAGTGCCAGCACGTAGTTGACGTTGACGTATTGCTTCTTCAGCACGTCTTGCATGTTGGAGGCGTACAGAGCCGCCGACAGGCTTTCGGTGAATTTGTAGCTACCACCGATGTAGTCGATGCTTTTCAGGCCACCGCTGTCAGTGCCTTCGGCACTCTTGCGCGCTTCCTTGGTGAAGTGACCAGCGTCCAGTTGCAGGCCAGCGATCTCTTTGGAAACGATCGAGGTGCCAGTGTAGGTTTCCGACAACAGGCGAGAGTTGTCGTACTGCAGGACAGGCACGGCCGGGAACTGATCACCGTACTTGAGCACAGTGTTGGATACGCGGAACTTCACGGCAGCGCCGCCTTTGGACAGGTCACGTGCAGCTTCGCCGTCGGAACCTTGTTTGAAGAAGTCGATACCGCCCGCGCCACTGCGACCTTTACCACCGTCCAGACGGATAGCGTATTGGCCGATTGCGTCCACACCCACACCGACGGTGCCTTGGGTGAAGCCGGACTCGAACTTGCCGATGAAGCCTTGGCCCCATTCGGCTTTGTCTTGCTTGCCGTTTTTGTAATCACGGCTGATGTAGGCGTTACGTGCTGCGATATTCAGGTGGCTGTCTTCAACGAAACCCTTGGATTGCTCCTGGTCGTTTGCCATTGCCTGAGTTGCGCTCAAAATCCCCAGAGCGATCAGACCCATCCGTTGCTTCAACATTTCTTATATTCCTTATTACTGGTTGAGTACGCGCTGTGACACCAGGCTCCGTGTTGCTTTTCTGGTGTCGACTTTTTCCAGAAAAAAGAAGGCCCGCGGACGACTGAACTGCCGCGGGCCTTTTTTTATTGGATGAGTCATGGCGGTTAGCCACAGGCGTTGGGCGCAATCCTATGCGCGCGTTGAACTGTGTGTCAATTTCGTGAATCGTCTGTATTTAGGCGAAAAAAGTCTAAGGAGCGCTCTGCAGAGCCTTCGCGAAAGTCTGTAAAACCCTTCAGCCCGCCTAAAAAACACATCACGTAACATTTTTTGTACTCTGCATATTTGGTAATAGATAACGTGCGCAAATGCAAAGCATTACCATTAGCGCATCATTTTCTTTCCAAACCTTTCGGATACATGCCCCCATGTCTGCCTCTCGCCTGACGCCCATCACCCTAGGGCTTTCTGTTCTGCTGTCCTCTGGTTTTGCCTGTGCCGCCACCGTTTTGCCTGAAACCTCTATCAGCGCCGAAGCTGATGAAGACGACCCGCGCGTCAAGGAGACCAACACCGCCACCCGCACCGCAACCTCAGTGCGATATGTGCCCCAGGCCATCGACTCAGTGAAAACCGAAAGCCTGCGTTCCTACGGCACCAACGACCTGGGCCAGGCGTTAAGCGGTATTCCCAACGTGAGCAGCGGCGCGGATACACGCTTTGACAGCCTGCGCATCCGCGGTTTCGACGCGAGCAACGACTTTTATCTGGACGGCATTCGCGACGACAGCCAATACGTGCGCGACCTGCATAACATCGAGCGCATCGAAGTACTCAAAGGCCCGGCAGCGGTGCTTTATGGGCGAGGCGGCCAGGGAGGGATCGTCAACCGCGTGAGTAAATTGCCCCAGGCAGGCCACAAATCCAGCATCGAAGCCCAAGGCGGCAGTAATGATTTGCGCAGCCTGTATGCGGACCTCAGCACCGATCCCACCGATAACATCAGCCTGCGCCTAAACATGGGTAACCAGGACAACAACAGCTTTCGCGACGGCGTCAGTGGCAACCGCCAGCTGTTTGCGCCGTCCATGAGCTGGCAACTGACGCCCGATCTGAATTGGTTGGTGCAATACGAATACAGCCGTTACAACCGCACGCCGGATCGCGGCATTCCCGGGGTCAACGGTCGCCCGGCGGATGTGAGCCGCAGCGCCACTTACTTTGACAGCCGCGATTACATCGACGACAAATCCCAGTCCCTGCGTTCCAAGCTCGCTTATGAGCTAAACAACAATTGGCAACTGCGCCACACGCTCGGTGTATTCAAGCTCGATAGCGATTTCGACAACACCTACCAGACCGGCTACACCGCCTCGACGAAACAGGTGACACGCCAACGCTGGCAGCAGGACCTGAGCACCCGTAACGTCTTCAACAACCTGGAATTGGAAGGTGGTTTCGACACCTTCGGCCTGGAACACCGCCTGCTCACCGGCCTTGAGCTGGGCAGCCAACGCCGCGATCCCAAGCTGTACACCGCTACCGCCGTCGGCCGGGGTGGCCAGGCTGTACCGAGCCTGGACCTCAACCAGCCCAATCGCCACCTGAGCCACACCGGGCGCATGAGTCTTTCCAGTTACAACCACACTGAAGTCGAGAGCCGCGCCCTTTACGTGCAGGATCAACTGCGCCTCAACGATCAATGGCAAGTGCTGGCCGGCCTGCGTTACGACCACTTCGACGTCGACACCACCAGCAAAGTGCTCAACACCCAGCAGGACGTTCAGAGCCGCAGCACCAGCCCGCGCATCGGCGTGGTGTGGACGCCGGTGGAGCATCACTCGTTCTACGCATCCTGGAGCAAGACCTTCTCGCCAGCAGGCGGCGGCTTGATTGGCATCACTCCGAACGCTGCAGGCAGCGTCAACGACCTGAGCCCCGAGCTGACCCGGCAAAAGGAAATCGGGGTCAAGAGCGACTGGCTCGACGACCGCCTGAGCACCACCCTGGCCGTGTACGAACTGGAACTCTACAACCGCCGCACCACCGACCCGCTGGACCGCACTATCACCCTGCTGACTGGCGTACAACGTTCACGCGGCCTGGAGCTTACGGCCACCGGCAAGATCGTCGGTAATTGGTATATGCGCGGTGGTGTCGGCCTGCAGGATGCCAAGGTCGAGAAGGATAACAACGGCTTTGAAGGCAAGCGCATCAGCGATGTGGCCAAGCGCAATGCCAGCCTGTTTATCACATGGAAGCCGGAAATGGGCTGGTACGCGGAAACCGGGCTGACCCTGGTCGGTGACCGCTATGCCGACAACCTCAACACCGTGGTACTGCCAGGTTATGGCCGCTGGGATGCGTTGGCCGGTTTCCGCCATAAGGAATGGGATGTACGCGCGGCGCTGAACAACATCGCCGACAAAAACTACTACGCCTCGGCGACCAGCGCGGCGCAGATTCAGCCGGGCGAGCCACGTAGCCTCGTCGTTACAGGCACTTACAGCTTCTAAGTTTCACCGGGTCAATGTGGGAGCAGGCAAGCCAGCTCCTACATTTTGATCGCCGAGCTCTTCAGCTTTTCATCAGCTCACACAACACCCGCACTTCATCCTCACTCAACAACCCCACTGGGTACCGTTCACTTATCACGCTGCGTAGATCAGGTTGCCTGACCTGTCGCGAGCCGTTTGCCTTCAACCAGAGCGCCAGCGCATGGATCGCATCACCGTTGACCCGCGTCGGGTGGAACGGGCGCGTATAGATCAGGTTGATATCGGCATTCATTTCAGCGCTCTCTCCTACTGCGTGAGCGGCTAACTTACTCAAGGTTTGTGACAGAACTGTGCAGTCATCACCCTCGGTTACTGTGGCAACACCGATACAAGAGCTATGCCAATGTCCCGTGTTTATAGGCATTCGGACACAAAAAAGCCCGCGACCTTGCTGGGCCGCGGGCTTGCTGTGAGCACTATCAGGAGTGTGGCGCTAGGCCATCACCCAGATGTTGTTACAACTGCACTCAGTTTTTGTGCGGTGCCGGCTGTTGTTGGGTCAGGCAATGGATGTTGCCACCGCCCAGTAACAGTTCGCGGCCCGGCACCATCACCACCTCATGCTGCGGGAACAGGTTCTGCAGGATCTCTTTGGCCTGGCTGTCCAGCGGGTCATCGAAGCTTGGCGCGATGATGCCGCCGTTGACGATCAGGAAGTTGACGTAAGAGCCGGCCAACCGCACGGTTGGGTTACGCTCCTGGCTGCCATCCACCAAGTCGACACCGGCGCATTCTTCTTCAGTGGCATACAGCGGCCCCGGGATCGGCATTTTATGCACTGTGAACGAGCGCCCTTGGGCATCCGTGCTGCTTTGCAGCACGTCCATGGCGGCGTGGCAGCGCGCGTAGTTCGGGTCTTGCGGGTCATCGGTCCAAGCCAGCAACACCTCGCCCGGACGCACGTAGCAGCAGAAGTTATCTACATGACCATCGGTTTCATCGTTGAACAGGCCATCCGGCAACCAGATGATCTTATCCACAGCCAGATTGGCGCTGAGCACCGCTTCGATGGCCGCGCGATCGAGGTGCGGGTTGCGATTGCGGTTCAGCAGGCATTCTTCAGTGGTGATCAGCGTGCCTTCACCGTCGACATGAATCGAACCGCCTTCCAGCACAAAACCTTCAGTGCGGTAGCGCGGCGCGCGCTCGATCTCAAGGATCTTGCCGCCCACCTGCGAGTCACGGTTCCATGGCGCATAGAGGCCGCCGTCAAAACCACCCCAGGCGTTGAAATCCCAGTTCACACCGCGCACTTCGCCGCTGTGGTTGATGACGAAGGTCGGACCAGTGTCCCGTACCCAGGCGTCGTCGTTGGACATTTCCACCACGCGGATATTGGGCACGTCCAAATGCGCGCGGGCATTTTCATACTGACCGGCAGAAACGGCCACGGTCACCGGCTCAAAACGCGCAATAGCCTTGGCCACCGCCACGTGAGCCGCCTGCGCCGGCTTGCCGCCCAGGCGCCAGTTGTCCGGGCGCTCAGGCCAGATCATCCAGGCTTGGGTCTGTGGTGCCCATTCGGCAGGCATATGGAAGCCATCGGCGCGAGGTGTGCTGTGCAGGGTGGTCATGGCGATCAGGACTCCGAATGGGGTGATGGACGACTTTATAACGGATAAAAATCGGCCTTAAAAGCGATAAAAGATCATGGATGGTAAATATTACAAAAAACAGTCGATAACAATCGATTATCTACAACTGCTCATCCAGCACCTTCGACAGCATGTCGACAAAGAAATCCACGCTGTGTCTGGACGTGACCATCGGCGGCTTGATCTTCAGAATGTTGAGATAATCGCCGGTCGGCTGCATGAAAATCCCCAGTTCCCGCAGGCGGTCACACAGCAGCGCGGTTTCTTCGGTGGCAGGCTCCAGGGTTTGTCGATCACGAACCAACTCCAGGCCCAGATAGAAGCCGGAACCGTGAACGGCACCCACCAACGGGTGACGATCAATCAACTCTTCCAGGCGTGCCTTGAAATGCCCACCCACGACTTGGGCGTTTTCCCACAGTTTTTCTTCCTCCATCACATCCAGCACTGCCATGCCGATACGGCAACTGACCGGACTGCCCCCCGAGGATGAGAAGAAATACCCCTCGGCCTCCAGCGCCTCGGCGATTTCTCGCCGGGTGATCACCGCGCCCAGCGGTTGGCCGTTCCCCATGCCTTTGGCCATGGTGATGATGTCCGGCACCACGCCTTGCTCTTCAAAACCCCAGAAAAAATGCCCCATGCGGCCGTAGCCCACCTGCACCTCATCGGCGATGCACACACCGCCCTGGGCGCGCACCAATCCATACACCTGCTGCAAATAGCCCGGCGGCAGGGAAATACCACCCGCATTGCCGTACACCGGTTCACAGATGAAACCGGCCAATTGGCGTTTGCTCGCAGCGATTTTCGCCAGATTGTGCTCCACGCTTCGTACGTAATCCGGCGCACTGTCCTGCCCGCGGAACTCACCGCGATAGGTATTCGGCGCGGTCACCGGGTGTACCCAGTCCGGCCGGCTGATCAACGCCTTGGGGTTATCGGCAATCGAGGTGGACACCGCGTCTGCCGCCACCGACCAACCGTGGTAAGCCTCAAGCACGCTGAGCATGTCGCGCCCGCCGCTGTAGGCCCAGGCCAGGCGAATCGCCAGGTCATTGGCCTCGGTGCCGCTGTTGACCAAAAACACCCGGTCCATACCCTCCGGCGCCAACGCCAGCAGACGCTCGGAAAACTCGGCAATCGCCGCGTAGTGGAAGCGCGAGTTGGTGTTGAGCAGCGACCACTGGCGCGCCGCCACCGCCGCCATGCGCGGGTGACCATGGCCTAGTACGGCAACGTTGTTGAGCATGTCCAGGTAGGAACGGCCCTGCATGTCGATCAGATGATTGCGCCAACCGCGCTCGATACGCGGCGGGTCGACGTAATAATGCTTCTGCGAGCGAGCGAAACTGGCGTCTCGCCGGGCCAGCAGGGCATCGGGGTCCAACTCCGGCTCGGCATCACACGCCAGCCCAAGTAACGAAGCCGGTGAGGGGCACAAGGCCTGCCACGCCAACGCCCGAGAGGGTGTGCAGAACAACGGCGGCTCAAGATCGGCACGGCATAACTGTACGGTGAGTGGTGCATGGACCTCGCCCAGTACTTGCCCTTTCACCAGCACCGAGCCAGGCTTCAACGACGTTTTCACGCCCCATAAACGCACACTCAACTGGGCGTCATGCAAACACAGCAAGCCATCGGCGCCCTGGCGCAGCGTCCCGGCGAAAGGCGCTTCCAACACGGTACCGTGGGGAAGGTGCAACTCCACGTGAAGTGGGAATGTGTCCGGCTCGATAGCACTGTCGGGGCAAGTGCGCGACAACCGGTATTGGCCATATCGACTCGCCGCCAGCCCATGCACCGCCGCCGCTTCATCCAGCAGCCGTCGGTCTATACCGGGCAACGCCCAATTACCGGCCTCGAAGTGCGGGCTGAGCACGCCCAGGTCGATCAACGCGAACTCACGCCCCACCAGACCCGGCAGCAACGGGGCGAAGTCTTGGCTGGCAATCGGCGGCAATATCTCACCGACGCAACGCAGAATCGCCGCGTTCATCAACTCAAATGGCACCGACGTCGCCACATGGAAAATTTCCCACTCATGCTCGGCGTTTTTCAATAAGTAAGTGTTATCCGGGTCCAGGCGTTGCTGTTGTTCGCTGCTGAGCACCAGCACCGCCGCACGGGCGACGATCAGCGGCCACAGCGCCTGCAACTCCTCAGGCTGCAACGGTGTTACCGCGTGAAAGGCCTGGATCGCCGGCAGGATGGCAAAGGGATCGCCGTCAGCATGGTGTAACAGCGCCGCGCAGGTCACCGACAGGTCGGCAATACGCCAGGTGTGCACCAAGTCGCCGAAATCAATGACACCCTGGACCTGCCAATGCCGCTGGGCATCGCGCTGCCAGACGACGTTGTCATCGGTGATGTCCATGTGTACCGCTTGCCAAGGCAAACGCTGCGCCAAAGGTCGAATGTGCGCCTCAACCTGCTCGGCCACCTGCTCCAACGCGGCGCGATGGGGCAGGTTTTCCAAGGTTGCCAATAAGTGGGTGATCAGTTCCTGGGCGTGGCGCGGGTCCCATTGCAGGGTGCGCTCCAGGCCCGGATGCTCGAAACGGGCCAATTCGCGGCTCATCCGCCCGCACAGCTCACCAAAGCCTGCGATCACGTCGCGGCCAAGGTGCGGCTGATGGGTCAGGGGCTGGCCGTCGATATAGTCCAGCAGCCGCAGGTGCACCGTTTGCCCGTCGACGTTCACGGTCAGCAGCTCCTCACCCGTGCGGGCGCGGATAACCTTGGGTACGCGCACGTGCGCTTGCAGGTCATTGAGGGCCGCATGCTGCGCCTGCAGCTCAACAGCCGCGTAGTCACCCCGGCAAATTTTCAGAACAAACCGGCCACGTTCACTGTCGATTCTGTAGTTGAGGTCTTGTTGGCTGCCCAGCGACTGCAAGGCGCCAGTAAGGCCGTAATGCTGCTCGAGTAATCGCGCCGCGTGATCAACGCTCACTTGTGGGCAGGGCAAACTGGCACGATGGATCAACGTGGCGAGCAACATTGTGACGACCTCTGTTTTTTTAGGTGTCTATATCGCCATTGTTCGGGGGCGTTAATCAACCCCTCACGCATACCGCGCTTGCACCGGTCCGATTCACAACTCAAGCTATGCTTCATTCGCCCAATGTCCGTCTAAGGAAAAGGCCCTCGACATGCGCATTCTCATTACCGGCGGTGCGGGATTCATCGGCTCTGCCCTGATCCGACACCTGATCCAACACACCGAGCACGAAGTGCTCAACCTGGACAAGCTCACCTACGCCGGCAACCTGGAGTCGCTGACCAGCATCGCGTCCAATAGCCGCTATGAGTTCGTGCAGGCCGATATCATCGACCAAGCCACCGTCAGCGCCGTGCTGGCACGCTTTGAGCCCCAGGCAATCATGCACCTGGCCGCCGAGTCGCATGTCGACCGCTCCATTGACGGCCCGTCGGATTTTATCCAGACCAACATCGTCGGCACCTATAGCCTGCTGGAAGCCACGCGCGCCTATTGGCAGACGCTGGCAGAACCTGCCAAGAGTGCGTTCCGCTTCCACCATATCTCTACGGATGAGGTGTATGGCGACCTCCATGGTGTGGACGACCTGTTCACCGAAACCACACCTTACGCGCCCAGCTCGCCGTATTCCGCCAGCAAAGCGGCCTCCGACCACCTGGTCCGCGCCTGGCAGCGCACGTATGGCCTGCCGGTGCTGCTGACCAACTGCTCGAACAACTACGGGCCGTTCCACTTCCCTGAAAAGTTGATCCCGTTGGTCATCCTCAACGCCCTCGCGGGCAAGCCGCTGCCGGTCTACGGCGATGGCTTGCAGGTGCGCGACTGGCTGTTCGTCGAAGATCACGCCCGCGCGTTGTTGAAAGTGGTCACCGAAGGTGTGGTCGGCGAGACCTACAATATCGGCGGTCACAATGAGCAGAAGAACATCGACGTGGTGCGCGGTATTTGCAGCCTGCTGGAAGAGCTGGCACCACAACGCCCGGCCGGCGTGGAGAAATTCACCGACCTGATCACTTTCGTCAAAGATCGCCCAGGCCACGACCAGCGTTATGCGATCGACGCCAGCAAAATCGAACGCGAGCTGGGCTGGGTACCGAAAGAAACCTTTGAAACCGGCTTGCGCAAAACCGTGCAGTGGTACCTCGACAACCTGGAATGGTGCCGCAGGGTCCAGGACGGCAGCTATCAAGGTGAACGTCTGGGCAACACCGAGCCAAAAGACCTGATCGCATAACCAAGGCAACGCGCACTACAGCTAGGCATAATGCGCCTGTACCCACAGGCGCATGACTCCCATGACTCCACCCCTTCCGCGAAGACCCCGCTGGCGCAGCCTCGCCCTGTTGGCGTTGTGCCTGGCACCGCTGCTGTGGCCGCTGGAGCACTTGGCCGAGCGCTATTACCGCAGTGAACTGGCCGGGCAAAACCGCCAGACCCTCGACCTGTACGTCGCCAACCTGCTCGGCACCTTGCACCGCTATGAAGTGCTGCCGCAGATCCTCGGTGATCTACCCGCCCTGCGCACCGCACTGGATGCGCCTCAGGTGAGCACCAACCTGACCAACGCCAACCTGCTGCTCAAGGACGTCGCCGCCCAGGCCGGTGTGGAAGTGATGTACCTGATGGACACCACCGGCAAGACCCTCGCCGCGTCCAACTGGGACAAGCAAGACAGTTTTGTCGGCCGCAACTTCTCGTTCCGGCCCTATTTCAGCGAAGCCATGGCCGGGCGCCTGGGGCGGTTTTTCGGCCTGGGGACCACCTCGGCCAAGCGCGGTTACTTCTTCGCCGCCGCCGTGCGCGATGGTGACAAGATCATTGGCGTGCTGGTGGTCAAGGTCGACCTGGACCACACCGAAAGCCTATGGGGCAACACCCCGGAACAACTGCTGGTCACCGACCACAACGGCGTAGTGATCCTGACCTCACGCCCGCAATGGCGATTCCGCGCGACCCGACCGCTGACTGCCGAAGAACGCCAAGCCATCATCGCCATCCAGCCCTACCCGACCCGCGACCCACAACCGCTGACCCTGAGTTCCACCGCGTGGCTGCGCCAATCCACAGCCATCGCCGAAACCGGCTGGAACGTGGAGATCCTCGCGCCACGCTCGCTGATCAATCGCCCGGTGCGCACCGTGGTGGCCGTCGGTGGCGCCACGTTGCTGGTGGTGATGCTGTTGCTGGGTTTGATGATGCAGCGCCGTCGGCATTACCTGGAACGCATCGCCTTCGAAGCCAAGGCGCGCCGCGAACTGGAAATGCGTGTGGTCGAACGGACCAGTGACCTGGAGGGCCTTAACCGACGCCTGAAACAGGAAGTGCTGGAGCGCGAACACGCCCAACAGGAACTGGTGCGCGCCCAGGATGACCTGGTGCAAGCCGGCAAACTGTCGGCGCTGGGCACCATGTCGGCGAGTATCAGTCACGAACTCAATCAGCCCCTCGCAGCAATCCGCAGCTATGCGGAAAACGCCGAAATCCTGCTCGACCATGAGCGCACCAACGACGCTCGGGGCAATCTCAAGCTGATCAGCGAACTGACCGGGCGCATGGCCTCGATCATCGCCCACCTGCGCGCCTTCGCCCGGCGCGACCGCCATGCGCCGGAAAGCGTGGCCCTGCAACCGGCGCTGGACGATGCGTTGGCGTTGCTGGCCAAGCGGCGGCGGTCGATGGAAGTCGAGCTGATCCGCGACTTGCCGGAGGCGACGCTGTGGGTACAGGCTGGCGAAACCCGCCTGCGCCAAGTACTCGGCAACTTGCTGGCCAACGCCCTCGACGCCCTCACCGAAAAAGGCCCGCCGCGCAAACTCTGGCTGAGTGCCCAAACCACCGAACAGGGCGTCAACCTGTACATTCGCGACAACGGCCCGGGGTTTTGTATGGAAGCGTTAGGCCGCGCCAGCGAGCCGTTCTACACCACCAAGACCCGCACCCAGGGCCTCGGGTTGGGCCTGGCGATTTGTGACACCCTGATGCGCGCCTTTGGCGGCGAACTGCTGTTCGCCAACCACAAGGAAGGCGGCGCGCTGTTAACCTTGAAATTGCGTGCCGGCTCGCCGGGCGTCAGTCTGCAACCGTCCGAGGACCGCAGTGTATGAGTATCGAGAACCAGATTCAGGTGGTGTTGATCGACGACGATCCACACCTGCGTCAGGCCCTGTGCCAGACCCTGGACCTGGCTGGGCTGAAAGTCCTGCCCCTGGGTGAAGCTACCGGCCTCACCGCACGCCTGTCACGGGACTGGCCGGGCGTGGTGGTCAGCGATATCCGCATGCCCGGCATGGACGGCCTGGAGCTGCTCGCCGAACTGCACGGCCAGGACCCGGAGTTGCCGGTGCTGCTGATCACCGGCCACGGCGATGTGCCGCTGGCGGTGCAAGCCATGCGTGCCGGTGCCTATGACTTCCTGGAAAAACCCTTCGCCAGCGACGCCCTGCTCGACAGCGTACGCCGCGCCCTGGCCCTGCGCCGCCTGGTGCTGGACAACCGCAGCCTGCGCCTGGCCCTCAGCGACCGCCAGCAACTGAGCACGCGCCTGGTGGGGCACTCGCCGCAAATGCTGCGCTTGCGCGAGCAGATTGGCGCCCTGGCCGCGACCAGGGCCGATGTGCTGATCCTCGGCGAAACCGGCGCAGGCAAAGAAGTGGTTGCCCGCGCACTGCACGACCTGTCGAGCCGGCGCAGTGGACCGTTTGTGGCGATCAACGCCGGGGCGCTGGCCGAATCGGTGGTGGAAAGCGAGCTGTTCGGCCATGAGCCCGGCGCCTTTACCGGTGCGCAAAAACGCCGTATCGGCAAGTTCGAATTCGCCAACGGCGGCACACTGTTCCTCGATGAAATTGAAAGCATGAGCCTGGATGTTCAGGTCAAACTGCTGCGCTTGTTGCAGGAGCGGGTGGTAGAGCGGCTGGGCGGCAATCAACTGATCCCGTTGGATATCCGCATCATCGCAGCCACCAAGGAAGACCTGCGCCAGTCCGCCGATCAGGGCCGCTTTCGTGCCGACTTGTACTACCGCCTCAACGTTGCGCCACTGCGCATTCCGCCGCTGCGCGAGCGTGGTGAAGACGCGCTGATGCTGTTCCAGCACTTCGCCGACGAAGCCAGCAGCCGCCACGGCTTACCGCTGCACGAGCTGCAACCGGGCCAGCGCGCGCTGCTCTTGCGTCACAGCTGGCCGGGCAATGTACGGGAATTGCAGAACGCCGCCGAACGTTTTGCCCTCGGGCTGGAGCTGGCCCTGGATGCCACGGCGGACAATCCCTCCGCCAGCGTCCTGACCTCCACCCCGGGCGGTTTGAGTGAACAAGTCGAGCAGTTCGAGAAAAGCCTGATTGCCGCCGAACTGACCCGCCCGCATAGCTCCGTGCGCAGCCTCGCTGAAGCCTTGGGCCTGCCGCGCAAGACTCTGCACGACAAACTGCGCAAGCACGGCCTGAACTTCGCCGACAGCGGCAACCACAGCGCAGACGACGAATGACCCTGCCCACCCGCCAAGAGGCCCCCATGAGCCGCGATAGCCGTTACCTGGAATCCGTTCTTCACCACGACATCCCCCTCACCCGGGAAATGGGCCTCAAGGTGCTCGATTGGCAACACGGCCAGCTGCAGTTGCACCTGCCCTTGCAAGCCAATATCAACCACAAGAGCACCATGTTTGGCGGTAGCCTCTACCGCGGCGCAGTGCTGGCGGGCTGGGGCTGGCTACACCTGAAACTGCGCGAAGAAGGGATTGAAGACGGGCACATCGTGATCCAGGAAGGGCAGATCAGTTATCCGCTGCCGGTCACGCGGGATGCGACAGTGGCCTGCCAGGCGCCGGAGGAGAAGGTGTGGAAGCGCTTTGTGGCGACGTACAAGCGGTATGGCCGAGCGCGGTTGACACTGGAGACGTGGATTGTGAATGAGGGCGGTGAAGAGCGGGCGGTGGCGTTTACGGGCCAGTACGTCCTGCACCGCTAACCGTCACAACACAAAACAACTGTGGGAGCTGGCTTGCCTGCTCCCACATTGATCTATGCCAGACTCAAGATCTGGCCAGAGTCAGCAACCGCTCACGCCACGCGGCTTTCGCCGGCAGCGCCAGGAAAAACGGATTCAACAATGAAGCCCGCGCCGGATAACTAAACGGCTCACCACTCAGCTCCAACACTTCACCTCCCGCCCCTTCCAGCACACCTTGAGCCGCAGCAGTGTCCCACTGTGATGTCGGTGCCAGGCGCGGATAGCAATCCGCGCTGCCTTCGGCCAGCAGGCAAAATTTCAGCGAGCTGCCGATGTTCGCCAGCTTCAACTCACCCAACCCCTCGCTCAAACCGTCCAGCAAACGCTCCTGCTCAGGGCTCGTATGCCGACGGCTGGCAACCACGGTAAACGCCTCACCCGCTGCCGGAGTCTGGCGCACCTGAATCTGCTTGGGTGCCTCATTCACATCGGAACGCCACGCCCCGAGGCCCGCCCCACCGAAGTAGCAACGCCCGCTGGTGGGCATCGAAACCACGCCAAACACCACGCGACCTTGTTCGATCAAGGCGATGTTGACGGTAAATTCTTCGCTGCCGGAGATAAATTCCTTGGTGCCATCCAACGGGTCCACCAACCACCAGCGCTGCCAGCCGGCGCGCACGTTCTGGTCGATGTCGGCATCTTCTTCCGACAGCACCGGGATACTCGAGTCAAGAGCCGTAAGGCCTGCGAGGATCAGATGGTGAGCTGCCAGGTCTGCTGCCGTCACGGGCGAATCATCGGCCTTGGAGGTCACGGCCACATCGGCGCGCCAATACGGCAAGATGACTTCACCTGCCTGGCGAGCCAACTCAATCACAGGGGCGATAAACGGATGGCCTAAAAACAGTTCGCTCATGCGGTAAAAGCTCCACGCTGGGTCAACAGGTCACGCACCAGATACAAGGCGGCCAGGGCACGGCCTTCACTGAATTGCTCGTTTTGCGCCAGCATCGACAGCTCACGCAGATTGACCTTGTCCACACGCATCGGCTCAGGTTCATCGCCTTCCAGGCGCTCCTCGTACAGGTCAGTGGCCAGTACCACTTGGATTTTCTGGCTCATATAGCCAGGCGACAGCGAGAGTTCAGTGAGATGTTCCAATTGACGTGCGCCATAGCCTGCCTCTTCCTTGAGTTCGCGGTTGGCCGCCGCCAATACGTCCTCACCGGGCTCGATCAACCCTTTGGGCAAGGACAATTCATATTCGTCAGTGCCGCCGCAGTACTCTTCCACCAGCAGTGCGTGGTCGGCATCGATCATCGCCACAATCATCACCGCGCCGTAGCCGGCACCGCGGCCCACCAAGCGCTCGTAGGTCCGCTCAACGCCATTGGAAAAGCGCAATTGCACCTCCTCCACGCGGAACAAACGGCTACTGGCGACAATTTCGCGGGCGAGGACGGTGGGTTTCTGGCGCATGAGCGGCTCCTTGGCGTGATCGGGTTACTATACCGTGGCTTTTCCGATTGTCTGTGTCGGATATCTTTACTTACATGAGAACGCCCCATGCCCTCTTTGCCCTGGCACGCCATCGACACTGTCCTGCTGGACATGGACGGCACCCTGCTCGACCTGCATTACGACAACCACTTCTGGATGGAGCACTTGCCCCAGCGATACGCCGAACTGCACGGGGTGAGCCAGGCCATGGCCGAAATGGAATTGCAGCCACTGTTCGAGCGTAACGCCGGACAGTTGCAATGGTATTGCCTGGACTTCTGGAGCACTGAACTGAAGATTCCGGTACGCGAACTCAAGCTGGAGACCGCCCACCTGATCGCACTGCGCCCCGACGCGGATACCTTTCTGGCGGCGATCAAACAGGCCGGCAAGCGCGTGATCCTGATCACCAACGCTCATCGTGATTCGTTGTCTTTGAAGCTGGAACGCATTGAGCTGGCACCGTATTTCGAACGGTTGATCAGTTCCCACGACTACGGCTTCGCCAAGGAAAACCCGCAGTTCTGGGACGCCCTGCAAGCAGACATCAACTTCGACCCGGCCCGCAGCCTGTTTATCGATGACACCTTGCCGATCCTGCGCAGTGCACGGGATTTTGGCGTGGGGCATTTGCTGGCGGTGAAAGAGCCGGACAGTAAGAAAGGGCCAAAAGATACGGCAGAGTTTGCGGCCGTCGAGAACTACCGAGACCTAATTGCCGGACTCTAAACCAATGCGGGAGCGGGCTTGCTCGCGAAAGCGGTGGGTCAGTCAATACATACTCTGACTGACACTCCTCCTTCGCGAGCAAGCTCGCTCCCACATTTTGGCCTGCGTTTTACTCAGGAATACGCAGCGTCTGCCCTGGGTAAATTTTGTTCACATCTTTGAGCAACGGCTTGTTGGCCTCAAAGATTTTGTTGTACTTGTTAGCGTCGCCGTAGACCGTTTTAGAGATCGCGCTCAGGGTGTCACCGCTTTTCACCACGACAAACCGCGAGGCTACAACCACTGGGCCAGTAACAGTAATCTGGTCCTCTACGCTGGCAACCCCGGCAATATTGCCCGCGGCCAGAATGATTTTTTCTTTCTCTTCCTGGCTGGCAACTTCACCGGTGATCGTCACCTTGTCACCGTCAACGGTAGCGTGAACGTTCGGGTTACCCAGCCCCACATCTTCAATATGCTTTTTCAACTCATCGCTGGCGTTAGCGTTACCCGGCGTCAGTAGATCGATCAGCTTTTCGCCTGCTTCCTTCACAAAACTTAAAATACTCATGGTTTGCTCTCCTTGGGATTTGATTTCCAGATGCCCAAGACTAGACCAGTCCTACGGAGTTGGGTTCCAAATCGACCAAAGACCCAAACGCGCTAGAATCCCTCGCCATTGGAATAAGCCCGGAGCGAAGATGGACATCAAACAGCTGAAATTCCTCATCGCCCTCGACGAGACCCGTCATTTCGGCCAGGCGGCAGCGCGTTGTCACATCACCCAACCGACCCTGTCGATGCGCCTGCGCAGCCTCGAAGAAGAGCTGGACTTGCCCTTGGTCAATCGCGGCCAACGCTTTGAAGGCTTTACCGCGCCGGGCGAACGGGTATTGGCTTGGGCGCGGACCGTCCTGGCGGCCTATGACGGCTTGCAGGCCGAGGCGGCGGCCTGTCGCGGCAACCTGGTGGGTACGTTGCGCTTGGGCGTGGTGCCACTGTCGAGCTTCGACCCCTTGGCGTTGATGCAACAACTGCACAAAGAACACCCGAGCCTGCGCTTTGAACTCTCGGCATTAAGCTCCGAACAAATCCTCGAACAACTGGCGAGCAATCGCCTGGACCTGGGCGTGTCCTACCTGGAACGTCTGGACAACGAACGTTTCGACTCGCTGGCCCTGGGCGAAACCCGCATGGGCTTGCTCTACGACCAGCGGTTTTTCAGCTTTGGCGATAAGCCGTTGAGCTGGGAAGCGCTGATCGAACTGCCGTTGGGCATGCTCACCAGCGGCATGCACTTTCGTCAGTCCATCGACCACAACTTCCACAGCCGTGGACTCAATCCACAACCGCTGCTGCAAACAGATGCGGTCCATCAATTGTTACAAGCCGTGCACGGCGGCCTGTGCTGCGCCGTGATGCCTTTGGACGGTGGTCTCGATGCGCTGACCGAGCACCTGCGCCTGCAACCCATTGAAGACGCACACACACTGGCGCGCCTGGGGCTGATCATGCGTCGCAGCGCACCCCGCTCGGCCCTGGCGGAAGCCTGTTTTGCACTGTTTCAAAAATTGCAGCAAGACTCTTGATCGACGCCATCTATCGATAGATCAGTACTGATGATTAGACGCGACCCTTTGTCGCGCCTAGTCTAAACATTGATCAATCCGCCGGTGGTACTGCCCCATGAACGCCAAGCGCCCAGTCTGCGCGGCACCCGCCCTCGAAACGCCCGCGCCCGCCGCCAGCCAGAGCTACCAGTATTGCAATCTTGAACACACCGAATTCGCCAGCACGGCCTTGGCGGAAGAAGTGGCGTTGGCGATTGCCTACAACGACATCAGCCAGGCGGTGATGCTGGTAACGCCGACGGATCTGGAAGACTTCATTGTCGGCTTCAGCATCGGTAGCGGCATTATCACCGACGTTAGTGACATTTATGACCTGAAACTCAGCGGGTCAGGCTCAGCTCAATATGCTCAAGTGCAGATTTCAAGCCGCGCCTTCTGGAACCTCAAGCAGCAGCGCCGCCAGTTGGCAGGCACCAGCGGCTGCGGTTTGTGCGGCGTAGAAGCGGTAGAACAAGCCTTGCCAGACCTTCAGGTGCTGCCCGGCGCGCCATTGCCGCCCGCCGAATGGCTCGACGGCCTGCGCCAACGTATCAGCGCGTTCCAGCCCTTGGGCCAGTACAGCGGCGCGGTACATGCGGCGGTCTTTATGAACAGCCAAGGCGAATTGCTGATGGGCCGTGAAGACATCGGCCGGCATAACGCCCTGGATAAATTGATCGGCGCACTGATCCGCCAAAAAATTCCGACCGACGGCGGCCTGGCGATCGTCACTAGCCGCTGCAGCCTCGAACTGATCCAGAAAGTGCTGCGCGCAGGCATCCAGACCCTCGTCAGCCTGTCGTCGCCCACCGGCCTGGCCCTGCAATGGGCCCGCCGGCACAACCTCAATCTCATTCACCTGCCGCAAAAAAGTGCGCCGCGGGTCTACAGCCCCGCGATGGAGAACCAGCCGTGAGCAATCATCATCAAGCCGACCAAACCCCGACCCCGCGCTACAAGCCGTACAAAGGCCCGGCCGGCGGCTGGGGGGCACTGATCAGCGTGGCGCAAGCCTGGCTGACCAGCGACAACGCGCTGAAAAACCTGCGCATGATGCTCAAGACCAACCAGAATGGCGGCTTCGACTGCCCGGGCTGCGCCTGGGGTGATTCGCCGGAAAGCGGCATGGTCAAGTTCTGCGAAAACGGCGCCAAGGCGGTCAACTGGGAAGCCACCAAGCGCCGCGTAGACGCTGCGTTCTTCGCCAAGCACAGCGTCAGCGCACTGCTGGAGCAGAGCGACTATTGGCTGGAATACCAAGGCCGCCTGACCGAGCCGATGCGCTATGACGCCGAGACCGACCACTACAAGCCCATCAGTTGGGAAGCGGCATTCGACCTGGTCGGCAAGCACCTCAACGCACTGCCCAACCCGGACATGGCCGAGTTCTACACCTCGGGCCGGGCCAGCAATGAAGCGGCGTACCTGTATCAGTTGTTTGTGCGTGCCTACGGCACTAACAACTTCCCGGATTGTTCGAACATGTGCCACGAAGCCAGCGGCGTGGCCCTCGCGCAGAGCGTGGGTGTCGGCAAAGGCACTGTGACCTTCGACGACTTCGAACACGCCGATGCGATTTTCGTCTGGGGCCAGAACCCCGGCACCAACCACCCGCGCATGCTCGAACCGCTGCGCGAAGCGGTTAAACGCGGCGCCCAAGTGGTGTGCATCAACCCATTGAAAGAACGCGGCCTGGAACGTTTCCAGCACCCGCAACACCCACTGGAAATGCTCACCAACGGCGACAAACCGACCAACACTGCGTACTTCCGTCCGGCGCTGGGTGGCGACATGGCTATCCTGCGCGGTATGGCCAAGTTCCTGCTGCTGTGGGAACGCCAGGCCCAGGCCGAAGGCAAAGAAGCCGTGTTCGACCACGGTTTCCTCAACGAACACACGGCCAACGTGCTGGATTACCTGGGGCAGATCGACGACACCTCATGGGATGAAATCGTCGAGCAGTCCGGCTTGACCCTGGTTGAGATTGAGCAAGCGGCGCGCATGTACGCCAAAGGCAAGAACGTGATCATGTGCTGGGCGATGGGCATCACCCAGCACCGCCACTCGGTGCCGACCATCCAGGAAATCGCCAACCTGATGTTGCTGCGCGGCAATATCGGCCGCCCGGGCGCTGGCCTCTGCCCGGTGCGTGGCCACAGTAACGTACAGGGCGACCGCACCATGGGCATTAACGAGCGCCCACCGGTGGCGTTCCTCGACTCCCTCGAACGTCGTTTCCAATTCCAGGTGCCACGCGACAATGGCCACAACGTGGTCGAAGCCATTCACGCCATGCTCGAAGGTCGCTCTAAGGTGTTTATCGGCCTGGGCGGCAACTTTGCCCAAGCCACCCCGGACAGCCCGCGCACTTTCGAAGCGCTGCGTAATTGCGACCTGACCGTGCAGATCAGCACCAAGCTCAACCGCAGTCACCTGACCCACGGTAAAGACGCACTGATCCTGCCGTGCCTGGGCCGTACCGACATCGACATCCAGGCCGACGGCCCGCAAGCCGTGACGGTGGAAGACTCGTTCAGCATGGTTCACGGCTCCAACGGCCAACTGCAACCGCTGTCGAAGCTGATGAAATCCGAGCCCGCCATCCTCGCCGGTATTGCCGCTGCGACCCTGGGCAGCAAGCCGGTGGATTGGAACTGGCTGGTGGCCGACTACGGGCGCATCCGCGACCTGATCGCCGACACCATCCCAGGTTTCAAGGACTTCAACGAGAAGATCAAACACCCAGGCGGGTTCTATCTGGGTAACTCTGCCGGCGCACGCCGCTGGAACACCCCATCGGGCCGCGCCAACTTCCGCCCGAACATCCTGCCCAAAGACCTGATCCACGAACGCACCCACGCCACGGGCCGGGTGCCGGACCTGATCATGCAATCAATGCGCTCACACGATCAGTACAACACCACTATTTATGGGTTGGACGACCGCTATCGTGGGGTTAAAGGTCAGCGTGATGTGCTGTTCGTCAACGAAGCCGACATCATCCGCCTGGGCTTCAAACCGGGGCAGAAGGCCGACATTGTGTCGCTGTGGGAAGACGGTCGTGAGCGCCGCGTAAAGGGTTTCACCTTGTTGGCGTTTGATATTCCGGCGGGGCAGGCAGCCGCCTATTACCCGGAAGTGAACCCGCTCGTGCCGCTGGAAAGCACCGGGGATGGCAGCCATACGCCGACGTCGAAGTTCGTGGCGATTCGCCTCGAAGCGGCGAGTGACAATGGGCTGATCATGGCGCGTTCAGCGTAAATCTTCGGGCACAAAAAAGGCCGCTTTTGCATAAAAGCGGCCGTTCCGAAGTAGCTAAAGACCTGCAACAACAACTTAAGTTCCCCATACAAAACAGTAACTTATATAATTGTATACAACCGCTGCCACCGGTCGGATTTCGATTGTCAGCGTCTCGATACAACCTCAGGATCGCGCCGTCATCCTCTTGAGGTCTCCCTATGAAGTTCTCCTCGATTCTCTTGTTGTCCCTTGGCCTGGTCAGTGGCGCAGCCATGGCCGGTGGCACCACCGAAGCCGGTGTGGGCGGCGCATTGGGCGGGGTTTTAGGTTCGGTTGTCGGGCAGCAACTCGGCGGCAATACCGGTTCGACCATCGGCGCAGCCCTGGGTGGCGCGGGTGGCAGTGCGGTCGGCGCTGACAAGCGCAGCCGCGGCCAGGCGGCCATTGGCGGCGCGCTGGGTGCAGCAGGTGGCAACGTGGTCGGCCGCAGTGTCGGCGGTAGCACCGGCAGCCTGATCGGCGCAGCCGCCGGCGGTGGCGCGGGTGGCGCACTGGGCAACTACATGGGCAACCAGAGTAACGACGACGATCGGCGTTACCGTGGGCGCGATAACCGCCGTTATGACCGCGATGACCATCGTGGACGCGGCCATGCCTATGGCCATCGCAAGAACAAACACCACTATCGTGACTAAGCCCACGGCCTAAAGAGCACCGTAGCCCCCTGTAGGAGCCGGGTTTACCCGCGATAGCGTAGTGTCAGGCAAGCTATCTAAACCTGACCCACCGCTATCGCAGGCAAGCCACACACATTTGATCTCTATTGATCACAATGGCCGTGTCAGACCACCAACCGCTGCAAGGCCTCGCGCAACATCCCCGGAATCGTCACCGGCTGGTTCGACGCGCGATCCACAAATACATGCACAAACCGCCCCGCCGCACAGGCCTCTTCCTCGCCGGCCTTGAACACCGCCAACTCGTACTGCACTGAGCTGTTGCCCAACTTGCCCACCCGCAGGCCAATTTCTATGCGGTCAGGAAACGCGATCGACGCGAAATAATCACATGCCGAACTCACTACAAACCCCACGATCTCACCGTCGTGAATATCCAACCCCCCTTGTTCGATCAGGTAGGTATTCACCGCCGTGTCGAAAAAGCTGTAGTAGGTGACGTTGTTCACATGGCCATACACATCGTTGTCGTGCCAACGCGTGATGATCGGCTGAAAGTGACGGTAATCGGCGCGCTGGGGCATTGAGTCAGACATGTGCAGGTCTCGTGAAAGTGGGTTTACAGGTCATTCAAATGGGCCTCGGCCCACTCGCGTACCTCGGCGTACGGGTACTCCTCCAGCGCTGCAAAACCGGGAATACCCCGCGCTTTCAGCTTGGTAAACAACGGCACGCTGATACCGCCGAGGAAACGCGCCAGCCGCTCCGCTCCAGGCAGGTTCGTGGTGAGCTCATGATGCCTGTGGATAAAATCACCGCACAGCCCCATGAAGTTTTTATCCACAAGCGGCGGCAAGCTGGGTGGCGGTGGCAGATGCGCAACCTGGCCATGGCATACCGAGCAATGGCCACAGCGCTGGGGCGCGTTTTCATCCCCGAAATACTGCGCCAGGCGTTGCCCCAGACAATGCTCGGTGGCAAAAAGGTCGAGCATGGCGTGAATCCGCGCCACCTCTCCCACTTCGTGCTGCTTAAAGCCTGTGTATAACTCGGCGCTCAACGCCTGTGGATCGAAGTTGGTGTTCAACAAGCTGTAGACCTCCGTCATCTGCTTGCTTTCCAGCTCGATCAAGCCCTGCTCCTGGAAGTAATCCAGCGCTTTCACTACCCGACTGCGCTCGGCATTATGCTGCTGATACAACGCGTCGAAATCCACGGTTGCCCAGGTTTTCGCCCGCTTGCACACCTGGATAATCGCCGCGACAAACTGCTGCCGTTCGCCGGAAAACCGCGCCAGCAAAGCTTCGGGTTCGATCAGGTATTTGAAGCGGTATTCGGCATAAAACGCGTAGCGCGGCGCGATCACGCCCTTGAGTTCCAATTGCACCAGCAGCGTCTTGAGCGGCAGCTCGCGGATGTTGCTATGGTCCGACAACGACCTCAGCAAGAACTCCCACTGCCCATCGCCACGCGCCGCCTGCAATTCCTCCAGGACACGACGAATGCCGTCCTGCTCAGGCGTGTCGCCGTACACAAAGTTCTCCAGCACATTCAGGCTGTCACGGTTGGCCAGCACCAGGCAGTCGGACGGCTGCCCATCACGCCCCGCGCGACCGATTTCCTGGCTGTAGTTCTCAATGGATTTGGGCAGGTCAAAGTGCACCACATTGCGGATATCACTCTTGTCGATGCCCATGCCGAACGCGATGGTGGCAACGATGCAATTGGAACGCCCGCCCATAAAGCGCTGCTGGATACCCTCGCGTTTATCGTGGGGTAAACCGGCGTGATATGCCTCGGCCTGAATGCCGTTGCGGTTCAGGTGCTCGGCAATTTGCTCAGCGGTTTTTTGCAGGGTGACATAGACGATGCTCGGCTGATTGGCCCGCTCGCTCATCCACTCGACCAAGCGCCCGCGTTTGTCCGCACCACTGACCGGCTCAACCAACAAGTTGAGATTCGGCCGGTAGAAGCCCGTGGTGACCACATCGTCCGGCGCAATGGCGAACTTGGCCTGCATGTCGGCAATCACCTTGGGCGTGGCCGTAGCGGTCAACAGCAGCGCTTGTGGGATATTGAACTGACGCTGGTAGTCCGGCAGCTTCAAATAGTCCGGCCGGAAGTTGTGGCCCCACTCGGAAATACAGTGCGCCTCGTCCACCACCAGCAGTGAAATCTGCACGCTTTGCAGGAAGTTACGGAAGCGCTCGTTCTTCAAACGCTCTACGGAAATCATCAGGATTTTCAGCTCGCCGGAGCGCGCACGGGCCATCACCTCATTGGCCTCATCGCGGCTCTGGGCCGAATCGATACTGCCCGCCGAAATACCGTGGCGCTGCAGGAAACCCAACTGATCCTGCATCAACGCCAACAACGGCGACACCACCAGCGTCAGATGCGGCAGCAGCACCGCCGACAGCTGATAACACAGGGACTTGCCCGACCCTGTCGGGAAAATTGCGGCGGCCGAGCGCCCGGCCAGCACAGCGCTGACCGTTTCTTTCTGACCTAAACGAAACTGTGAAAAACCAAAGACCTGTTGGAGGGTGTCGTGCATAAGCTGTCACTCCATTGACCGCTGAGTTGGCTCAAAAACATAGCCCAAGGCATTCAGCGAATCGAGAAAGGTCGTGAGGAAAAAAGAGACAGGATGATACACAGAGTGGGGGATGGCCTAGGGCCGAAGTGGGATGCTTCGCTCGATTTTGTGAGATGAATACAAACCAAGTGTGGGAGCTGGCTTGCCTGCTCCCACACTTTAGAGCTGTGTTAAACCGGAATCAGCGATTCTGCACCCGCTCAATCGCCGTGTCATACACCGGATTGGCCTTCTGCTCTTTCGCCAATTGGTAGTGACGCAAGGCGTCCGAGAACTGCCCCGCCGCTTCGTAGATACGCGCAATGTTGTAGTAAGCCCCAGCACGTACGGTCGCAGCATTGGCGCCGGTAGCCAGCGCGATAGCCTTGCGATTGGCCCAGATCGACTCGGCCGTGTTGCCCGCTTTCTGATACGCCAGGCCCAAGTTGCCGTAGGCCTTACCGAAGCCATTGTCCAAGTCGATTGCCTGGCGGAACAGGTCAATGGCCTGGTCCAGATTGCCAGCCTGGTAGGCCGCTTCACCTTGCACGTTCAGACGCTTCGCATCAGTTTGTGCGGAGGAGCTGACGGCCACGGCTGTCACCGCAACGCTGTCATCCAGCAAGGCTTTGACTTCGTTGAGCACATTCGGCGCATCAACCGTCACATCGCTGAAATTGTTGATGTCCTGGAAGTCGCCGCTGCCGGTCATGCGGAACACGGTCCACAGGTTGCCGGTACGGTTTTTCGGTACGTAGTAGGTACGCACCAGAGACTGGCCCATGTACACAAACACCTTGGCTTCACTGTTGGACAGCTGGTTCGACCCCAGATGGCCACCGTTGGTGTAGTCATGCACGGCATAAACGTAGCTTTCGCCGTAGTGCTTTTTCTGCAGGGTGATGGTTTCCGGACCATAGCTGTCGGTGTCATCCACATCCAACTCGGCGTCGGTACCCTTCTGGTTATCGAAGTAAATATTGTTGCCAGGGAAAATCATGTGGGAGTCGAGGTCTGCCGGGGTCTTGCCCCAGGTCAGCACGACGCGCAGGCCGTCGAGATTTTCCATGACTGGGCTGACAGCATAAGTCATACCCTTGCACGGGCACTTCACCACCAGGTTGGAGTAACCAGGCTTCTTGATAATCAGCAAGTTGCTGGCGTCATCCGCAGCTTCGCTGGTCAGCGTCACTTGGCCCTGGGCGTTGGTACGGCCCACCACGTTTTGTGCACCGTTACGTTGCAGCAGTACTTCGGCGTCGGCGATTTTCTGGTCCTTGACCACGGCGCTGAGTACTTCAATCGGCAATTGCTCAGCCTGGATTGAAAAAGCCACCGCACACAATGACATCGCCGAGGCGATACGAAGCAAACCCATGCTCAACTCCCTTTAAGTAGTGGGCGGAATCGCCCTACAAGATTTCGCGGTGGAACATACGCTGAATTCAGAGCGTAGGCGCAATTTTTGTACAGAATGTGACATGGTTTTTATCCCACCTGCCCGCTGACGCATTGCGCTACAATCAGGCCTTGCGACCCAGGAGTACGCTGCGATGAGCGAACCGACGTTTGAGCAAAAACAGGATCACTACCACAAGATCCGTCGTTCCAACTACTTGGCCAGCTTGCGGCTGGAAGGGTTCGACACCCAACCGACCGATGTCGACAAGCCCTTGCCGACCCGTGAAGCAGTCCTTGCCAAGTACCGCAACACCTCGCGCTGATGCTCGACAAATACGGGGTGGGCCAGGATCCTTACTGCTATCCCGGTAGCAGCATCCTGCGCAACCGCCTCGACTTGCTCGACGAAACGCTCCTGCACCAGGCCGAGCGAGAATTATCCGAAATCGCCTTAGGCAACCTTCCCCTCTTCCCACCGCCCTACGACCTCGGCCGCCTGCAACACATCCACCGCACCCTGTTCGGAGACATTTACGACTGGGCCGGTGAGCTGCGCAGCGTCAACATCCAGAAAGGCGACACGCTATTCTGCACCCCGGAGCGCATTCCACCGGAAGCAGCGAAAATTATCCGCCACATGGAGCAGGCCAACTGGTATGTCGGTGTGAGCCAAGATGAATTGGTGGTGCAAATTGCCGAAGCCTATGGCGACCTCAACGTCATCCACCCCTTCCGCGAAGGCAACGGCCGCGCACAGCGGATTTTGTTTGAGCAAGTCATCGTGAATGCGGGGTTTTCGGTGAACTGGTGGTTGGTGAAAGATGCAGCGTGGATACCGGCGAATATTGATGCAGTGGCGTGTGATTACCGGGGGTTGGAGGCGATTTTTGAGCGGTGTATCAGTAGGCCTGTCAGCGCTTGATAGAACCGCAAACGGATAAACAATCTGTTTATTGCTCCAAATAACGCTCGCTTTTAAGGTTCGCTCCGTCGCTGCCAACTCAGCGACCGGGCTTGGTCACCCGAAAACAGCACACATAAGTGCCATTACTTGCTCTACGAACGTCTATCGTCTCGTAACACGCTGCCATGGCGGCTGTGTGTGGGACGTCTTCGGACGTGTCGGAGTGCTGTTTCCGGCTGGCCAACCCGCGCACAGTCCGCCACCCATCGTTTGGCCACGGTGATGTCGGTTACCTAACAGCAAACCGAGTACCTTCAAATGCAAATACCTGAAACGATGGATCGCTATCGTCACCTACGCACCAACTTCACCGACACCCACCCTCTCGTCATAGACACCGAAGCCAAAGCCGAAGACATCCAGTCCGCCGCACATCAGCGCATCCGTGCTGCCACCGACTTACTGGAAACCTTCTCCTGCCTGACCTTCGAACACGCCGACCTCAAAGACATTTCCCACATCACCAATGCCCTGTACCTGCTCGTCCAGGATGGCTGTGATTTACTGGAGGCGGCACAGCATGCTCAGCTACAACCTCAACAGCCATACACCTAAGCTGTAACCTTTTGTAGGAGCGAGCTTACCCGCGAAGATCGTCAACGATGACGCGGTAACTCTGTATAACCGTGGCGTACTTGAGCTCTTCGTGAGCAAGCTCGCTCCTACAACTGAACGCGTTAACAACCAAAAATCACTGCCAAGCCAAAAATCCCGGAAAACCCTGTAAGAAACCTCCAAAAGCCGAGACATCCCCTTCCGAAACTGCTTAAAACTCCTGCCCGCCCCTCTACAAAACTCACCTTTCTCTGACTGAAACTAGCGCCCTTTCAACAGCCCCCAGAAAATACCCGTGAACATCGAAAGGACTCAACATATCGGCCATTACGGGGTCACCTTCACGGTGCTACGTTTTGTCGTCTCGCCTGCCAATCACTCTGCACTGACAAACCTCTGCCTGTTGGAAGCAGGTGCGCCTGCAAATGAGGTGCGCCAAAGACTCGTAGATCTCTACAGAAAAATGCTTGCTCGAGATTTACCTTGCAAAATGACTGTTGCTATCTCCAAACCGCTGACCCGGCAACAAGCTGACTTACTCAACATTCGTGGGGAGATCGTTGCAGGATTAATCAGCGGCGCCGTGTCAGCACCAATGAGCCTTGCATCTCCTGCCGCTGGGTTCGCCTCTGGTGCAGCTGCCGGCCTAATTATTAAAGGGGTCATTCGCAGCTATCACGCCGGTGATGTGGTAATCGGCCTCGACGCACAGGTCAACGGCGGAATTGGTCCCCAGCGATCACTGTCGGCCATGGTCCGGCAGTTCCAGGGTGGCTAATGCAATGAATGAATACCTTCAATGGATCAACCTGCTGCCTCTTCTCGCACTGGCCGTCATAGTCGACAGAACAATAAAGAGGCCCTTACTCAGAAGATGGCTTGGACTCTGCCTATTGGTAGCGGGCCCAACGCTTCTGTTATATGCCACCTCCTGGATCAGAGAGGCACAGCTTGAAAGCCTGCCGATAGTCGCCTTCGTGACAGGCATCGGGTTATTGAGCACCCAAAATATCTATTGCAGGGCTAAAACCACTCACCCTTTATTCATCGCCCCAACCTTGAACCTTGCGCCGGGTTTTCCTGATGACCCGCTCATGCTCCATCTCTTGCAAATTTTGCATGAGGGTATCGGTCTGCCCAAACACAAAACCATCTCCCTCGACACGTCAGTCAATCACGATCTCGGGTGTAATCGTGTCGAAGCCAAGCAATTGATGGCATTACTGAAGCTGGATTTCGGTATGAGACTAGGTGACTACAACAGCAACCGCTACTTCAAGCGTCGCGGCTTTGATGCATATTTGCGATATGTGGAAAAAGGCAGCGCGAGAAAGCGCCCTCTAACCATCGAAATGCTCTACCAAGCCGTCAAAGCCAAGTACTGGGACACCCGGAAACTCGAAGCGAAGGCGTACCAGGAACCATGAATTTCTGCCTGCAATTAGTATGTTTTCTCGGGTTCTACCTGTTACTTCATTATCAAATTACTGACTGCCCCCTCAGAATGCCCTTCCTCCCTGTCCTTCGTATTCTTGATAGGTTTGGCACTCTTCATCACCCGAAACAAATACCGCCACCAACGCCCCCCTCACCCATTCCTGCGTGCCCCACCATGAATCTCGCCCCCAACTTCCCCGAAGACCCTGTCATGCAGCAACTCCTGCAACTGCTGCACGAAGAAATCGGCCTACCGAAACACAAGACCCTCCGCCTGCAAACCTCAATCAATTTCGACCTCGACTGCGACGGCAGTGAGGCCAAGCAACTGATGGAAGCACTGGAGCAGGAATTTGCGCTCGACCTGGGCGACTTCGACACTTATCGTTACTTCAACCCGCCGGGGTTTGATGTGTTTCTCAAGCGTCGGGCCAAGGGGCGCGGCGAAAAAGTGCCGCTGACCCTCAGCATGCTCTACCTGGCCATCAAGACCCACAGCTGGGATACGCAGACGCTGGAAAACCTGAGCTAAAACACTAAGGACCTTACATGGACGTAATGATGGGCCTGCTGGCCGCCCTGCTCTGGGGCGGCACGGATTTTCTCGTGGGCCTCAACGCCCGAGCCGTAGGCGTTAAACGCGCGGTGTATTTCGGCCAAGCCCTGGGCTTCCTGATCATGACCCTGCTGCTGGTCATTCTCCCAAGCTTGCTGTTCAAATCCCTGGAAGCTCCACTGAGCATCTGGCTCCTCGGCATCGCCGCCGCCCTGCTCACCGTCTCCGGCGCCCTGGCGCTGTCCAAGGCCTTCGCCCTTGGCAAAGCCGCCATTGTCGCGCCGCTGGTGACGTCCTACGGCGTGGTGACCACCTTGCTGTCCTGGGCCAGCGGTGAGCACATCAGCCTGACACAACTGGGCTGCATCGCCGTGTGCGTGATCGGCGTGATCCTCTCCAGTATCCACAAGGACAACGGCGTCCCCCACAACAACCCACGCCTGTCCATCGCCTACGCCATGCTCGCTGCTTTGCTGTATGGCACCAGCTTCTGGCTCCAAGGCCGCTATACATTGCCGGCGCTGGGGCCGATCACCATGCTGTGGTTGGGTTACCTGGTGGGCCTCTGCGTGCTGGTGATGATGGTGCTTAAGATCAAAGACGGCCTGAAGATCCCGCCGCTGAAAAACTGCGCGACGTTGACCGGGGCAAGCCTGATGAACCTGGGTGGATTCTCGGCGTTTTCGTGGGGGGCAATGGCCGGGTCGGTTTCGGTGGTGACGGTGATCAGTACGTTATCGGGTGGGATTGCGGCGATTTTGGGGTTTGTATTTTTCAAGGAGCGGCTGTCGGCCGTGCAAGTGCTGGGTGTGGTGTTGGTGCTGGTCGGCGCGGTGGTGTTGCACATCGCCGACTAAACCCTGCGCGCACAAAAAAGCCGCCTCTAGAGGCGGCTTTTTCACAACGGCTAAGTCTTACAACTTAGGACCCGCAGCCTTGATCGCATCGCTCACTTCAAACTTCTTGAAGTTCTCAACGAACAGACCCGCCAGCGCCTTCGCCGCTTCGTCGTACGCAGCTTTGTCAGCCCAGGTGTTACGTGGGTTCAACAGGCCTGTATCAACACCCGGTACGGCCAATGGCACGTCCAGGTTAACGGTGTCGAGGTGTTCGGTTTCAGCACCGATCAACGCACCGCTCTGGATCGCTGCGATTACGCCGCGAGTGGTCGGGATGTTGAAGCGTTTGCCGACGCCGTAGCCGCCGCCGGTCCAGCCGGTGTTGACTAGGTAGACCTTGGAGCCGAAGCCGCGGATGCGCTTGATCAGCAGCTCTGCGTATTCGCCGGCCGGGCGCGGGAAGAACGGTGCGCCGAAGCAGGTGGAGAAGGTCGACTTGATGCCGGTGCCGGAACCCATTTCGGTCGAGCCCACCAGAGCAGTGTAGCCGGACAGGAAGTGATAGGCCGCTTGTTCTTCGCTGAGGATCGACACTGGCGGCAGTACGCCGGTCAGGTCACAGGTCAGGAAGATCACCGCGTTTGGCTCACCACCGAGGTTTTTCTCGGAGCGCTTGGCAACGTGTTCCAGCGGGTAGGCGGCGCGGCTGTTCTGGGTAAGGCTGACGTCGGCGTAGTCGGCGTGCTTGGCATCGTCGATTACAACGTTTTCCAGCACGGCACCGTGCTTGATGGCTTTCCAGATAACCGGCTCGTTCTTCTCGGACAGGTCGATGCACTTGGCATAGCAACCACCTTCGATGTTGAACACTACGCCCTCGCCCCAACCGTGTTCGTCGTCACCGATCAGGTAACGGCTTTCGTCGGCGGACAGGGTGGTCTTGCCAGTGCCGGACAGACCAAAGAACAGGGTCACGTCGCCTGCTTCGCCGATGTTGGCGGCGCAGTGCATCGGCAGTACGTCGGCGGCCGGCAGCAGGAAGTTCTGCACCGAGAACATGGCTTTCTTCATTTCACCGGCGTAACGCATGCCGGCGATCAGCACTTTTTTCTGGGCGAAGTTGAGGATCACGCAACCGTCGGAGTTGGTGCCGTCACGCTCTGGCACGCATTCGAAGTTGGCCACGTTGAGTACTTGCCACTCTTCACGGCCGGCCGGGTTGTACTGGGCCGGGTTGATGAACAGGCAACGACCGAACAGGTTCTGCCAGGCAGTCTGGGTGGTCATCTTCACGGCCAGGTAGTGGTCTTGCGCAGCACCTACATGAACGTGGGAAACGAAATGCTCTTGCGCGTTGTTGAATGCCTCGACGCGAGCCCACAGGGCATCGAACTTGTCGGCCGGGAACTTGCGGTTGATCGGGCCCCAGGCAATGGAAGCCTGGGTGGACGGCTCTTCAACGATGAAACGGTCGACCGGCGAACGGCCGGTACGGTGACCGGTACGTACGACCAGCGCGCCGGTATCGGCAAGCTCGCCCTCACCACGGCTCAGGGCTTCTTTAACCAGATCGTCAACACTCAGATCGGTGTATACGGCGTTATTGGCTTGCGTCATGAGGTTCCCCGTCGGCCTAAGGCCGAGTGCTCCGAACGTTTTGTAGTAGAAAGTTGCGCACTACTACCGCGAAAAAAGTGGGCCGGATTATGCCAGAAAAGCCCAAAAAGAGTAGGGCCCTCCCGTCAGAACTGCGCTAATCCGGCGTTTGTCAGGTGATTTACCTGTGCTTAAACGTTTTAGTGGCGGGTATCGGAAGGGGTGTCGATGCCTGCTCCGGCGAACAATTGGGCTACATCAGCCGCATCGAACAGGTAGCGCTGGTTACAGAACTGGCAGTCGATCTCGATATTGCCACCGTGTTCCACCACCAGATTCTGCGCATCTTCCAGGCCCAGGCTGACCAAGGCATTGGCCGAGCGCTCACGCGAGCAACTGCAGCGAAAGCGCAGACCCTGTGCGTCAAATAGACGCACGGCCTCCTCATGGTAGAGGCGGTGCAGGATGGTTTCGTTGTCCAGACCCAGCAGTTCTTCAGCGGTCAGGGTACCGGCCAGGGCGGTCAGCTTGCGCCAGCTATCGGTGCGCTCATCGTCGTCCTTGATGCGGTCAGCCGGCAATTGCTGCAACAGCAGGCCACGGGCGCGCTTGCCATCGGCGTTGAGCCAGAACTTGGTGCCGACTTGCTGGGACATCACGAAATAGTTGGTGAAGCAGTCCGACAGGGTTTCACCGTCGAGGTCGACGATGCCCTGGTAGCGCTGGCCTTCCGTCGGATCGACGGTGATCGCCAGCACGCCGTTGGCCATCAGGTCGCTCAGGGTCGCGTCCGGGGCGATCCGATCGGCGTCGTAACGGGCCAAGCCACGGATTTCACGCTCGCTGGAGCATTCGATCATCAGCATCGGGACCGGGCCTTCGGAACGGGCCTGCAGGATCAGCAAACCGTCGAACTTCATGGTGCCTACCAGCAGCGCCGCCGCCGCCATCAGCTCACCGAGCAGTTGCGCGACCGGCTCCGGATAGGGGTGCTTGGCAAGGACTTCGGCATAGCTGCGCTCCAGCGAGACCAGTTCGCCGCGGGCGTCGCTGTCGTCGAAGATGAAGCGTTGGGTGAAGTCGGTATCCGGTAGATCAGTCATAGGTCTGGGTATCTGAATTGAAGAGTGTTGACGCAAAGATGGTGCAGTTTATGAACAATCCGGGTTTCTTCCAAGCCAAGCGACGGCTCGGGCGATTACCGGTGGCCTCAATCGTCGTTGCCGCTGCCGCGAAACTTGAACAGGTCGCGGCGCTGTTTTTTGCTGGGTTTGCCATCAGTCGTCATGCCCACAGCGCCTGCTTTGCGCATCGCCGCAGCATTTTCGCGTTTGGCGATACTGGCTTCTGTTTCGGTGTACAGCGCCTGCGCCTCGGGCGCGCCACGGCGCACGATGGAAAGTGCCTGGACCACAACGGTCTTTTCATCAAACCCGGTACGAATCTGAAACTCATCACCGACGCGCGGTTCCTTGCCCGGCTTGCAGCGTTCACCGCGATGGTGCACCTTGCCACTCTCGATGGCGGCCTTGGCCAGGGCACGGGTTTTATAGAAGCGCGCAGCCCATAGCCACTTGTCCAAACGGACCTTTTCTTCCTCTTCCTGCTTTTGAGCCACTTGAATTCCTCGCTTTGAAAAATGTCGCAACTTTACCGTTGAAACCCTTCGACGCATAAACCCCAAGGCTCACCTAAGATACGCCAAGCACCACGGGATTTGCGTGACTTTCCCTTACCCCCGATTGATTTCAGAGGCCTGAGAGATATCTGTCGCCATTTCCGGAATATTCTGCGTGAATACCGCGAAATCGGCGCCGAACCCTCGATAAAGGTTTGGGGATTGTCACAATCCATGCGCAGTTGGGCGTTACTGTCCTCGACGACTACGAAACATTTCTGAATGACCGGTTACCCATATTGAAGACATTTGACCATTTGACCGTTGTCGGTCTGCGTGAGTGGGTGGCACTTCCCGACCTGGGAGTGGCTGGCCTGCGCGCGAAGATCGACACCGGTGCCAGCACCTCGAGCCTGCATGCCACCGATATCGAGCCCTTTGAGCGCGACGGTGAGAAGTGGGTGCGCTTTACCGCGCACCTGGGCAGCGTGGTGCAACTGCGTCACCGCCGCTGCGAAGCGCCCCTGGTGACGATGAAAACCATCAAGAGCTCCAACGGCCATGCGCAGGTGCGCTACGTGATCAGCACCACCCTGGCACTGGGTGATCGGGTATGGCGGGTGGAATTCACCCTAGCCTGCCGCAAAGCCATGCGTTACCGCCTGCTGCTCGGCTCCAAAGCGTTGATTGACGGCCAGTTGGTGGTCAATCCCGGTATCAAGTACGTTCAAGACAAGCCGGTGTTCCCGGTCTCTACTATTTCTGCCCCAGGTGCTGCATGAAGATTGCTGTGCTGTCGCGAAACCCGCGTCTGTATTCCACCCGCCGCCTGGTCGAGGCCGGCACCGAACGTGGCCATGAAATGGTGGTGATCGACACGTTGCGTGCCTACATGAACATTGCCAGCCACAAGCCGCAGATCCACTACCGGGGCAAACCGCTGGAGGGGTTTGATGCAGTAATCCCGCGTATCGGCGCTTCGGTGACGTTTTACGGCTGCGCTGTGCTGCGCCAGTTTGAAATGATGGGGGTGTTCCCCCTGAATGAGTCCGTGGCCATCGCGCGCTCGCGGGACAAGCTGCGCTCGCTGCAGTTGCTGTCGCGCCGGGGCATCGGCCTGCCGGTCACCGGTTTCGCCCACTCCCCGGATGACATCCCCGACCTGATCGAAATGGTCAACGGCGCGCCGTTGGTGATCAAGGTACTGGAAGGTACCCAGGGCATCGGTGTGGTGCTGTGCGAGACGGCAACAGCAGCTGAGTCGGTGATCGAGGCCTTTATGGGCCTCAAGCAGAACATCATGGTGCAGGAATACATCAAGGAAGCTGGTGGTGCGGATATCCGCTGCTTCGTGGTGGGCGACAAGGTCATCGCAGCGATGAAACGCCAGGCCAAGCCAGGCGAGTTCCGCTCCAACCTGCACCGTGGCGGCAGCGCCAGCCTTATCAAGATCACCCCGGAAGAACGCATGACCGCGCTGCGGGCGGCCAAAGTGATGGGATTGAGCGTAGCGGGTGTGGATATCTTGCGATCCAACCATGGCCCCCTGGTGATGGAGGTGAATTCATCGCCGGGTCTGGAGGGGATTGAGACCACTACAGGTAAGGATGTCGCGGGGATCATCATTCAGCATCTGGAGAAGAATGGCGGGCCGAATATGACGCGGACGAAGGGCAAGGGATAAGCACTCGGTTAACCCGTGTGGGAGCAGGCAAGCCAGCTCCCACATTTGATTCGTGTTGTTTATCAGACCGCGTCTCTGGGCAACATCAAGCCTAGCGGCAACCGCACGCGCGCTTCCAGGCCACCCTCTTCCCGGTTACGCAATTCAACATTGCCGCCATGCATCGACGCGATCCGCCGAACAATCGCCAAACCCAGGCCAGTGCCCTTTCCACCCCGAGCACGATCGCCACGGGTGAAGGGGTTGAAGATACCTTCCAGCTCCGCCGGGTCGATACCGGCGCCACGGTCCATCACGCTCAACACTACATAGGGCGCGGTGCTGTCGCCTGACACATACGCCGCCACTTCCACATCCGAACCGGCGTGATGCAAGGCGTTGCCAATCAGGTTGTTCAGCAGGCGCTTCATCGACACCCGACGCAACGCAAACGGCTGGATCGGCTCCAGACGCATGCGTACCTGTTCGCCGTTCTGGTTGTAGGGCGCCACTACTTCACGGACCAAATCCGTCAGATCGACTTCCTCCACCACCTCATCACGGCCATCGCGGATAAACGCCAGGAACTGGTCGAGAATCGCGTCCATGTCCTCGATATCACGAACCATGTCGTCAGTCAGGTCGTTATGGTTGCCCATCAACTCAAGTGAAAGCCGCAATCGCGTCAGCGGCGTGCGCAGATCATGGGACACGCCCGCCAGCATCAGCTCGCGCTCGCGCCCCGCCTGTTCGACATCCTCCGCCATCTGGTTGAACGCGCCATACACCTCAGTCATCTCGCTGGGCGTATCGCTGACCGGCAGGCGCACACTGCGCCCTTGCCCCAATTGGCGTGCAGCAAACACCAGGCGTTTAAGCGGTTGATTGAGTTGGCGCACGAAAATCCATGCAGATGCCGTTGAAAGCAGCCCGATGGCCAGGAACCAGCCCAGCACGTTCCAGATCTTCTGCCCTCGCAACGGGTGCGGATACAACGGCACTTTCAGCCAATCCTGCCCCAGGCTCGGCGCTCGCACCCACAACGCGGGGGACACGTGCATGCGCAGGCGCACCTCGGTGTCTTCGCCCAACTCGGCCTGCATCTGGCGCTGGTAAATCTCACTGTAGGGCCAATGCTGCTCGCCCTCCGGCACGCCCGCCCCGGCTACACGAACCAGTGTGGCGGCCTTGGCGATCTTCTCGCGATTCTCAGGGTCTGCAGCCCAATAAGCCCGCAGCGTCAGGGCAACGCCGTGGCTGTACTGTCGATCCACCAGCACGTCTTCGTTCATCAGCAGATAAACCAGCGTGAGCGCCTTGGAAAACAGAACGACGATCAGCACCAGCCAAAGGGTGCGAGAGAAGAAACTTTGTGGGAACCACAGCGGGGTTTTCATAGGAGACAGCTAGACACCTTACAAGAACGAGCGGCGCTCGCAGAATTGCAGACGCCGGGCAGCCCGTCGACTCTCATGGAGCCAAACGCCGGGATGCCCGTGCCTGCAAAACATCGGTCACTTGGTTGCAGTGCCATCCGGCACAAACACATAACCCACGCCCCACACCGTCTGGATATACCGCGGCTTGGACGGGTCCGGTTCGATCATCCGGCGCAGACGGGAAATCTGCACGTCGATGGAGCGCTCCAGGGCGTCCCACTCACGGCCACGGGCCAGGTTCATCAGCTTGTCGCGGGTCAGCGGCTGGCGAGCATTCATTACCAGAGCCTTGAGCACGGCAAACTCGCCGGTGGTCAACATGTGCACTTCTTCGCCACGCTTGAGCTCACGGGTCGCCAGCGACAGTTCGTAGTCGCCAAAGGTGACGCTTTCGTCTTCGCTGCCTGGCGCGCCGGGTACTGGAGCAGCCTGGCGACGTAATACGGCTTTGACCCGGGCCATCAACTCATCAGGGTTGAACGGTTTGGCCAGGTAGTCATCAGCGCCCAATTCGAGGCCCTTGATGCGGCTCAGTTCATCGCCCTTGGCGGTGAGCATGATGATTGGAATCTGGTTGTTCGCGCCGCGCAGGCGTTTGCAGGCGGTCAGGCCGTCTTCGCCAGGCAACATCAGGTCGAGCACGACCAGGTTGAACACTTCGCGCCCCAACAGGCGGTCCATCTGCTCGGTGTTTGGCACCGCGCGGGCACGGTAGCCCTTGGAGTTGAAGAAACGCTCCAGCAGGCTGCTCAGCCCCGGATCGTCGTCAACGATGAGAATTTTTTCGCCTTCAGCAGTTTGTGCAGTGCTGCTCATTAGATGCTCCTCTTATCTCGGCGCGCATTATGGCGTAGCTGCCGTTATACGCACCGTGTGCATTGTTAGCAGATTTTTCCTCCAGTGCCAGTCAACCCGCGCCCTACAACCATCGGCAAGGTCCCCCCAAGGGCAGAACGCTGGTTATAATGCGGCGCCTTTGTGCAGGGCGACATCAGATATTTCCCGTTCACTGCACGGCTTTTTTTCACCCGTTCTCCGTGACTTTTTCGATTTCGAGGGTCAATAGGCTGCCTCTTGACCCAGGCAGCGGCGCCAGTCGGGCCGCTCAACCAGCCTTGCAAGGCCTTGTTTTCCGGGCCTGCGAGCTGCTTTCAGAATTTCAGGTGGTTTTATGGACAGCATCAACAGCCGCATCGCCGAGGAACTCGGTGTACGCCCGCAACAGGTCGAAGCGGCCGTCGCTCTACTGGATGAGGGCTCCACGGTGCCTTTCATCGCCCGTTACCGTAAAGAAGTGACCGGCAGCCTCGACGATATCCAATTGCGTCACCTGGAAGAGCGTCTGCGCTACCTGCGAGAACTCGACGAACGGCGCATCAGCATCCTCGCCAGCATCGAAGAACAGGGCAAGTTGACCCCACAACTTGAACGCGACATCAAGCTCGCCGACACCAAGACCCGCCTCGAAGACCTTTACCTGCCCTACAAACAGAAACGCCGCACCAAGGGCCAGATCGCCCTGGAAGCCGGCCTGGGTGACTTGGCCGATGGTTTGTTCAACGACCCATCGCTGACCCCGGACACTGAAGCCGCACGCTTCATCGACGCAGAAAAAGGTGTCGCCGACGTCAAGGCCGCGCTCGAAGGCGCCAAGTACATCCTGATGGAGCGCTTCGCCGAAAACGCCAGCCTGCTGGAAAAACTGCGTACGTACCTGAAGCAGGAAGCCACCCTCAGCGCCCGCGTGATCGCCGGCAAAGAGGAAGAAGGCGCCAAGTTCCGCGACTATTTCGAACACGACGAACCGCTCAAGAGCATGCCGTCCCACCGTGCGCTCGCCATTTTCCGTGGCCGCAACGAGGGCATTCTCAGCTCCGCGCTGAAAGTCGGCGACGAGCTGCCGGGCACCATGCACCCGTGCGAAGGCATGATCGGTCAACAATTCGGCATCCAGAATCAGAACCGTCCTGCGGACAAGTGGCTCGGTGAAGTCGTGCGCTGGACCTGGAAGGTCAAGCTCTACACTCACCTGGAAACCGACCTGCTCGGCGAGCTGCGCGACGGCGCCGAAACCGAGGCGATCAACGTCTTCGCCCATAACTTGCACGACCTGCTGCTGGCGGCGCCGGCCGGCCCGCGCGCAACCCTGGGCCTCGACCCGGGCCTGCGCACCGGCTGCAAGGTCGCCGTGGTCGACGCCACCGGCAAGCTGCTGGACCACGCGACGGTTTACCCGCACGTGCCGCATAACAAGTGGGACCAGACCCTCGCGATCCTGGCCGCTCTGTGCGCCAAGCACGCGGTAGACCTGATCGCTATCGGCAACGGCACCGCCAGCCGTGAAACCGACAAGCTGGCCGCTGAACTGATCAAAAAATACCCAGCTATGAAGATGACCAAAGTCATGGTCTCCGAGGCCGGCGCTTCGGTGTACTCGGCGTCGGAGCTGGCTTCCAAGGAATTCCCGGACCTCGACGTGTCGATCCGTGGCGCGGTATCCATCGCCCGCCGCCTGCAGGACCCACTGGCCGAGCTGGTGAAGATTGACCCGAAATCCATCGGTGTCGGCCAGTACCAGCACGACGTGTCGCAGCTGAAACTGGCGCGCGGCCTGGATGCAGTGGTGGAAGACTGCGTGAACAAGGTCGGCGTGGATGTGAACACTGCCTCGGTCGCGCTGCTGGCCCGTATCTCTGGCCTCAACACCACCCTGGCGCAGAACATCGTCACCCATCGCGACGAAAACGGTGCGTTCAAGACCCGCGCCGCGCTGAAAAAAGTCGCACGCCTGGGTGAAAAGACCTTCGAACAAGCCGCTGGCTTCCTACGTGTGATGAACGGCGACAACCCGCTGGATTCTTCGGCCGTTCACCCGGAAGCCTACCCGCTGGTGCAGCGTATTGCCGCCGAGACCGACCGCGACATCCGCTCGCTGATCGGCGACGCCGCGTTCCTCAAGCGCCTGGACCCAAAGAAGTACACCGACGAAACCTTCGGCGTTCCGACCATCACCGACATCCTGCAAGAGTTGGAAAAACCCGGCCGCGACCCGCGCCCCGAGTTCAAGACTGCGGAGTTCCAGGACGGCGTCGAAGACCTCAAGGACCTGCAACTGGGCATGATCCTCGAAGGTGTGGTCACCAACGTGACCAACTTCGGTGCTTTTGTGGACATCGGCGTGCATCAGGACGGTTTGGTACATATCTCTGCGCTTTCGGAGAAATTCATCAAGGACCCTCGCGAAGCGGTGAAAGCCGGTGACGTGGTCAAGGTCAAGGTCATGGAAGTCGACATCCCACGCAAACGCGTAGGCCTGTCGATGCGCATGAGCGACACCCCCGGCGAGAAAATCGACGGTGCCCGTGGTGCACGCCCAGGCTCAGCGCCTCGCCAGTCGCAGAACCGCTCCGAAAACAGCGCACCGCGCAAAGAAACAGCGACAGCTGCCCCGAGCAATAACGCCATGGCGTCGTTGTTCGCCAATGCCAAACAGCTGAAGAAACGCTGATGGAGATCCCAGCCGGTTTGACCCAGAGCGCGTTCAGCGAACTGATCGGCTGCCGCCTGCAACGCCTGGACGAGGGCGTTGCCGAGGTGGCCCTGACCCTGGAGCCGCAATTGCGCAACCGCGCGGGCAAGCTCCATGGCGGGGCGATTTTCAGTCTGGTGGACATTACGATGGGGCTGGCCTGCTCCAGCTCCCATGGTTTCGACCAGCAGAGCGCGACTATCGAGTGCAAAATCAACTACATCCGCGCCGTGTCTGACGGTGATGTGCTATGCACCAGCCGGGTGATTCATGCCGGTCGTCGCACGCTGGTGGTCGAGGCGGACGTGTATCAAGACGAAAGACTTGTCGCAAAAGCACAGGGCACCTTCGCTGTCCTATAGCTCCTCACCCTCGATTTGAGTTAATTTCGGCGCTGCAATAACAGCGTCGGAATTTTCTTGCTGCGCTATAGCCCAATTCATGGAGTGAAGTAGGCTTTTTCAAAGCGGGTCAAATCGACTCAAAACCAGGCGATAACGCCAGTTTTAACTTCACCCTTGTAGACCGTCCTGCCCACCCCCATATTGGGGCGACTGACGCGTGAAGGAATCCAACTTGAGCGAACTTCTCAACCGCCGCCTGGCCCTGCTCGGCAAGCGCGAACACCTCTCCCTGCTAGAGCAGTGCTTGCACGGCATCGAGCGCGAATGCCTGCGCGTCACCGGTGAGGGTCGCCTGGCGCAAACGCCGCACCCTGAAGCCCTGGGCGCCGCGTTGACCCACGAACAGATCACCACCGACTACTCGGAATCGCTGCTGGAGTTCATTACCCCAGCCCTGCCCAACCCGGCCGATACCCTGAGCAGCCTGGACAAGATCCATCGCTTTGCCTACAGCAAGCTTGGCAGCGAATACCTGTGGAGCCCCTCGATGCCGTGCCCGTTGCCGGCCGAGGAAGACATTCCGATCGCCTACTACGGCACTTCCAATATCGGACAGCTCAAGTACGTGTACCGCAAGGGCCTGGCCCTGCGTTACGGCAAGACCATGCAGTGCATCGCAGGCATCCACTACAACTTCTCACTGCCGGAACAGTTGTGGCCGCTGCTCAAGGAGACTGAAGGGTTTGTCGGCACCGACCGCGACTACCAGTCTTGCGCCTATATCGCGCTGATCCGCAACTTCCGTCGCTACAGCTGGCTGCTGATGTACCTGTTTGGCGCCTCACCGGCCCTGGACGCGGGTTTCCTGCGCGGCCGCTCACACCAACTGGAAGTGCTGGACGCCGACACCCTGTACCTGCCGTACGCCACCAGCCTGCGCATGAGTGACCTGGGCTACCAAAGTAATGCCCAGGCCGGCCTCACGCCTTGCTACAACGATTTAAACAGTTACACCGACAGCCTGCGCGAAGCGGTAGCAACGCCCTACGCGCCGTACGTCGAAGTCGGCACCCACAAGGACGGTGAGTGGGTGCAGCTCAACACCAACATCCTGCAGATCGAAAACGAGTACTACTCCAACATTCGCCCCAAGCGCGTGACCTACACCGGCGAGCGACCGATCCAGGCGCTGATGGCCCGTGGCATCCAGTACATCGAAGTGCGCTGCCTGGACATCAACCCGTTCCTGCCGATGGGTATCGACCTGCCGGAATCGCGCTTCCTCGACGCGTTCCTGCTGTATTGCGCGTTGAACGATAGCCCGCAACTGGCCGACAACGAGTGCGGTAACGCCACATCCAACTTCCTCAGCGTAGTCAAGGAAGGCCGCCGTCCGGGCCTGCAATTGCAGCGTCAGGGGCAGCCTGTGGACCTGAAGGAATGGGCGGCCGAGTTGCTGGAGAAGATTGCACCGTTGGCTGCCCTGCTCGATGAGAGCCATGGTATTCAGGAACACAGCCAGGCGTTGGACGCTCAGTTGGCGAAGGTCAAGGACCCGTCCCTGACGCCTTCGGCCCAAGTGTTGGCGGCGATGAGTGAGCGTAAAGAGAGTTTTGCGCAGTTCTCCCTGCATCAAAGCCAGGTGCATGCCGAGCATTTCCGTAAAGAGCCTTTGCCGGCCGAAGAGCAAGCGCGCTTTGAAGAACTGGCGCGTAATTCGCTGGCGCAACAGGCTGAGCTGGAACAGAACGAAGTGGGTGACTTTGACGTGTTTGTTGGCTCCTACCAAGCCAGCATCCTCTCCATCAGTAACTGACACCCAACCCCTGACTGATCGTTCCCACGCTCTGCGTGGGAACGATCAGATTAGTCGGCGCGTCGAAAGCGCATCTCCTCATAAGCTAATTCGAAAACGTTATTTATTTTCTGATTCTTAGATCATTTAGTCTCCTCAAACGCCGACCCTCGGCCGCCTGATTGAGGAGCTTCCCCTTGAAACTTTTAACCCCTCTGCGCCTCTTGGCCGCATTGTCCCTGGCCGGTGCCAGCCTGTTTGCCCAGGCGGCGGATGTAACCATTGCTTACCAAACCACCGTGGACCCGGCCAAAGTCGCCCAGGCCGACGGCGCGTATGAAAAAGCCACCAAGGCCAAGATTGATTGGCGCAAATTCGACAACGGCGCCGACATCATCGCCGCCATCGCCTCCGGTGACGTACAGATCGGCTACCTCGGTTCCAGCCCGCTGACTGCGGCCGTTACCCGCAAAGTGCCGGTAGAAACCTTCCTCGTCGCCACCCAGATCGGCGGCGCCGAGGCCCTGGTGGCCCGTAACGGTTCGGGGATCAACAGCCCGCAGGACCTGGTCGGCAAGAAAATCGCCGTGCCGTTCGTTTCCACCGGCCACTACAGCCTGTTGGCCGCGCTGAAACACTGGAACATCGCCCCCTCGAAAGTCACCATCCTCAACCTCGCGCCACCGGCAATCATCGCCGCCTGGAAACGCGGTGATATCGACGCAACCTACGTATGGGACCCCGCTTTGGGTGTGGCCAAGGAAAACGGCAAGGTGCTGATCACCTCCGGCGAACTGGCCAAATTCGGCGCACCGACCTTCGATGCGTGGATCGTGCGCAAAGACTTCGCCGAGAAACACCCGGAAATCGTCACTGCTTTCGCCAAGGTCACGCTGGATGCCTACGCCGCGTACCGCAAAGACCCACAAGCCTGGATCGCCGACAAAACTAACGTCGACAAACTGGTGAAGCTCTCCGGCGCCAAGGCCAGTGACATCCCGCTGCTGCTGCAAGGCAACGTCTACCCGCTGGCAGCTGACCAAGTGACCCTGCTGGGCGCACCGACCACCAAGGCGGTGACTGACACTGCTGCGTTCCTCAAGGAACAAGGCAAGGTTGACGCCGTGCTGCCGGACTACGCCCCTTACATCAGCGCCAAGTTCATCACTAACTGATTCAAGGAGTTCATTGCGATGGCCTTGCTACAACTGGAGCGCATCAGCGCACAGTACCCAGGCGCCACAGAACCGGTACTGTCTGACATTTCACTGGACCTTGGGCCCCAGCAATTGCTGGTGGCCCTCGGCCCGTCCGGCAGTGGCAAAACTTCGCTGTTGAACCTGATTGCCGGTTTTGTCGAACCGTCTGCCGGGCGCATCACCCTCGATGGCGTGCCGGTCAAAGGCCCCAGCGCGGAGCGTGGCGTGGTGTTCCAGGACGACGCCCTGCTGCCTTGGCAGGACGTGCTGGCCAACGTTGGCTTCGGCTTGGAGTTGGCCGGCATACCCAAAGCGCAACGCGAAATACGCGCCCGGGAAATGCTGGCGCTGGTAGACCTGGCCGGTTTCGACAGCCGGCGTATCTGGCAGCTCTCCGGCGGCCAGAAACAACGCGTGGGCCTGGCCCGCGCCCTGGCAGCAGACCCTCGGGTTTTGCTGATGGACGAGCCCTTCGGCGCCCTCGATGCCTTCACCCGCGAACAGATGCAGGAGTTGCTGCTGCAAGTGTGGCGGCGCACGGCCAAGCCGGTGTTCCTGATTACCCATGACATCGAAGAAGCGGTATTCCTCGCCACCGACCTGATCCTGCTCGCACCCAACCCTGGCCAAATCGTCGAGCGCCTGAGCCTGGACTTCGGCCAGCGCTACGCCGCCGGTGAATCGGCACGGGCGATCAAGTCCGACCCGCGCTTTATCGAAACCCGTGAACATGTGCTGGGCAAAGTGTTCTCCCAACGGCAGGTGTCCGCATGAGCAGCTACGAACTTCCCGCCACCGCCTCAAAGCCGGTGGCGCACGCGGTTATCCCGGTGCGTCGCAGCTTGAGCACACGTTGGATCAGCGTGCTGACCCTGGTCACCTTGCTGGCAATCTGGTGGGCGGTGACCGCCACCGGTTTGATCGAACCCCTATTCCTGCCACCGCCATCCGCCGTACTGCAAAAAGGCTGGCTGCTGGCGACCACGGGCTACATGGACTCCACTTTGTGGCAGCACTTGGGCGCGAGCCTCAGCCGTATCGGCCTGGGCCTGGGTTTTGCGGTTCTGACCGCCGTGCCGGTGGGCATCGCCATCGGTTCCAACCGTATTGCGCGCGGCATTCTCGACCCGCTGATCGAGTTCTACCGGCCGATTCCACCCTTGGCCTATCTGCCGCTGATCGTGATCTGGTGCGGCATCGGCGAGCTGTCCAAGGTGTTGCTGATTTACCTGGCGATCTTTGCGCCAATCGCCATCGCCACCGCAACCGGCGTGCGCACCGTCGACCCCGCCAAATTGCGTGCCGCGCAGTCGCTGGGGGCCACTCGCGCCCAACTGATTCGCCATGTGATTCTGCCGAGCGCCCTGCCTGACATCCTCACCGGCGTGCGTATCGGTTTGGGCGTGGGCTGGTCGACATTAGTCGCCGCCGAGTTGATCGCGGCCACCAGCGGCCTGGGCTTCATGGTGCAGTCGGCGGCGCAATTCCTGGTCACCGATGTGGTGGTGCTGGGGATCCTGGTGATCGCCCTGATCGCCTTCGCCATGGAAATGGGCCTGCGTGCCCTGCAGCGTAAACTGGTGCCGTGGCATGGCCAGGCACATTGAGTGAGAACAGCATGAGCAGCCTGACCGTTACCCCGCTAAGCACCGCCCTGGGCGCCCTGATCAGTGGCGTCGATATCACCCAGCCGTTGAACCTCAAAGACCGCGATGCCATTGAACAGGCGTTGCTCGCGCACTCGGTGCTGTTCTTCAGAGACCAGGCCATCAACCCGCAGCAGCAAGCACGGTTCGCGGCGAACTTCGGCGACCTGCATATCCACCCAATCTACCCCAACGTGCCGGAACAGCCCGAAGTGCTGATCCTCGACACCGCCGTGACCGACGTGCATGATAACGCCGTGTGGCACACCGACGTGACCTTCCTGCCGACGCCGGCTCTCGGCGCGGTGCTCAGCGCCAAGCTGTTGCCGGCGTTTGGTGGCGATACGCTGTGGGCCAGTGGCATTGCTGCGTATGAGGCGTTGTCCGAGCCGCTCAAACGCCTGCTCGATGGCCTCACCGCCACTCACGACTTCACCAAATCCTTCCCGCTGGAGCGCTTTGGCAACACTGCCGAAGACCTGGCGCGCTGGGAAGAAACCCGCAAGAAAAATCCGCCGCTGTCACACCCGGTGGTGCGTACGCATCCGGTGAGTGGCCGCAAGTCGCTGTTTGTCAGTGACGGGTTTACCACCAAGATTAATGAGCTGGAACCGGCGGAGAGCGAGGCGATTTTGAAGCTGTTGTTTGCTCATGCGACACGGCCGGAATTCACCATTCGCTGGCGCTGGCAGGAAAACGATGTGGCGTTCTGGGACAACCGCGTGACGCAGCATTACGCGGTGGATGATTATCGGCCGCAGCGGCGGGTGATGCATCGGGCGACGATTCTTGGAGATGTGCCGTTCTAGCGAGCAGATCATTCCCACGCTCTGCGTGGGAATGCAGCCATGGGCGCTCCGCGTCCGCTCTTGAAACCGTGACGCGGAGCGTCACAAGAGGCATTCCCACGCGGAGCGTGGGAACGATCATTACTCAGCGGTCGATGGCTTTTCCCACAAGTTAATCCCGCCTTCCTGCGCAAACCGATCGATTTCCGCCAGTTCTTCTGCGCTGAAACTCAGATTCTTCAACGCCCCGACGTTTTCAATGATTTGCTCTGGCCGGCTCGCACCGATCAGCGCACTGGTCACTCGCGGATCGCGCAGGGTCCAAGCCAACGCCAATTGCGCCAGACTCTGACCACGACGCTTGGCGATTTCATTCAAAGCACGCACATGGGCAATGTTCGCTTCGGACAAGTGCTTGGCCTGCAGCGAGCCGCCACCTGGGCGGTTCACCCGCGCATCAGCCGGTACACCATTGAGGTACTTGTCGGTCAACAAGCCCTGGGCCAGCGGCGTGAACGCAATCACACCGGCACCGAGTTCTTCGGTGGTATCCAGCAGGTCTTTTTCCACCCAGCGGTTGAGCAGGTTGTAGGCCGGCTGATGGATCAGCAACGGCACTTTCCACTCTTTGAGCAGCGCTGCTATTTCGCGGGTTTTTACGCCCGAATAAGACGAGATACCGATGTACAACGCCTTGCCTTGTTGCACGGCGGTGGCGAGGGCGCTGGCGGTTTCTTCCAGGGGGGTGTCGGCGTCAAAACGGTGGGAGTAGAAAATATCCACGTAGTCCACGCCCAGGCGTTGCAGGCTCTGGTCCAGACTCGCCAGTACGTACTTGCGTGAACCGCCGCCCTGGCCGTAAGGGCCGGGCCACATGTCCCAACCGGCCTTGCTGGAGATGATCAATTCGTCGCGGTAGTGCTTGAAATCTTCGCGCAGCAAACGACCGAAGTTGATCTCGGCGCTGCCGTAAGGTGGGCCGTAGTTGTTGGCCAGGTCGAAGTGGTTGATCCCTAGGTCGAACGCGGTGCGCAACAGGGCGCGCTGGGTGTCGATCGGGGTGCTGTCGCCAAAGTTGTGCCACAACCCCAGGGACAGTGCCGGTAGCACCAATCCACTGCGGCCTACGCGGCGATACGGGATAGATTCATAGCGGTTTTCGGCAGCAATGTACGTCATCGAATCCTCTCTGGGCTTAGGGCAAATAAGGCCTGGGAATAACCTTATTCCCAGGCCTTTTAACCAGCTGAATCGCTTAAGTCTGCCCTTCCGTTTTACAGCAATTTCCTACCAGAGTGGAACGACATAGCTGACATAGAAGCGGTTTTCATCTTGCACAGTGGCACCCGTAATATCCGGGCTGGCGTGAGCATTTTTCCAGGTCACGCCCAGGCCTTTGAGGGTGCCGGTCGGTACTTGGTAAGCCACCGCAATGTTACGTTCCCATTCGCTGGTGGTGCCCTGCACCGTGCGAATGTCATCACCGTGTGCATAAGCGGCGGAGAACGTCAGGCCGGTGAGGCCAAGCTTGCCGAAGTCATACTTGTACTGCGCCAGCCAAGTACGTTCACCCGCGTGCTGGAATTTGTTCAATTGCATGTTGGTCAGCGCCGGGGTGTCGGCACCTGAACCCGGACCCTGGCGGTTGTCGCCGCTGTTCAGGCCGGAGTCGAGGTACGGAAAGTCACTGTCGCCGCTGTTTTTCTGGATGCCCAAGCCGACGGTATGGCCGTCCAGGCTGTAGCTTTCAAGCAAGCTGGCGGTGGTTTGGTTGATGCGGCCCTTGCTCGTGCCGTCGCCGTAGAGACCGCTGGCGGAATAGTCTTTGTCGCCATCGGCGTTACCGCCCACACCCAAGCTGCGGAATACCCGCACATCGGTGTCGATCGCGCCTACCGACAAGGCGTCATGGCGTTTGGCACCGAGGAAGAACTGTTGGTAGTAATCCTCAAGGTTCGAATACCACAGGCTGACCGTGGTGTTCTGGATGCCGGTGTAGTCGGCCCCGCCGAAGAGAAAGCGATCGCTATCTTTAGTGCCACCGGCGGTGATCATGCCTTGGTCACTGGATTCGTTACGAATCTTGGTCTTGAAGATATCGCCGCCGGTGAAGGTGAAGTCAGAGACATCCTTGGACACCAGTTGCACGCCGGTGTTGGTCTGCTGGTACAGACGACCGTCGGTGTTGGCCAACACCGGGTTGTTGCCGTAGAGCGTGCCGACGCGTAGTTCATCCTTGGCAAAGCGCATCTTGAACGTCGGGCTCAATACACCGAACTGGTCAGCCGACTTGCCGTTGTCCAGCGGGAACATACTGCCGGGGTAACGGCCCTGATGATCCTTGTCGTTGAGGTCGCCACCGGAATCCAGTTTCAAACCGTAGAACGCCTGCAAGTCCAGGCCAAAACCGACTGGCCCTTCGGTGTAGCCGGACTTGAAGTTGAACTCGAAACCCTGGCCCCAATCACGAATGCTGTGGGCCTTGGCGGTGCTGTTCACCACATCACGCCCCTGCTGGTTGAGATAGCGATTGAGCAGGGTCACATCGGCATGGCTGTCATCGATAAAATCGGCGTGGGCGGACAGCATAAAGCTCGCCATGGCGGCACCCACCATAGGGCTTATTAACGTCTTCATTGTTACCGGTCTCCGTCACTGTTCTGAAATGAAAGCGTCAAACGCTTCACACAATTACGCAGTGGCCAGATGACAGTTCCGCGTCAAAGAGGGGCTTTGACGGATGAAATTAAGTTTAAGAAAGCCCCGTAGGACGGGGCTTTCAGGCTCTTTTGTGGGACTGGTGACTAGCGCACCAGGTGCAGGAACTGCAGGTGTCGCTCGTACTGGTCAAGGATGTCGTTGATGATCTGCTCCTTGGTGTAGCCCACCAGATCGTAGTCCTGGCTGCCCTCACTCAAGTGCACTTCCGCCCGATAATAGCGGCGGTTGTTGATCTCTTTTTTGCCCATGCCGCCCCGCGCAAACGACGGCGTAAAATAGCCGCGCATCTGTACCTGGTAGACAAACGGGCGCTCCTCGCCATGGCCGATTTCCAGGCTGACGCTGTCGTTGGCCGGGTCCGGTTGGGTCACGACATTCAGGCCTTTCTCGACAAACACCGCCGTCACTTCTTCGATCGCCGGGCGCACTGTCGATTCAAGGAAACGGTACACCTCATCTCGCGATGGGAAGTGCACGGCCTGACTCAAACGTTGGCGCCAGCCGCCTCGGCCCTTACGCGCAGCCGACACCGGTGCCAACGAATGCAGTTGGGCGATCTGCTTTTGCGACTCGAGATAGAAGGCCTTGTGCAGCCCCCACATCATCAGCAACAGGATCAGCGAGAACGGCAGCGAGGTCAGTACCACGGCGGATTTCAGCGAATCGATACTGCCGGCAAACAGCAACGCACTGGTGACCAATGCAGTCATCGCCCCCCAGAACACGCGCAGCCATTTCGGGCCGTCTTCATCGGCGTTGCCGCCTTTGGACGACAGGGTCGACAGCACTACAGTGCCGGAGTCAGCCGAGGTGACGAAGAACACGAAGCTGATAAACACCGTGACCGCGATTACCGTCTTGCTCCACGGGTAGGTTTCCAGCAGCAGGTAGAGGCTCATCGACGGGTCATCGATGGCCGACTGACCGAGCGCCGTCATCCCGTGGTTAAGCACTTGGTCGATGGCGCTGTTGCCGAAGATCGACATCCACGCCAACGTGAACCCCAACGGAATCAGCAGCACGCCAAACACGAATTCACGGATGGTACGGCCACGGGAAATACGCGCGATAAACAGGCCCACGAACGGCGACCATGCAATCCACCAGGCCCAGTAGAACACCGTCCAACCGCCCAGCCAGTCGCTGGGTTTGTCGTAGGCGTACACGTCGAAGCTCTTGGTCGGCAAGGCGCCCAGGTAGTCACCCAGGTTCTGAATCAGTGTGTTGAGCAGATGCTGGGTGGGGCCTGCGAACAACACAAACAGCAGCAGCGCACAGGCCAGCAGCATGTTGATGTCGGACATCACCCGCACGCCTTTGTCGACACCGGCGACTGCGACGAGGATCGCGGCACCCATCATCAGCGTGATCAGGCCGACCTGGATCCACTGGGTGTGGGCAATACCAAACAGGTAATCCAATCCGGAATTAAGGTGCAACACACCAAATCCCATGTCGGCACCCAGGCCGAACACCGTGGCGATGATGCCGAAACCGTCCACCGCGTAACCGATGGGGCCGTTGATGCGCTTGCCGATCAGCGGGTACAGCGCCGAACGCAACGCCAGCGGCAGGTTATGCCGATAGGCAAAATACGCCAGGGCCATGCCGACAAAGGCAAACACACCCCAGCCGTGCAGGCCCCAGTGCAGAAACAGAATCTGCATGGCTTGGCGTGCAGCGTCGGCGTTCATCGGCGCGCCCTGGGGCGGTTGCACCAGGTGCGTCAGCGGCTCGGAGACACAGAAGAAAAACAGCGTGATGCTGATCCCGGCGGCGAACAGCATGCCGGCCCAGGACAGGTAACTGAATTCGGGCTCGTCGTGGTCGGCACCGAGTTTTATCTTGCCGTAGCCCGATAGCGCGGTGACCACCACGAAGACCAGATACAGGGTCATCGCCAACATGTAGTACCAGCCGACCGTATTGGCCGCCCAGTTTTGCGCCGCCAGCAGCCAGGCACCGGCCTGTTGCGGGATAGCGATGACCGTGAGGCCGAACAGCAGAATGACGGTGGCGGCAAAGTAGAAAACCGGCGCATTCATGCGCACTTGGCCGCTGGATGGGGTGGACGATGCACTCATGAACGATGCACCCCGAGGAAGTGGGATGTGGCTGTCAATAACGGACTCAGCAAAGGTAAGCCTCCTGTTGTGAGCGGGCAGCGAACCACCGGATTTAACTTGAACGAGCATTCAAGTTAAACATGGATAAGCGGTCCGGGACTAATCGCAGGGCTGAGTGGTAGACAATTCCTACACTAGCTCAAGGAAAGGTATGACGGGTGGGGATGGCAAAACGTTCAGTGATTACTGAACGTAATACGCCTGATCATTCCCACGCTCTGCGTGGGAATGCAGCCTTGGACGCTCTGCGTCTGCTTTGAAGTCGTGACGCGGAGCGTCACGAGAGGCATTCCCACGCAGAGCGTGGGAACGATCAAATACTATTTCTGCGCCCCATCCTCATGCTGCAAATTCGCCTGGGTGATGTTCGCCCCTGCCGGCACGCTGCGGGTCAGCCATACATTCCCGCCAATCGTCGAACCCTTGCCGATGGTGATGCGCCCCAGGATCGTCGCCCCGGCATAGATCACCACGTCATCCTCAACAATCGGGTGCCGTGGATGGCCCTTCTGCAATTGCCCATCTTCATCTGCCGGGAAACGTTTGGCGCCCAGGGTCACCGCTTGGTAGATACGCACACGCTCGCCGATGATCGCGGTCTCGCCAATCACCACACCCGTCCCGTGGTCGATAAAGAAACTCGGGCCAATTTGGGCGCCCGGGTGGATATCAATACCCGTGGCCGAGTGAGCAATTTCCGCGCTGATCCGTGCCAGCAACGGCAAGCCGGCACGATACAAATGGTGGGCCAGACGATGGTGAATCACCGCCAGGATTCCCGGATAGCAGAGCAGCACTTCATCCACACTGCGCGCAGCCGGGTCGCCGTGATAGGCGGCCAACACATCGGTATCCAGCAGGCTGCGTAGCGAAGGCAAGGCCAGGGCGAAATCCTGGATCAGCCGAATGGCAAGCGCATCGACTTCGCTGTCATCCTTGGCGCCCTGGCGTGCGGCGTAACGCAACTCCAGACGGGCCTGGGCGAGCAAGGCATTCAATGCAACATCCAGGGTATGGCCGACGTAAAAATCTTCACTTTCTTCACGCAGGTCCACCGGCCCCAGGCGCATCGGAAACAGTGCCCCGCACAACGCTTCGAGAATCTGCGCCACCGCTTCACGCGACGGCAACTCGCGGCCGCCATGCTCACCACTCAACCGGCCATTGCGCGTTCGCCACTGGTCCCGGGCGTCGCGCAGTTGGCTGACGATGGTCTGTAATTGCCAATGACTGGAACGCTCACTCACGGTATTCACTCCTGACGAAATGGCCATCACTTTACGGTATGCACCCTGGCCGCCCTTAAGAACCAATGGTGTGATATTAAGAACTATCCGGAATAAGCGATTGGCGGTTGCCCGATGAAAAGTGCCTGCCTATAGTCGCCCCATCACTTAGCCACCGTGCGTAGCCATGATCAAACAACAGCTCGACCGCTTTAACCGTCTGGAACTGCTCGGCGGCGCCACCGCCCTGGAAAAACTCGAGCGGCTGTCGGCCTGGCTGGGCAGGGATATCTACGTCAAGCGCGACGACACCACGCCGCTGGCCATGGGCGGCAACAAGCTGCGCAAACTTGAATACCTGGCCGCCGATGCCATCGCTCAGGGGGCCGACACGCTGGTGACCGCCGGCGCGATTCAGTCCAACCACGTACGCCAGACTGCCGCCCTCGCCGCCAAACTCGGTTTGGGTTGCGTTGCCCTGCTGGAAAACCCCACCGGCACCGAAGACCCGAACTACCTGAGCAACGGCAACCGTCTGCTGCTGGAGCTGTTCGACGCCAAGGTGGAATTGGTGGAAAACCTCGACAACGTCGACGACCAACTCAACGCTCTCGCCGACCGTCTGCGCAGCAACGGCAAGAGACCGTACCTGGTGCCTATCGGTGGCTCGAATGCGCTGGGCGCCTTGGGGTATGTACGCGCAGGCCTGGAACTGGCCGGGCAGATCGAAGACAGCGGGATTAAATTCGCCGCCGTGGTGCTGGCGTCCGGCAGTGCAGGCACCCACAGTGGCCTGGCACTGGCCTTGAGTGAAGTGCTGCCGAACTTGCCGGTGATCGGCGTCACCGTGTCGCGCACCGACGAAGCCCAGCGCCCGAAAGTACAAGGCCTGGCCGAGCGCACTGCCGAGTTGCTGGGTGTGGATATCCCCGAGGCGTTCAAGGTGATCCTGTGGGACGAATACTTCGGCCCACGCTACGGCGAGCCCAATGCCGGCACCCTGGCGGCAGTCAAGCTGCTTGCCAGCCAGGAAGGCCTGCTGCTGGACCCGGTCTACACTGGCAAGGCCATGGCCGGCTTGCTGGATGGTATCGGGCGTCAGCGGTTTGAGGACGGTCCGATCATTTTCCTGCACACCGGGGGCGCGCCAGCGCTGTTTGCTTACGGCGCCGCATTCAACTGAATGAACGCGGGTTAAATGTGGGAGCTGGCTTGCCTGCTCCCACATTTGATGTTCATTGCTAACAACCAGTTATTCCAGATGGAAATAACAAATTGTTTTTATATTATTTTCAAGTCTTAAAAAGCGGCTTTATAGTCGCGCCGTAAGCGAAGACGCGCATCGCGCTTTAAGGCAGGATACGACTACTGCGTCACCTGCTTCGCTCAACATAAAAAACACAGGGGCTCTTCATGACTATTTCTGTATTCCGTCGCACATTATTAGTTGGCACTTTGGGTCTGGCGCTCGGCGCGGGTTGGTTGGGCCAGGCAGTTGCCGGCGAGCAGTTGGACAACATCAAGAAGGCTGGCGAGATCAAGGTTGGCCTGGAAGGCACCTACCCGCCGTTCAGCTTTGTCGGTGAAGACGGCAAACTCACCGGTTTCGAGGTCGAGTTCTCCGAAGCTCTGGCCAAGAAGCTGGGCGTCAAGGTCAAGCTCAGCGCTACTCCGTGGGACGGCATCCTCGCCGCCCTGGAATCCAAGCGCCTGGACGCGGTGATCAACCAGGTGACCATCTCGGAAGAACGCAAGAAGAAGTACGACTTCTCCAAGCCTTACACCGTTTCCGGTATTCAAGCGCTGACCCTGAAAAAGAACGTCGGCACCATCAAGACCGCCGACGACCTGGCCGGCAAGAAAATCGGCGTAGGCCTGGGTACGAACTACGAGCAATGGCTCAAGGACAACCAGCCTAAAGCCATCATCAAGACCTATAACGATGACCCAACCAAGTTCCAGGACCTGCGCATCGGCCGTACCGACGCCATTCTGATCGACCGTCTGGCGGCTCTGGAATATGCCAAAAAAGCCACCGACACCGCCGCCTCTGGTGATGCTTTCTCCCGCCAGGAAGCCGGCATTGCCCTGCGCAAAGGCGAGCCTGAGTTGCTCGCTGCTGTGAACAAGGCCATCGACGAACTGCGTGCCGACGGCACCTTGAAGAAGCTGTCCGAGAAGTACTTCAACGCTGACGTCACTCAATAATGGAAGCAGGTTTCCAACTCGCGCTGGACTCCGCGCCCTTTCTGCTCAAGGGCGCGTACTACACGGTGATTCTTAGCCTCGGCGGGATGTTTTTCGGCTTGCTGCTGGGCTTCGGCCTGGCCTTGATGCGCTTGTCACGTTTCAAGCTGGCAAGCTGGATCGCCCGGGTCTATGTGTCGTTCTTTCGCGGCACGCCCTTGCTGGTGCAGCTGTTCCTGATCTACTACGGCTTACCGCAAGTGGGCATCGAGCTGGATCCGATTCCGGCGGCCTTGATCGGCTTTTCGCTGAACATGGCCGCCTACGCCTGTGAAATCCTGCGCGCCGCCATCGCCTCCATCGAGCGCGGCCAGTGGGAAGCTGCAGCCAGTATCGGTATGACCCGTGCGCAGACCCTGCGCCGGGCCATCCTGCCACAGGCCATGCGCACGGCGTTGCCGCCGTTGGGCAACAGCTTTATTTCGCTGGTCAAGGACACGGCGCTGGCCGCTACCATCCAGGTGCCGGAGCTGTTCCGTCAGGCCCAATTGGTGTCTGCGCGGACCTTCGAAATCTTCACCATGTATCTCTCCGCCGCCCTGATCTACTGGATCCTGGCGAGCATCCTGGCGCATTTTCAAAATCGCCTGGAAGACCGGGTCAACCGGCATGACCTGGAGTCTTGAAGCATGATTGTGGTTGAAAAACTGACCAAACAATTCAAGGGGCAGGTGGTACTCAACGGCATCGACCTCGAGGTCAAGGAAGGCGAAGTCGTCGCCATCATTGGCCCCAGCGGTTCCGGCAAGACCACCTTCCTGCGCTGCCTGAATTTACTCGAAGAACCCACCAGCGGCCGCATCAAGGTGGGTGACATCGAGATCGACAGCAGCAAGCCGCTCAACCAGCAACAAGGCCTGGTGCGGCGCTTGCGCCAGCACGTCGGCTTTGTGTTCCAGAACTTCAACCTGTTCCCCCACCGCACCGCGCTGGAAAACGTCATCGAAGGCCCGATCGTGGTCAAGAAGATGTCGCGCGAAGCGGCGACCGAGCTGGGTCGCAAGCTGTTGGCCAGGGTCGGCCTGGCGGGTAAGGAAGCGTCGTACCCTCGGCGCTTGTCCGGTGGTCAGCAACAGCGCGTAGCGATTGCCCGTGCGCTGGCCATGGAGCCGGAGGTGATCCTCTTTGACGAGCCCACCTCGGCCCTCGACCCGGAATTGGTCGGCGAAGTGCTGGCGACTATCCGCAGCCTGGCCGAAGAAAACCGCACCATGGTCATCGTCACCCACGAGATGAGCTTTGCCCGTGATGTGGCGAACCGGGTGATCTTCTTCGACAAGGGCGTCATCGTGGAACAGGGCGAAGCCAAGGCGTTGTTTGCCAACCCCAAGGAAGAACGCACGCGACAGTTCTTGAGCAAGTTTTTGGCCCACTGACTCTCTTTGTGGGAGCTGGCTTGCCTGCTCCCACACAAGCGCGCTCCTACAGGGAGTACTTATTACCCCCCGTAAAACAACCCGCCACCCCCCCCTTAAAATCCCTCCTCCAGTCAGACTCTTCTGAATCTGCTCCAACCCACCGTTTAGCCTTTTGCCGCCATTGACGCCTCCTGCCCAACCCTCTTATCTAGCGCCCAGAGGATTGGATCCTATCCCGGCTATTCACTGAATCGTTCCTTTCGGCACCTCGCGCACAACTGCGCTTCGGGCGCCGGAACGATTGCTGCTGGCTGCATCAAGGAGATTACTTATGACGCGCATACTCACCGCCCCGACTTTGCCCCAGGCCGTTCGAAACGGCATCAATGCCCTGGCCGCCACACAACTGCAGGTCGACATCGCCCCCTACACCGGCATGGATGAGGGCGACGTGATCGAGCTGTTCTGGAACAACTGCTTTGCCGCTGCACGGCGGGTGACCTCATGCAAGGTCGGTACGCCCACCCATCTGCGAATCCCCGAGAGTTTTGTGCAAGACGGTCTGGCACGCGTTCACTATCAGGTCATGCAGATCGGCCACGGCCCTGCACGCTCGGCGGTTACCACTGTGCGGGTGAAGACCAACTTCCCAGGCGGCCAACCTTCGAACCTGTACAACGATGAAAACCAGAACCTCTCGCCCATCAGCCTGCCCGAAACCATCCGACGCTACGGCGTCAACGGCAGCCAGGTAAGGCGCGGCATCCCGCTGACCATCGAGCCTTACCTGAACATGGCCACCGGCGACGCCATTACCCTGCGTTGGGGTGACGTGCGTGTGGACCTGCCGAAAATCCAGGCCAAAGGCGTCGGCCTGGCGGTGCAGGTGTGGGTGTCCTCGGCGGTGATTATCGAGGCCGGCGACGACTGCCGCCTGGACGTGACGTACTGCATTCTTGATCGCGTCGGCAATAATTCACGCTGGGCCCCGGCCCGCACCTTGAACATCGCCGCCTGCTCGCCCCAGGCGCCAGCCCGCCCGGCCGGGCCCGCGTCGACTTATCAACCGCGTGCCCCCGGTTCTCCTTGCGAACCGGGGTGACAGCCCTTCTATGCATATTCCAATAAGTTAGTTTATTTAAAGAATTAACACGCTTAGGGTATATGCACCGGACCACCGGACATCTCTGATTTTTCTGTTTTTATTTCATTGAATGCGAGGTCGGTATGGTCAGAATTACCCCGGTGCATAACGCCAGGGCATTACGTGCAGCCAAGGAGCGGCGCTGATGTCTAACTTGGCTCTAACCCCCCCCCAGAGTGATCTGGATGTAGCCCCACTGCTGTTGCCGGCTGCGGTGCTGCGCAACGACACCGAAGCGTTGAGCGCAGCCCATGAATTGGCTCAGGCCGCGCGCCTGCAAGCCGCGAAGCGCGATCAGCAACGCAAGTTGCCGTGGGCGCAGATTGAACAGTTCACCCGCAGCGGGCTGGGCAGTATTTCAATTCCCCGCGAATACGGCGGCCCACAGGTATCGTTCGTCACCCTGGCCGACGTGTTCGCGATCATCAGTGCGGCAGACCCGGCCCTCGGGCAGATCCCGCAGAACCATTTCGGCATCCTGCACCTGTTGCAAGGCGCAGCCACCGAGCGCCAGAAAAAGCAGCTGTTCCAAAGCGTGCTCGACGGTTGGCGCATCGGTAATGGCGGCCCGGAACGCGGTACCAAGAACACCCTGGAGCTCAAGGCACGCATCACCGCCGAAGGCGACGGGTATGTGATCAGCGGCCAGAAGTTCTATTCCACCGGCGCGCTGTTTGCGCATTGGGTCGCGGTAAAAGCGCTGAACGATGACGGCAAGCAGGTCATGGCGTTTGTGCGCCGTGGCACCGAAGGGCTGCGCATCGTTGACGACTGGTCGGGCTTCGGCCAACGCACCACCGCCAGCGGCACTGTGCTGCTGAACCAGGTGCCGGTCGACGCCGAATTGGTCGTCGAAAATTGGCGTATCGGCGAAACCCCTAATATCCAGGGCGCCGTCTCGCAACTGATCCAGGCGGCCATCGACGCCGGCATCGCTCGTGGCGCTCTTGATGACACCATCGCGTTCGTACGTGAGCGCTCGCGCCCATGGATCGACGCCAAGGTCGAGCGGGCCAGTGATGACCTGTATGTGATCGCCGATATCGGCAAGTTGAAAATCGAACTGCACGCCGCCGAGGCGCTGCTGCGCAAGGCCGGTAAGCTGCTGGACGAGATCAGTGCGGCGCCGATCACCGCGCAATCCGCCGCCCGTGCGTCGATTGCCGTGGCCGAGGCGAAAGTGCTGACCACCGAAGTGTCGCTGCTGGTCAGCGAAAAACTCTTCGAACTGGCCGGCAGCCGCGCCACCCTCGCCGAATTCAACCTCGACCGTCACTGGCGCAACGCCCGGGTGCACACCCTGCACGACCCGGTTCGTTGGAAATACCACGCCATCGGTGCCTATCGTTTGAACGGCACGTTACCTGCTCGTCACTCCTGGATTTAACCGACCAGACCTCTGGAGAACAAAATGACTGTCTCTACTCTCGTCGCGGTTATCACCAGCGACGAACAAGCCCTTATTGTCGCCAGCGACCTGGCCGAAGACTTGCGCCGCGACAGCGCCCAACGCGACCGCGAGCGCCGTCTGCCCCTGCCTGAACTGGACGTATTTTCGCGCTCCGGCCTGTGGGGTATCAGCGTGCCAAAGGAACACGGCGGCGCGGGTGTGTCCAACGTCACACTGGCCAAGGTCATCGCGCTGATCGCCCAAGCGGATGCCTCGCTGGGTCAGATCCCGCAAAACCATTTCTACGCCCTCGAAGTGCTGCGCGTGAATGGCAGCCCCGCGCAGCAAAAACGCTTGTATGCCGAAGTCCTCGCCGGCCAACGCTTCGGCAATGCCCTGGCGGAACTGGGCACCAAGACTGCCCACGAACGCGTGACCTCCATCACCCGCGACGGCGACGGTTTCCGTATCAGCGGCCGCAAGTTTTACTCCACCGGCGCGATCTATGCGCAACGCATCCCCACCTCGGTGGTGGATGAACACGGCGTGCAGCAACTGGCGTTCGTGCCGCGCGACAGCGAAGGCTTGACCGTGATCGACGACTGGAGCGGCTTCGGCCAGCGCACCACCGGCAGCGGTTCGGTGGTGTTCGACAACGTGTGGGTCGCCGCCCAGGACGTGATCCCATTCCAAAGCGCCTTCGAGCGTCCGACCACCGTCGGCCCGCTGGCACAAATTCTTCACGCCGCCATCGACACCGGTATCGCCCGCGCCGCCTTTGAAGATGCGTTGCACTTTGTGCGCACCAAGACCCGCCCGTGGATCGATTCCGGCAACGACAAAGCCACCGAAGACCCGCTGACCCTCAAAAGCTTCGGCCACCTGAGCATCCGCCTGCACGCTGCCGAAGCGCTGCTGGAACGCTCCGGTGAATTCCTCGACCGCGCCCAAGCCGACAGCAACGCCGAGACCGTCGCCGCCGCCTCGATTGCCGTCGCCGAAGTTCGCGCCTTGAGCACCGAAATTTCCCTGGCCGCCGGCAGCACCCTGTTCGAACTGGCCGGCAGCCAAGCGACCCTGGCCGAACACGGCCTTGATCGACACTGGCGCAACGCCCGCGTGCACACCCTGCACGACCCGGTGCGCTGGAAGTACCACGCGGTGGGCAATTACTACCTCAACGATGAAAACCCGCCACTGCGGGGGACCATCTGAATGGCCAAGAAAAAGATCCTGCTCAATGCCTTCAACATGAACTGCATCGGGCATATCAACCACGGCCTGTGGACGCATCCACGGGATACATCCACCCAGTACAAGAGCATTGAGTACTGGACTGATTTGGCGAAAACACTGGAGCGTGGACTATTCGACGGCTTGTTCATCGCCGACATCGTCGGTGTGTACGACGTCTATCAAAACTCCATCGACGTACCGCTCAAGGAGTCGATCCAGTTGCCGGTCAATGACCCGTTGCTGCTGGTGTCGGCAATGGCTGCCGTCACCAAGAACCTCGGCTTTGGCCTCACCGCCAACCTCACCTACGAGCCGCCCTATCTGTTCGCCCGGCGCATGTCCACACTCGACCACCTGAGCCGGGGCCGGGTGGGCTGGAACATCGTCACCGGCTACCTCGACAGCGCCGCCAAGGCCATGGGCCTCACCGAGCAGGTCGAGCATGACCGCCGTTATGACCAGGCCGATGAATACCTGGAGGTGCTGTACAAACTCTGGGAAGGCAGTTGGGAAGACGACGCGGTGGTCAACGACCCACAAGCACGGGTCTATGCGCAGCCGGGCAAGGTGCACAAGGTTGAGCACCACGGCGAGTTCTACCAAGTGGAGGGTTATCACCTGTGTGAACCGTCGCCGCAGCGTACGCCGGTGCTGTTCCAGGCCGGCAGTTCAGACCGTGGTTTGCTGTTCGCCGGGCGGCATGCCGAGTGCGTGTTTATCAGCGGACAGAACAAGGCCGCCACTAAAGTCCAGGTGGACAAGGTGCGCGCCAGCGCCGTGGAAGCCGGGCGCAACCCGGATGACATCAAGGTGTTCATGGGCCTCAACGTGATCGTGGGCGCCACCGAAGAGCTCGCCTGGGCCAAGCACGCCGAGTACCTGAACTACGCCAGCCCGGAAGCAGGTGTAGCGCATTTCTCGGCGTCCACGGCGATCGACTTTGCCCAGTACGAACTGGACGAACCGATCCAGTACGTGAAGAGCAACGCGATCCAGTCGGCCACCAAGAACCTGCAAAACAACGACTGGACCCGGCGCAAATTGCTCGAGCAGCACGCCCTCGGTGGTCGCTACATCACCCTGGTCGGCTCGCCTGAGCAGGTGGCTGATGAACTGGAGTCGTGGATCAGCGAAACAGGGCTGGATGGTTTCAACCTGACGCGGATTGTCACGCCGGAAAGCTATGTGGACTTCATCGATCTGGTGGTGCCGGAGTTGCAAAAGCGTGGGTCGTATAAGACCGCCTATGACACCGGCACGTTGCGCGAAAAAGTCTTCCACAACAGCGCCCGCCTACCCGAACAACACACCGGCTCCACCTACCGACACTAACTGATCGTTCCCACGCTCTGCGTGGGAATGCAGCCCGGGACGATCCGCGTCCCAAGAGCGGACGCAGAGCGTCCAGAGAGGCATTCCCACGCGGAGCATGGGAACGATCTCAGTGGTTGAAACCTACACCTTATGACTGGAAACCCATTATGAAAAAGACACTACTCACCCACCCAGTCAAAGCACTGGCCCTGGCTTTTGGTTTATTCAGCTCGGCGGTGTTCGCCGCCGACGCGCCACTGAAAATCGGCACCACCGCCGCCTTCGCGATTCCCCTCGAAGCCGCCGTTGCAGAAGCGGGCAAGCAAGGCCTGAAAGTTGAACTGGTGGAGTTCACCGACTGGATCGCACCGAACGTCAGCCTGGCCGCCGGCGACATCGACGTGAACTACTTCCAGCACATCCCATTCCTGGAAAACGCTAAAGCTGCCGCAGGTTTCAACCTGGTGCCGTACGCGCCGGGCATCATCAACAACGTTGGCCTGTACTCGAAGAAGTTCAAAAGCCTCAACGACCTGCCTCAAGGCGCCAGCGTGGCGATTGCCAACGACCCGATCAACAGCGGCCGCGGTCTGCAACTGCTGGCCAAGGCCGGTTTGATCACCCTCAAGCCTGGCGTGGGCTACAAGGCCACCGAAGAAGACATCGTCAGCAACCCGAAGAAGATCAAGATTCTGCAAGTCGAGGCCGTGCAACTGGTACGCGCCTATGACGACGCCGACCTGGTGCAGGGCTACCCGGCGTATATCCGCCTGTCCAAGACCTTCGATGCAGAGTCGGCGTTGCTGTTCGACGGCCTCGACCACCCGGAATACGTGATCCAGTTTGTGATCCAGCCGAAAAGCAAAACCGACCCGCGCGTGATCAAGTTCGTCGACATCTACCAGCATTCGCCGGTGGTACGCGCCGCCCTGGATAAATCCCTCGGCAAACTCTACCAAGTCGGCTGGGAAGGCTAAGCATGAGCGCCGCCAACTCTCAACTGCGCGACCTGGGCTTAGCGCCCAGGGACGCCGAGCAGACAGAACTGCACCCTGATTTGAACCGCGCCCACGTGCGCTTTATCAACCTGGGCAAGACCTACGACGGCACCGTGCATGCATTGCAAGGCATTGACCTGGCGATCCAGCGCGGCGAAGTGTTCGGCATCATCGGCCGCAGCGGCGCCGGTAAGTCTTCGCTGATCCGCACCATCAACCGCCTTGAGCAACCCAGCAGCGGGCGTGTGCTGATCGATCAGGTGGACATCGGCGACTTCGACGAAGACCGTCTGGTGGCACTGCGTCGGCGCATCGGCATGATCTTCCAGCACTTCAATTTGATGTCGGCCAAGACTGTGTGGCAGAACGTCGAGTTGCCGCTCAAAGTCGCCGGCGTGCCCAAGCCGCAGCGTGAACAAAAAGTACGCGAGCTGCTGGAATTGGTAGGGTTGCAGGACAAGCACAAGGCCTACCCGGCGCAGCTTTCCGGCGGGCAAAAACAGCGCGTGGGCATCGCCCGCTCGCTGGTGCACGACCCCGAGATTCTGCTGTGCGACGAGGCCACCTCGGCCCTCGACCCGGAGACCACGCAATCGATCCTCGGCCTGCTGCGTGAGATCAACAAGCGTCTGGGCCTGACCATCGTGTTGATCACCCATGAGATGGCCGTGATTCGCGACATCTGCGACCGCGTCGTGGTGCTCGAACACGGGCGCATCGTCGAGCAAGGCCCGGTGTGGCAAGTGTTTGGCAACCCGCAGCACGACGTCAGCAAAACACTGCTGGCGCCGCTGCAACATGGCTTGCCGGAAGAATTGCAAAGCCGCTTGCAGGCCCTGCCCTCATCATCTGAGGCGTCAGTGGTGCTGCGCTTGAAGTTCACCGGCAGCGACACCGATGAACCGGACCTGGCCGCGCTGTTCAGAGCCCTGGGCGGTCGCGTGCGCTTGCTGCAGGGTGGTGTGGAACGGATTCAGGGGCATGCGCTGGGGCAACTGCTGCTGGCGGTGAATGGCTCTCCTCACGACGCCGAAGACCTGTGCAAGCGCGCCGCGCGCTGGGCGCAAAACGTGGAGGTGCTGGGCTATGTGGTTTGATCGTTTATTGCAGGGCGCCATCGACACCTTGTTGATGGTCGGTGTGTCATCGCTGATCGCGTTGCTGGTGGGGATTCCGTTGGCGGTGTTTTTGGTCACCAGCGACAAGGGCGGCATCTACCAGGCACCGGCGCTGAACCGCGTGCTGGGCGCGTTTGTGAACCTGTTCCGCTCGATTCCGTTTCTGATTCTGATGGTGGCACTGATCCCATTTACCCGGCTGATCGTCGGTACCACCTATGGCGTGTGGGCTGCTGTGGTGCCGCTGACCATCGCCGCTACGCCATTCTTTGCGCGCATCGCAGAAGTGAGTCTGCGCGAGGTCGACCACGGTTTGATCGAAGCCGCGCAGGCCATGGGCTGCCGCCGCTGGCACATCATCTGGCACGTGTTGTTGCCGGAAGCGCTGCCGGGGATTGTGGGCGGGTTCACCATCACCCTGGTAACCATGATCAACTCGTCGGCCATGGCCGGGGCGATTGGCGCGGGTGGTTTGGGGGATATTGCGTACCGGTACGGCTATCAGCGGTTTGATACGCAGATCATGCTGACCGTGATCGTGCTACTGGTGATTCTGGTGGCGGTGATTCAGTTGGGCGGCGATCGGTTGGCGCGGGTGCTGAACAAGCGGTGAGGTATAGTCGGGCCATCTCAGCGCCCGGTAATACCCGCCATGACTCTCAAGCCCGACGACCTCAACCAGATCACCTCCACCACCCTCGGCCACTACAACAAGGTGGCCGAGGATTTCCGTGAAGGCACCCGCGATCACGATGTGAGCCAGAACATCGACGCATTGCTGCGGCATATCCAGGGTACAGCGCCGTTTACCGTATTGGATTTTGGCTGCGGGCCTGGGCGGGATTTGCAGACGTTTACCCGTATGGGGCATATCGCCGTGGGGCTGGATGGCTCCGAACGGTTTGCGCAGATGGCACGCGAGGACAGCGGTTGTGAGGTATTGCAGCAGGACTTCCTGAAGCTGGACCTGCCTCCCGAGCGCTTTGACGGGGTATTTGCCAACGCGGTGCTGTTTCATATTCCCAAGCAGGAATTGCCGCGTGTGCTGAAACAGCTGCATGGGGCGTTGAAGCCGGGGGGCGTGTTGTTCAGCTCCAATCCGCGGGGTGAGAATCAGGAAGGGTGGAATGGGCCCCGGTACGGGTCTTATCACGACCTGGAGGCGTGGCAGGCGCTGCTGACAGCGGCCGGGTTTGTAGAGTTGGAGCATTACTATCGGCCAGCGGGGTTGCCACGGGAGCAGCAGCCTTGGTTGGCGAGTGTGTGGCGTAAAACATAGAGATGTGTTGGCTGATCTGGCCCCATCGCAGGCAAGCCAGCTCCCACAGGGGAATGCATTCCAAGTGTGGGAGCTGGCTTGCCTGCGATTGAGGCCTGCGCGGCGCTACTGATCCACCTGATACACCACAGGTTTGTGCCCCACCAGCAACGCCGTCACACTGCGCCCAGCGTACCCCTCTCTTCCTTCTGCAGAAAAATTCGCCACCAACCGCGTGCCATCGGCAAACGTGGTCTCCTGCACCTGCCGATCCGTCGTCAGCCAACGAAACCCCGTCATAGCCTGGGTTGCCAAACGCTGATGCAACGGGCGGAAAAAAACGTCCTGGCGCTGGATCACCGGCAACCGCTGCTTGAGGGTCGCGGCACTCAGGTGATACAGCGGCGGCACGTTGTAGAGCAATTGGGTCAGCTCATTCTCAGCCTGCACATTGCTCAGTTTGAGGCTGTCGAACAGCCAGTGGTGGGTGGTAATCACAGAACCGTGGAACACCGTCTGGTAAAGCGGCAGGCGCATCGTCGGCTCGAAATACACCGTGCGAAACGGTTCTTTCAACGGAACGGGTTTGAAGAACACCGTCGGCTGCTCCGGCGGGTACCAGTTGCCTACGTAATAGGGCGACTGCTTGTCCTTGGTCATTTCACGGTCGCCCCAACCCATCACCGGCGTCTGCATGCCATGGGCGAACAAGATGCCTTGGGTGGTGATGGCATTACCGTCCTCGGAACCGGCGGGCAGCTTGAGCACAGTATTGAGCCAACGGGACGCATCGATATTGCCTTCGGCGTTTTGCGCCTGGGTCATTGGGGCGCCGTCACGGTAGCTGTCAAAAACCATGCTGGTGGCGTAGGCATCAAGGAACCAGGCGTTAAAGCCCGCCCTGGCTTGGACTGCTTGCACCCGCGCTTCCAGCAAAGGCCGTACGCAGCGGGGGTCGGTGTAGTGACCGGATTGCTGGAAGCCGGTTTTCAGCTTGCCGTCTTTCAACACAATCGCGCAGTTGCGATAGGCCTTGCTGCCCAGGTGGGCGGTGGTCCAGTCCGGGTTTTCGGTGGCGGATAACGCGGTTTCATAGGAGTCGTAGGGCGCCATCAGGTAACCCGCGTCGACACCTGCGCGAATCGCCTCGGGGTGCCAGAGGCCGCCTTCCCAGCCTTCGCCCAAGGTCAGCAGTAAACGCTGGAGCCCGGCGTCCTTGAGGGATTTAACGGTCTTGGCCGACAGGGTGCTGCCCCAGGCCTCAGGGGTGTTGCTCAAAGCTCCCGCAAACGCCACAGACAATTCATGGCGCAGCTCACCGTAGCGGGCGGCGAGGCGTGTCATGTCCGGTTCATCCACTTGCCAAGCCTGTCGGGCCTTCTTGTTGATCGCCGCGTTGAGGCTGCGCAGCAACACGGTCTGCTCATAGCGATTCAACGCAGTGGTCTGCGCCAGGACCTTTGCGGCTTCCTTATCCAACAAACCCTTGAGTTCATGACCGCGCAAGCGCTCGAGCAGCAGCGGCCAATCACGCACATCATCCAACCCCAGCAGGTCATTGCCCCACAGATACACATGGCTGGCGCCCAGCAGTTTTTCAGCCTCGGGCGTTTGCCGCAGTTTGTCTGCCAACGGTTCATAACGGCCCTGCTCCACCAGCCACTGGAGATAACGCTTGGCACCGGCCAATGGGTCGGCGCCGCCCAGGTGCAGGCTGAGGGTCATGGGTGCCGTAGGTTCAAGACGGGTAAATTCATGGGCCAAGGAAAGCGCCAGCCCCTCACCGTCGGCCTGCCACTGCAAACGGTTGTTGTAAGGGTTGGTCAGCAGCCAGCTCAAGGTGAAGCTGCCGTGATCCACGCCCCACAACGGCAGGCTAAGGTCCTGCGTGGTGTTGACCTCGCCCTGCTCCAGCAAAAACGCCTTCCACACGGTATTGCCTGCGGGTACGTAATGCCCTTCGGCCAAGGGCCAGATCAAGCCTTTTCCCATGGCCTGGGCGGGTTGATGCAGCAGGGGCAATTCGCCCGGCTCGCGTGCATTGATAGTCAGGTGAAGGTCGCGCTGCTCAAGGCGCGCGGTCAGGCGATAGGCGCCGCTGTCCCATTGCCAAGTGGCCTGCTCAGCAGCGGCCTGCAGTTCGCTGACGGCATGCGCCGTAATACCGTTGGAGGCCTGCACCGAGGCCTCACCGGCTGGCGTGACGCGCAGCGCCAGCGTGGCGGGGTCGAGGTCGACGCGCCACAGGGCGTTTTCCAACACCGTATCGGCAAAGGCCAAAGGCGAAAGCAGCAGGCTAAATATCAGAAAAATAAAGCGCATGACGCAGGCCTTCCAAACAGGAACAGGCCCGGAGGGTAAAACAAATAGCGGCAGGAAAATGTCTCGAAAGTGTTTCCAAGAGCCTTCCCACATCCTTGCAGGAAGGCTTAACAGGTCAAACCTCTTGTTTTTTCGGCTCGCGAATCTTGTACCAGGCCACATACAGCGCCGGCAGGAACAGCAGCGTCAGCAAGGTCGCGATGATGATCCCGCCAATCATCGCGTAAGCCATCGGCCCCCAGAACACTTCACGGGCGATGGGGATCATGCCCAGGCTGGCTGCGGCTGCGGTGAGCAGGATCGGCCGGCGCCGATGCTCGGTGGCTTCCACCACGGCATCCCACGGCGTGTAACCCGCCAGCTCAAATTCATGGATCTGCGTCACCAGAATCACCGAGTTGCGGATGATGATGCCGATCAGCGCCAGAATACCCAGGATCGCCACAAAGCCCATGGGCGTACCCGTCGGGATCAGCGCCAGCACCACGCCGATGAGTCCCAACGGCGCGACACTCGCCACCAGGAACATTTTCTGCACGCTGTGCAGTTGAATCATCAGGAACGTGGCCATCAGAAACAGCATCAGCGGCACCACCTTGGCGATAGGCCCCTGGGCCTTGCCGCTTTCTTCCACGGTACCGCCAGTGGCGACCTTGTAGCCCACCGGCAGGCCCTCGCTGAATTTCTCAATGGTCGGCGCCAGCTGTTTCACCAAGTCGGTGGGCTGCATCTCATCGCGCACCGAGGCCTTGATGGTGATGGTCGGTTTGCGGTCACGGCGCCACACCAGCGGCTGCTCCAATTCATAGCGCACGGTGGCAAAAGCCAGCAGCGGAATCGAGGTGCCGTTGGGCGTGACGATCTGCAGGTTCTGCAAGGTTTCCGGCGTACCACGCTCGGCATCTTCGGCACGGCCGACCACGTTGATCAGGTAAATATCGTCGTGCACCTGGGTCACCGAAGCGCCGCTGACCACGCTGTTCATCAGTTGCGCCACGTCTTCCGATGACAGCCCCAGTTGCCGCGCCTTGTCCTGGGCAATGTCGACCCGCAGCACTTTGCCCGGCTCGTTCCAGTCGTAGATGATCTCGCCCATGTGGGTGTTCTGATCGAGCAGGGTCGCCAGTTCGATGGCGTGCTTGCGTACCTGGTCGATGTCTTTGCCGGAGACGCGATACTGAATCGGCCGCCCAACCGGTGGGCCCATTTCCAGCGGCTGCACAAAGCCACCAATGCCGACAAAATCATCGCGCAGGTGCTTTTGCAGACGCTCAATCAAGGCGCCGCGCTCTTTCAGGCCCTTACTCACAATGACCAGCTGCGCGTAGTAGGGGTTTTCCAGTTGCTGGTCGAGGGGCAGATAAAAACGAATCGCGCCCTGGCCGATGTAGGTACTCCAGCGCGCGATATCCGGGTCGTCCTTGATGATCGCTTCAAGTCGATCGACGACTTTGCGGGTTTCATTGATCGAAGCGTTTTGCGGCAGGTCGAGGTCGACCAGAATTTCCGGGCGGTCCGACGACGGGAAGAACTGGTTCTGCACAAACTGCATGGAGAACACCGACGCCACAAACAGCGCCACGGTGATGCCGATCGCCCACCAGCGGTTGCGCATGGCCCAGAGCATGCCGCCATTAAACACACGGCCAATGCGCCCAGGCTCGGCGTCATGCGGCTTCACGTTGGCGCTGAGGATATGCACGCCAATCACCGGCGCAAACAGCACCGCCACCACCCACGACACCAACATGGCCACGGCAATCACCGCGAACAGGGTGAACGTGTATTCGCCCGCCGAACTGGCGTTGAGGCCGATCGGCACGAAACCGGCCACGGTCACCAGCGTACCGGTGAGCATCGGGAACGCCGTAGAGGTGTAGGCGTAAGTGGCGGCCTGCTCCTTGGTTTCGCCTTTTTCCAGGCGCGTGATCATCATCTCCACCGTGATCATCGCATCGTCCACCAGCAAGCCGAGGGCGATGATCAGCGCGCCCAGCGACACGCGCTGCATGGTGATGCCGCTGTACTCCATAAACACAAACACCAGCGCCAGCACCAACGGGATCGAGCACGCCACCACCAACCCGGCGCGCATGCCGAGGCTGACAAAGCTCACCACCAGCACGATGATCACCGCTTCAAACAGCGCGCTGGTGAAGCCGCCGACGGCCTCCTCCACCACCTCCGCCTGGTCGGAAACCTTGTGCACGCCGACGCCCACCGGCAGGTCAGCCGTCAGCTCGTCCATGCGTTCGTGCAGAGCCTTGCCGAACGACTGGATATTGCCGCCCTTCTGCATGGCAATGGCCAGACCGATCGCCGGTTTACCGTTGAAGCGAAACAGCGGCCGCGCAGGATCGACGTAGCCACGGCTGATATCGGCGATATCTGCCAGCCGGTAGAAACGGTCATTGAGCCGCAGGTTGACGTTGGCCAGGTCCTTCTCCGAAGCGAACTGCCCCGAGGTGCGCACGGAAATCCGCTCCGGCCCGGCCTCGATCACCCCGGCCGGGGTCACGGCGTTTTGCGATTGCAGGCTTTGTACGACTTGGCGCTGATCAATGCCCAGTGCCGCGAGTTTGCGCGTGGAGAAGTTCAGGTAAATCACTTCGTCCTGCTGGCCGATCATCTCGACCTTGCCCAGCCCCGGCACCGAACGAATCTCGGCGCGCACCTGCTCTACATAGTCGCGCAGTTGGCGCATCGACAGGCCGTCACCGGTAAAGGCGTACACCGAGCCGAACACATCACCGAACTCATCGTTAAACGACGGCCCCTGCAACCCCTGGGGGAAGGTGCCGCGAATATCGTCGATCTTCTTGCGCACCTGGTACCAGATCTCGGGAATGTCCTTGGCGCTGGTGGTGTCCTTGAGGAACACAAACACCGTGGACTCACCCGGCCGGGTGTAGCTTTTCACGTAGTCGAGGGAGTCCAGCTCTTCGAGTTTTTTCTCGATGCGGTCGGTGACCTGCTTGAGGGTTTCTTCCTGGGTCGCGCCCGGCCAGCGGGTCTGAATCACCATGGTCTTGATGGTGAACGAGGGATCTTCCTCACGGCCCAGGTTCATGTACGAGAACACGCCCATCAGCAGCGCGACGAACATCAGGTACCAAACGAAGGACTGATGCTTGAGGGCCCAGTCGGATAAGTTGAAGCTCCCTTTCATCGCGGGCTGTCCTCGTCGATTTTGACTTTTTGCCCAGGTTTCAGGCTGTTCACGCCAGCGGTAACGATGCGCTCGCCGGGTTTGACGCCGCCGTTGAGAGAGGCACTGTCGGCGTCGCGGCTGATCAGCGTGACGTCGCGCGGTTGCACGGTTTGGCTTTGGGTGTCGAGGAGCCAGATGCGGGTCTTGCCGTCGACTTCCTGCAAGGCACTGAGGGGCACTTCGATGCGTGGCGCGATGGCCGTGCTCAAGGTCACGCTGATCGCCGTGCCAAGGCGAAACGCAGCAGGCGTTTCGGCCAGGGTCAGGCGGGCGCGGCGAGTGCGTGTGGCGCTTTGAGCCTGGGGCTCAATCTCGCGCACGATGGCGGTAGTGTTGACGCTCGGGTCGAGCTGCCCGGCAACCAGGAACACCACGTCCGGTGGCAGGCGTTCGGCCAGCCCGGCGGGCAGGTCGATCACCGCTTCCTTGATATCCGGGCGGGCCAGGGTCACCACTTGCTGACCGGCATTGACCACCTGGCCGGCCTCGGCGCTCCAAGCGGTGACGATGCCGGCGTGGTCGGTGCGCAGTTCGGCGTAATTGAGTTGGTCTTTAGCTTGGTTGACTGATGCTTGGGCTTGATCAAGGGAGGCTTGAGTGGTTTTCAGGTCAGTCTGGGCCACATCCAGTTGAGCTTGAGCGCCGACACCACGGTTGAACAACTCCTGCTGGCGACGGGCGTTGGCTTGGGCATTGATGAACTGCGCTTGCACGCGGGCAAGATCGCCTTGGGCGACACGCAGTTGGTTTTGTTGATCGGTGGGGTCGAGCACCGCGAGCAAGGCGCCCTTCTGCACCTCGGCACCCACATCCACGGCGCGGCGGGCGATGCGGCCGGGCACGCGAAAACCCAAGTTGCTTTCGTAGCGGGCCTGGATGGTACCGGCGAAGCGGCCAAGGTTTTCCTGGTCTTCGGCCTTCACTTCCATGGACAACACCGGGCGCACAGGTTCGGCTGGTGGTTCTTGCTTGGAGCAGGCCACCAGCAACAAGCTGGCGGCGAGTATGACCGTCAGGCGCTTCATGGCTGAACTCCTTGCTGGGCGATCTCGACGATCATCCCCGGATGGAGCAATTGCCCACCGGCCACCACGACTTTTTCGCCACCTTTAAGGCCATCGCTAATAATCACCTTGCCGGTGAGGTAGCGCGCCACAGTGACCTTGTGCAGTTGCGCCTGGCCATCGCCGTCAATCAGCCACACGGCGGGTTCGTTGAGGTCTTTGGTCAACGCCGACCACGGCAATTCGATGCTGGGCTTGGCCGGGCCATTGGCGGTGGCACTCACCACCGAACCCAGTTCCATGCCTTTGGGCAAGGCTTGCAGGGCGATTTTCACTTGTACGGTGCCGGTATTGGCGGCCACGGCGGGGGTGACTTCGCGGACTTTGCCCACGGCCTTGATGCTGGGGTTATCCAGCAGGCTGACGGTGATCGGCGCATCCGGCGGCGGCTCCACCAGCAGCGATTCATAGACATTGAACACCGCATCGCGCTCGCCATCGCGGGCCAGGCTGAAAATCGGCACGGTGGCCTGCACTACCTGGCCGACTTCGGCCTGGCGCGCGGTAATCACGCCAGGCGCCTCGGCGATCAGCGAGGTATAGCCGAGTTGTTCGCGGGCATTGGCCAACTGGGCCTGGGCGGCAGTCAGCGCGCTTTGGCTACTGCGTAGCGCGGCCTGGGCGGCGTCGTATTCGCTGCGGCTGGTGTAGCCCTTGGGCAGCAGTTTTTCCTGGCGCACAAACGCGGCAGCCGTCTGCTTGACCCGCGCCTGCTCGGCCACGACCTGAGCCTGGGCGGAATCGACGTTGGTCTGCAAATCCTTGGGATCGAGCTTGGCCAGCACTTGCTTGGCGCTCACCCGGTCACCCACATCCACCATGCGTTGGATGATCTTGCCACCCACGCGGAAGGATAAATCGGTTTGCACACGAGCCTGGATGTCCCCCGTCAGGGTGACCGCCGCGGCAAAATCCGTCGATTGCACGGTCTGCACAAACACCCGTGAATGTTCTTTGGGTTCGGCCTTTTTCTCACCACAGCCGCTCAGTAGCGTCAGTAGGCCAAGTCCGAAGATAAGTGTGAAAGTACGACCGCCCATGCAGGCTCCTTTTGCGTGACGCGATGTGCCAGAGTGTATGCGATTGTGAGCTTAGATCAGGGTTCCTTATCTGCATGGAGGATCCCATACTCCAAAGGTTCCCACGCTGACTAAATGCCCATGCTCAAGACCCTCGCGGTAGCCAACTACCGCTCGATCAATAAATTAGTGGTGCCCCTGGACCGACTGAACCTGGTCACCGGCCCCAATGGCAGCGGCAAGTCCAACTTGTACCGCGCCTTGCGCCTGCTGGCGGAAACCGCCCAGGGCGGGGTGATCAATGCGCTGGCGCGTGAAGGCGGGCTGGATTCTACGTTCTGGGCCGGGCCGGAAACCATCAACCAACGCATGCCCAATGGTGAAGTGGCGGTACGGGCGGCGGTTCCACAGCCCAATAAACGCTTGCGACTGGGGTTCGCCGGCGAAGATTTCAGCTACGCCATCTCCTTGGGCTTGCCGCCAAAAGCTATGTCCGCTTTTATCCTGGACCCGGAGATCAAAAAAGAATGCATCTGGGCCGGCCACCTGTACCGACCGGCCAGCCTGCTGGTGCAGCGCTCAGGCCCAATGATCCGCGCCCGCGACGGTCGCGCCTGGGATGTTTTGGCCCAACACACGCCGGAGTACAGCAGCCTGTTCGACCAGGTCGGCAGTTTACGCGGTTCGCCGGAAGTGCTGGTGCTGCGGGAAAGCATTCGTCGCTGGCGCTTCTATGATCACTTTCGCAGCGACGCCGATGCACCCGTACGCCAACCGCAGTTGGGCACGCGCACGCCGGTGCTGCATCACGATGGGCGTGACCTGGCGGCGGCGTTGCAGACCATCCGCGAAATTGGCGATCCCGAGGCCTTGCAACGGGCGGTAAGCGATGCGTTTCCGGGGGCGCGCCTGGAAATCCAGCCGTTGCAGGGTGCGCGCTTTGCCATTGAGTTTTATCAGGAAGGTTTGCTGCGGCCGTTATCAGCGGCGGAGTTATCGGACGGCACCTTGCGTTACCTGCTGCTGATCGCGGCACTGCTGACGCCGAGGCCACCGACGATGATGGTGCTGAACGAACCGGAGACCAGCTTGCATCCGGATTTGCTGCCTGCGTTGGCGCGCTTGATTATTCAGGTGTCCCAACACTGTCAGGTGTGGGTGGTGTCCCACGCCAGTCGGTTGATTGCGGCGTTGCAACAGGATGAAGGGTGTAATTCGATTGTGTTGGAGAAGGTGCTGGGGCAGACCCAGATTGTTGGGCAGGGGATTTTGGATGCGCCGGCTTGGCAATGGCCCGAATAGGTGTTGCCTGTACCGGCCTCATCGCAGGCAAGCCAGCTCCCACATTTGAATGTATTCACACATCAAACTGTGGGAGCTGGCTTGCCTGCGATAGCTATATCAGCCCTGCCACTTACCGCCCTCAACAATCACACTCTCAGGCTTGGTGTCATCGCTCAGCTCTTTACGCACGTACTGGTCGTAAAGCTTGAGCAAAAACTTCTCCTCACCCAGCTTCGCCAACTCGGCATTCACCCAGTCGCGCAGTTCGATATTGCCCTTCTTCACCGCCGGAGCAATCGGCGCTTCATCACCGAGTTTCTGATCCAGCACGCGGTAGCCCGGGTTCTGCTTGGCCCAGCTGAACAGCACCAGGTTGTCTTGCGCGTAAGCATCACCACGGCCAGCGGACAACGCTTGCAACGACTCGGAGTTTTTCTCGAACTTGAGCAGTTTCCAATCCGGGTGGTTCTTGGTCAGCCAGATATCGGCGGTGGTGCCGGTGGTCACGATGGTGGTGCGGGTGGCCAAGTCATCCAGGCTTTTCACCGCGCTGTCCTTCGGCACCAAAGCCTGTACCGCAACTTTCAGGTTGGGGTTGGTGAAGTCCACCGCTTCTTTGCGCTCAGGCGTCACGGTCATGTTGGCGAGGATCAGGTCGACCTTGTCGCTTTGCAGGAACGGAATACGGCTGGCCGGTTCCACGGCAACGAACTCAACCTTGTTTTCATCACCCAGCAAGTCCTTGGCAAATTGGCGGCCGATGTCGGTATCAAAGCCAACATAACGACCCGCTTCGTTCACAAAGCCGAACGGCGGTTTGTCGGTAAACACGCCGACGATCAGCTTGTCGCGCGCCTTGATTTTGTCGATGTAGCTCGCCGCAGCAGCAACTGGTTTTGCGGGCTCTTCGGCCTTTTTATTGCAGCCAGCCAGCAATGCGAGGGCAAACAATGGGAATAACAACTTGGCAGTTTTCATATCAGCTCCAGTTCCTTGGTTTTCTTGGGCAGTGTTGAAACAAAGGAGAACTTCTCCAGGAACTGCTGCGCGCGTGCGGTTTGCGGGTTCGTAAAGAATTCTTCGGGGGTGTTTTGTTCGAGGATGCGACCGGCCTCCATAAACACCACGCGGTCGGCGACCGCGCGGGCGAAGGCCATTTCGTGGGTGACGATCAGCAAGGTCATGCCATCGCGCGCCAAGCCCTGGATCACTTCCAGCACCTCCTTGACCATTTCCGGGTCGAGGGCGGCGGTGACTTCATCAAACAGCATCACCTGGGGGTTCATGCACAGCGAGCGGACGATAGCGATGCGCTGCTGCTGGCCGCCGGAGAGCTGACGCGGGAAGGCGTCGCGCTTGTCGGCAAGGCCTACGCGCTCCAGCAATTTTTCTGCCTGGTCGCGGGCTTCGCGCGGGTCGCGCTTTTGCACTTTCAGCGGGCCGAGCAGGATGTTGTCGAGCACGCTCATGTGCGGGAACAGGTGGTAGCTCTGGAACACCATGCCGATGTCCTGGCGCACTTGGCGCCAGTCGGTGGCCTTGTTCAACAACTCTTTACCGGCGAAGCGCAGGCTGCCGCTGTGGGCCACTTCCAAACCGTTGAGGCAGCGCAACAAGGTGCTTTTGCCGCAACCGCTGGGGCCGAGGATCACCACCACTTCGCCGCTTTGCACACTCAGGTCGATGCCCTTGAGCACCTGCTGTTCGCCGAAAAATTTATTGAAACCCTGGAACTCGATCAATCCACTCATGCTTGGGCCCAGCGCCGTTCCAGCACCTTGGAGGCGGCCGACAACGGGTAGCAAATAAAGAAGAAAAACAGGAATAGCACGCCGTAGATCAGTACCGACTCATAGGTGCGTTCGATGATTTGCTGGCCGACCTTGATCACGTCCACCACGCCGATCAGCACCGCCAGCGAGCTGGTCTTGATGATCCGCGTGTAGACGTTGATGGTCGGTGGCGTCATGCGTTTCAGCGCCTGGGGCAGCAGCACGTAGCCGTACAACTGCGGGTCGGACAGGCCAATCGACAACCCAGCCTCACGCTGGCCTCGCGGCAGCGAATGCAACGCACCGCGCACCACTTCGCCCACCTCGCTAGCGCCCCACAACGACAGCACCAGCACTGCGCACCAGAAGCTCGGGATGCTCAACCCGAAGAAAATCGGCAGGCCGAAAAACAGCAGGTACAACCACACCAGCACCGGAATCGCCCGGAACAGCTCCAGGTAAATCCGCAGCACCAGGTTGATCGCCTTGTTATTCAAGGTGCGCAGCACGCCATACAACACGCCGCCAACGGTGCTGAAGGCGATGCTCAAAAAAGAAATCGACAGGGTTTGCGCAGCGCCCTTGCCCAACTGCGGCAACGACACCCACAACAACTCAAGACCCGAACTGGCCATGCTGGAGCCTCCTTTCCAGGCGGCTGAGCAGCAGCGACAGCGGCAAAAACAGCAGCACGCAAATCAACGTCAGCACGGCGAGCATTTCGTAGGTCTTGTAGTAGAGGGCGATGTAGCTCTTGATGGTGTAGAGAATCTCCGGCACCGCCACGGCGGAGACCACGGTGGTCTCCTTGAGCAGGAAGATGAAATTGGCGAACAGCGCAGGCAGGCTGAGGATGCCGGCCTGGGGCAGGATCACGTGGCGCAACAACTGCCAGTCAGACAAGCCGATGGATTTGCCCGACTCGATCTGCGCCAACGGCACCGCTTCCACACCGGCGCGCAGCACCTCGGTGAGGTAGGCGCCACCCAGAAAGGTCATGGTGATGATAGCCGCCCAGAACCCAGAGATATTGAAACCCAGGGCCGGCAAGGCGAAGTACACGAAGAACAGTTGGATCAGCAGCGGCGTGTTACGCGCCAGCTCCACATACAACGCCACCAGGCGCGACAGGTACGGCGTGCGAAACACCAGCAGCGCCGCGTTGATCAGCGCCACCAGCAACGAGGTGGCAATGGCGATCAGGCCCACTTGCAGCGTCACCCCCACGGCCTTGAGAAACGCCGGCAAGGTGCTGAGGATAAATGCGAAATCGAAGGTCATTTGCAGTCCATATCGCCGCAAGGGTAATGCAGCGAGCGCAGTTCAATCCGGCGTGGGTAACGCCGGGTAGCGCGAACTTTAAAGGTATAAAAAGTAAAATTTAAATACCCAAATAGCATATTGATATCACCCAAAAAGATAACCCCCGGATTCGCGGGTTTGCTGGGTGACGGCTATGGTAGGGGGTCAATGATTCGAGGGAACGAATGATGAACGAAGCGAAACCGATTGATCCGCAGGAGCTGGTGAAGTGGTTGGTGGCGTTGAGCAGAGCCATTCACCCTGATCGTTCCCACGCTCTGCGTGGGAATGCAGCTCAGGACGCTCTGCGTCCGCTCTAACGTCGTGACGCGGAGCGTCACAGGAGGCATTCCCACGCAGAGCGTGGGAATGATCATTTCAGGGCGGCCATAAAAAACGCCGACGCTATAAAAGCCGTCGGCGTTCAAACCTTGAAGGGGGTTTGGGGTTACATCAGAACGCAGGCACTACAGCGCCGTTGTACTTCTTGTCGATGAAGGCTTTGACTTCCGGGCTGGTCAGGGCTTTGGCCAGTTTCTGGATAGCGTCGCTGTCCTTGTTGTCTGGGCGGGCGACCAGGAAGTTCACGTATGGCGACTTCGAGTCTTCAATGATCAGTGCGTCTTTGGCTGGGTTCAGGCCAGCTTCCAAGGCGTAGTTGGTGTTGATCAAGTCCAGGTCAACCTGGTCCAGCACGCGTGGCAGCAGGGCCGATTCCAGCTCTTTGAATTTCAGGTGTTTCGGGTTGCTGGCGATGTCTTTCGGCGTGGCCAGGGCATTGGTCGGGTCTTTCAGGGTGATCACACCAGCCTTCTGCAACAGCAACAGAGCGCGGCCGCTGTTGGAGCCTTCGTTCGGGATGGCAACGGTGGCGCCATCTTTGAGCTCAGAAATATTTTTGATCTTTTTCGAGTAACCGCCGAACGGTTCAACGTGCACGCCGACCACGGTGACCAGGTTGGTGCCCTTACCCTTGTTGAAGTTTTGCAGGTACGGCAGGGTCTGGAAGTAGTTGGCGTCCAGGCGCTTCTCGGCCACTTGCACGTTTGGCTGTACATAGTCGGTGAAGACTTTGATTTCCAGGTCCACGCCTTCTTTGGCCAGGGTCGGCTTGATCAGCTCAAGGATCTCGGCGTGCGGAATTGGGGTCGCGGCTACGACCAGTTTCTCGTTGGCTTGCGCAAAGCTTGCAGTCAGGGCAGCCGCCAGTGCGGTAAACAACAGAACCTTTTTCATGCAGTGTCCTTATCGGAATTCCGGGGGCGTCTCTGACGACCATTTTTATGAGGTGTGCCAGCGAAGTGCTATCGCGGCGTGGGAGTGACAATACCTAGATTTTTTATTCCCGAACAATATCTTTTATTCACGTTGATATTCCATTTTGTTCATACAGAAATTTACGCAATATGTCCTGCTCCGCAGGGCTGGCGCTCTCGAAAATCCGCTGCACTTGCTCCAGCGGCGAACCCGCCACCGGCAAATTCAGATGCTCGGGCAAAATCTCATCGCCGCTGCTGACCAGTAACGCAAAGTGAATAACGTTTTCCAGCTCGCGGGTATTGCCCGGCCAACTGTGGTGTTCCAGCACGTGCTGGGCGGCATCGCTGATCAGCGGCACCGGCAGGTCCAGACGCTGGCTGTAGATGCCAAGAAAATATTCAGCCAGGGATAGGATGTCGCCGACACGCTCGCGCAGCGCAGGCAGGTCCAGTTGACCTTCGCTCAAGTAGTGGAACAAACGCTCATGAAACTTGCCTGCCGCCACGGCCTGAGCCAAGTCGATGCTGGTCGCCGCGACCAGGCGCACGTCCACCGGGCTTGGCTGATGGGCACCGACGCGGGTGACTTCGTGGTTCTCTAGGGCCGCGAGCAATTTGACCTGGATCGGCAACGGCAAATCGCCGATCTCATCCAGGTACAAGGTGCCGCCGTTGGCCGAACCAAACCACCCCGCCCGGCTGCTGGCCGCACCACTGTGACTACCTGCGGCATAGCCGAACAACTCCGCATCGGCGTAAGTGGGGCTGATCGCACCACAATTGACCGAGACAAACAGCCCGGTACGATCGCTGCCACGGTGGATATGCCGCGCCAGCAACTCTTTACCGCTGCCGGTCTCGCCACGAATCAGCACGGGCAAGGCACGCGGTGCGAGGCTTTCCAGGTCTTCGCGCAGTTGGCGCGAACGCGGGTCGACGAATACCAGCGCCTTGGCGCGGATGCTCAACGGGCTTTTTTCGGCGTCGGGGAAGGTCAGCAGTGGCTGACCGTAGGTTTCATGCAGACTCATGGCAGGCTCCCGCCCCAAATCCACTCAGGGACGGGGCGTTGAAAAATTTTTAGGCACTGCGCCGAGCATGATGCTCGAGGCGGTTTTGCAGGCGATAGAGGTAAGCGAAGCCCTGCTCCCAGCGCTGGTGACCGGACTTCACATTGATATGGCCGGCACCGGACAAAATGCCGGCTTCGGCGCCCCAGTAACGCGCCAATTCCAGGGCCCGGGGGGCGCTGACGGCGCTGTCGTTGTCGGAACTGACGACCTGGCTGGGAAACGGCAACAGATGGGTCGGAATCGGCGCAAAGTTACGTAAGGCCGGTGAGCAGGCAGGGCGTTCGACATCCGCCGGGGCCACCAGCAAGGCGCCGCGTACTTGACGCAAAAACTGCACGGGAGCGGTGGCAGCCCAATGGGCAACGGTGATGCAGCCCAGGCTGTGGGCGATCAGGATAACGGGAGTACTGTCGGCGGCGATGGCCTCGGCCAGCGCGGCCACCCAGTCTTCGCGGCGCGGGGTCAGCCAATCGGCCTGCTCCACGCGCGCACTGTTGGGCAGGCTGTTCTGCCAATGACTTTGCCAATGATCTTCTGGCGATCCTTGCCAGCCCGGCACGATCAGATAACGAATCGACTCGCTGTGCATGGGTGTGCCCTCCTGCAGCGTTTAACGTTGCTGAACAGTATAGGGACGCGGTTTATATTCGTTAAGGAATAAGAAGCTATTTATTAATAACCAAAAACTCAAAAACACCCAGAATCAAAAATGTGAGCGCTGGCTTCACATTGTGGATCGCGGCGTTTGTTAAATCGCAGGCAAAAAAAAGGCCGCACCCTGCCAAGGAGACGGCCAAAAAATTGTCGAGGCATTTGAAACTAACGTGCAGTAATCACCGACAGCTTGGTAATCCCCGCGCGCTCGATAGACGCCATGGCTCGCGCCACTTCGCCGTAGTTCACTCCATCATCGGCCTGCAGTTGCACCCGCACATCGGGGTCCTTGGCCTTGGCCGCCTGCAGGTTGAATTCCAGCAAGTCCGGCTGGATTTCGTCCTTGTTGATAAACAGTTTGCCGGCGCCATCGATGCTTACCACCAGCGGGTCCTTCTGCTCCACCGGGGCCACAGCCTGGGTCTTGGGCAGGTTGATTGGAATCGCGTTGGTCAGCAGCGGCGCGGTGACGATAAACACCACCAGCAGTACCAGCATCACGTCCACCAACGGTGTGACGTTGATTTCGCTCAGCACCTCATCGCTGTCTTGCGTGGAGAAGGCCATCTCAGGACGCCTCCTTCACTTTTTGCGGGTTGCCGGCAGCGGTTTTGTTCAGCGTCGGGTGCAGCAGTACTCGGAAAGAGTTCTTCTGCGCCAGGCTGTAGAAGTCGTGGGCAAAGTCGTCCAGGTCGGCAGCCGTCAGCTTCAGGCGACGCAGGAAGTAGTTGTAAACCAGCACCGCAGGCACCGCGACGGCGATACCCACGCCGGTGGCGACCAGTGCCGCACCAATCGGGCCGGCCACGGTTTCCAGGCTGGCGGAACCGGCCGCGCTGATCCCCTTCAGCGCTTCCATGATCCCCCACACGGTGCCGAACAGGCCGATAAACGGCGAGGTGCTGCCGATACTGGCGACCACGGCCAAACCGGTTTCCAGGGAGCGACGCTCACGTACGATCTGCTGGCGCAGGGCGCGTTCGAGACGGTCCTGGTGATTAATCGCCTGACTCAAGTCCGCAGCGTGCGGCGCATCGCCCACCTGGATCGCGGCATAACCGGCCTGGGCCACCCGTGCCGCAGCGCCGGGCTGGGTTTCAGCCAGTTCGGCGGCAGAGTCGAGACTCGACGCCGCCCAGAACTGTTTGTGGAATTTGCGATCCTGCGCCTTGAGGCGACCGAACTGCACGCCCTTCAATAAAGCCAGGCCCCAAGTGGCGACCGAAAAGACCACCAGCAGCCAGATCACCGCGCTTTCGATGGATTCAAGTGGAGATGCTAATGCCATGATGTTTTCCCTCTGTGCAGGTCGCGGCGTGTCCAACACACCGCAGCCGAATAGTTAGTGAATCTTGAAATCGATCGGTACGCTGACCCAGCCGTCCTGCGCCACTTCGCCCTGCTTGGCCGGCACGAAGCTCCAACGCTTCACGGCGGTCAGTGCGGCGTCGTCGAGTTGCTGGCGACCGCTGCTTTTCTGAATCTGGATCTCACCCGGCTTGCCGCTGGCCAGTACATGCACCCGCAACAACACCGTGCCTTCCCAACCCCGGCGCTGGGCCAGTGACGGGTATTCGGGCGCCGGATTTTTCAAGTAAGCGGCGTTGGCCGAAGCCGGTGTAACCGGCGCTGGCGACGGCGGAGCTGGCGGTGCAGGTGGCGCTGGAGTCGGTGGTGCGGGCGGCTGCTCGACCGGTTTCGGTGCGGGCTTGGGCTCAGGCTTCGGCACGGGCTTTGGTTTGGGTTTTGGAATCGGTTTAGGCGGCGCCGGTTTGGCGGCCAACTCATCCACGACCGGTGGTGGTGGCTCGACCACAGGCGGCGGTGGTGGTGGCGGCACAGGCGGTGGCGGTTCAACCACCGGCGGCGCCGGCTGAGAAAATTCGATGGTCATCGGCGGAATTTCCGGCGGCACAATCGGCAGCACCGGGGTGGGCTTCTGGCTCACCCAATAGATCACCGCACCGTGCAGGGCCAGCACCAGCAACCCCAGCAGAATCCCTTCGCGACGACTCGAGAAGCGCTTCGGGGCTTGCTGCAAACGCTGTTGCCCCAACGGCGCGCGGTGCGGCCGGCCAAGGTCGACCAACTCACCACTCGGTGCCTGGCGCCACTGCGCCTCTTGTGCACTGGCGGCGGTCTGGACATTGCCCATTGATTCACTCCCTACGGTTTTGAAACAAAAAAACCGACAGGCCTGCGTGGGAGGCCGTCGAGGGCTGAATCATCGGGGCCAGACGCTTATCTCTTAAAGTAATCTTTAAAGTTATACATAGACCTAAATTGAATAAACGAAACATCCAGAAACGTCAAAGCCACGTCCTGCGTGGCCTAGAGCAAAGGCGCTGTTTTTCAATGCTTTTAAGGCATACAAAATATTCCGCAAAGGCATGGATCAGCGTGGGCTGTTTGCGCATAAATTGAGCAATTGGTCCTGCAACGCCTGCCCCGCCGCACCCAAGCCACTGCGGCCATACAACGCCAGCCGTACGCCCTGTATCGCCGGCAAACCACTGTCTTCGCCCAGCACCACATGCCCGACCTGCACCACCCGTTGCGGCAACAAGCTGATGCCTAACCCCGCCGCCACCGCCGAACACACGCTGGCCAGGCTGGCGCTGGAATAGCCGATGCGCCAACGCCAGCCGCCCACTTCCAGGTGATGGAGCATTTCATTGCGATACAAGCCGCCCACCGGAAACGCCACCAATGGCAGCGGGTCACGGCTAAGGGACGGCGTGCTACGGCTGTCTACCCAACACAACGGTTCCGGCCACGAGGCCACGCAGTCGTCGCTGTCACCCATCTGCTTGACCAGCAGCACGTCGAACTCGCCGCCACGGTACTGGCGCTGCAATTCAGGGCCGAGGCCACTGGTGACTTCCAGGCGTACCCGTGGGTAAGCCACGACAAACGCCGACAGCAACGGCATCAGTCGTTCGGCGGCAAAATCCTCCGGCACGCCGAGGCGCAACACGCCGTCGCTTTGCTGGTTGATCAACACGTCGGCGGCCTCTTCATGCAATGCGAGGATGCGCCGTGCATAGGCCAGCAAGCGTTCACCTTCTGCGGTGGCCACCACACGGCGCTGATCGCGATCCAGCAACTGGCACGCCACCACCTCTTCCAGGCGGCGGATCTGTTGGCTCACGGTGGATTGGGTCAAGTGCAGGCGCTCGGCGGCGCGGGTGAAATTGCCGCAGTCCACTACGGCGACAAAACTGCGCAACAGCACGGGATCGAACATGGGCGTCACCATTCTGTTTACCACTGGTTAGCATGGTTATATTTAATTTCAGAATACCTTGGCGGCTGCCCATACTTCACCCTCCATCCTGCCCAGAGGGACTTTCATGAGCGACGATCAACAGTATCTGCAACGCGCTATCGCCCTGGCCCACGCCAACGTGGCTCAAGGTGGCCGGCCGTTTGGCGCGGTGCTGACGCGCAACGGCGACGTACTGGTGGAAGCCGTGAATGAAATCCACCTGACCCAGGACCCCACCGCCCACGCCGAGTTATTGGCGATCCGCGCGGCGAGCCGACAGCTCGGCGCGCGCCTGGAGGGTTGCGTGATCTACGCCAGCGGCCAGCCCTGCCCGATGTGTCTGAGCGCCATGTACCTGTGCGGCGTAGAACGGGTGGTGTTTGCCGCCAGCAATGAAATGGCCGAGCCTTTCGGCCTGTCGACGGCGACGATTGGTCAACAGCTCGGCTTGCCGCTGAACGAGCAACGCCTGCCAAGCCAGCACCTGCCAGACCCAGCCATGACCCACCTGTACCACCAGTGGAAAACCCTGCATGACCCTCAATAAATCCCTCGCCGGCTGGGGCCTGCTGGTGGTGCTCGGCCTGAACCTGCGGCCGCTTCTCAGCTCCATCAGCCCACTGTTGGGCGAGATTCGCCAGGCCACCGGCTTGAGCTTCCAAAGCAGCGCCCTGCTCACCAGCCTGCCGGTGGTGTGCATGGGCCTGGTGGCGCTGGTCGGCATACGCGTGGAAGCGCGACTGGGCGAACGGCGCGGCATCGCCCTGGGCTTGATGATGATTCTGCTGGCGTGCCTGGCGCGCTGGCTGATGGGGCAGGCGTCGACGCTGCTGGTCACCGCATTGCTTGGCGGTGCCGGTGTGGCGCTGATTCAGGCGTTGGTGCCGGCGATGATCAAGCGCGAATTTCATCACCGTGTGCCGGTGGCGATGGGCGTGTACTCAGCGTCGTTGATGGCGGGGGGCGGATTAGCGGCGCTGCTCAGCCCCGTGGTAGCCACGCATTTTCAGCAATGGCAGGCGGGGTTGGGCATTTGGCTGCTACCGGCGTTAGCTGCGTTGTTGCTGTGGGTTTTTTTACCGCTGGGTGCGGCAAAGAGCGCCACAGTGATCCCCGCGTTCAAGGGCCTGCGCAATCGCCGCGCCTGGTTGTTGGCGCTGTACTTCGGCCTGGTGAATTGCGGCTACATGAGCATGGTGGCGTGGCTACCCGCCTACTATCAGCAACTGGGCTGGGGCGTGTTGCCCAGCGGGTCGTTGCTGGCGTTCATGACTATTTTCCAGGTGATCGCTGCGCTGTTGATGCCGGTGCTGGCGCAACGCGGTATCGACCGACGCCCACTGCTCGGTATCAGCCTGCTGGCGCAGACTGTGGGTTACCTCGGCCTGTTGCTGGCGCCGCTGCACTTTCCGCATCTGTGGGTGGCATTGGCCGGCTTCGGCCTGGGCGCGTGTTTTGCCCTGAGCCTGCTGCTGACCCTCGACCACCATCGCGACCCTCGGCAAGCCGGGCAACTGGCGGCCTTCGTGCAAGGCGTGGGCTTTTTGATCAACGCGATTTCGCCGTGGATGACCGGCTGGCTGCGCGAACTCACCGGCAATTTCGCCAGCGCCTGGGTAGTGCTGACGGTGACGGCGGTGGCGATGCTGGTGGTGACGCGAGTATTCAGCCCGACCACCTACCGCACCGCCGCCGTGCCCGGTTAGAAGTCGTAACGCCCTGTCACACCCAACGTGCGGGGCGTGCCCAGCAGGCCTTCATAGCCGCCATTCGAGGCGGTCCACAGGGTGGTGTAGTAGGTTTTGTCGAAGGCGTTTTTCAGCCACAACGACACATCCCACTGCCCCTGTTGATAGTTGCCGCGCAGGCCCGTCGACAGGTTAACCACCGCGTAGGCAGGAATCTGCCCGTAGCTGGAATCCTCAACCGTGCCCACGGCCTTGGAGCGGAACGCATAGCTGGCGGTCACGTAAGGTTCTAAGCCGTTATCCAGGTTCCACTTGTACTCACCGTTTGCGTTGGCGATCCACTTCGACGCACCGACCACTTGATGGCCCGTCAGGTCGCATGACGCCGGTGCACCTGGACGCAGGCTCACTTCCGGCGGGCACGGCGCATCCTTGTAAGACAGGTAACGCACATCGTTGAACGAGCCGTTGAGGTTCAGCGTCAGGCCCTTGATCGGCACCAAGGTGCTTTCCACTTCAACGCCACGCGAGCGCACCGACCCGGCGTTGGTCAGGTACTGCACACGGTTGTCCTGGTCGTAGGCATTGGTCTGGTAGCCGTTGACCTGGGTCCAGAACAGGTTGGCATTGAGCTGCAAGCGACGGTCCCACAGCGTGCTCTTGAAGCCGAGTTCGGCGTTATTGGCGCGCTCGGTGCCGATCAGCAATGAGTCGGCCCCGGCAGTCGGCGCAGACCCCACCGCCAAGTTGACCCCGCCGGATTTTTCGCCGTGGGACAAGGTCGCGTAGCCCAGCAGGTTTTCGTTGAAGTGATAGCTGAGGTTCAGCAGCCCCGACGGCGTGGCGCTGTACTGATTGAGGTCGCCCGAGTCATACGCACCGGCACGCCCACGCCGCGCGGTGGCCGCAGCGCCCGTGACTGTCGCGCCACCCACCGGGGCATTGCGAGTGACCCAGGCGCTTTTCTCTTCATAGGTGCCGCGCAAACCGGCAGTGAAATCCAGACGTTCGGTCAGGTGCCAAGTGCCTTGGGCGAACAGCGCAAAACTGTCGGTGCGGATATGCCCGTTGCCGACGCTGCTCACATTATTCAGCGCGCCGGTGGGCGTGCCGTTCCAGATATCGGCCTTGGGTCCGTAATAGGCGAAGGATTTGTTATCCAGCGAGTTGCCGAAGTAATAGGCACCTAGCACGTAATCGAAGAAACCACCGGTAGGCGAGGCCAACCGGAACTCCTGGGACCACTGTTTATCTTCCACCGACACGCCGGCGTTGTAGGCTGCCGGCACGTTGAGACCGTCATCGTTGCGTGGGGTGAAATTCCACCAGCGATAGGCGCTGACCGAGGTCAGGGTGAAGTCACTTGGCAGGGTCCAGTTGGCCTCCAGCGACGTGCCGCCCTGGAACACAGTGACGTGCTGGTCGCTGTCCAGGTTGACCTTGCGCTGGGTGCCATCTACCAATGTCGCCCCCGCCGCCGCTGCCCGGGATTGATAGAGGTTGGTACCGTTGATGGTCGGCCCGGTGCTGTACAGCACGCGGGTGCCGGCGCTGGAATCTTCCTCGTTGTAGTCACCAATCCAGCGCGCGTTGAACGTCTCGCTGGGCTTGTACAGCAGTTGCCCACGAAAGCCCTGGCGTGAGCCGCCGTTGAGATCATGGCCGTCGTATTCGTTCTTGATGTCGCCATCGCTGCGCGTGCGATAGGCCGAGAAGCGCCCCGCCAAATCCTCTGTAAGTGGGCCGGAAAGGGTGCCCTTGGTCTGGAAATAACCGTCCTCGCCCAACGAGGTTTCGATGCTGCGCTCCGGGGTAAAACTCGGCGCGCGGGTGCTGATATTGATCACACCCGCCGTGGTGTTTTTGCCGAACAACGTACCTTGCGGTCCCCGCAACACCTCAAGCTGCTCGATGTCCATCAAGTCAAACACCGCCATCCCCGGCCGCCCGAGGTACACGTTGTCGATGTACAGCCCCACGCTGCCTTCCAGGCCATCGCTGGCCGGGTTGTTGCCCAGGCCGCGAATCGACACGCTGGATTGACGCGCATGCATATAGGCGACGTTGACGCTGGGCACCAGTTGCTGCAAATCCTGAATCCGATAAATCCGCTGGCTCTCCAGCGCCTGGCCGCCGATCACACTCATGGGCGTCGGCACTTCCTGGGCGCTTTCGGTACGCCGCCGGGCGGTCACGGTGACCGTCTCAAGCTGGCCGCTGGCATTTTCGCCCTTGCTTGCCGGCGCGGGTGTTTCGGCGGCCTGGGTCGGCGACCAACTGGTGCTACCGGCCACCAACATGGCCAGGGGCAAGGACTTCAACAGACTCATAAGCGGCTCCGGAACCCGGAAATATCCAACAACCGATATTCCCTTAGGTTATTTATTTATGTTTTTACGAACATTTACTGCATAAGAGATAGCCTTTATAAGGAGTCGACCTAATGCATAGCCAATGCATTTCCCCGATATTTTTGATGTGAAAAATGCATATCGATTTGCGCCAGCTTCGCCACTTCATCGCCCTCGCCGAACAACGCAGTTTTGTCGCGGCGGCGTTGGCCGTGAACCTGTCGCAATCGGCGTTCAGTCGCAGCATCCAGGCGTTGGAACACAGCGCCGGTTGCCAACTGGTAGATCGCGGGCGCAAGGACCTGGCGCCGACCAAACAAGGCCAGGTACTGCTCGAACATGCGCGGCGTCTGGTCAGCGGCGCGCAGCAACTGGCCAACGAGATCAGCCAGTTCAATGGCCTGGAGGCGGGTGAGTTGCGCTTCGGCTGTGGCCCGGCACCGGCGGCCGGGTTGATCCCCCGCGCCATCGGCAGTTTTATCGGGCGTTACCCCAAGGCCCGCGTACAGTTCCAGGTGGATGACTGGCAAAGCCTGAGCAAACGCCTGCTGAGCGAAGAGTTCGAATTCTTCGTCGCCGACACCCGCCACTTCGAAGCCAACCCCGACTACCACACCCACCGCCTGCGCGCGCGCCGTTGGTATTTTTGCTGCCGCGCCGGTCACCCGTTGGCCGGGCGCGACAGCGTGAGCGCCGCCGAACTGATGAGTTACCCGCTGGCCGTGACCATTCGCCCGCCGAACCTGCGCAAGGTCATCGTCGACCTCAGCGGTCGCCCCGATTACCTGCCGAATGTGGAATGCGAAAACGGCTATAGCCTGATGGGCGTGGTGTTGCGCTCCGACGCTATCGGTATCGTCAGCGCCAACAGTGACGTGTTGCACATGGCGAGGGGTGAGCTGGTGTGTTTGAAGATTGATGGGCTGGCTGAGGACCTGGAGGAACGGTATACCCGCTATGGCATCGTCAGCCGTGCGGGGTATCGGTTGTCACCGTTGGCGGAGGCGATGATCGAGCAAATCAAACAGATTGATGAGCAAGATGAGGATGTGTGCGCGCTGGAGAATGTCGCTGTTTGACCTGGCGCTATCGCTGGCAGCCGCACCCATGCACTCACTGCATAAAACCCAGTCCCCGAATGCACTTGCCAGCACCCCATCCGAGCGGCGAAAAACGCTGCCTGTCCTCCGTTCGGTGAAACCCCATGTCTCAACCAAAACCCGTGCGCAACGTGCTGTACATCATGTGCGACCAACTGCGCCGCGATTACCTGTCGTGCTATGGCCACGCCCATTTGCACACGCCGAATATCGACCGGCTGGCCGCTGCCGGTGTGCGTTTCAGCCGCGCCTACACCCAAGGCACGATTTGCGGGCCGTCGCGGATGTCGGCGTATACCGGGCGTTATGTCAGCAGCCACCAGGTAGCGTGGAACGCAGTACCACTGCCGCTGGAAGAGCTGACGATTGGCGATTATCTGCGCCCCCACGGCATCCGCACTGCGTTAGTGGGCAAGACTCACGCCACGCCGAATCTGGATGCCTTGCAGCGCTTGAACATCGACCCCGACAGCGCCCAGGCCGAGCCGCTGAATGAAGTCGGGTTCGATGCCTATTTCCGTCACGACGGCATCTATCCCGACAGCCCGCTGTTCGACGACAAACGCGAGTCCGCGCCCTACACCCACTACCTGCGCGAGCAAGGCTACAGCGGCACCAACCCGTGGCATGAATGGGCCAACGCCGCAGAGGGCGAAGGCGGCGAAGTGCTCAGCGGCTGGCACATGCGCAACGCCGGGTTGCCCGCACGCGTGGCGCAAGAACATTCGGAAACCGTCTACACCACTGACCGCGCCATCGACTTTATCGACGAGCAAGGTGAGCAACCGTGGTGCCTGCACCTGTCCTACATCAAACCGCACTGGCCCTATATTGCACCGGCGCCGTATCACGCGCTGTATGGCGCAGAGCACATCCAAGCGCCCATTCAACCTGGAAACGCCAGCGACCACCCGGTGTACCAAGCGTTCCGGCAGCATCAGGAGAGTTTGAATTTTTCCCGTGACGAGGTGCGGCTCACGGTAATTCCAACCTACATGGGCCTGATCAAACAGATCGACGATCAATTGGGGAAGTTGTTCGACTTTCTGCAAAGCAACGGCCGCTGGGACGACACGCTGATCGTGTTCACCAGCGACCACGGCGACTTCCTCGGCGATCATTTCCTCGGCGAAAAAGAATTTCTGCTGGAGCCTGCCGTGGGCGTTCCATTGATCGTGCGCGACCCACGCGCCAGCGCCGATATCAGCCGTGGCACAGTGGACGCGCGTCTTGTCGAAACCATCGATGCCCTGCCGACCTTCCTCGATGCCTTAGGCCTGCCCGCTGCCGACCATCGCCTAGAAGGCCGCTCGCTGATCCCGCTGCTGCACGGTGAACACACCCCCTGGCGCAACTATGCCATCGCCGAATACGACTACGCCTTCCAGGCCCCGGCCCGCGAGCGCCTGGAGCAACCCATCGACCGCTGCCGCATGACCATGGTGCGCAGCGAGCGCTGGAAATACCTGGCCTATGACGGCTTCCGACCGCAACTGTTTGACCTGGAAAACGACCCGCAGGAATTACACGACCTGGGCACCGATCCGGCGTATGCCGAGGTACGCGAGACCCACCTGGGTTATCTGTTCGAATGGTTGCGCGGGCTGAAGCGACGCACCACCATCAGCCACACAGAAATCGATCTACGTGGCCAACGGTTTCGTTATGGTGAGCCGGAGGCGGAGAAAGTGGTGCAGATAGGCGTCTGGTAAACACCACATTTGGACCTGTGCTCGCTTAAAGACCTTTGGTGGTTTTGCTGGTTTGCCCTTGCACGCCCACCGGCACATCACCCTTGAGCGTGACCCGACGCACGATGCGCTCCTGAGTACCGTAGTCGTCCACCGCGTAGTGCTGGGTGGCGCGGTTATCCCAAATCGCTACATCGCCCGCGCTCCAGCGCCATCGCACGGTATTTTCCAGACGGGTAACGTGGCTTTGCAGTAGGTTGAACAACTGTGTCGAATCCGCCTGGGAGTAGCCTTTCAGGCGCTTGACGAAGTGCCCCAGCAACAAGGTTTTCTCGCCGCTGACCGGGTGCACACGCACCACCGGGTGCTCGGTTTCGTACACCGTCGAGGTAAATATTTTGCGGTACTCCTCAAGCTTTTCCGCCGACACATCCGGCTTGCGTCCGGCGTAGTCGTATTCGTTGCTGTGCACCGCCCACAGGTTGTCCGCCAACACTCGCAGCTCGGCGCTGAGGTCGTTGTAGGCACTGGCGGTGTTGGCCCACACCGTGTCACCACCGGACTTGGGCGCCAGCACCGAACGCAAGATCGAGGCTTTCGGGTAGGCGTCGACGAAGGTCACGTCGGTGTGCCACGAGTTGGCACGCTGGCCACGGGTGCCATCGAGCTCCAACAGGAATCGCGTGCCGTCACGCACCGGTACCGTCGGGTGGGCAATCGGCTCGCCGAGCAGGTGAGCAAAGGCTTCCTGGCGCTGGTCATCGAGGTGGGTTTGCTCACGAAAGAAGATCACTTTGTACTGCACCAGCGCCTGCTGGATGGCCTCGACGGTGGCGGCATCCAGGTCACCGGACAGTTTGATGCCACGGATCTCGGCGCCGATGCGGCCGGCAACCGGGTGGATGTCCAGCGCTTGGGCGATGGGTTGAACAGCTAATGCGGCGTTGCTCATTGTGATGACCCTCTGGTGCCTGCTGATGATGGGGACGCTTTCCAGCAACGCTCTATTCATATGCAATTTAGGTCTAGCAAGTGAACAAATGCTTCGTTGACGGAATAAGAGCTTGCATTTAAAACCTCAGCTCCCTCGGTCGCAAATGCCTTCGACCTATTTTTCAGATGCCGGGAAAGCATATGGATCTTCGCCAACTGCGGTACTTCATCGCCCTCAACGAACACCGCAGTTTTGTCCGCGCGGCGGACGCGATGGGCATCACGCAACCCGCGTTCAGCCGCAGCATCCAGGGGCTGGAGCAAGAGTTCGGTTGCGTGCTGGTCGACCGCGGCAACAAGGATTTGCGCCCCACGCCCGAGGGCCAGGTGGTGCTGCAACACGCCCTGAGCCTGGTACATGGCGCCGCCTTGCTGAGCAGTGAAGTCACGCGCATGACCAAACTCGACGCCGGCGACCTGCGCTTTGGTACCGGCCCGGCGCCTGCGGTAAAACTGGTGCCGGATGCGGTGGCGCGCTTTATCAGCGCCCACCCGAAAATCCGCACCAGTTTCCAGGTGGATAACTGGGAAAAACTCAGCCGCGCCCTGAGCCGTGAAGAGATCGAATTTTTTATCGCCGACATTCGCCAGTTCGAAAACGATCCGAACTTCCAGACCCGTGCGCTGACGCCCAAGCGCGGGGTGTTTTTCTGCCGCCCAGGGCACCCGTTGCTGGCCAAGGACAGCCTGTCGACCAACGACATGTTTGACTACCCGCTGGCGTCGCCGCTGATCTCCCAGGGCATTCGCAAACTGTTGGCGAACCTCAGCGGGCGCATGGATTTTTCGCCGAGTATTCAGACCGAGCATTTTCCGGCATTGGTGAAGATCGTGTTGCAGTCGAACGCGATCGGCGTAGGCACCGAAGAAGCATTTGCCGAAGACATCGCCAGGGGCGCGCTGGTGCTGCTGCACTGGCGCAACCTGCCGCAGAACTTGGAGACCATGAGTGCGCGGTGCGGGATTGTCAGCCGCACCGGCTCACGCTTGTCGCCGGCGGCGAAGGCGATGATTGAGACGTTGGTGGAGGTGGACCGCCAGGAGGTTAGTGTGGCGGTTTAAAGGACCTCATTGATCATTCCCACGCAGAGCGTGGGAATGATCGGGTCGCCAAAAACCTTAGAGCCCGGCAGCCGCCAGATTCGGCGCCACCCAATCACTCACCTGAAACGACTTGCGAATCAGCTTTTCTTTCGAAGCCAAATCCACCGCATCCTGCAATTTTCCAAGGAACACCGGGTCCAGAGTCGATGGAAAAATCTCGCTGAGTTTCTCGTTTTTCAAATCACTGCTCAGGATCACCGGTGGATAACTCGCCAGTCCCGACACCAACTCGATGTAAGCCTGCTTGTTGTTGTCATCGGTCAGCCATTGCACAGCCTGCTGTTGGGCCTTGAGCAGTTGGGTGATGACCTCGGGATGCTCATCGACAAATTTGGCGCTGCCCACCAGCACCGCCTGGATGCTGCCCGCTCCTCCGAGATCCTTGGTGGTCAGCGGCAGCTCAGCCAAGCCCTTGGCTTGCAATGCACTCAAGTTCGCACCGCCCCAGGTGGCATCAATCTGCTTGGCGGCCAGCGCGGCACCGGCAGCGTTGAAGTCCAGGTTGATAACTTTCAGGTCTTTCTCACTCAAGCCCTGGCTGGCCAACGCGCTGTCGAATGACAACTGGCTGGCCGTGCCACGAAACACCGCAACGCGTTTGCCCTTGAGGTCTTGCAACGTCTTGATACCGGAACCCGGCACCACACCGAGGTACTGTTTCACGTCGCGTGCCGTGGCACTGAGCAAGCGAGTATCCAGGCCATTGGAGCGGCCGATGATCGCCGCCAGATCGCCAAGATAGGCTAGGTCCACCTGGCCATTGGCGAAGGCTTCATTGATCACCGGGCCTGCGCCCTTGAAGTAATTCCACTGGATCTTGATGCCCTGATCGGCGAAGGCTTTCTCAAAGATCTGCTGTTGGCGCAACACGTCCGTTATACCGCCGCCGCTGTGCTGACTGCCCGCGCTGAGATCGGGCACGGCAATCCGGATTTCCTTGAGGTCGGCAGCGTGTACCAACCCGGCCAGGGCGGTGCCCGCGAACAGGGTGATCAGACGTTTGAAGGGCAGTTTCATAAGCGCAGCTCCTTGTGGGCGAGGGTCGCCTGGGGAGCAGAAAGTAGGCACAACCGAGTCAAAACTTTAAATACTATAAATTCACAATTTAATAGCTTTTTGGACTATGCGAGCTAAAACGCAGGCTCCAGAGGGCTATGCATAAACAGCATCGAAAATATTCTCCGAATGCATTGGATGCGCATTGAGCTGCGGCTTTAAATGACTTTTCTTATCCCTCAATCATCTTGATTACGTTTTTATAAGATCAAAATCACATAACGCCCTCGGCGACAACGGAGGTCCTCCATGGCCCGAATTTCACTTTTGAGCCTACCTCTCGCGGCCCCCTCCAACGGCACTGCGCCGCGCTGGCCGAAGCTGGGCGAGCGCCTACTGCCGTGGCTGCTGCCGCTGGCGCTGTTTGCGCTGTGGTGGCTGGCCAGTCGCAATCATTGGATGAGCGAACAGATTCTGCCGCCGCCGTCGCTGGTATGGAGCAGCGCGGTGGAGTTGGCTGGCGGCGAGTTGTGGAGCCACCTGGCGATCAGCTTGCAACGCTTGTTCTGGGGGTTGCTGGCCGGTATCGGCGCCGGGGCTTTACTCGGTGCTCTGTTGGGTTTCAGTGCACGGGCCGAGCGCCTGATATTCCCGACGTTCAGCGCGCTGTCGCAAGTGCCGACCCTGGCCTGGATCCCGCTGTTCATGGTGTTTTTCGGCATTGGCGAAACCTTGAAACTGGTAGTGCTGGTGAAGGCGATTGTGGTGCCGGTCACCCTGCATACCCTGGTGGGCGTGCGCGACGCCCAGCCCAATTTGCGTGAAGCCGCACGCGTGCTGCGCCTGCCCACTCACCTTTTGATTCGCCGCCTGATCCTGCCCGCCGCGCTGCCGGCATTCATGGCCGGGGTGCGCCTGGCGCTGGCAGCCGGATGGACGTCGTTGCTGGCGGTGGAGTTGCTGGCCTCCAGCGAAGGCATCGGCTACCTGATGGTGTGGGCGCGGCAGTTGTTCATGCTCGATATCGTTTTCGTGTGCATCGTGGTCATCGGCGTACTGGGTGTGGTGATGGATCGCGGCATCGGCTGGCTGGACCGCAAATGGGTGCACTGGCCGCACCCGGCCACCGCGCAGATTCGTCGCGGCCCGCGCTATCAAGGCTGGCAGCACCTGCAACCGTGGTTGCCACCGCTGCTGTTGTTCGCGCTGTGGCAAACAGCGACACACCACGGTTGGGTCGACCCGAACATTCTGGTCAGCCCGTGGGCGGTGCTGCAAACCACCGCAGCGGGCGTCTTGGATGGCAGCCTTTGCGGCGCCCTTGGCAAAAGCCTCGGGCGCACCTTGGGTGGGTTGATTCTGGGCGGCGGCTTGGGCTTCGTCATGGGGCTGTGGCTGGGGCTGTCGCGGCGCAGTGAGCGGGTACTCGGCCCGACCCTGGCCGCGCTGCGCCAGATCGCGATTTTTGCCTGGGTGCCGTTGCTCACCGCCTGGTTTGGCCTGGGCGAATTGGCTAAATGGGTGTTTATCGCCCTCGCCGCCTTCTTCCCGTTGTTTATCGCCACCCAACGCAGCGTGCTGAACCTGTCGCCGCAGCTGCGCGAGGCGGCGCAAGTGCTGCGCCTGAACCTGTTCCAACGGCTACGGCGACTGGTGTTGCCAGGCGCCGCAGCGGGCATTTTCGCCGGCCTGCGCCTGAGCCTGATCTATGCCTGGCTGGGCACCATCGGCGCGGAATATTTCATGCCGTCCAACGGCGGTATCGGCAGCCTGATGATCGGCGCCCAACAACTGCTGCGCATGGACCTGATCATGAGCGGCATGCTCTTGGTCGGCCTTACCGGCGCAGCCCTCAACCTTATCGGCCAACGCATCGAAACCCGCGCCACCCGCTGGAGACACGCATGAACGCACCTATCGTCAGCTTCAACCATGTGGGCAAGACCTTCGATGTCGACGGCTTCGAACTGGAGGCCATTCGTGAATTCAACCTGGAGATTGCCGAGGGCGAATTTGTCGCTATCGTCGGCTCCAGCGGTTGCGGTAAATCCACCCTGCTGCGTCTGCTGGTGGGCCTTGATACGCAGTTTCGCGGCGAGATCCAAGTCGACGGCAAAGCCGTCAGCGGCATCGGTGGCGAGCGTGGCATTGTGTTCCAGGAACACCGTTTGTTCCCCTGGCTGACGGTGGCGGAGAACATCGGCCTGGGCCTGGTCAACGAGCCGCTAAGCGAAGCCGAGCGCAACCGGCGCATCAGCGATTTTATCGAGCTGGTAGGCCTCACTGACTTCACCCGCGCTTATCCGCATCAACTGTCCGGCGGCATGGCGCAACGGGTGGCGATTGCCCGTGGTTTGGTGGCGAGCCCACGCATTCTGTTGTTGGACGAGCCGTTCGGCGCCCTCGATGCATTGACCCGCCAACAGATGCAGGACGAACTGTTGGCAATCCGCGCTCGCGCCAAGATCACCACGGTGCTGGTGACCCACGATGTGGAAGAGGCGATTTTCCTCGCCGACCGTGTGGTGGTGATGGAGCCCCGCCCCGGGCGGATCAAGCAAGTGGTGGACATCGCCCTACCCCATCCGCGCCAGCGCAGCAGTTTCGAATTCCACCAATTGCGCGAAGAACTGCTGCACGAACTGATCAGCGACGACCACTACCAGCCGCCGCTGCGCGAGCAGATCCGCGACCTGCCGCTGGCCTTCATTGCCTGCTAAAAAACCGCCTGCCAGAAAAGGAGTGCCTTAATGCCGCAACGTCCCAATTTCCTTGTGATCCTGGCCGATGACATGGGTTTCTCCGACCTCGGCGCGTTTGGCGGGGAAATCTCCACGCCGCACCTCGACGCCCTGGCGCTGAACGGCCTGCGCCTGACCGACTTTCACACCGCACCCACCTGCTCACCCACCCGCTCAATGCTGCTGACCGGCACCGACCACCATATCGCCGGTATCGGCACCATGGCCGAGGCACTGACCCCGGAGCTGATCGGCAAACCCGGTTACGAGGGCTACCTCAACGATAAGGTGGTAGCCCTGCCGGAACTGCTGCGCGAGGCCGGTTACCAGACCTTGATGAGCGGCAAATGGCACCTGGGCCTGACCGCCGAACTGGCGCCGCATGCCCGTGGCTTCGAGCGTTCGTTCTCGCTGTTGCCGGGGGCGGCCAACCACTATGGTTTCGAGCCGACCTACGATGACACGACGCCCGGCCTGCTCAAGTCCACCCCGGCGCTGTACATCGAGGACGACACCTTCGTCGAGCAACTGCCAGAGGGTTTCTACTCATCGGATGCGTTTGGCGACAAGCTGCTGCAGTACCTCAAGGAGCGCGACCAGGCGCGGCCGTTCTTCGCCTACTTGCCGTTTTCCGCGCCGCATTGGCCGTTGCAGGCCCCCGCGGACATCGTCGATAAATACCGTGGCCGCTACGACGCAGGCCCCGAAGTGCTGCGCCTGGAGCGCCTGGAAAAACTCAAGGCACTGGGGCTGATCGACGCCGATGTGGAGCCGCATCCGCTGATCGAACTGAACACCCAATGGGCCGCCTTGAGTGACGAACAGCGCCAAGTGTCGGCGCGGGCGATGGAAGTGTATGCGGCGATGGTCGAGCGCATGGACTGGAACATCGGTCGGGTGGTGGAGTACCTGCGCAAGCAGGGGCAACTGGATAACACCTTCATTGTGTTCATGTCCGACAACGGCGCGGAAGGTGCGCTGCTGGAAGCTTTCCCCAAGTTCGGGCCAGAACTGCTGACCTACCTGAACCAGCATTACGACAACCGCCTGGAGAACATCGGGCGCGCCAACTCCTACGTCTGGTATGGCCCGTCGTGGGCGCAGGTGGCGACCGCGCCGTCACGGCTGTTCAAGGCGTTTACCACTGAGGGCGGAATTCGCGTGCCAGCGCTGGTGCACTACCCCCGGCTGTCGCTCAAGGGTCGCATCAGTCACGGGTTTGGCACGGTGATGGATATCACGCCGACTATTCTGGATTTGGCCGGTGTGCGCCACCCTGGGAAACAGTGGCGCGGCAAGCCGGTGGCACCGTTGCGGGGTAAGTCGTGGCTGGGCTTCTTGTCCGGCGAAACCGCCGAGGTGCACGACGAGCACACCGTCACCGGCTGGGAGCTGTTCGGCCGCCGCGCGATTCGCCAGGGTCAGTGGAAAGCCGTGTACATCCCCGGCCCTGTGGGGCCGGCGACTTGGCAGCTGTATGACTTGGGCCAAGATCCGGGAGAGATCCATGACTTGGCCTTGAGCCACCCGGACAAACTGGCGACGTTGATCGGCCACTGGCAGCAGTACGTGGACGAAACCGGCGTGATACTCAGCGCATCGCCGTTTCAGCCGGATTGAGCTGGGCGTCGGGGCGCTCCTGGCGCTCAAGTCGATTGGCCCGGGCGAACGTGCCGAAATCATTGAAGCGCACACCCATCTGCGCCATCACTTTGTGCGCCACCTTGGCCGTCATCTGCCGGATGTAAAACGGCTCCTTCACCACAAAATGGTGGATGCCGTGGGTGCTGCCGAAGTTGAAGCAGAACGCTTGCAACGGCCACATCCACCACGGGTTGAGCACCTGGGTTTGCTGGATCACATTGCCCAGCTCCACATCGCCGTAGTAGTGCATGTTGGAGCTGACAAAGTGCAGGCAAAAGGTGCGCAGCACGTTGGGGCCGATGATCACCACGGCGGCGATATCGATCACCTGCATCATCTGTAAGGTGCCGGCGGACCATTCAATCGGCGTGCCCATCAGGCTGGCGATGCCATTCGCCGCATGGAAGCCGAGAAACACATACCACGCGCCCCAATGCAGCAACGCCAGCGGCGCATACACCAGCAGCGAGCGCTTGAGAATCTTGAGTTTGTGGTTCCAGGTCTTGGCGCGCAGCATGCGAATAAACGCCGACATCACGTTATCGCCCACCATCAGCAAACGCGCGAAGCCCCAGGGCTCACCGTTGGTGATGGCGCGCTCTTCCATATCGGTCTCGGTGCCGGAAACCTTGTGATGGTTAAGGTGCAAATGGCGACGTATCCACGGGTTGATGGTGCTCGGCCTCGCCAGCCACACCAGCCCCATCATCAGGTTGTGCGGCACGCGCTGTTTGCGAAAGTACATGCTGTGGATCAGGTCGTGTTCCAATTCGTGGGTCAGCGAGGCGAGGAAGGCGTTGAGCAACAGGCAGGCCCACCACGCCATATGCCCGGTGATGTAGAGGGCCGCCGAGCCGAGCATGCCGACTAACGCAAACGCCAGGATGCCCGCGCCCAGCGCGTCCTGATGCAGCAGCCAGGGGTGTTGCTGGCGCAACCTGACGCCTTCGGCCAGCACCACTTCACGGATTTGCGCTGAACGTTGTTGCGCGTTCATCTGTTGGGGACTTGCAGAAGTACCGTCCATGCTTCCATCCTCTGGTTATTGATGTGTCTATCCTGCCCCAAGCGATCCGGCAGGACGCTAGCTCCGGACGCCAACCTGTTGACCGCAAGCGCCAATCGCCATGACTGAACCCACCTCCCTCGCCAGCTGGACCCGCGCCTTGCGCAAACAGCTCGACGCCCTGGACCTCGACAGCGCGGCGCTGTGCGCCCAGGCCGGGCTCGACCCGCAACTGATGGACGACCCCAACGCGCGCTACCCGTTGTCCGCTACCACGCGCCTGTGGGAGCTGGCGGTACAGGCCAGCGGCGATCCGGCGATTGGTTTGCGAGTGTCGCGGTTTGTCAGCCCCACCACCTTTCATGCGCTGGGCTATGCCCTAGTGGCCAGCGGCAGTTTGCGCGAAGTGTTCGAGCGCATCGTGCGCTATCACCAGGTGGTCAGCGATGCCCTGACGCTGGAGCTTAGTCGAGACGGCGAGCGCTATCGTTTTCGCCTGCTGCAACCCACGGGGAGCCCGGCGCCGGCGCGAGAGGCCATCGATGCGTTTGCGGCGATCTACGTGCGCACCTGCCGCAACCGTCTAGGCCGCGACTATGCGCCGCTGGCGGTGTACTTGCAGCGGCCGGAACCGGCTGATCCCAAGCCATGGCACAGCGTGTTTCGTGCGCCGGTGTTTTTTGGTGCCCAAGAAGATCGGCTGGAATTTGCGGCCCATGACTTCGACAGCCATCTGGATGACGCCAACCCGGAGTTGGCCGAACACAATGAAACCGTGCTCAAGCGCACCCTCGCCCAACTGCAACCGCTGACCTGGGAGCGCAAGGTGCGCAGGGTCATTGAGGCGCAACTGCCGGATGGCGAGCCGAGTGCCGAACGGGTTGCCCAGGCGCTGCACCTGAGCCTGCGCAGCTTGCAGCGGCATCTGGCGGATGAAGGGTGTCGGTTTGATGCGTTGCTTAATGAGTGCCGGGAGAATTTGGCGTTGTTGCACCTGCGAGACCCACAGTGTTCGTTGGCCGAAGTCAGTCATTTGCTGGGGTTTGCCGATACCAGCAGTTTTAATCGGGCATTCAAGCGGTGGACGGGGATCACGCCAGGGCAATTTCGGGATGGGTTGCGATAGATGGATTTGTGGTGGTTATGAGGGCCATATCGCGGGCAAGCCCGGCTCAAATGTGGGAGCTGGCTTGCCTGCGATGGCGCCAAATCAATCAGCGCGCACGATCGCGCCGCAATAATTTCTTAACCCGTGCCACTAATGCCTTGGCCTCAAACGGCTTGAGCAAATAATCATCCTCATGCAGCTCCAACCCGCGCAAGCGGTCCTCAATCCCGCCCGGCGTGGTCAAGAACAACACCGGCGTTTCACCCTTCAACCGAATCGCCTGCTGCAACTTCCAGGCATTCAACCCGGGCAGCATCACATCCAGGATCACCAGGTCGTACTCGGTGCTTTCAACAAAGCGCAACGCCGCCATGCCATTGGCCGCGACTTCCACGGTGTAGCTGGCCTCGTTCAAGCCTTGGGCCATCCGCAGCGCCTCGTCGGATTCATGTTCCACTAACAGCACGCGCATAACACACCTCGATTAATCAGGCATGCAGGCTAACACTCTCAGGTGTGCGCCGCCTCACGCAGCCGCTGTATGTCGAGAATCTCAATCTCGCCATAGCCCAAACGCACGACGCCTTGAGCTTGCAGGTCCTTGAGCAACGCATTGGCAGTCTGGCGCGACAGGCTCAACATCGCCGCCAGGTCTTCCTGGGGCAGTTGCAGCACGCGGCGCGAGTGTTCGATGTCGCCATAGCCTTCAACGATCATCAATAACCGATGGGCCAATCGAACCGACGCAGGCATCAGGCTCAGTTGCTCGATGTTGATAAAGCTCAGGCGCAGTTTCTGGCTCATCAGCAACGCCAGGTCGCGCCAATACTGCGGGGTTTCATCGAGAATGCTCAGCAGTGCCTGCTGCGGCACCTGCAACAGCGTGCACGACCCCACGGCGCAGGCGTCATGGGTACGCGGTAAGCCGTCGAACAGGCAAATTTCGCCGAACCAGTAAGGCAACTCCACCAGGCTCAATATCGCTTCCTTGCCGTGCTCATTCACCGCGCTGATGCGCAGGCTGCCGTCGAGCACCGCATACAAGCCACAGGGCGGGTCGCCGCGTTTGAACAGGTATTGCCCCGCCGTCAGCTGCCGCAGCCGGGCCTGGGCCAGCAAGCTATTCTGAAACGCTACAGGCAGGTGGCTGAACCAATGACCGGTGGCCAGCTGTGGGTGCCATTTCTCTGCGTCCATGAGAACTCCGAAGATTGTCGCCCAGCTGACAGTCAGTCGCAGGCTGACAGGGCATGATCAAACATCCTACAGGAGGAACAACAATGAAAAGCCTCGTCGACCACCTCAGTCAATACGCCGCCTACCACCGCGACCCGCGCAATATTGCCAGCCACTTTATCGGCATCCCGCTGATTGTGGTGGCCGTGGCGGTGCTGCTATCACGCCCCGAATGGGCGGTGGGCGGGCTCTGGCTCTCGCCGGCAGTGATTTTGGCGCTGTTTTCGGCGTGGTTTTACCTGCGCCTGGAACTGGCGCTGGGCGTGCTGATGACGGTGCTGATGGGCTTGTCGGTATGGGCGGGGCATGTGCTGGCGGCGCAAAGCACAATGGTGTGGCTCAGCAGCGGCATCGGGATGTTTGTGGTGGGCTGGGTGATTCAGTTTGTCGGGCACTACTACGAAGGTAAAAAGCCGGCGTTTGTGGATGACGTGTCGGGGCTTATCGTCGGGCCGCTGTTTGTGGTGGCTGAGTTGGCGTTTCTGGTGGGGTTGCGGGGGGATTTGAAACAGCAAATTGAGGCGCGGTCCGGGCCGGCGGCTCGCCGGGTTGATCGTTCCCACGCTCTGCGTGGGCATGCAGCCCAGGACGCTCCGCGTCCCAAAGCGTGACGCAGAGCGTCACAAGAGGCGTTCCCACGCGGAGCGTGGGAACGATCTTTATGTCAGGCTTTTTGCCACACCTTGGGTTTGAAGAACAGGGTCTCGCCACGGGCCAGGCCGGTCAGGCTGTCGTGGTCTTTCACCACTTCGGCTTCGATCAGCTCGCTTTGGCCTTCGACCTTCAAGGTCACCCGAGTCGTTGCACCGAGTGGGCGGATATCCCGCACCTCAGCCGCATGGTGATCTTCCAGTTCATGGCGCGACAGCGACACTTCATGCGGACGGAACAACACGTGGTTGTCTTCACCCAGGTGCAGACGGTTCGAATCACCGAGGAAGTGGTAAACAAAGTCGCTGGCCGGGTTTTCGTAGACTTCACCCGGTGAGCCGATCTGCTCGATCACACCCTTGTTCATCACCACGATACGGTCGGCGACTTCCATGGCCTCTTCCTGGTCGTGAGTCACGAACACCGAGGTCAGGTTGATGTCTTCGTGCAGGCGCGCCAGCCAGCGGCGCAGCTCTTTACGCACCTTGGCGTCGAGGGCGCCGAACGGTTCGTCCAGCAGCAACACTTTTGGTTCTACCGCCAGTGCACGGGCCAGCGCGATACGCTGGCGCTGGCCACCGGAGAGTTGCTCCGGGTAGCGATCGGACAGCCAATCCAATTGCACCATGTTCAGCAGTTCGTGAACCTTGCTCGCGATCTGGCTTTCAGTCGGGCGCTGGTTTTTCGGCTTCATGCGCAGGCCGAAGGCGACGTTGTCGAACACGGTCATGTGGCGGAACAGCGCGTAGTGCTGGAACACAAAACCGACGTTGCGATCACGCACGTCGTGGCCGGACACGTCTTCACCGTGGAACACGATGCTGCCGGCATCCGGGGTTTCCAGGCCGGCGATGATGCGCAGCAAGGTGGTCTTGCCGCAGCCGGACGGGCCGAGCAACGCCACCAGCTCGCCACTCTGGATATCCAGATTGATGCTGTTCAGGGCCTTGAAGGCGTTGAAATTCTTGCTGACATTACGGACTTCGATCGACATGACTTATTCCTCAGCCGCACCGGCGCGCAGGCGATTTATACGGTTCTCGCTCCACTGCTTGAGCAGCAGGATGAAGAGCGCCAGGATCAGCAACAGACTCGCCACCGCAAACGCGGCAACGTGGTTGTATTCGTTGTAGAGAATCTCGACGTGCAGCGGCAGGGTATTGGTCACGCCGCGAATGTGGCCGGACACCACCGACACCGCGCCGAACTCACCCATCGCCCGTGCAGTACACAACACCACGCCGTAGATCAGGCCCCATTTGATGTTCGGCACGGTCACATGCCAGAACATCTGCCAGCCATTGGCGCCCAGCAGGCGCGCTGCCTCTTCTTCCTGGGTGCCCTGTTCCTGCATCAGCGGGATCAGCTCACGGGCTACGAAGGGCACGGTGACGAAGATGGTCGCCAGCACGATGCCGGGCAAGGCGAACACGATCTGGATGTCATGCGCTTGCAGCCATGGGCCGAAGAAACCCTGGGCGCCGAACATCAGCACATAGACCAAACCTGCGATCACTGGCGATACCGAGAACGGCAGGTCGATCAGCGTCACCAGGATGCTCTTGCCACGGAACGAGTACTTGCTCACGCACCAGGCGGCGCTGACCCCGAACACCACGTTGAGCGGCACTGAAATCGCCACGGCGATCACCGTGAGTTTCAGCGCCGACAGCGCGTCGGGTTCGAGGATCGCCGTGAAGAACGCGCCGAGGCCATTCTTCAAGCCCTGGGTCACCACGATCAGCAGCGGCAGTAGCAGGAACAGCGCGAACACCAGCCAGCCAAGGCTGATCAGGATGCGTCGGGACACCGCGCTGCCACGACGGGCAGCGTTGGCCGAGGACGCGGCGGAAATAGACGATTGGGACATGTTCCGCGCCTCCTTATGGACGTTCGATGCGCCGCTGCAACAAGTTGATCAGCAGCAGCAGGACAAAGGAAACCACCAGCATCAGCACGCCGATAGAGGTGGCGCCGCGGTAGTCGTACTGGTCGAGTTTGACCATGATCAGCAGCGGCAGGATCTCGGTTTTCATCGGCATGTTGCCGGCGATGAAAATCACCGAACCATACTCGCCGACACCGCGGGCGAAGGCCAGCGCAAAGCCGGTCAGCCAGGCGGGTAGCAACGCGGGGACGAGGATGTAGCGGAATACCTGCAACGGCTTGGCGCCCAGGCAGGCAGCGGCTTCTTCGATTTCCCGGGGGATATCGGCCAGTACCGGCTGCACCGTGCGCACCACGAATGGCAGCGTGACGAAGGTCAGTGCCAGGGTGATGCCCAACGGGGTGTAGGCGATCTTGAAGCCCAAGTCCGCAGCAAACTGGCCGACCAGACCGTTGGGTGTGTACAACGCGGTCAGCGCGATACCGGCGACGGCGGTGGGCAGCGCGAACGGCAAGTCGATCATCGCATCGATGATCTTGCGGCCGGGGAAGGTATAGCGCACCAGCACCCAGGCCAGCAGCGTGCCGATCACACCGTTGATGATCGCGGCGTACAACGCCGTGCCGAAGCTCAGTTTCAACGCCGCCAGCACGCGCGGGGCGGAAATGATGGCCCAGAACTGTTCCCAGGTGAGTTGAGCGGCATGTACAAACATCGCCGCGAGGGGGATGAGTACGATCAGGCTGAGGTACACCACGGTGTAGCCCAGCGTCAGCCCGAAGCCGGGTATGACGGGGGAAATACGACGCGACATAAGAGTCCTTGGTTAGCGGAACGGACACGCAAAGCCCGCAGGTGAATGCGGGCTCTGTGGGCTGCTTAGTTCACGGCTTACTGCGCCGTGTAGATCTGGTCGAACACGCCACCGTCATTGAAGAATTTCGGTTGGGCAGTTTTCCAGCCGCCGAAGTCTTTGTCGATAGTCACCAGGTCCAGTTTCGGGAACTGCTGAGCGTATTTGGCGGCAACTTTTGCATCGCGTGGGCGGTAGAAGTTCTTCGCCGCAATCTCCTGGCCAGCCGGGCTGTACAGGTGTTTCAGGTATTCAGTCGCGATCTCGGTGTTGCCCTTTTTCTCGGCGTTCTTGTCGACCACGGCCACCGGCGGCTCGGCCAGGATCGACAGGGAAGGCACGACGATGTCGAACTTGTCAGCGCCGCCATCTTCTTTCAGGGCCAGAAAGGCTTCGTTTTCCCAAGCCAGCAACACGTCACCTTGACCGTTGTTGACGAAGGTGATGGTCGAGCCGCGAGCACCGGTGTCCAGCACAGGCACGTGTTTGAACAGCTCTTTCACGTATTCCTGGGCCTTGGCTTCGCTGCCACCGGCTTTCAGGCCGTAGGCCCAGGCGGCGAGGAAGTTCCAGCGTGCACCGCCGGAGGTTTTCGGGTTCGGGGTAATCACCGAGACGTCTTTCTTGATCAGATCGCCCCAATCCTTGATGCCTTTAGGGTTGCCCTTGCGCACCAGGAACACGATGGTCGAGGTGTACGGGGTGCTGGCGTCCGGCAGACGGGTTTGCCAGTTTTCCGGCAAGGTCTTACCCAACTTGGCGATTTCGTCGATGTCGCCGGCCAGGGCCAGGGTCACTACGTCGGCGCGCAGGCCGTCGATCACCGCCCGGCCTTGTTTGCCCGAACCACCGTGGGATTGCTGGATCTTGACGTTGTCACCTGGGTGCGACTGTTTCCAGAAGTTGGTGAACTCAGCGTTGTAGTCCTGGTACAGCTCACGGGTAGGGTCGTACGAGACGTTGAGCAACTCGTAGTCCTTGGCAACGGCGGAACCGGCAAACACGGCACTGGCCAGTGCAGCCAGGGCGTAACGGCGAATCGACGACATAGAAGGCTCCTGAAATTCTTGGGTGTTGGCTTTTTCTTATAGTTGCGGGTCTAGCTAGCATGCGAATCGCCGGTGGTGCTTAAGCCGGTTTGTTACCTGGGTTCTGCAAACGGAATTTTTCTTTGCGTTCGATCTGAACCACTTGGGCGTTGTGCACAGTGATTTCCACCGCGCCAAACCGCAGATCGCGCAAGGCGCTCTGGATCTCACGCAAAATAGCTGCTTCGTCCTGGCCGTCGACGCTACGTAGAGATGCGCTCATGGTCTCGCTCCTGAAATGAATAGTGCCTCGCAGTGGCGGCACTGCTTGTGGCGTGAGGGCGATAGTAGATAAGCGGGGATATTCTTAAAAATACTATTTAAGAATGTTTATATAACCAGAAAGAATTTTCTGGCAGGACGTGGGGTTGCGAGGGGTTTCAGCGTGAAAATACTGATACATGGTCACTGCTGAACCCTGTGGGAGCTGGGCTTGCCCGCGATGGCGGTGTGTCAGGCACTGTATATTTCGACTGAAAGTCCCTCATCGCGGGCAAGCCCGCTCCCACATTTTGAGCGCATTTCAAATTCGGATGGCGGGCGCCCTCGCCCAATCAATCTCCTGAGCCGGCATCGGCCGCCCAAACCAATACCCCTGCCCCATATCGCACTCCTGATCCAACAGGAACCGCGCCTGGTCCATCTGCTCAATGCCTTCTGCTTGCACCTGCATGCCCATGCTTTTGGCCAGAGCAATCACTACACGCACGATAGCCGCGTCATCCTCATCCCACGGCAACCCGGCGACAAAGCCCTGGTCAATCTTGAGCTTCTGTACCGGCAAGCGCTTGAGGCGCAGCAGCGAGGAATAGCCGGTGCCGAAGTCGTCGATGGCCAGGCGTATGCCAAGCTCACGTAGGCGGTGCATCTGCTCAAGGGCCACTTCGGGGTCGTGCATCACCGCGCTTTCGGTGACCTCCAGTTCAAGGAAGGCCGGATCAAGGCCGGTAGCGTGCAGCACTTGGGCGACTTGCTCGTACAGCTCGCGCCGGGCAAACAAACGGCTGGAGACATTAACGGCAATAAAGCTCAGTGGCACACCGTCAGCCAGCCATTGGCACATCTGGCGGCAGGCCTGATCCATGACCCAGGCGTCGATGTCGGCAATCAGCCCGGTGCGCTCAGCGATGGGGATAAATTCGCCAGGCGGCACCAGACCGCGCCCCGGGTGTTGCCAGCGCACCAGCGCTTCGACGCCAATCAGGCGGCTGCCTTGCAGGTCATGCACGGGTTGGTAATAGACGCGCAGCTCTTGCTGATCGAGGGCACGACGCAGTTCACCGGCGATTTCCACGCGGTTCTGGGCGTGAGCCGTCAGCTCTTCGGTGTACAACGCATAGCCTTCACGACCGGCGCTCTTGGCCTTGAATAGCGCGGAATCCGCGTTGCGCAGCAGTTGCTCGGCGCTCAGGGCGTCGCTGGGGAACAGGCTGATACCAACGCTGACGCTGATAAACAGTTGATGGCCGTCAAAAATGAACGGCTGCTTCATTGCATCAAGAATGCGTTGTGCCAGTGCGGCCGCCTGCACCACTTGTGGACAACTTTCCGCCAGCACCGCGAATTCGTCCCCACCCAGGCGTGCCAGGGTCACTCCGGAGCCGAACAGGCCTTTGAGCCGCTCGCCGACTACCTTGAGCAACTGGTCGCCGACGTTATGACCGAGGCTGTCGTTGATGATTTTGAAGTGATCCAAGTCCAGCAACAGCAAAGCGCAGCCGCGTTTGTGCGCTTGCGCCGAGGCCAGTGCCTGCTCGGCGCGGTCGGTGAACAACAGGCGGTTGGGCAGGTCGGTCAGCGGGTCGTGGTGAGCGAGATGCGCCAGCTCGTGCTCGGAATCCTTGATGGCGCTGATATCGGAAAACACCGCGACGTAATGGCTGACGTTGCCTTGATCATCGTGGATCACGCGGATGGTTTGCCACTGTGGATAAATTTCACCGCTTTTGCGTCGGTTCCAGATTTCGCCGCTCCATTCACCCGTGCTTCCCAGGGTCTGAAACATTTGCTGGTAAAAATTCGACGAATGGCGCCCTGATTTGAACAGACTTGGCCGCTCCCCGATGACGTCTTCGCGGCGATAGCCGGTGATCTCCATAAACGCCCGGTTGACGTGCACGATCAGCCCCTGGGCGTCGGTGACCAGCACCCCTTCGCGGGTGCAATCAAACACGGCAGCAGCCTGTTGCAGGCGCTCGCGGTTTTCTTTCAAGGGTTGTTGCAGTTGATGGGCACGAGCAAAACGGGCGCACATCAGATAAATAGCCAGCGCGCTGAGGGCCACCCAAACATAGCCGCGTATCTGCAGCCAGTGCCCTAACTCCTGCGGCTCATCGAGAAAGTTGATCAATAGTTGGTTGCTGAGCTGGAGCCACACAATGGAAACCAGCAGGTATACCAGCCCCGTACGTAGGGCACCTCGGTATGAAAACAGCATATGGTCAGTAATCCTTACCAAAAAAACAGCATCGCCCTACAAAGGCTGCGGATTATAGAATAAGAAACATCCAGTCACTCCTATCTGAAAGGGTGGCTGGTTTTATCTGTGGGCTTAGTGATAATGCGTGAGCTGTTTTTTTCTTTATCTGAGGGCCATACAGCCTATGTGGTACAACGGTTTTCTTGACCTGTCAGCCTGGCAACTGGTGGCAGTCACGCTGTTGATGACCCACGTGACCATCGTTGGGGTCACCGTCTATCTGCACCGTTATTCAGCCCACCGCTCCCTGGAGCTTAACGCCGGCCTGAAACACTTCTTCCGCTTCTGGCTGTGGCTGACCACGGCGCAGAACACCCGCGAGTGGACCGCCATCCACCGCAAACACCACGCCAAATGCGAAACCGTCGACGACCCGCACAGCCCGGTCATTAAAGGTCTGTCCACCGTGCTGCGCAAAGGTGCCGAGCTGTACCGTGCCGAGGCGGAAAACCCCGAGACCCTGCGTATCTACGGCAAGAACTGCCCGGACGACTGGATCGAACGCAAAATCTACACGCCCTACCCGCTGCTGGGCGTGGCGATCATGGGCGTGATCGACCTGCTGCTGTTCGGCACCATCGGCATCACCATCTGGGCGATCCAGATGATGTGGATTCCCTTCTGGGCTGCCGGCGTGATCAACGGCCTGGGCCATGCCGTGGGCTATCGCAACTTCGAATGCCGTGACGCAGCGACCAACCTGGTGCCGTGGGGCATCATCGTCGGCGGCGAAGAGCTGCACAATAACCACCACACCTACCCCAACTCGGCCAAGCTGTCGGTGAAAAAATGGGAGTTCGACCTGGGTTGGGCGTGGATCAAGGTGTTCAGCTTCCTGCGCCTGGCCAAGGTGCAGCGCGTCGCGCCTATTGCCCACCGCGTGGAGGGCAAGGGCCATCTGGACATGGACACCGCCATGGCGATTCTCAACAACCGCTTCCAGATCATGGCCCAGTACCGCAAGTTGGTCATCGGCCCGCTGGTCAAGCAGGAGCTGGAGAAAGTCGATCATTCGGTACGCCACCAGTTCCGCCGTGCCAAGCGCCTGCTGTCGCGTGAAACCAGTTTGCTGGATGACCGCCACCATGTGCGTATCCAGAGCATGCTGGAACACAGCCAATCGCTGAAAGTGATCTACGAGAAGCGTCTGGCGCTGCAACAGATCTGGCTCAAGACCAGCTCCAATGGCCACGATATGTTGGCCGCGATCAAGGAATGGGTGCACGAGGCCGAAGCCAGCGGTATCCAGTCCCTGCGCGATTTTGCCCACCAATTGAAAACCTACTCACTGCGTCCCGCGGCGGTCTGACTGGGTGCCCGCTCGCCACACCACGCCCATCCCCCCACAGAGCTTGGCTTGGCACCGATTTCTGACGCCATTTCTTAGTCATCCCATTGACGGAACTTCACCGCATTTACCCTCTCTCAATG
>NZ_MDDR01000005.1 GCF_001870435.1 Pseudomonas costantinii | reverse complement strand
GATGGTTTGGCCGTTGCTCAACGTTACGGTGACGTCAGTTTGCGCCTTGTTGGTCAGGGTCGCGGTGTAGGTGATGTCACCGCCTTCAACCACGGTTTTGTCAGCGGTCAGAGTGATGGTGGTGGTATCGATCGAATCGGTGATGACAGTTTTAGCTGCATCAGGATTTGTCACCAACTTCTCGAAGTTACCGCCGTCGGTTTTGGTGATGGTGGTGCTGACGGTCGAACCGTTGTTGTAGACGTCGTTGGCTGGGGTGTGGAACACCACCGAGCCTGTGGATTCACCAGCTTTGATGGTAATCGTCTGACCGTTCGAAAGAGTCACGGTGACCGCAGTTTGCGCCGGGTTAGTCAGCGTCGCAGTGTAGGTGATGTCACCGCCTTCAAGCACGGTCCCTTTATCGGCAGACAGCGTCACGGTGGTGTTGTCGACCGAGTCGGTGATCGTAGTCACTGCTGCTTTAGGGTCGGTGACCAGGTTTTCGAAGTTGCCGCCATCGGTCTTGGTGATGGTGGTGCTGACGGTGGAACCGTTGTTGTAAACGTCGTTGGCTGGGGTGTGGAACACCACCGAGCCTGTGGATTCACCGGCTTTGATGGTAATCGTCTGACCGTTCGAAAGAGTCACGGTGACCGCAGTTTGCGCCGGGTTAGTCAGCGTCGCGGTGTAAGTGATATCACCGCCTTCAAGCACGGTTCCTTTATCGGCGGACAGGGTCACGGTGGTGTTATCGACCGAGTCGGTGATCGTAGTCACTGCTGCTTTAGGGTCGGTGACCAGGTTCTCGAAGTTACCGCCATCGGTCTTGGTGATGGTGGTGCTGACAGTGGAACCGTTGTTGTAAACATCGTTAGCCGGGGTATCCACGACTACCGTGCCCACGGACTCCCCAGCCTTGATAGTAATCACCGAGCCATTGCTCAAAGTGACAGTTACCGGCGTTTGTGCTGGATTAGTCAGGGTGGCGGTGTAAGTGATCTGACCGCCCTCGACCACAGCCCCACCAGCCGTTAACGTAACGGTAGTGGTGTCGATCGAATCAGTAATCGTGGTGACCGCAGGCGTAGTGTTCGGCACCAGGTTTTCAAAGTTGCCGCCAGTTGCACCCGTAATCGTAGTGCTGACAGTGGAACCGTTGTTATAGACATCGTTAGCCGGGGTATCCACGACCACCGTGCCCACGGATTCACCAGCCTTGATAGTAATCACCGAGCCATTGCTCAAAGTGACAGTTACCGGCGTTTGCGCTGGATTGGTCAGAGTGGCGGTGTAAGTGATCTGACCGCCCTCGGTCACAGTCCCACCAGCCGTCAACGTCACGGTCGTGGTGTCGATGGTATCGGTAACCTGAGTAACGGCCGGCGCCGGGTTGATGGTCAGGACCAAATTGTTGCCGCCGGTGGTGCCGGTGACGTTGACGCTGATCTGGCTTGGGTCGATGTACGGACTGTCGTTAGGGGCCAGGGGCACGTTGACGGTGCCGGTCAGTTGGCCGGACGGGATGGTGATCACCGCACCGTTGGACAGGGTAATGATCAGGTTGCCGACGGGCGGCTGAGTCACGGTGGCGGTGTAGGTCAGCACGCCGCCGGCTTCAGTGATGGTCGGTGTGGCGCCCAGTGTCAGTGTGGCGGTTTGCAGGACCAGGCCACCACCGCCTGCGGTGTTGGGTTGGGCGCCGACGTTCTGGGTCAGGGCTGAGGTGGCTTGGCCCAGGCCTGCGGTCGGGAAGCCGATCGTTGGGTCGACACGGCCTGCGGTCGCATCCAGTACCACGAAACTGTGTCCACCCCCTGCGGCGCCATTACCGCCTGCGGTCGGGCCTGCGGCAGCGGCTTCCAGGTCGGTGGTCGGGTCGGCGCCGGCAACGATGGCTTGCTGCAGCTCGGCGACAGACGGCGCAGCGTTTTCAGCGGCAGTAGCCAGGTCGAGACTGGAGTCCGGCAAGTCGGCGCTCCACTGGGTCTCCCGGCCCAGGTCCAGCGTGCGGCCGTCGGCCAGTTCCAGGCTGACAGCACCTGACATGCCAGTATCCACCTGGTCGCCCGCGAACAGCCGATCGCCTTCTACGAGGACGCGGCGTGCCCCTTCCGGAGAAACAACGAAAACTTGACCAACAATGCTTTTGACGATGGCAACAACACTGCTCATTGAAGATTTCTCCGGCGATCCGTTTCTGATGAGTTCCATGTGGCTGCTCGCGGGGAGAGCGCCAAACTGGAGGTACATAGTCTATGTAAGTGATGGCGTCAAATAGTTGACTAGATTTTTTAGCGATCTAGTTTATGCCAAACTATTGACCTTATGGTCGCCATCCTAAACAATCGCCCCCGTAATGTCACATTGATATTTATGCGGCGAACCGTCCTACATGTGTGAAGCAGTTCCGCTTTTTGAACTTTCCGACGTACGGTCATTACGGTAGCCATTTTCCGACGCAGCGACATAAATTGCTGTGATTTGAGACAAGAAGTACTGGGGATTCTTTAAATGCGTTTGCATCTGCTTAAGGCAATACCGTTCGTTCTCGCCGCCAGTTTCGTACAAGCCCAAACATTGCCCCAGGCCATGCAGCAGGCACTGGACGTGCACCCGGAAATTCAAGCCGGTGTAAACAGCCGCATCGCCGCCGATTACCAACTGCGCGCTGCACAAGGCGGCTACCTGCCTCGCGTTGACCTGAACGCCGGCTACGGCCGCGAAGGCACCGATAACTCCACCACGCGCGCCGCCAACGGCCCAAACGGCAACCACTGGGACACGCTGAATCGCGGCGAATCCAGTCTGCGCCTGCAGCAAATGATTTTTGACGGTTTCGCCACCTCCAGTGAAGTCGGGCGTCAACAAGCCAACGTCAACTCCCGCGCCTACTCGTTGCTGGGTACGTCCGAGCGCACCGGCTTGACCGTCGCCCAGGTTTACCTGGATGTGCTGACCCGTCGTGAGTACGTGCGCCTGGCCGAAGAAAACCTGCGCAACCACGAACGCATCTACGACCAGATCAAGTTGCGCACCCAGCGTGGCGTCGGCAACGGTGCCGACCAGGACCAAGCTGAGGCGCGTCTCGCCCAGGCCCGCAACAACCTGATCACCGAGCAGACCAACCTGGCCGACTCGCAGGTCAACTACCTCAGCGCCGTCGGCCAGATGCCCGACCAGCTCGAGCGCCCGGCCCCGTTCATGGCCATGCTGCCGGCTGACCTGAACGAAGCGCGTCGTCAGATGCTCGACAACAGCCCGATCCTGCGTTCGGCCGAGTCGGATATCTCCGCCGCCGAGAGCCAGTACGAAGCCGCCAAGTCCACGTTCTACCCGCGCTTTGATGCTGAGCTTGGCACCAATGCCGACAACAACGTTTCCGGCGATGCCAGCCACAACAACGGTTGGGAAGCCATGGTACGCATGCGCTTCAACCTGTTCGCCGGTGGCAGCAACAAAGCTGACCTGCAATCCAAGTCGTACCAGGCCAGCCAGGCCCTGGATATCCGCAACAACGCCTTGCGCCAACTCAACGAAGAACTAGGCTTGGCCTGGAACGCCTTGAACAACGCCAATGCCCAGTTGCCGGTGGCCCAGCAATATGTGGACCACAGCACCCGGGTGCGTACTTCTTACCAGCAGCAGTTTAGTCTGGGCCAACGTACCCTGCTGGATTTGCTCGACAGTGAGAACGAATTGTTCACCGCTTCCCGTCGTCTGGAAGAGATCAAGAACATTCAGTTATTTACTCAATATCGAATCAAGGCGACCATGGGTGAATTGCTCAAGAGCCAGGGAGTGGTCGCACCGATGGCCTCCGTCGTGCAGACTGACGTGAAGCCTAAAGTCCAACTGCCCGGGATGAATTGAGCCACCCCAAATAGCCCCATCTGTTAGTCGAGAGTGCACCGCGTGGAATCCGAAGTCAGTCGAGTTCATCTCAGTCATGATCCGCGCACGCTGCACGACGACCCGTTACTTGACGGGTTGTTGACGCTCTGTGCCCTGCATCAGAAACCCGCCAGCGCGGCCATGCTTACCACCGGCCTGCCGCTGCCTTCACAGCGCTTGAGTGCCGAGCTGCTGCCGCGTGCAGCAGCGCGTGCCGGGCTGCAAGGCCGGGTGCTGCAGCGCAAGCTCGAACAGATCCCGGTGATCGCACTGCCGGCGCTGCTGTTGCTCAAGGACGGTCGCAGCGCCGTGCTGGTGGGGTGGCAAGGCGAAGATGAAGCACGGGTCCTGCTCAGCGAAAGCGACGGCGGTGAAGTGCTCATCAAGCGTGAAGTGTTGGCTGACGACTACATCGGAAAGGTCTTCTTCGCCCAGCCTCAGCACAAATTCGACGTTAACCACGGCACCCTGATTCCTCGGGCGCGCTCGTGGTTTCGTGACACGCTCAAGCGTTCGCGCTGGCTCTATACCGACGCCATCGCCGCGAGCTTCCTGATCAACATCATTGCCATGGCCGCGCCGTTGTTCGTGATGAACGTCTACGACCGCGTGGTACCGAACCAGGCCACGGCCACCTTGTGGGTGCTGGCCGTGGGTATCTGCGGTGCGTACCTGTTTGACCTAGTGCTCAAAAGCCTGCGCAGCCTGTGCCTGGACCTGGCCGGTAAAAAGACCGACCTGATCATCTCGGCCACGTTGTTCGAGCGCATCGTCGGCATGTCCATGAAGTACCGCCCGGCACGGGTCGGCAGCTTCGCCCAGAACATCCACGAGTTTCAGAGCCTGCGCGATTTCCTGGCGTCACTGACCCTCACCAGCTTGATCGACCTGCCGTTCACCCTGTTGATTTTCCTGGTGATCGCCATGCTCGGCGGGCACTTGGTGTGGATTCCGGTGTTGGCGTTCCCGATTGCCCTGGGCATCGGCTACGCCCTGCAAAAACCGCTGGTGGCGACCATGGAACGAACCATGGCCTTGGCCGCCGAGCGCCAGTCGAGTTTGATCGAAACCCTAGCCGGGCTGGACGCGGTCAAGGTCAACAACGCCGAGAGCGAACGCCAGTATGGCTGGGAGCAGACTATCGGCACCCTCAGCCGACTTGAGCTGCGCGTTAAGCTGCTGTCGGGTCTGTCGATGAACATGACCCTGCTCATCCAGCAATTGGCCGGCGTGATCATGATCGTCTTCGGTGTGTACCAAATCATCGACGGCAACCTCAGCATGGGCGGCCTGATTGCCTGCTACATGCTCAGTGGTCGCGCCTTGAGCCCTCTGGCCTCACTGTCGGGCCTGCTGACCCGTTACCAGCAAGCCAAGGTCACCATGACCTCGGTGGACCAGATGATGGAGCTGCCCCAAGAGCGCAACTTCGAAGAGCGCCCCATGAGCCGCCGCACCTTGCAAGGTGCCATCGAGTGCCGTGGCCTGAACTTCACCTATCCGAACCAGCAGAACCCCGCGCTGAAAAACATCAACCTGGTGGTCAAGCCTGGCGAGAAAATCGGCATCATCGGCCGCAGCGGCTCGGGTAAAAGCTCCCTCGCCAAACTGATCGTCGGCCTTTACCAGCCTGACTCCGGTGCCTTGTTGGTGGACGGCGTGGATGTGCGCCAGATCGATGTCAGCGAACTGCGCCACAACATCGGCTACGTCGCCCAAGACATCCAATTGCTGGCCGGCACCCTGCGCGACAACCTGGTGTCCGGTGCGCGTTATGTCGAGGACGAAATGGTCCTGCAAGCCGCCGAACTGGCCGGCGTGCACGAATTCGCCCGGCTGCACCCCCAAGGTTATGAGCTGCAAGTCGGCGAGCGTGGGCAGAACCTGTCCGGTGGTCAGCGGCAAAACGTCGCCCTGGCCCGTGCGCTATTGCTCAACCCGCCCATCCTGCTGTTGGACGAACCCACCAGCGCCATGGACAACACCGGTGAAGAACGCTTGAAACAACGCCTGCAAGCCGTGGTGCAAAACAAGACCGTGGTGCTGGTCACCCACCGTGCCTCACTGCTCTCCCTGGTGGACCGTCTGTTGGTGGTCGACCGTGGGCAGATCCTCGCGGACGGCCCGAAAGCCGTGGTTATGGAAGCGTTGAAGAAGGGGCAGATCAGTGTTGCTTAACTCCATCAAGAGTGCGGTCGGCCGCTATTTCAAAGGCACCGACTCGTTACAGGGCCAGCCACTGCCTGAGGTCAATAAAGCGCTGATCGAAGATGCGCCGCGAGTTATTCGCCTGACCATCTGGGCAATCATCGCGTTCTTCGTATTCCTGGTGACGTGGGCAGGCTTCTCCAGCATCGACGAAGTCACCCGTGGCGACGGCAAAGCGATTCCGTCGTCCAAGTTGCAGAAAATCCAGAACCTGGAAGGCGGTATCGTCTCCGAGTTGTACGTCAAGGAAGGCCAGATCGTAGAAGCCGGTGCGCCGTTGATTCGTCTCGATGACACGCGGTTTGTCTCCAACGCCGGTGAAACCGAAGCCCTGCGCCTGGCCATGCAACTGCGCGTTGAGCGTCTGAGTGCGCAGGTGGACGATCGCCCGCTGAACATCCCCGACGACGTGCTCAAGGCCGCGCCAAGCCAGGCTGCCAACGAGCGCTCCTTGTATGACAGCCGCCGCCAGCAATTGAAGGACGAGGTCGGCGGCTTGCAAGAGCAACTGGTACAGCGCCAGCAGGAACTGCGCGAGTTCAGCTCCAAACAAGGCCAGTACCGCAGCCAGTTGTCCTTGCAGCGCCAGGAAATCAACATGTCCGAGCCGTTGGTGGCCCAGGGTGCGGTGTCACCGGTGGAAGTGCTGCGCCTCAAGCGTGCCGAAATGGAAACCCGTGGCCAGTTGGACGCCACCACCCTGGCGATTCCCCGCGCCGAATCGGCGATCAAGGAAGTGCAGCGCAAGATCGACGAAACCCGTGGCAAATTCCGCAGTGAAGCCCTGACTCAACTCAACGAAGCGCGCACCGAGCTGAACAAGGCCGAATCCACGGGTCGTGCCCTGGAAGATCGGGTCAGCCGTACGCTGGTGACCTCACCGGTGCGCGGTATCGTCAAGCAGTTGTTGGTCAACACCGTCGGCGGCGTGATTCAGCCGGGCAGCGACATGGTGGAAATCGTGCCGCTCAACGACACCCTGCTGGTGGAGGCCAAGATCCGTCCGCAAGACATTGCCTTTTTGCACCCGGGGCAAGAAGCGATCGTCAAATTCACCGCCTATGACTACACCATCTACGGCGGCCTGAAAGCCAAGCTCGAACGCATCGGCGCCGACACCATCACCGATGAAGACAAGAAAACCACCTACTACATGATCACCCTGCGTACCGACCGCAGCCATTTGGGCACGGATGAGAAACCGTTGCTGATCATCCCTGGCATGGTGGCCTCGGTGGATATCATCACCGGCAAGAAAAGCATCCTGAGCTACCTGCTCAAGCCGATCATCAAGGCGCGGGCTGAGGCGTTGCACGAGCGATAGCCCTCGTCGGCTGTACGGGCCTCATCTCGGGCAAGCCCGGCTCCCACATTGGAATGCGTTTCCCTGTGGGGGCTGGCTTGCCTGCGATAGCGTCATCAGTATCACCACATTCCCAATGGCTACCGCAAAACGCCATATCGTTATTCATTAACGGTATTTAAATTACAATTCTTATGCCTATAAAGTTACTTCCCTGTCCGACCGGGAGTGACCTCATGTCCGCCACCTCTACTGTTCCAACAGCGACCCCAACCGCGCAAACCTTCGAGATTCGTCCACTCCCCGGCAGCGTCGGCGCCGAGATCATTGGCCTGGATTTGTCCCTCCCGGTGAACGACCAAGACTTCGCGCGCATTCACCGTGCGCACTTGGACCACCACGTCGTGGTCTTCCGTGACCAACGCATCACCCCCGAACAACAGATCGCTTTCAGCCGCCGTTTCGGCGTGCTGCAAATCCACGTGCTCAAACAGTTTCTGCTGGCCAACCACCCGGAAATCCTGATCGTCTCCAACATCATCGAAAACGGCCAATCCATCGGCCTGGGCGACGCGGGCAAGTTCTGGCACTCCGACCTGTCCTATAAAGAACTGCCAAGCCTGGGTTCGATGCTGCACGCCCAGGAGCTGCCTTCCGAAGGCGGCGACACCCTGTTCGCCGACATGCACAAAGCCTGGGACCAACTGCCCGAGCACCTGCGTAAAGCGGTTGAAGGTCGTAGCGCCGCGCATTCCTACACCGCGCGCTACAGCGAGACCAAATTCGAAGGCAATTGGCGCCCAACCCTGACCCCTGAACAGCTGGCCCAAGTCGCCGAAGTGGTGCACCCGATCGTGCGCACCCACCCGGAAAACGGCCGCAAAGCGCTGTTCGTCAGTGAAGGTTTCACCACCCGCATCGTCGGCCTGCCGGACGACGAAAGCCGTGACCTGTTGGCCCAGCTCTACGCCCACAGCGTGCTGCCGGAAAACATCTACCGCCACCAGTGGCAGCCCCACGACCTGGTGTTCTGGGACAACCGCTCGCTGATCCACCTGGCCGCCGGTTGCCCTAGCCATCTGCGCCGCAAGCTGTTTCGCACCACCATCCAGGGCGACGCGCCTTTCTGATTCGGAGCATGACCATGTCCAGGAACATTCCATTTGCACGCTTGGCCGCGACGATAGGCCTGGGCATCAGCCTGGTGGCCGGCAGCCTGGTCGCACCGGCCGCTGCGCAGGCCGAAGGCGAGATTCGTATCGCCGAGCAGTTCGGCATCGTTTATCTGCTGCTCAACGTGGTGCGTGACCAGAACCTGATCGAAAAATATGGCAAGCAGGAAGGTATCGACATCAAGGTCGATTGGACCCAACTGTCCGGCGGCGCAGCGGTCAACGACGCGCTGCTCTCCGGCTCCATCGACATCGCCGGTGCCGGTACTGGCCCGCTGCTGACTATCTGGGACCGCACCCGCGGCAAGCAGAACGTCAAGGCTGTCGCGTCCCTGGGTAACTTCCCCTACTACCTGGTGAGCAACAACCCCAAGGTCAAGACCATCGCCGACTTCACCGAAAAAGACCGTATCGCCGTGCCTGCGGTCGGCGTGTCGGTACAGTCGCGCTTCCTGCAATACGCCGCCGCCAAACAGTGGGGCGACAAGGAGTTCAACCGCCTCGACAAGTACACCGTGGCCATCCCACACCCTGATGCCACCGCTGCGTTGATCGCCGGCGGCACCGAATTGACCGGGCATTTTTCCAACCCACCGTTCCAGGATCAGGCCCTGGCGAACCCTAACGTGCACGTGGTGTTGAACACCTACGACCTGTTCGGCCCGAACTCGCCGACGGTGCTGTTCGCCACTGAGAAATTCCGCAACGACAACCCGAAAACCTACAAGGCGTTCGTTGAGGCGCTGACCGAAGCCGCGCAGTTCGCCCAGAACGACAAAGGCGCCGCCGCCGATACTTACATCCGCGTGACCAAAGCCAAGATCGACCGTGCCGCGCTGCTGAAAATCATCGACAACCCGCAGTTCGAATTCAGCGTCACGCCGAAAAACACCTACCCGCTGGCGGAATTCCTTTACCGCGTCGGCGCCATCAAGAACAAGCCTGAATCGTGGAAGGACTATTTCTTCCAGGACGCCAAGCCCCTGCAAGGAAGTTGAGATGAACGCGCCCTTGCAAGGCCACACGGCCAGCAACCTGCACACCACCGCCCCGTTGCTGGCGGTGGATAAAGTCAGCCTTGAATACCGCACCCCCGAACGCGTGGTGCGGGCCACCCACCAGGTCAGTTTCGAGATCGACCCGGCCGACCGTTACGTGCTGCTGGGCCCCTCGGGCTGCGGCAAATCCACTTTGCTCAAATCCATCGCCGGGTTTATCAAACCCTGCGAAGGCGAGATTCGCCTGCTGGGGCAAAAGGTCGAACAACCCGGTCCGGATCGTATTGTGGTGTTCCAGGAATTCGACCAACTGCCGCCGTGGAAAACCGTCAAACAGAACGTGATGTTCCCGTTGCTAGCGTCCAGAACCCTGAAGCGCCGCGAAGCCGAAGAACGCGCGTTGCACTACCTCGACAAAGTCGGCCTCAGTGCCTTCGCCGACGCTTACCCCCACACCCTTTCCGGTGGCATGAAAGCCCGGGTGGCGATTGCTCGCGCCTTGGCCATGCAGCCGAAAATCCTGCTGATGGATGAACCCTTCGCCGCCCTGGACGCCCTGACCCGACGCAAGATGCAGGAAGAATTGCTGCTGCTCTGGGAAGAGGTGCGCTTCACCCTGTTGTTCGTCACCCACTCCATCGAAGAAGCACTGGTGGTGGGCAATCGTATCCTGCTGCTGTCGCCCCATCCTGGGCGGGTGCGCGCCGAAATCCACAGCCATCAATACGACCTGCACAGCCTCGGCGGTGTGGAGTTCCAGGCGTCGGCGCGGCGCATTCATCGCCTGCTGTTCGATGAAGCGCCCGAGGCCGAACAAGCGTTGGGTTTCGCCGATATCCGCATTGCATATTGAAGGGGCCTCCCATGCGCCAGGAATACGAAATTACCCTCGAACCGCTGCTCAGCGTCCCCGTTGAGCGCGAACTACCCCTGCGTCAACGCCTGTGGCAACAAGGCTGGCTACGCAAGGGGCTGATCCTTATCGTGCTCGCGATCCTTTGGGAGGCGGTCGCCCGTTACCAGAACAACGACCTGCTGTTGCCGAGCTTTTTGCAGACCTCTCACGCGCTCTATGACGGCCTGCTCAGTGGCGAATTGCTGAGCAAGGTCAGCATCTCGCTGGTGGTGCTGATCAAGGGTTACCTGATCGGCATCGTGCTGGCGTTCGCCTTGACCACGTTGGCGGTGTCGACCCAATTGGGTCGCGACCTGCTGAGCACCCTGACCTCGATGTTCAACCCGCTGCCGGCGATTGCTTTACTGCCGCTGGCGTTGCTGTGGTTCGGCCTGGGGCAGAACAGTCTGATCTTCGTGTTGGTGCATTCAGTGCTGTGGGCCTTGGCACTGAACACCTATTCCGGGTTTCTCGGGGTGTCAGAAACCCTGCGCATGGCCGGTCGCAATTACGGCCTCAAGGGCATGCGTTTTGTATTGTTCATCCTGATTCCGGCGGCGCTGCCGTCGATTCTCGCCGGCCTGAAAATCGGCTGGGCATTTGCCTGGCGTACGTTGATCGCCGCCGAACTGGTGTTCGGCGCCACCAGTGGTAAAGGCGGGTTGGGCTGGTACATCTTCCAGAACCGCAATGAGCTGTACACCGACAAAGTGTTTGCCGGCTTGGCCGTGGTGATCCTGATCGGCTTGCTTGTGGAAAACCTGGTGTTCGACACCTTCGAGCGGCTGACGGTGAAACGCTGGGGCATGCAGCGCTGAACCCTTGGTTTTAATCCTGCTACGATTGCGCCCAGTTCACTCCCGACTGATCACGAGTGCTTGGCATGCAACTACCGGACATGAACCTGCTGGTCGCCCTCGACGCTTTGCTCGACGAAGGTAGCGTGGTGGGTGCTGCGCGGCGGATGAACTTAAGCCCGGCGGCCATGAGCCGCACCCTCACGCGCATTCGCGAGGCGGTGGGGGATCCGATTCTGGTGCGCGCCGGTCGTGGCCTGGTACCGACGCCCAAGGCGTTGCAGTTACAAGGCCAGGTACGCAACGTGGTGGAGCAGGCGGCGCTGCTGTTTCGTTCGGCGGATCAAGTGGATTTGAGCACCTTGCGCCGTCGCTTCAGCGTGCGGGCCAATGACTTTTTTATCGGTGTGTATGGCGGTCGGCTGTTTGACACGATGGAGCGCGTGGCACCGCTGTGCGAGCTGTGCTTTGTGCCCGAAGGCGACACTGACGACGAAGCGCTGCGCGAAGGGCGGCTGGATTTGCGGGTGAGCAACACCATGCCCCCCAGCCCTGAAGTGAAAGTACAAACCCTGTTCTCCACCACCTTCGTCGGCCTCGCGCGGGAAGACCATCCGTTGTTCGATGGCGAGATTACCGCCGCACGTTTCGCCAGCTATTCCCATATCAGCATCTCCCGGCGCGGCCTTGCCCGTGGGCCGATCGATACCGCGCTGAGTGCCCTGGGTCTGGAGCGCCGCGTAGCGATGATCGCCCCAGGTTTTCACGGCGCGATGTTCATGCTGCCTGATTCCGACCTGATCTTGCCGGTGCCCAAAGAGGCACTGTTGAGCGCCAACCGCTTGAAATTGCCATTGCGCGCGTTCGCCTTGCCCATCTCCCTGCCGACACTGGTCCTGGCTCAATCCTGGCACCCGCGCTTCGACAAAGACCCGGCCCATAAATGGCTGCGCGAAACCATGCGCGAGAGCTGTCACGCTACGTGGCTCGAAGCCCAACCCACCTGACACACCACCCCTCCCTGTAGGAGCCAATCCGATAGTTGCGTCTGGTGCACTTATAAGCTTCCAGCAAGTAACTTTTTGTCATGTGTGTGCCTGATTAAACTGCTCGGGTATTTATAATTCCGAGTTACGTGTTCATGACTTCCCTCGCTGCTCCCGCCCTCCAGGCCGCAGCCAAACCCACAGCTTTAAGCCCGGCGGCGTTCGGCCCGCGCATCATCATTGGTCTGGTCGGCGTGTTGCTGGCGGTGCTGGTGTCCGGTCTCAACGAGATGGTCACCAAGGTCGCCCTCGCCGATATTCGCGGTGCGCTGTACATCGGCTTTGACGAAGGCACCTGGTTGGTCGCGGCCTACACCGCCACCTCCGTGGCGGCCATGGCCTTTGCACCCTGGTGTTCGGTGACCTTTTCCCTGCGCCGCTTCACGCTGTGCGCTATCGGCTTGTTCACCGTGCTGGGCATCCTGTGCCCGTTTGCACCGAACTACGAAAGCCTGCTGGTGCTGCGCACCGTACAAGGCCTGGCCGGTGGCGCGTTGCCGCCGATGCTGATGACCGTGGCGCTGCGCTTCCTGCCGGCCAACGTCAAGCTGTATGGGCTGGCCGGCTACGCACTCACCGCCACGTTCGGCCCCAGCCTGGGTACGCCGCTGGCGGCGCTGTGGACCGAATACGTCGGCTGGCAATGGGCGTTCTGGCAGATCGTTGCGCCGTGCCTGCTGGCCATGGCCGCCGTGGCCTATGGCTTGCCGCAAGACCCGCTGCGCCTGGAGCGTTTCAAACAGTTCAACTGGCGCGGCCTGCTGCTGGGATTTCCGGCGATCTGCATGCTGGTGATCGGCCTGTTGCAGGGAAACCGCCTGGACTGGTTCGAGTCGGGCTTGATCACCTTCCTGCTGAGTGGCGGCACGCTGTTGCTGGTGTTGTTCATGTTCAATGAGTGGTCGCACCCGATGCCGTTTTTCAAGTTGCAGATGCTCGGCCTGCGCAACCTGGCATTTGCCCTGATTGTGTTGGCGGGCGTGTTGATGGTGCTGACCTCGGTGATCATCATCCCGTCGAGCTTCCTCGCCCAGGTGCAGGGTTATCGCCCGCTGCAAACCGCGCCCGTGATGCTGCTGATGGCGTTGCCGCAACTGATCGCGCTGCCGCTGGTGGCTGCGTTGTGCAACCTGCGTTGGGTCGATTGCCGTTGGGTGCTGGGGATCGGCCTGAGCATGTTGGTGCTGTGTTGTGTCGGCAGTGCGCAGCTGACATCGGCGTGGATTCGTGACGATTTCTATGGCCTGTACCTGCTGCAAATCTTCGGTCAGCCGATGGCCGTGCTGCCGTTGCTGATGCTTTCCACCGGCAGCATTCAGCCAATGGATGGGCCGTTCGCCTCGGCGTGGTTCAACACCATCAAGGGCCTTGCCGCCGTGATCGCCACCGCCGTGTTGGACACGCTGACCACCCAGCGCCTGCACTTCCACTCGACGATGTTAGTGGACAGCCTCGGCAACTCGCCCCTGGCCGACGGCGACGCGCCGGGCCTGGCCCACCGTCTGCACGAGCAGGCCGTGGTACTGACGTCTTCCGACCTTTATTACGTCATGGCCGCCGTCGCGGTGGCGTTGATTCTGCTGATTTTCTGGATGCCGACGCGGATTTTTCCACCGCGCGCACCGACCTAGCCAAAAGGATTTTTCATGAAACGCAAAGACAAAATTGCCGTCTCCGTTATCGCCGTATTTGCTGTCGGCGTGCTGGTGTACCTGGTCGCACCTGGTCTGTTGGGCAGCAAGCGCCAGACCACCAACGACGCCTTCGTCGCCGCCGACTTCACCCTGGTGGCGCCGCGTGTGGCCGGCTTTATCAAGGAAGTGCTGGTGGAAGACAACCAGCGGGTCAAGGCTGGCCAACTGTTGGCGCTGATCGACGACCGCGATTTTCGTGCCGCCGCCCAAGCTGCCGATGCGGATACTTTGGTTGCCCAAGCCCAGCTGAAAAATGCCACCGCCACCCTCGAACGCCAAAGCTCGGTGATCGCCCAGGCCCAAGCCACGGTGGCGGCAGACCGCGCCGAAGTCGCCTTTGCCGAACACGAACTGAACCGCTACAACCACCTCGCCGGTGTGGGCGCGGGCACCGTGCAGAACGCCCAGCAAGCCAAAACCCGCATCGACCAGGCCACCGCGCGCCTGGCGAATGCTACGGCGGTGCTGGCGGCCGAACGCAAGCAGGTAGAAATCCTCAGCGCCCAGCGCGATGCCGCCGAAGGTGGGCTCAAACGTACCCAGGCTGCGCTGGAAATGGCCAGTTATCAGCTGTCCTACACCCGCATCGTGGCGCCGGTGGATGGCATGGTCGGTGAGCGCGCCGTGCGGGTCGGTGCCTATGTGACGCCGGGCAGCAAGATCCTCGCGGTGGTGCCGTTGGCCGAGGCCTATGTGGTTGCCAATTTCCAAGAGACGCAGCTGTCCCATATGCACGCCGGCCAGGCCGTGCAGGTGCGCGTCGACAGCCTCGACGGCGAACTGCTCAACGGCCATCTGGAAAGCCTGGCGCCTGCTACCGGGGTGACCTTTGCCTCGGTCAAACCCGACAACGCTACCGGCAACTTCACCAAGGTAGTGCAGCGCATTCCGGTGAAGATCGTCCTCGAACCTAACCAGGCGCTGACCGAGCGCCTGCGCGTCGGCATGTCGGTGGAAGCCAGCGTCGATACCCAACCGGTCGCGCGGCAGCGTGAGGTGGCCCAGCAATGAGACAGCTTGCCTGGCTCACCTTGAGCCTTATCAGCCTGAGCGCCTGCACCGTCGGCCCGGATTTCCAGAAGCCCCAGGGGCCGAACGTTACGCAGTGGTCCGAGCCCCAGGGCCGTCAGGCCGCCAGCCGCGCCGTGACGGACCCTTTGCAGGAGCGCTGGTGGGATGTGTTCCACGATGAGCAACTCTCGGCACTTACACGCCGTGCCCTGACCGACAACCTCGACCTGAAACTGGCCAGCAGCCGCTTGCAACAAAGCCGCGCCGTACGCCAGGTGACCACCGCCGAGCGCTATCCCAACGTCAGCGCTACGGGTGATTACCTGCGCCAACGCAACAGTGGCAAGGGCTTGAGTGACCCGTCTGGCGAGAATGGCCGCTCGGCGTACAACCAGTGGGACATGGGCTTCTCGGCCTCCTGGGAGCTGGACTTCTGGGGCCGGGTCAAGCGCGAAACCGAAGCCGCCGATGCCACCCTGCAAGTCGCAGAAAACGATCGCCGCGCCGTGTTGCTGTCGGTACTCGCCGAAACCGCCCAGGACTATATTCAACTGCGCGGCGTGCAGAACACTCGCGCCGTCACCGAGCAAAACCTCGACGTCGCCCGCCATAGCCTCAAGCTCTCGCAACTGCGCTTGGCCGACGGCGTGGCGACAGATCTGGACGTAGCCGAAGCCGCCGCCCAAGTGGCCGCTATCGAAGCGCGCCTGCCGGATTTGCAGCAACGCCAAGACCAGTTGATCAACGCTTTGAGCCTGCTGATGGGCGAGCCGCCGCAAGCCCTGCACGCGCAACTGTCCAAGGACGCCGCCGTGCCGCAAACCCAACGCCAGGTCGCTATCGGCCTACCGTCCGAGTTGGCCGAACGCCGCCCCGACATCCGCCAGGCTGAGGCCCGCCTACACGCCGCCACCGCCAGCATCGGCGTGGCCAAAGGTGATTTTTACCCGCGTATCACCTTGTCCGGCAGCCTCGGATCACAAGCCATGCAACTCTCGGATTTCGGCTCCTGGGGTTCCCGCGCGTTTGCCTTTGGCCCGCAATTCAGCCTGCCGCTGTTTAATGGCGGGCGCCTGCAAGGCATGTTGAACCTGCGCGAGGCCCAGCAACAGGAAGCGGCGCTGGCGTACCAGCAAACCGTGCTGCGTGCCTGGCATGAAATCGACGATCAACTGACCCGCTACAACGCCAGCCAACTGCGTCGCGACAGCCTCGCTGAAGCGGTGCGCCAGAACCAAATCGCCCTGATCACCGCGCAACATCAGTACGTGGAAGGCGTGGTGGATTTCGTCAACGTGCTCACCGTGCAAAGCGCGCTGTTGGCGACGCAGGAGCAGTGGGTGGAAAGCTCCACCGGCGTGTCGCTGGCGATGGTTGGGTTGTACAAGGCCTTGGGGGGTGGATGGGAGTCGGTGTATCCGTTGCAAGCGGCGGAGCGCTGATCTCTACATCTGCAACAGCATGAAAGTGACATCGTCTTCGGTTGAGTGCCCGTCAAGGCTTCGCTGCGCGATAGCGTTGAGCTGGTGTTCGATTGAGAGCTCGGCCCAGAACCCGTCTGTTGCCAAAATCCATGTTGTGTCCGCAGTTGTTTGGATGGACTGAACAGCTGGCTCGTGAGGACGGCGGTAGCTCATGCAATTGAGCAGCCTTTTGCGAGCAGGGCTGCTGGCGATGAATGAATGGCTCAGGTCACCTTTCCAGTTGGGACCACAGTGTGGCGGATTCAGCCAATTTATCCGTTGATCTTCGCCCAGGTGTCCCAGGCAGCAGTCACCTGCGTGAATGGAGGCGGCCGTTTGACCAACAACCAACAGTGCAAGGTAGCTGGTGGAGGCAAATGGAAAGACTGGGCAAAGGTTTGAACGCACTTCGTTGAGTGAGGTAAGTGTCAGCCGCAGGGCCTTATCGGGGCATGAGGCAATAGAGGGTGCCGTGCGGGAAAAGACATCAAGAAGATGGTGGGTCAGAGCACGCGCCAATTCGCCGCTCCCTGGCTTGGAGGTACCGTCGGCAATGACGTAGAGGTAGGCACCTGTATTTTCCGCGGAGCCACTGACGTCGCGGTTCTCTGTTGTGTCGGCTCCTTGCCGACTGAGGCTCAAGTGCCGAATCAAATAGGCACTCCGAAGCCAATCAATACCTTCAGCCGCCCGTGAATCAACGCCTCACGAGCAGGATCTTGAGCAGTGCTTTGGATGACGTCTTGAAATGCGGGCAGCTTCAGCAACTCCGTGAACTGTTCGCTCACGAAGCGCCGCAGTTGGATCGGGGCTTGTTTCACTTCCTCCATGAGTTCTTCCCGGCCATCCAGCAAGGCAATGGTGTCTTCAATGTCATTGGACATCAGCACATCGCCATGACCTCGTCCCCGATAAGCCTGCAGTTTTGCGGCGAGAAACCACGGCGCGGCAAATACCTTGATGGCCGTTCCGTTGGGCAGTGTGTAGTCGACGGCATTTTCCAGCCCTCCGACAAACCAGGTATTGGAAAAGCCCAATACCTTTTCATCGGTCGGCATGAAATCTACTTTCAAGGCGCCCAGCCGTAAACGACAGGTGACTGAATCCTGGCCGGTATTCTTGAAACCTCTGGATTTCAGGCTTTCTTCCAACCGATACCAGTCAGTGGTGCCCGTCAGATGGATGACGAGGTCCACATCATCCGTGCCGCGAATTGACTCCAGAGTGTATTCGTCGGTGATGAGCAAAACGGTGGTGCATCCGCCGACAAAAGCGACTTGCTCACGCAAGTCCTCACCCAGTGCCTCGGCAACCTCTTCGAGCATTTGCAGCATCATTGCGCGGTTGGACGTCACAGGATCCACTCCCGCAGCATGGTATCGGCAACTTTGGTTTCGCGTGGGCCGCCGATGCGGATGGCGTCAACGAGGGCCAGGAAATGGTAAAGAAGCTCGTCTTTTTTCACAGCGCCGGGGACAGTTTTATATAACGGCGTGATTTCTTGGCCTTTGCTTTTTCCGTATGCATCTGGCCAGACGGGAATGAGATCACCGCCGCTCATCACTTTGCCTGCGAGGATGGGCGCAGCGAAGGCGGTTGGAATGCCACGAACGATAGGGCCTGGTTTAACCGGGAAAATATAGCGAATGCTGTAGGTGACCAGGTCAAGCAGCGCTTTGTTTCTTACCAGAGGTAGGCCGTCAGTGTGGTTCGTGTAAATCAATCCAATGTCCCTGCAGCGATTCAGGGACGAAGAAACTTCGGTTTTGCTGAGACCCAGTGCAGAAGACAAAGCCCTCACCGAGTAATTGTGTGGGTTGCTTTTTTCGGAGTCTTCATCAACGTCATCCCAGCCCCGCCAGTCATCAAATGAGGAAAGTAGAATGGTCTCGAAATTTTGAATGTATTCCGGAAGACTTTGAAACCCGAGGGACGCGTTCTCTTTTTCTACAGAGAACTCTCGCTTTTTCACGCGCTCCCCTTTGGCTTGGAGCTCCAGGCTTATTAATTTGAATAGGACCACGATGTCTTGACTTTTCATGGGGCTCCAAAGGTAAGTGTCCTCTGTCCGCGGACAGAGGACACTTTCTTGCATAGAGTTGACATCAATGTCAACGATTCTGCAAAAACACCACATACCCCCGAAACCACTCATTCCGCTTCAAATACCCCGGTTCTTCCCACAGTCCACCTTGAATCAACCCAACCTTGAACGGCACCCCCATGCGATTCATCCGTGGCAAATACGCCGCGTAATCCGGGATGCTGTGGCGCCCTTGATACGTCTGCACCACCACTTCATCGACCACGCCTTTGAGCTGGGCAATGGCGGCTGGGTCGGCGTTGCTGCTCCAGTCCATCAGGCCGGTGATGCTCAGACGCAGGTCGGCGGGCAGGCGTTGGCGCAGGTCGCGCAGGAAGCTTGTGTATTCGTGCAGGTATTGGGTGCGTGCGTCGAAGTCGATCTGGATGCCGATGACCGGGTTACCTGCATCGCGCCAACGTTGCACTTGGCCGAACAGTTGGGTGTAGACCTGTTCCGGCCAGTGCAGGGTGTGGGCGCGGTAGACCACCCAGATCTCGCCACGAGTAAGGCGCGGCACGCTCATGCCTTGGGCGATCAATTGCACACCTCGCTCTGGCGCGCGGCGGGTGGAGTTGATCTGGCCTTGGAGGATGTACAGGGTTTTCGCCTGCTTGAGCACAGGCTGGGGCGTGACGCCGCTCCATAGCCAGAAGGCCTCGTAGTCGCGGGCGTCAACGGCGCCGAAGGCCGGGCTTGCCAGCAGCAGCAAGCCCAGCCACAGGGACTTCACCAGTAGTACTGCAGCGATTTGCTCCACTGGGTGTCGGCGAAGCCGCTTTTCAGCTGGCGGAACCAACCTTTGCGCACGGCCGGTTCGACGTCCTGGCCGCCGCAGCTGTTATAGCCGGCAGGTGCGTAGCAATTGATGGCGCGAAACAGCGCGTAAGCCTTGTCGTTCTTCGGCGCCTTGGCGTTGGCGATGACCCGTTTGTAGCCGTCGAGCCGCGAGAAGGTTTCACCTGGGAACTGCGATGCGGTACTGCCCAGGCTGCCGGCGGCGCGCGCCTGTTCCAGAGGCATGCCGTCCAGGCCGTTGCGCAAGATGAACTCGCCAAAGCAATTCAGGCCTTGCGGGTTTTTCGCGTCGTTTTGCAAGGTAGCAGCCGTTTGCGCGATGGTCGGGCAGGCATAGCCGGACTCGGCTTTGTCACCGTTCCACTGGAACAGCTTCAATGTCTGGCCGGCGCTGTAGATGTAGCCTAGGCTGGTGCCCAGCTTTTCTTCCGACGCCGGAACCGGCAGTTGCTTGAGGTCTTCAGCGAAGGTGGCGAACTGGCTGCGCAGCAAGTCTTTGTAGAGCAGCACAAATTGCGCGGTCTCGCGTTCCACGGGGTCACTGGCCTTGGCGATCTGCTGGCGCAGCAAGTCGGGACCTGCGACGTTGCGCAGCAGGATGTAACGCACTTGTTTGGCGCTGATCGGCGAGTCGACGGCAAACACCTTAGCCAACTGGTCGCTACGCTCGTAGTTCATCGCCAGGGCCAGTTCCAGCTGGTCGCGTTGCAACGGCAACTTAGCCTGCGCCAACAATTTGAGCCACAGGGCTTCGGCGCCTTTCCAGTCTTTTTTGTCTTCCAGCGCCAACGCGCGCAGGGTCTGTTGGCTGAAGGCGAAATAGTCCAGGTTCGATGGCACGTCCTGCGGCAGATGCTTCAAGGCGCTGTCGGGTTGATGCTCGACGTACAGCGCGTAGACGGCTTGCACGTAGTCGTACAGAGCTGGCTCGTTTGCAAAGACGGCTTTTTGCGCGTCGAGGTCTTCGCGGGTCAGGGTTGGTGGGGTGTGGGCGCGCATTGCCATCAGGTCGGTGACGACCTGGATCATCGGGCTCTGGACGGTCTGGCGGTTGACCATCAACAGCTTGTGGTCGGCCTCTTCCACCAGTTCATCCACCGACACATTGCGCTGTTTATCCGTCGCCTGGGTCAGTTGCCAGGCATAGGCCGCGGCCAGTTTGTCGTTGTCGTTCGCCAGCCAGTACACCCGGCGCAGTAAGCCGCGCGCAGACGTGGCGTATTCGCCCTGTGGATAAGTTTTCAGGTAGGTGTCAAAACCTTTCTCGGCGTCGGCCAGTGCGGGTTTATCCACACGTTCAAGATTCGGCACGCCGTATTCGTCATAGGTATTGGCCTGGGCCAGGTTCAGCGCGTTGCGCGCGGTCATGTACAGCGACGTCTCTTTCAGCCAGGGCGAGGAGGCGTTTTGAGTGGCCACGAAGCCAGGCCCTGCATCGGTAAAACGGCCGGTGTAGAAGTCGGCGGCGGCTTGCAGGTAGGCGCGGAACACTTGGCCTTCGGTCGACTGAATGTCCTGCGGCGGCGCCACGACCGGGCCCACCCACTCACAGGTGGTGAGTAATTGCAGGCGCGCCTTCACCAGCAGATCGCGCTCGGCCGTTGGCATGTCGGCCTTGATTACTTGGCTGATAAACGCGGTGGCGCTGTCGTCGTCGTTGCTGCGGCAGCGACTGCCTTCACCATTGAGGAAGGCTTCACCGGCGGTCTTGTAGTTGTCGCGCTTGATGCCCAGGGGCTGGAGCAGGGTGTCGAGTTCAGCGGTACGGGAGTCGTCCGGTGCGTTGTCGGGCTCGGCATCGGTGCCGGCAAACGGGGTGAGGCGATACACCGGGAACGGCACCGGGCCAAAGCCCTGGGACAGATCATCTTTGCTCAAGGCATTCGGTGTCAGGGGCGCGGCCTTTTTATCGGCCAGCAGCAGGCGCAGGTTGGCCCGGCTGTCATTGCCAGGGCTCAGGAACGGCAAGTTGTTGCACGGGTCCAGCGTGTCACGCGACACCCGCCAGTCGGGGTAGCACGAGTCGTCCGAGCTGGCCTGGGCCTGTAGGGGAATTGCGGCAAGCAGAGCCAGTGCCAGGGGTGACAGAAAACCGATGCGCATGACGTGTCCTTGATCCTGAGTCCTTGGAGGGTGCCAATCATAGCGTGATCCGACAAAAGCTTCGGTGAAGGCCTACACAAATCGCCGATTGGTCCGATTTGGATAGTGGCAATTTAACCTCGCTGCCGCCTGACATTTGCGAAACAGCGAGCGAAACCGGGGCTTTTGTCCTAGAGTGGCGCTTATTTGCGCAAGCGTGGGTTTTGCCTCGGAAACGGGCAATGTCAGGGGAATTGAGGTGCGACGGTCTGTGGTGGAACAAGACGACAAAGTTGGGGTATTTCCCGCAGTGAATCGCCTCTCGGGCGCCTGGGAAGGTGCTGGTTGGCTCAGCCGGTTATGGTGGGTGCCGATTCTGGCGCTGGCCATGGCTGTGCGTTTCTATTGCCTGACGGCTTCGGCGATCTGGGGTGACGAAGGCTCGAGCCTGCTGCTCAGCGAATACGCGATGGCCGACCTTTGGTACCACGCGGCCCACGATGTGCACCCGCCGCTGTACTTCTTCATGTTGCGCGGCTGGATCGAGCTGTTTGGCGACGGCATCTGGTCGATTCGCGGCATGAGTGCGATCCCCGGTGTGGTCGCAGTGGGCATGGGCATCTGGCTCACGCGGCAACTGTCCACCCGTCGTGCGGCGGTGCTGGCGGGCATCCTGCTGGCACTGTTTCCTACGGCGGTGCGCTACAGCCAGGAAGTGCGGATGTACTCGCTGCTGGCCGTGTGGCTGCTGGCCGCCACGCTGGCGCTGGTGTACTGGGTACGCCGGCCCGAGCGCACGCGCTATCTGGTGGCCTATGTGCTGCTGATGGCCGCGGGTTTCTATACCCACTACTTCACCGCGCTGTGCGTGCTGGTGCATTGGGTCTATCTGGGGTTGTTGTGCACCTCCCAAGCACCCGGCCAGCGCTTGATCATTCGTCCTTCCTGGTGGTGCGCCAACGCAGTGATTGTGGCGTTGTACCTGCCCTGGCTGCCGAACTTGATGGACCTGATCCAGCACGTCGAACAGCTCAAGGTCGGCGGTGATATAGGCTGGGAAGACCCGGTCACGCTGATTTCCGTACCCTCGATGATCTGGCAGTTCATGCTCCAGGATGAAGGTATCGGCTTCTGGCGGCCGCTGTTCTGGTTGTTCCCGCTGCTGTTGATCGCCGTTGTGTGCATCACCGCCTGGCGTGATCGCGAACGCTATCGGTCGGCTTGCTTGTTGGCGCTGTTCTTTCTGTTGCCGCTGCTGCTGGTGTATGCGGTGTCGTTTATCTCCCCGGTGTTTATCGAGCGCTACCTCACGGTTTATGCCCTGGGCTTGCCGATCCTCGTGGCCCTGGCCATCGACCGCCTGCCGGCGCGCCTGTCGTTGCTGGGCGCGGCGTTGTTCGTGCTGTTCGTCGGCGTGGAGTTGCTGGGCCTGAAGAACAACTCCACCGTGGATGTGCATGACCAATTCAACGTGCCGGTGGAGTTCATCAATCGCAATTACCAGGAAGACGACCGCATCGTCCTCAGCGACATGATGTGGTACCTCAGCTATGTGTATTACGACCAGACTGACGCCCAACTGCAGCTCTACACCCCGCCTAAACCGGACGGCACGCCGACCCGGCCGAACGCCTACGGCTTCGGCACCCTGGTGGACCAGGACGGTGGGCGTATTTACCTTGACCGCTTATCGGCATTACCGGCCGATACGCGACGCGTCTGGCTGATCAGCAGCAGTGAGCCGCCGGATGATTTCGCACCGATTCCAGAAGGCTGGCGCCAACTGTTGCAGCAGGACGGCGGCGGTGCGCGGGCGCGGTTATTTGTGCTGTGCCTCGGGCCAGAACCCGCGCAGCCAGAGGGTTGTCGCTGATTGCGAGTCGGCATTAAGCCAATACCAGACAGTGGCCAATGACCACTGTTCTGTCCCAGGCCCCTGAGCGGGCCATGCGGTTGGGCTAGACTCCTGGGAATCGTCTTTTCAGGAGCCAGCCATGGAATCGCCTGTGCACAGCTTGCCGTCTCTGTTCAAACAGCTGGGGCTGCCGGATGACCCGGTCAGCATTGAGCAGTTTGTGGCCGTTCATTCACCGCTCAAGCCGGATCTGCATCTTGAGGATGCGTTTTTCTGGACTGACAGCCAGAGAGCTTTTTTGCGCGATGAAATTCGCGAGGACGCGGATTGGGCGGAAGTAGTGGATGAGTTGAATGTGCTGCTGCGCAGCGGGCGAGGGGTGCAAAAAACTTAGCGAGAAGGCTTAAAGTTGAAAAAATCTGGTGTGGGTTGAAAAAAACTGAGCTTTAATCGCGCAAGTGAACTTTTTCTGAGGTTGCGCGATGTCTTTGGTTGGCTATGCCCATCTCCATCAATCTCTCGGGTTGAAAGCCATTGCGCCCACCTGTGTCGCGATGATCAAGCCCGTCACGCGAATCTCGATGATTGGTGAATGCCTGGCCGTTCCCCACGCCGTTGCACCCTCTGCAGACTCAGTACTCGACCATATTCTTTTTGCACTCAAGCACGAAGGCATCAACCTCGGCATTCTGGCTCAGGCGCTCGAAGCCGTCAGTCAAGACCAGTTACTGTCAGAGCTGGAGAAAGCACCCAACGGTGTATTCATCCGTAAGGTTTGTTATCTGTGGGAAGGCCTAACCCTTCAACGGCTGGATTACAGCAAGCCGATCAACAGCCGTGTTTCACCTCTGTTTGATCCGCAACGCTACGTAACAGGGCCGTCTACGCGTAATTCCCGTTGGCGTATCGACTTCAACGGTTTGGGCTCGTTGGCCTATTGCGCAACGGTAGAACGAACGCCTGAAATTGATGCCTTGTTGAGTCTCGATACTTTGGGCCGGGCCAAATCCTTCATGGCCACTCTCCCACCCGAAATGATGGACCGCGCCATCCAGTGGGCCTACCTCCACGAGACCCGCGATTCGTTCGCCATTGAAAAAGAACAACCCAGCGAAGAAAAATCCCGTCGCTTCGTCCAACTGCTACGCCAGGCCCACGAAGGTCGACTGCTCACTGAAGACTATCTGGTCGAGCTGCAAAACAGCACCGTCTCCAATCCCTTCGACAAAGCCGTCGCGTTTCGTCATGAGCAAAACCATCTGCACAATGGTTTGCGCGGCGCTGCGGGCGTCAGCTACGTGCCGCCATCTCCTGAGCTTTGCCAGGAATTGATGGAAGAGCTGATGGCTTTTGCCAATCAACCTGTGCGCGAGGTTGACCCCCTTGTTGCGGCCGCCGTCACCGCGTTCGGCTTTGTGTTCCTGCACCCCTTCATGGACGGCAATGGGCGCCTGTCGCGCTTCCTGATCCACCAGACGCTCTGTCACTACGGCGCGCTGGAGAACGGGCTGCTGTTACCGGTTTCCGTCGCAATGAAACACGAAGAGCAGGCGTATCTGGAAGCACTCAAAGCCTTCTCCCAGCCGACGCGGGAATTCTGGAATGTCACGTGGCTGGACGGCGATCGTATGGCCTTCGATTTCACCGGCCATCCGTCGATCTACCGCTACTGGGACGCCACCCGCTGCGTCGAATTCACCCTGCAAATGGCCCGCCGTGCGCTGGAAGTGGAATTGCGCGAAGAGACCGAATTTCTCGACCGCTACGACCGAGTGATCAAGGCCGTGAACCAGCGCTATGACGTGCGTGGCAGTGATCTGTCGAAGCTGGTGATGATGTGCCTGGATAACGAGGGCAAGGTTTCAAAGCACCGGCGCAAGCAGTTTCAGTACAGCGTGCCGGAGGAAGTGTTTGAGTTTATTGAGGAGGAGGTAGGGAGGGTGATTGCCTAACGTGGGAGCGGTCAGCCACTTATTGTGTAATGCCGAAAATTCAACGCTCACGCTCAAACCCGCTTTACTTACCTACACCTCCTCCCCCCCCCGTCACTAATTTGTATCAAAACTTGACGGCACTCGATCCCTCCACCATATTGATAGTTAGCAAACTAACTGTATGCGAAAAATCCAGTGTCCCAGACCCTCGAACAACTCCAGATGAACCTCAGCAGCAGCATGGTGGTGGGCGCCCGTAACTGGCGCAAAATCTGCCAGACCACGCTGGTGAGCTATGGCATCTCCGAAGCCTGCGCCGTGCCGTTGTTGATGATCGGCCGCTTGGGCGATGGTGTGCATCAGGTAAAAGTGGCCCAGGCGTCGGGGATGGAAAGCCCGTCGCTGGTACGTCTGTTGGATCAACTGTGCAGCGGCGGCTATGTGTGCCGCACCGAAGATATCCATGATCGTCGCGCCAAGGCCTTGAGCCTCACCGAGCGTGGCCGCGAGTTGGTGCACGCGGTGGAAGTGCAATTGGTGCGCCTGCGCCAGGAAGTGCTGTCTGACATTGCCCACAGCGACCTTGAAGCGGCATTGCGGGTACTGCGCGCCTTCGAAGCGGCCGAGGTGATGACCCCTTGAACGGTTTTTTCACCGGTATGCCCCCCGCGAAAGACTGGTTCTACGGCGTTAGAACCTTTGCGGCGTCGATGATCGCGTTGTACATCGCCATGCTTATGCAAATGCCGCGTCCGTATTGGGCGATGGCTACGGTTTACATCGTTTCCAGCCCGTTTGTCGGCCCTACCAGTTCCAAGGCGTTGTACCGCGCCATCGGCACTTTTATGGGCGCGGCGGCGGCGGTGTTTTTTGTGCCGATGTTTGTGCAGTCGCCTTATGTGCTGGTGGTGGTGATTGCGTTGTGGACGGGCATCTTGCTGTTCCTCTCCATGCACCTGCGCACCGCGAATAACTACGCCCTGATGCTGGCCGGCTACACCTTGCCGCTGATCGCTTTGCCGGTGGTGGATAACCCGCTGGCGGTGTGGGACGTGGCCGAGGCGCGTACCGAAGAAATCTTCCTGGGTATCGCGGTAGCGTCGGTGGTGGGTGCGATGTTCTGGCCGCGTCGCTTGGCACCGGTGTTCGACGGCTCGGTGGCTAAATGGTTTGCCGATGCCCAGGTCTACAGTCAGCGCTTTCTGACGCGCAATGTGCAGCCTGAAGAGGTCAGCACTTTGCGCGGCGGCATGGTCGCCACCTTCAACACCCTGGAATTGATGATTGGCCAGCTGCCCCACGAAGGCGCGCGGCCACAGACGGTACGTAACACCAAGGAACTGCGCGGGCGGATGATTCACTTGCTGCCGGTGGTGGAGGAACTCGACGATGCGCTGTACTCCATCGAACACCGCGCCCCGGAGTTTCTCGACCGGATCACGCCACTGTTGGAGGCGGCCAACCACTGGCTGGAAAACACCACCGAAAGTGCGTCCCTGGAAAGCTGGCGCGCCCTGCGTGACCAGATCGAAGCCCTGCAACCCGTAGGCGAAGCGCTGGATGACCGCCACACGCTGCTGTTCTCCAACGCCCTGTATCGCCTGGGTGAATGGATCGACCTGTGGCAAGACTGCCGCAGCCTGCAAGCCGCCATCCAGTGCGAAAGCCAGGACACTTGGCGCGCCGTGTACCGCCACTGGCGCCTGGGTCGGCTCACGCCCTTTCTCGACCGCGGCCTGATGTTCTACTCGGCGTTTTCCACCGTCACCGCGATCATGGTCGCTTCGGTGTTGTGGATTCTGCTCGGCTGGACCGACGGCGGCAGCGCGGTGATTCTGGCGGCCGTCGCCTGTAGTTTTTTCGCCTCGATGGACGACCCGGCACCGCAGATCTACCGGTTCTTTTTCTGGACCGCGATGTCGGTACTGTTCGCCAGCCTCTATCTGTTTCTGGTACTGCCCAACCTGCACGATTTCCCGATGTTGGTGCTGGCGTTTGCCGTGCCGTTTATCTGCATCGGCACACTGACCGTTCAACCACGTTTTTACCTGGGCATGTTGCTGACGCTGGTGAATACCTCGTCGTTCATCAGCATCCAGGGTGCCTACGACGCGGACTTCTTGAACTTCGCCAACGTCAACCTGGCCGGGCCCATGGGCCTGTTGTTCGCCTTTGTGTGGACGTTGATCTCACGGCCTTTCGGCGCCGAGCTGGCTGCCAAGCGCCTGACGCGTTTCAGTTGGCGTGACATCGTCGGCATGACCGAGCCTGCGACCCTGGCCGAACACCGGTACATGGCCGTGCAAATGCTTGACCGCGTGATGCAGCACCTGCCGCGCCTGGCCCTGACCAACCAAGACACCGGGATCGCCCTGCGCGACTTGCGCGTGGCACTGAACCTGCTCGATTTGCTGGCGTACTCGCCGCGCATCCTCGGCGTGCCGCGGGTGTTGCTCAACCAAGTCGTAGAAGGCGTGGGCGGCTACTTCAAAGCGTGCCTGAAGGCGGGCGAACGCTTGCCCGCGCCCAGTGGTCTGCTGATGACGCTGGACCGTACGCGCCGCGCCCTCAACGGCCAAGGCCTGCAAGACGAAGACGACACCCGCGTGCACCTGCTGCACGCGCTGGCCGGCCTGCGCCTGGCGCTGTTGCCCGGCGTGGAATTCATTGGCGGCACCGAAATGGAAGCGCCGCTACCTGATGGAGCGCCTTTATGATCGGTGATCTGGATATCAGCGGGGTGTTCCTGCCCACGCTGCTGGTGCTGATGGGCATTACGTATGTGTTGTACCTGGTGGTGCACGGGCTGTTGACCCGCGTCCACTTCTATCGCCTGGTCTGGCACCGGGCATTGTTCAATGTGGGGCTCTATGCGCTGTTGCTGGGCGCTGTGGACTCACTCAGTCGATACCTGATGACATGAAAAAACCTTTTTTGACCATCGGCCGTGTAGTCCTGACGCTGTTGATCGTGACGTTTGCGGTCGTCGTTGTCTGGCGCATGGTCATGTACTACATGTTTGCGCCCTGGACCCGTGACGGGCATATCCGTGCCGACATCGTGCAGATCGCCCCGGACGTGTCCGGGCTGATTCAGCAGGTCGACGTGCGCGACAACCAACTGGTGACCAAGGGCCAGGTGCTGTTTGCCGTCGACCAGGATCGCTTCAAGCTGGCCCTGCGCCAAGCCCAGGCTGCCGTGGCCGACCGCCAGGAAACCCTGGCCCAGGCCCAGCGCGAGAACAAGCGAAACCGTGGCCTCGGCAACTTGGTGCCCAGCGAGCAACTGGAAGAAAGCCAGTCCCGCGTCGCCCGCGCCCAGTCGGCCCTGGCCGAAGCACAAGTGACGGTGGACGCCGCTCAACTCAACCTCGATCGTTCTGTGATCCGCAGCCCGGTGGACGGCTACGTCAACGACCGCGCGCCGCGCACCCAGGAGTTCGTCACGGCTGGGCGCCCGGTGCTGTCGGTGGTGGACAGCAATTCCTTCCACATTGATGGCTACTTCGAAGAGACCAAGCTCGACGGCATCCACGTCGGCATGGCGGTCGATATCCGTGTGATCGGCGACAACGCGCGCTTGCGCGGTCATGTGCAGAGCATCGTCGCCGGTATCGAGGACCGCGACCGCAGCAGCGGCTCCAACCTGTTGCCCAACATCAACCCGGCCTTCAGTTGGGTGCGCCTGGCTCAGCGGATTCCGGTGCGGATTGCCTTTGACGATGTGCCGGCGGATTTCCGCATGATCGCCGGGCGTACGGCGACGGTGTCGATCATCGATGACAAAACCGCAGCCAAACAACAGCAGGGAGAAAAACCATGAAACCGGCGGCGCTGTTAGCCACGGCCGGCCTGGGTTTGCTGCTGTCGGCCTGCCAAGTGGTGGGCCCGGATTACAAACTGCCGGAAAAATCCGCCATCAACCGTGGTGACCTGCAAGGGCAAATCGCGGGCGAGGGCAATAATGTGGTGTCGGCGCCGGTGCCGGCGCACTGGTGGAAGCTTTACAACGACGCGCGCCTGGATGAGTTGGTGCGCCAGGCCATGGCCTCCAACACCGACCTGCGCGTCGCCGCCGCCAATTTGCAGCGTTCGCGTTATCAGGTGCAGCAAGCTGAATCCGCCGGTGGCTGGAATGCTGGCGTGAAGGCCGAAGCCCAACGCTTGCAGGAGTCCGGTGAGGCGTTTTTGCTGACGGAAAAAGTCCCGGTGGCGAACATTGGCAGCGTCGGTATCAGCACCTCGTATCAGTTCGATCTATTCGGCACCTTGCAGCGTGGGATCGAAAGCGCGCAAGCCAGTGCTGACGCCGCCCAGGCCGCCGCCGACATCGCGCGCATAACGCTGGTGGCGGATGTGGTGCGTTCCTACACCCAGGTGTGCGCGGCCAACGAAGAGCTGGCGATCGCCAACGAGTCCCTCGACCTGCAAGGCCAGAGCACAAAACTGACCCAGCGTCTGCGCGACGCCGGGCGTGGCGATGAAACCCAGGTCACCCGTTCGCAAACCCAATACAAATCCTTGCGTGCCGACATGCCGCGCTACGAAGCCGCGCGCCAGGCCGGGTTGTTCCGTCTGTCGATGTTGCTGGCCAAGCCAGTGGACCAACTGCCGGCGGGCACCGGCACTTGCGCCGAACTGCCGCACATCGCCCAACTGCTGCCCGTGGGCGATGGCGCCGCACTGCTCAAGCGTCGCCCTGATGTACGCCAAGCAGAGCGCCAACTGGCCGCCGCCACCGCGCGTATCGGTGTGGCCACCGGCGCGTTGTACCCGGATATCAGCATCGGCGCCACGATCGGCACGGTCGGTATCCTTGATGACCTGGGCACGGCGCCCACCAACCGCTGGGGCTTTGGCCCGCTGATCAGTTGGTCGGTGCCGACCAACGGCGCGCGCGCGCGCATCCACGAAGCTGAAGCCGCGACCCAGGGCGCCCTGGCGCATTTCGACGGTGTGGTGCTCAATGCCATCCGCGAGACCCAAACAGGCCTCGCGCAGTACACCGCGCAGTTGCAACGCCGCGACGCCCTGGCGGATGCCGGTGAGTCGGCCAAGGAAGCGGCGGGGCAAACGCATCGCTTCTTCCAGGCCGGCCGGGCGTCGTTCCTCGCCGACCTGCAAGCCACCCGCACCTACACCGATGTGCGGGCGCAACTGGCGGCGGCCAACACCCAGGTTGCCATGAGCCAGATCGATCTGTTCCTGGCTTTGGGCGGCGGTTGGGAAAGCGGACGAACGCAAGCGTCACAGCCCAGCAAACCCTGAGCGAAAAGCTATGCTTTGACAGGTGGGTCGCCCTGCCTTTTGGTTGAAAAGCGACCTGCCTGTCACTGCTCGCGTTTGCTCATGGGGATTCCAATAATGAAAAACCCTTATGCTCCCGCTTTCTGGTGTGTGTTCTTCGCACTGGTGTTGTTATCGGCTGCCTATTTCTACGGCGTCATGCTCGCCCATCAGATCGACAAGGCGATGGTGTTTCTCGATAGCGCCTGCCTGGTGATCGGCACGCTGTCCATCGGCGTGGTGGCGTGGGCGTCCTATCAAAATCAACGCGTGAAGAAAAAGCTGCTTGAACAAGGCAAGACCCGCGTAGCGATCTGGGACACCAAGGTCGCCCTGCGCCGCGTCGAAACCGTGTTCGACCGCTATTTCTGGGGCAGCTACTGGCAGCCGGGGCGCACCTTCCAGGAGGTCATGGGCGAACTCACCGGTACGCCTCTGGAAAAAAGCCTCGAGGCCCTGAAAAAGCAATGTGTACTGCTCGACCAGCAGGTCGCCGACGGTAGGCATTGGCTGGACAATGCGCGGGAATTGTCCGATGTGGCCAATGCCATGGCCCGTGAGCGCTACCAATTGGACTTCTGCGATCCGAAGGCCGACACCCCGGGCAATGCCGTTATACACCGCGAGTTTGAGGTGCTGGTGTACACCTGGACGGCCCGTTTGAAGAGTTTTGATCATCAACTCGATGAGATCGATACCGAATACACCTGAACCAACTGCTGACTTGACCCCTCTGAAAAGCTGGGCCGTTCGCGGCCGCCAGTGCTAATCTTCCCCCGTTTTCGGCGGGCTTGAGCCAACCCCCTCAGGGTTCAAGGAAGACAGCCCACTTCTCACAGGATTTGATCAGGTCACTTCATGAATAAGCCAGCAGTTGTTTTCTTGGGTTTTGTTGTCGCCGTCGGCGTCGTCAGTGCAGGCGGCGCCTGGTACACCGGTAAGCAGCTGGAGCCGGTATTGCAAACCGCGATCCTGAACGCCAACAAAGAACTGCAGACCTCCATGGCCGGCACCGATAGCACCGTGAACCTGGAGCTGGTGTCCCTGGACCGTGGCCTGTTCAGCAGCACCGCTCACTACCGCCTCAAGGGGCAAGGCACGGTGTTCGGTCAAGACAACCCGAACCCTGAGTTGCTGTTCGTTGACCATATCGAGCACGGCCCGCTGCCGTTCTCGCGCCTGGTGTCGCTGAAGTGGCTGCCCGTCATGGCCACCAGTCACTACGCGCTGGAAAAGAACGCCACCACTGAAAAATGGTTCGCTGCCAGCAAAGACGTATCGCCACTCAAAGGCGTGGCCAATATCGGCTATAACCGTTCGGTCAACGGCAACGTCGAACTGCTGCCCCTGGAACTCAAGGACGACAAGTCCTCGGTGAGCTTCTCCGGCGCCAACCTGGACTTCGACAGCACCGCCGAAGGCCAGAAGGTCAAGGCCAGCGGCTACATGAACAGCCTTAAAGTCGCGGTGATCGATGCCAACGGCGCGCCGTTCGAAGCCGAGCTGTCCGGCCTGACGGTGGCCAGCAATCTGGAAAAATCCACCTTCGGTTTCTACACCGGGCAAAACACCGTTGAGCTGACCGACACCAAGGTCACCTTCGGCCCGCAGAAAGCCGTGCTGACCTTCAAGGGCTTCGAGCAGAAAGACACCAGCGAGACCAAGGACAACAACCTGGCAGGCCGCGTCGATTACAAGATCGACGAAATTGGTTACCAGGGTAAACCTGTCGGTTCGGCAGCCATGGCCCTGAGCATGAAGAACGTCGACATTCCGGCGACACTGGTGTTGACCAAGCTCTACCAGGACAAGATGCAGCCGGTGCAAGCCGCTGCCGCTGCCGGTCAACCGGTGCCTGAGCTGCAACTGACCGAAGCCGAGCAGGCCCTGGCCGAGGCCAACGTCAACCAAGTGCTGGCCGCCAAGCCGCAAGTGGCTGTGGAAAACCTGTCGTTGAAAACCACCCATGGCGAAAGCAAGTTCAACCTGGTGCTGGACCTGACCAAGCCTGCGTCCATGGAACTGCCACCGGTTGAACTGGGCAAGCAGGTCATCGCATTGCTGGATGCCAACCTGAGCTTGTCCAAGCCAATGATTGGCGACGTTGCTGGCCTGCAAGCGCAGGTGAGTGGCGTGACCGACCCTAAAGCCATCGAGCAGCAATCGCAGATGGCCGCCGAGATGGTCAGCGGCGTGGCGGTCGGTACTCAACTGGCGACCCTGGTGGGCACCGACATCGTCTCCAAGTTGCATTACGCCAACAATGAAGTGACCTTCAACGGCCAGAAGATGACCGTCGAACAATTCATTGGTTTTGTGATGGCCAAGGTGGGTGCAGTCGGCGGCGCGCAGTAAAAATTTTTACACCAGCAAGAAATAAAATAGTGTGGGAGCGGGTTTGCCCGCGATGAGGGTCAAGCCATCGGCACGAGACCCTGTCATCGCAGGCAAGTGCGCTCCCACATTGGCTTTTTCGTCCCGCGGACAATTCTGAATAATTGTTCTGAATGAGCCTTTTCCCTACTTTCCTAAGGGATAGTTCCCACAGGAAAGCTAAGTCGGGTCACTAGACGCCGGCGCCCTGATGCAAATTGCTCAGGACCACCTATCGTTATAGCTTTCAGTATGTAGGGAAGCTCACGGTATGTTGCGAAACCTTCCAATCAGTGCTTCAGGCCGGTTGCGACTGCTCATCGGGGCCGCCTTGTGCAGTCAACTGCTGATGCCCGCTTCTGCCTTGGCCGATCCTGCCTACGACGCCTTGATCATCCAGGCGCGCAACGGCAATTTCACACCCGCCCTCACCCAATTGCGGCAACTACCCGCCGAACGCCAGACCCCGGGCCAGATCAGCGATCATCTGGTGATCGCCGGTTGGGCCGGGCAAGACGCCGAAGTGCTGAAGGTGTACGAGGCTCAGGGCAAGAATCGCAACCTGACGGCCCAGGCGCTCGCCACGGTGGCGCGTACGTATCGCAATCAAAAGCAGTGGCCGCAAGCCTTGGCGGTCTACCAGCAGGCACTGCTGCGTGAGCCGAATAATGTCGACCTGCAATTGGGCCAAGCCCTGACCGAGGCCGATGGCGGTCAAGCCAACGACGCGGTGCAACGCACGCGTGCACTGGTGGCAGCGCAACCCAATGACCCGAACCGCCGCATGGCCCTCGGCTATGCGCTGACCCGCGCGGGCTTGAACTACGACGCCCTGTTCGAGTTCGACCAGGCTTTTATCCGCGCCGGTGATAAACCCGAAGTCGTTCGTGAATATATCGTCGCTCTGCAAAGGGCCCGCCTGCCGGAACCGGCGTTGCGCCTGTCGGCCGCGCATCCGGGTGTGTTGGACGCTGTCACCCAGCGCCGCCTGGAAGGCGACCTCGCCGCCGAGCGCGTGCGCTTGGCCGATGTCGCCACGCGCACCGAGAAAGAACGCTATGTGATCGCCGACCGGGCCCTCAACGACTATGACCAACTGCTTGCTCGCTGGACCCCGGACCCCAGCGCCCATGATGACGTGGTGCGTTGGCGTATCGATCGCCTGGGTGCCCTCAAGGCGCGGGCGCGCACCGCTGACGTAATCCGTGAGTACGAAACCCTCAAAGGCGAAGGCGTGCAATTGCCGAGCTATGCTGTGCGCTGGGCGGCTGGCGCCTACCTCGACCAACGTCAGCCGGAAAAAGCCGAACAGCTGTATCGCCAGGTAATGACCGCGCCGGACGCCGACCCTGACGGTCACTTCGGTGACAGCACCGCGCTGTACTATGCCTTGCTGGAAAGTGACAAAGTGCAGGAGGCTCGCGACGTCGCCGACAACTTGGCCAACACCGAGAAACCTCGCGTCTTTCTCAAGGGCCTGCCCCTTGGCAACCCCAACGACAACTGGATGGACGCCCAACAACTGGCGGCCCAGGCCCGTGCCAACAGCGGTGACCTGCCGGGCAGTGAAACCGGTCTGGACGCACTGGTGCAAAAAGCCCCGGGTAATGTCGGCCTGCGCCTGGCCCAGGCCGACATGTACCGCGCCCGAGATTGGCCGCGCCGCGCCGAAGGTAGCCTCAAGGAAGTCGAAGCCCAGGTCCCGCGCGATATAGGTCTGGAAGTGTCCCAAGCGTATACCGCCATGGACCTTCAGGAGTGGCGCCAAATGGACGCGCTGACCGATGACGTGCTTGCCCGCAACCCGGACAGCCGCCAGGTGCAGCGCCTCAGCCGCCTGCGTGATGTACACGACATGGCCGAGCTACGTGTCGAGGCCTACACCGGTAAAAGCTACGGCGGCGGTAATAGCGGCGATGTTGGCGCGGTAGCGGGCAGCCGAGACTGGGGCATCGAAAGCGTGCTCTACAGCCCGCCCATCGATGAAGACTGGCGTGTGTTCGCAGGTGTGGGTTACGCCACCGCAGACTTTACCGAAGGCACCGGCCAGGACCGTTCGCAGCGCGTCGGCGTGGAGCGGCGTACCCGCGACATGACCCTGACGGCTGAGGTCTCCAACCACTCCTTCGGTTATGGGTCCAAGCAAGGCGCAGCGGTGTCGATTACCCGCGACATCAATGACAACTGGCAGTACGGCGGTAGCCTCGGCTACCTCCTGGCCACCACCCCGCTACGGGCGTTGAATGCCGACGTGACGGCCAATGGCGGCAGTGGCTTTATCCGCTGGCGCGAGAATGAAAGCCGCGAGTGGAAGCTGTCGTTGAGCCCGTCCCATTTCAGTGACGGCAACAACCGGCTTGAAGCTTTGCTCACTGGCCGCGAGGGCATCTACAGCTCACCACACGTGCAAGTGGACCTGGGCCTGGAAGTCGGCGCCAGCCGTAACACCAAAGACGACACGGTGTACTTCAACCCCAAGTCCGACTTCAGCGTGTTGCCTACCGTCACGGTCAATCATGTGCTCTATCACCGCTACGAGACCCAGTGGAGCCAGCAATTCCAGGTCGGTGCAGGTACGTATAGCCAGCAAGATTATTCCACGGGTGCTGTCGGTTTGATCGGTTACGGCCAACGCGTTCGTTGGAACGACGTGCTGGAAGCCGGCGCCAACCTTAGCCTGATCAGCCGACCTTATGACGGCGATCGCGAACGCGATCTGCGCCTGCTCGTCGACCTCATTTACCGTTTCTAGAAGAGCCTGATCATGACCGTCCTCAGTCGTTGTTTATTGGTCCTGGGTGTATTGTTGGTCGGTGCCTGCGCCCAGCAACCCGCGCCATACACCCCACCTGCCGAGCGGCCGACACCGCCCAACGAAACGCCGTGGCCGAAAAACCACTTCCTGGGCATTGCCTACCACGACATCGAAGATAGCGACCCCGATCAGACGGTAGTGGCGGCACGCACCGCGCGGTTGATTGATCAGTTGGCCTGGCTGCGTGAGAACGGCTATCAGCCGGTCAGCGTCGACCAGATCCTGGCGGCGCGCAGTGGTGGGCGTGAGTTGCCGCCCAAGGCCATCATGCTGAGTTTCGACGACGGCTATTCGAGTTTCTACACCCGTGTGCTGCCGGTCCTGCGTGCCTATCATTGGCCGGCGATCCTGGCCCCGGTGGGCTATTGGATCGACACCCCGTTGAACAAACCGGTGGATTTTGCCGGCACGCCGCGAGCCCGTTCCGACTTCCTCACCTGGGAGCAGGTGCGGGAGATTTCCAAGTCGGGCCTGGTGGAAATCGCCGCCCACACTGACGCCAGCCACACCGGCATATTGGCCAACCCCCAGGGCAACCTGGAACCCGCCGCCGCAACGCGCCGCTATGATGCCGCCACCGGCAAATATGAGACTGAAGCCCAGTTCCAGGCGCGGATGCGCGCCGACGTGACGGCCATTACTAACAAACTCCGAGCGGTCACCGGCAAGGCCCCACGGGTGTGGGTCTGGCCTTACGGGGCTGCCGACGGCACCTCGCTGGCGGTGGTCGACGAGCAGGGTTACAAGATGGCACTGACCCTGGACGACGGCCTGGACAACCTCACTAACCTCATGAGCAGCCCACGCTTTCTGGTGGCCTCTGACCCGGATAGCGAGCATTATGCCAACGCCATCGTCGGCACCCAGGCCAAGACTTCGATGCGCGTGCTGCACGTCGACCTGGACAATGTCTACGACCCGGACCCGGCCCAAGAGGCGCGTAACCTCGACCAGTTGATCCAGCGCGTGGCGGACATGGGCGTCAACACGGTGTTCCTGCAAGCCTTCGCTGACCCCAAGGGTGACGGCCTGGTGCATTCGCTGTACTTCCCCAACCGTCACCTCCCGGTGCGCCAGGACCTGTTCAACCGCGTCACCTGGCAACTGCATACCCGTGGTCATGTGGCAATTTTTGCGTGGATGCCGGTGCTCAGTTTTGCCCTGGACCCGGCGCTGCCGCGCGTCACCCGCTGGGACCCGAAAACCGGCCAGGTCGGCGTCGACCCGGACCAATACAAGCGTCTGTCGCCGTTTGATCCGAAAGTGCGCCAGCAGATCGGTGAGATCTACGAAGACCTGGCGCGCAACACGTTGATTGACGGCGTGCTGTTCCACGACGACGCGATCCTCTCGGACTTCGAAGATGCCAGCCCCGCGGCGCTCAAGGCCTATGCCGCCAACGGCCTGCCGGGCAGCATTGCAGCACTGCGTGCGGACCCAGCGGTGATGCAACGCTGGACGCGCTTCAAGAGCCGTTACCTGATTGATTTCACCAAGGAATTGACGGGCAAGGTCCGCGCCATACGTGGGCCGCAAGTTGATACCGCACGCAATATTTTCGCTGAGCCGATGCTCAACCCGGCCAGCGAAACCTGGTTCGCACAGAACCTCGATGACTTCCTCCAGACTTATGACTGGACCGCGCCGATGGCCATGCCGCTGATGGAAGGCGAGACGCTGAAAAACTCCAACGGCTGGCTGGAAAAACTGGTGGCCACGGTCAAGGCACGCCCCGGCGCGTTGCAGCGCACTGTGTTTGAACTGCAAGCCAAAGACTGGCGTACCAAGGAAGCACCCAATATCGATGGCGTGCAGATGGCCGAATGGATGGGTGTACTCAAACGCCAGGGGGTCAGGAGTTTTGGCTACTACCCGGACAACTTCCTGGAAAACTCGCCGGACCTGAAGACGGTACGTCCGGCCCTTTCCAATCAATGGAACCCTTGACCATGTTCGACAGAATCCTGGCTTTATTCGTGTTGGCACTGGTGTTGGGCGTACCCCTTGGCCTGATCTTCCTGGTCACCGGGCAATTCCTGATGGACTTCGTGTTTTTCTACCCGCTGTTCATGTCGGCGCTGTGGATCTCTGGTGGCCTGTACTTCTGGTTGCACTGGGAGCGTCACTGGCCCTGGAAGGAAGACACGCCGGCGCCGACCTTGGCTGGAAATCCGCTGATTTCGATCATCATTCCTTGCTACAACGAGGGTGATAACGTCGGTGACACCATTCATGCGGCACTGAACCAGTTGTACCCGAACATCGAAGTGATCGCTGTCAACGACGGCTCCCAAGACAACACCGCTGCGGTACTCGATGCCCTGGCGTTGGAGAATCCTCGCCTGCGGGTGCTGCACCTGGCGCAGAACCAGGGCAAGGCCGTGGCCTTGCGCATGGGCGCTGTGGCCGCGCGCAGTGAGTACTTGGTGTGCATCGATGGCGACGCATTGCTCGACAAAAATGCAGCGGCCTACATGGTTGCACCGATGCTCGATAACCCGCGCCTGGGTGCCGTGACCGGCAACCCACGTATTCGTACGCGCTCGACGCTGATCGGCCGGGTGCAGGTGGGCGAGTTCTCCTCGATCATTGGGTTGATCAAGCGTACCCAGCGGGTGTTCGGCCGGATCTTCACGGTCTCGGGTGTGGTGGTGGCGTTTCGCAAGAAGGCGCTGGACCGCATCGACTACTGGAGCACCGACATGATCACCGAGGACATCGATGTCAGTTGGAAGCTGCAACTCGATCACTGGGCCATCTTCTACGAGCCCCGCGCCTTGTGCTGGATCCTGATGCCCGAGACGGTCGGCGGCCTGTGGAAACAGCGCTTGCGCTGGGCCCAGGGAGGCGCCGAGGTGTTGTTCAAAAATATCCGTGGCATCTGGCAATGGCGCCATCGTTACCTGTGGCCGCTATTGTTCGAATACTGCCTGTCCACCGGTTGGGCTTTCACCTTCCTGCTCTCTGTCATCTTCTGGGGCGTGGGTAAGTTCGTGGTACTGCCACCGGCACTTGTCGTGGAGTCCCTGGTGCCCCCCGCGTTTACCGGCCTGGTGCTGGCGATGGTGTGTCTGCTGCAGTTTGCGGTCAGCATCCTGATCGACCGGCGCTACGAGAAAGACCTGTGGAAAACCCTGTTCTGGACCGTGTGGTACCCGATGGTGTTCTGGCTGGTCAGTTTGCTGACCACCCTGGTCAGCTTTCCCAAGGTGCTCTTCAGTCAGCACCAGAAGCGCGCGCGCTGGGTCAGCCCGGATCGCGGTATTAAACCTAGTGAAGAGGAGGCGTGACCATGAAACTGGTCAGAACTCGCCAAAACTCAGTGATGTGGATCATCGATGTACTGCTGACGCTGCTGGCCTGGGGCGGGCTGATCTGGCTGCTGGCCCGCGGGATTACCGCGATGCTTGAAACCCATGGCGGCCCACGCCTGGACGCGCCGATTTTTTCGGCGCTCAACACCTTGCAGGTGTACCTGTGGATTGCCTTGTTCAATGCAGTGATCCTGATCAGTTGGGCACGTTATCAACAACACCGCGGCCGCAAGTTCGCCCAGCGCCGCGCCGAGGCCAATGCGCTCAGCGATAAGCACCTGAGTGAAAGCTTCAAGTTGGGGGACGGCGAACTGGAGCAGTTGCGCCGACCCGGTGTGTTGGTCATCCACAACGACGAAGAGGGCGGCGTGGAGGGCGTGAAATCGCATGTTTCCCGCGATGTGGAGCACCCGGGGCTGACCTTGGTGCCGGGACCGGGAAAAGACAAAGACATTGGCTGAATGCCCTCGGGTTTCTGTGGCGATCCTTGCACTTGAATGCCATCAGGGGCGAACCGACCATTTTGGCCAGCATCTAGCCAATGCCATGCAAAGGCCCTTATCGGGCCGGGCGCTGTGCTGGCCCTGAATCCCGCTTGTTCATTCTCGGGACTCTTATGAGAGCCACTTTCGCGTTCCCCGTAGCCATGGCGTTCGCTGTGTTAATGGCCGGTTGCAGCAGCCATCGGCTAGCCGAGCAAAACTTCTCGAAGCCGGTGGTTCCGCTGGTTACCAATGACCAACAAGCCAGCCTGACGTTCCGCACCAAGGGCGGCGCAGGGGACAACCCCGTGACGTATTCGGTGGCGGTAACGGTTGCTGTCGATTAAGGGAAGGTGGGCGTCGGCTCGCCGGCGCCTACCGAGTGACTATCAAAGCAACTTGCGTTGCACGGCCTCATCCAGCGTGCTGCGCGTCAGTGCTTCAACCACTTGCCGCGTGTCCGTCTGGAACGGGATGCCCACGATCAGCACCAGGTGCATCCAGGTGCGCACGGATTCGCTTTTGCTGACCCGGCCCAACTCTTTACCGTCCTTGTCCTTGAACACGGTCTGCAGGGTGAAGGTGTTCTTCGCCGTGGATGGGATGATGAAGAACGTGACGCCAGTGATGATCGCCGAGGCCATGCTGAACTGTTCGTTGTTGTACAGCGTGGCTTCGGCGTAGATGTCCGAGTCGACCTTGTCAGTGCTCACCCGCGAGAAGCGGTTGGACTGACGGAACGAGTCAGCCACCGCTTTTTCCCACAAGGCGGCGGGGGCGCCGGGGGCGGTGTTGCCGGGGCCGCTGTTGACCTGGTTCAACGCTGTGGTGCGCACGTACGCCGTGGGTTTTTGCGCTGGCGCGTTGGCGGTCGGCGGCCAGGTTTGTACCGGTGGCAGTTCGTGTTGCGAGTAGGACACGCAACCGCCCAACAATAACGCTGCCAGTACCACGCTGTGCTTGATCAGTCCTTTCATGTGGTGCTCCTTGAATTTACGGTTTGGCCAGTTTGGCGGTGGCGTTGTCGAGCAGTTGTGCGACCAGTTCGTTCAACTGTTTGGCGCCCATGGTTGGGGCCCAGTATTCACGGCCGTAGAGGCCCACGTTGCGTTCAAACTTGACCTCTTGCTTGGCGCTCGCCAGTTCCTTGCCGTCGCGGTCGACGATCACCAGGTCGCCGGCCACGTCGAAGGTGTCGACGAAAATCGGGCCGTTGACCCAGATCCAGATTGTCAGCGTTAGCAGCGCACCGGGCACGTAGGCAGGGTGCACGCCACGATGGCCCTTGAGGGACGTCATGTTGAATTTGAGCGATACGTCGTTTTCTTCTAGCCGCACCGGGTACTCGGTGACCTGCTTGAAGTAGCCCGCCGTGCGCACGTACTGGTTGAGCTGGACCGTGAGCGAGCGGCTGATCGCGGTTTTGTTGGCATCGTTGACGTCGGCGGCGTTCACCGTCACATCGGCGATTTGCGCGCTGCGCGGGCTGCTGACTGACGCGGGTTGGAGCGGGGCGCCGATGGGGCCGGTGACGGTGTAGGACACGCATCCTGTCATCGACAGCGCAGCGACCAGGGCCGCAGCGCGGTAGAGGCTTTTCAACACACTATTTCCCTATTAATGAGCGAATCAAGCCAGTGTCTCGACCGGGCGGCGCATAACTTGAGGTGTGTGCGTTACGGCACAGCGGTCACCGAAACAACTTGAGAAGCCCTCTCAACCCCGTAAAATGCCGCGGTTGTTTAAAACACGATACTTTTCAGGGACGAAATCAGACATGCGCGCGTTTGCCGTATTCCTTGCCGTCTGCCTAATGGCAGGCTGCGCCTCCAAGCCGGATTACTACATCTCCCCGGCGCCGGTCACCATTCCCAAGACTGCTACCTACTGGCTCGACACTTTTGACGTTGATGTTAAGGGGCAGAACGAGCGCTTTTTGCCGGATGACAAAGTTCGCCAGCAATTGGGTATCGATTTGGTGGACCGTCTGCTCAAGGCCAAGCGCTATGCCACCAGCAAAGCTTCCGCTGACTACATCCTGGATGTGGATGTCATCTACGCGCGGCGTATTCAGGACACCCAGGGTGCTTTGATCAGCACGCTTATCGAAGACAACAAATACCTGGTCGGTGTCGACTTCAACTACAAGGTCAAAGTCAGGAAAGGCAACGCCGAAGTCTTGCACTTTGCCCAGGCGCGTGAAGGTCTGATGCCTGCAGGGGGCGCGGGGAATTGGCAGAACCTCAAGACGGTCGGCGGGATTCTTACCCGCAGCGGCAACTCCAACGTCGAGGGCTTCTACACGGGGCTGTTGAGCCGCTTTATCGTCGATGATTTACGCAACATTCCATCCCGCTAGTTTCATCTGCCGCAACAGATCTCTCACCCCAGGAGCACTACGTGAAAACACTGTCCAAAATCCTGCTGTCGGGCCTCACCGCCGCAGCGCTGCTGACCGTGGCCGGTTGTGCCACGGAGAGCAATCGCGCCATGCCGGTGGAGCAAGTCGCCAGCGCCAATGTCGCTTATTCCGGCGTACGCGTGCCGATTGCCGTGGGCAAGTTCGATAACCGCTCCAGCTACATGCGCGGCATCTTCTCCGACGGCGTCGACCGCCTCGGTGGCCAGGCCAAGACGATCCTGATCACCCACCTGCAGCAGACCAACCGCTTCAGCGTGCTGGACCGCGACAACATGGGCGAAATCTCCCAGGAAGCCGCGATCAAAGGCACCGTGCAAAAGCTCAAAGGCGCTGATTTTGTGGTAACTGGCGACGTGACCGAATTCGGCCGTAAAGAAACCGGCGACCGCCAGCTGTTCGGCATCCTCGGCCGTGGCAAGACCCAGGTGGCTTACGCCAAAGTCGCGCTGAATATCGTCAACATCAGTACTTCCGAAGTGGTGTATTCCACCCAGGGCGCCGGTGAATACGCCCTGTCCAACCGTGAAATCGTGGGCTTCGGCGGCACCGCCAGCTACGACTCCACCCTCAATGGCAAGGTCCTGGACCTGGCCATGCGCGAAGCGATCAACCGCCTCGTCGACGGCATCAACGCCGGCGCCTGGAACCCGCGTAACTGATCAGCAACACCTCAAGGAGCAGTACACGGATGAGCAAGGCAGTGAAGTTGGCGCTGATGCTGACAACAATCGCGACGGTCGCCGGGTGCCACACGGCGCCCCAACCCCTGTATCAATGGGAAAGCTACCAACCGCAGGTTTACGAGTACTTCAAGGGCGAGCCGAAGGAAGCGCAGGTCGAGGCTCTGGAGCGCGATCTGCAAAAGATCAACGCCAGTGGCCGCAAGGCGCCTCCGGGGTACCACGCCCACCTGGGCATGCTGTACCTGAGCATGGGCAAGGATGACCAGATGGTGCAGGAGTTCCGTACCGAGAAGGCATTGTTCCCTGAGTCCGCCTCGTACATGGACTTTCTGTTGAAAAACGCCAAGACCGGAGTCGCCACTAAATGAGCCTATTAAAACTCACTGGTGCCTTGCTGGCCCTGGCCTTGCTCGGCGGTTGCGCGGCCCCCAAGACCATCGACTACACGGCGTACAAGCAGTCGCGACCGAAGTCGATCCTGGTACTGCCGCCGGTCAACGAATCGCCGGAAGTGCAGGCGTCGTACAGCATGGTTTCCCAGGTCACCTACCCGTTGGCCGAAGCCGGTTACTACGTGTTGCCGATTGCCTTGGTGGACGAAACCTTCCGCCAGAACGGCCTGACTACCGCCAACGATATTCAGGCTGTGGCGCCGGGCAAGCTGCATGACATCTTTGGTGCGGATGCGGCGCTGTACATCACCGTCAGCGAGTACGGCACCAAGTACATGCTGATCTCCAGCGACACTGCCGTGACGGCCTCGGCCAAACTGGTAGACCTGCGTACCGGCACCACCCTGTGGACCGGTTCTGCACGGGCTTCCAGCGAAGAAGGCAATAACAACAATGGTGGCCTGGTGGGCATGTTGATCTCGGCGGCGGTCAAGCAGGTGATCAACAGCTCCACCGATGCGGCGCATCCGATTGCCGGTATCACCAGTGCGCGCCTGCTGTCAGCGGGGCAACGCACCGGGATCCTGTATGGTCCGCGTAATCCGAAGTACGGTACGGATTGATTTGTCGAAACAGCCTTTGCTGACCACATGTCAGCAAAGGCTTTCTACACCCTCAGTTCACAAAAATATCCTTGGGCTTGATCACTTGCGTGCTGTTCACCAGGAAGTCCGGGTTGCGGTTGCCCGTCAGGTCTATGGCGACGAAGTAGCGATAGGTTTGCGGGTTGTAACTCACGATTGTCTCTCCAGCACGCCCGGTGAATTCAGTCACGAGGGTGAGGTGTGTATTGGCTTCTTTCTCTATTGCGCGCAGATCAATTTTGTCGATGCCGCTGGTGAAATCCATGATTTCGTCCGGGGCTGCAGGGGCTGAGTCGCTGGCGCGGTTGTAGACGAACGTGTCGGCGCCTCTGCCGCCACGCAACCGATCGGCGCCACCCCCGCCCGTGAGCCGGTTATCGGCGTCGTTACCGATCAGTGCATCGTGGCCGGAGCCGCCAATGGCATTTTCGATGAGGCAATTCCGGGCGATCGAGACATTACCTTGCAAGCCACCGACATCGGAGAACGAGCCAGCCCTGAGGTTGATGACTTGGTTGTTGCCGTAACCCGAGACATCCAGGGTGTCGTTACCGGCGCCGTCCCATATGCAAAAGGCGGCGGTATCAAGGTGGTTTTTTAGGGAGTAGTAGTCCCTTCCGCTATTGGCGTTGAAACCGTAGGTGTTGTTTTCTCGACGGGTTTGATGATTGGCGCCGTACATGTTTTGAACGGCGCTGATGTCATCCATCATGGGGGCTTTCGGTCGTTCCCCAAGCAGTTTGCCGCTGCCTTGAGCCTCGAAATAGCTCATGACGGTATGGGCTTCGAGTCCTGTGCGTAGACACGCTGCTCCTCTGAAGCTTGGCCGTTGTAGTGACCCGGATGCGTCAGGCCGAGGGTGTGACCGATTTCGTGGGTTATCACCGGGCGCGCGACAAAACTTGGGTTGTAAACGGTATCGCCGCCATCGGCATTGGGGCTGGGATAGAAACCTTGGGCAGCGGTTTCGTTGTTAGAAATCCGGAAGGACAATCGTCCCTCTGCCAGGCGGCCGTTTTCAGTGAAGGCCAGGTTAGCCACATCACTCCAGGATTGGATGGAGCGTCGGGCTTCTTGTTTTTGCGTTTCGTTAAAACTGCCATCTCGGTCGTTTTTGAAGTGGTAGGAAATCTCTGTCTTGCCATTTCGGTTCCAGTCCTGCCATTTACTCGTGCCTTGTGTGAGTTGCTCAACTGCCCGTTGTTTATCAAAAGACTGCTTGTTGATCTTGCTTATATGCGGATCGTCCGAGCGCTGAGTAGCGTCATAGTAACCGCTGCTTGCGGTGCGGTTGCCTGTAGCGGGGGCGTCCCAGCGGCGATTCTGTTGGTTGTATTGCTGTTGAGCTGGACGCACAAAGCGGTGCCGGATGAAAGGTTGAAAGAGCGGTCGGAAGATCATCTGTAAAGGTGAGGGGCGGGAGGAGTGCCGAGTCTGTTGGGCGGCATGCGGATGGAGGGGATAAAAAGAGGGTCTGGAATCTATTCTCAATGTGGTAACTCTCAGTGGGTCATTGCACTTTTCCTTTCTTGAACGAATCCGCAAACTCCATGTTGCTAAGTGCAAAACTGCCAGTGTGAGAATAGATTTCCAAAGGTCGATATGTGACTGCGTAAGTCTTGCGTATGAAGTTTATAAGGTGTTGAAGTTGATGTTTTTTATAGACGAAATGTTTAATTTAATCACTTAACCCCGTCGCTGCTGGATGGGCGTCAGTCGGTTGAATTGCCAGTTGTAGCCCGTTTCGACCTATCCACAAACACCGGTCTTTAACCCGAATCCCTGAAGCCTTGCGTCTGACCTTGTGAACGGATTATTCACACACGAGGTTAAGCCAATGTCCCGTCCTCTTCTGCACGTGCGTCCTGCTGCCCAGGGCTTCGCCGTTACCTTGCTGGTAGCGCTGGCGGGTTGTGGGTTGCCTTCCTCCCGTGATGTGGAAAAGCCTGTCGAAGCAGCCCCTGTTTCCGAGCTGAAAAGCTACCCTGCGCTCAGCAAACGCATGGCCTTGCCTGCACCCATGGCCACGGGCTTGGTGATGCAGGACTCGGCGGCGATGGCGTACCGCAGCGAGCCGCGCGAGCAATACGAAAACCTGCCGGACAACCCGGTGCATCGCGTCGCCGAAACTCCCGTCTCCACCTTCAGCGTCGACGTCGACACCGGCAGTTATGCCAATGTAAGACGTTTCCTCAACCAAGGCAGCTTGCCGCCTGAGGGGGCTGTGCGACTGGAGGAAATGGTCAATTACTTCCCTTACAACTACGCATTGCCCACCGATGGTTCGCCTTTTGGCGTGACCACCGAAGTCGCCGCCACACCCTGGAACCCGCACACCCAACTGCTGCGCATCGGCATCAAAGCGTCCGACCGCGCCGTGGCGGACCTGGCGCCGGCCAACCTGGTGTTCTTGGTGGATGTGTCCGGCTCCATGGACCGCCGCGAAGGCTTGCCGTTGGTGAAAAGCACCCTGAAATTGCTGGTAGACCAGTTGCGGACTCAGGACCGTGTGTCGCTGGTGGTCTACGCCGGTGAGTCCCGTGTGGTGCTCAAACCCACTTCCGGTCGCGACAAGACGAAGATCCGCAACGCTATTGACCAACTCACCGCCGGCGGCTCAACTGCGGGCGCTTCCGGCATCGAACTGGCCTACCAGATGGCCCGCGCAGGTTTCATCGACAAGGGCATCAACCGCATCCTGCTGGCCACCGACGGTGACTTCAACGTGGGCATCAGCGACTTCGACAGCCTCAAGCAAATGGCCGTCGAGCAGCGCAAAAGCGGTGTATCCCTGACCACCCTGGGGTTTGGTGTGGATAACTACAACGAACACCTGATGGAGCAACTGGCCGACGCGGGCGACGGCAACTACGCCTACATCGATAACCTGCGCGAAGCGCGCAAGGTGCTGGTGGACCAACTCAGCTCGACCCTGACGGTGGTGGCGCGGGATGTGAAATTGCAGGTGGAGTTCAACCCGGCACGCGTCAGCGAATATCGCCTGCTGGGCTATGAAAATCGCGCCTTGAAGCGTGAGGATTTCAACAACGACAAAGTCGACGCCGGTGAAATCGGTGCAGGGCATACGGTCACCGCGTTGTACGAAATTGTGCCGAAGGGCGAGCAGGGGTGGTTGGAGCCGTTGCGTTACGCCGCCGCGCCTGCGGTTGAAAGCACATCCGCTGAGCTGGCGATGTTGCGGGTGCGCTACAAGCCTGCGGCGGGGGGTGAGAGTCAACTGATTGAGCGGCCCATCAGCAACGAGTCCACCAAGGCAAGCGACGACCTGCGTTTCTCGGCGGCAGTGGCTGCCTTCGCTCAACAGCTCAAAGGCGATGGCCGCTACACTGGCAGCATGAGTTTGCAGGACACCGCCGCACTGGCCCGCTCGGCGCGAGGGGATGACCCGTTTGGGTTGCGCAACGAGTTCGTGCAATTGGTGGAATTGGCGCAGGGCCTCAAGACCCCTGCCAAACATTGATAAAGGGAGTTAGCCATCGATATGCCCGCTCCAAACGATTTACCCAGCGACGAGTCGCTGCTGGCTCGCTACCGAACCGGTGACGGTGCTGCGTTCGAGGTTTTGTACGCGCGGCACCGCCAGGGCCTGTATCGGTTCCTTGTGTCCCTGAGCAACAAGGCTGAACTGGCCGAGGAAATCTATCAGGAGACCTGGCTCAGCCTGATTCGAAGCAGCACGCAGCCAGAGGGGCGCGCGAGTTTTCGTACTTGGCTGTTCCAGATTGCCCGCAACCGGCTAATCGATCATTGGCGCAAGCACGGAATTCACAACCCACTGCACGACAGCTACGACGAACAACTGCATGCTCAGCCCGACGATAGCGCCGGCCCTGAACAGCAACTGAGCTTGAGCCGCGACCAGGCCCGACTCGACGCCGCGCTGCAAGACTTGCCCGAAGACCAGCGTGAAGTCTTCCTGCTGCGCCTGCATGGCGACCTCGAAGTGCCGCAAATCGCCGCCCTCACCAAAGCCCCGCTGGAAACCGTAAAAAGCCGCCTGCGTTATGCCCAGCAGAAACTGCGCCGCCTGCTGGCCGAGGAGATATCCGCATGACCGACTCCCGACACACACCGGACCCCGACGACGTGTTGCTCCAACATTTTCGTCAACACACCACCGGCGAACCGCCTGCGTCCCTCGACGCCTTCATCCTCAACGCCGCCCGCTGCGAAGCCCCGGCACCGCAACTGAGCCTGTGGCAACGCTGGCTGCACGCCTGCCAACAACCACGCTGGCAGATGGCATTTGCGACCGTCGCCGGTGTGGCGCTGATGATCGGCGTGGTCATGCGCTCGCCCGTGCCGCAACCGGAAATATCCACAGCGACGTTTTCCGCGCTTCATGATGAGGCTGCGCGCCCGGCACCGCAGGCGTTCTCCGCACCGGCACCGATGGCCCGGATGGCCGTCGCACCCAGGGTTGAAAGTGCGCCGGTTCAAGCCGAAATCGCGGGTTCGTTGGCGCAAAAGTCGACAGCGAAACTGAGTAAGCGGGCGCCGGTTATATTGCCTTCGTTGGAGGAGGGGTTGCAGGAAATCGTGAACCTGCGTGAGGCCGGCGAGGCGAAGGCGGCGGATGAAAAGCTGCTGGCGTTGTATACGCGCTTTCCCGAGGAAGACTTGCCGGCGCGGTTGGAGGCCTTACAAAAGCGTTAAGTCGACGCCCACAAAAAAAACCCAGGTCTTTCGGCCTGGGGCTTTTCATTTAAGCCCTCTGGCTGCCGGCCGGTATCACCGCTTATACATCGCCATATCGATACACCGCCGCACTCCAATATTGGCTGCCGTTACGCTGTTGGCGAGTCCACCCGTCTGCGAGCAGCTGTTTGGCGATCATTCGATTCATAACGCCATGACCGAGCAGCAGAACCGGCCCTTCACCGGCAAGGGACTGCAGTCGTTGAGCCGCCGTGCTGGCGCGCAGCCTCGCGGCGCCGGCGGATTCGACATTGCGTGAGTAACCGCACAGCCATAAGACGCGAAAGATAAATGCCCAGGTAAACGGCGATAGTCGGGGAAGTCGCCAATCACCGTGAGGCAATTGCGCCTCGCAGAACAGCGCGTCAACCACAGCGGGCTCCAGTCCTAGCGCCTGGGCGGAAGTCAGCGCACGCGGTGCGTTACTTGAAACGATCACCGTGGCGGTTGCGGCGAGTTGCGTGCTGGCATCCGGGACGGGCTGGCGGGTGATTTCGGATCGGTTGTAGTGCTCGATCCAGTCTTTCATCTCGGACATTGAGATTTTATGGGTTGCAGCCAGCGCTGGCTCGCCGTGACGCATCAGGATTATTGTCTTGCTCACCGTTTGTTTTCGTCCTTGTTTTTTCTAAACCCGCCATGCTCCCGGTACCACGTCACCGTGTCAGAAATGGTCTGCTCCAGCACTCGAAAACTCAGGCCAAGTTCTTGTTCGCTTTTGCGGTGGTTAAAGCAGGTACGGTGCTCCTCTCGTATCAATAGTCGCAGCGTCGCCATGCTCAGCAAAATGGGCTTGCCGGTCAAGCGCGCATAGACTTCCTGCACCGCCGCCAAGACGTATAACGCGGGCAGTGGCAGTTGCCGAGCGGGTGTCTTGACGCCTGCTACACGTCCCAGAGCAGGTACCAACTGGCGCATGGTCATGTTCCGACCTGCCGCGAGATAGCGCTCTCCTCGCCGTCCATGTTTGGCTGCAGCAATCTGCGCCCAGGCCACATCACGGGCATCGACCACGGAGAAGGTGCCGGGAATCAGTCCGGGCAGCTTGCCGTTGACGACATCCTTGACCAACTGTCCCGAGGAGGTCGGGCCAATGTCGCCAGGCCCCCACATCCAGCCCGGCAGCACCATGCAGGCATGCATCTGGGGATGGGTTTCCAGAAACGTCAGCACGACATGGTCGGCGAGGATCTTGCTGCGGTAGTAGTCATCCGCATCAGCTTCGGCCCGCAGGCATGTCTCATCGATAGCGGTGCCAGGCGCCCCGTCGAGCACGGCAATCGAAGACGTATGGACAAACCGGCGTATCCCCGCGCGGTAGGCCTGGTGAATCAGGTCTCGCGTACCGGCGACATTGATCTTTTCGAGTGCCTCCCAGTGGCTGCCACCCTTGTAGTTATCGCGAAAGAACGCCGCCGTATGAAACACCGTATCGCAGCCTTGCAGCGACGCTGCGAACGCGTCGACATTGGCCATGTCGCCAACGACCAATTCCACACTCGGCAAATCGTTGAACTGCTGTTCACCTTTGGCCCTTGAGCGAACCAGCGCTTTGACCGCATAGCCACGCGCGACCAGTTCCCGTACCAGGTTGTTGCCCAACAATCCGGTTGCGCCGGTAACGAATGTGTTGCGCAGGGGGCCCATAGTCATACATTCCATTCCAGTCGTTTCGAAGGCCTGTAGATATACCGCTGAGGCCTCTGCGGAAAAACAGCGACTGCTGCATAATCGTTTTGCACATATGCAGACCAGGAAGGCTAAGCGGTATGGCGTTGCAAGCAAATTGGGACGATCTTCGTCTGCTGTTGGCCGTCTCGCGGCGTGGCAGCTTTCTTCAAGCGGGCCAACTGCTGGGTATCGCGGCGTCTACCGTCTCGCGTCGCCTGACCCAGTTGGAGGCCGCCCTAGGTGAGCCACTGGTCGAGCGGGGCGTTGAAGGATGCTGGTTGACCGCGCGGGGCCAATCCCTGGTGGAAGTTGCTTTGACAGCGGAAGCGGGGCTGAGGCGCCAGGCAGCCGCGGACTTGACCGGGTTGCAAGAGGAGCTGGTTGGCAGTGTCCTGGTCAGTGCGGGAGAGGGGTTCTCGTCTTGCGTGTTGGAGGCCGCGAGTCGCTTTACTGCCCTGCACCCACGTTGCTCCGTTGAGTTACTGGTAGCCGCCGACTTTCACAAGATCGTCCGTGGCGTGGCAGACATTGCTGTACGCACCGCTCACCTCGGCGAGCCATCGCTGATTTATCGACCGGTAGGCAGGCTCGCCTATGGTGTCTTCGCTGACGCGGGGTACCTGAAGCGGTTTCCAGGGGTGACTCCGGCTACGGCGGTCAATATTGCCCTGCTTCCTCCGCTGGACATGCTGCCGCAAATGCGTGCTGCAAAGGCTGCGGGGTTGGACCGTGCGCAGATCAGCGTGAATTCGTTTGCCGTACAACTTGAGTCTGTGAGACGAGGCATGGGAGTGGCGGTGCTGCCACGTATTCTGGCGCAGGGCCTGACGGAGTTGTTCCTGGATCTTCGACTTCCCGATATGGAGGTCTATCTGGTCACCCGTCCTCAGGCGTTGAAACAGGCCCACATCAAATGTTTCTTTGCCATCCTGGAGCAGGTGCTGCTCGAGTCTTTTTCCGACGTGCCGGAGCTGTCTAATTTAGACCGCTCAGTTCAGCCAGGGGCATTCTCCCCCCATTGAAATGGACGCCCACAAAAAAGCCCCAGGTCTTTCGACCTGGGGCTTTTTCATCTGTATCTGGTGCACCCGGCGGGATTCGAACCCACGACCCCTGCCTTCGGAGGGCAGTACTCTATCCAGCTGAGCTACGGATGCTTGTGCGGGCGACATCATACCCATGTCGACCTTGGGCGTCCATGCTGGTTTTTGGCCGCTGGTGGGTAGGAAATGGGCGTGCCGGGGCCCTGCGCCGGGCGGTAGGGGGCGGGGCGGTGGAGCCCGGTCGGATGACGCTGATCAGAAAGATTCGGCAAATGCGCCGTTTTCGTTCTTTTTTTCGAACAGACTATTGCCCTGCACCCCCATTGATCCTAGGATTCGTTTGAGATTTCAAACGCTCTGTCTCCCGTGCGCTATTCACTTATTCTCGCGTGCTGGGGCTGATTTCCCTGACGGCAGCCCACAAGGCGCCTTTCAACAACTCTAATTCGCTCCGCGTGCGCGCGGTGCTGTTAAGGAAAGCCGACATGCAGCTTAAAGATGCCCAGTTGTTTCGCCAGCAAGCCTTTATCGATGGCGCTTGGGTCGATGCGGACAACGGTCAAACCATCAAGGTCAACAACCCTGCCACGGGCGAAATTCTCGGTACCGTGCCGAAGATGGGCGCCGCCGAGACTCGTCGCGCTATCGAAGCCGCCGACAAGGCTCTGCCGGCCTGGCGTGCACTGACCGCCAAGGACCGCGCGAACAAGCTGCGTCGCTGGTTCGAACTGATCATCGAGAACCAAGAAGACCTGGCTCGCCTGATGACCCTGGAGCAAGGTAAGCCGCTGGCTGAAGCCAAGGGCGAAATCGTCTACGCCGCCTCGTTTATCGAGTGGTTCGCCGAAGAAGCCAAGCGTGTCTACGGTGACGTGATTCCTGGCCACCAGCCGGACAAGCGGCTGATCGTTATCAAGCAACCGATTGGCGTGACCGCGGCCATTACTCCGTGGAACTTCCCGGCCGCGATGATCACCCGTAAAGCCGGCCCGGCCCTGGCCGCCGGTTGCACCATGGTGCTCAAGCCTGCTTCGCAGACCCCGTTCTCGGCGTTTGCCCTGGCTGAATTGGCCCAGCGTGCGGGCATTCCGAAAGGCGTGTTCAGCGTGGTCTCCGGCAGCGCCGGCGACATCGGCAGCGAGCTGACCAGCAACCCGATCGTGCGTAAATTGTCCTTCACCGGTTCGACCGAAATCGGTCGCCAACTGATGGCTGAATGCGCCAAGGACATCAAGAAAGTCTCTCTGGAACTGGGCGGCAACGCGCCGTTCATCGTGTTCGACGACGCGGACCTGGATAAGGCCGTCGAAGGCGCGATCATCTCCAAGTACCGCAACAACGGTCAGACCTGCGTCTGCGCCAACCGCCTGTATATCCAGGATTCGGTGTACGACGTGTTCGCCGAGAAGCTCAAAGTGGCCGTGGCTAAATTGAAGATCGGCAACGGTCTGGAAGAAGGCACCACCACTGGCCCGCTGATCGACGAAAAAGCCGTGGCCAAGGTGCAGGAACACATCGCTGACGCCCTGAGCAAAGGCGCCACGTTGCTGGCCGGTGGCAAGGTCATGGAAGGCAACTTCTTTGAGCCGACTATCCTCACTAACGTGCCGAAAAACGCCGCTGTCGCGAAGGAAGAGACCTTCGGCCCACTGGCGCCGCTGTTCCGTTTCAAAGACGAAGCCGAAGTGATCGCGATGTCCAACGACACCGAGTTCGGTCTGGCTTCCTACTTCTATGCCCGCGATCTGGGCCGTGTGTTCCGTGTGGCTGAAGCACTGGAATACGGCATGGTCGGCGTCAACACTGGGTTGATCTCCAACGAAGTGGCGCCGTTCGGCGGCATCAAGGCCTCGGGCCTGGGCCGTGAAGGCTCCAAGTACGGGATCGAGGATTACCTGGAAATCAAATACCTCTGCCTGGGCATTTAACACGCCCGGCAAGGCATTGCTGCAAACGCAAAGGGCACGAGAGCGCTGACCCTTTGTGTGTTTCAAGACGTTATTCGTAGTGGCCGGGAAAGCTGTGGCAGTCGATCATCGCATGCTGCCGTAGTTGCCTCCCCGCCACGTATTCCTTGGACCACGCCACCCGATGAGTGGCGAATGAGGACTTTATGAGCAAGACCAATGCATCCCTGATGAAACGCCGTGAAGCCGCTGTACCGCGCGGTGTTGGCCAGATTCACCCGATCTTCGCCGAATCCGCGAAGAACGCCACCGTGACCGACGTTGAAGGTCGCGAGTTCATCGACTTCGCCGGCGGTATCGCCGTGCTGAATACCGGTCATGTGCACCCGAAAATCATCGCCGCCGTGACCGAGCAGTTGAACAAACTGACTCACACCTGCTTCCAGGTTCTGGCTTATGAGCCTTACGTGGAACTGTGCGAAAAAGTGAACGCCAAGGTTCCAGGTGATTTCGCCAAGAAAACCCTGCTGGTCACTACCGGTTCCGAAGCCGTAGAGAACGCCGTGAAAATCGCCCGCGCCGCCACTGGCCGTGCCGGCGTGATCGCCTTCACCGGCGCTTATCACGGTCGCACCATGATGACCCTGGGCCTCACCGGTAAAGTCGTGCCTTACTCGGCCGGCATGGGCCTGATGCCAGGCGGCGTGTTCCGCGCGCTGTTCCCGAACGAACTGCACGGTGTGAGCGATGACGACTCCATCGCCAGCATCGAGCGCATCTTCAAGAACGATGCCGAGCCGCGTGATATCGCTGCCATCATCATCGAGCCGGTCCAGGGTGAAGGCGGTTTCTACGTCGCGCCTAAAACCTTCATGAAGCGCCTGCGCGAGCTGTGCGACAAGCACGGCATTCTGCTGATAGCCGACGAAGTGCAAACCGGCGCCGGCCGTACCGGTACCTTCTTCGCCATGGAACAGATGGGCGTTGCCGCCGACCTGACCACCTTCGCCAAATCCATCGCTGGCGGCTTCCCGCTGGCCGGTGTGTGCGGCAAGGCCGAATACATGGACGCCATCGCCCCAGGCGGCCTGGGCGGCACCTACGCCGGTAGCCCGATCGCTTGCGCCGCGGCTTTGGCGGTGATGGAAGTGTTCGAAGAAGAGCACTTGCTGGACCGCTGTAAGGCTGTCGGCGAGCGCTTGGTCACTGGCCTGAAAGCTATCCAGGCCAAGTACCCGGTGATCGGTGAAGTGCGTGCCCTGGGCGCGATGATTGCGGTCGAACTGTTCGAAGATGGCGACAGCCACAAGCCGAACGCTGCTGCCGTTGCCTCCGTGGTGGCCAAGGCACGCGACAAAGGCCTGATCCTGCTGTCCTGCGGCACCTACGGCAACGTGTTGCGCGTACTGGTTCCGCTGACCTCGCCGGACGAGCAGTTGGACAAAGGCTTGGCGATCATCGAAGAGTGCTTCTCCGAGCTGTAAACGAATGTTGACTTGATCGACATAAAAAAACCCGCCTCGGCGGGTTTTTTTGTGCCCGGTTCGGCACATTAAGGCCTTGTTCATTGTACGTAGGCGGCTTGATTGTCTAAGGTTGCAGGATTGCCGATGGAGCGTGCTGGATGACTGCTGTTGATTTACCGGCTGTACCCCGAGTTCTAATCGCTGAAGCGGACCCTTGGTCGCGGGATCTGCTCAAGCAAGTGTTGTTGAATGTGCGCTGCGACGCACGGCTGGATGTGTGTGCAGATGGGCAGCAAGCAGCCGAGCTGCTGCGAGAAAAAACCTACGACCTGATCCTGGCGGATTGGGAGCTTCCGGGCATCGATGGCCTGAGTCTACTGCGCAGTGTGCGCCAGAAGCGCCGCTCGCCCGCGCTGCCATTCATTCTGCTGAGCAGTCGCAATGACAGCGCCAGCGTGCGTGAGGCCTTGCCCCTGGCGCCTACGGCTTACCTGACCAGACCCCTGAACATGGAAGGCCTGACCCAGCGTCTGCAAGACCTGCTGCTCAACGAAGGCGAAACCGTGTATTGCGAGATTCCGCCGCTGGCACCCGGCATGACGTTACCGGTGTTCCTGGAGCGCCGCCGCGACACCTGCGACGGTGCGCCGTTGCGGGTCGACGTGAAGGCCGCCGTGCAACACAGCCTCGGGGATGATGGCCTGGACCTCAAGCGCCTGGAAGACCAGGTGCGCATGGACCCGCAAATCACCGCTGTGCTGATCGCCGCCGCCAACAGCGCCGGTTATCACGGCACGCCGGTGCAGACCCTGCAAGCGGCGTTGCACAAGCTGGTGGCCGGGCAGAGCATGAACCTGATCCTGGGCTTGGCCCTCAAACACAACGTGGTGTTGGGCGATCCGGCCCTGGTTGCCTACGCCGAGCGTCACTGGCAGTTGTCCGAGGACACCGCCGACTATGCTCGGCGCTTGGCACGTATGCTGGAATTGGACCACGAGCGCTGTTACAGCGCCGGCATCCTGCACCGATTGGGTGACTTGGCGTTGTTGCGCTGCCTGGAAGACTGGCGCCAGGGCGGCGGCGCGTTGGATGACGAAGCGATTGGTGAGTCCCTCTCCACCTTCGGCGCGGCCTATGGGTCGGCGTTGCGTGCGCGCTGGCGCCTGCCGTTGGAGCTGCGCCAACTGATCGCGGCGATCTATTCGCTCGAAGGCGGGGTGTATTCGCGAGAAGCGCTGGTGGTGAACCTGGCGGCGCAAATGGCACGCCTGACCGAACATGAAGGGTTGCAAGTACTGGCAGGGAGCAAGACTGCGCGCTTGTTGAAAGTCGGGTTGTCGGAGCTCACGCGGATTCGCAAAACCCCGTAGCAGCTGTCGAGCTATAGCGAGGCTGCGGTAGCCACACCGCCATTCTTATGCCAGGCACTGGACCGAGTCGCCCCGGACGCAGCCTCGCTAAAGCTCGTCAGTTGCTACGATAATTTGGTTTTTGCCCAGGCGCTTGGCCTCGTACATGGCGGCATCGGCCCGTGCGAACAGGCTGTCCAGGGTTGAGTCTTCTTCGCGCAGGCTGGCCAGCCCCTGGCTGATGGTCACGGTAAACCCCCACCCCTCATAGCTGAAACTCAGTGCCTGGATTTCCTTGCCCAGCCGTTCGGCCACCTGCAACGCCATTTCAGGCGCACAACCGGGCAGCACGGCGGCGAATTCTTCGCCGCCAATACGCCCGAACAGGTCGCCACGGCGCAATACCCCTCGACCGCTCTCGGCGATACGCCGCAACACCTGATCGCCCTCCAGATGGCCGTAGGTGTCGTTGACGTCCTTGAAGTCATCGATGTCCAGCAATAGAAATGCCAGCGGTGCGCCTTGGGCGTAAGCGCTGTCGAAGGCCAGGTTGGCGCATTCGAAAAAGTGCCGACGGTTGCTGCTCTGGGTCAGCACATCGGTGGTGGCGAGGCGATGCAACTCCAATTCCAACTGTTTCTTTTCGGTGATGTCTTCAGCCATGCCGACCACGATCATCGGCGCGCCGGGCTCCACGTGTTGGTTGATGTAGCACTTGTCGCTCAGCCAGCGAATCTGCCCGTCGGCGGTGATGATGCGGTACTCGCGGTCTTCCACGGCACCCAGTTCCAGCACACGGGCGAGACTCTGTTCGGCGTAGTCGAGGTCTTCGGGGTGAATGCTGTTGCGCCATTCCCGGTGATCAGCGAGCAGCAAACAGGCCGAACGGCCAAATACCCGTTCGTAGGCCGGGCTCACGTACAGCACGCGACGCGTTTCCCAATCGATAGCCCAGAGCACGGCATTCACACTGACCAGCAGCGAGCTTAGCAACTGCTCGCGCTCGCTCAACCTTTCGACTTCGCCCTGGGCGTGCATCAGCGCCAACAGGGTTGCCGCCGCGGCCGGACGCGGCGGCTCAGCTGTGGGGGCCTCGGGCAGGTAGGGCTTCTCGTGAACCATCGGTACAACTCTCTCTGGGCGCGCCGCAGGATGGAGCAGCGGTCACAACAAGGGGTCACCATGATGGCGAAGTGTTCATTGAGAGAGGGTAAATGCGGTGAAGTTCCGTCAATGGGATGACTAAGAAATGGCGTCAGAAATCGGTGCCAAGCCAAGCTCTGTGGGGGGATGGGCGTGGTGTGGCGAGCGGGCTTGCCCCGCGTTGGGCTGCGTAGCGGCCCCAAAACCAGGGCCAGAGGAATGCCTGATGCACCGCATTCGTCATTATTAGGGCCGCTTCGCAGCCCAACGCGGGGCAAGCCCGCTCGCCACATTGGGCGAGCGGGCACCCAGTCAGACCGCCGCGGGACGCAGTGAGTAGGTTTTCAATTGGTGGGCAAAATCGCGCAGGGACTGGATACCGCTGGCTTCGGCCTCGTGCACCCATTCCTTGATCGCGGCCAACATATCGTGGCCATTGGAGCTGGTCTTGAGCCAGATCTGTTGCAGCGCCAGACGCTTCTCGTAGATCACTTTCAGCGATTGGCTGTGTTCCAGCATGCTCTGGATACGCACATGGTGGCGGTCATCCAGCAAACTGGTTTCACGCGACAGCAGGCGCTTGGCACGGCGGAACTGGTGGCGTACCGAATGATCGACTTTCTCCAGCTCCTGCTTGACCAGCGGGCCGATGACCAACTTGCGGTACTGGGCCATGATCTGGAAGCGGTTGTTGAGAATCGCCATGGCGGTGTCCATGTCCAGATGGCCCTTGCCCTCCACGCGGTGGGCAATAGGCGCGACGCGCTGCACCTTGGCCAGGCGCAGGAAGCTGAACACCTTGATCCACGCCCAACCCAGGTCGAACTCCCATTTTTTCACCGACAGCTTGGCCGAGTTGGGGTAGGTGTGGTGGTTATTGTGCAGCTCTTCGCCGCCGACGATGATGCCCCACGGCACCAGGTTGGTCGCTGCGTCACGGCATTCGAAGTTGCGATAGCCCACGGCATGGCCCAGGCCGTTGATCACGCCGGCAGCCCAGAAGGGAATCCACATCATCTGGATCGCCCAGATGGTGATGCCGATGGTGCCGAACAGCAGCAGGTCGATCACGCCCATGATCGCCACGCCCAGCAGCGGGTAGGGCGTGTAGATTTTGCGTTCGATCCAGTCGTCCGGGCAGTTCTTGCCGTAGATACGCAGGGTCTCGGGGTTTTCCGCCTCGGCACGGTACAGCTCGGCACCTTTGCGCAGCACGGTGGACAGACCTTTAATGACCGGGCTGTGCGGGTCGTCGACGGTTTCGCATTTGGCGTGGTGTTTGCGGTGGATGGCGGTCCACTCGCGGGTGTTCTGCGCCGTGGTCAGCCACAGCCAGAAGCGGAAGAAGTGTTTCAGGCCGGCGTTAAGCTCCAGGGAGCGGTGGGCTGAATAACGGTGCAGATAGACGGTGACCCCAACGATGGTCACGTGGGTCATCAACAGCGTGACTGCCACCAGTTGCCAGGCTGACAGGTCAAGAAAACCGTTGTACCACATAGGCTGTATGGCCCTCAGATAAAGAAAAAAACAGCTCACGCATTATCACTAAGCCCACAGATAAAACCAGCCACCCTTTCAGATAGGAGTGACTGGATGTTTCTTATTCTATAATCCGCAGCCTTTGTAGGGCGATGCTGTTTTTTTGGTAAGGATTACTGACCATATGCTGTTTTCATACCGAGGTGCCCTACGTACGGGGCTGGTATACCTGCTGGTTTCCATTGTGTGGCTCCAGCTCAGCAACCAACTATTGATCAACTTTCTCGATGAGCCGCAGGAGTTAGGGCACTGGCTGCAGATACGCGGCTATGTTTGGGTGGCCCTCAGCGCGCTGGCTATTTATCTGATGTGCGCCCGTTTTGCTCGTGCCCATCAACTGCAACAACCCTTGAAAGAAAACCGCGAGCGCCTGCAACAGGCTGCTGCCGTGTTTGATTGCACCCGCGAAGGGGTGCTGGTCACCGACGCCCAGGGGCTGATCGTGCACGTCAACCGGGCGTTTATGGAGATCACCGGCTATCGCCGCGAAGACGTCATCGGGGAGCGGCCAAGTCTGTTCAAATCAGGGCGCCATTCGTCGAATTTTTACCAGCAAATGTTTCAGACCCTGGGAAGCACGGGTGAATGGAGCGGCGAAATCTGGAACCGACGCAAAAGCGGTGAAATTTATCCACAGTGGCAAACCATCCGCGTGATCCACGATGATCAAGGCAACGTCAGCCATTACGTCGCGGTGTTTTCCGATATCAGCGCCATCAAGGATTCCGAGCACGAGCTGGCGCATCTCGCTCACCACGACCCGCTGACCGACCTGCCCAACCGCCTGTTGTTCACCGACCGCGCCGAGCAGGCACTGGCCTCGGCGCAAGCGCACAAACGCGGCTGCGCTTTGCTGTTGCTGGACTTGGATCACTTCAAAATCATCAACGACAGCCTCGGTCATAACGTCGGCGACCAGTTGCTCAAGGTAGTCGGCGAGCGGCTCAAAGGCCTGTTCGGCTCCGGAGTGACCCTGGCACGCCTGGGTGGGGACGAATTCGCGGTGCTGGCGGAAAGTTGTCCACAAGTGGTGCAGGCGGCCGCACTGGCACAACGCATTCTTGATGCAATGAAGCAGCCGTTCATTTTTGACGGCCATCAACTGTTTATCAGCGTCAGCGTTGGTATCAGCCTGTTCCCCAGCGACGCCCTGAGCGCCGAGCAACTGCTGCGCAACGCGGATTCCGCGCTATTCAAGGCCAAGAGCGCCGGTCGTGAAGGCTATGCGTTGTACACCGAAGAGCTGACGGCTCACGCCCAGAACCGCGTGGAAATCGCCGGTGAACTGCGTCGTGCCCTCGATCAGCAAGAGCTGCGCGTCTATTACCAACCCGTGCATGACCTGCAAGGCAGCCGCCTGATTGGCGTCGAAGCGCTGGTGCGCTGGCAACACCCGGGGCGCGGTCTGGTGCCGCCTGGCGAATTTATCCCCATCGCTGAGCGCACCGGGCTGATTGCCGACATCGACGCCTGGGTCATGGATCAGGCCTGCCGCCAGATGTGCCAATGGCTGGCTGACGGTGTGCCACTGAGCTTTATTGCCGTTAATGTCTCCAGCCGTTTGTTTGCCCGGCGCGAGCTGTACGAGCAAGTCGCCCAAGTGCTGCACGCTACCGGCCTTGATCCGGCCTTCCTTGAACTGGAGGTCACCGAAAGCGCGGTGATGCACGACCCCGAAGTGGCCCTTGAGCAGATGCACCGCCTACGTGAGCTTGGCATACGCCTGGCCATCGACGACTTCGGCACCGGCTATTCCTCGCTGCTGCGCCTCAAGCGCTTGCCGGTACAGAAGCTCAAGATTGACCAGGGCTTTGTCGCCGGGTTGCCGTGGGATGAGGATGACGCGGCTATCGTGCGTGTAGTGATTGCTCTGGCCAAAAGCATGGGCATGCAGGTGCAAGCAGAAGGCATTGAGCAGATGGACCAGGCGCGGTTCCTGTTGGATCAGGAGTGCGATATGGGGCAGGGGTATTGGTTTGGGCGGCCGATGCCGGCTCAGGAGATTGATTGGGCGAGGGCGCCCGCCATCCGAATTTGAAATGCGCTCAAAATGTGGGAGCGGGCTTGCCCGCGATGAGGGACTTTCAGTCGAAATATACAGTGCCTGACACACCGCCATCGCGGGCAAGCCCAGCTCCCACAGGGTTCAGCAGTGACCATGTATCAGTATTTTCACGCTGAAACCCCTCGCAACCCCACGTCCTGCCAGAAAATTCTTTCTGGTTATATAAACATTCTTAAATAGTATTTTTAAGAATATCCCCGCTTATCTACTATCGCCCTCACGCCACAAGCAGTGCCGCCACTGCGAGGCACTATTCATTTCAGGAGCGAGACCATGAGCGCATCTCTACGTAGCGTCGACGGCCAGGACGAAGCAGCTATTTTGCGTGAGATCCAGAGCGCCTTGCGCGATCTGCGGTTTGGCGCGGTGGAAATCACTGTGCACAACGCCCAAGTGGTTCAGATCGAACGCAAAGAAAAATTCCGTTTGCAGAACCCAGGTAACAAACCGGCTTAAGCACCACCGGCGATTCGCATGCTAGCTAGACCCGCAACTATAAGAAAAAGCCAACACCCAAGAATTTCAGGAGCCTTCTATGTCGTCGATTCGCCGTTACGCCCTGGCTGCACTGGCCAGTGCCGTGTTTGCCGGTTCCGCCGTTGCCAAGGACTACGAGTTGCTCAACGTCTCGTACGACCCTACCCGTGAGCTGTACCAGGACTACAACGCTGAGTTCACCAACTTCTGGAAACAGTCGCACCCAGGTGACAACGTCAAGATCCAGCAATCCCACGGTGGTTCGGGCAAACAAGGCCGGGCGGTGATCGACGGCCTGCGCGCCGACGTAGTGACCCTGGCCCTGGCCGGCGACATCGACGAAATCGCCAAGTTGGGTAAGACCTTGCCGGAAAACTGGCAAACCCGTCTGCCGGACGCCAGCACCCCGTACACCTCGACCATCGTGTTCCTGGTGCGCAAGGGCAACCCTAAAGGCATCAAGGATTGGGGCGATCTGATCAAGAAAGACGTCTCGGTGATTACCCCGAACCCGAAAACCTCCGGCGGTGCACGCTGGAACTTCCTCGCCGCCTGGGCCTACGGCCTGAAAGCCGGTGGCAGCGAAGCCAAGGCCCAGGAATACGTGAAAGAGCTGTTCAAACACGTGCCTGTGCTGGACACCGGTGCTCGCGGCTCGACCATCACCTTCGTCAACAACGGTCAAGGTGACGTGTTGCTGGCTTGGGAAAACGAAGCCTTTCTGGCCCTGAAAGAAGATGGCGGCGCTGACAAGTTCGACATCGTCGTGCCTTCCCTGTCGATCCTGGCCGAGCCGCCGGTGGCCGTGGTCGACAAGAACGCCGAGAAAAAGGGCAACACCGAGATCGCGACTGAATACCTGAAACACCTGTACAGCCCGGCTGGCCAGGAGATTGCGGCGAAGAACTTCTACCGCCCACGCGATGCAAAAGTTGCCGCCAAATACGCTCAGCAGTTCCCGAAACTGGACCTGGTGACTATCGACAAAGACTTCGGCGGCTGGAAAACTGCCCAACCGAAATTCTTCAATGACGGTGGCGTGTTCGACCAGATCTACACGGCGCAGTAAGCCGTGAACTAAGCAGCCCACAGAGCCCGCATTCACCTGCGGGCTTTGCGTGTCCGTTCCGCTAACCAAGGACTCTTATGTCGCGTCGTATTTCCCCCGTCATACCCGGCTTCGGGCTGACGCTGGGCTACACCGTGGTGTACCTCAGCCTGATCGTACTCATCCCCCTCGCGGCGATGTTTGTACATGCCGCTCAACTCACCTGGGAACAGTTCTGGGCCATCATTTCCGCCCCGCGCGTGCTGGCGGCGTTGAAACTGAGCTTCGGCACGGCGTTGTACGCCGCGATCATCAACGGTGTGATCGGCACGCTGCTGGCCTGGGTGCTGGTGCGCTATACCTTCCCCGGCCGCAAGATCATCGATGCGATGATCGACTTGCCGTTCGCGCTGCCCACCGCCGTCGCCGGTATCGCGCTGACCGCGTTGTACACACCCAACGGTCTGGTCGGCCAGTTTGCTGCGGACTTGGGCTTCAAGATCGCCTACACCCCGTTGGGCATCACCCTGGCACTGACCTTCGTCACGCTGCCATTCGTGGTGCGCACGGTGCAGCCGGTACTGGCCGATATCCCCCGGGAAATCGAAGAAGCCGCTGCCTGCCTGGGCGCCAAGCCGTTGCAGGTATTCCGCTACATCCTCGTCCCCGCGTTGCTACCCGCCTGGCTGACCGGCTTTGCGCTGGCCTTCGCCCGCGGTGTCGGCGAGTATGGTTCGGTGATTTTCATCGCCGGCAACATGCCGATGAAAACCGAGATCCTGCCGCTGCTGATCATGGTCAAACTCGACCAGTACGACTACCGCGGCGCCACCTCTATCGGCGTGCTGATGCTGGTGGTTTCCTTTGTCCTGCTGCTGCTGATCAACTTGTTGCAGCGGCGCATCGAACGTCCATAAGGAGGCGCGGAACATGTCCCAATCGTCTATTTCCGCCGCGTCCTCGGCCAACGCTGCCCGTCGTGGCAGCGCGGTGTCCCGACGCATCCTGATCAGCCTTGGCTGGCTGGTGTTCGCGCTGTTCCTGCTACTGCCGCTGCTGATCGTGGTGACCCAGGGCTTGAAGAATGGCCTCGGCGCGTTCTTCACGGCGATCCTCGAACCCGACGCGCTGTCGGCGCTGAAACTCACGGTGATCGCCGTGGCGATTTCAGTGCCGCTCAACGTGGTGTTCGGGGTCAGCGCCGCCTGGTGCGTGAGCAAGTACTCGTTCCGTGGCAAGAGCATCCTGGTGACGCTGATCGACCTGCCGTTCTCGGTATCGCCAGTGATCGCAGGTTTGGTCTATGTGCTGATGTTCGGCGCCCAGGGTTTCTTCGGCCCATGGCTGCAAGCGCATGACATCCAGATCGTGTTCGCCTTGCCCGGCATCGTGCTGGCGACCATCTTCGTCACCGTGCCCTTCGTAGCCCGTGAGCTGATCCCGCTGATGCAGGAACAGGGCACCCAGGAAGAAGAGGCAGCGCGCCTGCTGGGCGCCAATGGCTGGCAGATGTTCTGGCATGTGACCGTGCCGAACATCAAATGGGGCCTGATCTACGGCGTGGTGTTGTGTACTGCACGGGCGATGGGTGAGTTCGGCGCGGTGTCGGTGGTGTCCGGCCACATTCGCGGCGTGACCAATACCCTGCCGCTGCACGTCGAGATTCTCTACAACGAATACAACCACGTTGCCGCGTTTGCGGTGGCGAGTCTGTTGCTGATCCTGGCGCTCTTCATCCTGCTGCTCAAGCAGTGGAGCGAGAACCGTATAAATCGCCTGCGCGCCGGTGCGGCTGAGGAATAAGTCATGTCGATCGAAGTCCGTAATGTCAGCAAGAATTTCAACGCCTTCAAGGCCCTGAACAGCATCAATCTGGATATCCAGAGTGGCGAGCTGGTGGCGTTGCTCGGCCCGTCCGGCTGCGGCAAGACCACCTTGCTGCGCATCATCGCCGGCCTGGAAACCCCGGATGCCGGCAGCATCGTGTTCCACGGTGAAGACGTGTCCGGCCACGACGTGCGTGATCGCAACGTCGGTTTTGTGTTCCAGCACTACGCGCTGTTCCGCCACATGACCGTGTTCGACAACGTCGCCTTCGGCCTGCGCATGAAGCCGAAAAACCAGCGCCCGACTGAAAGCCAGATCGCGAGCAAGGTTCACGAACTGCTGAACATGGTGCAATTGGATTGGCTGTCCGATCGCTACCCGGAGCAACTCTCCGGTGGCCAGCGCCAGCGTATCGCGCTGGCCCGTGCACTGGCGGTAGAACCAAAAGTGTTGCTGCTGGACGAACCGTTCGGCGCCCTCGACGCCAAGGTGCGTAAAGAGCTGCGCCGCTGGCTGGCGCGCCTGCACGAAGACATCAACCTGACCTCGGTGTTCGTGACTCACGACCAGGAAGAGGCCATGGAAGTCGCCGACCGTATCGTGGTGATGAACAAGGGTGTGATCGAGCAGATCGGCTCACCGGGTGAAGTCTACGAAAACCCGGCCAGCGACTTTGTTTACCACTTCCTCGGTGATTCGAACCGTCTGCACCTGGGTGAAGACAACCACGTGTTGTTCCGTCCGCATGAAGTGTCGCTGTCGCGCCATGAACTGGAAGATCACCATGCGGCTGAGGTGCGGGATATCCGCCCACTCGGTGCAACGACTCGGGTGACCTTGAAGGTCGAAGGCCAAAGCGAGCTGATCGAAGCCGAAGTGGTGAAAGACCACGACAGCCTGACCGGCCTGGCCCGTGGCGAGACCCTGTTCTTCAAACCCAAGGTGTGGCAAAAAGCCTGACATAAAGATCGTTCCCACGCTCCGCGTGGGAACGCCTCTTGTGACGCTCTGCGTCACGCTTTGGGACGCGGAGCGTCCTGGGCTGCATGCCCACGCAGAGCGTGGGAACGATCAACCCGGCGAGCCGCCGGCCCGGACCGCGCCTCAATTTGCTGTTTCAAATCCCCCCGCAACCCCACCAGAAACGCCAACTCAGCCACCACAAACAGCGGCCCGACGATAAGCCCCGACACGTCATCCACAAACGCCGGCTTTTTACCTTCGTAGTAGTGCCCGACAAACTGAATCACCCAGCCCACCACAAACATCCCGATGCCGCTGCTGAGCCACACCATTGTGCTTTGCGCCGCCAGCACATGCCCCGCCCATACCGACAAGCCCATCAGCACCGTCATCAGCACGCCCAGCGCCAGTTCCAGGCGCAGGTAAAACCACGCCGAAAACAGCGCCAAAATCACTGCCGGCGAGAGCCAGAGCCCGCCCACCGCCCATTCGGGGCGTGATAGCAGCACCGCCACGGCCACCACAATCAGCGGGATGCCGATAAAGTGGCTGGCAATATTGCGCGGGTCGCGGTGGTAGGCGGCGTATTGACTGAGGTGGTCGACGAGGCTTTTCATTGTTGTTCCTCCTGTAGGATGTTTGATCATGCCCTGTCAGCCTGCGACTGACTGTCAGCTGGGCGACAATCTTCGGAGTTCTCATGGACGCAGAGAAATGGCACCCACAGCTGGCCACCGGTCATTGGTTCAGCCACCTGCCTGTAGCGTTTCAGAATAGCTTGCTGGCCCAGGCCCGGCTGCGGCAGCTGACGGCGGGGCAATACCTGTTCAAACGCGGCGACCCGCCCTGTGGCTTGTATGCGGTGCTCGACGGCAGCCTGCGCATCAGCGCGGTGAATGAGCACGGCAAGGAAGCGATATTGAGCCTGGTGGAGTTGCCTTACTGGTTCGGCGAAATTTGCCTGTTCGACGGCTTACCGCGTACCCATGACGCCTGCGCCGTGGGGTCGTGCACGCTGTTGCAGGTGCCGCAGCAGGCACTGCTGAGCATTCTCGATGAAACCCCGCAGTATTGGCGCGACCTGGCGTTGCTGATGAGCCAGAAACTGCGCCTGAGCTTTATCAACATCGAGCAACTGAGCCTGATGCCTGCGTCGGTTCGATTGGCCCATCGGTTATTGATGATCGTTGAAGGCTATGGCGACATCGAACACTCGCGCCGCGTGCTGCAACTGCCCCAGGAAGACCTGGCGGCGATGTTGAGCCTGTCGCGCCAGACTGCCAATGCGTTGCTCAAGGACCTGCAAGCTCAAGGCGTCGTGCGTTTGGGCTATGGCGAGATTGAGATTCTCGACATACAGCGGCTGCGTGAGGCGGCGCACACCTGAGAGTGTTAGCCTGCATGCCTGATTAATCGAGGTGTGTTATGCGCGTGCTGTTAGTGGAACATGAATCCGACGAGGCGCTGCGGATGGCCCAAGGCTTGAACGAGGCCAGCTACACCGTGGAAGTCGCGGCCAATGGCATGGCGGCGTTGCGCTTTGTTGAAAGCACCGAGTACGACCTGGTGATCCTGGATGTGATGCTGCCCGGGTTGAATGCCTGGAAGTTGCAGCAGGCGATTCGGTTGAAGGGTGAAACGCCGGTGTTGTTCTTGACCACGCCGGGCGGGATTGAGGACCGCTTGCGCGGGTTGGAGCTGCATGAGGATGATTATTTGCTCAAGCCGTTTGAGGCCAAGGCATTAGTGGCACGGGTTAAGAAATTATTGCGGCGCGATCGTGCGCGCTGATTGATTTGGCGCCATCGCAGGCAAGCCAGCTCCCACATTTGAGCCGGGCTTGCCCGCGATATGGCCCTCATAACCACCACAAATCCATCTATCGCAACCCATCCCGAAATTGCCCTGGCGTGATCCCCGTCCACCGCTTGAATGCCCGATTAAAACTGCTGGTATCGGCAAACCCCAGCAAATGACTGACTTCGGCCAACGAACACTGTGGGTCTCGCAGGTGCAACAACGCCAAATTCTCCCGGCACTCATTAAGCAACGCATCAAACCGACACCCTTCATCCGCCAGATGCCGCTGCAAGCTGCGCAGGCTCAGGTGCAGCGCCTGGGCAACCCGTTCGGCACTCGGCTCGCCATCCGGCAGTTGCGCCTCAATGACCCTGCGCACCTTGCGCTCCCAGGTCAGCGGTTGCAGTTGGGCGAGGGTGCGCTTGAGCACGGTTTCATTGTGTTCGGCCAACTCCGGGTTGGCGTCATCCAGATGGCTGTCGAAGTCATGGGCCGCAAATTCCAGCCGATCTTCTTGGGCACCAAAAAACACCGGCGCACGAAACACGCTGTGCCATGGCTTGGGATCAGCCGGTTCCGGCCGCTGCAAGTACACCGCCAGCGGCGCATAGTCGCGGCCTAGACGGTTGCGGCAGGTGCGCACGTAGATCGCCGCAAACGCATCGATGGCCTCTCGCGCCGGCGCCGGGCTCCCCGTGGGTTGCAGCAGGCGAAAACGATAGCGCTCGCCGTCTCGACTAAGCTCCAGCGTCAGGGCATCGCTGACCACCTGGTGATAGCGCACGATGCGCTCGAACACTTCGCGCAAACTGCCGCTGGCCACTAGGGCATAGCCCAGCGCATGAAAGGTGGTGGGGCTGACAAACCGCGACACTCGCAAACCAATCGCCGGATCGCCGCTGGCCTGTACCGCCAGCTCCCACAGGCGCGTGGTAGCGGACAACGGGTAGCGCGCGTTGGGGTCGTCCATCAGTTGCGGGTCGAGCCCGGCCTGGGCGCACAGCGCCGCGCTGTCGAGGTCCAGGGCGTCGAGCTGTTTGCGCAAGGCGCGGGTCCAGCTGGCGAGGGAGGTGGGTTCAGTCATGGCGATTGGCGCTTGCGGTCAACAGGTTGGCGTCCGGAGCTAGCGTCCTGCCGGATCGCTTGGGGCAGGATAGACACATCAATAACCAGAGGATGGAAGCATGGACGGTACTTCTGCAAGTCCCCAACAGATGAACGCGCAACAACGTTCAGCGCAAATCCGTGAAGTGGTGCTGGCCGAAGGCGTCAGGTTGCGCCAGCAACACCCCTGGCTGCTGCATCAGGACGCGCTGGGCGCGGGCATCCTGGCGTTTGCGTTAGTCGGCATGCTCGGCTCGGCGGCCCTCTACATCACCGGGCATATGGCGTGGTGGGCCTGCCTGTTGCTCAACGCCTTCCTCGCCTCGCTGACCCACGAATTGGAACACGACCTGATCCACAGCATGTACTTTCGCAAACAGCGCGTGCCGCACAACCTGATGATGGGGCTGGTGTGGCTGGCGAGGCCGAGCACCATCAACCCGTGGATACGTCGCCATTTGCACCTTAACCATCACAAGGTTTCCGGCACCGAGACCGATATGGAAGAGCGCGCCATCACCAACGGTGAGCCCTGGGGCTTCGCGCGTTTGCTGATGGTGGGCGATAACGTGATGTCGGCGTTTATTCGCATGCTGCGCGCCAAGACCTGGAACCACAAACTCAAGATTCTCAAGCGCTCGCTGCTGGTGTATGCGCCGCTGGCGTTGCTGCATTGGGGCGCGTGGTATGTGTTTCTCGGCTTCCATGCGGCGAATGGCATCGCCAGCCTGATGGGCACGCCGATTGAATGGTCCGCCGGCACCTTACAGATGATGCAGGTGATCGATATCGCCGCCGTGGTGATCATCGGCCCCAACGTGCTGCGCACCTTTTGCCTGCACTTTGTCAGCTCCAACATGCACTACTACGGCGATGTGGAGCTGGGCAATGTGATCCAGCAAACCCAGGTGCTCAACCCGTGGTGGATGTGGCCGTTGCAAGCGTTCTGCTTCAACTTCGGCAGCACCCACGGCATCCACCATTTTGTGGTGAAGGAGCCGTTTTACATCCGGCAGATGACGGCCAAGGTGGCGCACAAAGTGATGGCGCAGATGGGTGTGCGCTTCAATGATTTCGGCACGTTCGCCCGGGCCAATCGACTTGAGCGCCAGGAGCGCCCCGACGCCCAGCTCAATCCGGCTGAAACGGCGATGCGCTGAGTATCACGCCGGTTTCGTCCACGTACTGCTGCCAGTGGCCGATCAACGTCGCCAGTTTGTCCGGGTGGCTCAAGGCCAAGTCATGGATCTCTCCCGGATCTTGGCCCAAGTCATACAGCTGCCAAGTCGCCGGCCCCACAGGGCCGGGGATGTACACGGCTTTCCACTGACCCTGGCGAATCGCGCGGCGGCCGAACAGCTCCCAGCCGGTGACGGTGTGCTCGTCGTGCACCTCGGCGGTTTCGCCGGACAAGAAGCCCAGCCACGACTTACCCCGCAACGGTGCCACCGGCTTGCCGCGCCACTGTTTCCCAGGGTGGCGCACACCGGCCAAATCCAGAATAGTCGGCGTGATATCCATCACCGTGCCAAACCCGTGACTGATGCGACCCTTGAGCGACAGCCGGGGGTAGTGCACCAGCGCTGGCACGCGAATTCCGCCCTCAGTGGTAAACGCCTTGAACAGCCGTGACGGCGCGGTCGCCACCTGCGCCCACGACGGGCCATACCAGACGTAGGAGTTGGCGCGCCCGATGTTCTCCAGGCGGTTGTCGTAATGCTGGTTCAGGTAGGTCAGCAGTTCTGGCCCGAACTTGGGGAAAGCTTCCAGCAGCGCACCTTCCGCGCCGTTGTCGGACATGAACACAATGAAGGTGTTATCCAGTTGCCCCTGCTTGCGCAGGTACTCCACCACCCGACCGATGTTCCAGTCCATGCGCTCGACCATCGCCGCATACACTTCCATCGCCCGCGCCGACACTTGGCGCTGTTCGTCACTCAAGGCGGCCCATTGGGTGTTCAGTTCGATCAGCGGATGCGGCTCCACATCGGCGTCGATCAGCCCCAGTGCCTTGAGTTTTTCCAGGCGCTCCAGGCGCAGCACTTCGGGGCCTGCGTCGTAGCGGCCACGGTATTTATCGACGATGTCCGCGGGGGCCTGCAACGGCCAATGCGGCGCGGAAAACGGCAAGTAGGCGAAGAACGGCCGCGCCTGGTCGCGCTCCTTGAGGTACTGCAGCAGCTTGTCGCCAAACGCATCCGATGAGTAGAAACCCTCTGGCAGTTGCTCGACGAAGGTGTCGTCCTCGATGTACAGCGCCGGGGTGGACTTGAGCAGGCCGGGCGTCGTGTCATCGTAGGTCGGCTCGAAACCATAGTGGTTGGCCGCCCCCGGCAACAGCGAGAACGAACGCTCGAAGCCACGGGCATGCGGCGCCAGTTCGGCGGTCAGGCCCAGGTGCCATTTGCCGCTCATCAAGGTCTGGTAACCGGCCTCGCGCAGCAGTTCCGGCAGGGCTACCACCTTATCGTTGAGGTAGCCCTCGTAACCGGGTTTGCCGATCAGCTCCGGGGTCAGTGCCTCGGCCATGGTGCCGATACCGGCGATATGGTGGTCGGTGCCGGTCAGCAGCATTGAGCGGGTGGGTGAGCAGGTGGGTGCGGTGTGAAAGTCGGTCAGGCGCAGGCCGTTCAGCGCCAGGGCGTCGAGGTGCGGCGTGGAGATTTCCCCGCCAAACGCGCCGAGGTCGGAGAAACCCATGTCATCGGCCAGGATCACAAGGAAATTGGGACGTTGCGGCATTAAGGCACTCCTTTTCTGGCAGGCGGTTTTTTAGCAGGCAATGAAGGCCAGCGGCAGGTCGCGGATCTGCTCGCGCAGCGGCGGCTGGTAGTGGTCGTCGCTGATCAGTTCGTGCAGCAGTTCTTCGCGCAATTGGTGGAATTCGAAACTGCTGCGCTGGCGCGGATGGGGTAGGGCGATGTCCACCACTTGCTTGATCCGCCCGGGGCGGGGCTCCATCACCACCACACGGTCGGCGAGGAAAATCGCCTCTTCCACATCGTGGGTCACCAGCACCGTGGTGATCTTGGCGCGAGCGCGGATTGCCAACAGTTCGTCCTGCATCTGTTGGCGGGTCAATGCATCGAGGGCGCCGAACGGCTCGTCCAACAACAGAATGCGTGGGCTCGCCACCAAACCACGGGCAATCGCCACCCGTTGCGCCATGCCGCCGGACAGTTGATGCGGATAAGCGCGGGTGAAGTCAGTGAGGCCTACCAGCTCGATAAAATCGCTGATGCGCCGGTTGCGCTCGGCTTCGCTTAGCGGCTCGTTGACCAGGCCCAGGCCGATGTTCTCCGCCACCGTCAGCCAGGGGAACAAACGGTGTTCCTGGAACACAATGCCACGCTCGCCACCGATGCCGCTGACGGCTTTGCCGTCGACTTGGATCTCGCCGCGAAACTGCGTATCAAGGCCCACCAGCAGACGCAGCAGGGTGGATTTACCGCAACCGCTGGAGCCGACGATAGCGACAAATTCGCCCTCGGCAATCTCCAGGTTGAATTCACGAATGGCCTCCAGTTCGAAGCCGTCGACATCGAAGGTCTTGCCCACATGGTTGAAGCTGACGATAGGTGCGTTCATGCGTGTCTCCAGCGGGTGGCGCGGGTTTCGATGCGTTGGCCGATAAGGTTGAGGGCTGCGCCGGTAAGGCCGACCAAGAGCATGCCGCTCATGATCAGGTCCATGCGCAGCAGTTGTTGGGCGCCGATCATCAGGCTGCCGATACCGCCGTTGGACGGCATGAAATATTCCGCGCCGATGGTGCCCAGCCAGGCATAGATCAGGCTCAGGCGCAGGCCGGCGAAAATGCCCGCTGCGGCGCCTGGCAACACCAGTCGCCGTAGCCGTTGGAACAGGTTCAGGCGCAGCACTTGCGCCGCCTCGCGCAGCTGCGGCGACAGGTTCAGCACGCTGCGTTGGGTGGCGATAAACAACGGGAAGAAGGCGGCGAGGGCGATAAACACCCATTTAGCCAATTCGCCCAGGCCAAACCAGGCGGTGAGCAACGGCACCCAGGCAAAAATCGCGATCTGGCGCAGCGCGGCCAGGGTCGGGCCGAGTACCCGCTCACTGCGCCGCGACAGCCCCAGCCACAGCCCCATGACGAAGCCCAAGCCGCCGCCCAGAATCAACCCACCCAAGGTGCGCCCGAGGCTTTTGCCAAGGGCGCCGCAAAGGCTGCCATCCAAGACGCCCGCTGCGGTGGTTTGCAGCACCGCCCACGGGCTGACCAGAATGTTCGGGTCGACCCAACCGTGGTGTGTCGCTGTTTGCCACAGCGCGAACAACAGCAGCGGTGGCAACCACGGTTGCAGGTGCTGCCAGCCTTGATAGCGCGGGCCGCGACGAATCTGCGCGGTGGCCGGGTGCGGCCAGTGCACCCATTTGCGGTCCAGCCAGCCGATGCCGCGATCCATCACCACACCCAGTACGCCGATGACCACGATGCACACGAAAACGATATCGAGCATGAACAACTGCCGCGCCCACACCATCAGGTAGCCGATGCCTTCGCTGGAGGCCAGCAACTCCACCGCCAGCAACGACGTCCATCCGGCTGCCAGCGCCAGGCGCACCCCGGCCATGAATGCCGGCAGCGCGGCGGGCAGGATCAGGCGGCGAATCAAAAGGTGAGTGGGCAGGCGCAGCACGCGTGCGGCTTCACGCAAATTGGGCTGGGCGTCGCGCACGCCCACCAGGGTATGCAGGGTGACCGGCACCACAATCGCCTTCACCAGCACTACCAGTTTCAAGGTTTCGCCAATGCCGAAAAACACCATGAACAGCGGGATCCAGGCCAGGGTCGGCACTTGCGACAGCGCGCTGAACGTCGGGAATATCAGGCGCTCGGCCCGTGCACTGAAACCCAACAGAGCACCGAGTAAAGCCCCGGCGCCGATACCGGCCAGCAACCCCCAGAACAAGCGTTGCAAGCTGATCGCCAGGTGGCTCCACAACTCGCCGCCAGCCAACTCCACCGCGCTGCTCCATACCAGCGACGGCGGCGGCAGAATCTGTTCGCTCATCCAATGATTGCGACTGGCCAGCCACCACAGCGCAAACAGCGCCAGCGGCAGCAGCCACGGCAGTAGGCGCTCGCCCAGCTTCGGCCAGCGCGGCGCAGTGCCGTTGGAGGGGGCCGCGAGAGGTAGGCTCAAAAGTGAAATTCGGGCCATGGAGGACCTCCGTTGTCGCCGAGGGCGTTATGTGATTTTGATCTTATAAAAACGTAATCAAGATGATTGAGGGATAAGAAAAGTCATTTAAAGCCGCAGCTCAATGCGCATCCAATGCATTCGGAGAATATTTTCGATGCTGTTTATGCATAGCCCTCTGGAGCCTGCGTTTTAGCTCGCATAGTCCAAAAAGCTATTAAATTGTGAATTTATAGTATTTAAAGTTTTGACTCGGTTGTGCCTACTTTCTGCTCCCCAGGCGACCCTCGCCCACAAGGAGCTGCGCTTATGAAACTGCCCTTCAAACGTCTGATCACCCTGTTCGCGGGCACCGCCCTGGCCGGGTTGGTACACGCTGCCGACCTCAAGGAAATCCGGATTGCCGTGCCCGATCTCAGCGCGGGCAGTCAGCACAGCGGCGGCGGTATAACGGACGTGTTGCGCCAACAGCAGATCTTTGAGAAAGCCTTCGCCGATCAGGGCATCAAGATCCAGTGGAATTACTTCAAGGGCGCAGGCCCGGTGATCAATGAAGCCTTCGCCAATGGCCAGGTGGACCTAGCCTATCTTGGCGATCTGGCGGCGATCATCGGCCGCTCCAATGGCCTGGATACTCGCTTGCTCAGTGCCACGGCACGCGACGTGAAACAGTACCTCGGTGTGGTGCCGGGTTCCGGTATCAAGACGTTGCAAGACCTCAAGGGCAAACGCGTTGCGGTGTTTCGTGGCACGGCCAGCCAGTTGTCATTCGACAGCGCGTTGGCCAGCCAGGGCTTGAGTGAGAAAGACCTGAAAGTTATCAACCTGGACTTCAACGCTGCCGGTGCCGCGCTGGCCGCCAAGCAGATTGATGCCACCTGGGGCGGTGCGAACTTGAGTGCATTGCAAGCCAAGGGCTTGGCTGAGCTGCCGCTGACCACCAAGGATCTCGGAGGAGCGGGCAGCATCCAGGCGGTGCTGGTGGGCAGCGCCAAATTTGTCGATGAGCATCCCGAGGTCATCACCCAACTGCTCAAGGCCCAACAGCAGGCTGTGCAATGGCTGACCGATGACAACAACAAGCAGGCTTACATCGAGTTGGTGTCGGGACTGGCGAGTTATCCACCGGTGATCCTGAGCAGTGATTTGAAAAACGAGAAACTCAGCGAGATTTTTCCATCGACTCTGGACCCGGTGTTCCTTGGAAAATTGCAGGATGCGGTGGATTTGGCTTCGAAAGAAAAGCTGATTCGCAAGTCGTTTCAGGTGAGTGATTGGGTGGCGCCGAATCTGGCGGCTGCCGGGCTCTAAGGTTTTTGGCGACCCGATCATTCCCACGCTCTGCGTGGGAATGATCAATGAGGTCCTTTAAACCGCCACACTAACCTCCTGGCGGTCCACCTCCACCAACGTCTCAATCATCGCCTTCGCCGCCGGCGACAAGCGTGAGCCGGTGCGGCTGACAATCCCGCACCGCGCACTCATGGTCTCCAAGTTCTGCGGCAGGTTGCGCCAGTGCAGCAGCACCAGCGCGCCCCTGGCGATGTCTTCGGCAAATGCTTCTTCGGTGCCTACGCCGATCGCGTTCGACTGCAACACGATCTTCACCAATGCCGGAAAATGCTCGGTCTGAATACTCGGCGAAAAATCCATGCGCCCGCTGAGGTTCGCCAACAGTTTGCGAATGCCCTGGGAGATCAGCGGCGACGCCAGCGGGTAGTCAAACATGTCGTTGGTCGACAGGCTGTCCTTGGCCAGCAACGGGTGCCCTGGGCGGCAGAAAAACACCCCGCGCTTGGGCGTCAGCGCACGGGTCTGGAAGTTCGGATCGTTTTCGAACTGGCGAATGTCGGCGATAAAAAATTCGATCTCTTCACGGCTCAGGGCGCGGCTGAGTTTTTCCCAGTTATCCACCTGGAAACTGGTGCGGATTTTCGGGTGGGCGCTGATAAAGCGCGCCACCGCATCCGGCACCAGTTTTACCGCAGGCGCCGGGCCGGTACCAAAGCGCAGGTCGCCGGCGTCGAGTTTGGTCATGCGCGTGACTTCACTGCTCAGCAAGGCGGCGCCATGTACCAGGCTCAGGGCGTGTTGCAGCACCACCTGGCCCTCGGGCGTGGGGCGCAAATCCTTGTTGCCGCGGTCGACCAGCACGCAACCGAACTCTTGCTCCAGCCCCTGGATGCTGCGGCTGAACGCGGGTTGCGTGATGCCCATCGCGTCCGCCGCGCGGACAAAACTGCGGTGTTCGTTGAGGGCGATGAAGTACCGCAGTTGGCGAAGATCCATATGCTTTCCCGGCATCTGAAAAATAGGTCGAAGGCATTTGCGACCGAGGGAGCTGAGGTTTTAAATGCAAGCTCTTATTCCGTCAACGAAGCATTTGTTCACTTGCTAGACCTAAATTGCATATGAATAGAGCGTTGCTGGAAAGCGTCCCCATCATCAGCAGGCACCAGAGGGTCATCACAATGAGCAACGCCGCATTAGCTGTTCAACCCATCGCCCAAGCGCTGGACATCCACCCGGTTGCCGGCCGCATCGGCGCCGAGATCCGTGGCATCAAACTGTCCGGTGACCTGGATGCCGCCACCGTCGAGGCCATCCAGCAGGCGCTGGTGCAGTACAAAGTGATCTTCTTTCGTGAGCAAACCCACCTCGATGACCAGCGCCAGGAAGCCTTTGCTCACCTGCTCGGCGAGCCGATTGCCCACCCGACGGTACCGGTGCGTGACGGCACGCGATTCCTGTTGGAGCTCGATGGCACCCGTGGCCAGCGTGCCAACTCGTGGCACACCGACGTGACCTTCGTCGACGCCTACCCGAAAGCCTCGATCTTGCGTTCGGTGCTGGCGCCCAAGTCCGGTGGTGACACGGTGTGGGCCAACACCGCCAGTGCCTACAACGACCTCAGCGCCGAGCTGCGAGTGTTGGCGGACAACCTGTGGGCGGTGCACAGCAACGAATACGACTACGCCGGACGCAAGCCGGATGTGTCGGCGGAAAAGCTTGAGGAGTACCGCAAAATATTTACCTCGACGGTGTACGAAACCGAGCACCCGGTGGTGCGTGTGCACCCGGTCAGCGGCGAGAAAACCTTGTTGCTGGGGCACTTCGTCAAGCGCCTGAAAGGCTACTCCCAGGCGGATTCGACACAGTTGTTCAACCTACTGCAAAGCCACGTTACCCGTCTGGAAAATACCGTGCGATGGCGCTGGAGCGCGGGCGATGTAGCGATTTGGGATAACCGCGCCACCCAGCACTACGCGGTGGACGACTACGGTACTCAGGAGCGCATCGTGCGTCGGGTCACGCTCAAGGGTGATGTGCCGGTGGGCGTGCAAGGGCAAACCAGCAAAACCACCAAAGGTCTTTAAGCGAGCACAGGTCCAAATGTGGTGTTTACCAGACGCCTATCTGCACCACTTTCTCCGCCTCCGGCTCACCATAACGAAACCGTTGGCCACGTAGATCGATTTCTGTGTGGCTGATGGTGGTGCGTCGCTTCAGCCCGCGCAACCATTCGAACAGATAACCCAGGTGGGTCTCGCGTACCTCGGCATACGCCGGATCGGTGCCCAGGTCGTGTAATTCCTGCGGGTCGTTTTCCAGGTCAAACAGTTGCGGTCGGAAGCCGTCATAGGCCAGGTATTTCCAGCGCTCGCTGCGCACCATGGTCATGCGGCAGCGGTCGATGGGTTGCTCCAGGCGCTCGCGGGCCGGGGCCTGGAAGGCGTAGTCGTATTCGGCGATGGCATAGTTGCGCCAGGGGGTGTGTTCACCGTGCAGCAGCGGGATCAGCGAGCGGCCTTCTAGGCGATGGTCGGCAGCGGGCAGGCCTAAGGCATCGAGGAAGGTCGGCAGGGCATCGATGGTTTCGACAAGACGCGCGTCCACTGTGCCACGGCTGATATCGGCGCTGGCGCGTGGGTCGCGCACGATCAATGGAACGCCCACGGCAGGCTCCAGCAGAAATTCTTTTTCGCCGAGGAAATGATCGCCGAGGAAGTCGCCGTGGTCGCTGGTGAACACGATCAGCGTGTCGTCCCAGCGGCCGTTGCTTTGCAGAAAGTCGAACAACTTCCCCAATTGATCGTCGATCTGTTTGATCAGGCCCATGTAGGTTGGAATTACCGTGAGCCGCACCTCGTCACGGGAAAAATTCAAACTCTCCTGATGCTGCCGGAACGCTTGGTACACCGGGTGGTCGCTGGCGTTTCCAGGTTGAATGGGCGCTTGGATGTGCTCTGCGCCATACAGCGCGTGATACGGCGCCGGTGCAATATAGGGCCAGTGCGGTTTGATGTAGGACAGGTGCAGGCACCACGGTTGCTCACCTTGCTCGTCGATAAAGTCGATGGCGCGGTCAGTGGTGTAGACGGTTTCCGAATGTTCTTGCGCCACGCGTGCGGGCAACCCGGCGTTGCGCATGTGCCAGCCGCTGAGCACTTCGCCGCCTTCGCCCTCTGCGGCGTTGGCCCATTCATGCCACGGGTTGGTGCCGCTGTAGCCTTGCTCGCGCAGGTAGTGGGTGTAGGGCGCGGACTCGCGTTTGTCGTCGAACAGCGGGCTGTCGGGATAGATGCCGTCGTGACGGAAATAGGCATCGAACCCGACTTCATTCAGCGGCTCGGCCTGGGCGCTGTCGGGGTCGATGTTCAAGCGCTGCAAGGCATCCAGATTCGGCGTGGCGTGAGTCTTGCCCACTAACGCAGTGCGGATGCCGTGGGGGCGCAGATAATCGCCAATCGTCAGCTCTTCCAGCGGCAGTGGTACTGCGTTCCACGCTACCTGGTGGCTGCTGACATAACGCCCGGTATACGCCGACATCCGCGACGGCCCGCAAATCGTGCCTTGGGTGTAGGCGCGGCTGAAACGCACACCGGCAGCGGCCAGCCGGTCGATATTCGGCGTGTGCAAATGGGCGTGGCCATAGCACGACAGGTAATCGCGGCGCAGTTGGTCGCACATGATGTACAGCACGTTGCGCACGGGTTTTGGTTGAGACATGGGGTTTCACCGAACGGAGGACAGGCAGCGTTTTTCGCCGCTCGGATGGGGTGCTGGCAAGTGCATTCGGGGACTGGGTTTTATGCAGTGAGTGCATGGGTGCGGCTGCCAGCGATAGCGCCAGGTCAAACAGCGACATTCTCCAGCGCGCACACATCCTCATCTTGCTCATCAATCTGTTTGATTTGCTCGATCATCGCCTCCGCCAACGGTGACAACCGATACCCCGCACGGCTGACGATGCCATAGCGGGTATACCGTTCCTCCAGGTCCTCAGCCAGCCCATCAATCTTCAAACACACCAGCTCACCCCTCGCCATGTGCAACACGTCACTGTTGGCGCTGACGATACCGATAGCGTCGGAGCGCAACACCACGCCCATCAGGCTATAGCCGTTTTCGCATTCCACATTCGGCAGGTAATCGGGGCGACCGCTGAGGTCGACGATGACCTTGCGCAGGTTCGGCGGGCGAATGGTCACGGCCAGCGGGTAACTCATCAGTTCGGCGGCGCTCACGCTGTCGCGCCCGGCCAACGGGTGACCGGCGCGGCAGCAAAAATACCAACGGCGCGCGCGCAGGCGGTGGGTGTGGTAGTCGGGGTTGGCTTCGAAGTGGCGGGTGTCGGCGACGAAGAATTCGAACTCTTCGCTCAGCAGGCGTTTGCTCAGGCTTTGCCAGTCATCCACCTGGAACTGTACGCGGGCCTTGGGGTAACGCCCGATAAAACTGCCGATGGCGCGGGGGATCAACCCGGCCGCCGGTGCCGGGCCACAGCCGAAGCGCAACTCACCCGCCTCCAGGCCATTGAACTGGCTGATCTCGTTGGCCAGTTGCTGCGCGCCGCTGACCAGACGCCGCGCATGTTCGAGCAGTACCTGGCCTTGTTTGGTCGGCGCCAGGTCCTTGCGCCCGCGATCTACCAGTTGGCAACCGGCGCTGTGTTCCAACGCCTGGATGCTGCGACTGAACGCCGATTGCGACAGGTTCACGGCCAACGCCGCCGCGACAAAACTGCGTTGTTCGGCGAGGGCGATGAAGTGGCGAAGCTGGCGCAAATCGATATGCATTTTTCACATCAAAAATATCGGGGAAATGCATTGGCTATGCATTAGGTCGACTCCTTATAAAGGCTATCTCTTATGCAGTAAATGTTCGTAAAAACATAAATAAATAACCTAAGGGAATATCGGTTGTTGGATATTTCCGGGTTCCGGAGCCGCTTATGAGTCTGTTGAAGTCCTTGCCCCTGGCCATGTTGGTGGCCGGTAGCACCAGTTGGTCGCCGACCCAGGCCGCCGAAACACCCGCGCCGGCAAGCAAGGGCGAAAATGCCAGCGGCCAGCTTGAGACGGTCACCGTGACCGCCCGGCGGCGTACCGAAAGCGCCCAGGAAGTGCCGACGCCCATGAGTGTGATCGGCGGCCAGGCGCTGGAGAGCCAGCGGATTTATCGGATTCAGGATTTGCAGCAACTGGTGCCCAGCGTCAACGTCGCCTATATGCATGCGCGTCAATCCAGCGTGTCGATTCGCGGCCTGGGCAACAACCCGGCCAGCGATGGCCTGGAAGGCAGCGTGGGGCTGTACATCGACAACGTGTACCTCGGGCGGCCGGGGATGGCGGTGTTTGACTTGATGGACATCGAGCAGCTTGAGGTGTTGCGGGGACCGCAAGGTACGTTGTTCGGCAAAAACACCACGGCGGGTGTGATCAATATCAGCACCCGCGCGCCGAGTTTTACCCCGGAGCGCAGCATCGAAACCTCGTTGGGCGAGGACGGTTATTTCCAGACCAAGGGCACCCTTTCCGGCCCACTTACAGAGGATTTGGCGGGGCGCTTCTCGGCCTATCGCACGCGCAGCGATGGCGACATCAAGAACGAATACGACGGCCATGATCTCAACGGCGGCTCACGCCAGGGCTTTCGTGGGCAACTGCTGTACAAGCCCAGCGAGACGTTCAACGCGCGCTGGATTGGTGACTACAACGAGGAAGATTCCAGCGCCGGCACCCGCGTGCTGTACAGCACCGGGCCGACCATCAACGGTACCAACCTCTATCAATCCCGGGCAGCGGCGGCGGGGGCGACATTGGTAGATGGCACCCAGCGCAAGGTCAACCTGGACAGCGACCAGCACGTCACTGTGTTCCAGGGCGGCACGTCGCTGGAGGCCAACTGGACCCTGCCAAGTGACTTCACCCTGACCTCGGTCAGCGCCTATCGCTGGTGGAATTTCACCCCACGCAACGATGACGGTCTCAACGTGCCGGCAGCCTACAACGCCGGCGTGTCGGTGGAAGATAAACAGTGGTCCCAGGAGTTCCGGTTGGCCTCGCCTACCGGTGGTTTCTTCGATTACGTGCTAGGTGCCTATTACTTCGGCAACTCGCTGGATAACAAATCCTTCGCCTATTACGGACCCAAGGCCGATATCTGGAACGGCACGCCCACCGGCGCGCTGAATAATGTGAGCAGCGTCGGCAACGGGCATATCCGCACCGACAGTTTTGCGCTGTTCGCCCAAGGCACTTGGCACCTGACCGAACGTCTGGATTTCACTGCCGGTTTGCGCGGCACCTATGAAGAGAAAAGCGCCTGGGTCACTCGCAATGCCCCGGTGGGTGGCGCGACAGTCACGGGCGCTGCGGCCACCGCGCGGCGTGGGCGTGCCGGTGCGTATGACTCGGGCGACCTCAATCAGTACAGCGCCACGCCGTCGGGGCTGCTGAACCTCAGCTATCACTTCAACGAAAACCTGCTGGGCTACGCGACCTTGTCCCACGGCGAAAAATCCGGCGGGGTCAACTTGGCGGTGGGGTCTGCGCCGACTGCCGGGGCCGACTCATTGCTGATCGGCACCGAGCGCGCCAATAACGCCGAACTCGGCTTCAAGAGCACGCTGTGGGACCGTCGCTTGCAGCTCAATGCCAACCTGTTCTGGACCCAGGTCAACGGCTACCAGACCAATGCCTACGACCAGGACAACCGTGTGCAGTACCTGACCAACGCCGGGTCGGTGCGCTCGCGTGGCGTTGAAGTGGAAAGCACCTTGGTGCCGATCAAGGGCCTGACGCTGAACCTCAACGGCTCGTTCAACGATGTGCGTTACCTGTCTTACAAGGATGCGCCGTGCCCGCCGGAAGTGAGCCTGCGTCCAGGTGCACCGGCGTCATGCGACCTGACGGGCCATCAAGTGGTCGGTGCGTCGAAGTGGATCGCCAACGCAAACGGTGAGTACAAGTGGAACCTGGATAACGGCTTAGAACCTTACGTGACCGCCAGCTATGCGTTCCGCTCCAAGGCCGTGGGCACGGTTGAGGATTCCAGCTACGGGCAGATTCCTGCCTACGCGGTGGTTAACCTGTCGACGGGCCTGCGCGGCAACTATCAACAGGGGCAGTGGGATGTGTCGTTGTGGCTGAAAAACGCCTTCGACAAAACCTACTACACCACCCTGTGGACCGCCTCGAATGGCGGCTATGAAGGCCTGCTGGGCACGCCCCGCACGTTGGGTGTGACAGGGCGTTACGACTTCTAACCGGGCACGGCGGCGGTGCGGTAGGTGGTCGGGCTGAATACTCGCGTCACCACCAGCATCGCCACCGCCGTCACCGTCAGCACTACCCAGGCGCTGGCGAAATTGCCGGTGAGTTCGCGCAGCCAGCCGGTCATCCACGGCGAAATCGCGTTGATCAAAAAGCCCACGCCTTGCACGAAGGCCGCCAGTTGCCCGGCTTGCCGAGGGTCGCGATGGTGGTCGAGGGTCAGCAGCAGGCTCAGGGCAAAACACGCGCCCAGGCCGAAGCCGGCCAATGCCACCCACAGATGCGGAAAGTGCAGCGGCGCCAGCAACAGGCCGAGGTAACCCACAGTCTGCGCCAGCAGGCTGATACCGAGCAGTGGGCGTCGGTCGATACCGCGTTGCGCCAGCACCGGCATCAACAGCGCAGCGATCACCTGGAAAATAGTCATGAACGCCAGCAACGACCCGCTGGGCAACACGCCCCAGCCCAGTTGCTGATAGTAGGCGGGTAGCCACGCCACCATGCTCATGTAGCCGCAATTCACCAGGCCGAAGTACAGCGCCAACAACCAGGCGCGGCGATTGCGCAGGCCCTTGAACGCGGGGATCACTGTGGCGCTCTTTGCCGCACCCAGCGGTAAAAAAACCCACAGCAACAACGCAGCTAACGCCGGTAGCAGCCAAATGCCCAACCCCGCCTGCCATTGCTGAAAATGCGTGGCTACCACGGGGCTGAGCAGCGCCGCTAATCCGCCCCCCGCCATCAACGACGCTGAGTACACGCCCATCGCCACCGGCACACGGTGATGAAATTCGCGCTTGATCATCGCCGGCACCAACGCCTGAATCAGCGCCACACCGGCACCGCCAAGCAATGCGGTGACCAGCAGCGTCGACGCCTGCCCCATCAGCCAGCGCGCCAGGCACGCCAGCAGAATCATCATCAAGCCCAGGGCGATGCCGCGCCGTTCGCCCAGTCGCGCTTCCACGCGTATGCCGACCAGCGCCACCAGGCCCATGCACACCACCGGCAGGCTGGTGAGCAGGGCGCTGCTTTGGAAGCTCAAGCCGGTGGCCTGGCGAATCTCGCCCAACAGTGGGCTGATGGAGCTGAGAAGCGGCCGCAGGTTCAGGCCGAGCACCACCAGCAGGCCCCAGCCGGCGAGGGATTTATTGAGGGTCATGCAGGGTTTTCCACTGGTGGTACAGGTGGGTCATGGCTGGGTCTGGCAGGTGCTGGCTTGGCAGGCGTTGCTCGTTCAGCGGCAAGCCGAGCTGTTGACCAATCGTCGCCGTCGACAGGCCGAAAGGCTCGGCCATTTCATTGCTGGCGGCAAACACCACCCGTTCTACGCCGCACAGGTACATGGCGCTCAGACACATCGGGCAGGGCTGGCCGCTGGCGTAGATCACGCAACCCTCCAGGCGCGCGCCGAGCTGTCGGCTCGCCGCGCGGATCGCCAATAACTCGGCGTGGGCGGTGGGGTCCTGGGTCAGGTGGATTTCATTCACGGCTTCCACCAGTACGTCGCCGTTGCGCGTCAGCACCGCGCCAAACGGCCGGCCACCTTGAGCCACGTTGGCGTGGGCCAGGGCGATAGCGCGTTGCAGATACTGTTGATCGTCGCTCATGAAAGTCCCTCTGGGCAGGATGGAGGGTGAAGTATGGGCAGCCGCCAAGGTATTCTGAAATTAAATATAACCATGCTAACCAGTGGTAAACAGAATGGTGACGCCCATGTTCGATCCCGTGCTGTTGCGCAGTTTTGTCGCCGTAGTGGACTGCGGCAATTTCACCCGCGCCGCCGAGCGCCTGCACTTGACCCAATCCACCGTGAGCCAACAGATCCGCCGCCTGGAAGAGGTGGTGGCGTGCCAGTTGCTGGATCGCGATCAGCGCCGTGTGGTGGCCACCGCAGAAGGTGAACGCTTGCTGGCCTATGCACGGCGCATCCTCGCATTGCATGAAGAGGCCGCCGACGTGTTGATCAACCAGCAAAGCGACGGCGTGTTGCGCCTCGGCGTGCCGGAGGATTTTGCCGCCGAACGACTGATGCCGTTGCTGTCGGCGTTTGTCGTGGCTTACCCACGGGTACGCCTGGAAGTCACCAGTGGCCTCGGCCCTGAATTGCAGCGCCAGTACCGTGGCGGCGAGTTCGACGTGCTGCTGGTCAAGCAGATGGGTGACAGCGACGACTGCGTGGCCTCGTGGCCGGAACCGTTGTGTTGGGTAGACAGCCGTAGCACGCCGTCCCTTAGCCGTGACCCGCTGCCATTGGTGGCGTTTCCGGTGGGCGGCTTGTATCGCAATGAAATGCTCCATCACCTGGAAGTGGGCGGCTGGCGTTGGCGCATCGGCTATTCCAGCGCCAGCCTGGCCAGCGTGTGTTCGGCGGTGGCGGCGGGGTTAGGCATCAGCTTGTTGCCGCAACGGGTGGTGCAGGTCGGGCATGTGGTGCTGGGCGAAGACAGTGGTTTGCCGGCGATACAGGGCGTACGGCTGGCGTTGTATGGCCGCAGTGGCTTGGGTGCGGCGGGGCAGGCGTTGCAGGACCAATTGCTCAATTTATGCGCAAACAGCCCACGCTGATCCATGCCTTTGCGGAATATTTTGTATGCCTTAAAAGCATTGAAAAACAGCGCCTTTGCTCTAGGCCACGCAGGACGTGGCTTTGACGTTTCTGGATGTTTCGTTTATTCAATTTAGGTCTATGTATAACTTTAAAGATTACTTTAAGAGATAAGCGTCTGGCCCCGATGATTCAGCCCTCGACGGCCTCCCACGCAGGCCTGTCGGTTTTTTTGTTTCAAAACCGTAGGGAGTGAATCAATGGGCAATGTCCAGACCGCCGCCAGTGCACAAGAGGCGCAGTGGCGCCAGGCACCGAGTGGTGAGTTGGTCGACCTTGGCCGGCCGCACCGCGCGCCGTTGGGGCAACAGCGTTTGCAGCAAGCCCCGAAGCGCTTCTCGAGTCGTCGCGAAGGGATTCTGCTGGGGTTGCTGGTGCTGGCCCTGCACGGTGCGGTGATCTATTGGGTGAGCCAGAAGCCCACCCCGGTGCTGCCGATTGTGCCGCCGGAAATTCCGCCGATGACCATCGAATTTTCTCAGCCGGCGCCGCCGGTGGTTGAACCGCCACCGCCTGTGCCGCCACCACCACCGCCGCCTGTGGTCGAGCCACCACCACCGGTCGTGGATGAGTTGGCCGCCAAACCGGCGCCGCCTAAACCGATTCCAAAACCCAAACCAAAGCCCGTGCCGAAGCCTGAGCCCAAGCCCGCACCGAAACCGGTCGAGCAGCCGCCCGCACCACCGACTCCAGCGCCACCTGCACCGCCAGCTCCGCCGTCGCCAGCGCCGGTTACACCGGCTTCGGCCAACGCCGCTTACTTGAAAAATCCGGCGCCCGAATACCCGTCACTGGCCCAGCGCCGGGGTTGGGAAGGCACGGTGTTGTTGCGGGTGCATGTACTGGCCAGCGGCAAGCCGGGTGAGATCCAGATTCAGAAAAGCAGCGGTCGCCAGCAACTCGACGACGCCGCACTGACCGCCGTGAAGCGTTGGAGCTTCGTGCCGGCCAAGCAGGGCGAAGTGGCGCAGGACGGCTGGGTCAGCGTACCGATCGATTTCAAGATTCACTAACTATTCGGCTGCGGTGTGTTGGACACGCCGCGACCTGCACAGAGGGAAAACATCATGGCATTAGCATCTCCACTTGAATCCATCGAAAGCGCGGTGATCTGGCTGCTGGTGGTCTTTTCGGTCGCCACTTGGGGCCTGGCTTTATTGAAGGGCGTGCAGTTCGGTCGCCTCAAGGCGCAGGATCGCAAATTCCACAAACAGTTCTGGGCGGCGTCGAGTCTCGACTCTGCCGCCGAACTGGCTGAAACCCAGCCCGGCGCTGCGGCACGGGTGGCCCAGGCCGGTTATGCCGCGATCCAGGTGGGCGATGCGCCGCACGCTGCGGACTTGAGTCAGGCGATTAATCACCAGGACCGTCTCGAACGCGCCCTGCGCCAGCAGATCGTACGTGAGCGTCGCTCCCTGGAAACCGGTTTGGCCGTGGTCGCCAGTATCGGCAGCACCTCGCCGTTTATCGGCCTGTTCGGCACCGTGTGGGGGATCATGGAAGCGCTGAAGGGGATCAGCGCGGCCGGTTCCGCCAGCCTGGAAACCGTGGCCGGCCCGATTGGTGCGGCACTGGTCGCCACCGGCGTGGGTATCGCCGTCGCGGTGCCTGCGGTGCTGGTTTACAACTACTTCCTGCGTCGCCTGAAGCTGACGGCTGCCGACCTGGACGACTTTGCCCACGACTTCTACAGCCTGGCGCAGAAGAACTCTTTCCGAGTACTGCTGCACCCGACGCTGAACAAAACCGCTGCCGGCAACCCGCAAAAAGTGAAGGAGGCGTCCTGAGATGGCCTTCTCCACGCAAGACAGCGATGAGGTGCTGAGCGAAATCAACGTCACACCGTTGGTGGACGTGATGCTGGTACTGCTGGTGGTGTTTATCGTCACCGCGCCGCTGCTGACCAACGCGATTCCAATCAACCTGCCCAAGACCCAGGCTGTGGCCCCGGTGGAGCAGAAGGACCCGCTGGTGGTAAGCATCGATGGCGCCGGCAAACTGTTTATCAACAAGGACGAAATCCAGCCGGACTTGCTGGAATTCAACCTGCAGGCGGCCAAGGCCAAGGACCCCGATGTGCGGGTGCAACTGCAGGCCGATGATGGAGTGAACTACGGCGAAGTGGCGCGAGCCATGGCGTCTATCGAGCGCGCGGGGATTACCAAGCTGTCGGTGATTACTGCACGTTAGTTTCAAATGCCTCGACAATTTTTTGGCCGTCTCCTTGGCAGGGTGCGGCCTTTTTTTTGCCTGCGATTTAACAAACGCCGCGATCCACAATGTGAAGCCAGCGCTCACATTTTTGATTCTGGGTGTTTTTGAGTTTTTGGTTATTAATAAATAGCTTCTTATTCCTTAACGAATATAAACCGCGTCCCTATACTGTTCAGCAACGTTAAACGCTGCAGGAGGGCACACCCATGCACAGCGAGTCGATTCGTTATCTGATCGTGCCGGGCTGGCAAGGATCGCCAGAAGATCATTGGCAAAGTCATTGGCAGAACAGCCTGCCCAACAGTGCGCGCGTGGAGCAGGCCGATTGGCTGACCCCGCGCCGCGAAGACTGGGTGGCCGCGCTGGCCGAGGCCATCGCCGCCGACAGTACTCCCGTTATCCTGATCGCCCACAGCCTGGGCTGCATCACCGTTGCCCATTGGGCTGCCACCGCTCCCGTGCAGTTTTTGCGTCAAGTACGCGGCGCCTTGCTGGTGGCCCCGGCGGATGTCGAACGCCCTGCCTGCTCACCGGCCTTACGTAACTTTGCGCCGATTCCGACCCATCTGTTGCCGTTTCCCAGCCAGGTCGTCAGTTCCGACAACGACAGCGCCGTCAGCGCCCCCCGGGCCCTGGAATTGGCGCGTTACTGGGGCGCCGAAGCCGGCATTTTGTCCGGTGCCGGCCATATCAATGTGAAGTCCGGTCACCAGCGCTGGGAGCAGGGCTTCGCTTACCTCTATCGCCTGCAAAACCGCCTCGAGCATCATGCTCGGCGCAGTGCCTAAAAATTTTTCAACGCCCCGTCCCTGAGTGGATTTGGGGCGGGAGCCTGCCATGAGTCTGCATGAAACCTACGGTCAGCCACTGCTGACCTTCCCCGACGCCGAAAAAAGCCCGTTGAGCATCCGCGCCAAGGCGCTGGTATTCGTCGACCCGCGTTCGCGCCAACTGCGCGAAGACCTGGAAAGCCTCGCACCGCGTGCCTTGCCCGTGCTGATTCGTGGCGAGACCGGCAGCGGTAAAGAGTTGCTGGCGCGGCATATCCACCGTGGCAGCGATCGTACCGGGCTGTTTGTCTCGGTCAATTGTGGTGCGATCAGCCCCACTTACGCCGATGCGGAGTTGTTCGGCTATGCCGCAGGTAGTCACAGTGGTGCGGCCAGCAGCCGGGCGGGGTGGTTTGGTTCGGCCAACGGCGGCACCTTGTACCTGGATGAGATCGGCGATTTGCCGTTGCCGATCCAGGTCAAATTGCTCGCGGCCCTAGAGAACCACGAAGTCACCCGCGTCGGTGCCCATCAGCCAAGCCCGGTGGACGTGCGCCTGGTCGCGGCGACCAGCATCGACTTGGCTCAGGCCGTGGCGGCAGGCAAGTTTCATGAGCGTTTGTTCCACTACTTGAGCGAAGGTCAACTGGACCTGCCTGCGCTGCGCGAGCGTGTCGGCGACATCCTATCCCTGGCTGAATATTTTCTTGGCATCTACAGCCAGCGTCTGGACCTGCCGGTGCCGCTGATCAGCGATGCCGCCCAGCACGTGCTGGAACACCACAGTTGGCCGGGCAATACCCGCGAGCTGGAAAACGTTATTCACTTTGCGTTACTGGTCAGCAGCGGCGATGAGATTTTGCCCGAGCATCTGAATTTGCCGGTGGCGGGTTCGCCGCTGGAGCAAGTGCAGCGGATTTTCGAGAGCGCCAGCCCTGCGGAGCAGGACATATTGCGTAAATTTCTGTATGAACAAAATGGAATATCAACGTGAATAAAAGATATTGTTCGGGAATAAAAAATCTAGGTATTGTCACTCCCACGCCGCGATAGCACTTCGCTGGCACACCTCATAAAAATGGTCGTCAGAGACGCCCCCGGAATTCCGATAAGGACACTGCATGAAAAAGGTTCTGTTGTTTACCGCACTGGCGGCTGCCCTGACTGCAAGCTTTGCGCAAGCCAACGAGAAACTGGTCGTAGCCGCGACCCCAATTCCGCACGCCGAGATCCTTGAGCTGATCAAGCCGACCCTGGCCAAAGAAGGCGTGGACCTGGAAATCAAAGTCTTCACCGACTATGTACAGCCAAACGTGCAAGTGGCCGAGAAGCGCCTGGACGCCAACTACTTCCAGACCCTGCCGTACCTGCAAAACTTCAACAAGGGTAAGGGCACCAACCTGGTCACCGTGGTCGGCGTGCACGTTGAACCGTTCGGCGGTTACTCGAAAAAGATCAAAAATATTTCTGAGCTCAAAGATGGCGCCACCGTTGCCATCCCGAACGAAGGCTCCAACAGCGGCCGCGCTCTGTTGCTGTTGCAGAAGGCTGGTGTGATCACCCTGAAAGACCCGACCAATGCCCTGGCCACGCCGAAAGACATCGCCAGCAACCCGAAACACCTGAAATTCAAAGAGCTGGAATCGGCCCTGCTGCCACGCGTGCTGGACCAGGTTGACCTGGACTTGATCAACACCAACTACGCCTTGGAAGCTGGCCTGAACCCAGCCAAAGACGCACTGATCATTGAAGACTCGAAGTCGCCATACGTGAACTTCCTGGTCGCCCGCCCAGACAACAAGGACAGCGACGCTATCCAGAAACTGGCCAAAGCCCTGACCAGCCCGGAAGTCAAAGCCTTCATCGACAAGAAGTACAACGGCGCTGTAGTGCCTGCGTTCTGATGTAACCCCAAACCCCCTTCAAGGTTTGAACGCCGACGGCTTTTATAGCGTCGGCGTTTTTTATGGCCGCCCTGAAATGATCATTCCCACGCTCTGCGTGGGAATGCCTCCTGTGACGCTCCGCGTCACGACGTTAGAGCGGACGCAGAGCGTCCTGAGCTGCATTCCCACGCAGAGCGTGGGAACGATCAGGGTGAATGGCTCTGCTCAACGCCACCAACCACTTCACCAGCTCCTGCGGATCAATCGGTTTCGCTTCGTTCATCATTCGTTCCCTCGAATCATTGACCCCCTACCATAGCCGTCACCCAGCAAACCCGCGAATCCGGGGGTTATCTTTTTGGGTGATATCAATATGCTATTTGGGTATTTAAATTTTACTTTTTATACCTTTAAAGTTCGCGCTACCCGGCGTTACCCACGCCGGATTGAACTGCGCTCGCTGCATTACCCTTGCGGCGATATGGACTGCAAATGACCTTCGATTTCGCATTTATCCTCAGCACCTTGCCGGCGTTTCTCAAGGCCGTGGGGGTGACGCTGCAAGTGGGCCTGATCGCCATTGCCACCTCGTTGCTGGTGGCGCTGATCAACGCGGCGCTGCTGGTGTTTCGCACGCCGTACCTGTCGCGCCTGGTGGCGTTGTATGTGGAGCTGGCGCGTAACACGCCGCTGCTGATCCAACTGTTCTTCGTGTACTTCGCCTTGCCGGCCCTGGGTTTCAATATCTCTGGGTTCTGGGCGGCTATCATCACCATGACCTTTCTGGGTGGCGCCTACCTCACCGAGGTGCTGCGCGCCGGTGTGGAAGCGGTGCCGTTGGCGCAGATCGAGTCGGGCAAATCCATCGGCTTGTCTGACTGGCAGTTGTTGCGCCACGTGATCCTGCCCCAGGCCGGCATCCTCAGCCTGCCTGCGCTGTTCGCCAATTTCATCTTCCTGCTCAAGGAGACCACCGTGGTCTCCGCCGTGGCGGTGCCGGAGATTCTCTACACCATCAAGAGCTACATCGCCCTCTACTACAAGACCTACGAAATGCTCGCCGTGCTGACGTTGATTTGCGTGCTGCTGTTTTTGCCGCTGTCGCTGCTGCTCAGCCGCCTGGAAAGGAGGCTCCAGCATGGCCAGTTCGGGTCTTGAGTTGTTGTGGGTGTCGTTGCCGCAGTTGGGCAAGGGCGCTGCGCAAACCCTGTCGATTTCTTTTTTGAGCATCGCCTTCAGCACCGTTGGCGGCGTGTTGTATGGCGTGCTGCGCACCTTGAATAACAAGGCGATCAACCTGGTGCTGCGGATTTACCTGGAGCTGTTCCGGGCGATTCCGGTGCTGGTGTGGTTGTACCTGCTGTTTTTCGGCCTGCCGATTTTCTTCGGGTTGAGCATCCCGAGCTTCTGGTGCGCAGTGCTGGTGCTGTCGTTGTGGGGCGCTAGCGAGGTGGGCGAAGTGGTGCGCGGTGCGTTGCATTCGCTGCCGCGAGGCCAGCGTGAGGCTGGGTTGTCGATTGGCCTGTCCGACCCGCAGTTGTACGGCTACGTGCTGCTGCCCCAGGCGCTGAAACGCATGACGCCACCGACCATCAACGTCTACACGCGGATCATCAAGACCAGCTCGCTGGCGGTGCTGATCGGCGTGGTGGACGTGATCAAGGTCGGCCAGCAAATCATCGAACGCACCTATGAGTCGGTACTGATCTACGGCGTGCTATTCCTGTTTTTCTTCTTTATTTGCTACCCGTTGTCGGCCGCCTCCAAGGTGCTGGAACGGCGCTGGGCCCAAGCATGAGTGGATTGATCGAGTTCCAGGGTTTCAATAAATTTTTCGGCGAACAGCAGGTGCTCAAGGGCATCGACCTGAGTGTGCAAAGCGGCGAAGTGGTGGTGATCCTCGGCCCCAGCGGTTGCGGCAAAAGCACCTTGTTGCGCTGCCTCAACGGTTTGGAAGTGGCCCACAGCGGCAGCCTGCGCTTCGCCGGTAAAGAGTTGTTGAACAAGGCCACCGACTGGCGCCAAGTGCGCCAGGACATCGGCATGGTGTTCCAGAGCTACCACCTGTTCCCGCACATGAGCGTGCTCGACAACATCCTGCTCGGCCCGCTGAAAGTGCAAAAGCGCGACCCGCGCGAAGCCCGCGACCAGGCAGAAAAATTGCTGGAGCGCGTAGGCCTTGCCGACAAGCGCGACGCCTTCCCGCGTCAGCTCTCCGGCGGCCAGCAGCAGCGCATCGCTATCGTCCGCTCGCTGTGCATGAACCCCCAGGTGATGCTGTTTGATGAAGTCACCGCCGCCCTCGACCCGGAAATGGTCAAGGAGGTGCTGGAAGTGATCCAGGGCTTGGCGCGCGATGGCATGACCTTGCTGATCGTCACCCACGAAATGGCCTTCGCCCGCGCGGTCGCCGACCGCGTGGTGTTTATGGAGGCCGGTCGCATCCTCGAACAAAACACCCCCGAAGAATTCTTTACGAACCCGCAAACCGCACGCGCGCAGCAGTTCCTGGAGAAGTTCTCCTTTGTTTCAACACTGCCCAAGAAAACCAAGGAACTGGAGCTGATATGAAAACTGCCAAGTTGTTATTCCCATTGTTTGCCCTCGCATTGCTGGCTGGCTGCAATAAAAAGGCCGAAGAGCCCGCAAAACCAGTTGCTGCTGCGGCGAGCTACATCGACAAAATCAAGGCGCGCGACAAGCTGATCGTCGGCGTGTTTACCGACAAACCGCCGTTCGGCTTTGTGAACGAAGCGGGTCGTTATGTTGGCTTTGATACCGACATCGGCCGCCAATTTGCCAAGGACTTGCTGGGTGATGAAAACAAGGTTGAGTTCGTTGCCGTGGAACCGGCCAGCCGTATTCCGTTCCTGCAAAGCGACAAGGTCGACCTGATCCTCGCCAACATGACCGTGACGCCTGAGCGCAAAGAAGCGGTGGACTTCACCAACCCCAACCTGAAAGTTGCGGTACAGGCTTTGGTGCCGAAGGACAGCGCGGTGAAAAGCCTGGATGACTTGGCCACCCGCACCACCATCGTGACCACCGGCACCACCGCCGATATCTGGCTGACCAAGAACCACCCGGATTGGAAACTGCTCAAGTTCGAGAAAAACTCCGAGTCGTTGCAAGCGTTGTCCGCTGGCCGTGGTGATGCTTACGCGCAAGACAACCTGGTGCTGTTCAGCTGGGCCAAGCAGAACCCGGGCTACCGCGTGCTGGATCAGAAACTCGGTGATGAAGCGCCGATTGCTCCGGCGGTGAAGAAGGGCAATATCGAACTGCGCGACTGGGTGAATGCCGAGTTGGCGAAGCTGGGTGAGGAGAAGTTTTTGCTCAAGCTTTACGACCAGTACGTGCGTAAAGAGCTGAGCGATGACACCAAGCCTGAGAGTGTGATTGTTGAGGGCGGTAAGTGGCAGGGCTGATATAGCTATCGCAGGCAAGCCAGCTCCCACAGTTTGATGTGTGAATACATTCAAATGTGGGAGCTGGCTTGCCTGCGATGAGGCCGGTACAGGCAACACCTATTCGGGCCATTGCCAAGCCGGCGCATCCAAAATCCCCTGCCCAACAATCTGGGTCTGCCCCAGCACCTTCTCCAACACAATCGAATTACACCCTTCATCCTGTTGCAACGCCGCAATCAACCGACTGGCGTGGGACACCACCCACACCTGACAGTGTTGGGACACCTGAATAATCAAGCGCGCCAACGCAGGCAGCAAATCCGGATGCAAGCTGGTCTCCGGTTCGTTCAGCACCATCATCGTCGGTGGCCTCGGCGTCAGCAGTGCCGCGATCAGCAGCAGGTAACGCAAGGTGCCGTCCGATAACTCCGCCGCTGATAACGGCCGCAGCAAACCTTCCTGATAAAACTCAATGGCAAAGCGCGCACCCTGCAACGGCTGGATTTCCAGGCGCGCCCCCGGAAACGCATCGCTTACCGCCCGTTGCAAGGCCTCGGGATCGCCAATTTCGCGGATGGTCTGCAACGCCGCCGCCAGGTCACGCCCATCGTGATGCAGCACCGGCGTGCGCGTGCCCAACTGCGGTTGGCGTACGGGTGCATCGGCGTCGCTGCGAAAGTGATCATAGAAGCGCCAGCGACGAATGCTTTCCCGCAGCACCAGCACTTCCGGCGAACCGCGTAAACTGCCGACCTGGTCGAACAGGCTGCTGTACTCCGGCGTGTGTTGGGCCAAAACATCCCAGGCGCGACCGTCGCGGGCGCGGATCATTGGGCCTGAGCGCTGCACCAGCAGGCTGGCCGGTCGGTACAGGTGGCCGGCCCAGATGCATTCTTTTTTGATCTCCGGGTCCAGGATAAAAGCGGACATAGCTTTTGGCGGCAAGCCCAAGGAGATGGCGTAGCTGAAATCTTCGCCGGCGAACCCCAGTCGCAAGCGTTTATTGGGCTGTGGAACCGCCGCCCGTACCGCCACTTCACCATTGGGCATGCGTTGGTTGATGGTTTCCGGCCCGGCCCAGAACGTAGAATCCAGCCCGCCTTCACGCGCCAGCGCATTGATCACCCCGCCCTGGGCGGTTTCCGCCAGCAGGCGCAAGGCGCGGTACAAGTTGGACTTGCCGCTGCCATTGGGGCCGGTGACCAGGTTCAGTCGGTCCAGGGGCACCACTAATTTATTGATCGAGCGGTAGTTGGCTACCGCGAGGGTCTTGAGCATGGGCATTTAGTCAGCGTGGGAACCTTTGGAGTATGGGATCCTCCATGCAGATAAGGAACCCTGATCTAAGCTCACAATCGCATACACTCTGGCACATCGCGTCACGCAAAAGGAGCCTGCATGGGCGGTCGTACTTTCACACTTATCTTCGGACTTGGCCTACTGACGCTACTGAGCGGCTGTGGTGAGAAAAAGGCCGAACCCAAAGAACATTCACGGGTGTTTGTGCAGACCGTGCAATCGACGGATTTTGCCGCGGCGGTCACCCTGACGGGGGACATCCAGGCTCGTGTGCAAACCGATTTATCCTTCCGCGTGGGTGGCAAGATCATCCAACGCATGGTGGATGTGGGTGACCGGGTGAGCGCCAAGCAAGTGCTGGCCAAGCTCGATCCCAAGGATTTGCAGACCAACGTCGATTCCGCCCAGGCTCAGGTCGTGGCCGAGCAGGCGCGGGTCAAGCAGACGGCTGCCGCGTTTGTGCGCCAGGAAAAACTGCTGCCCAAGGGCTACACCAGCCGCAGCGAATACGACGCCGCCCAGGCCGCGCTACGCAGTAGCCAAAGCGCGCTGACTGCCGCCCAGGCCCAGTTGGCCAATGCCCGCGAACAACTCGGCTATACCTCGCTGATCGCCGAGGCGCCTGGCGTGATTACCGCGCGCCAGGCCGAAGTCGGCCAGGTAGTGCAGGCCACCGTGCCGATTTTCAGCCTGGCCCGCGATGGCGAGCGCGATGCGGTGTTCAATGTCTATGAATCGCTGCTGGTGGAGCCGCCGCCGGATGCGCCGATCACCGTCAGCCTGCTGGATAACCCCAGCATCAAGGCCGTGGGCAAAGTCCGCGAAGTCACCCCCGCCGTGGCCGCCAATACCGGCACCGTACAAGTGAAAATCGCCCTGCAAGCCTTGCCCAAAGGCATGGAACTGGGTTCGGTGGTGAGTGCCACCGCCAATGGCCCGGCCAAGCCCAGCATCGAATTGCCGTGGTCGGCGTTGACCAAAGACCTCAACGAACCCGCCGTGTGGCTGATTGACGGCGATGGCCAGGCGCAACTGCACAAGGTCACTGTGGCGCGCTACCTCACCGGCAAGGTGATTATTAGCGATGGCCTTAAAGGTGGCGAAAAAGTCGTGGTGGCCGGTGGGCAATTGCTCCATCCGGGGATGATCGTCGAGATCGCCCAGCAAGGAGTTCAGCCATGAAGCGCCTGACGGTCATACTCGCCGCCAGCTTGTTGCTGGTGGCCTGCTCCAAGCAAGAACCACCAGCCGAACCTGTGCGCCCGGTGTTGTCCATGGAAGTGAAGGCCGAAGACCAGGAAAACCTTGGCCGCTTCGCCGGTACCATCCAGGCCCGCTACGAAAGCAACTTGGGTTTTCGCGTGCCCGGCCGCATCGCCCGCCGCGCCGTGGATGTGGGTGCCGAGGTGCAGAAGGGCGCCTTGCTCGCGGTGCTCGACCCCACCGATCAACAAAACCAACTGCGTGTCGCCCAAGGCGATCTTGCCCGCGTGCAAGCGCAGTTCATCAATGCCCAAGCCAACGCCCGTCGCCAGCAGGAGTTGTTCAACCGTGGTGTCGGCGCTCAAGCTCAACTGGATGTGGCCCAGACTGACCTGAAAACCACTCAAGCCTCCCTTGATCAAGCCCAAGCATCAGTCAACCAAGCTAAAGACCAACTCAATTACGCCGAACTGCGCACCGACCACGCCGGCATCGTCACCGCTTGGAGCGCCGAGGCCGGCCAGGTGGTCAATGCCGGTCAGCAAGTGGTGACCCTGGCCCGCCCGGATATCAAGGAAGCGGTGATCGACCTGCCCGCCGGGCTGGCCGAACGCCTGCCACCGGACGTGGTGTTCCTGGTTGCCGGGCAGCTCGACCCGAGCGTCAACACTACCGCCATCGTGCGCGAGATTGAGCCCCAGGCTCAAAGCGCCACACGCACTCGCCGCGCCCGCCTGACCCTGGCCGAAACGCCTGCTGCGTTTCGCCTTGGCACGGCGATCAGCGTGACCTTGAGCACGGCCATCGCGCCACGCATCGAAGTGCCCCTCAGTGCCTTGCAGGAAGTCGACGGCAAGACCCGCATCTGGCTCCTCGACACCCAAAGCCAAACCGTGCAACCGCGCGACGTCACGCTGATCAGCCGCGACGCCGACAGTGCCTCTCTCAACGGCGGCGTCAAACCCGGCGAGCGCATCGTTACCGCTGGCGTGAACAGCCTGAAACCTGGGCAAAAAGTCAAAATCGACGAGGACAGCCCGCGATGAAAGGGAGCTTCAACTTATCCGACTGGGCCCTCAAGCATCAGTCCTTCGTTTGGTACCTGATGTTCGTCGCGCTGCTGATGGGCGTGTTCTCGTACATGAACCTGGGCCGTGAGGAAGATCCCTCGTTCACCATCAAGACCATGGTGATTCAGACCCGCTGGCCGGGCGCGACCCAGGAAGAAACCCTCAAGCAGGTCACCGACCGCATCGAGAAAAAACTCGAAGAGCTGGACTCCCTCGACTACGTGAAAAGCTACACCCGGCCGGGTGAGTCCACGGTGTTTGTGTTCCTCAAGGACACCACCAGCGCCAAGGACATTCCCGAGATCTGGTACCAGGTGCGCAAGAAGATCGACGATATTCGCGGCACCTTCCCCCAGGGGTTGCAGGGGCCGTCGTTTAACGATGAGTTCGGTGATGTGTTCGGCTCGGTGTACGCCTTTACCGGTGACGGCCTGTCGATGCGCCAACTGCGCGACTATGTAGAGCAGGTGCGCGCCGAGATTCGTTCGGTGCCGGGGCTGGGCAAGGTCGAGATGATCGGCCAGCAGGACGAAGTGATTTACCTGAACTTCTCCACGCGCAAACTCGCGGCACTGGGCATTGATCAGCGCCAAGTCGTACAAAGCCTGCAATCGCAAAACGCCGTGACCCCGGCCGGGGTGATCGAGGCCGGGCCGGAGCGGATTTCCGTGCGCACCTCGGGGCAGTTCGCTTCGGAGAAGGACCTGGCCAACGTCAACCTGCGGCTCAATGACCGTTTCTACCGGCTGGCAGATATCGCCGATATCAGCCGTGGCTACGTCGATCCTGCGCGGCCGCTGTTTCGCTTCAACGGTAAACCGGCGATCGGTCTGGCCATTGCCATGCAGAAGGGCGGCAATATCCAGTCGTTCGGCAAGGCTCTGCACGAACGCATGGACGAGCTGACGGCTGACCTGCCGGTGGGCGTCGGCGTGCACAAGGTTTCCGACCAGGCGGAGGTGGTGGAGGAGGCCGTCGGCGGCTTCACCAGCGCGCTGTTTGAAGCGGTGATCATCGTGCTGGTGGTGAGCTTTGTCAGCCTCGGCATGCGCGCCGGGTTGGTGGTGGCGTGCTCGATCCCGTTGGTGCTGGCGCTGGTGTTTGTGTTTATGGAGTACAGCGGCATCACCATGCAGCGCGTGTCGCTGGGCGCGCTGATCATCGCCCTCGGCTTGCTGGTGGACGATGCGATGATCACGGTGGAGATGATGATCACGCGCCTGGAAAAAGGCGAAACCAAGGAGCAGGCCGCCACTTACGCCTACACCTCTACGGCGTTCCCGATGCTCACCGGTACGCTGGTGACCGTGGCCGGTTTCGTGCCGATCGGCCTCAACGCCAGTTCGGCGGGCGAATACACGTTCACCCTGTTCGCGGTGATTGCCGTGGCCATGTTGGTGTCGTGGGTGGTGGCGGTGCTGTTTGCGCCGGTGATTGGCGTGCATATCCTCAGCGCCAACGTGAAGCCGCATGACGCCGAGCCTGGGCGCATTGGCCGTGTGTTTAATGGCGGCATGCTCTGGGCCATGCGCAACCGCTGGTGGGCGATCGGCATCACCGTGGCGCTGTTTGTGGCGTCGGTGTTCTCCATGCAGTTTGTGCAGAACCAGTTCTTCCCGTCGTCGGACCGCCCGGAAATTCTGGTCGACCTCGACCTGCCGCAAAACGCTTCGATCAATGAAACCCGCAAAGTCGTCGATCGACTTGAAGCGATCATCAAGGACGACCCGGATATCGCGCGCTGGAGTACCTACATCGGCCAGGGCGCGATTCGTTTTTATCTGCCCCTCGACCAGCAACTGGAAAACCCCTACTACGCGCAGCTGGTCATTGTGAGTAAGGGCCTGAAAGAGCGCGGCGCCTTGATTGAGCGTCTGCAAAAGCACCTGCGCGATGATTTTGTCGGCATTGGTGGCTTTGTGCAGCCGCTGGAAATGGGCCCACCGGTTGGGCGGCCGATTCAGTATCGCGTCTCCGGCAAAGACATCGACCAGGTACGCAAGCACGCCATCGAACTGGCGACCCTGCTCGATCAGAACACCCACATGGGCGAGATCATCTACGACTGGAACGAGCCGGGCAAAGTGCTGCGGGTCGACATTGCCCAGGACAAGGCGCGGCAACTGGGGCTGTCATCGGAAGACGTGGCGCAACTGATGAACAGCGTGGTCAGCGGCGCTTCGGTGACCCAGGTGCACGACGATATTTACCTGATCAACGTGGTCGGCCGTGCCGAAGATGCCGAGCGTGGTACGCCGGAAACCTTGCAGAACCTGCAGATCGTCACGCCCAACGGCACCTCGATTCCGCTGCTGGCTTTTGCCACCGTGCGCTATGAATTGGAGCAGCCGCTGGTGTGGCGCCGTGACCGCAAACCGACCATCACCATCAAGGCCTCGGTGCGCGATGAGATGCAGCCCACCGACTTGGTGAAACAGCTGGCGCCGACCATTGAGAAATTCAGCGAGGGCCTGCCGGTGGGCTACAAGGTCGCCACTGGCGGTACCGTGGAAGAAAGCGGCAAGGCCCAGGGGCCTATCGCCAAGGTGGTGCCGCTGATGCTGTTTCTGATGGCCACGTTCCTGATGATTCAACTGCACAGCGTGCAGAAAATGTTCCTGGTGGCGAGTGTCGCGCCGTTGGGACTCATCGGCGTGGTGCTGGCGCTGATCCCGACGGGTACGCCCATGGGCTTTGTGGCGATCCTGGGTATTCTGGCGCTGATCGGCATCATCATCCGCAACTCGGTGATTCTGGTGACGCAGATCCATGAATTTGAGCTGGCGGGTTACACGCCGTGGGATGCCGTGGTGGAAGCCACCGAGCATCGGCGCCGGCCGATCCTGCTCACCGCAGCCGCAGCCAGCCTGGGCATGATCCCCATCGCCCGTGAAGTGTTCTGGGGGCCGATGGCTTACGCGATGATTGGCGGGATCATCATCGCGACCTTGCTGACGCTGCTGTTCCTGCCGGCGCTGTATGTGGCCTGGTACAAGATTCGCGAGCCGAAAAAACAAGAGGTTTGACCTGTTAAGCCTTCCTGCAAGGATGTGGGAAGGCTCTTGGAAACACTTTCGAGACATTTTCCTGCCGCTATTTGTTTTACCCTCCGGGCCTGTTCCTGTTTGGAAGGCCTGCGTCATGCGCTTTATTTTTCTGATATTTAGCCTGCTGCTTTCGCCTTTGGCCTTTGCCGATACGGTGTTGGAAAACGCCCTGTGGCGCGTCGACCTCGACCCCGCCACGCTGGCGCTGCGCGTCACGCCAGCCGGTGAGGCCTCGGTGCAGGCCTCCAACGGTATTACGGCGCATGCCGTCAGCGAACTGCAGGCCGCTGCTGAGCAGGCCACTTGGCAATGGGACAGCGGCGCCTATCGCCTGACCGCGCGCCTTGAGCAGCGCGACCTTCACCTGACTATCAATGCACGCGAGCCGGGCGAATTGCCCCTGCTGCATCAACCCGCCCAGGCCATGGGAAAAGGCTTGATCTGGCCCTTGGCCGAAGGGCATTACGTACCCGCAGGCAATACCGTGTGGAAGGCGTTTTTGCTGGAGCAGGGCGAGGTCAACACCACGCAGGACCTTAGCCTGCCGTTGTGGGGCGTGGATCACGGCAGCTTCACCTTGAGCTGGCTGCTGACCAACCCTTACAACAACCGTTTGCAGTGGCAGGCCGACGGTGAGGGGCTGGCGCTTTCCTTGGCCCATGAATTTACCCGTCTTGAACCTACGGCACCCATGACCCTCAGCCTGCACCTGGGCGGCGCCGACCCATTGGCCGGTGCCAAGCGTTATCTCCAGTGGCTGGTGGAGCAGGGCCGTTATGAACCGTTGGCAGACAAACTGCGGCAAACGCCCGAGGCTGAAAAACTGCTGGGCGCCAGCCATGTGTATCTGTGGGGCAATGACCTGCTGGGGTTGGATGATGTGCGTGATTGGCCGCTGCTGCTCGAGCGCTTGCGCGGTCATGAACTCAAGGGTTTGTTGGATAAGGAAGCCGCAAAGGTCCTGGCGCAGACCACTGCGTTGAATCGCTATGAGCAGACCGTGTTGCTGCGCAGCCTCAACGCGGCGATCAACAAGAAGGCCCGACAGGCTTGGCAAGTGGATGAACCGGACATGACACGCCTCGCCGCCCGCTACGGTGAGCTGCGCCATGAATTGTCTGTGGCGTTTGCGGGAGCTTTGAGCAACACCCCTGAGGCCTGGGGCAGCACCCTGTCGGCCAAGACCGTTAAATCCCTCAAGGACGCCGGGCTCCAGCGTTTACTGCTGACCTTGGGCGAAGGCTGGGAAGGCGGCCTCTGGCACCCCGAGGCGATTCGCGCAGGTGTCGACGCGGGTTACCTGATGGCGCCCTACGACTCCTATGAAACCGCGTTATCCGCCACCGAAAACCCGGACTGGACCACCGCCCACCTGGGCAGCAAGGCCTATCGCAACTGCGCGATTGTGTTGAAAGACGGCAAGCTGAAAACCGGCTTCCAGCAATCCGGTCACTACACCGACCCCCGCTGCGTACGGCCTTTGCTGGAAGCGCGGGTGCAAGCAGTCCAAGCCAGGGCGGGCTTTAACGCCTGGTTCCTTGATGCCTACGCCACCAGCATGGTTTTTGACAGCTACCGTGACGGCGCCCCAATGACCCAGGCGCAAAACGCCGAAGGCAATATCGATGCGTCCCGTTGGCTCAATACTGTGCTCAAGCTGCCCGCCGGTTCCGAGGACGGTAATGCCATCACCACCCAAGGCATCTTGTTCGCCCATGGCATGCAGACGCCGGTGATGGGTTGGGGCGACCGTGAAATGACCAAGGACAAGCAGTCGCCCTATTACGTAGGCAACTGGTACCCGCCGGAGCAGCCGACGGTGTTCTTCAAACCCGTTCCGTTGAAAGAACCGTTTCGCACGGTGTATTTCGAGCCGACGATGCGCCTGCCGCTTTACCAGACGGTGTTCCACGGTTCTGTGATTACCACCCACCACTGGCTGTTCGACAGCCTCAAACTGAGCAATGTGCAGGCTGAGAATGAGCTGACCCAATTGCTCTACAACGTGCCGCCGCTGTATCACCTGAGTGCCGCGACCCTCAAGCAGCGGTTGCCGGTGATCCAGCGCCAGGACGTTTTTTTCCGCCCGTTGCATCAGCGTTTGGCAACCCAGGCTATGACGGGGTTTCGTTGGCTGACGACGGATCGGCAGGTGCAGGAGACCACGTTTGCCGATGGCACGCGGTTGGTGGCGAATTTTTCTGCAGAAGGAAGAGAGGGGTACGCTGGGCGCAGTGTGACGGCGTTGCTGGTGGGGCACAAACCTGTGGTGTATCAGGTGGATCAGTAGCGCCGCGCAGGCCTCAATCGCAGGCAAGCCAGCTCCCACACTTGGAATGCATTCCCCTGTGGGAGCTGGCTTGCCTGCGATGGGGCCAGATCAGCCAACACATCTCTATGTTTTACGCCACACACTCGCCAACCAAGGCTGCTGCTCCCGTGGCAACCCCGCTGGCCGATAGTAATGCTCCAACTCTACAAACCCGGCCGCTGTCAGCAGCGCCTGCCACGCCTCCAGGTCGTGATAAGACCCGTACCGGGGCCCATTCCACCCTTCCTGATTCTCACCCCGCGGATTGGAGCTGAACAACACGCCCCCCGGCTTCAACGCCCCATGCAGCTGTTTCAGCACACGCGGCAATTCCTGCTTGGGAATATGAAACAGCACCGCGTTGGCAAATACCCCGTCAAAGCGCTCGGGAGGCAGGTCCAGCTTCAGGAAGTCCTGCTGCAATACCTCACAACCGCTGTCCTCGCGTGCCATCTGCGCAAACCGTTCGGAGCCATCCAGCCCCACGGCGATATGCCCCATACGGGTAAACGTCTGCAAATCCCGCCCAGGCCCGCAGCCAAAATCCAATACGGTAAACGGCGCTGTACCCTGGATATGCCGCAGCAATGCGTCGATGTTCTGGCTCACATCGTGATCGCGGGTGCCTTCACGGAAATCCTCGGCCACCTTGTTGTAGTGGCCGAGGGTGGTGGAGGTGATCTGGTTGAGGTCGTCGGGCTTGAGAGTCATGGCGGGTATTACCGGGCGCTGAGATGGCCCGACTATACCTCACCGCTTGTTCAGCACCCGCGCCAACCGATCGCCGCCCAACTGAATCACCGCCACCAGAATCACCAGTAGCACGATCACGGTCAGCATGATCTGCGTATCAAACCGCTGATAGCCGTACCGGTACGCAATATCCCCCAAACCACCCGCGCCAATCGCCCCGGCCATGGCCGACGAGTTGATCATGGTTACCAGGGTGATGGTGAACCCGCCCACAATCCCCGGCAGCGCTTCCGGCAACAACACGTGCCAGATGATGTGCCAGCGGCGGCAGCCCATGGCCTGCGCGGCTTCGATCAAACCGTGGTCGACCTCGCGCAGACTCACTTCTGCGATGCGCGCAAAGAATGGCGTAGCGGCGATGGTCAGCGGCACCACAGCAGCCCACACGCCATAGGTGGTACCGACGATCAGCCGGGTAAATGGGATCAGTGCCACCATCAGAATCAGAAACGGAATCGAGCGGAACAGGTTCACAAACGCGCCCAGCACGCGGTTCAGCGCCGGTGCCTGGTAGATGCCGCCCTTGTCGCTGGTGACCAAAAACACCGCCAACGGAATCCCCACCAGCAACGCGATCAGCGATGACACACCGACCATCAACAAGGTGTCGATGGCGCCCTGCAATAAACGATCAAACCACATAGCCCAGCACCTCCACGTTTTGCGCCCAGCGCGCGGCGCGCTTGCACAGGTCTTCGGCGTCGTGAGGAGAGCCATTCACCGCCAGCAGCAGTTGCCCCAGCGCATGCCCCTGAATCCGTTCCACACCACCCTGCAGCAAGCGCACGCGACCGCCCAGGGCTCTGAACAGCGCGGCCAGGTCCGGTTCATCGGTGTCGCTGCCGGTGAACTTCAAGCGCAGCACCACTGACGCCTCAGATGATGAGGGCAGGGCCTGCAAGCGGCTTTGCAATTCTTCCGGCAAGCCATGTTGCAGCGGCGCCAGCAGTGTTTTGCTGACGTCGTGCTGCGGGTTGCCAAACACTTGCCACACCGGGCCTTGCTCGACGATGCGCCCGTGTTCGAGCACCACGACGCGGTCGCAGATGTCGCGAATCACGGCCATCTCATGGGTGATCAACACGATGGTCAGGCCCAGACGCTTGTTGATCTCACGCAGCAGGCCGAGGATCGATTGCGTGGTCTCCGGGTCGAGGGCCGAGGTGGCCTCGTCGCACAGCAGAATCTCGGGGTCGTGCACCAGCGAGCGGGCGATGCCCACGCGCTGTTTTTGCCCGCCGGAAAGCTGCGCCGGGTAGGCCTTGTGCTTGTCCTGCAACCCTACCAATTCCAGCAGCTCGCGTACTTTTTGTTCACGCTGCGGCTTGGGCACGCCGGCGACTTTGAGCGGCAACTCGACGTTCTGCCACACAGTCTTGGCCGACATCAAATTGAAGTGCTGGAAGATCATGCCGATGCGCCGACGCAGTGCCACCAGACGGTCTTCGTCGAAGTCGCCGATGTCCACCTGATCGATCAGCACACGCCCGCTGCTGGGTTGCTCAAGGCGGTTGATGGTGCGGATCAGCGAAGACTTACCGGCGCCGCTGCGGCCGATGATGCCGAACACTTCGCCGCGCTGGATCGCCAGGTCAATGCCTTGCAATGCATGCACGGTGCCGTCGTAGGTCTTGCCCAGGTTGATAAAGCGCACGTGGGCGCGGTTCAAATCAGGGTGCAGTTCTGTCTGCTCGGCGTCCCTGGGCGCTAAGCCCAGGTCGCGCAGTTGAGAGTTGGCGGCGCTCATGCTTAGCCTTCCCAGCCGACTTGGTAGAGTTTGCCGAGGGATTTATCCAGGGCGGCGCGTACCACCGGCGAATGCTGGTAGATGTCGACGAACTTGATCACGCGCGGGTCGGTTTTGCTTTTCGGCTGGATCACAAACTGGATCACGTATTCCGGGTGGTCGAGGCCGTCGAACAGCAACGCCGACTCTGCATCGAAGGTCTTGGACAGGCGGATATACGCCGGGTAGCCCTGCACCAGGTCGGCGTCGTCATAGGCGCGTACCAGTTGCACGGCCTCGACTTGCAGAATCTTGATCTTCTTCGGGTTGCTGACGATGTCTTCTTCGGTGGCCTTGTAGCCCACGCCAGGCTTGAGGGTGATCAAACCGGCCTTGGCCAGCAGTTGCAGACCGCGGCCGCTGTTGATCGGGTCGTTGGCAATCGCCACGCTGGCGCCTTGAGGCAGGTCGTTGAGGCTTTTGAACTTCTTCGAGTACAGGCCAACGTTGTTGATGATGCCCGGCGCGTACGGCACCAGGTTGAAACCTGCGGCAGCTTTAGCGTTTTCCAGGAATGGGATGTGCTGGAAGTAGTTCACGTCGATGTCGCCGGCGGCCAGGCTGACGTTCGGTGCGATCCAGTCGGTGAACTCCACCAGTTCAACTTTCAGGCCTTGCTTGCCCGCTTCTGCAACGGCGGCTTCGAGGGGAATCGCGAAGGCGGCGGTGGTGCCGATTTTCAGTGGCGCGTCGGCGGCGAACACCGCCGAGCTGAATAAACCAAAAGCCAGGGCCAGTGCTTTGACTGGGTGGGTGAGTAGTGTCTTTTTCATAATGGGTTTCCAGTCATAAGGTGTAGGTTTCAACCACTGAGATCGTTCCCATGCTCCGCGTGGGAATGCCTCTCTGGACGCTCTGCGTCCGCTCTTGGGACGCGGATCGTCCCGGGCTGCATTCCCACGCAGAGCGTGGGAACGATCAGTTAGTGTCGGTAGGTGGAGCCGGTGTGTTGTTCGGGTAGGCGGGCGCTGTTGTGGAAGACTTTTTCGCGCAACGTGCCGGTGTCATAGGCGGTCTTATACGACCCACGCTTTTGCAACTCCGGCACCACCAGATCGATGAAGTCCACATAGCTTTCCGGCGTGACAATCCGCGTCAGGTTGAAACCATCCAGCCCTGTTTCGCTGATCCACGACTCCAGTTCATCAGCCACCTGCTCAGGCGAGCCGACCAGGGTGATGTAGCGACCACCGAGGGCGTGCTGCTCGAGCAATTTGCGCCGGGTCCAGTCGTTGTTTTGCAGGTTCTTGGTGGCCGACTGGATCGCGTTGCTCTTCACGTACTGGATCGGTTCGTCCAGTTCGTACTGGGCAAAGTCGATCGCCGTGGACGCCGAGAAATGCGCTACACCTGCTTCCGGGCTGGCGTAGTTCAGGTACTCGGCGTGCTTGGCCCAGGCGAGCTCTTCGGTGGCGCCCACGATCACGTTGAGGCCCATGAACACCTTGATGTCATCCGGGTTGCGCCCGGCTTCCACGGCGCTGGCGCGCACCTTGTCCACCTGGACTTTAGTGGCGGCCTTGTTCTGTCCGCTGATAAACACGCACTCGGCATGCCGCCCGGCGAACAGCAAACCACGGTCTGAACTGCCGGCCTGGAACAGCACCGGCGTACGCTGCGGCGACGGTTCACACAGGTGATAACCCTCCACTTGGTAGAACTCGCCGTGGTGCTCAACCTTGTGCACCTTGCCCGGCTGCGCATAGACCCGTGCTTGTGGGTCGTTGACCACCGCGTCGTCTTCCCAACTGCCTTCCCAGAGTTTGTACAGCACCTCCAGGTATTCATCGGCCTGGTCATAACGGCGGTCATGCTCGACCTGCTCGGTGAGGCCCATGGCCTTGGCGGCGCTGTCGAGGTAGCCGGTGACGATGTTCCAGCCCACCCGGCCCCGGCTCAGGTGGTCGAGTGTGGACATGCGCCGGGCGAACAGATAGGGCGGCTCGTAGGTGAGGTTGGCGGTGAGGCCAAAGCCGAGGTTCTTGGTGACGGCAGCCATTGCCGACACCAGCAGCAACGGGTCATTGACCGGCAACTGGATCGACTCCTTGAGCGGTACGTCGATGGAGTTTTGATAGACGTCGTACACACCGACGATGTCGGCGATGAACAAGCCGTCGAATAGTCCACGCTCCAGTGTTTTCGCCAAATCAGTCCAGTACTCAATGCTCTTGTACTGGGTGGATGTATCCCGTGGATGCGTCCACAGGCCGTGGTTGATATGCCCGATGCAGTTCATGTTGAAGGCATTGAGCAGGATCTTTTTCTTGGCCATTCAGATGGTCCCCCGCAGTGGCGGGTTTTCATCGTTGAGGTAGTAATTGCCCACCGCGTGGTACTTCCAGCGCACCGGGTCGTGCAGGGTGTGCACGCGGGCGTTGCGCCAGTGTCGATCAAGGCCGTGTTCGGCCAGGGTCGCTTGGCTGCCGGCCAGTTCGAACAGGGTGCTGCCGGCGGCCAGGGAAATTTCGGTGCTCAAGGCGCGAACTTCGGCGACGGCAATCGAGGCGGCGGCGACGGTCTCGGCGTTGCTGTCGGCTTGGGCGCGGTCGAGGAATTCACCGGAGCGTTCCAGCAGCGCTTCGGCAGCGTGCAGGCGGATGCTCAGGTGGCCGAAGCTTTTGAGGGTCAGCGGGTCTTCGGTGGCTTTGTCGTTGCCGGAATCGATCCACGGGCGGGTCTTGGTGCGCACAAAGTGCAACGCATCTTCAAAGGCGGCGCGGGCGATACCGGTGTCGATGGCGGCGTGAAGAATTTGTGCCAGCGGGCCGACGGTGGTCGGACGCTCGAAGGCGCTTTGGAATGGGATCACGTCCTGGGCGGCGACCCACACGTTGTCGAACACCACCGAACCGCTGCCGGTGGTGCGCTGGCCGAAGCCGCTCCAGTCGTCGATCACGGTCAAGCCTTCGCTGTCGCGCGGCACGAACGCCAGTTGCTGCACGCCGTGTTCATCCACCACCGAGGTGGGGATGCGTTGCGCATAGATCGCGCCGGTGGAGTAAAACTTGCGGCCGCTGATACGGAAACCGTCGCCGTCGCGGGTGATGGAGGTCACGCGTTCGTGGGCAGTCTTGGTGCCCAGTTCCGCCAGGGCATTGCCGAAGCGTTGGCCGGCGAGGACTTCGGCATACAAGCGTTTTTGCTGCGCGGGGCTGCCATTCACGCGCAGCACTTCGAGGGCGTAGAAATGGTTTTGCGGGATCTGACCCAGCGAGGCATCCGCTTGGGCGATCAGCGCGATGACCTTGGCCAGTGTGACGTTGGACACACCCGCGCCGCCGTGTTCCTTTGGCACGCTGATACCCCACAGGCCGGAGCGCGAAAATACGTCCAGTTCAGGCAGGGGCAGACGGCGCTCGCGGTCGCGTTGGGCGCTGTCGCGGCGCAAGTCTTCGGCCAGGTCGCTGGCGACAATAAGGGCTTGTTCGTCGCTGGTGATAACCGCGACGAGAGTAGAGACAGTCATTTTGTTCTCCAGAGGTCTGGTCGGTTAAATCCAGGAGTGACGAGCAGGTAACGTGCCGTTCAAACGATAGGCACCGATGGCGTGGTATTTCCAACGAACCGGGTCGTGCAGGGTGTGCACCCGGGCGTTGCGCCAGTGACGGTCGAGGTTGAATTCGGCGAGGGTGGCGCGGCTGCCGGCCAGTTCGAAGAGTTTTTCGCTGACCAGCAGCGACACTTCGGTGGTCAGCACTTTCGCCTCGGCCACGGCAATCGACGCACGGGCGGCGGATTGCGCGGTGATCGGCGCCGCACTGATCTCGTCCAGCAGCTTACCGGCCTTGCGCAGCAGCGCCTCGGCGGCGTGCAGTTCGATTTTCAACTTGCCGATATCGGCGATCACATACAGGTCATCACTGGCCCGCTCGACCTTGGCGTCGATCCATGGGCGCGAGCGCTCACGTACGAACGCGATGGTGTCATCAAGAGCGCCACGAGCGATGCCGGCGTCGATGGCCGCCTGGATCAGTTGCGAGACGGCGCCCTGGATATTAGGGGTTTCGCCGATACGCCAATTTTCGACGACCAATTCGGCGTCGACCGGCACCTGGTTCAGCAGCACAGTGCCGCTGGCGGTGGTGCGTTGGCCGAAGCCCGACCAGTCGTCAACGATGCGCAGCCCTTCGGTGCCACGGCGCACAAACGCCATGACCTGCTTGCCGTCATCGTTCAGCGCTTTTACCGCGACCCAATGCGCAAACAGCGCGCCGGTGGAATAGAACTTCTGGCCGCTGATCACATACCCGTCGCCTTCGGCGGTGATGCGTGCCTTGAGCTCCAGGGTGTTCTTGGTACCGCGTTCCGGGCCGCCATTACCGATGCGCCAACCGTCGAGCACGCTTTGGAACAGCTGCTTTTTCTGGCGCTCGGTGGCTGCGCCTTGCAACAGGTGCAGGATGCCGAAATGGTTCTGCGGGATCTGCCCGAGGGCCGGGTCTGCCGCACTGATGATCGCGAACACGTCGGCCAGGGTGACGAACGATACCTGTGGGCCGCCGTATTCGCGGGGAATTGAAATACTGCCCAGCCCGCTGCGGGTGAACTGTTCAATCTGCGCCCACGGCAACTTGCGTTGCTGATCGCGCTTCGCGGCTTGCAGGCGCGCGGCCTGAGCCAATTCATGGGCTGCGCTCAACGCTTCGGTGTCGTTGCGCAGCACCGCAGCCGGCAACAGCAGTGGGGCTACATCCAGATCACTCTGGGGGGGGGTTAGAGCCAAGTTAGACATCAGCGCCGCTCCTTGGCTGCACGTAATGCCCTGGCGTTATGCACCGGGGTAATTCTGACCATACCGACCTCGCATTCAATGAAATAAAAACAGAAAAATCAGAGATGTCCGGTGGTCCGGTGCATATACCCTAAGCGTGTTAATTCTTTAAATAAACTAACTTATTGGAATATGCATAGAAGGGCTGTCACCCCGGTTCGCAAGGAGAACCGGGGGCACGCGGTTGATAAGTCGACGCGGGCCCGGCCGGGCGGGCTGGCGCCTGGGGCGAGCAGGCGGCGATGTTCAAGGTGCGGGCCGGGGCCCAGCGTGAATTATTGCCGACGCGATCAAGAATGCAGTACGTCACGTCCAGGCGGCAGTCGTCGCCGGCCTCGATAATCACCGCCGAGGACACCCACACCTGCACCGCCAGGCCGACGCCTTTGGCCTGGATTTTCGGCAGGTCCACACGCACGTCACCCCAACGCAGGGTAATGGCGTCGCCGGTGGCCATGTTCAGGTAAGGCTCGATGGTCAGCGGGATGCCGCGCCTTACCTGGCTGCCGTTGACGCCGTAGCGTCGGATGGTTTCGGGCAGGCTGATGGGCGAGAGGTTCTGGTTTTCATCGTTGTACAGGTTCGAAGGTTGGCCGCCTGGGAAGTTGGTCTTCACCCGCACAGTGGTAACCGCCGAGCGTGCAGGGCCGTGGCCGATCTGCATGACCTGATAGTGAACGCGTGCCAGACCGTCTTGCACAAAACTCTCGGGGATTCGCAGATGGGTGGGCGTACCGACCTTGCATGAGGTCACCCGCCGTGCAGCGGCAAAGCAGTTGTTCCAGAACAGCTCGATCACGTCGCCCTCATCCATGCCGGTGTAGGGGGCGATGTCGACCTGCAGTTGTGTGGCGGCCAGGGCATTGATGCCGTTTCGAACGGCCTGGGGCAAAGTCGGGGCGGTGAGTATGCGCGTCATAAGTAATCTCCTTGATGCAGCCAGCAGCAATCGTTCCGGCGCCCGAAGCGCAGTTGTGCGCGAGGTGCCGAAAGGAACGATTCAGTGAATAGCCGGGATAGGATCCAATCCTCTGGGCGCTAGATAAGAGGGTTGGGCAGGAGGCGTCAATGGCGGCAAAAGGCTAAACGGTGGGTTGGAGCAGATTCAGAAGAGTCTGACTGGAGGAGGGATTTTAAGGGGGGGGTGGCGGGTTGTTTTACGGGGGGTAATAAGTACTCCCTGTAGGAGCGCGCTTGTGTGGGAGCAGGCAAGCCAGCTCCCACAAAGAGAGTCAGTGGGCCAAAAACTTGCTCAAGAACTGTCGCGTGCGTTCTTCCTTGGGGTTGGCAAACAACGCCTTGGCTTCGCCCTGTTCCACGATGACGCCCTTGTCGAAGAAGATCACCCGGTTCGCCACATCACGGGCAAAGCTCATCTCGTGGGTGACGATGACCATGGTGCGGTTTTCTTCGGCCAGGCTGCGGATAGTCGCCAGCACTTCGCCGACCAATTCCGGGTCGAGGGCCGAGGTGGGCTCGTCAAAGAGGATCACCTCCGGCTCCATGGCCAGCGCACGGGCAATCGCTACGCGCTGTTGCTGACCACCGGACAAGCGCCGAGGGTACGACGCTTCCTTACCCGCCAGGCCGACCCTGGCCAACAGCTTGCGACCCAGCTCGGTCGCCGCTTCGCGCGACATCTTCTTGACCACGATCGGGCCTTCGATGACGTTTTCCAGCGCGGTGCGGTGGGGGAACAGGTTGAAGTTCTGGAACACAAAGCCGACGTGCTGGCGCAAGCGCCGCACCAGGCCTTGTTGCTGGTTGAGCGGCTTGCTGCTGTCGATCTCGATGTCACCCACCTTGATGCGGCCGCTGGTGGGTTCTTCGAGTAAATTCAGGCAGCGCAGGAAGGTGGTCTTGCCGGAACCGCTGGGGCCAATGATGGCGACGACTTCGCCTTCCTTGACCTCGAGGTCGATGCCGTTGAGTACCACCTGCCCCTTGAATTGTTTGGTCAGTTTTTCAACCACAATCATGCTTCAAGACTCCAGGTCATGCCGGTTGACCCGGTCTTCCAGGCGATTTTGAAAATGCGCCAGGATGCTCGCCAGGATCCAGTAGATCAGGGCGGCGGAGAGATACATGGTGAAGATTTCGAAGGTCCGCGCAGACACCAATTGGGCCTGACGGAACAGCTCCGGCACCTGGATGGTAGCGGCCAGCGCCGTGTCCTTGACCAGCGAAATAAAGCTGTTGCCCAACGGCGGCAACGCCGTGCGCATGGCCTGTGGCAGGATGGCCCGGCGCAGGGTCTGCGCACGGGTCATACCGATACTGGCTGCAGCTTCCCACTGGCCGCGCTCGATGGAGGCGATGGCGGCGCGCAGGATTTCACAGGCGTAGGCGGCCATGTTCAGCGAAAAGCCGATCAAGGCCGCCGGAATCGGATCCAGCTCGATGCCCACTTGCGGTAAGCCGTAGTAGATCAGGAACAGCTGCACCAGCAAGGGCGTGCCGCGAAAGAACGACACATAGACCCGGGCGATCCAGCTTGCCAGCTTGAAACGTGACAAGCGCATCAAGGCCAGGCCGAAGCCCAGCAGCAAGCCGAAAAACATCCCGCCGAGGCTAAGAATCACCGTGTAGTACGCGCCCTTGAGCAGAAAGGGCGCGGAGTCCAGCGCGAGTTGGAAACCTGCTTCCATTATTGAGTGACGTCAGCGTTGAAGTACTTCTCGGACAGCTTCTTCAAGGTGCCGTCGGCACGCAGTTCGTCGATGGCCTTGTTCACAGCAGCGAGCAACTCAGGCTCGCCTTTGCGCAGGGCAATGCCGGCTTCCTGGCGGGAGAAAGCATCACCAGAGGCGGCGGTGTCGGTGGCTTTTTTGGCATATTCCAGAGCCGCCAGACGGTCGATCAGAATGGCGTCGGTACGGCCGATGCGCAGGTCCTGGAACTTGGTTGGGTCATCGTTATAGGTCTTGATGATGGCTTTAGGCTGGTTGTCCTTGAGCCATTGCTCGTAGTTCGTACCCAGGCCTACGCCGATTTTCTTGCCGGCCAGGTCGTCGGCGGTCTTGATGGTGCCGACGTTCTTTTTCAGGGTCAGCGCTTGAATACCGGAAACGGTGTAAGGCTTGGAGAAGTCGTACTTCTTCTTGCGTTCTTCCGAGATGGTCACCTGGTTGATCACCGCGTCCAGGCGCTTGGATTCCAGGGCGGCGAGGATGCCGTCCCACGGAGTAGCGCTGAGCTTGACCTTGACGCCCAGCTTCTTGGCCAGAGCTTCGGAGAACTCGACCTCGAAACCGGTGAGTTTGCCGTCTTCACCGACAAAGCTGAACGGCGGGTAGGTGCCTTCCAGGCCAACCTTGATCTCGCCAGCCTTCTTGATGTTGTCCAACTGCTCGCCGGCAACTGCCTGGCCCAACCAACCCGCGCCGAGCGCCAGACCCAAAGTGCCAACTAATAATGTGCGACGGAATACAGAAATAGTCATGAAGAGCCCCTGTGTTTTTTATGTTGAGCGAAGCAGGTGACGCAGTAGTCGTATCCTGCCTTAAAGCGCGATGCGCGTCTTCGCTTACGGCGCGACTATAAAGCCGCTTTTTAAGACTTGAAAATAATATAAAAACAATTTGTTATTTCCATCTGGAATAACTGGTTGTTAGCAATGAACATCAAATGTGGGAGCAGGCAAGCCAGCTCCCACATTTAACCCGCGTTCATTCAGTTGAATGCGGCGCCGTAAGCAAACAGCGCTGGCGCGCCCCCGGTGTGCAGGAAAATGATCGGACCGTCCTCAAACCGCTGACGCCCGATACCATCCAGCAAGCCGGCCATGGCCTTGCCAGTGTAGACCGGGTCCAGCAGCAGGCCTTCCTGGCTGGCAAGCAGCTTGACTGCCGCCAGGGTGCCGGCATTGGGCTCGCCGTAGCGTGGGCCGAAGTATTCGTCCCACAGGATCACCTTGAACGCCTCGGGGATATCCACACCCAGCAACTCGGCAGTGCGCTCGGCCAGGCCTTGTACTTTCGGGCGCTGGGCTTCGTCGGTGCGCGACACGGTGACGCCGATCACCGGCAAGTTCGGCAGCACTTCACTCAAGGCCAGTGCCAGGCCACTGTGGGTGCCTGCACTGCCGGACGCCAGCACCACGGCGGCGAATTTAATCCCGCTGTCTTCGATCTGCCCGGCCAGTTCCAGGCCTGCGCGTACATACCCCAAGGCGCCCAGCGCATTCGAGCCACCGATAGGCACCAGGTACGGTCTCTTGCCGTTGCTGCGCAGACGGTCGGCGAGAGCGTTGAGTTGGTCGTCGACGTTGTCGAGGTTTTCCACCAATTCCACCTTGGCGTCGAACAGCTCCAGCAGCAGACGGTTGCCGTTGCTCAGGTAGTTCGGGTCTTCGGTGCCGGTGGGGTTTTCCAGCAGGGCAACGCAACCCAAACCGAGTTTGGCGGCGAGGGCGGCAGTCTGGCGTACGTGGTTGGACTGAATCGCGCCGGCGGTCACCAGCGTGTCGGCCCCCTGAGCGATGGCATCGGCGGCCAGGTATTCAAGTTTGCGCAGCTTGTTGCCGCCCATGGCCAGCGGCGTGGTGTCGTCGCGCTTGACGTAGATATCCCTGCCCAGCCAGGCCGACAGCCGCTCGAGTTTTTCCAGGGCGGTGGCGCCGCCGAGCAGTTCCAGACGGTTAAAGCGGTCGAGCTGTTGTTTGATCATGGCTACGCACGGTGGCTAAGTGATGGGGCGACTATAGGCAGGCACTTTTCATCGGGCAACCGCCAATCGCTTATTCCGGATAGTTCTTAATATCACACCATTGGTTCTTAAGGGCGGCCAGGGTGCATACCGTAAAGTGATGGCCATTTCGTCAGGAGTGAATACCGTGAGTGAGCGTTCCAGTCATTGGCAATTACAGACCATCGTCAGCCAACTGCGCGACGCCCGGGACCAGTGGCGAACGCGCAATGGCCGGTTGAGTGGTGAGCATGGCGGCCGCGAGTTGCCGTCGCGTGAAGCGGTGGCGCAGATTCTCGAAGCGTTGTGCGGGGCACTGTTTCCGATGCGCCTGGGGCCGGTGGACCTGCGTGAAGAAAGTGAAGATTTTTACGTCGGCCATACCCTGGATGTTGCATTGAATGCCTTGCTCGCCCAGGCCCGTCTGGAGTTGCGTTACGCCGCACGCCAGGGCGCCAAGGATGACAGCGAAGTCGATGCGCTTGCCATTCGGCTGATCCAGGATTTCGCCCTGGCCTTGCCTTCGCTACGCAGCCTGCTGGATACCGATGTGTTGGCCGCCTATCACGGCGACCCGGCTGCGCGCAGTGTGGATGAAGTGCTGCTCTGCTATCCGGGAATCCTGGCGGTGATTCACCATCGTCTGGCCCACCATTTGTATCGTGCCGGCTTGCCGTTGCTGGCACGGATCAGCGCGGAAATTGCTCACTCGGCCACGGGTATTGATATCCACCCGGGCGCCCAAATTGGCCCGAGTTTCTTTATCGACCACGGGACGGGTGTGGTGATTGGCGAGACCGCGATCATCGGCGAGCGTGTGCGTATCTACCAAGCGGTGACCCTGGGCGCCAAACGTTTCCCGGCAGATGAAGATGGGCAATTGCAGAAGGGCCATCCACGGCACCCGATTGTTGAGGATGACGTGGTGATCTATGCCGGGGCGACGATCCTGGGGCGCATCACCATCGGCAAGGGTTCGACGATTGGCGGGAATGTATGGCTGACCCGCAGCGTGCCGGCAGGGGCGAACATCACCCAGGCGAATTTGCAGCATGAGGATGGGGCGCAGAAATAGTATTTGATCGTTCCCACGCTCTGCGTGGGAATGCCTCTCGTGACGCTCCGCGTCACGACTTCAAAGCAGACGCAGAGCGTCCAAGGCTGCATTCCCACGCAGAGCGTGGGAATGATCAGGCGTATTACGTTCAGTAATCACTGAACGTTTTGCCATCCCCACCCGTCATACCTTTCCTTGAGCTAGTGTAGGAATTGTCTACCACTCAGCCCTGCGATTAGTCCCGGACCGCTTATCCATGTTTAACTTGAATGCTCGTTCAAGTTAAATCCGGTGGTTCGCTGCCCGCTCACAACAGGAGGCTTACCTTTGCTGAGTCCGTTATTGACAGCCACATCCCACTTCCTCGGGGTGCATCGTTCATGAGTGCATCGTCCACCCCATCCAGCGGCCAAGTGCGCATGAATGCGCCGGTTTTCTACTTTGCCGCCACCGTCATTCTGCTGTTCGGCCTCACGGTCATCGCTATCCCGCAACAGGCCGGTGCCTGGCTGCTGGCGGCGCAAAACTGGGCGGCCAATACGGTCGGCTGGTACTACATGTTGGCGATGACCCTGTATCTGGTCTTCGTGGTGGTCACCGCGCTATCGGGCTACGGCAAGATAAAACTCGGTGCCGACCACGACGAGCCCGAATTCAGTTACCTGTCCTGGGCCGGCATGCTGTTCGCCGCCGGGATCAGCATCACGCTGTTTTTCTTCTGTGTCTCCGAGCCGCTGACGCACCTGGTGCAACCGCCCCAGGGCGCGCCGATGAACGCCGACGCTGCACGCCAAGCCATGCAGATTCTGTTTCTGCACTGGGGCCTGCACGGCTGGGGTGTGTTTGCCTTTGTCGGCATGGCCCTGGCGTATTTTGCCTATCGGCATAACCTGCCGCTGGCGTTGCGTTCGGCGCTGTACCCGCTGATCGGCAAGCGCATCAACGGCCCCATCGGTTACGCGGTGGACGGTTTCGGCATCATCGCCACGGTGTTCGGCCTGGGTGCCGACATGGGATTTGGTGTGTTGCACCTTAATTCCGGATTGGATTACCTGTTTGGTATTGCCCACACCCAGTGGATCCAGGTCGGCCTGATCACGCTGATGATGGGTGCCGCGATCCTCGTCGCAGTCGCCGGTGTCGACAAAGGCGTGCGGGTGATGTCCGACATCAACATGCTGCTGGCCTGTGCGCTGCTGCTGTTTGTGTTGTTCGCAGGCCCCACCCAGCATCTGCTCAACACACTGATTCAGAACCTGGGTGACTACCTGGGCGCCTTGCCGACCAAGAGCTTCGACGTGTACGCCTACGACAAACCCAGCGACTGGCTGGGCGGTTGGACGGTGTTCTACTGGGCCTGGTGGATTGCATGGTCGCCGTTCGTGGGCCTGTTTATCGCGCGTATTTCCCGTGGCCGTACCATCCGTGAATTCGTGTTTGGCGTGCTGCTGATTCCGTTGGGGTTCACGTTGGCGTGGATGTCGATCTTCGGCAACAGCGCCATCGACCAAGTGCTTAACCACGGGATGACGGCGCTCGGTCAGTCGGCCATCGATGACCCGTCGATGAGCCTCTACCTGCTGCTGGAAACCTACCCGTGGAGCAAGACGGTAATCGCGGTCACGGTGTTTATCAGCTTCGTGTTCTTCGTCACCTCGGCTGACTCCGGCACTGTAGTGCTGTCGACCCTGTCGTCCAAAGGCGGCAACGCCGATGAAGACGGCCCGAAATGGCTGCGCGTGTTCTGGGGGGCGATGACTGCATTGGTCACCAGTGCGTTGCTGTTTGCCGGCAGTATCGATTCGCTGAAATCCGCCGTGGTACTGACCTCGCTGCCGTTCTCGCTGATCCTGTTGCTGATGATGTGGGGGCTGCACAAGGCCTTCTATCTCGAGTCGCAAAAGCAGATCGCCCAACTGCATTCGTTGGCACCGGTGTCGGCTGCGCGTAAGGGCCGAGGCGGCTGGCGCCAACGTTTGAGTCAGGCCGTGCACTTCCCATCGCGAGATGAGGTGTACCGTTTCCTTGAATCGACAGTGCGCCCGGCGATCGAAGAAGTGACGGCGGTGTTTGTCGAGAAAGGCCTGAATGTCGTGACCCAACCGGACCCGGCCAACGACAGCGTCAGCCTGGAAATCGGCCATGGCGAGGAGCGCCCGTTTGTCTACCAGGTACAGATGCGCGGCTATTTTACGCCGTCGTTTGCGCGGGGCGGCATGGGCAAAAAAGAGATCAACAACCGCCGCTATTATCGGGCGGAAGTGCACTTGAGTGAGGGCAGCCAGGACTACGATCTGGTGGGCTACACCAAGGAGCAGATCATCAACGACATCCTTGACCAGTACGAGCGACACCTGCAGTTCCTGCACCTGGTGCGCTAGTCACCAGTCCCACAAAAGAGCCTGAAAGCCCCGTCCTACGGGGCTTTCTTAAACTTAATTTCATCCGTCAAAGCCCCTCTTTGACGCGGAACTGTCATCTGGCCACTGCGTAATTGTGTGAAGCGTTTGACGCTTTCATTTCAGAACAGTGACGGAGACCGGTAACAATGAAGACGTTAATAAGCCCTATGGTGGGTGCCGCCATGGCGAGCTTTATGCTGTCCGCCCACGCCGATTTTATCGATGACAGCCATGCCGATGTGACCCTGCTCAATCGCTATCTCAACCAGCAGGGGCGTGATGTGGTGAACAGCACCGCCAAGGCCCACAGCATTCGTGATTGGGGCCAGGGTTTCGAGTTCAACTTCAAGTCCGGCTACACCGAAGGGCCAGTCGGTTTTGGCCTGGACTTGCAGGCGTTCTACGGTTTGAAACTGGATTCCGGTGGCGACCTCAACGACAAGGATCATCAGGGCCGTTACCCCGGCAGTATGTTCCCGCTGGACAACGGCAAGTCGGCTGACCAGTTCGGTGTATTGAGCCCGACGTTCAAGATGCGCTTTGCCAAGGATGAACTACGCGTCGGCACGCTCTACGGCAACAACCCGGTGTTGGCCAACACCGACGGTCGTCTGTACCAGCAGACCAACACCGGCGTGCAACTGGTGTCCAAGGATGTCTCTGACTTCACCTTCACCGGCGGCGATATCTTCAAGACCAAGATTCGTAACGAATCCAGTGACCAAGGCATGATCACCGCCGGTGGCACTAAAGATAGCGATCGCTTTCTCTTCGGCGGGGCCGACTACACCGGCATCCAGAACACCACGGTCAGCCTGTGGTATTCGAACCTTGAGGATTACTACCAACAGTTCTTCCTCGGTGCCAAACGCCATGACGCCTTGTCGGTAGGCGCGATCGACACCGATGTGCGGGTATTCCGCAGCTTGGGTGTGGGCGGTAACGCCGATGGCGACAAAGACTATTCCGCCAGCGGTCTCTACGGCGACGGCACGAGCAAGGGCCGCATCAACCAAACCACCGCCAGCTTGCTTGAAAGCTACAGCCTGGACGGCCATACCGTCGGCTTGGGCATCCAGAAAAACAGCGGCGACAGTGACTTTCCGTACCTCGACTCCGGCCTGAACAGCGGCGACAACCGCCAGGGTCCGGGTTCAGGTGCCGACACCCCGGCGCTGACCAACATGCAATTGAACAAATTCCAGCACGCGGGTGAACGTACTTGGCTGGCGCAGTACAAGTATGACTTCGGCAAGCTTGGCCTCACCGGCCTGACGTTCTCCGCCGCTTATGCACACGGTGATGACATTCGCACGGTGCAGGGCACCACCAGCGAATGGGAACGTAACATTGCGGTGGCTTACCAAGTACCGACCGGCACCCTCAAAGGCCTGGGCGTGACCTGGAAAAATGCTCACGCCAGCCCGGATATTACGGGTGCCACTGTGCAAGATGAAAACCGCTTCTATGTCAGCTATGTCGTTCCACTCTGGTAGGAAATTGCTGTAAAACGGAAGGGCAGACTTAAGCGATTCAGCTGGTTAAAAGGCCTGGGAATAAGGTTATTCCCAGGCCTTATTTGCCCTAAGCCCAGAGAGGATTCGATGACGTACATTGCTGCCGAAAACCGCTATGAATCTATCCCGTATCGCCGCGTAGGCCGCAGTGGATTGGTGCTACCGGCACTGTCCCTGGGGTTGTGGCACAACTTTGGCGACAGCACCCCGATCGACACCCAGCGCGCCCTGTTGCGCACCGCGTTCGACCTAGGGATCAACCACTTCGACCTGGCCAACAACTACGGCCCACCTTACGGCAGCGCCGAGATCAACTTCGGTCGTTTGCTGCGCGAAGATTTCAAGCACTACCGCGACGAATTGATCATCTCCAGCAAGGCCGGTTGGGACATGTGGCCCGGCCCTTACGGCCAGGGCGGCGGTTCACGCAAGTACGTACTGGCGAGTCTGGACCAGAGCCTGCAACGCCTGGGCGTGGACTACGTGGATATTTTCTACTCCCACCGTTTTGACGCCGACACCCCCCTGGAAGAAACCGCCAGCGCCCTCGCCACCGCCGTGCAACAAGGCAAGGCGTTGTACATCGGTATCTCGTCTTATTCGGGCGTAAAAACCCGCGAAATAGCAGCGCTGCTCAAAGAGTGGAAAGTGCCGTTGCTGATCCATCAGCCGGCCTACAACCTGCTCAACCGCTGGGTGGAAAAAGACCTGCTGGATACCACCGAAGAACTCGGTGCCGGTGTGATTGCGTTCACGCCGCTGGCCCAGGGCTTGTTGACCGACAAGTACCTCAATGGTGTACCGGCTGATGCGCGGGTGAACCGCCCAGGTGGCGGCTCGCTGCAGGCCAAGCACTTGTCCGAAGCGAACATTGCCCATGTGCGTGCTTTGAATGAAATCGCCAAGCGTCGTGGTCAGAGTCTGGCGCAATTGGCGTTGGCTTGGACCCTGCGCGATCCGCGAGTGACCAGTGCGCTGATCGGTGCGAGCCGGCCAGAGCAAATCATTGAAAACGTCGGGGCGTTGAAGAATCTGAGTTTCAGCGCAGAAGAACTGGCGGAAATCGATCGGTTTGCGCAGGAAGGCGGGATTAACTTGTGGGAAAAGCCATCGACCGCTGAGTAATGATCGTTCCCACGCTCCGCGTGGGAATGCCTCTTGTGACGCTCCGCGTCACGGTTTCAAGAGCGGACGCGGAGCGCCCATGGCTGCATTCCCACGCAGAGCGTGGGAATGATCTGCTCGCTAGAACGGCACATCTCCAAGAATCGTCGCCCGATGCATCACCCGCCGCTGCGGCCGATAATCATCCACCGCGTAATGCTGCGTCACGCGGTTGTCCCAGAACGCCACATCGTTTTCCTGCCAGCGCCAGCGAATGGTGAATTCCGGCCGTGTCGCATGAGCAAACAACAGCTTCAAAATCGCCTCGCTCTCCGCCGGTTCCAGCTCATTAATCTTGGTGGTAAACCCGTCACTGACAAACAGCGACTTGCGGCCACTCACCGGATGCGTACGCACCACCGGGTGTGACAGCGGCGGATTTTTCTTGCGGGTTTCTTCCCAGCGCGCCAGGTCTTCGGCAGTGTTGCCAAAGCGCTCCAGCGGGAAGGATTTGGTGAAGTCGTGAGTGGCGGTGAGGCCATCGAGCAGGCGTTTGAGCGGCTCGGACAACGCCTCATACGCAGCAATGCCACTGGCCCACAGCGTATCGCCACCAAACGCCGGCAACAGCTTGGCGCTGAGCACCGCGCCGAGAGCCGGCGTCGGCAGGAAGGTCACGTCGGTGTGCCACACGGCGTTATCATGCACGTCGGTCACGGCGGTGTCGAGGATCAGCACTTCGGGCTGTTCCGGCACGTTGGGGTAGATTGGGTGGATATGCAGGTCGCCGAAGTTCGCCGCGAACCGTGCTTGCTGCTGCGGGTTGATGGCCTGGTCTCTGAAGAACAGCACCGAGTGCGCGAGCAACGCCTGTTCAATGGCATCGCGGTCTTTGAGGTTCAACGGCTGGGTGATATCGACGCCACTGATCAGGGCGCCCAGGGCGGTGCTTAGCGGGGTAACGGTCAGGCTGCTCATGCTGTTCTCACTCAATGTGCCTGGCCATGCCACGGCACCAGTTTACGCTGCAGGGCACGCAGGCCCATTTCCATGGCGAAGGCGATCAGGGCGATCACCAGGATCCCCAGCACCACCACATCGGTGACCAGGAATTGCGCCGCCGACTGCACCATGAAGCCCAGGCCGCTGGTGGCCGCGATCAACTCGGCGGCGACTAATGTCGACCAGCCCACGCCCAAACCGATACGCACGCCGGTGAGGATGTCAGGCAGGGCGCTCGGCAGAATCACATGGCGAATCAGTTGGGCGCGAGTGGCCCCCAGCGACTGCGCGGCACGCAATTTGGCGGGGTCGACGGTGCGCACGCCGGTTGCGGTGGCGATGGCGATTGGCGCAAAGATCGCCAGGTAAATCAGCAACACCTTGGACAGCTCGCCGATGCCGCACCAGATCACGATCAGCGGCAGATAGGCCAAGGGTGGAATCGGCCGGTAGAACTCGATCAGCGGGTCGAGAATGCCGCGCGCAATACGGTTGGAACCGATGGCGATGCCCACCGGCACGGCGGTCAGAACCGCAAAACCCAGGCCCAGGCCGATACGGCTGAGGCTCGCGCCCAAGTGCTGCCACAAAGTGGAGTCCATGTAGCCCGTGGTCGCCAGCAGCCAGCCTTTTTGCAGTACGGCGGATGGCGGTGGCAGGAATAGGGGTTCGATCAAACCGGTGGCGGTCACCGCCCACCAGATTGCCAGCAAGGTGACCAGGGTCAGCACGCTGATCCAACGTGTGCTCAAGCTGCGACGCACCGGGATAACCGCGTGCGCCACCGGCTTTGAGGCGGTGGCGGGAAGTTCGTAGCTGCTCATGCGGACACCTGCCGTTGGGAGAACACTTTGCCCAGCACATGTTCACGGGTTTCGATAAAGCGCGGGTCGGACTTGATCGCCCGTGCCGATTCACCGGCGGCGTAGCGCTGGCCGAAGTCCAGGCTCAGGCGCTCGACGATTTGGCCAGGGTTGGGTGCGAGCAGGATCAGGTCGGTGGCGAGGAATACCGCTTCTTCGATGTCATGGGTAATCAGGAACACCGGCTTGGCCGTGCGCCGCCACACTTGCAGCAGCAACTCCTGCATCTGTTCGCGGGTGAAGGCATCGAGGGCGCCGAAGGGCTCGTCCATCAGCAAAACCCGAGGGTCTGCTGCCAGGGCGCGGGCCAGGCCCACGCGTTGTTTCTGGCCGCCGGAGAGCTGCCAGATACGCCGGCTGTCGAAACCGGCCAGGTCTACCAGCGCCAGCATTTCCCGGGCGCGTATTTCGCGTTGCGCTTTGGGTATGCCGGCCAACTCCAAGCCGAAGCCAACGTTGGCCAGCACGTCCTGCCAAGGCAGCAGGGCGTCGTCCTGGAACACCACGCCACGCTCCGCGCTGGGGCCTTTGACCGGCACGCCATCGAGGGTGATGCGCCCGGCAGACGGTTCGACAAAACCGGCAATCAGGTTCAACAGCGAAGTTTTGCCACTGCCGGACGGGCCGAGGGCCACCAGCAATTGCTGGGGCCCAAGGTCCAGTGAAATGTCAGACAGTACCGGTTCTGTGGCGCCTGGGTACTGTGCGCTGATGCGCTCCAGTTGTAGCAAGGCCATCGCAATGAACTCCTTGAATCAGTTAGTGATGAACTTGGCGCTGATGTAAGGGGCGTAGTCCGGCAGCACGGCGTCAACCTTGCCTTGTTCCTTGAGGAACGCAGCAGTGTCAGTCACCGCCTTGGTGGTCGGTGCGCCCAGCAGGGTCACTTGGTCAGCTGCCAGCGGGTAGACGTTGCCTTGCAGCAGCAGCGGGATGTCACTGGCCTTGGCGCCGGAGAGCTTCACCAGTTTGTCGACGTTAGTTTTGTCGGCGATCCAGGCTTGTGGGTCTTTGCGGTACGCGGCGTAGGCATCCAGCGTGACCTTGGCGAAAGCAGTGACGATTTCCGGGTGTTTCTCGGCGAAGTCTTTGCGCACGATCCACGCATCGAAGGTCGGTGCGCCGAATTTGGCCAGTTCGCCGGAGGTGATCAGCACCTTGCCGTTTTCCTTGGCCACACCCAAAGCGGGGTCCCATACGTAGGTTGCGTCGATATCACCGCGTTTCCAGGCGGCGATGATTGCCGGTGGCGCGAGGTTGAGGATGGTGACTTTCGAGGGGGCGATGTTCCAGTGTTTCAGCGCGGCCAACAGGCTGTAGTGGCCGGTGGAAACGAACGGCACGGCGATTTTCTTGCCGACCAGGTCCTGCGGGCTGTTGATCCCCGAACCGTTACGGGCCACCAGGGCCTCGGCGCCGCCGATCTGGGTGGCGACGAGGAAGGTTTCTACCGGCACTTTGCGGGTAACGGCCGCAGTCAGCGGGCTGGAACCGAGGTAGCCGATCTGTACGTCACCGGAGGCGATGGCGGCGATGATGTCGGCGCCGTTGTCGAATTTGCGCCAATCAATCTTGGCCTTGGTGGCTTTTTCATACGCGCCGTCGGCCTGGGCGACTTTGGCCGGGTCCACGGTGGTTTGGTAAGCAATGGTTACATCCGCCGCCTGGGCAAACAGGCTGGCACCGGCCAGGGACAATGCGGCCAAGAGGCGCAGAGGGGTTAAAAGTTTCAAGGGGAAGCTCCTCAATCAGGCGGCCGAGGGTCGGCGTTTGAGGAGACTAAATGATCTAAGAATCAGAAAATAAATAACGTTTTCGAATTAGCTTATGAGGAGATGCGCTTTCGACGCGCCGACTAATCTGATCGTTCCCACGCAGAGCGTGGGAACGATCAGTCAGGGGTTGGGTGTCAGTTACTGATGGAGAGGATGCTGGCTTGGTAGGAGCCAACAAACACGTCAAAGTCACCCACTTCGTTCTGTTCCAGCTCAGCCTGTTGCGCCAGCGAATTACGCGCCAGTTCTTCAAAGCGCGCTTGCTCTTCGGCCGGCAAAGGCTCTTTACGGAAATGCTCGGCATGCACCTGGCTTTGATGCAGGGAGAACTGCGCAAAACTCTCTTTACGCTCACTCATCGCCGCCAACACTTGGGCCGAAGGCGTCAGGGACGGGTCCTTGACCTTCGCCAACTGAGCGTCCAACGCCTGGCTGTGTTCCTGAATACCATGGCTCTCATCGAGCAGGGCAGCCAACGGTGCAATCTTCTCCAGCAACTCGGCCGCCCATTCCTTCAGGTCCACAGGCTGCCCCTGACGCTGCAATTGCAGGCCCGGACGGCGGCCTTCCTTGACTACGCTGAGGAAGTTGGATGTGGCGTTACCGCACTCGTTGTCGGCCAGTTGCGGGCTATCGTTCAACGCGCAATACAGCAGGAACGCGTCGAGGAAGCGCGATTCCGGCAGGTCGATACCCATCGGCAGGAACGGGTTGATGTCCAGGCAGCGCACTTCGATGTACTGGATGCCACGGGCCATCAGCGCCTGGATCGGTCGCTCGCCGGTGTAGGTCACGCGCTTGGGGCGAATGTTGGAGTAGTACTCGTTTTCGATCTGCAGGATGTTGGTGTTGAGCTGCACCCACTCACCGTCCTTGTGGGTGCCGACTTCGACGTACGGCGCGTAGGGCGTTGCTACCGCTTCGCGCAGGCTGTCGGTGTAACTGTTTAAATCGTTGTAGCAAGGCGTGAGGCCGGCCTGGGCATTACTTTGGTAGCCCAGGTCACTCATGCGCAGGCTGGTGGCGTACGGCAGGTACAGGGTGTCGGCGTCCAGCACTTCCAGTTGGTGTGAGCGGCCGCGCAGGAAACCCGCGTCCAGGGCCGGTGAGGCGCCAAACAGGTACATCAGCAGCCAGCTGTAGCGACGGAAGTTGCGGATCAGCGCGATATAGGCGCAAGACTGGTAGTCGCGGTCGGTGCCGACAAACCCTTCAGTCTCCTTGAGCAGCGGCCACAACTGTTCCGGCAGTGAGAAGTTGTAGTGGATGCCTGCGATGCACTGCATGGTCTTGCCGTAACGCAGGGCCAGGCCCTTGCGGTACACGTACTTGAGCTGTCCGATATTGGAAGTGCCGTAGTAGGCGATCGGAATGTCTTCCTCGGCCGGCAACGGGCACGGCATCGAGGGGCTCCACAGGTATTCGCTGCCAAGCTTGCTGTAGGCAAAGCGATGGATCTTGTCCAGGCTGCTCAGGGTATCGGCCGGGTTGGGCAGGGCTGGGGTAATGAACTCCAGCAGCGATTCCGAGTAGTCGGTGGTGATCTGTTCGTGGGTCAACGCGGCGCCCAGGGCTTCAGGGTGCGGCGTTTGCGCCAGGCGACCCTCACCGGTGACGCGCAGGCATTCGCGCTCGATGCCGTGCAAGCACTGCTCTAGCAGGGAGAGGTGTTCGCGCTTGCCGAGCAGGGCCAGGCGGCGGTTGAGAAGTTCGCTCAAGTTGGATTCCTTCACGCGTCAGTCGCCCCAATATGGGGGTGGGCAGGACGGTCTACAAGGGTGAAGTTAAAACTGGCGTTATCGCCTGGTTTTGAGTCGATTTGACCCGCTTTGAAAAAGCCTACTTCACTCCATGAATTGGGCTATAGCGCAGCAAGAAAATTCCGACGCTGTTATTGCAGCGCCGAAATTAACTCAAATCGAGGGTGAGGAGCTATAGGACAGCGAAGGTGCCCTGTGCTTTTGCGACAAGTCTTTCGTCTTGATACACGTCCGCCTCGACCACCAGCGTGCGACGACCGGCATGAATCACCCGGCTGGTGCATAGCACATCACCGTCAGACACGGCGCGGATGTAGTTGATTTTGCACTCGATAGTCGCGCTCTGCTGGTCGAAACCATGGGAGCTGGAGCAGGCCAGCCCCATCGTAATGTCCACCAGACTGAAAATCGCCCCGCCATGGAGCTTGCCCGCGCGGTTGCGCAATTGCGGCTCCAGGGTCAGGGCCACCTCGGCAACGCCCTCGTCCAGGCGTTGCAGGCGGCAGCCGATCAGTTCGCTGAACGCGCTCTGGGTCAAACCGGCTGGGATCTCCATCAGCGTTTCTTCAGCTGTTTGGCATTGGCGAACAACGACGCCATGGCGTTATTGCTCGGGGCAGCTGTCGCTGTTTCTTTGCGCGGTGCGCTGTTTTCGGAGCGGTTCTGCGACTGGCGAGGCGCTGAGCCTGGGCGTGCACCACGGGCACCGTCGATTTTCTCGCCGGGGGTGTCGCTCATGCGCATCGACAGGCCTACGCGTTTGCGTGGGATGTCGACTTCCATGACCTTGACCTTGACCACGTCACCGGCTTTCACCGCTTCGCGAGGGTCCTTGATGAATTTCTCCGAAAGCGCAGAGATATGTACCAAACCGTCCTGATGCACGCCGATGTCCACAAAAGCACCGAAGTTGGTCACGTTGGTGACCACACCTTCGAGGATCATGCCCAGTTGCAGGTCCTTGAGGTCTTCGACGCCGTCCTGGAACTCCGCAGTCTTGAACTCGGGGCGCGGGTCGCGGCCGGGTTTTTCCAACTCTTGCAGGATGTCGGTGATGGTCGGAACGCCGAAGGTTTCGTCGGTGTACTTCTTTGGGTCCAGGCGCTTGAGGAACGCGGCGTCGCCGATCAGCGAGCGGATGTCGCGGTCGGTCTCGGCGGCAATACGCTGCACCAGCGGGTAGGCTTCCGGGTGAACGGCCGAAGAATCCAGCGGGTTGTCGCCGTTCATCACACGTAGGAAGCCAGCGGCTTGTTCGAAGGTCTTTTCACCCAGGCGTGCGACTTTTTTCAGCGCGGCGCGGGTCTTGAACGCACCGTTTTCGTCGCGATGGGTGACGATGTTCTGCGCCAGGGTGGTGTTGAGGCCAGAGATACGGGCCAGCAGCGCGACCGAGGCAGTGTTCACATCCACGCCGACCTTGTTCACGCAGTCTTCCACCACTGCATCCAGGCCGCGCGCCAGTTTCAGCTGCGACACGTCGTGCTGGTACTGGCCGACACCGATGGATTTCGGGTCAATCTTCACCAGCTCGGCCAGTGGGTCCTGCAGGCGGCGGGCGATGGATACCGCGCCACGGATCGACACGTCGAGGTCCGGGAATTCCTTGGAAGCCAGCTCCGACGCCGAGTACACCGAAGCGCCGGCCTCGGAGACCATGACTTTGGTCATCTTCATAGCTGGGTATTTTTTGATCAGTTCAGCGGCCAGCTTGTCGGTTTCACGGCTGGCGGTGCCGTTGCCGATAGCGATCAGGTCTACCGCGTGCTTGGCGCACAGAGCGGCCAGGATCGCGAGGGTCTGGTCCCACTTGTTATGCGGCACGTGCGGGTAAACCGTCGCGTGGTCCAGCAGCTTGCCGGTGGCGTCGACCACGGCGACCTTGCAGCCGGTGCGCAGGCCCGGGTCGAGGCCCAGGGTTGCGCGCGGGCCGGCCGGCGCCGCCAGCAGCAGGTCGTGCAAGTTATGGGCGAAGACGTTGATCGCCTCGGTTTCGGCGCCGTCGCGCAGCTCGCCGAGCAGGTCGGTTTCCAGGTGAGTGTAGAGCTTGACCTTCCAGGTCCAGCGCACGACTTCACCGAGCCACTTGTCCGCAGGACGGTTCTGATTCTGGATGCCGAATTGTTGACCGATCATGCCTTCGCACGGGTGCATGGTGCCCGGCAGCTCGTCGCCGACTTTCAGCGCGGAGCTGAGAATGCCCTCGTTGCGGCCACGGAAAATGGCGAGCGCACGGTGGGACGGCATGCTCTTGAGCGGTTCGTCGTGTTCGAAATAGTCGCGGAACTTGGCGCCTTCTTCCTCTTTGCCGGCGATCACGCGGGCGCTGAGGGTGGCTTCCTGCTTCAGGTACGTACGCAGTTTTTCCAGCAGGCTGGCGTTTTCGGCGAAGCGCTCCATCAGGATGTACTTGGCGCCTTCGAGCGCGGCCTTGACGTCGGCGACACCTTTTTCTGCGTCGATGAAGCGTGCGGCTTCAGTGTCCGGGGTCAGCGATGGGTCGTTGAACAAACCATCGGCCAAGTCACCCAGGCCGGCTTCCAGGGCGATCTGGCCCTTGGTGCGGCGTTTCTGTTTGTAGGGCAGGTAAAGGTCTTCGAGGCGGGTCTTGGTGTCGGCGAGCTTGATGTCGCGTTCAAGTTGTGGGGTCAACTTGCCCTGTTCTTCGATGCTGGCGAGGATGCTGATGCGCCGTTCGTCGAGTTCTCGCAGGTAGCGCAGACGCTCTTCCAGGTGACGCAATTGGATATCGTCGAGGCTGCCGGTCACTTCTTTACGGTAACGGGCGATGAAAGGCACCGTGGAGCCCTCATCCAGTAGAGCGACGGCCGCTTCGACCTGTTGCGGGCGTACACCGAGTTCCTCGGCGATGCGGCTGTTGATGCTGTCCATAAAACCACCTGAAATTCTGAAAGCAGCTCGCAGGCCCGGAAAACAAGGCCTTGCAAGGCTGGTTGAGCGGCCCGACTGGCGCCGCTGCCTGGGTCAAGAGGCAGCCTATTGACCCTCGAAATCGAAAAAGTCACGGAGAACGGGTGAAAAAAAGCCGTGCAGTGAACGGGAAATATCTGATGTCGCCCTGCACAAAGGCGCCGCATTATAACCAGCGTTCTGCCCTTGGGGGGACCTTGCCGATGGTTGTAGGGCGCGGGTTGACTGGCACTGGAGGAAAAATCTGCTAACAATGCACACGGTGCGTATAACGGCAGCTACGCCATAATGCGCGCCGAGATAAGAGGAGCATCTAATGAGCAGCACTGCACAAACTGCTGAAGGCGAAAAAATTCTCATCGTTGACGACGATCCGGGGCTGAGCAGCCTGCTGGAGCGTTTCTTCAACTCCAAGGGCTACCGTGCCCGCGCGGTGCCAAACACCGAGCAGATGGACCGCCTGTTGGGGCGCGAAGTGTTCAACCTGGTCGTGCTCGACCTGATGTTGCCTGGCGAAGACGGCCTGACCGCCTGCAAACGCCTGCGCGGCGCGAACAACCAGATTCCAATCATCATGCTCACCGCCAAGGGCGATGAACTGAGCCGCATCAAGGGCCTCGAATTGGGCGCTGATGACTACCTGGCCAAACCGTTCAACCCTGATGAGTTGATGGCCCGGGTCAAAGCCGTATTACGTCGCCAGGCTGCTCCAGTACCCGGCGCGCCAGGCAGCGAAGACGAAAGCGTCACCTTTGGCGACTACGAACTGTCGCTGGCGACCCGTGAGCTCAAGCGTGGCGAAGAAGTGCACATGTTGACCACCGGCGAGTTTGCCGTGCTCAAGGCTCTGGTAATGAATGCTCGCCAGCCGCTGACCCGCGACAAGCTGATGAACCTGGCCCGTGGCCGTGAGTGGGACGCCCTGGAGCGCTCCATCGACGTGCAGATTTCCCGTCTGCGCCGGATGATCGAACCGGACCCGTCCAAGCCGCGGTATATCCAGACGGTGTGGGGCGTGGGTTATGTGTTTGTGCCGGATGGCACTGCAACCAAGTGACCGATGTTTTGCAGGCACGGGCATCCCGGCGTTTGGCTCCATGAGAGTCGACGGGCTGCCCGGCGTCTGCAATTCTGCGAGCGCCGCTCGTTCTTGTAAGGTGTCTAGCTGTCTCCTATGAAAACCCCGCTGTGGTTCCCACAAAGTTTCTTCTCTCGCACCCTTTGGCTGGTGCTGATCGTCGTTCTGTTTTCCAAGGCGCTCACGCTGGTTTATCTGCTGATGAACGAAGACGTGCTGGTGGATCGACAGTACAGCCACGGCGTTGCCCTGACGCTGCGGGCTTATTGGGCTGCAGACCCTGAGAATCGCGAGAAGATCGCCAAGGCCGCCACACTGGTTCGTGTAGCCGGGGCGGGCGTGCCGGAGGGCGAGCAGCATTGGCCCTACAGTGAGATTTACCAGCGCCAGATGCAGGCCGAGTTGGGCGAAGACACCGAGGTGCGCCTGCGCATGCACGTGTCCCCCGCGTTGTGGGTGCGAGCGCCGAGCCTGGGGCAGGATTGGCTGAAAGTGCCGTTGTATCCGCACCCGTTGCGAGGGCAGAAGATCTGGAACGTGCTGGGCTGGTTCCTGGCCATCGGGCTGCTTTCAACGGCATCTGCATGGATTTTCGTGCGCCAACTCAATCAACCGCTTAAACGCCTGGTGTTTGCTGCACGCCAATTGGGGCAAGGGCGCAGTGTGCGCCTGCCGGTCAGCGATACGCCCAGCGAGATGACTGAGGTGTATGGCGCGTTCAACCAGATGGCGGAGGATGTCGAACAGGCGGGGCGCGAGCGCGAGCTGATGCTGGCGGGCGTGTCCCATGATCTGCGCACGCCGCTGACGCGATTGCGGCTTTCACTTGAGTTGATGGGCAACCATAACGACCTGACTGACGACATGGTTCGTGATATCGAGGACATGGACGCGATTCTCGACCAGTTCCTGGCGTTTATCCGCGATGGCCGTGATGAGGTGGTGGAGGAAGTCGATCTGACGGATTTGGTCCGTGAAGTAGTGGCGCCCTACAACCAGAACGGCGAACAGGTACGCATGCGTCTGGAGCCGATCCAGCCGTTTGCGTTGCGTCGGGTGTCGATGAAGCGCCTGCTGAACAACCTGATTGGCAACGCCTTGCATCACGCCGGTTCGGATGTGGAAGTGGCGGCGTATGTGTCAGGCGACAGCACCGCGCCCTATGTAGTGTTGAGCGTGATGGACCGTGGCGCCGGTATCGACCCGGCGGAGCTGGAAGGTATCTTCAACCCCTTCACCCGTGGCGATCGTGCTCGGGGTGGAAAGGGCACTGGCCTGGGTTTGGCGATTGTTCGGCGGATCGCGTCGATGCATGGCGGCAATGTTGAATTGCGTAACCGGGAAGAGGGTGGCCTGGAAGCGCGCGTGCGGTTGCCGCTAGGCTTGATGTTGCCCAGAGACGCGGTCTGATAAACAACACGAATCAAATGTGGGAGCTGGCTTGCCTGCTCCCACACGGGTTAACCGAGTGCTTATCCCTTGCCCTTCGTCCGCGTCATATTCGGCCCGCCATTCTTCTCCAGATGCTGAATGATGATCCCCGCGACATCCTTACCTGTAGTGGTCTCAATCCCCTCCAGACCCGGCGATGAATTCACCTCCATCACCAGGGGGCCATGGTTGGATCGCAAGATATCCACACCCGCTACGCTCAATCCCATCACTTTGGCCGCCCGCAGCGCGGTCATGCGTTCTTCCGGGGTGATCTTGATAAGGCTGGCGCTGCCGCCACGGTGCAGGTTGGAGCGGAACTCGCCTGGCTTGGCCTGGCGTTTCATCGCTGCGATGACCTTGTCGCCCACCACGAAGCAGCGGATATCCGCACCACCAGCTTCCTTGATGTATTCCTGCACCATGATGTTCTGCTTGAGGCCCATAAAGGCCTCGATCACCGACTCAGCTGCTGTTGCCGTCTCGCACAGCACCACACCGATGCCCTGGGTACCTTCCAGTACCTTGATCACCAACGGCGCGCCGTTGACCATTTCGATCAGGTCGGGGATGTCATCCGGGGAGTGGGCGAAACCGGTGACCGGCAGGCCGATGCCCCGGCGCGACAGCAACTGCAGCGAGCGCAGCTTGTCCCGCGAGCGCGCGATGGCCACGGACTCATTCAGGGGGAACACCCCCATCATTTCAAACTGGCGCAGCACAGCGCAGCCGTAAAACGTCACCGAAGCGCCGATACGCGGGATTACTGCATCAAACCCCTCCAGCGGTTTGCCCCGGTAGTGGATCTGCGGCTTGTGGCTGGCAATGTTCATGTAGGCACGCAACGTGTCGATCACCACCATTTCATGGCCACGTTCGGTGCCGGCCTCGACCAGGCGGCGGGTGGAATACAGACGCGGGTTTCGCGACAGCACAGCAATCTTCATGCAGCACCTGGGGCAGAAATAGTAGAGACCGGGAACACCGGCTTGTCTTGAACGTACTTGATACCGGGATTGACCACCAACTGGCCGTCAATCAACGCTTTGGAGCCGAGCAGCAGGCGGTAACGCATGGCTTTGCGGCAGGCTAGGGTGAATTCCACCCGCCATACCCGATCACCCAGTGCCAGGGTGGTGCTGATCACGTAGCGCACCTGCGCATGGCCGTTGGAGCTCTTGATGGTTTTCATCGTCACCAGGGGCGCTTCGCAGCGGCGGTGACGCAGTTGCACCACGCTGCCCAGGTGCGCGGTAAAGCGCACCCACTTCTCACCGTCGCGCTCAAAGGGCTCGATATCGGTGGCATGCAGGCTCGAGGTGCTGGCACCGGTGTCGATCTTCGCGCGCAGGCCAGCCACTCCCAGGTCGGGAAGTGCCACCCACTCACGCAGACCGACAACGGTCAAATGGTCAAATGTCTTCAATATGGGTAACCGGTCATTCAGAAATGTTTCGTAGTCGTCGAGGACAGTAACGCCCAACTGCGCATGGATTGTGACAATCCCCAAACCTTTATCGAGGGTTCGGCGCCGATTTCGCGGTATTCACGCAGAATATTCCGGAAATGGCGACAGATATCTCTCAGGCCTCTGAAATCAATCGGGGGTAAGGGAAAGTCACGCAAATCCCGTGGTGCTTGGCGTATCTTAGGTGAGCCTTGGGGTTTATGCGTCGAAGGGTTTCAACGGTAAAGTTGCGACATTTTTCAAAGCGAGGAATTCAAGTGGCTCAAAAGCAGGAAGAGGAAGAAAAGGTCCGTTTGGACAAGTGGCTATGGGCTGCGCGCTTCTATAAAACCCGTGCCCTGGCCAAGGCCGCCATCGAGAGTGGCAAGGTGCACCATCGCGGTGAACGCTGCAAGCCGGGCAAGGAACCGCGCGTCGGTGATGAGTTTCAGATTCGTACCGGGTTTGATGAAAAGACCGTTGTGGTCCAGGCACTTTCCATCGTGCGCCGTGGCGCGCCCGAGGCGCAGGCGCTGTACACCGAAACAGAAGCCAGTATCGCCAAACGCGAAAATGCTGCGGCGATGCGCAAAGCAGGCGCTGTGGGCATGACGACTGATGGCAAACCCAGCAAAAAACAGCGCCGCGACCTGTTCAAGTTTCGCGGCAGCGGCAACGACGATTGAGGCCACCGGTAATCGCCCGAGCCGTCGCTTGGCTTGGAAGAAACCCGGATTGTTCATAAACTGCACCATCTTTGCGTCAACACTCTTCAATTCAGATACCCAGACCTATGACTGATCTACCGGATACCGACTTCACCCAACGCTTCATCTTCGACGACAGCGACGCCCGCGGCGAACTGGTCTCGCTGGAGCGCAGCTATGCCGAAGTCCTTGCCAAGCACCCCTATCCGGAGCCGGTCGCGCAACTGCTCGGTGAGCTGATGGCGGCGGCGGCGCTGCTGGTAGGCACCATGAAGTTCGACGGTTTGCTGATCCTGCAGGCCCGTTCCGAAGGCCCGGTCCCGATGCTGATGATCGAATGCTCCAGCGAGCGTGAAATCCGTGGCTTGGCCCGTTACGACGCCGATCGGATCGCCCCGGACGCGACCCTGAGCGACCTGATGGCCAACGGCGTGCTGGCGATCACCGTCGATCCGACGGAAGGCCAGCGCTACCAGGGCATCGTCGACCTCGACGGTGAAACCCTGTCGGACTGCTTCACCAACTATTTCGTGATGTCCCAGCAAGTCGGCACCAAGTTCTGGCTCAACGCCGATGGCAAGCGCGCCCGTGGCCTGCTGTTGCAGCAATTGCCGGCTGACCGCATCAAGGACGACGATGAGCGCACCGATAGCTGGCGCAAGCTGACCGCCCTGGCCGGTACCCTGACCGCTGAAGAACTGCTGGGTCTGGACAACGAAACCATCCTGCACCGCCTCTACCATGAGGAGGCCGTGCGTCTATTTGACGCACAGGGTCTGCGCTTTCGCTGCAGTTGCTCGCGTGAGCGCTCGGCCAATGCCTTGGTCAGCCTGGGCCTGGAAGATGCGCAGAATCTGGTGGTGGAACACGGTGGCAATATCGAGATCGACTGCCAGTTCTGTAACCAGCGCTACCTGTTCGATGCGGCTGATGTAGCCCAATTGTTCGCCGGAGCAGGCATCGACACCCCTTCCGATACCCGCCACTAAAACGTTTAAGCACAGGTAAATCACCTGACAAACGCCGGATTAGCGCAGTTCTGACGGGAGGGCCCTACTCTTTTTGGGCTTTTCTGGCATAATCCGGCCCACTTTTTTCGCGGTAGTAGTGCGCAACTTTCTACTACAAAACGTTCGGAGCACTCGGCCTTAGGCCGACGGGGAACCTCATGACGCAAGCCAATAACGCCGTATACACCGATCTGAGTGTTGACGATCTGGTTAAAGAAGCCCTGAGCCGTGGTGAGGGCGAGCTTGCCGATACCGGCGCGCTGGTCGTACGTACCGGTCACCGTACCGGCCGTTCGCCGGTCGACCGTTTCATCGTTGAAGAGCCGTCCACCCAGGCTTCCATTGCCTGGGGCCCGATCAACCGCAAGTTCCCGGCCGACAAGTTCGATGCCCTGTGGGCTCGCGTCGAGGCATTCAACAACGCGCAAGAGCATTTCGTTTCCCACGTTCATGTAGGTGCTGCGCAAGACCACTACCTGGCCGTGAAGATGACCACCCAGACTGCCTGGCAGAACCTGTTCGGTCGTTGCCTGTTCATCAACCCGGCCCAGTACAACCCGGCCGGCCGTGAAGAGTGGCAAGTACTCAACGTGGCCAACTTCGAATGCGTGCCAGAGCGTGACGGCACCAACTCCGACGGTTGCGTGATCCTCAACTTCGCCCAGAAAAAAGTGCTGATCGCCGGCATGCGTTACGCCGGTGAAATGAAGAAAGCCATGTTCTCGGTGCAGAACTTCCTGCTGCCGGCCGCCGACGTACTGCCGATGCACTGCGCCGCCAACATCGGCGAAGCAGGCGACGTGACCCTGTTCTTTGGTCTGTCCGGCACTGGCAAGACCACCCTGTCCGCCGACGAAAGCCGTTACCTGATCGGTGACGACGAACACGGTTGGGGCGAGGGCGTAGTGTTCAACATCGAAGGTGGTTGCTATGCCAAGTGCATCGACCTGTCCGAGAAGAACGAGCCGGTTATCTGGAAAGCCATCAAGCACGGTGCCGTGCTGGAAAACGTTGTAATCGACGATGCCAAGCACGCCGACTACGCCGACGTCAGCCTTACCCAGAACAGCCGCGCCGCCTACCCGCTGGAACACGTTGCCAAGCGCTCCGAGAAAAACCTCGGTGGTGAGCCAAACGCGGTGATCTTCCTGACCTGTGACCTGACCGGCGTACTGCCGCCAGTGTCGATCCTCAGCGAAGAACAAGCGGCCTATCACTTCCTGTCCGGCTACACTGCTCTGGTGGGCTCGACCGAAATGGGTTCCGGCACCGGCATCAAGTCGACCTTCTCCACCTGCTTCGGCGCACCGTTCTTCCCGCGCCCGGCCGGCGAATACGCAGAGCTGCTGATCAAGCGCATCCGCGGCTTCGGCTCCAAGGTCTACCTAGTCAACACCGGCTGGACCGGCGGCGGCTACGGCGTCGGCAAACGCTTCAACATCCCGACCACTCGCGGCGTAATCGCAGCGATCCAGAGCGGTGCGTTGATCGGTGCTGAAACCGAACACCTCGACACCGTTAACCTGGACGTGCCATTGGCCGTACCGGGTGTTGATACAGGCCTGTTGAACCCACGTAACACCTGGGCTGACAAAGCTGCGTACGACGAAGCGGCGAAGGCGCTGGCGGGTCTGTTCGTTGAGAACTTCAAGAAGTTTGAAGTGAGCGATGCGATCAAGGCTGCGGGTCCTAAGTTGTAAGACTTAGCCGTTGTGAAAAAGCCGCCTCTAGAGGCGGCTTTTTTGTGCGCGCAGGGTTTAGTCGGCGATGTGCAACACCACCGCGCCGACCAGCACCAACACCACACCCAGCACTTGCACGGCCGACAGCCGCTCCTTGAAAAATACAAACCCCAAAATCGCCGCAATCCCACCCGATAACGTACTGATCACCGTCACCACCGAAACCGACCCGGCCATTGCCCCCCACGAAAACGCCGAGAATCCACCCAGGTTCATCAGGCTTGCCCCGGTCAACGTCGCGCAGTTTTTCAGCGGCGGGATCTTCAGGCCGTCTTTGATCTTAAGCACCATCATCACCAGCACGCAGAGGCCCACCAGGTAACCCAACCACAGCATGGTGATCGGCCCCAGCGCCGGCAATGTATAGCGGCCTTGGAGCCAGAAGCTGGTGCCATACAGCAAAGCAGCGAGCATGGCGTAGGCGATGGACAGGCGTGGGTTGTTGTGGGGGACGCCGTTGTCCTTGTGGATACTGGAGAGGATCACGCCGATCACGCACACGGCGATGCAGCCCAGTTGTGTCAGGCTGATGTGCTCACCGCTGGCCCAGGACAGCAAGGTGGTCACCACGCCGTAGGACGTCACCAGCGGCGCGACAATGGCGGCTTTGCCAAGGGCGAAGGCCTTGGACAGCGCCAGGGCGCCGGAGACGGTGAGCAGGGCGGCGGCGATGCCGAGGAGCCAGATGCTCAGTGGAGCTTCCAGGGATTTGAACAGCAAGCTTGGGAGAATGACCAGCAGCAGGGTCATGATCAGGAAGCCCAGGGCTTGGCCGAAATACACCGCGCGTTTAACGCCTACGGCTCGGGCGTTGAGGCCCACGAGAAAATCCGTGCCGCCCCAGAGCAGGGCGGCCAGCAGGCCCATCATTACGTCCATGTAAGGTCCTTAGTGTTTTAGCTCAGGTTTTCCAGCGTCTGCGTATCCCAGCTGTGGGTCTTGATGGCCAGGTAGAGCATGCTGAGGGTCAGCGGCACTTTTTCGCCGCGCCCCTTGGCCCGACGCTTGAGAAACACATCAAACCCCGGCGGGTTGAAGTAACGATAAGTGTCGAAGTCGCCCAGGTCGAGCGCAAATTCCTGCTCCAGTGCTTCCATCAGTTGCTTGGCCTCACTGCCGTCGCAGTCGAGGTCGAAATTGATTGAGGTTTGCAGGCGGAGGGTCTTGTGTTTCGGTAGGCCGATTTCTTCGTGCAGCAGTTGCAGGAGTTGCTGCATGACAGGGTCTTCGGGGAAGTTGGGGGCGAGATTCATGGTGGGGCACGCAGGAATGGGTGAGGGGGGCGTTGGTGGCGGTATTTGTTTCGGGTGATGAAGAGTGCCAAACCTATCAAGAATACGAAGGACAGGGAGGAAGGGCATTCTGAGGGGGCAGTCAGTAATTTGATAATGAAGTAACAGGTAGAACCCGAGAAAACATACTAATTGCAGGCAGAAATTCATGGTTCCTGGTACGCCTTCGCTTCGAGTTTCCGGGTGTCCCAGTACTTGGCTTTGACGGCTTGGTAGAGCATTTCGATGGTTAGAGGGCGCTTTCTCGCGCTGCCTTTTTCCACATATCGCAAATATGCATCAAAGCCGCGACGCTTGAAGTAGCGGTTGCTGTTGTAGTCACCTAGTCTCATACCGAAATCCAGCTTCAGTAATGCCATCAATTGCTTGGCTTCGACACGATTACACCCGAGATCGTGATTGACTGACGTGTCGAGGGAGATGGTTTTGTGTTTGGGCAGACCGATACCCTCATGCAAAATTTGCAAGAGATGGAGCATGAGCGGGTCATCAGGAAAACCCGGCGCAAGGTTCAAGGTTGGGGCGATGAATAAAGGGTGAGTGGTTTTAGCCCTGCAATAGATATTTTGGGTGCTCAATAACCCGATGCCTGTCACGAAGGCGACTATCGGCAGGCTTTCAAGCTGTGCCTCTCTGATCCAGGAGGTGGCATATAACAGAAGCGTTGGGCCCGCTACCAATAGGCAGAGTCCAAGCCATCTTCTGAGTAAGGGCCTCTTTATTGTTCTGTCGACTATGACGGCCAGTGCGAGAAGAGGCAGCAGGTTGATCCATTGAAGGTATTCATTCATTGCATTAGCCACCCTGGAACTGCCGGACCATGGCCGACAGTGATCGCTGGGGACCAATTCCGCCGTTGACCTGTGCGTCGAGGCCGATTACCACATCACCGGCGTGATAGCTGCGAATGACCCCTTTAATAATTAGGCCGGCAGCTGCACCAGAGGCGAACCCAGCGGCAGGAGATGCAAGGCTCATTGGTGCTGACACGGCGCCGCTGATTAATCCTGCAACGATCTCCCCACGAATGTTGAGTAAGTCAGCTTGTTGCCGGGTCAGCGGTTTGGAGATAGCAACAGTCATTTTGCAAGGTAAATCTCGAGCAAGCATTTTTCTGTAGAGATCTACGAGTCTTTGGCGCACCTCATTTGCAGGCGCACCTGCTTCCAACAGGCAGAGGTTTGTCAGTGCAGAGTGATTGGCAGGCGAGACGACAAAACGTAGCACCGTGAAGGTGACCCCGTAATGGCCGATATGTTGAGTCCTTTCGATGTTCACGGGTATTTTCTGGGGGCTGTTGAAAGGGCGCTAGTTTCAGTCAGAGAAAGGTGAGTTTTGTAGAGGGGCGGGCAGGAGTTTTAAGCAGTTTCGGAAGGGGATGTCTCGGCTTTTGGAGGTTTCTTACAGGGTTTTCCGGGATTTTTGGCTTGGCAGTGATTTTTGGTTGTTAACGCGTTCAGTTGTAGGAGCGAGCTTGCTCACGAAGAGCTCAAGTACGCCACGGTTATACAGAGTTACCGCGTCATCGTTGACGATCTTCGCGGGTAAGCTCGCTCCTACAAAAGGTTACAGCTTAGGTGTATGGCTGTTGAGGTTGTAGCTGAGCATGCTGTGCCGCCTCCAGTAAATCACAGCCATCCTGGACGAGCAGGTACAGGGCATTGGTGATGTGGGAAATGTCTTTGAGGTCGGCGTGTTCGAAGGTCAGGCAGGAGAAGGTTTCCAGTAAGTCGGTGGCAGCACGGATGCGCTGATGTGCGGCGGACTGGATGTCTTCGGCTTTGGCTTCGGTGTCTATGACGAGAGGGTGGGTGTCGGTGAAGTTGGTGCGTAGGTGACGATAGCGATCCATCGTTTCAGGTATTTGCATTTGAAGGTACTCGGTTTGCTGTTAGGTAACCGACATCACCGTGGCCAAACGATGGGTGGCGGACTGTGCGCGGGTTGGCCAGCCGGAAACAGCACTCCGACACGTCCGAAGACGTCCCACACACAGCCGCCATGGCAGCGTGTTACGAGACGATAGACGTTCGTAGAGCAAGTAATGGCACTTATGTGTGCTGTTTTCGGGTGACCAAGCCCGGTCGCTGAGTTGGCAGCGACGGAGCGAACCTTAAAAGCGAGCGTTATTTGGAGCAATAAACAGATTGTTTATCCGTTTGCGGTTCTATCAAGCGCTGACAGGCCTACTGATACACCGCTCAAAAATCGCCTCCAACCCCCGGTAATCACACGCCACTGCATCAATATTCGCCGGTATCCACGCTGCATCTTTCACCAACCACCAGTTCACCGAAAACCCCGCATTCACGATGACTTGCTCAAACAAAATCCGCTGTGCGCGGCCGTTGCCTTCGCGGAAGGGGTGGATGACGTTGAGGTCGCCATAGGCTTCGGCAATTTGCACCACCAATTCATCTTGGCTCACACCGACATACCAGTTGGCCTGCTCCATGTGGCGGATAATTTTCGCTGCTTCCGGTGGAATGCGCTCCGGGGTGCAGAATAGCGTGTCGCCTTTCTGGATGTTGACGCTGCGCAGCTCACCGGCCCAGTCGTAAATGTCTCCGAACAGGGTGCGGTGGATGTGTTGCAGGCGGCCGAGGTCGTAGGGCGGTGGGAAGAGGGGAAGGTTGCCTAAGGCGATTTCGGATAATTCTCGCTCGGCCTGGTGCAGGAGCGTTTCGTCGAGCAAGTCGAGGCGGTTGCGCAGGATGCTGCTACCGGGATAGCAGTAAGGATCCTGGCCCACCCCGTATTTGTCGAGCATCAGCGCGAGGTGTTGCGGTACTTGGCAAGGACTGCTTCACGGGTCGGCAAGGGCTTGTCGACATCGGTCGGTTGGGTGTCGAACCCTTCCAGCCGCAAGCTGGCCAAGTAGTTGGAACGACGGATCTTGTGGTAGTGATCCTGTTTTTGCTCAAACGTCGGTTCGCTCATCGCAGCGTACTCCTGGGTCGCAAGGCCTGATTGTAGCGCAATGCGTCAGCGGGCAGGTGGGATAAAAACCATGTCACATTCTGTACAAAAATTGCGCCTACGCTCTGAATTCAGCGTATGTTCCACCGCGAAATCTTGTAGGGCGATTCCGCCCACTACTTAAAGGGAGTTGAGCATGGGTTTGCTTCGTATCGCCTCGGCGATGTCATTGTGTGCGGTGGCTTTTTCAATCCAGGCTGAGCAATTGCCGATTGAAGTACTCAGCGCCGTGGTCAAGGACCAGAAAATCGCCGACGCCGAAGTACTGCTGCAACGTAACGGTGCACAAAACGTGGTGGGCCGTACCAACGCCCAGGGCCAAGTGACGCTGACCAGCGAAGCTGCGGATGACGCCAGCAACTTGCTGATTATCAAGAAGCCTGGTTACTCCAACCTGGTGGTGAAGTGCCCGTGCAAGGGTATGACTTATGCTGTCAGCCCAGTCATGGAAAATCTCGACGGCCTGCGCGTCGTGCTGACCTGGGGCAAGACCCCGGCAGACCTCGACTCCCACATGATTTTCCCTGGCAACAATATTTACTTCGATAACCAGAAGGGTACCGACGCCGAGTTGGATGTGGATGACACCGACAGCTATGGTCCGGAAACCATCACCCTGCAGAAAAAGCACTACGGCGAAAGCTACGTTTATGCCGTGCATGACTACACCAACGGTGGCCATCTGGGGTCGAACCAGCTGTCCAACAGTGAAGCCAAGGTGTTTGTGTACATGGGCCAGTCTCTGGTGCGTACCTACTACGTACCGAAAAACCGTACCGGCAACCTGTGGACCGTGTTCCGCATGACCGGCAGCGGCGACTTCCAGGACATCAACAATTTCAGCGATGTGACGGTTGATGCGCCGAATGTGCTCAACGAAGTCAAAGCCTTGCTGGATGACAGCGTTGCGGTGACAGCCGTGGCCGTCAGCTCCTCCGCACAAACTGATGCGAAGCGTCTGAACGTGCAAGGTGAAGCGGCCTACCAGGCTGGCAATCTGGACCAGGCCATTGACCTGTTCCGCCAGGCAATCGACTTGGACAATGGCTTCGGTAAGGCCTACGGCAACTTGGGCCTGGCGTATCAGAAAGCGGGCAACACGGCCGAGTCGATCTGGGCCAATCGCAAGGCTATCGCGCTGGCTACCGGCGCCAATGCTGCGACCGTACGTGCTGGGGCTTACTACAACATTGCGCGTATCTACGAAGCGGCGGGGCAGTTCTCGGACGCCTTGCGTCACTACCAATTGGCGAAAGAGCAGAAGGCCAATCCGGTGTATGACACGGCGATTGAGCGGGTGCAGAATCGCTGATTCCGGTTTAACACAGCTCTAAAGTGTGGGAGCAGGCAAGCCAGCTCCCACACTTGGTTTGTATTCATCTCACAAAATCGAGCGAAGCATCCCACTTCGGCCCTAGGCCATCCCCCACTCTGTGTATCATCCTGTCTCTTTTTTCCTCACGACCTTTCTCGATTCGCTGAATGCCTTGGGCTATGTTTTTGAGCCAACTCAGCGGTCAATGGAGTGACAGCTTATGCACGACACCCTCCAACAGGTCTTTGGTTTTTCACAGTTTCGTTTAGGTCAGAAAGAAACGGTCAGCGCTGTGCTGGCCGGGCGCTCGGCCGCCGCAATTTTCCCGACAGGGTCGGGCAAGTCCCTGTGTTATCAGCTGTCGGCGGTGCTGCTGCCGCATCTGACGCTGGTGGTGTCGCCGTTGTTGGCGTTGATGCAGGATCAGTTGGGTTTCCTGCAGCGCCACGGTATTTCGGCGGGCAGTATCGATTCGGCCCAGAGCCGCGATGAGGCCAATGAGGTGATGGCCCGTGCGCGCTCCGGCGAGCTGAAAATCCTGATGATTTCCGTAGAGCGTTTGAAGAACGAGCGCTTCCGTAACTTCCTGCAAAGCGTGCAGATTTCACTGCTGGTGGTGGACGAGGCGCACTGTATTTCCGAGTGGGGCCACAACTTCCGGCCGGACTATTTGAAGCTGCCGGACTACCAGCGTCAGTTCAATATCCCACAAGCGCTGCTGTTGACCGCTACGGCCACGCCCAAGGTGATTGCCGACATGCAGGCCAAGTTCGCCATTGCGCCGGACGATGTGGTCACCACGGGCTTCTACCGGCCGAATCTCAACTTGTTGGTTGAGCCGGTCAGTGGTGCGGACAAACGCGGGCGCTTGGTCGAGTGGATGAGCGAGCGGGCCAATCAGCCGAGCATCGTCTATGTCACCCTGCAAAAAACCGCTGAGCAAATTGCCGAGCACCTGAACCGCAACGGCATTCAGGCCGAGGCATATCACGCCGGTTTACCCCACGATAAACGCGAGGGTATCCAGCAGCGCTTTATGGGCGGGCGTTCCAATTGCATCGTTGCCACCATCGCGTTCGGCATGGGCATCGACAAGAGTGATATCCGCAATGTGGTGCACTTTGACCTGCCCAAATCCATTGAGAACTACAGCCAGGAAATCGGTCGCGCGGGGCGTGATGGGCAGCCGTCCGACTGCCTGGTGCTGGCCAACCGTGACAGCCTGAATGTGCTGGAGAACTTTGTGTACGGCGACACGCCTGAGCAGGACGGCATTCGTCGTGTCCTGGAGGAATTGCAGGCGGCGCGTGGCGATGGGCAGTGGGAGTTCTTGCTGAGGTCGTTGTCGGACCATAGCAACATCCGCGAGCTGCCGCTCAAGACGCTGCTGGTGCAATTGGAACTCAAGGGCGTGATCGCGCCGCGCTACGCGTTTTATGCCGAATACCGCTTCAAATACCTGATCGAACCCGAAGCTTTGCTGGCGCGGTTTTCCGGCGAACGGCAGCAGTTTGTCGCGGCGATTATCCAGGTGTGCAAGCGGGCGAAAACCTGGGCAACCGTGGATTTCGACGCGTTGTATCAGCAGCATAATGCCGAGCGCAGTCGGGTAGTGAAAGCGCTGGATTACTTCCAGGAGCAGGGCTTGATCGAGCTGGAAAGCAAGCAGATGACGGAGGTCTACAGCTTGTTGAACACCAACTTCGATCCACAGGCGTTGAGCGCCGAGTTATACACAGGCTTTAAGCAGCACGAAGTGGGAGAGGTGGCGCGGATTCACGCCATGCTCGACCTTTTTGCCACCGAGCATTGTCTGGGGCAACGCCTGGCGCAGTATTTCGGGGATGAAAACGCGCCCCAGCGCTGTGGCCATTGCTCGGTATGCCATGGCCAGGTTGCGCATCTGCCACCGCCACCCAGCTTGCCGCCGCTTGTGGATAAAAACTTCATGGGGCTGTGCGGTGATTTTATCCACAGGCATCATGAGCTCACCACGAACCTGCCTGGAGCGGAGCGGCTGGCGCGTTTCCTCGGCGGTATCAGCGTGCCGTTGTTTACCAAGCTGAAAGCGCGGGGTATTCCCGGTTTTGCAGCGCTGGAGGAGTACCCGTACGCCGAGGTACGCGAGTGGGCCGAGGCCCATTTGAATGACCTGTAAACCCACTTTCACGAGACCTGCACATGTCTGACTCAATGCCCCAGCGCGCCGATTACCGTCACTTTCAGCCGATCATCACGCGTTGGCACGACAACGATGTGTATGGCCATGTGAACAACGTCACCTACTACAGCTTTTTCGACACGGCGGTGAATACCTACCTGATCGAACAAGGGGGGTTGGATATTCACGACGGTGAGATCGTGGGGTTTGTAGTGAGTTCGGCATGTGATTATTTCGCGTCGATCGCGTTTCCTGACCGCATAGAAATTGGCCTGCGGGTGGGCAAGTTGGGCAACAGCTCAGTGCAGTACGAGTTGGCGGTGTTCAAGGCCGGCGAGGAAGAGGCCTGTGCGGCGGGGCGGTTTGTGCATGTATTTGTGGATCGCGCGTCGAACCAGCCGGTGACGATTCCGGGGATGTTGCGCGAGGCCTTGCAGCGGTTGGTGGTCTGACACGGCCATTGTGATCAATAGAGATCAAATGTGTGTGGCTTGCCTGCGATAGCGGTGGGTCAGGTTTAGATAGCTTGCCTGACACTACGCTATCGCGGGTAAACCCGGCTCCTACAGGGGGCTACGGTGCTCTTTAGGCCGTGGGCTTAGTCACGATAGTGGTGTTTGTTCTTGCGATGGCCATAGGCATGGCCGCGTCCACGATGGTCATCGCGGTCATAACGGCGGTTATCGCGCCCACGGTAACGCCGATCGTCGTCGTTACTCTGGTTGCCCATGTAGTTGCCCAGTGCGCCACCCGCGCCACCGCCGGCGGCTGCGCCGATCAGGCTGCCGGTGCTACCGCCGACACTGCGGCCGACCACGTTGCCACCTGCTGCACCCAGCGCGCCGCCAATGGCCGCCTGGCCGCGGCTGCGCTTGTCAGCGCCGACCGCACTGCCACCCGCGCCACCCAGGGCTGCGCCGATGGTCGAACCGGTATTGCCGCCGAGTTGCTGCCCGACAACCGAACCTAAAACCCCGCCCAATGCGCCGCCCACACCGGCTTCGGTGGTGCCACCGGCCATGGCTGCGCCACTGACCAGGCCAAGGGACAACAAGAGAATCGAGGAGAACTTCATAGGGAGACCTCAAGAGGATGACGGCGCGATCCTGAGGTTGTATCGAGACGCTGACAATCGAAATCCGACCGGTGGCAGCGGTTGTATACAATTATATAAGTTACTGTTTTGTATGGGGAACTTAAGTTGTTGTTGCAGGTCTTTAGCTACTTCGGAACGGCCGCTTTTATGCAAAAGCGGCCTTTTTTGTGCCCGAAGATTTACGCTGAACGCGCCATGATCAGCCCATTGTCACTCGCCGCTTCGAGGCGAATCGCCACGAACTTCGACGTCGGCGTATGGCTGCCATCCCCGGTGCTTTCCAGCGGCACGAGCGGGTTCACTTCCGGGTAATAGGCGGCTGCCTGCCCCGCCGGAATATCAAACGCCAACAAGGTGAAACCCTTTACGCGGCGCTCACGACCGTCTTCCCACAGCGACACAATGTCGGCCTTCTGCCCCGGTTTGAAGCCCAGGCGGATGATGTCGGCTTCGTTGACGAACAGCACATCACGCTGACCTTTAACCCCACGATAGCGGTCGTCCAACCCATAAATAGTGGTGTTGTACTGATCGTGTGAGCGCATTGATTGCATGATCAGGTCCGGCACCCGGCCCGTGGCGTGGGTGCGTTCGTGGATCAGGTCTTTGGGCAGGATGTTCGGGCGGAAGTTGGCGCGGCCCGATGGGGTGTTCCAGCGGCGTGCGCCGGCAGAGTTACCCAGATAGAACCCGCCTGGGTGTTTGATCTTCTCGTTGAAGTCCTTGAAACCTGGGATGGTGTCGGCGATCAGGTCGCGGATGCGCCCGTAGTCGGCCACCAGCCAGTTCCAATCCACCGGCTTGCTGCCCAGGGTCGCAGCGGCAATACCGGCGAGGATGGCGGGCTCGGATTTCATCAGCTTCGACAGCGGTTGCAGTTGGCCGTTGGAGCCGTGAACCATGCTGAACGAGTCTTCCACCGTCACGGCTTGCGGGCCGTCGGCCTGGATGTCGATGTCGGTACGGCCCAGGCACGGCAGGATCAGTGCGTCTTTACCGTGGGTCAGGTGACTGCGGTTGAGCTTGGTGCTGATCTGCACGGTCAGGTCGCAATTACGCAGCGCTTCGAAAGTGCGCGGGCTGTCCGGGGTGGCTTGGGCAAAGTTGCCGCCCAGGCCGATAAACACCTTAGAGCGACCTTCGAGCATGGCGTGAATGGCTTCGACCACGTTGTGGCCATTGTCGCGTGGCACCTGGAATTGGAAACGACGTTCGAGGGAGTCGAGGAACGCCACCGGTGGGCGCTCGTTAATGCCCATGGTGCGGTCGCCCTGTACGTTACTGTGGCCACGCACCGGGCAGAGGCCAGCGCCCGGGCGGCCGATATTGCCGCGCAGCAACATCAGGTTGGCGATTTCCTGGATGGTCGGCACCGAGTGGCGGTGCTGGGTGATGCCCATCGCCCAGCACATGATCACGTTCTTGCCTTTGGCGTACATGCGCGCCGCTTGCTCAATCTCAACCAGGGTCAAGCCGGACTGCTCGACGATTTCATCCCATGAGGTGTCGTCGATCTGCCCCAGGTAATCCAGCACGTTGGCCGTGTGTTCGTTGAGGAAACCGTGGTCGAACACGGCTTCTTTGCCTTCGGCCTGGGCCTGGCGTTCCCACAGCAGCAGGAACTTGGCCATACCGCGCAGGATAGCCATGTCGCCACCCAGCGCCGGACGGAAGTACGCAGTGTTGGTCGGTTTGTCGCCGTTGGTGAGCATTTCCAGTGGGTGTTGCGGGTGCTGGAAACGTTCCAGGCCGCGTTCTTTCAATGGGTTGATGCACACCACTTGGGCGCCGCGTTTAACCGCTTCGCGCAGCGGTTCGAGCATGCGCGGGTGGTTGGTGCCGGGGTTCTGGCCCCAGACGAAAATCGCATCGGCGTGTTCGAAGTCGTCGAAGGTCACAGTGCCTTTGCCGACACCCACGCTCTGCGCGAGGGCCACGCCGCTGGCTTCGTGGCACATGTTCGAACAATCCGGGAAGTTGTTAGTGCCGTAGGCACGCACAAACAACTGATACAGGTACGCCGCTTCATTGCTGGCCCGGCCCGAGGTGTAGAACTCGGCCATGTCCGGGTTGGGCAGTGCGTTGAGGTGCTTGCCGACCAGGTCGAATGCCGCTTCCCAACTGATGGGCTTGTAGTGGTCGGTCTCGGCGTCATAGCGCATCGGCTCGGTCAGGCGGCCTTGGTATTCCAGCCAATAGTCGCTCTGCTCCAGCAGTGCGCTGACGCTGTGCTTGGCGAAGAACGCAGCGTCTACGCGGCGCTTGGTGGCTTCCCAGTTGACCGCCTTGGCGCCGTTTTCGCAGAACTTGACCATGCCGCTTTCCGGCGAATCACCCCAGGCGCAGCCCGGGCAGTCGAAGCCGCCATTCTGGTTGGTCTTGAGCATCATGCGCAGGTTTTTCAGCGCGTTGTCGCTGGTCAGCCAGGCTTGCGCCACGCTGATCAGTGCCCCCCAGCCGCCGGCCGGGCCTTTGTACGGCTTGTAGCGCGGGGTCGGGGTTTGGTCGGCTTGATGATGATTGCTCACGGCTGGTTCTCCATCGCGGGGCTGTAGACCCGCGGCGCACTTTTTTGCGGCAGGTGAATGAGATTGAGGTTGTGCCGGCGGGCCCATTGCAGGGCCAGGCCGGTGGGCGACGACAGGCTGACGAGGGTCTGGATGCCTGCGCGCAGCACTTTCTGGATCAGTTCGAGGCTGCAGCGGCTAGTGACGATCGCCAGGCCGCCGTCGGTCGGAATTTTTTGGCGGATCAGTGCGCCGATCAATTTATCCAGGGCGTTATGCCGGCCGATGTCTTCACGGCCCATCAGCAATTCGCCTTGGCTGTTCATAAAGACCGCCGCATGTACCGCGCCGCTGTACTGGCCCAAGGGCTGGAACGCGCTGATACGTTGGCGCAGGCCGTCGAGCCATTCGGCGGGCGGCAATGGCGCGCCGGGCAGCACCTGAAGGTCTGGCAAGGCTTGTTCTACCGCTTCTACGCCGCACAAACCGCAGCCGCTGGTGCCTGCCAACTGGCGGCGCTGCTGCTTGAGGTTCCAGAAGGCGCGGCTTGAAATCTGCACTTGAGCATATTGAGCTGAGCCTGACCCGCTGAGTTTCAGGTCATAAATGTCACTAACGTCGGTGATAATGCCGCTACCGATGCTGAAGCCGACAATGAAGTCTTCCAGATCCGTCGGCGTTACCAGCATCACCGCCTGGCTGATGTCGTTGTAGGCAATCGCCAACGCCACTTCTTCCGCCAAGGCCGTGCTGGCGAATTCGGTGTGTTCAAGATTGCAATACTGGTAGCTCTGGCTGGCGGCGGGCGCGGGCGTTTCGAGGGCGGGTGCCGCGCAGACTGGGCGCTTGGCGTTCATGGGGCAGTACCACCGGCGGATTGATCAATGTTTAGACTAGGCGCGACAAAGGGTCGCGTCTAATCATCAGTACTGATCTATCGATAGATGGCGTCGATCAAGAGTCTTGCTGCAATTTTTGAAACAGTGCAAAACAGGCTTCCGCCAGGGCCGAGCGGGGTGCGCTGCGACGCATGATCAGCCCCAGGCGCGCCAGTGTGTGTGCGTCTTCAATGGGTTGCAGGCGCAGGTGCTCGGTCAGCGCATCGAGACCACCGTCCAAAGGCATCACGGCGCAGCACAGGCCGCCGTGCACGGCTTGTAACAATTGATGGACCGCATCTGTTTGCAGCAGCGGTTGTGGATTGAGTCCACGGCTGTGGAAGTTGTGGTCGATGGACTGACGAAAGTGCATGCCGCTGGTGAGCATGCCCAACGGCAGTTCGATCAGCGCTTCCCAGCTCAACGGCTTATCGCCAAAGCTGAAAAACCGCTGGTCGTAGAGCAAGCCCATGCGGGTTTCGCCCAGGGCCAGCGAGTCGAAACGTTCGTTGTCCAGACGTTCCAGGTAGGACACGCCCAGGTCCAGGCGATTGCTCGCCAGTTGTTCGAGGATTTGTTCGGAGCTTAATGCCGAGAGTTCAAAGCGCAGGCTCGGGTGTTCTTTGTGCAGTTGTTGCATCAACGCCAAGGGGTCGAAGCTCGACAGTGGCACCACGCCCAAGCGCAACGTACCCACCAGGTTGCCGCGACAGGCCGCCGCCTCGGCCTGCAAGCCGTCATAGGCCGCCAGGACGGTCCGCGCCCAAGCCAATACCCGTTCGCCCGGCGCGGTAAAGCCTTCAAAGCGTTGGCCGCGATTGACCAAGGGCAAGTCCAGCTCTTCTTCGAGGCTGCGCAGGCGCATCGACAGGGTCGGTTGGGTGATGTGACAACGCGCTGCCGCCTGGCCGAAATGACGGGTCTCGTCGAGGGCGATGAGGAATTTCAGCTGTTTGATGTCCATCTTCGCTCCGGGCTTATTCCAATGGCGAGGGATTCTAGCGCGTTTGGGTCTTTGGTCGATTTGGAACCCAACTCCGTAGGACTGGTCTAGTCTTGGGCATCTGGAAATCAAATCCCAAGGAGAGCAAACCATGAGTATTTTAAGTTTTGTGAAGGAAGCAGGCGAAAAGCTGATCGATCTACTGACGCCGGGTAACGCTAACGCCAGCGATGAGTTGAAAAAGCATATTGAAGATGTGGGGCTGGGTAACCCGAACGTTCACGCTACCGTTGACGGTGACAAGGTGACGATCACCGGTGAAGTTGCCAGCCAGGAAGAGAAAGAAAAAATCATTCTGGCCGCGGGCAATATTGCCGGGGTTGCCAGCGTAGAGGACCAGATTACTGTTACTGGCCCAGTGGTTGTAGCCTCGCGGTTTGTCGTGGTGAAAAGCGGTGACACCCTGAGCGCGATCTCTAAAACGGTCTACGGCGACGCTAACAAGTACAACAAAATCTTTGAGGCCAACAAGCCGTTGCTCAAAGATGTGAACAAAATTTACCCAGGGCAGACGCTGCGTATTCCTGAGTAAAACGCAGGCCAAAATGTGGGAGCGAGCTTGCTCGCGAAGGAGGAGTGTCAGTCAGAGTATGTATTGACTGACCCACCGCTTTCGCGAGCAAGCCCGCTCCCGCATTGGTTTAGAGTCCGGCAATTAGGTCTCGGTAGTTCTCGACGGCCGCAAACTCTGCCGTATCTTTTGGCCCTTTCTTACTGTCCGGCTCTTTCACCGCCAGCAAATGCCCCACGCCAAAATCCCGTGCACTGCGCAGGATCGGCAAGGTGTCATCGATAAACAGGCTGCGGGCCGGGTCGAAGTTGATGTCTGCTTGCAGGGCGTCCCAGAACTGCGGGTTTTCCTTGGCGAAGCCGTAGTCGTGGGAACTGATCAACCGTTCGAAATACGGTGCCAGCTCAATGCGTTCCAGCTTCAAAGACAACGAATCACGATGAGCGTTGGTGATCAGGATCACGCGCTTGCCGGCCTGTTTGATCGCCGCCAGAAAGGTATCCGCGTCGGGGCGCAGTGCGATCAGGTGGGCGGTCTCCAGCTTGAGTTCGCGTACCGGAATCTTCAGTTCAGTGCTCCAGAAGTCCAGGCAATACCATTGCAACTGTCCGGCGTTACGCTCGAACAGTGGCTGCAATTCCATTTCGGCCATGGCCTGGCTCACCCCGTGCAGTTCGGCGTATCGCTGGGGCAAGTGCTCCATCCAGAAGTGGTTGTCGTAATGCAGGTCGAGCAGGGTGCCGTCCATGTCCAGCAGGACAGTGTCGATGGCGTGCCAGGGCAAAGAGGGCATGGGGCGTTCTCATGTAAGTAAAGATATCCGACACAGACAATCGGAAAAGCCACGGTATAGTAACCCGATCACGCCAAGGAGCCGCTCATGCGCCAGAAACCCACCGTCCTCGCCCGCGAAATTGTCGCCAGTAGCCGTTTGTTCCGCGTGGAGGAGGTGCAATTGCGCTTTTCCAATGGCGTTGAGCGGACCTACGAGCGCTTGGTGGGCCGCGGTGCCGGCTACGGCGCGGTGATGATTGTGGCGATGATCGATGCCGACCACGCACTGCTGGTGGAAGAGTACTGCGGCGGCACTGACGAATATGAATTGTCCTTGCCCAAAGGGTTGATCGAGCCCGGTGAGGACGTATTGGCGGCGGCCAACCGCGAACTCAAGGAAGAGGCAGGCTATGGCGCACGTCAATTGGAACATCTCACTGAACTCTCGCTGTCGCCTGGCTATATGAGCCAGAAAATCCAAGTGGTACTGGCCACTGACCTGTACGAGGAGCGCCTGGAAGGCGATGAACCTGAGCCGATGCGTGTGGACAAGGTCAATCTGCGTGAGCTGTCGATGCTGGCGCAAAACGAGCAATTCAGTGAAGGCCGTGCCCTGGCCGCCTTGTATCTGGTGCGTGACCTGTTGACCCAGCGTGGAGCTTTTACCGCATGAGCGAACTGTTTTTAGGCCATCCGTTTATCGCCCCTGTGATTGAGTTGGCTCGCCAGGCAGGTGAAGTCATCTTGCCGTATTGGCGCGCCGATGTGGCCGTGACCTCCAAGGCCGATGATTCGCCCGTGACGGCAGCAGACCTGGCAGCTCACCATCTGATCCTCGCAGGCCTTACGGCTCTTGACTCGAGTATCCCGGTGCTGTCGGAAGAAGATGCCGACATCGACCAGAACGTGCGCGCCGGCTGGCAGCGCTGGTGGTTGGTGGACCCGTTGGATGGCACCAAGGAATTTATCTCCGGCAGCGAAGAATTTACCGTCAACATCGCCTTGATCGAACAAGGTCGCGTGGTGTTTGGCGTGGTTTCGATGCCCACCAGCGGGCGTTGCTACTTCGGTGGGGCGGGCCTCGGGGCGTGGCGTTCCGATGTGAATGAGGCACCCAAGCAGATTCAGGTGCGCCAGACTCCGGCAGCGGGTGAGGCGTTTACCGTGGTTGCCAGCCGTCGGCATACGAGCCCTGAGCAGGAGCGTTTGCTGGACGGTTTGAGCGAGGGGTTGGGTGAGTTGAAGCTGGCGAACATCGGCAGCTCGCTGAAATTTTGCCTGCTGGCCGAAGGCAGCGCGGATTGCTATCCGCGCCTGGCACCGACATCACAGTGGGACACTGCTGCGGCTCAAGGTGTGCTGGAAGGGGCGGGAGGTGAAGTGTTGGAGCTGAGTGGTGAGCCGTTTAGTTATCCGGCGCGGGCTTCATTGTTGAATCCGTTTTTCCTGGCGCTGCCGGCGAAAGCCGCGTGGCGTGAGCGGTTGCTGACTCTGGCCAGATCTTGAGTCTGGCATAGATCAATGTGGGAGCAGGCAAGCCAGCTCCCACAGTTGTTTTGTGTTGTGACGGTTAGCGGTGCAGGACGTACTGGCCCGTAAACGCCACCGCCCGCTCTTCACCGCCCTCATTCACAATCCACGTCTCCAGTGTCAACCGCGCTCGGCCATACCGCTTGTACGTCGCCACAAAGCGCTTCCACACCTTCTCCTCCGGCGCCTGGCAGGCCACTGTCGCATCCCGCGTGACCGGCAGCGGATAACTGATCTGCCCTTCCTGGATCACGATGTGCCCGTCTTCAATCCCTTCTTCGCGCAGTTTCAGGTGTAGCCAGCCCCAGCCCGCCAGCACTGCGCCGCGGTAGAGGCTACCGCCAAACATGGTGCTCTTGTGGTTGATATTGGCTTGCAAGGGCAGGTGCAACTGCAGCTGGCCGTGTTGCCAATCGAGCACCTTGAGGCCCATTTCCCGGGTGAGGGGGATGTCGTGGTGAAGAACGGATTCCAGGTAACGGCTATCGCGGCTCATGGGGGCCTCTTGGCGGGTGGGCAGGGTCATTCGTCGTCTGCGCTGTGGTTGCCGCTGTCGGCGAAGTTCAGGCCGTGCTTGCGCAGTTTGTCGTGCAGAGTCTTGCGCGGCAGGCCCAAGGCTTCAGCGAGGCTGCGCACGGAGCTATGCGGGCGGGTCAGTTCGGCGGCAATCAGGCTTTTCTCGAACTGCTCGACTTGTTCACTCAAACCGCCCGGGGTGGAGGTCAGGACGCTGGCGGAGGGATTGTCCGCCGTGGCATCCAGGGCCAGCTCCAGCCCGAGGGCAAAACGTTCGGCGGCGTTCTGCAATTCCCGTACATTGCCCGGCCAGCTGTGACGCAAGAGCAGCGCGCGCTGGCCCGGTTGCAGCTCGTGCAGCGGTAAGCCGTGGCGGCTGCTGGCTTCGTCGGCGAAGTGCTGGAACAGCATCAGCGCGTCTTCACCACGCTCGCGCAGCGGCGGAATGCGCAGTGGCGCAACGTTGAGGCGGTAGTACAAGTCGGCACGAAAGCGGCCCTGATCGGCGGACTGGCGCAGGTCTTCCTTGGTGGCTGCGATGATGCGGATATCCAACGGGATCAGTTGATTGCCGCCCAGCCGCTCTACCACCCGCTCCTGCAACAAGCGCAGCAGTTTGACCTGAACATCCAGGCTCATGCTTTCAATTTCATCGAGGAACAGTGTGCCGCCGTTGGCGAATTCGAACTTGCCGATACGGCGTTTTTGCGCACCGGTAAAGGCGCCGGGCTCATGGCCGAACAGCTCGCTTTCCACCACCGATTCGGCCAGCGCCCCGGCGTTGATCGCCACAAACGGTCCACTGCGCCGGCTCGACAGGTCGTGCAGTGCGCGGGCAACCACTTCTTTGCCTGCGCCGGTTTCGCCGAGGATCAGCACATCGGCCCTGGTCGCGGCCAGGGCGCCAATCTGCTCGCGCAAGCGCAGCATTTGCGGCGAGTGCCCCACCAGGCGCGTGCTCAGTTGCTGGCGGTCGCTGAGGGCCAGGCGCAGGCTGCGGTTGTCCAGCACCAGGCGGCGCAGGGCCAGGGCGCGGCGTACGCTGTCGAGCAGGGCGTCGCTGGCGAAGGGTTTTTCCAGGAAGTCATAGGCACCGGCACGCATGGCTTGCACCGCCAGCGGCACATCGCCGTGGCCGGTGATCAGCAGCACCGGCAACTCCGGGTCCTGGCCGTGCAGTTCGGCGAGCAGCTCCAGGCCGTCCATGCCGGGCATGCGGATATCGCTGACCACCACGCCCGGCCAGTCCCGTGACAGGCGTGCGGTGAGGCCGGTAGCTTCACCCAGGGGCAGGACTTTCAGCCCAGCCAGGTCCAGGGTCTGGCACAGGGCCTGACGCAGGTGTGGATCGTCGTCGATCAACACCACCTGAATCTGGTTCTCGATACTCATACACTGCGGTCCTCGGACGGTTGCAGACTGACGCCCGGCGAGCCGGCACGCAATTTCAAGGTTAACAGCGCGCCGCCTTCCTTGTGGTTGGCGAACAGCAGTTCGCCGCCAAAGGCGCGCATCAGGGTGTCACAAATCGCCAGGCCCAACCCGAGGCCCTGGGTGCGGGTCTTGGTGGTGTAGAACGGCTCGCTGGCGCGGCCTAACGCTTCCATACAAAACCCCGGGCCGTTGTCGCGAATGTACAGGTTGACGCCCTGTTCGGTGGTTTGGGCACTCAGCCAGAGTTTGCGCGGCGGGCCTTTTTCGGTGAGGGCGTCGAGGGCGTTGGCCAGCAAGTTGCCGAGTACTTGGCGCAGGCGGGTTTCGCCAGCCTGTACCCACAGCGTCGCCTCCGGCAAGTCGCGGATCAGCTCGACTTCCATCGACCGCCGCCGCTTGGCCAGCAACGCCAACGCATCGTCCAGCGCCGGTTGCAGGGCCACGCTTTCCGGCGCATGGCGGTCGCGCCGGGCGAAGGCGCGCAGGTGGGCGATGATCGAGGCCATGCGCCCGGTCAGTTCGCTGATCAGCTTGAGATTGCCCCGAGCGTCGTTGGTGCGCTCATGGTCGAGCAGGATTTCGGCGTTTTCCGCATAGCTGCGGATTGCTGCGAGGGGCTGATTGAGTTCGTGACTGATACTCGCCGACATGGTGCCCAGCGCCGACAGTTTGCCGGCTTGCACCAGGTCATCCTGGGCGCGCACCAGTTCCTGTTGGGCGTGTTCGCGCTCCAGCACTTCCTGTTTCAGGCGTCGGTTAAGGCCCTCCAGGTCACTGGTCCGTTCGACCACACGCATTTCCAGTTCGCGGCGCGCCTTGGCTTCGAAGGCGATGCGTTCCAGGTAATGCCGACGGCGCTGCATCATCAAACCCAGCAACAGCATCACCACCAGCAACGTGGCGCCACCGACGGCCACCACGGTGCGCACCGGGCGATTGATCAGCGAGCGTGGCGCGAGGATCTCCACGTTCCAGCCGGTTTCGGCGATGGCTGTGGATTGGCGCAGCCACGCGGTGGAACTCAGGGTCAGCGGTTGTGGGTCGCGGGTCGGGTAGGGCTGGATGGCGATGATGGCTTGGCGTTCTTCGGCAGTCAGCGGTCGGGTCGCGCGGAATCGCCATTGCGGGCGTGAGGTCAGGATCACTACGCCGTTGTGGTCGGTGACCAGCAGTTGTTCCGGGGTGTTGCCCCATAGGCTTTCGGTGTGGTCCAGGTCGACCTTGACCACCAGCACGCCAATGATCTTGTCACCATCGCGCACGGCGGCGGCGAAGAAGTAACCGCGCTTGGCCGAGGTGGTCCCCAGGCCGAAAAACCGCCCCAGGCGCCCGGCCATGGCTTCGCTGAAATAGGGCCGGAACGAGAAGTTGCGGCCGACAAAACTGTCTTGCTTGTCCCAGTTGGACGCGGCGAGGGTCTTGCCGGTGGTGTCCATCAGGTACATCACTTCCACACCGGCCTGGGCGGCGACGTCCTTGAGCAGCAGGTTGGCGTTGGTCAGGTTGGTGCTCACCTGAGGCGCATCCAGTGCGGTGCGCAGGGCGGGTAGATCACCGAGGATCTGCGGCAGCACTTCATAGCGGTGCAAGGTGCCGAGCAGGTTGGCGACGTACAGGTCGAGGGTCTGGCGGTTTTGCCCGGCCAGTTCACTGCGGTAATAGCGCTCGGCCAAGTGCTCCAGCGGCCACAGCAGCGGTGCCAGGCACAACGCCAACAGGGCGAGGCTGCGCCAGCGGGGTCTTCGCGGAAGGGGTGGAGTCATGGGAGTCATGCGCCTGTGGGTACAGGCGCATTATGCCTAGCTGTAGTGCGCGTTGCCTTGGTTATGCGATCAGGTCTTTTGGCTCGGTGTTGCCCAGACGTTCACCTTGATAGCTGCCGTCCTGGACCCTGCGGCACCATTCCAGGTTGTCGAGGTACCACTGCACGGTTTTGCGCAAGCCGGTTTCAAAGGTTTCTTTCGGTACCCAGCCCAGCTCGCGTTCGATTTTGCTGGCGTCGATCGCATAACGCTGGTCGTGGCCTGGGCGATCTTTGACGAAAGTGATCAGGTCGGTGAATTTCTCCACGCCGGCCGGGCGTTGTGGTGCCAGCTCTTCCAGCAGGCTGCAAATACCGCGCACCACGTCGATGTTCTTCTGCTCATTGTGACCGCCGATATTGTAGGTCTCGCCGACCACACCTTCGGTGACCACTTTCAACAACGCGCGGGCGTGATCTTCGACGAACAGCCAGTCGCGCACCTGCAAGCCATCGCCGTAGACCGGCAGCGGCTTGCCCGCGAGGGCGTTGAGGATGACCAACGGGATCAACTTTTCAGGGAAGTGGAACGGCCCGTAGTTGTTCGAGCAGTTGGTCAGCAGCACCGGCAGGCCATACGTGCGCTGCCAGGCGCGGACCAGGTGGTCGGAGGCCGCTTTGCTGGCGGAATACGGCGAGCTGGGCGCGTAAGGTGTGGTTTCGGTGAACAGGTCGTCCACACCATGGAGGTCGCCATACACCTCATCCGTAGAGATATGGTGGAAGCGGAACGCACTCTTGGCAGGTTCTGCCAGCGTCTGCCAATAGGCGCGCGTGGCTTCCAGCAGGCTATAGGTGCCGACGATGTTGGTCTGGATAAAATCCGACGGGCCGTCAATGGAGCGGTCGACATGCGACTCGGCGGCCAGGTGCATGATTGCCTGGGGCTCAAAGCGTGCCAGCACGGCGCTGACGGTGGCTTGGTCGATGATATCGGCCTGCACGAACTCATAGCGGCTATTGGACGCGATGCTGGTCAGCGACTCCAGGTTGCCGGCGTAGGTGAGCTTGTCCAGGTTGAGCACTTCGTGCTCGGTGTGTTGGATCAGGTGTCGGATCAGGGCAGAGCCGATGAATCCCGCACCGCCGGTAATGAGAATGCGCATGTCGAGGGCCTTTTCCTTAGACGGACATTGGGCGAATGAAGCATAGCTTGAGTTGTGAATCGGACCGGTGCAAGCGCGGTATGCGTGAGGGGTTGATTAACGCCCCCGAACAATGGCGATATAGACACCTAAAAAAACAGAGGTCGTCACAATGTTGCTCGCCACGTTGATCCATCGTGCCAGTTTGCCCTGCCCACAAGTGAGCGTTGATCACGCGGCGCGATTACTCGAGCAGCATTACGGCCTTACTGGCGCCTTGCAGTCGCTGGGCAGCCAACAAGACCTCAACTACAGAATCGACAGTGAACGTGGCCGGTTTGTTCTGAAAATTTGCCGGGGTGACTACGCGGCTGTTGAGCTGCAGGCGCAGCATGCGGCCCTCAATGACCTGCAAGCGCACGTGCGCGTACCCAAGGTTATCCGCGCCCGCACGGGTGAGGAGCTGCTGACCGTGAACGTCGACGGGCAAACGGTGCACCTGCGGCTGCTGGACTATATCGACGGCCAGCCCCTGACCCATCAGCCGCACCTTGGCCGCGACGTGATCGCAGGCTTTGGTGAGCTGTGCGGGCGGATGAGCCGCGAATTGGCCCGTTTCGAGCATCCGGGCCTGGAGCGCACCCTGCAATGGGACCCGCGCCACGCCCAGGAACTGATCACCCACTTATTGGCAACCTTGGAAAACCTGCCCCATCGCGCCGCGTTGGAGCAGGTGGCCGAGCAGGTTGAGGCGCACATTCGACCTTTGGCGCAGCGTTTGCCTTGGCAAGCGGTACACATGGACATCACCGATGACAACGTCGTCTGGCAGCGCGATGCCCAGCGGCATTGGCAGGTCCAGGGTGTCATTGATTTCGGCGACTTGGTGCACACCTGGCGTATTGCCGACCTGTCGGTGACCTGCGCGGCGCTGTTACACCATGCTGACGGCGATCCCTTTGCCATCCTGCCGGCGATCCAGGCCTTTCACGCGGTAACACCGTTGCAGCCTGAGGAGTTGCAGGCGCTGTGGCCGCTGATCGTCGCCCGTGCGGCGGTGCTGGTGCTCAGCAGCGAACAACAGCAACGCCTGGACCCGGATAACACTTACTTATTGAAAAACGCCGAGCATGAGTGGGAAATTTTCCATGTGGCGACGTCGGTGCCATTTGAGTTGATGAACGCGGCGATTCTGCGTTGCGTCGGTGAGATATTGCCGCCGATTGCCAGCCAAGACTTCGCCCCGTTGCTGCCGGGTCTGGTGGGGCGTGAGTTCGCGTTGATCGACCTGGGCGTGCTCAGCCCGCACTTCGAGGCCGGTAATTGGGCGTTGCCCGGTATAGACCGACGGCTGCTGGATGAAGCGGCGGCGGTGCATGGGCTGGCGGCGAGTCGATATGGCCAATACCGGTTGTCGCGCACTTGCCCCGACAGTGCTATCGAGCCGGACACATTCCCACTTCACGTGGAGTTGCACCTTCCCCACGGTACCGTGTTGGAAGCGCCTTTCGCCGGGACGCTGCGCCAGGGCGCCGATGGCTTGCTGTGTTTGCATGACGCCCAGTTGAGTGTGCGTTTATGGGGCGTGAAAACGTCGTTGAAGCCTGGCTCGGTGCTGGTGAAAGGGCAAGTACTGGGCGAGGTCCATGCACCACTCACCGTACAGTTATGCCGTGCCGATCTTGAGCCGCCGTTGTTCTGCACACCCTCTCGGGCGTTGGCGTGGCAGGCCTTGTGCCCCTCACCGGCTTCGTTACTTGGGCTGGCGTGTGATGCCGAGCCGGAGTTGGACCCCGATGCCCTGCTGGCCCGGCGAGACGCCAGTTTCGCTCGCTCGCAGAAGCATTATTACGTCGACCCGCCGCGTATCGAGCGCGGTTGGCGCAATCATCTGATCGACATGCAGGGCCGTTCCTACCTGGACATGCTCAACAACGTTGCCGTACTAGGCCATGGTCACCCGCGCATGGCGGCGGTGGCGGCGCGCCAGTGGTCGCTGCTCAACACCAACTCGCGCTTCCACTACGCGGCGATTGCCGAGTTTTCCGAGCGTCTGCTGGCGTTGGCGCCGGAGGGTATGGACCGGGTGTTTTTGGTCAACAGCGGCACCGAGGCCAATGACCTGGCGATTCGCCTGGCCTGGGCCTACAGCGGCGGGCGCGACATGCTCAGCGTGCTTGAGGCTTACCACGGTTGGTCGGTGGCGGCAGACGCGGTGTCCACCTCGATTGCCGATAACCCCAAGGCGTTGATCAGCCGGCCGGACTGGGTACACCCGGTGACCGCGCCGAATACCTATCGCGGTGAGTTCCGCGGGCAGGACAGTGCGCCGGATTACGTACGAAGCGTGGAGCACAATCTGGCGAAAATCGCTGCGAGCAAACGCCAATTGGCCGGTTTCATCTGTGAACCGGTGTACGGCAATGCGGGTGGTATTTCCCTGCCGCCGGGCTATTTGCAGCAGGTGTATGGATTGGTGCGCGCCCAGGGCGGTGTGTGCATCGCCGATGAGGTGCAGGTGGGCTACGGCCGCATGGGGCATTTTTTCTGGGGTTTTGAAGAGCAAGGCGTGGTGCCGGACATCATCACCATGGCCAAAGGCATGGGGAACGGCCAACCGCTGGGCGCGGTGATCACCCGGCGAGAAATCGCCGAGGCGCTGGAGGCCGAGGGGTATTTCTTCTCATCCTCGGGGGGCAGTCCGGTCAGTTGCCGTATCGGCATGGCAGTGCTGGATGTGATGGAGGAAGAAAAACTGTGGGAAAACGCCCAAGTCGTGGGTGGGCATTTCAAGGCACGCCTGGAAGAGTTGATTGATCGTCACCCGTTGGTGGGTGCCGTTCACGGTTCCGGCTTCTATCTGGGCCTGGAGTTGGTTCGTGATCGACAAACCCTGGAGCCTGCCACCGAAGAAACCGCGCTGCTGTGTGACCGCCTGCGGGAACTGGGGATTTTCATGCAGCCGACCGGCGATTATCTCAACATTCTGAAGATCAAGCCGCCGATGGTCACGTCCAGACACAGCGTGGATTTCTTTGTCGACATGCTGTCGAAGGTGCTGGATGAGCAGTTGTAGATAATCGATTGTTATCGACTGTTTTTTGTAATATTTACCATCCATGATCTTTTATCGCTTTTAAGGCCGATTTTTATCCGTTATAAAGTCGTCCATCACCCCATTCGGAGTCCTGATCGCCATGACCACCCTGCACAGCACACCTCGCGCCGATGGCTTCCATATGCCTGCCGAATGGGCACCACAGACCCAAGCCTGGATGATCTGGCCTGAGCGCCCGGACAACTGGCGCCTGGGCGGCAAGCCGGCGCAGGCGGCTCACGTGGCGGTGGCCAAGGCTATTGCGCGTTTTGAGCCGGTGACCGTGGCCGTTTCTGCCGGTCAGTATGAAAATGCCCGCGCGCATTTGGACGTGCCCAATATCCGCGTGGTGGAAATGTCCAACGACGACGCCTGGGTACGGGACACTGGTCCGACCTTCGTCATCAACCACAGCGGCGAAGTGCGCGGTGTGAACTGGGATTTCAACGCCTGGGGTGGTTTTGACGGCGGCCTCTATGCGCCATGGAACCGTGACTCGCAGGTGGGCGGCAAGATCCTTGAGATCGAGCGCGCGCCGCGCTACCGCACTGAAGGTTTTGTGCTGGAAGGCGGTTCGATTCATGTCGACGGTGAAGGCACGCTGATCACCACTGAAGAATGCCTGCTGAACCGCAATCGCAACCCGCACCTCGATCGCGCGGCCATCGAAGCGGTGCTCAGCGCCAATCTGGCTGTGGATAAGATCATCTGGTTGCCGGATGGCCTGTTCAACGATGAAACCGATGGTCATGTAGATAACTTCTGCTGCTACGTGCGTCCGGGCGAGGTGTTGCTGGCTTGGACCGATGACCCGCAAGACCCGAACTACGCGCGCTGCCACGCCGCCATGGACGTGCTGCAAAGCAGCACGGATGCCCAAGGGCGCTCGTTCACAGTGCATAAAATGCCGATCCCGGGGCCGCTGTATGCCACTGAAGAAGAATGCGCCGGTGTCGACTTGGTGGATGGCAGCCAGGAGCGTAACCCAACCGTGCGGTTGGCCGGCTCTTACGTCAACTTCCTGATCGTCAACGGCGGCATCATCGCGCCAAGCTTCGATGACCCGCTGGACAGCCAGGCCAAAGAGATCCTGCAGAACCTGTTCCCGCAGCATGAGGTGGTGATGGTGCCGGGCCGCGAACTGTTACTGGGCGGTGGCAACATCCATTGCCTGACCCAACAACAGCCGGCACCGCACAAAAACTGAGTGCAGTTGTAACAACATCTGGGTGATGGCCTAGCGCCACACTCCTGATAGTGCTCACAGCAAGCCCGCGGCCCAGCAAGGTCGCGGGCTTTTTTGTGTCCGAATGCCTATAAACACGGGACATTGGCATAGCTCTTGTATCGGTGTTGCCACAGTAACCGAGGGTGATGACTGCACAGTTCTGTCACAAACCTTGAGTAAGTTAGCCGCTCACGCAGTAGGAGAGAGCGCTGAAATGAATGCCGATATCAACCTGATCTATACGCGCCCGTTCCACCCGACGCGGGTCAACGGTGATGCGATCCATGCGCTGGCGCTCTGGTTGAAGGCAAACGGCTCGCGACAGGTCAGGCAACCTGATCTACGCAGCGTGATAAGTGAACGGTACCCAGTGGGGTTGTTGAGTGAGGATGAAGTGCGGGTGTTGTGTGAGCTGATGAAAAGCTGAAGAGCTCGGCGATCAAAATGTAGGAGCTGGCTTGCCTGCTCCCACATTGACCCGGTGAAACTTAGAAGCTGTAAGTGCCTGTAACGACGAGGCTACGTGGCTCGCCCGGCTGAATCTGCGCCGCGCTGGTCGCCGAGGCGTAGTAGTTTTTGTCGGCGATGTTGTTCAGCGCCGCGCGTACATCCCATTCCTTATGGCGGAAACCGGCCAACGCATCCCAGCGGCCATAACCTGGCAGTACCACGGTGTTGAGGTTGTCGGCATAGCGGTCACCGACCAGGGTCAGCCCGGTTTCCGCGTACCAGCCCATTTCCGGCTTCCATGTGATAAACAGGCTGGCATTGCGCTTGGCCACATCGCTGATGCGCTTGCCTTCAAAGCCGTTGTTATCCTTCTCGACCTTGGCATCCTGCAGGCCGACACCACCGCGCATATACCAATTACCGACGATCTTGCCGGTGGCCGTAAGCTCCAGGCCGCGTGAACGTTGTACGCCAGTCAGCAGGGTGATAGTGCGGTCCAGCGGGTCGGTGGTGCGGCGGTTGTAGAGTTCCAGTTCGTACACGGCCAGGGTGGTGCTCAGGCGGTCGTCGAGCCAGTCGCTCTTGACCCCGATTTCCTTTTGCCGGGTCAGCTCGGGGCTCAGGTCGTTGACGCTGCCTGCAGCGTTCGGAGTGATGCCAATCAAGCCGCCGCCTGCTGGCGAGAAGGTCTTGCTCCAGGATGCGTAGAACGAGTGATGCTCCACCGGCGTCCACACCACGCCGATGCGCGGGCTGGTGCTGCGGCTCTGAACGTCCTGCTGGGTGTTGAGCACTTTGCTGGTGGTGTCGACGTCGAAGTGGTCGTAACGCAGGCCGGCCAGCACTTGCCATTGATCGTTGAGGCGCAGTTGATCCTGCACGTAAAGGGCGCGGCTCTCGACTTCAGTGTGGTTGTAACTGGAAAGACTCATGCGCCCGGTGTGGCTCAGGTGGCGATTGGGCTGGTTGAGGTCCAGGCTCGGTACAGCCTGGCCACCCCGGCCGACGGCGGTAGCGGTGTACAGCTTGGGATCGCGGCGTTGGCTGCCCAGCTCAAGGCCGGTGAGCAGGCGGTGTTCCAGGCCGAAGGTGTCGAAACCACCTTCCAATTCCAGGTTGTTGAAGACGTTACGGGTGCTCAGGTCCTGCTGCCAGCGTTGGCGTGTCACCTGTTTCGTCGAGGCGGTGTAGCCGGTCTGGTAGGTGTTGTCGAAATCGCTATCGAGCTTGAATACACCGAGCGTGTGGCGCAGTTGCCAATTGTTGTTTAGCTCATAAGCGAGCTTGGAACGCAGGGACTGGGATTTGTCGTCGATGTAATCGCGGCTGTCAAAGTAAGTGGCGCTGCGGCTCACATCCGCCGGGCGACCGTTGACCCCGGGAATGCCGCGATCCGGCGTGCGGTTGTAACGGCTGTATTCGTATTGCACCAACCAATTCAGATCGGGCGTCAGTTGCCAGCTCATGGACGGCGCAAACAGCTGGCGGTTGCCACTGACGCCGTCGCGAAAGCTGTTGTTGTCCTGGTTACCCATGTTTAGGCGCAGGCTGATGTTATCGGTGGGATCGGTGCTGAGGTCCGCATACAGGCTGCGCAAATCATTACTGCCGCCTTGGGCTTCGATGCTGGATTTGTGGCCTGCCTGGGGCAATTTACTCACGCGGTTGACGATCCCTCCCTGGCCGCCTCGCCCATAAAGCACCGCTGCCGGGCCTTTGAGTACTTCGATGCGCTCGATGTTATGCAGGTCGCGCACGTATTGGCTGTCGTCGCGAATGCCGTCCAGATAAAAGTCGTTGCTCGCGTCGAAACCGCGGATGCGCAGGCTGTCAAAGCGTGTATCCGCGCCGCTGCTCACGTTGGGAATACCGCTTAACGCCTGGCCCAGGTCGTTGGTGCCGTAGGAACGCAGGCTTTCGGTTTTCACTGAGTCGATGGCCTGGGGCACATATCGCACTGAGGTTGCGGTGCGGGTGGCGGTGTTGGTCTCCTTGACGCGCGGGTCGTCTTCATCAGCTTCGGCGCTGATAGAGGTTTCAGGCAAAACGGTGGCGGCACAGGCAAAACCAGAGGACAGCAGAACAGAAAGCCCTAGGGTGATGGGCGTCAGGCGAGAGGCAGACATGGGGGCATGTATCCGAAAGGTTTGGAAAGAAAATGATGCGCTAATGGTAATGCTTTGCATTTGCGCACGTTATCTATTACCAAATATGCAGAGTACAAAAAATGTTACGTGATGTGTTTTTTAGGCGGGCTGAAGGGTTTTACAGACTTTCGCGAAGGCTCTGCAGAGCGCTCCTTAGACTTTTTTCGCCTAAATACAGACGATTCACGAAATTGACACACAGTTCAACGCGCGCATAGGATTGCGCCCAACGCCTGTGGCTAACCGCCATGACTCATCCAATAAAAAAAGGCCCGCGGCAGTTCAGTCGTCCGCGGGCCTTCTTTTTTCTGGAAAAAGTCGACACCAGAAAAGCAACACGGAGCCTGGTGTCACAGCGCGTACTCAACCAGTAATAAGGAATATAAGAAATGTTGAAGCAACGGATGGGTCTGATCGCTCTGGGGATTTTGAGCGCAACTCAGGCAATGGCAAACGACCAGGAGCAATCCAAGGGTTTCGTTGAAGACAGCCACCTGAATATCGCAGCACGTAACGCCTACATCAGCCGTGATTACAAAAACGGCAAGCAAGACAAAGCCGAATGGGGCCAAGGCTTCATCGGCAAGTTCGAGTCCGGCTTCACCCAAGGCACCGTCGGTGTGGGTGTGGACGCAATCGGCCAATACGCTATCCGTCTGGACGGTGGTAAAGGTCGCAGTGGCGCGGGCGGTATCGACTTCTTCAAACAAGGTTCCGACGGCGAAGCTGCACGTGACCTGTCCAAAGGCGGCGCTGCCGTGAAGTTCCGCGTATCCAACACTGTGCTCAAGTACGGTGATCAGTTCCCGGCCGTGCCTGTCCTGCAGTACGACAACTCTCGCCTGTTGTCGGAAACCTACACTGGCACCTCGATCGTTTCCAAAGAGATCGCTGGCCTGCAACTGGACGCTGGTCACTTCACCAAGGAAGCGCGCAAGAGTGCCGAAGGCACTGACAGCGGTGGCCTGAAAAGCATCGACTACATCGGTGGTAGCTACAAATTCACCGAAAGCCTGTCGGCGGCTCTGTACGCCTCCAACATGCAAGACGTGCTGAAGAAGCAATACGTCAACGTCAACTACGTGCTGGCACTGCCAGAGAAACAATCGTTGACCTTTGACTTCAACGGCTACAAAACCAAGCTGGACCGCAGCTTCGCCCTGGAAAACCAAGGTGATGCGGACGCCCGCGACAACAAAATCTGGAGCTTGGGCGCCACGTGGGCTGTTGGCCCGCACAGCTTCACCGTCGCTCACCAGCGCAGCACCGGCGACACCGGCTACCTGTACGGCGGCTACCGCAACGCTGGCGGCATCGGCGACGGTGGCAACACCATCTTGCTGGCCAACTCCTACTGGTCCGACTTCAACGGCAAGGATGAGCGTTCCTGGCAAGCAGGCTACGGCCTGGACTTCAGTGCGTTCGGCGTGCCTGGCCTGACCTACAACATCGCTTACGTGCGCGGCACCAACATTGACGACGGTTCCAACCGCGGCAGTGGCACCGAGCGTGAAATCTTCAACCAGTTCAAATACGTCGTTCAGAGCGGCCCAGCCAAAGACCTGAGCCTGCGCGCTCGTGCGTCCTGGTTGCGCGTCTCCAACAACGCCAGCAACTACAACGTTGGTGGTAACGAGATCCGCCTGTTCGCCGACTACCCGATCAACGTTTTCTAATTGATCCGGCGTCGCGCCTGTTTCCAGGCGATAAAAAACCCCGACTGGTTCGGGGTTTTTTTATGCCTGTGGCCTAGTCCTGGCGGCTTTGCAAAATCTTGCGGGCGTTACAAGCGTTCACATAATCAAGCATCAGCGACAGCCCTTCGAAGGGCTCGATTTTCTTGTTGTCGATACACAGCTGCGCCATCAGCAACAGTACCTGGCGCTTCTTCTTGTTGACCCGCGCACCGGGCACACCGAACGCGGTTTTACGTCGCTCGGGCAACGGTGCTTCCGGCGTCAGCTCCACGGTCACCCAGATCCCCTGGGCAAATTGCAGTGTGACATTGGCGATGTGTTCGATCGGTAAAGGCTGCGCCAGGTTGGCGAACACAAAGTGCTCCGGCGTCAGGCGCAACGCGGTCTGCGGTGCGCGCTTGAAGCGACGGATGCCCATCCACAGAAAGATCAACGCGATGCTGCCGATCGCTGCCCCCGCGCCCACGGCCGACAAGGGTGTACCCTTCAAGCGTTCCGGAGCAAACCAGGGCCGACTCATGATGCCCAGCCCAAGCAACACAAAAGGTAGGGCCAGCACCGCCATCAGCGTGCCGCGCCAACGGCCACCTTCATGCAGCGCACGCTCGCCCTCGGTCGAAGCGGCCATGGTTTCCAGCAGGTGGGTGTGGGCCGTGTTTTCGGAGACCGACACGGCAAGCAAGTCGCGGGAGAGCTGTTCTCGTACGCAGTGCGGCGCGTTGAAACAGGCGTCGATTTGCGCATTGGCGGCGTCGACATCCACGGCCCGAAGGGCGCTGCGCACAGCGTCCTCCAAGTGCGCCTGCAACGCTTGCAGGCGCTCGCCATTTGAAGGGTGGGAATCGGTAGGGTGGGGCTGATGAATCTCCAGCGCCTCGGGCGGCAGTTGCAACTCACTGCCTCGCAATGCAACAAGCACGGCGCCGGGCAGGTCGACTGCTGAGGTTTCTTCACAGAGCACCCCTAATGAGTCTTCGACATGCGGATGCAACACCGACACCCGCAACAACGCCGAGGCGGCCGCTGCATTGCCCACCAGCCGGGCCCCGGCGGCATCCGCCAACAACTCCCGTTCTCGGCTCCAATGATTCACCGCGTGATCAAAACGCTGCATGAAAAACACGCCGAACATGAACGAAGGCCGCATCAACCAACCCTGGATCAGGTCGCTGACCATCATCGTTGCGACCAAGGCGCCCAAGCTGCGATTGACGCCGTCGTAGATCGGCACGAAGCGCAGGCTGTATTCAGTGTCTTCACCTACAAAATGCGCCAGCTCGTGACCGATCACGGCGCCGATTTCCTCCTGGCTAAGCAGCCCCAGGTACAGCAACGGCACATGCAGGGTGCGACCGCTCAACGGCGTCTCGGCCGGCATCACGGTGGCTGGGCTGGAGGTCACATAAAAGCCCTGGGTCAGGCTTACCACGATATGGTCCGGCGGCAACGCGCCCAGTGTGTGTGCCAGCTCGCGCACACGGCGCCACAACTCGGGCGCCTGCTCGGGCGTCACCACCTGCCCGAACATCTCAACCGGCGTGGGTTCGAACATCGCCAGCATGTGCCGCAGTTGTTTGAGCAACTGCCAGATCGAATACACGCTGAACGCGGCAATCACCCCCAGCACGGCCATCAGCTTGACCTCGCCACTGCCCAGACGGCCGATATGCCACAACGCCAAGCCTTCGAAACTCAACACCAGTGCTACCGTCGATGCCATTGCCATCACATGGCTCACCAGCACATAAGGCAACAGCCGGCTACCGAGGGAGAACACCTGCAACAACTTTTCCCGCGACTGTTGCGCGCGCAAACCCGCCCAGTGCGTGCCGGCCAGCGCGGCCACACCGATGAAGGCCGCGATCAGCCCAAGGCCAATCACCCACGGCGCCAGCGCACGCAACGCGTGGTTTACGCGATGCGCAGTGGGCAACTCGGCTTCAATTTTATCCAGCCGTGAGAGTGCTAGCGGCACGCTGATTTTTTCTTTGCCCAAGTCGACCTGAGCTGCCGGGTCTTGCGTCGCCAGCTTCCGCAATTGGAGTTTGGCGACGACCACGTCGGCGCTGTAATCGATCAATGCGCTGTTTGACTCGGCAGCACGCTGGCGCTCCCAGCCACCGAGGGCGGCCAGCAGCAGCGGGAAAATGACGAGCAGGCAAATCAGCTTCAGGGCGTTCATGGGAGTCCGTTCACAACGCAGAGATCTTGGTTATACCGAAAAGGTCTGTAGCGCAGATAGAGGGAGGCAAGCAACTGGGCGGATTCAAAACGCCGGGCACTGATCAGAGCACGCCCCGGCCTTTACTGCTCGGGGCGTTGTCATCACGTGGCGAGCGACCGAAAAAGGCTTTATAGGCGCGACTGAAAGCCGCTTCGGACTCATAGCCAATGGCAAAGCCGATTTCTCCGATGCGGCTGTCGTGTTTCGCCAGCATCGTTTTCGCCAGTGTTAACCGCCATTCATTTTGGTAACGCAACGGCGAGCGTCCTACCAGCGAGCTGAATCGGTCGCAGAAATTGGACCGTGACATGCCGGCAATTTCAGCCAGCGAATCGATACGCCACTGCCGCCCCGGCGTTTCGTGAATGGCTTTCAGTGCCCGAGCTATACGTGCGTCCGATAACCCGCCCAGCCAACCGGAAGCAGCGTTTTGATGCACCCAGGTTCGCAGGATACGAATAACCGTCAGATCTATAAGGCGCGAGATCATCAGCGCTCCGCCCGGTTGCGTGTCATTGGCTTCAAGCAACATGAAATGCAGGATGCCTTCCGCCCAATCTGCCGCCTGGGTTTTTCGGATGTGGATAAGTCGGGGCAGGGCAAACAGCATTGCCTGGAAACTGCTCGCATCGAACCAGAACCGACAGATCACAACCGCCGCCGGCCCATCACAGGCGGTGATCCTGACCCCTGAAGGGTTGTGGGGAAGCAAGATGATATCGCCTTGCTCCAGCGTCACTGCCGGCTGATCGACGTCTTCGAGATGTAGCCGACCTTGCTGAACCACGCAAATATGAGCGCTCTGCCGGTCGAGTTCGAGGCATTGCGCATTGCTCAGCGCGGTTGAGTAAACACGGTCTCCAGTCAGGCGAATTTGCGCCAAAACCTGAGACAGCAAATCACCCTTGGCAAGCCCTTCCAGCTTCATTTCCGGATGAATGATCAAATTTTCGAGGGGATTCATCATGTCTGGTTGCCCACGCTTTCTCTAAGCTGACTCCCGAGATCATAGCGTGCTGATGCAACCAAAACGAAACCGTCGAGGCCGTTTCCGGCACTGATCGTTTATGCACATCATCCAATCACATGGGAACACATCAAATGTTCGGAATCTCCGCCCTTGGCTGGATACACACCCTCGGCAGCCTGCCCGCCATTCCCCTGGCGGCTTATATGTTCATTCGACACGGACGCATCGTCCCCCGCTCAACGCCAGGTTTGCTCTACCTGGCGTCGATGCTGATCGGTGCCTTCACTGTGTTCCTGGTCGCGCACCAACCCGTCAGCAACATCATTGGCGTCATTACCCTTGCACTGCTGCTGGCCGGTTATGGCGTGGGGCATATCGCCTGGCTGGGGCGAGCGCGCGCGTACCTGGAAACCATTTTCTTGAGCCTGACCGCTTTTTTCCTGATGGTGCCCACAGTCTCCGAGACATTGCGCCGAGTCCCCGACGGCCACCCAATAGTCACCGACCTGCACTCGCCAGTGCTGATTGGCGCGCAAGGCAGTATTGCGCTGGCGCTCGTCATTGGGCTGGGCGCGCAGATGCTGTACTTGCGCAGGAAAGGCGGTCGGTTGGCCTAACACCGCCAATAAGAACGCCCCGGCATTCACACGCTGGGGCGTTTTGCTTATTGCCCGTTATTACAGGGCGACTCCAATACCTTCACTACATCATCAATCACCGCCTTGCTCATCTCCTGCAAATAATGCGACGCCCAGGCATAACGGTCCGTCTCCTTCGTCATCGCCGCATCTTCTGCGAGCAACTTGGCGACGTGGAGTAAATCGGAAACGTGGTGCAAGGCTTCATGCAGGGAAACACCGCTGTTGACGCGGAACAGAGGTTGGTCGGAGTGAAAGGCGAAGGGGGTGACGCCGAGGGTGTTGGAGGGGGGAGCTAGCGGCTGATGTGATTATCTGTTTTATGAGGGCGCCATAATTATTGGCCACCCATAATTTCGCATAAAGGTTGAGAGGTTGGTGAAAGGGAGTAGCTGCGGGGGGGGAACCGGTCTACTTCACTGCACGATCGAGATTCAAGCGCCAGAAACAACAAAACCCTCACATTTCTGCGAGGGCTTCGTCTTATATGGTGCCGGCACCAGGAGTCGAACCCGGGACCTACTGATTACAAGTCAGTTGCTCTACCAACTGAGCTATACCGGCGTGTTAGGGCGACGATTATAGCGATTGGCAAGCTTCTGTAAACCCCTGAATTCTGACTATTTTTGCAGAAATGAATGTTTTTTTGCGATCGCTGCTTTTTCATCGCCATAAGGGTGCTCTACAGCCGGGGCCCCGGGTGTGCCGAGGGCCTTTAAACCGGGCCAATTTCCATCCCACAATTGTCCGCAAACTGACATCTGGCTCCATCCCTTCAATCCCAGCTACAGAATCTGTGCATCCACCCAGTTTGGTGGCGACAGAGGGGTTTCAGCTGTCCGGATGCTGGTCATTAAATTGACTATTTACCGTTCATCTAAAAAATAACCAATAAAAACATCAAAATAATGACACTTTACCATTGCTGTCACAGAATGCTTTAACTGCGACGCCTTCAAGAAGACCTCCGGTGAGAACTGCTTGCCGCCCTTCACGTCTTTGAGCTGCGTCGTGAGGAGCAGGCTATGAGCCTTAGCGATGAACTTTTGGCGTTGTTCGGCAAAAATGTCACCCACGATGCACAAGGGATTGATGCGCGGATGCACTTTTTTGGCAGCGTTCCTGGCGACGAAGGCGCCCACCCACAATCCCAATCCACTGATACCGTCGTGCTGCGCCCTAAAGTCGTGGCGCTGGTGTCGATGAATGGCGGTGTTGGGCGTAGCACCTTGGTCACGGCCTTGAGCAGCGGTTTGCAGCGCCATGGCGAATCGGTGGTGGCGCTGGATCTGGACCCGCAAAATGCCTTGCATCGTCACTTCGGCGTCAGTTCGACATTGCCCGGTATTGGGCGCACCAGCCTGGAGCATGGGCAATGGAGCCCGTTGCAACAACAGGGCTTTGCCGGTTGCCAGGTGATTACCTTCGGCGATACCGACGTCCAGCAGCAGGAAAGCCTGGAGCGCTGGCTCAAGCATGAGCCTATCTGGCTGGCGCGGCGTCTCTCGTCTTTGGGCTTGAGCGAGCAGCACACGGTGATCATCGATACGCCCGCCGGTAATAACGTCTATTTTCATCAAGCCCTGAGCGTTGCCGATGTGGTGTTGGTCATCGTACAAGCTGATGCTGCGTGCCTTGGCACGCTGGACCCTCTGGATCTATTGCTGGCCCCGCACCTTGAGGGCGAGCGCCCACCCAGTGTGCATGTGGTGGTCAACCAACTGGATGAGAGCAATGCTTTTAGCCTGGACATGGTCGACGCGTTCAAACTACGCCTGGGAAAAGCGCCGTTGGAGGTTCATCGCGATATGGCGATCAACGAGGCGTTGGCGTTTGCTGCCGACCCGCTGGACAGCGTGACGAAGCGGATGGCCAGTGACGATCTCAACGAAATTTGCCTGCTGTTGAAAGCGTCGAGAAGAAACGCATAAAGCGCGGTTTATACGCTTAACGCCAGATGCTTATGCACAATCGGTTGGTTGCGACTGTCACGAAACAGCCATTTTGTGGAGCCGTTCTCAATGTGCTGCAACTGCCTGTTTTGTGTGCGTTTTATTTTGTGAACAAAAAATGACCAGCGTGGCTTTTGGCCTGTAGCGTTGATTGCTACAGCTTCTGTAAAGAATTCATCAACAGAGTTATCCACAGGGCACGCGTAGGAAAATTTGCCCCCTAATCGCGCTCGGCCAGCACCATCAAGTTGCGCGGAGTCAGCGCCGGTTCACAGAAGCTGCCTATCTCGACCTTATAGCCTTGCTCTGACAGGAATAAGGCCCGATCCAGCACCAGCCACATTTCCAGCGGCCGCCGAAACAGACCCCGTACCAACTCTAGATTGCGGACTTCGGCCAGGCGGCGCCAACCGTGTGCCTCCAGCGCCAGCCAATCCTGCTCACCTGTGGATAAGCCCTTGAGGCCAGCCAGCTCTCGGCAATAGTCGGCGAAGGGTTTATCCAGCCAACTGGCAGGCAGGGACGGCGTGGGCAAGTATTCGTCGCAGTTGCGCAATTGCCGTTGCAACTGATCAAAGCCCAGGCGCCGGGCCATGGAGGTGTCTCGTTGCTGGCGCACCCGTTTGCCTGCGGTGACGGTCTCGCTCAGCGGCAGGCCCAAGTCGTCGATCGACAACTGCAAGGCCGATGCGCGGCCTGCGCCGGACAGTGCTTGGTAGGTGTCGGCGTTGATGCGGTTGTAGCAGCAAGGCGCCAATGCCAGTTGTTTGCAGCCGGCAGCGCTGGCCAATTGCAGCAAGCGTACGTGCAGGTCGCCGCAGGCATGCAGGGCGATAGGGGTGTATTCCGGGCCGATCGACACATCGGCCATCACGTCTTGCAGGCGATGGGTGACGGGCAAACCGTGGTGGTCGCTTAAGGCTTGGCCGGAGGCGATCAAGGCTGGGTCGTATTCCAGGCAGGTCAGTTGTTGGCCAGGTTGCAGCAGGCGTCGGCCGAGGTGACCTTTGCCGGCGCACCAGTCCAGCCAGTGCATGGGTGTTTCAGCAAACTGCAGGGCGGCGCCGAACGCTTCGATCTGTTGCCACTTGCGGCCGGGTACATCGACGTTGAGGCGGTGGCGGGCAGGTTCCAGGGGATGCGCAGGTAACTTATCCACAGCGCTGAGGTGCAGGGCTTGTGCGGCCAACTGTGGAAAAGGCGCTGGCGCCGGCAGGTCATGGGGCAGGTTGTTACTGCTTTCGGCGTCAGCCAGCGAGCGCTGACGCAGCCACTGGGCCAGCTCGGGATGCAGGGTTTCCCAGGGTAATTGCAGGTGAACAAAGGGCCGTGGTCGCCACAGCCCTTGATGTTCAGTCAGGAACGCATCCAGCGCCTGGAAGCGTGCTTCAACGTCCTTGGCAAGCATCGACGCGCAGCCAGCGTTCCAGCAGTTTGAAGGCGCGCACCAGGAGGTAGGAGATCAGCAGGTAGAACACGCCGGCGGTGAAGAACATCTCAACCGTCAGGTAGTTGCGCGCAATGATGGTCCTGGCCATGCCGGTCAGTTCCAGCAGGGTCACGGTACTCGCGAGGGAGCTGGCCTTGAGCATCAAAATGACTTCGTTGCTGTAAGCCGGTAGTCCGATGCGCGCTGCGCGAGGCAGGATGATGTAGATCAGCGTTTTCGGCTTGGACATCCCCAGCGCCCGGGCCGCTTCAATTTCACCCGGCGGGATGGCCTGGATGGCGCCGCGCAGGATCTCGGCGATGTAAGCCGCGGTGTGCAGCGTCATGGTGGCCGTGGCGCACCAGAAAGGATCGCGCAGGTAAGTCCACATGAAGCTTGCGCGTACAGCATCGAATTGGGCCAGGCCGTAGTAGACCAGGAACAACTGTACCAGCAGCGGCGTACCACGAAAGAAGAAGATGTAGGCGTAGGGCAGTGAGCGAACATACCAGCGCTTGGACGAGCGAGCGATGCCCAGTGGGATCGCCAGGATCAGGCCGAGAATTACCGCGATGCTCACCAGTTCCAGAGTCAGGACGGCGCCCTGGATAAACTTCGGCAGCCACTTATAGATGACTTCCCATTCCATTACGTCGTCCTCACGAAGCCGCGGGCGGCGCGTTTTTCCAGGAAGTGCATACCCACCATCGATAGCGACGTCAGGCACAGGTAAATGAACGCGGCGACGAGATAGAAGGTAAACGGCTGCTTGGTCACGGTGACGGCGATCTGCGCGTGGCGCATGATTTCTTCGAGGCCGATGACCGTGACCAGCGCGGTATCTTTCATCAGGATCATGAACAGATTGCCCAGGCCCGGCAGGGCGATGCGCCACATCTGCGGCATGATCAGGCGGGTGAAGATGCGAAACTTTGACAGGCCCAACGCCACACCGGCTTCGCGGTGGCCCTTGGGAATGGCAATGATCGCGCCCCGCAATACCTCGGTGGCGTAGGCACCAAAACACAGCCCCAGGGCGATCACGCCCGCAGCGAAGGCGCTGAGCGAAAGATCGGGGATGTTGAAAATTTCACCCAGTTCACGCATCGCATTGATCGTGCCGAAATAAATCAGCAAGACCCACAGCAGTTCCGGTACGCCGCGAACGATGGTCGAGTAGGCACCGCCCAGCCATTGCAATGGCTTGTACGCAGAAGTCTTGGCCAAGGCGCCGGCAAGGCCGAGTATCAGCCCCAGGCACAGAGCCGTGAGCGCCAGTTTGACGGTCATCAGCGCGCCGGCAAGCAGCGCCGGGCCGAACCCGTAGAGATCGAAATTCATGGTGTTTTCATATCGCAAGGCATTGCTAAAAGCCGGCGCGCTGAAGGTGCGCGCCGGGCAAGTCGCTCAGATCATTCGATGCTGAACGGGAAGTACTTGTCGTTGATCTTCTTGTAGGTGCCGTCTGCCTTGATCTCTGCCAGGGCTTTGTTCAGGCGCTCGCGCAGCGGGTCGCCTTTGCGTACGGCGATACCGATCTTGTCGCTTTCAACCACCGGGTCGCCTTTGAACTCGTAGGCGGAACCGTCTTTGCTCTTGAGCCATTCGTACTGCACGTACTTGTCGGCGAGGATCCCGTCCAAACGGCCGGAAGTCAGGTCGAGGTAGGCGTTTTCCTGGGTGTCGTAGAGCTTGGCGGTGGTTTCCGGCAGCTTGTCTTCCAGGTAGGTACCGGCGAGCGTCGCGCGTTGGGCGCCGATGATCTTGCCTTTCAGGTAACCGGCGTCGGTCTTGAAGTCTTTGGTGGCTTTAGGCGCGATGAATTGCAGCTTGTTGGAGTAGTACGGGTCGGTGAAGTCGACAGCTTGCTTGCGTTCATCGGTGATGGACAGCGAGGACACCAGGAAGTCGAACTTCTTGGCGTTCAGGGCCGGGATGATGCCGTCCCAGTCGGACACATACACTTCACACTTCTCGATTTTCATCTTGGCGCACAGGGCGTCGCCGATGTCTTTGTCGAAGCCCACGACGTTGCCGCTGGCGTCTTTATTGTTGAAGGGCGGGTACGCCGCTTCGATCCCCATTTTCAAGGTTTCTGCCATGGCCGTGGCGCTGAACGCCATCGAGACGGCCGCGGCCAGAAGGAATTTTTTATAGTTCTGCATGCATGTTGCTCCGTTAGCGGTTGCTGGACATGAATTGTTTGCAGCGCGCCGAAAGCGGGTTTTCAAACACCTGCTGTGGCGATCCTTGCTCTTCGACCAGGCCCTGGTGCAGGAACACCACTTCACTGGAAACCTGACGGGCGAAGCCCATTTCATGGGTGACCAGCAGCATGGTGCGGCCTTCTTCGGCCAGCGCGCGGATCACATTAAGTACTTCCTGAACCATTTCCGGGTCAAGGGCCGAGGTGGGCTCGTCGAACAGGATGACCTTGGGCTGCATCGCCAGGGTGCGCGCAATGGCCGCCCGTTGTTGCTGGCCGCCGGACAATTGCGCGGGGTAGGCGTGGCGCTTATCGCTGATGCCGACCTTGGCCAGCAGGGCTTCGGCCACTTCTATCGCTTCGGCCTTGCTCTGGCCAAGTACACGGCGGGGCGCCTCGATGATGTTGTCGAGGATGCTCATGTGCGGCCACAGATTAAAGTTTTGAAACACAAAACCGATTTCGCTGCGCAGGCGGTTGATCTGTTTGCCATCGGCGGCCATCAGTTCGCCGTTTTTTGCAGCCTTGAGCTTGAGCTCTTCACCGGCGACCAGGATCTGCCCCTGGTGCGGGTTTTCCAGCAGGTTAATGCAACGCAGGAACGTGGACTTGCCGGAACCGGAGGAACCCAGGATCGAGATCACATCGCCGTCGCGAGCGGTCAGCGAGATACCTTTGAGTACCTCCAGCTCACCATAGCGTTTATGCAAGTTGCGGATTTCAAGTGCGGGCGCGGCCTCGGCCATGTGCGGTCCTCATTGTGTTCATTGCGTTCGACGCTGTTGGGCCGCCTTCCTGGCGAGGCGCCAAGCTAGCATAGCGTTCGGATGACAGCCAACAGCGCTGCGGACGGTTAACGGGTGGTCTGCGGCAGGGTGTCGCATCGGCACAGCAGCGTGTCGCGCCATCAACAACCCAACAGCCGTTTGAACCCGAAAATCCACAGGCTTCGCGTAAAAAAGGGCGCGATGGTGCCAGCTTTGGCCGGGTGTTGGAAGGGTTAACCGGGTAAACGGTGCTTATCAGCACTTTTATGGAGCGTCACGTACTTTTCGTGTGCGTTTTTGGTGCGCAATCTCGTCTTGAAAGTGAGTCGCCCGGTAACGCTATAGCGGAATGCCATTATTCTCAATGACTTGCGACAGCTGTTGAGTTGTCCTACAGCCCGCGTCAATCGTGGCTTTGTAATATTTTGGCGCAAATCTTGCGTAAAAAATAAAGAACGCCCTGTTGGTTTCTTTTCACGAGAAAGATCGCAGGCCGGGCGGACTGTTTTCGCAATTCCTCGTAAAGGTGTGTCAATGAGTAGTACGCAAAGCTCCAATGACCTCGAACAGGGGCTCAAACCGCGTCACGTCACCATGCTGTCGATTGCCGGCGTTATTGGTGCCGGTTTGTTTGTCGGCTCCGGCCACGCGATTGCCGCCGCCGGGCCTGCTGTGCTGTTGGCCTATGCGGCTGCCGGTACGCTGGTGGTATTGGTGATGCGCATGCTGGCCGAGATGGCCGTGGCCTCGCCGGACACCGGTTCGTTTTCCACCTACGCCGACCGTGCGATCGGTCACTGGGCCGGTTTCACCATCGGCTGGCTGTACTGGTGGTTCTGGGTGCTGGTGATTCCGTTGGAAGCCAACGCCGCTGCGACCATCTTGCATGCCTGGTTCCCTGACGTGGCGATATGGGCGTTTACCCTGATCATCACCTTGCTGCTGACGGCGACGAACCTGTTCAGCGTGAAGAATTACGGTGAGTTCGAGTTCTGGTTTGCGCTGATCAAAGTCGTGGCGATTGTCGGCTTTGTGATCCTTGGCCTGGCCGCGATCTTTGGCTTCCTGCCGACCAGCCAGGTCAGCGGCGTTTCGCACTTATTTGACACCCAAGGCTTCATGCCCAATGGCATGGGCGCAGTATTGGCTGCGATCCTGACCACCATGTTCTCCTTCATGGGCACCGAGATTGTCACCATCGCGGCGGCTGAGTCGAAGAACCCTGGCCAGCAAATCACCAAGGCCACCAACTCGGTGATCTGGCGGATTGGTTTGTTCTACCTGCTGTCGATCTTCATCGTTGTGTCGCTGGTGCCTTGGAACGATCCGACCCTGGCGGCCGTAGGTTCCTACCAAACCGTGCTGGAGCGCATGGGCATCCCGAATGCCAAGCTGATCGTCGACCTGGTGGTATTGGTTGCCGTGACCAGTTGCCTCAACTCGGCGCTGTACACCGCCTCGCGCATGCTGTTTTCCCTGGGGCGTCGCGGTGATGCACCGGCCGTGGCCAAGCGCACCAACAAAAGCGGCACACCTTACTGGGCGGTGATGCTGTCCACTGGCGCAGCGTTCCTGGCGGTATTCGCTAACTACGTGGCCCCGGCGGCGGTATTCGAGTTCCTGCTGGCCAGCTCCGGCGCCATCGCGTTGCTGGTGTACCTGGTGATCGCGGTATCGCAACTGCGTATGCGCCAGAAGCGCACGGCGGCGGGCGAGAAAATTGTGTTCAAGATGTGGTTGTTCCCGGGCCTGACCTACGCGGTGATGGTGTTCATCGTCGGCACGTTGACCATCATGCTGTTCCAGGAAGCGCACCGGGTCGAGATTATCGCAACCGGTATCCTGAGCTTGCTGGTGGTGTTGGCGGGGTTGTTTGTGGCGAGCCGTCGCAAGGCCCAGAGAGTAGGCGCTGCGGTGCTGAACTGATGGCGTGCGGTTGTTAGAGCGCAGCTAAACCATGTGGGAGCCGGGCAAGCCCGGCTCCCACATTTGCTTATGCGTCAGTCTTGCGAGTTGACCAGCGCCTGGGACGCCGCAACGTAATCCGCCTGGAACTGCGGCGATTCAATCCACGCCAGCGCGGCCGCTTCATCATCGCTATCCGTGGCCCACTGCCGATATTCGATCAGCGCCGCCAGGATAAAGTCGGTGGCTTCCTCTTCGCCTTCCTGCTCCAGCACCAGTGCCAGCAACGGGTGCGCCAGGAATACCGCACACAGCGCCTGCTGGCTGGTCTCGCCCGCCGTGCGCATCTCGACAAACAACTCGGTCAAGTCCACCGACTCAAGGTCAATGCGGCTGTCATCGCCGGCAAACGCATCCGGCTTGGTCGCGACGGCGCGCTGGGTACGGTTCTGCTTGGCCTTGGCCTTTGCCCGGTGGGCACGTTTTTGCTGCTTGTTCGGCGAGGCCATGGGCTCACGTCCTTGGTTCAGGATCTGGGTGGCGTATTGAAGCGCAGGTTGGGGGAAATCCCAAGGGAATCTAAGTGCGTTCCGTCACACGGTGCCCTGGTGTGCCTTGCGCCAACTCGCCTTGTTGCAGCCATGCCAATGCAATCGGCCACAACCGGTCCTGATACTCACTGCGAAAGAATGCAAAATGTCCGACGCCTTTTTCGCCAATATCTTCCGGGGCGATCCGTAGATGAGTGCGCACGCTGCCTTTGAAATAGCTCAGTAAGCGCTCAATTGCGGCCACCGTTCCGAATGGATCATCGGTGATACTGACGGCCAGCACCTGCGCCTTCACGCGGCCAAATGGCAACTCACTCAAGGTGCGTCCGCTAGGGCGTGTTTCATACGTCGGCGTCGGTGTTGCCCAGTCGCGCACCACGCCTGCCGGCGTATCTTCCAGCCAGCCCAGTCGCTTGCCTGGGAAGTACCCGCACAGCGCGGTCACCAGCGGCATCATCACATGCCACTTGCCAAACATCCGCCAGCGCCCACTCGCCTGGTAATCGCGCCAGTAAGCGAACTGAGCGCCCACTGTCACAATCCGTCGAATCACCGCGCCCGACGCCCCCAACCCCGCTGCACAACCACCAAAACTGTGGCCGACCACGTCAATTGGCTGCCCCGCAAACTCCCGTTGCGCCCGCTGCAGCACCGCTTCGAAATCCAGCACGCCCCAATCCGACCATGACGCCTTGAAGCCTCGCAGCGAACCGCTTCTGGATTCACCGATGCCGCGATAATCGTAAGTAATGACGTCGAAGCCATTGGCAAACAGGTAGTCGGCGAAGCGCGAATAGTGGCGGCAGCGCACAGAGGTGGCGGCGTTGATGATCACCACGGGGCGTGTCGGGTCGGTTCTGATATGGCGCCAGGTGAAGCCGCCCAGGAGGTAGCCGTCGGCAGCGGGCTCGCGGAATGTTTCTGGAGCGGGTCGTGTGGGCAGGTTCATGGGGCGGCTCGGTGCTTGCGCTTTCGGTATGGGCTTGAAGGCCCGCGCGCTTTTATAAGAAACCGAAATTAACAAATTTAGCGCGGCGTGGGCGTAAGGATTGTCGCGATGCTCGACCTTATCTGCTTGGGTGCTTAGGCTTACGGTCTTTTGATCGACCAGAGTCAGCCCATGACCCGCGACACCCTCGAACACAACCAGATCCCGATCTACTTCGTCGCAGTCCTCCTGGCTGTCGCGTTCGGCGTGCTGGCCCCCTCGTTGGCGCATGGCCTGAGCGTACTGGTCACCCCCGCGATTGCGGTGCTGATGTACGCGATGTTCCTGCAAATCCCGTTTCTGGACCTGCGCCAAGGCTTGGGCAACAAGCGCTTCATGTCGGCATTGTTGCTGGCCAACTTCGTTTTGATCCCGCTGCTGGTCTGGGCGCTGACGCGGGGGCTGGTCGACCACCCGGCGATTCTGGTGGGGGCGCTGTTGGTGCTGCTGACGCCGTGTATCGACTACGTGGTGGTGTTTACGCATATCGGCAAGGGCGATTCGCGGCTGATCCTGGCGGCGACGCCGATTCTGTTACTGCTGCAACTGGTGCTGTTGCCGGTGTATCTGGGGGTGATGCTCGGGGCGCAGTCGCAAGTGGTTGTTTCGGCGGGGCCGTTTATTGAGGCGTTCCTGTTGCTGATCGTAGCGCCGATGGTGCTGGCGGTGTTGACCGCTTCCCTGTCCCGGCGATCGCGTGTCATCGGCGCATGGAGCGAGGCCTGGGCCTGGCTGCCTGTTCCGGCCATGGCGCTGGTGTTGGTGGTGGTGATCGGTTCGCAAATCACTACCGTGGTGCGCGATATAGCCCTGCTGGCTCCAGTGATCCCGGTGTATGTCGGCTTCTTGCTGCTGGCGCCGCTGATGGGAGCGCTGGCAGCGCGGCTGTTCAAGTTGCCGGCCGTCACGGCCCGGGCGGTCACGTTCAGCGCTTCCACGCGCAACTCGCTGGTGGTGCTACCACTGGCCTTGGCGCTGCCTGAAGATATTCGTGGGTTGGCCGCTGCCGCGGTGATCCTGCAGACCTTGCTCGAGCTGATTGGCGAGTTCATCTACGTGCGCTGGGTGCCACGGCTGGTATGGCCCGTCGATCGCTAGGGCGATGAATGTTTGACTTCGTTCAGGCGCTATTCAGGGATGGGGCGGGCAACATGGCGCGGCTCATTTCACCTGACAGGCTTAACAATGGATCAACACAATCGCTTTCGAATGGAATCGCTGGGTATTTTTCTGATTGCCTTGCTGCTGTTTACCCTGGGGATCTGGGATCAGGCCCCGCAGGGCTTTGACGGCCGCTGGGCCGTGTTCATGCAAGAGATGTTTCGTCACGGCGCGAGTCTCTTTCCTAGCACCTATGGCGAGCCTTATCCGGATTACCCGGGTACCGCGACCTATTTCAGTTTTCTCTTCGCCCGCTTGTTCGGAGCGCCCAACGTCTTGGCCAACATCATGCCCACCGCCTTGGCTTCTGCTGGGGTGATGGCGCTGATCTACCGCTTGCTGGTGCCTTCCGGCCGAGCATGGGCGCTGCTGACGGTATTGCTTACCGCATTGACTGCTCAGTTGTTGGAAAAGTCGCGCTCGGTATGCCTGGATCAAATGGTTTCCTTGCTGTGCCTGGGGTGTTTCTACCTACTGCATACCGGTGAGCGCACCGGCTCGAAGCTCCGGCAGTATGCGGTCTTCCCCTTGTTTGTGGTGGCGTTCGCTATTCGTGGGCCGCTGGGGTTGATCGAGGTCTGTGGGGTTGCCTGTGTGTATTGGGCGCTAAGCCCGGCCGGTACTCGGGAAGACAGGATTTTCCTGCTGAAAAAGGTGATTGCCCACGGTGTTATCGGCCTGATCCTGCTCGCCGGTTGCTGGTGGGTACTGTTGAAGCTGGCCCGGTTCAGCGGGGGTGACAGCTTTGCCGATGACGTGCTCAGGATGCAGGTGGCCGGTCGCCTCGACGAAACCGGCGAGCCGTTTTACTTCTACTTCAAGCTGAGCCTGTACCGCTATTTCCCGGTGGTACCCCTGGCGCTGGCGACGCTGATTGCCCTGCGTCACAAATGGTCGCTGCGTCATGCGGATGCCGACGTACAGCTAATGCTGCGCCTGGGCGCCTGTGGCCTGATGATTCTGTTGGGGTTGTCGGTCCCGCACTTCAAGCGGGCCTATTACATTGTGCCCATGGTGCCCATGTTTGCCGCTGTGGCTGCGTATGGCCTGCTTCAGGCTCAAGGCTGGCTGCTTAGCGTACGCCGCGGTTATGAGTGGCTGGTGGCGCTGTTACCGGCTCTGGCGATCCTCGCGGTGTTTGTTTGCCGCTATTTGTGGAACAAGCACGGTTACTGGCCTGACGTTTCCGTGCCGGTATTGGTGGGCGTGCTGATTGTTTTGCAGTTGGCTGCCATCCTTGTCTGGCAGCGTTTACAGGGCCGTGTGGCGCAGCGCCTGGTGATACTCAGTTTGATCGCCCTGGCCACCCAGTGGCTGGTGCTGGTCAAGGCGGTTGAGCCGTCCAAGGACCTGCAATTCGACACCCGCAGCTTTGTGGGTGCGGTAGAAAAACTGCGGGCCGGGAACCCGGGGACGCTGGTGTTCCTCAACCTCAACAAAGACACCTGGGCGATTCGCTACATCATGAACCTGGATCACGACGAGCAGCCGCTGTTTATTGGTGGCAATCAGTTAGAGCGGTTGCAGACATTACCTCGTCCGGCCTGGGTCATTGTGGCGCGCAAAGAAACCGAGCTGCTGCGCGGTACGCCGCTGGAACATCTTGCGCCGGTATTCAATGGGCGACTGAATGACAATCCGCTGTTGGTTTTCCAGGTGCAGTGAGTCAGTCGCCGTACTCATCATGGCGGTTAGGGCTAGGCCTTTGGGTAAATAGTCCCGTTGTCGCGCAACGGGACGCTGGCTCCATGCTTTCGCCTTAGTCGCTGTGCTTACAAATCTCCCCTATTTTCGCAGCGTAACTCTGTCCCAGAATCCCGGCGTCGTTTAGACACAAACCTGAATCCGGGAACTCACATGACCAACTATCTGCACCTGAACCGGGCCAATTGGGATGAGCGCGCTGCGCTGCACGCCGAGTCGCCCGACTATGCCTTTCAAGCCTTCGTCGAAGACCCAGGCTTCCTCTCCGAAGTCGTGCGTTTTGACCTGCCGCTGCTGGGAAGTATTGCCGGCCTGCGCGGTGTTCACCTGCAATGCCACATTGGCACCGATACCTTGTCGCTCTCCCGGTTGGGCGCGCAGATGAGCGGGCTCGACTTCTCTGCGGCGGCATTGGCCGAGGCGCGTGCGCTGGCAGAGCGCGCCGGCGCGCACATCGACTTCGTCGAGTCGGACGTTTATAGCGCCTCGACGGTGCTGCCGGCCGGTAGCTTTGACTTTGTGTACACCGGCATCGGCGCACTGTGCTGGATACCCAGCATTGACGACTGGGCTCGCAACGTCAGTGAGCTGCTCAAGCCGGGCGGCCGGTTGTTCATTCGCGAAGGCCATCCGGTGATGTGGGCGGTCGACGAACGTCGTGATGACCTTTTGTCCCTCACGCTGCCGTATTTCGAGCGAGAAGAACCGCTGGTGTGGGATGACGCGAACACCTATGTGCAAACCGATAAAACGCTGACGGCGTCGGTGACTCACCAATGGAACCATGGGTTGGGGGAAATCATCAGCGCGCTGCTCAAGCACGGCCTGCAGATAACTGGGCTGACTGAGCACCAGAGCGTGCCTTGGGAGGCGTTGCCGGGTCAGATGAGCTGCGACAGTCACGGTGAGTGGCGACTGAATGAGGCGCCGTGGCGGTTGCCGCTGAGCTATACCCTGCAAGCGATCAAGGGCTCGTGAGTTTCCCCTGCTCGGCAGGACAAATCGCAGGCAACAAAAAACCCGCACTAGGCGGGTTTTTTGTGTGTTTCAGATGACATTTGCACCACCTGAAACTAATTAGTGGTGCCCAGAGACGGAATCGAACCGCCGACACGGGGATTTTCAATCCCCTGCTCTACCGACTGAGCTATCTGGGCAACGGGGCGCATTAAACGGGTTTTTCGGGGGGTCGTCAAGCAAGTTTTCAAAAAATATTTAATTATTACCGTCGCTTACGTGCCGACCCCGGATTTTGATCAATTATTGAGCAGGCGGCACGTAGCCGTCAGCCTTGGCGTAATCCTCGCCGGAAAAGAACTTGTCCATCTCGCCTTGAAGATATTTACGGTCTTCGGCGTTCATCATGTTCAGGCGCTTTTCGTTGATCAGCAGGGTCTGGTGTTTTTGCCAGTCGGCCCAGGCCTTGGCGGAGACGTGATCGAAAATGTCCTGGCCCTTGGCACCCGGGAACGGGGCACGCTCCAGGGCGGGTAATTCTTCGTGGTATTTGCGGCACATGATGGTGCGGGTCATGACAAAACTCCTGCGTTCAATACATCGGCCGCGCGCTTCAGCAGTTTTTTCACCGGGGCGGCAAGGCCCAGGCGCGGCGGGGTGGCGAGGTTATACCAGAGCCAGTCGGCCTCGGCCACGTGATGGGCGGATTCCTCGACGTGCACCAGCCAGGGTTCGATAGCCAGTTGGAAGTGGCTGAAGGTGTGGATCAGCCCAGGCAGTTCCTGGTGCTTGCCCAGTTCCAGCGCGTGCTGGTCGGCCAAGTGTTCCAGGTCTTGCAGGTCGTCCAGTTCCGGCAGGCTCCACAAACCGCCCCACAGGCCCGTAGAAGGGCGGCGATAAAGCAGAATTTCGCCCTCTGCATTGGCCAGCAGCGGCATCAGCGTGCGCTTCTGCGGGATGGTTTTACGCGGCTTGGGGATCGGGTAGCGCGTCTCCAGGCCGAGCATATGGGCTTCGCAGCCTTTTTCCAGTGGGCACAGCAGGCAGCTGGGCTTGCTGCGCGTGCAGAGCGTGGCGCCCATGTCCATCATCGCCTGGGTGTAGGCGTTGACGCGGTCGTGAGGCGTAAAGCGCTCTGCAGTGGCCCACAGCTGCTTGGCGACCTTGGGTTCGCCCGGGTAACCCTCTTGCGCCGTAAAGCGTGCCAGCACGCGCTTGACGTTGCCATCGAGGATCGGCGCACGCAGGCCCATGCTCAGGCTGGCAATCGCACCGGCGGTGGAAAGGCCAATGCCGGGCAGCTCGGTGAGTTTTTCGACATCCCTGGGAAACTCGCCAGCGTATTCGGCGACGACAATCTTGGCGGTTTTCTGCAGGTTGCGCGCGCGGGTGTAGTAACCCAGGCCCGTCCACAGGTGCAGCACTTCGTCTTCCGGCGCGGCGGCCAGGGCTTCGACCGTTGGCAGGGAGGCCATGAAACGGTCGAAGTAATTGAGCACGGTGCTGACCTGGGTCTGTTGCAGCATGATCTCCGAGACCCACACCCGGTAAGGCGTGATGCCCTGTTGCCAGGGCAGGTCATGGCGACCGTGGCGGTCGTACCAGTCCAGCACCGCCTGTGAAAACTGCTCGTTTCTCATCGTTTAAACAGGCCTTTCAGAGCGTCTTTGAGCTGCGGGTTGACCTTGTCGAGCTTCTCTTCAAGTTTCTCGCTGAGCTTGTTGCCGGCCGCCTTGATTGCGACCTGGGTCAAGCCGTCCTTGTCCAGGCGGCAGGCCTTGGCGCCCAGCTCCAGCGGGCCACGGCAGCGCAGCGGCACTTCGATGCCCTGGAAGTTGGAGCCGACTTGGCAGGCCGGGTCCGGCACATCGCGTTGGTCGCCTTCGACGATGATGCCGACGCGATAATCCATGCCCAGCACGCGCAGGTCGACGTCACCATTGCCGTTGACCGTCAGGCCCGGAATGCGCACTTTCAGGTCAGGGTTGCTGGCCACGCCGTTACGGAAAGTCAGGTTGCCGCGCAGTTCCTGGAATGGCGTGTCTTTGCCTTGCGGCGTGCTGCTCAGGGTTTTGCGGTTGAGCAGGGCGATGCCGGTACACAGTTGTTGTTCAAGGTTGGCGTTGAGCAACATGCCGTTGTTGATCACGAAGCTCGCCGTGCCATTGAGGCTGTCGATCAGCGCTTTTTGGCTGTTGCCACGGCCGCTGAGGTTGCTGTCCAGAGTGATCTGGCCTTTCACCGGCGGGTTTTGCCCCTGGGCTTGCAGGATGCGTTCAACCGGCACTTGCTTGATGTGGCTTTGCAGCGCTAGCACCGGGATGTCCTGGCGTACATCGAGCGTGCCGTTGGCCTGGAACGTACCGTTGTAGAGACCGCCACTCAGGGTGTCGAGCTTGAGCTGGCCGTCGATGCCGGATGCTTTCAGTGCAGCATTCTGGATCGGCAGCTTGCTCAGGGTCAGTTGGCCAAAGGCCAGGTCGGCGTCTATATCGAGCGTGCGCAGGCGGGTCAATGGCAGCAGTTTGTCGGTGCTCCACGCGCCTTTGGTGGGGGCGTCCGGCAGCGGTGTAGTGCCACCGGCGGCCATGGCACCCATTTCGCTGTTCTGTACTTCGGCCTGGCGGGCAGCGGCTGCACCTTTGGCGGATTCGGACTTGGCCGGCAGGTAATTGTCGGCGTTGAAAGTGTCGCCTTTGAGCTGTACGCGCAGGGATTGCTTGGCGAAATCATCCACCGCGACGCGACCGGTGAAGGTGCTGCCATCAAGCTTCAGGTTCAGGTCTTCCAGAGCAACGCTGGTGGGCGTGCCCTTGAGTCGGCTGACCAACTCGACCTTGCTCAGGCTGCCCTCGGCCATGGCCGGCAGCGGGTGGCCGACGCTGTCGAGAAACTTGGCCAGGTCAAACTGGGCGATGGACAAGGCGCCGCTGATTTGCGGGGTTTTGTTCAGGTCGTTGACCTTCAGCTCGCCCAACGCACGCAGTTGGTTGGCGGAGAGTTTCAGGTTGGTCCATTCGGCGATGTTGGCCGCCAGGTCCACCAGCAGTTGACCTTGTGTGGAAAAGCTCACGGTCTTGTCTTGCAGTGGCTCGCCAGTGACTTCGCCACTGAGCTTCATGTCTTCGAACTGATAGCGCTTGAGGGCGCGCTGGATGCGCAGGTTGCCGTTGAGCTCGGCCTTGACGCGCATCAGCGGCTGGTTGCTGCCGAAGAATGCGGTGAGTTTCAGCGGAATGCTGGCGCCTTCGTGTACTGCGCCGGCGCTCAGTTGGATGCTTTCGGCACTGAACTGCTTGCCGGTCTGCTCATCGTTGTATTCGACGCGGGCGTTGTTGATGGTCAGGCTGTCGATGTCCAGGCGGATCGGCTTTGGCGGCTTTTCAGGCTCCTCGGCGGCAGGCTGCTCCACCGGGGCGGGGGCATCGACGCTCGCCACGGGGGCGATCTTGCCGATGTCTTCCCAGTCACCGTGACCTTGCTTGTCGCGGTTCAGGCGCAGGTTCAGGCCTTCTACACGTACGTCGCTCATCTGTACTTCACGGCGCAGCAGCGGCAAAACACGCACCGACAGGCCGAGCATCTGCAGGTCGGCGAAGGGCTTGGTCGGATTGGTCAGGGTCGCCACGCTGGCTTCGTGCAATTCCAGGCCAAGCCAGGGGAACAGGCTCCAGCCGATATCGCCATTGAGCGTCAGCTCGATGTGGGCCTTGTCGCGGGCAATCTGGCGGATCTCGTCTTTGTAATCGTTGGGATCGAAGAGGTGGGTCAGGGCAAAGCCCAGGGCCACAATGATCAGCAACAGCCCGAGAAGTACCAGACCCAGGATTTTGCCGAACGCTTTCATGGGCGAGTCCTTGTATGTCGATTTCAAAAATTAGCCGCAGAGTATAACGCCCGACGGCTTACGTCAGTTCACGCATCGTTACATTGTATCTAGCCGCGGCAAAACGGGATTTTGGCGTCAAACAAACCAGATTGCGCGAAAAAGGTGATATCAGTTTGGTTTTTCTGTCATCCACTGGTGCTAATCTGCGCACGTTCGTCTGTCGTCTGCGACACAACGTCGCGTTTAAAGGAGCTTTACTCAACAACAACGGCCAACGCTTTGCGTGCAAGGCCGAGGGAGAGAGCGCCTGACGGACACATACTAATAACTGGGGGAAACACCAATGAGCACTAGCACTGCGGCAGGTATTAGCGCCGCACAGCCTGCGTTCCTGTCCAAGGAGCGCATCATCGCCAAGCCGGGGTTCAACCGCTGGCTGGTTCCACCGGCCGCCCTGGCCATCCACCTGTGCATCGGCATGGCCTACGGTTTCTCGGTGTTTTGGCTGCCGCTGTCCAAAGCGTTGGGTATCACGTCACCGGTCGCCTGCGCGCCGGACATGAGCTTCATCGCGCAAATCTTCTCGTCCCAATGCGACTGGCCCATCTCCATGCTGGGCTGGATCTACACCCTGTTCTTCATTTTCCTGGGCTGCTCGGCAGCGATCTGGGGTGGCTGGCTGGAACATGCCGGGCCACGTAAGGCTGGCGTTGTATCGGCGTTGTGCTGGTGCGGCGGCCTACTGATCTCGGCGTTGGGTATCTATACCCACCAGATTTGGCTGATGTGGATCGGCTCCGGCGTCATTGGCGGTATTGGCCTGGGCCTGGGCTATATCTCGCCCGTGTCGACCCTGATCAAGTGGTTCCCGGACAAGCGTGGCATGGCTACCGGCATGGCGATCATGGGCTTCGGTGGCGGCGCGATGGTGGGTGCTCCCCTGGCTGCAGCGCTGATGGGGCATTTCGCCTCGCCGACCAGCGTGGGCGTGTGGCAGAGTTTCGCGGTCATGGCCGTGATCTACTTCGTGTTCATGATCGGTGGTGCACTGTCGTACCGCGTTCCGCCGACCGGCTGGAAGCCTGAGGGCTGGACCGCCCCGGCGAAAAAAGCCAGCAACGCGATGATCACCCATCGTCATGTCCACGTGAACGTGGCCTGGAAAACCCCGCAATTCCGCCTGGTATGGCTGGTGTTGTGCCTGAACGTCTCCGCCGGTATCGGCATCCTCGGCATGGCTTCGCCGCTGCTGCAGGAAGTGTTCGGTGGCAAGTTGCTGGGTAATGGCCTGACGTTTGGCCAACTGGATGCCGGTCAACTGGCCTCCATTGCGGCCATCGCCGCAGGCTTCACCGGCTTGTTGAGCTTGTTCAACATCGGTGGCCGGTTCTTCTGGGCGTCGTTTTCCGATTACCTGGGTCGTAAAAACACTTACTTTGTGTTCTTCGCGCTGGGCTTTGCCTTGTATGCGCTGATCCCGAACCTGGGGCACCTGGGCAACGTGGCGCTGTTCGTGGCGGCGTTCTGCATCATCCTGTCGATGTACGGCGGTGGTTTTGCGACCGTTCCGGCTTACCTGGCCGACCTGTTCGGCACCCAGATGGTTGGCGCGATCCATGGTCGCCTGCTGACCGCATGGGCGGCGGCGGGCGTATTGGGCCCGGTGTTGGTGAACTACTTGCGTGAGTATCAGCTGAGCATCGGCGTTGAACGCGCTGCGGCTTACGACATCACCTTGTACATCCTCGCAGGCCTGCTGGTACTGGGTTTCATCTGCAACCTGCTGGTTCGCCCGGTGGCCGACAAGTACTTCATGACCGACGCAGAATTGGCCGCTGAACAAGCGCTGGGCCATGACAAAGGCGCTGATGCCTCCACTTCTCTGGAGTGGAAAGCAGCGTCCGGTAGCGTGCCGTTGGCGGTCGCAGCCTGGCTGGTGGTGGGTATTCCGTTGGCGTGGGGTGTGTGGGTGACCCTGCAGAAGACGGCAGTGCTGTTCCACTAACTCCGTACTGATCGTTCCCACGCTCCTGCGTGGGAATGCCTCCCGTGACGCTCTGCGTCACCCTTGCGCTAGGCTTGAACCTTGCGATGTGACTGGGACGCAGAGCGTCCCTGGTGGCACTCCCACGCAGAGCGTGGGAGCGATCTTTGTGCACCATGCTGGGGCGCCTGAATCAACTCGTCAGTCTTATCCCCTCCGATGTTTCTGTTTAGCGCCCGCGCCCCTATAATGGCTGCCTTTTTCGCCCAATGATTTTGCGGAGCTGGTGATGGCCGAACGTAAGGCGTCCGTCGAGCGCGACACTCTGGAAACCCAGATCAAAGCCTCGATCAACCTGGATGGCACCGGAAAGGCCCGATTTGATATCGGTGTACCTTTTCTTGAGCACATGCTGGACCAGATCGCCCGTCACGGGCTGATCGACCTGGATATCGTCAGCAAGGGCGACCTGCATATCGACGACCACCACACGGTGGAAGACGTAGGCATCACCCTCGGCCAGGCTTTTGCCAAGGCCATCGGCGACAAAAAAGGCATCCGTCGCTACGGCCACGCCTATGTCCCGCTGGACGAGGCACTGTCGCGTGTAGTTATCGACTTCTCCGGCCGCCCTGGCTTGCAGATGCACGTGCCCTACACCCGCGCCACCGTGGGCGGCTTCGACGTCGACCTGTTCCAGGAATTCTTCCAGGGCTTTGTTAACCACGCACTCGTCAGTCTGCACATCGACAACCTGCGCGGCACCAACACCCACCACCAGATCGAGACCGTGTTCAAGGCTTTCGGCCGCGCGCTGCGCATGGCCGTGGAGCTTGATGACCGCATGGCCGGGCAAATGCCATCGACCAAGGGCGTCTTGTAATGCAGACGGTCGCGGTTATCGATTACGGCATGGGTAACCTGCACTCGGTGGCCAAGGCCCTCGAGCACGTAGGTGCCGGTAAGGTGTTGATCACCAGCGATGCCAAGGTGATTCGCGAAGCCGACCGGGTGGTGTTTCCCGGCGTTGGTGCGATTCGCGATTGCATGGCCGAAATCCGCCGCCTGGGCTTTGACAGCCTGGTGCGTGAAGTCAGCCAGGATCGCCCCTTCCTCGGCATCTGCGTAGGCATGCAAGCCTTGCTCGACAGCAGTGAAGAGAACGACGGCGTTGATTGCATCGGCCTCTTCCCTGGCCAGGTGAAGTTCTTCGGCAAGGACCTGCATGAAGACGGTGCCCACCTGAAAGTCCCGCACATGGGCTGGAACGAAGTCCGTCAGACCGTGGATCACCCGCTGTGGCACAACGTGCCGGACATGGCGCGTTTCTATTTCGTACACAGCTACTACATCGCCGCCGGTAACCCGCGCCAGGTGGTGGGTGGCGGGCACTACGGCGTCGACTTCGCCGCCGCGCTGGCCGAAGGTTCGCGCTTTGCCGTGCAGTTCCACCCGGAGAAGAGCCATACCCATGGCCTGCAATTGCTGCAGAACTTCGCCGCCTGGGATGGGCGTTGGTAAATGACCAAGAAGCCGAAATTGCCGGTCTTGAACCTCACGCCCGAACAGGAGAGTGAGGCTACCCTCAAGATCAAGCGTTTCATGGAGGACCGTTTCGAGCTCAAGCTGGGCTCGTTCGAGGTCGCCGAGATTCTTGAGCTGTTTACTACCGAAGTTGCGCCGCACTATTACAACAAGGCGATTTTCGACACGCAGACGCTCCTTAAAGAAAGGTTCGAAAGCATCGAAAGCGACTTGTGGTCGCTTGAGAAACCCTGATTTCCCAAGCATTGCTGAATATCGAATAAGGTTTGCCAGATGCTGATTATCCCCGCTATCGATCTCAAGGACGGCGCTTGTGTCCGCCTGCGCCAAGGCCGCATGGAAGATTCCACCGTGTTCTCCGATGACCCGGTGAGCATGGCTGCCAAATGGGTGGAGGGTGGTTGCCGTCGTCTGCATCTGGTGGACTTGAACGGCGCCTTCGAAGGCCAGCCGGTCAATGGCGAGGTGGTCACTGCGATCGCCAAGCGCTACCCGAACCTGCCGATCCAGATCGGCGGCGGTATCCGCTCCCTGGAAACCATCGAGCATTACGTCAAAGCCGGCGTGAGCTACGTGATCATCGGCACCAAGGCTGTGAAAGACCCGGCCTTCGTTGCCGAAGCCTGCCGCGCGTTCCCGGGCAAAGTGATCGTAGGCCTGGACGCTAAAGACGGTTTCGTCGCCACCGACGGTTGGGCTGAAATCAGCACCATCCAAGTGATCGACCTGGCCAAGCAGTTCGAAGCCGACGGTGTGTCCGCCATCGTTTATACCGACATTGCCAAAGACGGCATGATGCAGGGCTGCAACGTACCGTTCACCGCTGCGTTGGCTGCCGCTACCAAAATTCCAGTGATCGCCTCCGGCGGTATTCACAACCTGGGCGACATCAAGTCGCTGCTGGACGCCAAGGCCCCCGGCATCATCGGCGCCATCACCGGCCGCGCGATCTACGAAGGGACCCTGGACGTCGCTGAAGCCCAGGCTTACTGCGACGCCTACAACGGCTGAGGAACTGACCATGGCGCTGGCCAAACGCATCATCCCTTGCCTGGACGTCGACAACGGTCGCGTGGTCAAGGGCGTCAAGTTTGAGAACATCCGTGACGCCGGCGACCCGGTGGAAATCGCCCGTCGCTACGATGAGCAAGGTGCCGACGAGATTACCTTTCTCGACATCACCGCCAGCGTCGACGGCCGCGACACCACGCTGCATACCGTCGAACGCATGGCCAGCCAAGTGTTTATCCCGCTGACCGTGGGCGGTGGCGTGCGCACTGTGCAAGACATTCGCAACCTGCTCAATGCCGGCGCGGACAAGGTTTCGATCAACACCGCTGCGGTGTTCAACCCGGAATTCGTCGGCGAAGCCGCGCAGCACTTTGGCTCGCAATGCATCGTGGTCGCCATCGACGCCAAGAAAGTCTCCGGCCCGGGTGAAACCCCGCGTTGGGAGATCTTCACCCACGGCGGTCGCAAGCCGACCGGCCTGGATGCGGTGGAGTGGGCGATGAAGATGGAGGGTTTGGGCGCCGGTGAAATCCTGCTGACCAGCATGGACCAGGACGGCATGAAAAATGGCTTCGACCTGGGCGTCACCCGCGCCATCAGCGATGCACTGGGTATTCCGGTGATCGCTTCCGGCGGCGTTGGTAACCTGCAACACTTGGCCGACGGCGTGATCGAAGGCCACGCCAGCGCGGTGCTGGCGGCGAGTATTTTCCACTTTGGCGAATACACCGTTCCCGAGGCCAAGGCCTACATGGCGGCGCGCGGTATCGTCGTTCGCTAAACGCTGCTGGACACCATGGCGGGCGCGCGGCACTCTCTGCGCTTGCCATGGATTCCGGTAGCCTTCATGTTCAAGACCTTGTTGCTCGCCCTCGCCAGTGCCTCCGTGCTTATGGTCGGTACTGCCCACGCCGAAGAACCGTCCGAAGCCTCCCTTGTGTTGCTGACGGAAAACTTCCCGCCCTACAACATGGCGAAAAACGGCAAGAACTTCGCTAAGGACGAGAACATCGAAGGCATCGCCGTGGACATCGTGCGCGAGACCTTCAAGCGTGCCGGTGTTTCCTACAACCTGACCCTGCGTTTTCCTTGGGAACGAATCTACAAACTCGCCCTGGAAAAACCTGGCTATGGTGTGTTCGTGATGGCGCGTTTACCGGATCGCGAAGCGTTGTTCAAATGGGTCGGCCCCATCGGTCCGGACGATTGGGTGATGCTGGCCAAGGCCGACAGCAAGATTCAACTGGACGACCTCGAGCACGCCCGCCGCTACAAGATCGGCGCCTATAAGGGCGATGCCATTGCCGAGACCCTCGAGAAGCAGGGCCTCAACCCGGTCATTGCGCTACGTGACCAGGACAATGCGCAAAAGCTGGTGGATGGCCAGATAGATTTGTGGGCGACCGGTGATCCGGCGGGCCGCTATCTGGCACGCCAAGTCGGCGTGACCCAGCTCAAGACGGTCCTGCGTTTCAACAGTGCCCAGTTGTACCTGGCCCTGAACAAAGACGTGCCGGATGAAGTGGTGACCAAGCTTCAGGCGGCACTCGATCAGTTACGGGGTGAGGGTGTTGTCGATCAAATCATGGCTCGTTACCTCTAGCTCAGGCTCTGCTTGAGGGCGTTCTACCGGTTGATGCGCCTCATCGGCTAGTGGCTCAGCGTTTGGAGACTCGCTCATATAAACGTGATCGCCATTGTTGTAGCAGACGGCGCCTGACACTTGGCTGCCGTCCTGGCGCAACAGGCGGTATTCACTTTGCAGAAGGTAAGCCGCAACGGCTTTCTTCGGCGGAACGTAAGTGATGATTTCCAGCGGCGAGGAATGGCTCCAGCCTTTCGCCGAGCGTTGGGTGTGTGTGAAGTCACGACCCAAGTGCGCCGAAAAATTCAACGCGAAGGCGTGTTCGCTCACAGGCCACTCGTTGCACAGGTCGATGCTGGTATTAGCTGCCAGAGCTTTGGCATGTCCTCCTATTTCGCCTTTAGTGGCGGTCCACATGAACGGCTGACTGGTCGCTTCGGTGTTATGCCCGAAGCCTGTGAAAAGGTGACGATCCATGCGCTCCAGCCGATAAGTGGGCGAAGACTGAAACTGTTCGATCGCAGTCAGTTCCGGGTCTTTTACACAGAACCACGGCAGTTCGCACACCTGGATCGTGGGGGTGGTTTCATCAAGGGTTGGGCTTTCATGCCCGGTGAGGGCGGGCGGTGGTGGCAGGTCGCTGAATTGCGCTGACAGCGTCAGGCGTAGCGAATAGACCGCAAGGCTTGGCTTGGCGTAGCTGTCACTGCCGATGAACGTGCCGGGGGCCAGGTAGAGTTCGCCAACTGATGCATCGGGAGGGGTAATCGACCAGGCGCTCAAATCGTTGGCGGAGCCGCTACCTTTATCGTTCCAGATCAGTTCGCCCGCTTGAGCCGTCACCACCAGGTCTTCTCGTACACAGCGCACAGCATGGCGCGAGGGTTTGTCGTAGTTCATGCCGTACACCAGCCCCATCGCCACATAGCCTTCTGGCGGTATCGGGCGCCAGATGGACGCGTTGCTTCGCGCGCCCGTTCCTTCATCCTGCCACACCAAGTGGTAATCGACCGGCGGACGCAGGGCCGTGCCATTGACCTTATTCGTGTCGCTGACGACTGCGACGATCTTGTCATGGTTGATATTGCGATAGTGATCCACCGCAATATCACCCAAGGAGTAAAACGGGCTCAGTTCATCGGATGCAGTGCTCGGCCTCCAGAGGCCGACGGCTTTGTGCGCGCCGGACCCCTTGTCGTTCCACAGAGGTAGAAACTCGCTGGTAAAGCTGATGAGCAGGTCGTTGAATTGCAGAGGCTTCATGGAGGGCTCTCCAGTTGATTGGAGCATCAACTATCGAGTAGTTCGTCTGGCGCAGAGCGGTAGTTATATAGCGGGTGGGCGTGGGGCCTGTGTTGGCGTTTTACTTGCGCCACGTAAAGCCTGGTCGGGCAAGGGTGTACAGGTGACCGTGCACTCGCGGGTGGGTGGGTATTCGCTCCAGTACACACTGTCGCCGTCGGTGTAGCTGACGTCAGAAGCGACCTGAGTACCGTTGTGTCGCAGCAGTCGGTAGTCACTCTGGATCAGGTAAACCGCCACAGCTTTGTTTGCCGGGACTGCGGCGGCAATTTCGAACGCGGTTGACGTGGTCCATCCATTCGACGACGTTTCGGTATGCGTCAGGCTCTTGCTCAACTTGGCTGAGAATTTTATCGAGGAGCCTAACAGTGAAAACTGCCATTCTCCGCCGACTTCGATCGCGGTGGTGTTGGTGAGGGTCGTCGAATTTGCGCCGTTTTCTCCTCGGGTGGCAGTCCATTTAAAGGTCTGGTTAACCGAAGTCTGGTTATGCCCGAACCCGACCAACACGTACCGGTCCGAGCGCTCCAACCGATAGGTGGGCGATGTGCGCAACTGTTCGATCGGGTGCAAATTAGGGTCTTTTACCGTAAACCAGGCAATCTCGCAGGTGTGTGTGAGGTGGGCGGCCTCGAACGGCGAGGGTTGCCGATAGCCAGGGAGTGCGGGGGCGGGTGGTGCGTTGCTGACAGTCTGTTGTATCTGCATGCGCAATGAGTAAGCGGCAATATGGGTTGTGGGCTTGGTGTAACTGTCGGCACCCACAAACGTACCTGCCGAAAAATACGCTTCCCCTGAAGCGGCGCCTGGCGGGGCAATGTTCCAGGCGCTGAAGTCCTTGAGGGCACCGCTGCCTTTGTCGTTCCAGACCAGATCGCTGATGTAGGAAGCGATGACCAAGTCAGCTCTGACACAGCGGATGGCATTGCGCGACGGCTTGTCATGACCGATGCCGCACACCAGACCAAGCGCGACGTACCCTTGGGGCGGAATAGGGCGCCATATGGAGCCGTCGGCATAGGCGTTTGAGCCTGAGTCTTTCCACACAAGGTCGTATTCAACGGGCGCACTGAGAGCCCTTTGCAGCCCGACAACGTGTGTTTCGCTGACAACAGCGACAATACGGTGTTTGTTGACGTTGTCGTAGCCGCCAACCACCAAGTCCCCGAGGGGGAAAAAGTCATTGAGAAAGTCTGAGGACGGGACGGGGCGCCAGAAACTGACCGGGTTTTCACTGCCCGCGCCTTTGTCGTTCCAGAGCGGGCTGAACTCGGTGGTGAAGTTGATCAGTAGGTTTGAATAGCGGATTGATTCCATGGCAAAGCGAGTCCTGAATGGGTGAACCGTAAGGGCCAACTATTCAGGAACGTGCGTGCCGAGAAGGGTATTTATCTAGGCACCGGGAAATACGTGCCGTTTTTCCCATGTCCAGCCATCGCCTGGTTACTGCGCACGCTGATCATCAACTTGATATCAATCCAGTCGATGCCCTGGGCCTTGAGCTTGGGCAGTTCGCGCTCAAGCACCGCCAGGGTTTGCGGGTAAGGGTGGCCGATCATCACCACCGAGCCTTGTTTATGGGCCAGCTTGATTGCGGTTTGCAGCTGCGTGGTAATTGCACCTTCAGTGCGTTCGTCATCGAGGAACACATCCCGCGAGACATGGGCCAAACCAATCTTCTGCGCCTCGGCGGCCGCGACGGTTTGCGCGCTGGTGCGGCTGTCGACAAAGAACTTGTTACGCCGTTGCAGTTCAGCCATCAACCAGGCCATCGCCGCCGGTTGCGCGGTCATGCGGCTGCCCATGTGGTTGTTGATGCCTGCGGTGTAGGGCACAGCCTTGAAGGCGGCGTCCAAGCGTTTGCCGAGTTCTTCGATAGGCAGGTCGGGGTGCCAGGCGAAGGGGCCAGTGGCCGGGTCCATGGGCATGTGCAGGATGACGATTTTGCCGGCCTTGTGCGCTTCACGCGCGAATTCGGCGGCGTGGGGCGTGTCGGGCATGATTGCCGTGGTCACCGGCCCAGGCAGGGCCAGCACACGACGGTCCCTGGGCAGGTTTTGCCCCAGGTCGTCGATGATGAGGGTCAGGTAGGCTTTGTGAGGCTCATCGGCAGGGGCCGCTTGGGCGACCCCTGCCAGGCTGAGCAGCGCAGCGATGATCAGTGCAAAACGCATATCAACGGCTGCGGGTGATGCTCAGGCCTTTGAGCAGGCTCAGCGCCTGGGCCAGTTGGTAGTCATCGTCCTGCGGCATCGGCTTGGCTTTGGTGCTGCTGCCGGACGGCTGGTCGGCGCCGCCGTTGCCATTGCCCAAGTGACCTTGCAGGTCAGCTTCCTTGTAGTACTCGCTGTCGGCCTCGTTGGTGATCTTGGCCTTGCGCACTTCGATGTCCGGGACGATGCCCTGGGCCTGGATCGAGCGACCGTTTGGCGTGTAGTAGAGCGCCGTGGTGATCTTCAACGCGCGGTCGTTGTTCAGCGGCAACACGGTTTGCACCGAGCCTTTGCCGAAGCTGGTGGTACCCATCAGCACGCCACGTTTTTGGTCTTGCAGGGCGCCGGCGACGATTTCTGACGCCGAGGCGCTGCCGCCGTTGATCAGCACGGCCAGTGGTACGCCTTCGCTCAGGTCATTGCCAGTGGCCGAGAAGCGCAACTCGGAGTTGGCGATACGGCCTTTGGTGTAGACGATCAGGCCTTTGGTGATGAAGTGGTCGACCACTTCCACCGCCGCCTGCAGCACGCCGCCTGGGTTGTTACGCAGGTCGAGCACGATGCCGTTGAGCTTCTTGCCGTTGTCTTTGCGCAGCTTGGCCAGGGCCTTGGCTACTTCGTCGCCGGTCTTGACCTGGAACTGGGTGATACGGATGTAGCCGTAGCCTGACTCAAGCAATTGGCTCTTCACGCTTTTGACAGTGATGGTCGCGCGCGCCAAGGTCACGTCAAACGGGGTGCCGCCGTCGCGTACCAGGGTCAGGGTGATTTTCTGGCCGAGCTTGCCGCGCATCTTGTCGACGGCTTCGGTCATGGTCTGGCCGCGGGTCGGCTGGCCGTTGATCTTCACGATCAAGTCGCCGGCCTGGATACCGGCCTTGGACGCCGGAGTGTCGTCGATTGGCGAAACTACTTTGATCTGGCCGTCTTCGGAGCCCACTTCGATGCCCAGGCCACCGAACTCACCGCTGGTGCTTTCCTGCAGTTCGGCAAAATCTTCCGGGCCCAGGTAGGCGGAGTGCGGGTCGAGGTTGCTGAGCATGCCCTTGATGGCATTTTCCAGCAGGGTCTTGTCGTCTACGGGTTCGACATAGGCAGCCTTGATCCTGTCCATGACCTCGGCAAAGGTGCGCAGCTCGTCCAGCGGCAGCGGCGCCTTGGTGGTCGCGGCCGTGGCGGCGGGTGCAGCCACAGCGGCCTGGTCGGCAAAAGCCAGAGGCGCGCCGATCACCAGGGCGATCGTCAGGGCCAGCGAAGTGAGGCGGGACAAATGCAGCATGTCGAACGAACTCCTAATGTAGATGCGACCCTATCCTTGGGAACGGCACCATTGTGCGGGATCGCTCGGGCGACCCTGCTGACGAATAGCGAAGTACAGCGCCGGAGTGTCCTGGCCACCACTGTTACCGACAGTGGAGATGGATTCACCGGCTTTTACAACATCACCTGCCGACTTGAGTAAAGTCTGATTGTGGCCGTAAAGGCTCAAATAGCCATTACCGTGGTCAAGAATCACCAACAAACCGGCACCGCGCAGCCAATCAGCAAACACCACACGCCCGCCGTGAACGGCGTGGACCTGGCTGCCGGCGGCGGCGCTGATCATCACCCCATCCCACTTGGCGCGGGTGTCATCGCCACGGGTTTCACCAAAGCGTGCCAGCAGTCGACCATCAACTGGCCATGGAAGTTTGCCGCGAGCTGAAGCAAAAGGGCCGCCGAACGACTCGCCACTGCTGGAAACCAGTGGGCCAGGGGCTGCATGCGCCGGTTTACGGGGCGCCGGGGCGTCGGTGGTGGCTGCCAGTTCGGCCTCACGCTGGCGCTTTTTTTCGGCTTCCTGCTGGGCGACCAGCGCTTTTTGCCGCGCTTCTTCGGCCTCACGTGCCTGGCGGGCCAGGGTTTCTTCGATGGTTTTGAGGACTTTGCCCAGGTCGGCCTGGTCCTGCTCGCGGGCCTGGAGTTTGGCGTCACGGGCTTTCACGTCGTTATTGAGCTTGGCCAGGGCCAACTGGCGGTCCTTACGCACCGTGTCCAACTGGTCGCGCTGGGCGTCAAGGTTGCTTTTCTGGTCGAGCAACTGTGACTGCTGGTCGGCAATTTCTTGCTCGACATTGGCCAGTTGCCGCAGGGTTTCGTTAAAACCCTTTAGTTGCGCCAGGCGTGCCTTGCTCAGGTAGTCGTAGTAGGTGAGGGTGCGGGCGAATTTTTCCGGGTTCTGCTGGTTGAGCAGCAGCTTGAGGTATTCCTGGCGGCCGCTCTGGTAGGCGGCGCGAGCCTGAATTGCGATCAGGCGTTGCTGTTCAACGCGGGCGCTCTGGAGTTTTTTTTTCTCAGCGTCGAGTCGCTCCAGTTCCGACTCGCTCTTCTTTAATTCTTTTTGCAGCTCCTGGACCTGCTTCTCCAGCTTGCCCATCTCGGTTTCCGTGCCGCGCAGGTCTTTCTGCACCCCGGATTTCTCTTCCTGGAGCTTGCCGAGCAGTTTTTTCAGCTCGGTAATGTCCTGACGCGTAGCGTCCAACTGTTGTTGGGTTTGCGCGCGCTCATCGGCAAAAGCCGGTTGGAGCAGGCAGACAAGAGCGAGGGTAATCAAGGCGCGAAGCATAGAGGCGGGCGACACCAGGGAAAGGGACGGCCTAGTATGCCCGCCAAGCGCGGCAAAAAAAACGCCCAATTCGGGCGGAGGAGCAAGATAGGTGCCGAGTGGTGGGCATATTGATCGTTCCCACGCTCTGCGTGGGAATGCATCGCGTGACGCTCTGCGTCACCAATGCGCAGAATTCGGGCTTGGTATTGCAAGTGGGACGCAGAGCGTCCCCGGCGGCATTCCCACGCAGAGCGTGGGAACGATCAGCGGTTACACCAGAATCGAAGTGCCAGTCATCTCGGCCGGCTTCTCCAGGCCCATCAGTTTCAGCATGGTCGGCGCCACATCCGCCAGCACGCCACCTTTACGCACTTTCAGGTCGCGCTTGCCGACATAGATGAACGGCACCGGCTCGGTGGTGTGGGCCGTGTGGGCTTGGCCGGTGGATTCGTCGGACATCTGCTCGCAGTTGCCGTGGTCAGCGGTGATCAGCGCTTCGCCGCCGACTTTTTCCAGGGCGTCGACGATGCGGCCGACGCACAGGTCCAAGCATTCCACGGCCTTGATTGCCGCTTCCAGATTGCCGCTATGGCCGACCATGTCGCCGTTGGCGTAGTTGACCACGATCACGTCATAACGCTGATTGTCGATGGCGTCGACGATCTTGTCGGTCACTTCCGGCGCGCTCATTTCCGGCTGCAGGTCGTAGGTGGCGACTTTTGGCGACGGGATGAGGATGCGCTCTTCCCCTGGGAACGGTTCTTCACGCCCGCCGGAGAAGAAGAAGGTGACGTGGGCATATTTCTCGGTTTCGGCGATGCGCAGCTGGGTCTTGCCGTTTTTTGCCAAGTAGTCGCCCAGCACGTTTTCCAGGCTGCCCGGGGCGAAAGCCGACGGGGCCGGGATGTTGGCGGCGTATTGGGTGAGCATCACGAACTCGACCTTCGGCTGGCGTGCGCGTTCGAAGTCCTTGAAGCCGGCATCAACGAACACATGGCTCAACTCGCGGGCACGGTCGGCGCGGAAGTTCATGAACACCACGGCGTCGCCGTCTTCCACTTTCACCGGCTCGCCGAGGGTGGTGGCTTTGACGAATTCATCGCTCTCGCCACGGGCGTAGGCGGCTTCGAGGCCTTCCTGGGCGGTGGCGGCGTTGAATTCGGCCTGGCCGTTGACGATCAGGTTGTAAGCCTGGGACACACGGTCCCAGCGGTTGTCACGGTCCATGGCGAAGTAGCGGCCTACCAGGCTGGCGATGCGGCCTTTGCCCAGGGCTGCGAAGGTGGCGTCGAGCAGTTCGATGGACGATTGCGCGCTTTTCGGTGGGGTGTCGCGGCCGTCGAGGAAGGCGTGCAGGTAGATCTTGTCGGCGCCGCGCTTGAAGGCCAGTTCGGCCATGGCGACCAGGTGGTCCTGGTGGCTGTGTACACCACCATCGGACAGCAGGCCCATGAAGTGCACGGCCTTGCCGGCGGCGACTGCTTTATCTACCGCCGCGCAAATGGTCGGATTCTCGAAGAACTCGCCGTCACGGATCGATTTGGTGACACGGGTGAAGTCCTGATAGACCACTCGTCCGGCGCCAAGATTCATGTGGCCGACTTCCGAGTTGCCCATCTGGCCGTCCGGCAGGCCGACGTCCATGCCGGAGCCGGAGATCAAACCGTTAGGCACGGTGGCGGTCAGGCGGTCCAGTACAGGCTTGTTGGCCGAGTACACGGCGTTGTCGTGGTGGCTTTCACTGTGTCCGAAGCCATCGAGAATTATCAGGACCAAAGGTTTAGGCGTAGTAGTCATAGATCCTCTCGCGGCGCTAATAAGGAAGACAATTGAAAAGGGAGTGGCAGTTTAAAGCGAAGTTCCGACCACGTCACCGCTTTACGGGGGTTGGCCGCCCCCGGCGGCTGTGTATACTTACCGCCATTTTAACGCCCTGGAACCTCCTTGATGGTTGATCACCTGATTGCATTTGCCACTGCCCACTATCTGCTCGCGGGTGCCTTCGTCATCCTGCTGGCGCTGCTGATCGCTCATGAAATGAGCCGTGGTGGCCGCAGCCTGAGCACGTCGGAGCTGACCGCGCTGGTCAACAAGGATGAGGCCGTTGTCGTTGATATTCGCCCGGTCAAGGATTTTGCCGCCGGCCATATCGTCGGTGCCCTGAACATTCCACAGGACAAGCTGATCGCACGCCTGGCCGAGCTGGAAAAACACAAAGCCAAGACCATCATCCTGGTCGACGCCCAAGGCCAGCACGCCGGCACCCACGCCCGCGAAATGCTCAAGGCCGGTTTCACCGCCGCCAAACTGTCCGGCGGTATCGGCAGTTGGAAGGCCGATAACCTGCCGCTGGTGAAGTGATATGAGCCAGGTTGTCGTGTATTCCAGCGATTGGTGCCCTTACTGCATGCGGGCCAAGGCCTTGCTGGAGAAAAAGGGTGTTGCCTTCGAAGAGATCAAGGTCGACGGCAAACCTCAAGTGCGCGCCGAAATGGCCCAGAAGGCGGGACGCACGTCCGTGCCGCAGATCTGGATCGGCGCCAAGCACATCGGTGGCTGCGATGACCTGTTTGCCCTGGAGCGCGCCGGTAAACTCGATGCGCTGCTGCTCGTCTGACTCCTAAACCCTAAAAGACCCCAAGATCAAGAAGGATCTGCGATGACTGACCAACAGAACACCGAAGCAGCAGAAGCTCAAGGCCCACAGTTTTCGCTGCAGCGGATCTACGTGCGTGACCTGTCGTTCGAAGCGCCGAAAAGCCCGGCTATCTTCCGCCAGGAATGGACTCCAAGCGTTGCGCTGGACCTGAACACCCGCCAAAAAGCCCTGGAAGGTGACTTCCACGAGGTCGTGCTGACCCTGTCGGTTACCGTCAAGAACGGCGACGAAGTGGCCTTTATCGCTGAAGTGCAACAGGCCGGTATCTTCCTGATCCAGGGCCTGGACGAAGCGTCCATGAGCCACACCCTGGGCGCGTTCTGCCCGAACATCCTGTTCCCGTATGCCCGTGAGACTCTGGACAGCCTGGTCACCCGTGGCTCGTTCCCTGCGCTGATGCTGGCTCCGGTGAACTTCGATGCCCTGTACGCTCAAGAGCTGCAGCGCATGCAACAGGAAGGTTCGTCGACCGTTCAGTAAGCCGACGATGTAAAAAAAGCGCCATAACCGGCGCTTTTTTTATGCCCTTGTAGGAGCCGGCTTGCCGGCGATGAGGCCCTTGAAATCGATGTAATGTTCGAGGTCGCTATCGCCGGCAAGCCGGCTCCTACAGAGTGAGAGGGTGTTATTTAAAGCCTAGCTGGCGCCAGCCTTCGTAGACGGCAACGGCGACGGTGTTGGACAAATTCAAGCTGCGGCAACCCTCGCGCATCGGCAAGCGCAGGCGATGGCCGTCGGGCAGGGCGTCGAGCACTTCGGCCGGCAGGCCACGGCTTTCCGGGCCGAACAGGAAGGCGTCGCCTTCGGCGAAGCTGGCATCATGAAACGGCCGCGAGCCCTTGGTGGTGAACGCGAACAGGCGTGGGTGGCCCAGGCTTTCCAGGCAGCTGGCCAGGTCGGCGTGGCGCTTGAGGGTGGCGTACTCGTGGTAGTCCAGCCCGGCGCGGCGCAGGCGCTTGTCGTCCATGTCGAAGCCCAGAGGCTCGATCAAATGCAGGTGGCAGCCACTGTTGGCGCACAGCCTGATAACGTTGCCGGTATTCGGCGGAATTTCTGGTTGAAAAAGGATGACGTGAAACATGCACGGCTCCGAAGGCAAAGATGCGCTGCATTCTACCCCCGAAGAGGACCCAAGGCCGAAGCTATTGCCGAGGGTTATGGGCTCATTGGCGATTGTCGGCCTGATGATCGGCTTGATGATCGGCCGCCTGACCACCCCGGACCCGGTTGAGCTGCAACAGGTAGAGACGGCGACGGATGGGATGATGGTGTGGTTCAACAGCGAACCCAAGCTGCACGGTGAGCATATCGACGGCACCGTGGCGCTGCTGTTCGACGCGCAAGGCAAGGCTGCCAGCGGGCAACTCAAGGTCAATGACAAGGATGTGAACTGGCGCGTGCGCAAGACCGACGGCGGGTTGCTGCTGAACCTGGTGGCGGCTCGGCCGTTGCGCGGGGACTGGAAAGGGGAGAAGGTCGATGGCCGCTGGCGGCTGGAGATCCGTCTCCAAGAGCAATAAAAGAGGGAATCCCCGGCCTGCCTGTACCAAGGTTCCCAAAACGGGCTGGGGCTATGGGCGGCGTGCCGCATAAGCCCCGGGTGTAAAGAAGGGAGTTCCCGGCCTGCCTGTACCAGGGCTCCCAAAACGGGGTGAAGCTTTAAAGGCTTCGGTGTTAAAGAGGGAGTCCCCGGCCTGCCTGTACCGAGGTTCCCCAAAGCGGTGTGGAGCGCGACGCGGTTCGCATCAAGCACTCCGGGTGTAAAGAGGGGATTCTCGGCCTGCCTGTACCAAGGTCCCCGAAACTGGGTTGTACAAGGGTTATTGCAGGGCGCGTGCCAGAACTTGCAATTTGTACCGAAAAAAATTCCCAGAAAGCGCAAAGCCCCGGAATACGGGGCTTTGGTGTTTTTGGTTTTCAGATTTTTCTCAGCGTGGCCGAGATTTTAAGCATTGCATCCGTGCGCGATGCCGGTTCGTGGTGCATTGAAGCGGTGCACGAAGATCGGGTTTGATCGTTCCCACGCTCCGCGTGGGAATGCATCCTGTGACGCTCCGCGTCATGACTCTAAAAGCGGACGCAGAGCGTCCAGGGCGGCATTCCCACGCAGAGCGTGGGAACGATCACGGGCGGTGATCAGCCCTCATCCCCCTCATCATCATCCCCACCATCGACCTTCATACCCAGCTCCTTGATTTTGCGAGTCAGGGTATTGCGGCCCCAGCCCAGCAGCACGGCGGCGTCGCGACGGCGGCCGGCTGTGTGCTTCAAGGCGGTCTCGATCATGATCCGCTCGAAGGCCGGCACGGCGCTGTCCAGCAGGTTCGATTGGCCGCGTGCCAGGGCCTGGTCGGCCCATTGGCGCAACGCTTGTTCCCAGTTGGTGACCGGCGCCGAATCCTGCGGCAGGCTCAACAGCTCCGGCGGCAGGTCGCTGATATGCACTTCGCGCCCGGACGCCATCACGGTGATCCAGCGGCAGGTGTTCTCCAGCTGGCGCACGTTACCCGGCCACGGCAGGTTCTTCAGGTATTCCTCTGTCTCGCTTTTCAGCAGCTTCGGCTCAACCGCCAGCTCTTGGGCGGCGCGGCTGAGGAAGTGGCGGGCGAGGGTCGGAATGTCTTCGCGGCGGTCCGACATGCGTGGAATGTGGATGCGGATCACATTGAGGCGGTGGAACAAATCCTCACGGAATTTGCCCGCGTGCACCAGGGTTTCCAGGTTCTGGTGGGTCGCGGCGATGATGCGCACGTCGACCTTGACCGGCGTGTGCCCGCCGACGCGGTAGAACTCACCGTCCGCCAATACGCGCAGCAAGCGGGTTTGGGTGTCGGCCGGCATGTCGCCGATCTCATCGAGGAACAGCGTGCCGCCGTCCGCCTGTTCAAAACGACCGCGACGCAGGTTGGCTGCACCGGTGAACGCGCCTTTCTCATGGCCGAATAGCTCGGACTCCATCAAGTCCTTCGGAATCGCCGCCATGTTCAGTGCGATAAACGGCGAGGCCGCCCGTGGGCTGTGACGGTGCAGGGCGTGGGCTACCAGCTCTTTACCGGTACCCGACTCGCCGTTGATCAGCACGGTGATGTTGGAGTGGCTCAAGCGTCCGATGGCGCGAAACACTTCCTGCATCGCCGGGGCTTCGCCGATGATTTCCGGGGTCCGGGTCAGCGTCGGCGGGGCTTCCTGGCTTTGCTGTTCCTGGGCGTGCTGGTTGGCGCGCTTGACCAGCGCTACCGCCTCGTCCACATCGAACGGCTTGGGCAGGTATTCAAACGCGCCGCCCTGATAGGACGCGACAGCGCTGTCCAGGTCGGAGTGCGCGGTCATGATGATCACCGGCAGGCGTGGGTGCTGTTCGCGAATCCGCGCCAGCAAGTCCAGGCCACTGGCGCCGGGCATGCGGATGTCGGAAATGATCACGTCCGGCTGCTGGCGAGCCAGGCGGCTCATCACCCCGTCGGCGCTGTCGAAGCTCTGGGTGGTCATGCCTTCCTGTTGCAAGGCTTTCTCGAGGACCCAGCGGATAGAACGGTCGTCATCGACGATCCAGACAGTTTCACTACGGCTCATGTCGATGGGGCTCCTTGTTCCAGAGGCAGAAAGATCGAGAAGGTGGTGTGGCCAGGATGGCTCTCACATTCGATCAGACCCTGGTGCTGGCTGATGATGTTCTGGGTAATGGCCAGGCCCAGCCCGGTACCGTCCGGACGGCCGCTGACCATGGGAAAGAAAATGGTTTCCTGGAGTTCCGCAGGAATGCCTGGGCCGTTGTCGATGATCTCGACCTTGGTCACCAGGCGATGGCGCACGTGGCCGATGGTGAACTGGCGCAAGGCGCGGGTGCGCAGGCTGATGCGCCCCAGGCGCAGCTCGTTCTGGCTGCTGATGGCCTGCATGGCGTTGCGCACGATGTTGAGCACGGCCTGGATCATTTGCTCGCGGTCGATCAACACGTCGGGAATGCTTGGGTCGTAGTCGCGCACCAAGGTGATGCAGCCTTGGCTTTCGGCCTCGACCAACTGGCAGACGCGCTCAAGTACCTCGTGCACATTGGTCATCGCCAGCGACGGCAGCTTGTTGGAGCCGAGCATACGGTCCACCAGGTTGCGCAGGCGGTCGGCTTCTTCAATGATGACGTTGGTGTAGTCCTTGAGGTGCTCGTCCGGCAGCTCTCGAGCGAGCAATTGCGCGGCGCCGCGAATCCCGCCGAGCGGGTTTTTGATCTCGTGGGCCAGCCCGCGCACCAGCATCTTGCTGGTTTCCTGTTTGGACAATTGCGCTTCTTCTTTGGTGATGCGCAGCAGGCGGTCGCGGGGGTGCACTTCGAGCAGCAGCAGGGTGGCGCCGTTGCTCAGGATTGGGGTCACGGCGTAGTCGACGGTCAGGGTCTGGCCGGTGAGGGCCGTGAGCATCGCCTCGCGCTTGGTGAACGGATGTGCCTGCTCCACTGCCTGGCGCAGCGAGCTCAAGGCTTCGGCCGACTCGGTGAACAATTCGCTGATGAACTGCCCATGGCTGCGCTGGCCGCTGATGGCCAGGAGCATCTCCGCCGCCGGGTTCATATACTCAAGACGCAGATCGTCATTGAGCAGGATGGTCGCGGTGGTCAGGTTGTCGAGTAACAAACGGTGCAGTGCATCGCTGATGGTCATCAGGACCTCTTTTGGAGCAAGGCGCGGGCTTGAGGCACACGCTGATACAAGGAAAATGCAAAAACCAAACCAAGGCTCCGAAAAGAAGCGCGAAAGCCTTGAAATGGGTGTTTCAGGCGCGAAACTGTGGCGTTCTGCCAGCTTGCTCGGGAAGAATCGAACCAAAATGGGCTGGGAAGGTGGGAAGAGTGCAGGCTGTCGCACCAATATAGTGCGGTTTTGTGACGATTGTTCAGGAAAGCGTGGAGGGCGCATCTGAATGCCCGCAATCCAAATGTGGGAGCGAGCAAGACCGCTCCCACAGTTTTGATTGGGTTTGCAGTCTTTAACCTTTGTAGATGCACAGCTCGGCAGTGGCGCGGATCATCGCGAGCTGGCGCGTCGGGTCATTCAGCGGCTCATGAACGGCTGCGGCCAGCCACTGGGGGCACTGCGGGTCGGTGCGCTGCGGGGTGAAGTCGGCCAGTTGCTGGAGCAGACGCTTTTGCAGTTGGTCCAGCTGCGGGCGAATTTGCTTTACCAGATCCGGGCGCGGGTCGTCGGGCGCTTGGCCTTGGAACTGCCAGTCGGAAAGGTGGGTGTATTGCACCAGTTTATTGGCCTCGATCTGCGCCGAAAAAAATTGCTCGGCAGCGGCGGGGTCCAATTTGTAAGTGAGCGCCTGGGCGACGACGCTGGCAATCACTTCCTGTTCCCGTTTCTTGTCTTCTACGGGCTTGTGGCTGTCCCATTTGCTCAGGGCCACCTGGTCGGCGATGGCCAGGCGTTCGGCGATGCTGTTGAGCAGGGGCTCCAGGGTGGGCGGTGCAGCGAGTGCGCTGCCGCTGACAAACAACAAAGCGTATGCAAGTCGTAGCTTCAAAGGTGATCTCCTGTGGGGCGGCGGTGGGCAGTGTGTCAGTCAATACAACAGGTGCCTGATGCCGCGCAATCGCGGGCAAACCTTCTGCAGCATTTTTTAAAAACTCCGGACAAAAAAAGACCTCCCGAAGGAGGTCTTTTTTCATCACGCCACGTTAAGCGGCGCTACCGGATCAGCAGCTGTAGTACAGCTCGTATTCCAGTGGGTGTACGAAGGTGCGTACTTTGATTTCTTCTTCGCTTTTCAGCTCGATGTAGGCATCGATGAAGTCGTCGCTGAATACGCCGCCTTTGGTCAGGAACGCACGGCCCTTGTCCAGCTCTTCCAGGGCTTCTTTCAGGCTGCCGCACACTTGTGGGATCTCTTTGGCCTCTTCAGGCGGCAGGTCGTACAAGTTTTTGTCGGCGGCGTCGCCAGGGTGGATCTTGTTCTGGATACCGTCCAGGCCAGCCATTACCAGGGCTGCGAAGGCCAGGTACGGGTTGGCTGCCGGGTCCGGGAAGCGAGCTTCGATACGGCGAGCGCGAGGGCTGGACACGTAAGGAATACGGATCGAGGCGGAACGGTTACGGGCCGAGTAGGCCAGCATTACCGGTGCTTCGAAACCTGGGACCAGACGCTTGTAGGAGTTGGTCGCTGGGTTGGTGAAGCCGTTCAGGGCCTTACCGTGCTTGATGATACCGCCGATGAAGTACAGGGCAGTGTCGGACAGGCCGGCATAACCTTCGCCGGCGAAGGTGTTCTTGCCATCTTTAGCGATGGACAGGTGAACGTGCATACCCGAACCGTTATCGCCGTACAGAGGCTTAGGCATGAAGGTAGCGGTACGGCCGTAGGCATCAGCCACGTTGTGTACGCAGTACTTCAGGGTCTGAACTTCGTCAGCCTTGGCAACCAGGGTGTTGAACTTCACACCGATTTCGTTCTGGCCGGCAGTCGCCACTTCGTGGTGGTGAACTTCGATGACAAGGCCCATTTCTTCCATGGCGTTGCACATGGAGGTACGGATTTCGTGGTCGTGGTCGAATGGCGGAACTGGGAAGTAGCCACCTTTGACGCCTGGACGGTGGCCTTTGTTGCCGCCTTCCACGTCCTGGTCGGACATCCACGAACCTTGTTCGGAGTAGATTTTGAACATGGAGCCGGAGATGTCGGACTTGAACTTGACCGAATCAAAGATGAAGAATTCTGGCTCAGGGCCTACGAATACGGTGTCGCCGATACCGGTCGATTTCAGGTATTCCTCGGCACGCTTGGCGATCGCACGTGGGTCACGGTCGTAGCCTTGCATGGTCGAAGGTTCGATCACGTCGCAGACGATGATCAGAGTTGGGTCTTCGGTGAAAGGGTCGAGAACGGCAGTGCTGTCGTCCGGCATCAGGATCATGTCGGAAGCTTCGATGCCTTTCCAGCCGGCAATGGAGGAGCCGTCGAACATCTTGCCTTCTTCAAAGAAAGCGTCATCCAGAGCATCACGAGCCGGCATGGTCACGTGGTGCTGAGTACCTTTGGTGTCCGTGAAGCGCAGATCAATCCATTTAACGTCATGATCTTTGATGAGTTGAACCGACTTCGACATGGTGTCCTCCGGGTGGCTTCGGGCTGGGTAGTGGAGTTAGCCCTTAGAATGTGGGTGATGCCGGCGCGAATACTCGACCAAGGCAACCTGCCTCACAAGAGAGCAAATTGCATGCCAGTGCGCCAACATGGCCTTTTTGCCTCAAAATGGCCCCTATAAAGGTGCAATCCGTTGAAACGGAATAAATAACGCACTGCAATGTAGCGTCATTTTGTGCAAATGACCTGTTTTGGTGCGCATTGAGTGCGATGCATATTAACTGGTTAAACCTTGAGCGATTTCCGCTATAATCCGCGCCCCCCTTTTTCAGCAGGCCCGGCGCGCGCTGTTTCCATGAAATTAATCGTAAAAGTCTTCCCCGAGATCACCATCAAAAGCCGACCGGTACGGACGCGTTTCATCCGTCAATTGGCGAAGAACATCCGTGCCGTGCTCCGCGATCTGGACCCGGCTGTGGTGGTGAACGGTGTGTGGGATAACCTCGAGCTGGAAACCCGTATCACCGACGCCAAAGCCTTGAAGGACATGACCGAGCGCCTGAGCTGCATGCCGGGCATCGCGCATTTCCTGCAGGTGGATGAGTACCCGCTGGGCGACTTCGACGACATCACCGAGAAGTGCAAGCAGCACTACGGCAGTGCGCTGGAGGGGAAGATTTTTTCGGTGCGTTGCAAGCGTGCCGGCAAGCACACCTTCAGCTCCATGGATGTCGAAAAATACGTCGGCAGCAAGCTGCGTCGCGAGTGCGGCGCCGCCGGAATTTCCCTGAAAGCGCCGCAAATTGAAGTGCGCATGGAAATTCGCGACCAACGGTTGTTTGTGATCCACAGCCAGCACAACAGCATCGGCGGCTACCCCTTGGGCGCCCTGGAACAGACCCTGGTACTGATGTCCGGCGGTTTCGATTCCACGGTTGCCGCTTACCAGATCATGCGCCGCGGCCTGATGAGCCACTTCTGCTTCTTTAATCTGGGCGGGCGCGCACATGAATTGGGCGTGATGGAAGTCGCGCACTTCATCTGGAAGAAGTACGGCAGCTCCCAGCGCGTGTTATTTGTCAGTGTGCCGTTTGAAGAAGTGCTCGGCGAAATTCTCGGCAAAGTCGATAACAGTCATATGGGCGTGGTATTGAAGCGTATGATGTTGCGCGCCGCGTCCAGGATCGCCGACCAGTTGCAGATTGACGCGCTGGTGACCGGTGAAGCGATTTCCCAGGTGTCCAGCCAGACGCTGCCGAACCTGTCGCTGATCGACTGTGTGACCGAAAAGCTGGTGCTGCGCCCGCTGATCGCCAGTCACAAGCAGGACATCATCGACTTGGCCGAGGAAATCGGCACGGCGGATTTTGCCAAGCACATGCCTGAATATTGCGGGGTCATCTCGGTGAACCCCAAGACCCACGCCAAGCGCAACCGCGTGGAGTACGAAGAACAACAGTTCGACATGGCGATTCTGGAGCGTGCGCTCGAGAACGCCAAAATGGTGCCGATCGATCGTGTAATCGACGAATTGGGCCAGGATGTGAAAATCGAAGAAGTCAGCGAAGCCCTGGCGGGTCAGATCGTCGTCGACATCCGTCACCCGGATGCTGCTGAAGATGAGCCGCTGGAAATCGCTGGCATCGACGTGCAAACGCTGCCGTTCTACGCACTGAACGCGCGTTTCAAGGAACTGGATAACAGCCGTCAGTACCTGCTGTATTGCGACAAAGGCGTGATGAGTCGCCTGCATGCCCACCATTTGCTCAGTGAGGGGCATGCCAATGTGCGCGTTTATCGACCGAGCTAAGAGCCCGGGGCTGTTTGCCTGTGGCCTGCGTCACCGGCCCCCCGACTCTGCCGTCAAGCTGTAACGGCAAGGCCTGACTCTACTGTTAATCGCTGCCACGACCTGTCAGCACACCGAATCCTCTGATCGAGATACACAAGTGATCGAAAATCTACGTAACATCGCCATCATTGCTCACGTTGACCATGGTAAAACCACCCTGGTAGACAAACTCCTGCGTCAATCCGGCACCCTGGAGCGCAACGAGCTCAACGACGAGCGCGTGATGGACTCCAACGACCAGGAAAAAGAGCGCGGTATTACCATCCTGGCTAAAAACACCGCTATCAACTGGAACGGCTACCACATCAACATCGTGGATACCCCGGGCCACGCCGACTTCGGCGGCGAAGTTGAACGTGTAATGTCGATGGTTGACTCCGTTCTGCTGCTGGTTGATGCCCAAGACGGCCCTATGCCGCAAACCCGTTTCGTGACCAAGAAGGCTTTCGAAGCCGGCCTGCGTCCGATCGTGTGCATCAACAAGGTTGACCGTCCAGGCGCGCGTCCGGACTGGGTTCTGGACCAGATCTTCGACCTGTTCGACAACCTGGGTGCTACCGAAGAACAGCTGGACTTCAAAGTCGTCTACGCCTCGGCCCTGAACGGCATTGCCGGTCTGGAACACACCGACATGGCTGAAGACATGACCCCGCTGTACCAGTCGATCGTCGACAACGTACCTGCGCCGAAAGTTGACCGTGAAGGCCCGTTCCAGATGCAAATCTCGGCACTGGACTACAACAGCTTCCTGGGCGTTATCGGTGTTGGCCGTATCGCTCGTGGTAGCGTCAAGCCGAACACTCCAGTTGTCGCCATCGGCGCCGACGGCAAGAAACGCAACGGTCGTATCCTGAAGCTGATGGGTCACCACGGTCTGCACCGTATCGACGTTGAAGAAGCTTTCGCAGGCGACATCGTATGCGTGAGCGGTATGGACTCGTTGTTCATCTCCGACACCCTGTGCCAGCCGGACAACGTCGAGGCGATGAAGCCTCTGACCGTTGACGAGCCAACCGTTTCCATGACCTTCCAGGTAAACGACTCGCCTTTCTGCGGTAAAGAAGGCAAGTTCGTGACTTCCCGTAACATCAAGGAACGTCTGGACAAAGAGCTGCTGTACAACGTTGCACTGCGCGTTGAAGAAGGCGACTCGGCTGACAAGTTCAAAGTTTCCGGCCGTGGTGAGCTGCACCTCTCGGTACTGATCGAAACCATGCGTCGCGAAGGCTTCGAAATGGGCGTTGGTCGTCCAGAAGTGATCATCCGTCAGGTTGACGGCGTGAAGCAGGAACCGTTCGAAAACGTCACCATCGACACCCCGGAAGAATCCCAGGGCAAGGTGATGGAAGAGATGGGTCTGCGTAAAGGCGACCTGACCAACATGGTGCCGGATGGCAAAGGCCGTGTGCGTCTGGAATACAACATCCCTGCTCGTGGTCTGATCGGTTTCCGTAACCAGTTCCTGACCCTGACCAACGGTGCTGGCATCCTGACCTCGATCTTCGATCGCTACGACACCATGAAGTCCGGCGACATGTCCGGCCGTCAGAACGGTGTTCTGGTATCGGTAGAAACCGGTAAGGCACTGACCTACTCCCTGGAAACTCTGCAGGCGCGTGGCAAGCTGTTCGTTGAACACGGTCAAGAGATCTACAACGGTCAGATCGTTGGTCTGAACAGCCGTGACAACGACATGGGCGTCAACCCAACCAAAGGCAAGAAGCTCGACAACATGCGTGCTTCGGGTAAAGACGAAACCATCGCCCTGGTTCCACCTGTTCGCTTCACCCTGGAACAGGCTCTGGAATTCATCCAGGACGACGAGCTGTGCGAAGTGACGCCGAAGTCCATTCGTCTGCGTAAGAAGATCCTGGACGAAGGCGAGCGTACCCGCGCTGCCAAGAAAGCCAAGAACTGAGTTAACTCAGGCTGAATGAAAAACGCCCCCGGTCGAAAGGCCGGGGGCGTTTTTTTATGCCTGATCGTTCCCACGCTCTGCGTGGGAATGCCTCATGGGACGCTCCGCGTCCCGCTTTCAAGAGCGGACGCAGAGCGTCCAGGGCTGCATTCCCACGCAGAGCGTGGGAACGATCGGATCAGAACTTATCGAGGGTCTTGAACTTGGTCTCGCGCACCACTTCCTTCGGCTTGTACGCGCAATACCCTGGGCGCGGCCCGATTTTCGGGTGGTTGCGGCAGGTATCCGGGCGCTTGTCATAAATAGTGCAGAAGCGGGTCTTACGATCCAGGTACAGGCAGTCGTTGTTGCTCATGCGCTGCAGGGTAAAAATTTCGGATTTGGAATTGAAGCGCTCGACGATGCCTTCTTTCTGCAAACGCTTGGCGATGTTCTTCGGCGGGTCGCCGAGCTCGAACTCATCGACGATGCCAATGCGGATCAGGTCCTTGATCTTCACTTCGACCGGCAGCGTGCAGCAGCTGGACACGCAGCCACCGCACATATGCGCGGAATATTTCTGCCACGTTTCAAGTCGGTCGAGTTCCGCGGCGGCGATCAGTTGAGGCTTCATCAGGGTTCCAAAAGGTGGGGCTGTATCCGGGCGCGCGATCATACCGGGATTGGTGATTTTTTGAACAATATTTTCTGGGTTTCAGCCAAAAGGTGCGCGTGAGTGAAAAGCAGGCACGGCCAATGCATTAAAACCACGCAACCCTGAATGAGTTAAAAAACTGCCGAACCAGAGCGTCTACCGTCTGTCAGACCGACTAGGCTCTAGCAACTCCTTCAATCTCGCCCGAGGTCGCATCGATGTCTCAGGAACCGCTTGCACGAGAAGCAGAGGTAGCCGCATTTCGCGATGCCGTCTTGACCAAACTCACCTACGCGGTGGGCAAGGACCCGGATCACGCCTTCGACCATGACTGGTTCGAAGCCATTGCCCTGGCCGCGCGCGACCAGATGGTCGACCACTGGATGAACCATACGCGGCACATCTACCGCAAAGGTCAGAAGCGGGTTTATTACCTCTCCCTGGAATTCCTTATCGGCCGTTTGCTCTACGACAGCCTGAGCAATCTCGGCTTGCTGGAGATCGCCCGCGAAGCGCTGGTGGAGCTGGGCGTCGACCTGGAGCGCATCCGCCTGCTGGAGCCCGACGCGGCGCTCGGCAATGGTGGCTTGGGCCGCCTGGCCGCGTGCTTTATGGAAAGCATGTCGACCTTGGGCATTGCCGGCCATGGTTATGGCATCCGTTATGAGCACGGCTTATTTCGCCAGGCGATTGTCGATGGCTGGCAACAGGAGCAGACCGAGCGCTGGCTGGATTTCGGCAACCCATGGGAGTTCGAGCGAGCCGAAGTGATTTACCCGATTGGCTTTGGCGGCAGCGTCGAAACCCTGGCGGACGCCTCCGGCAAGATGATTCAGGTGTGGACGCCCGGTGAAACCGTGCGCGCCGTCGCCTATGACACCCCGGTGGTCGGCTGGCGCGGTGCTAGCGTCAACACCCTGCGCCTTTGGCGTGCACGGGCGGTGGAAGACCTGCACCTGGAGCGCTTCAACGCCGGTGACCATTTGGGCGCCGTAGCCGAAGTGGCCCGTGCCGAAAGCATCTCGCGGGTGCTTTACCCGGCCGACAGCACCGAAGCGGGGCAGGAATTGCGCCTGCGCCAGGAGTACTTCTTCGTCGCAGCCTCCTTGCAAGACCTGCTGCGCCGCCACAAGAATATGCACGGTTCGGTGCTGAGCCTGGGCGAGCACGCCGCCATCCAGCTCAACGATACCCACCCGTCCATTGCCGTGGCCGAGTTGATGCGCCAACTGGTGGACTTGCACGACATCCCTTGGGAAGCCGCGTGGGATGTCACGGTTGAAACCCTTTCCTACACTAACCACACCCTGTTGCCCGAAGCCTTGGAAACCTGGCCTGTCGGCCTGATGGAACGCATGCTGCCTCGGCACATGCAGATCATCTACCTGATCAACGCTCAGCACATCGACTCGCTGCGCGCCAAGGGCATTCATGACTTCGACGTATTGCGTGCCGTGTCGCTGATCGAAGAAGACAACGGCCGCCGCGTGCGCATGGGTAACCTGGCGTTCCTCGGCTCCCATAGCGTCAACGGCGTGTCCGGTTTGCACACCCAACTGATGCGCAGCACGGTGTTCTCCGAGTTGCACAAGCTGTACCCGCAGCGCATCAACAACAAAACCAACGGCATCACCTTCCGCCGCTGGCTGTACCAGGCCAATCCCAAGCTCACCGAGATGCTGGTAGAAGCGCTGGGCCCGGACATTCTCGACACCATGGAAACCCGCCTGACGGAGTTGGAAACCTTCGCCGAGAAACAGGCGTTCCGCAAAGCCTTCGCCGATCAGCGCCTGCACAGTAAACGTGCGCTGGCGGACATCATCCATGAGCGCCTGGGTATTTCGGTCAACCCGGCGGCGATGTTCGATGTGCAGGTCAAGCGTATCCACGAGTACAAGCGCCAACTGCTGAACCTGCTGCACACCGTGGCGCTGTACCAGGCGATCCGTGCTGAGCCTGGCACCGACTGGGTGCCTCGGGTGAAGATTTTCTCCGGCAAGGCGGCGGCCAGTTATCACCAGGCCAAGCTGATCATCAAACTGACCAACGACATCGCCCGCACCGTCAACAACGACCCGACCGTACGCGGTTTGCTCAAGGTGGTGTTTTTGCCCAACTACAACGTCAGCCTGGCGGAAAGCATTATTCCAGCGGCGGATTTGTCGGAGCAGATTTCCACCGCCGGCTTTGAAGCCTCGGGCACCAGCAATATGAAGTTCGGCCTCAACGGCGCGCTGACCATCGGCACCATGGACGGCGCCAACGTGGAGATGCACGAGCGTGTGGGTGCCGAGCACATGTTTATCTTCGGCCTCAGCGCCCAGCAGGTGGAAGCCCGCAAGCATGCCGGCGAATTCAACGCCGGGCCGGATATTGCTGCGTCCCATCGCCTCAACGATGTGCTGCAAGCAATTCGGGGTGGGGTGTTCTCGCCGGATGACCCGGGCCGTTATGTGGGGTTGATCGACGGGTTGATTGATTACGACCGCTTCTTGGTGTGTGCCGACTTCGATTCCTACTGGGACGCCCAGGCCGCGGTCGAAAAACATTGGCACGACTCTAAGGCGTGGTGGCGGTCGGCGGTGCTCAACACGGCGCGCATGGGTTGGTTCTCGTCCGACCGGACTATCCGTGAGTACGCGACCGAGATCTGGAAAGCCCTCGACTAAACACCGCAGATCCAAAATGTGGGAGTAGGCTTGCTCGCGAATGCTGTGTGTCAGTTAACGAATATGTCGACTGATACACCGCATTCGCGGGCAAGCCCGCTCCCACATTGCTCCCGCGTCGATATACTAGGCCTCGGTTTGCCCGCTTCGGGCTGCTTAGGGATATCGACCATGCAATGGATTTTCATGCTGATTGGCCTGGCGCTCGGCTGGACACTCGATGAGTCGCTCATGGAGGCCGGTTTCGGCGCGCTGCTGGGGTTGGGCATTGGCCAGGCGATTCGCTTGTCGATGCTGTCGACTCAAGCGAATCAGCAGGGTCGTCAGTTGGAGGCCGCGCAGAAGGCGTTGAAAGCGCTGGAGCAACGCCTGGCACAACTGGAAACCTCCGAACCAGAGCCTGCGCCGCTGGCGCGCGGTGTGTTTGTCGGCCCCGCCATTGCGCAATCCCCCGTCGTTGAACCTGGACCTGAGGCTAAGGCGCCCGATCTTGTCTGGGAACTGCCTGCCGAATTGATACCCGCACCGGTTGCCATGGAAACCGAGCCGAGCCAGCCGCTGCCGGCTGATGTCTGGGCGCCTGCCCCGACCCCGCGCCCTACGGAACCTGCTGTCCCCCGTGGCCCCAACTTCATCGAACGGGCTATCAGCGGCGCGCGCAATTGGCTGTTTGGCGGCAATACCGTGTTGCGGGTCGGTGTGGTGTTGTTGTTCCTCGGCCTGGCCTTCCTGCTGCGCTATGCCACCGAAGGCATGGTGGTACCGATTGAACTGCGTTATGCAGGCGTTGCCGCTGCCGCAGTGGGCCTGTTGGGTCTGGGTTGGTGGCTGCGGCTGCGTAACAGCAATTACGGTTTGATGCTGCAAGGCACCGGTATTGCCGTGTTGTACCTGACGGTGTTCGCCGCGATGCGCCTGCATCCGCTGATCGATCCGGGTGCCGCTCTGGGCTTGTTGGTGGCGGTCACAGTATTTTCCGCGATTCTGGCGATCACCCAGGATGCGTTGGGGTTGGCTTGCGCGGCGGCGCTGGGCGGCTTTGCGGCGCCGATCCTTACCTCCACCGGCGCGGGTAACCATGTGGCGCTATTCAGCTACTTTGCCCTGCTCAACGCCGGCATCCTCGGCATCGCCTGGTTCAAGGCCTGGCGCTTGCTCAACCTGATCGGGTTTGTCGGCACCTTCGGCATCGGTTTCGCTTGGGGCATGCGCTCCTATACGCCGGAGTTGCTGTGGAGCACCGAGCCGTTCCTGATTGTGTTTTTCCTGATGTACCTGGCCATCGGCCTGTTGTTCGCCCGGCGCAAATTGCTGGAGATGAGCGATGCACCCGAAGATGACAGCCGTGGCGCGTTGCTGCGTTGGTCGGCGGCCAAAGGCGATTATGTCGATGGCAGTATGTTGTTCGGGCCACCGCTGGTGGGCTTTGGATTGCAGTTCGCGTTGGTTCAGCACATGGAGTTCGCTGCGGCGTTCAGTGCGCTGGGCCTGGGCATTATCTATATGGGCCTGGCGCGGTTGCTGAGTGGCGGGCGCGCCTTGCTGCTGGCGGAAACCTGCCTGGCGCTGGGCGTGATCTTTGCCAGTCTCGCTATCCCGCTGGGTCTCGATGCCCGCTGGACCGCTGCTGCCTGGGCCGTTGAAGGCGCCGGGATCTTCTGGCTCGGTTTGCGTCAGCAGCGGCCGTTGGCGCGAGCATTCGGCTTATTGTTGCAGTTGGGCTCGGCGCTGGCATTCCTCAGCGAGCTACGCGTTGGCGAACGCACCTTGCTCGACGGTGCGCCATTGGGCGCGTTGCTGCTGGGCGCGGCGTTACTGTTCAGCTTCCATCAACTGCGCAAGGCGCCGACCGAACAGGCGGCGGATTGGGAGCGCCAAGGCTTGCCGGTGCTGGCGAGTCTCGGTTTGGGCTTTTTGTACCTGCTCGCACCGTTACTGTTGCTGACCCAAGGCACTGCCATCAGTTGGGCAATCGCCGGTCTGGTGACCCTGTTTGTCGGCCTGCGTATCGGCTCTCGCACCTTCCTGTTCAGCGCGTTCGCCGTGCAGTTGTTGGGCGGTGCGTTGTTCCTGTTGCGCTTGCAAGGGGGTGAAGGAGGGGCGGTATTCAGTGCCGGTTGGACCGGCTTGCTGACCGCTTCCCTGATCGGCTTGGCGTTGGTCGGCGGCATGTTGCTGGCTGCGCGCGACGATATGGTGCGCAGCGATGTACGCCTGCTGCGCGGGTTGTCGGTGGTGCTGCTCGCGGGCTTGGCATTGATCAATCTGGCCGTGCTGTTTGTACTGCCATGGGAGAGTGCGAGCGGCGTGTGGGCGGCCAGTGGGTTGTTGATCATCTGGCTGAGCCTGTACCTGCAACAGCGCGTCAGTTTTGTGTTTGGCTTGCTGCTGCAACTGATCGGCGGCGGCTCGTTCTTGCTCGCGGTGCCGGAGTTGTTGGGGCCGTTGACCGGCGAGGGCCTGCGCCCATTGGCGCACAGCGGTTTCTGGACGCCAATGGTGCTCGGCCTGGCCGCCTTGGTCGGCGCCTGGCGCTTGCAGCGTGAGCCACATGCTCCGGTGTTTGCCGTGTTGCAACTGCAACGCCTGTCCGACCTGTTGCTGGTGTGGGGGGCGGCATGGTGGGCGTTGGCGTTGATCAGTGAAGTGCTGCGGTTTATTCCTGATGAGTTGCAAGGGCAGTGCCTGCTGGCGATCGCGGCGGTGAGCGTGGCGATCTGGGCGTTGTTGGCCGAACGCTTGCGTTGGGCGTCGATGGGCATGCTGTGCACCTTGCTGATGCCGGCGGCGGGGTTGGTATTGCTGGTATCTGCCCACGCGTATTACCACCCGGCGGCGCAGTTCGGTTGGCTGGCCTGGTTGGCGGTGTTTGGGGTGCATTTCATCTCGTTGCGTCGTTTGGCGACGGTGGTTCCCGCCAAAGTGCTGAGCGTGGCACACGTGCTGGGCTGCTGGATGCTGATCGGTGTGTTGGCGCTGGAGCTGCGTTACGGCTTGTTGTTGCTGTCGAGCGAGTACAACGCCTGGCGCTGGTTGGGTTGGGCGATTCTGCCGAGTGTCTATTTGGTGCTGGCCGCCGCGCCGCGCAGTTGGCCATGGCCTGTGTCGGCTTACCCGCGTGAATACCGCGTGCTGGCGGCGCTGCCATTGGCGGTGTTGATGCTTGGTTGGTTCTGGCTGGCGAATATTTTCAGCGATGGCACGGCCAAGCCACTGCCGTATGTGCCGCTGCTTAACCCGTTGGATCTGGGCCTGCTGTTTGCGCTGCTGGGTGTGTATTTGTGGTCGCGCAGCGTGGCGCCACAGCGTGGGCCGCGTGCTGAGCTGGTCGCCCAAGGTGTCGCAGGTGTTTCGCTGTTTGCCTTCTTTACTGCGTTGGTGATGCGCGCGGCTCATCATTGGGGCGACGTGCCGTTTCATCTGGATGCGCTATTGGAATCCATGCTGGTACAGGCCAGTTTGTCGATTGTCTGGACCCTGATCGCCCTCGGTCTGATGATCGGCGGCCACCTGCGCCATCGTCGCGAAGTGTGGCTGATCGGTGCCGCGTTGATTGCGGTGGTGGTCGCCAAGCTGTTCTTTGTCGAGCTGAGCAACCGTGGTGGCCTGGCGCGGATCGTGTCGTTTATCGGCGTGGGCGGGTTGCTGCTGGTGGTGGGTTACTTTGCACCGCTGCCGCCGAAACGTGCCGAACCTGTGATTGAAACTGAGGGAGCGTCTTCTTGATGGGCAAGCTGAGTCTGAGCGGGTGGGCGGTATGGCTGGTGTGTTCGGCGGTATACGCGCAGGAAGGTCCGGCTGACTTCACCACGCAAGTGCCGCTGGCCGTGAGTGGCAGCGGCCCTTGGTATCGGCTGGAGCTGCCCTTGGCGGTGCAATTGAGTGCACGCCAGGCTGATCTCAGCGACGTGCGCGTGTTCAACGCTGCCGGCGAGCAGCAGGCCTATGCGCTATCCCGTCAATCGGCGCAACGCTCCGAGAACCGAAACGTTACTGACGTGAAGTGGTTTCCGCTGTACGCCGTCGACACGCAGGCCGCGTTGCCTGGCGTGGTGATGAAGTCCACGTCTGAAGGCACGTTGCTGGAAGTGCGCCCATCCACCAAGGCGGGCAAGCAAGTGCTGCGTGGCTGGGTGCTGGACGCCAGCGCGATCAAGGCGCCTTTGCAGCAACTGAGCCTGGATTGGAGCCGCGAAAGAGACGGCTTCCAGCGTTTCAGCATTGAAGCCAGTGATGACCTGCAACACTGGGAGTCTTGGGGCGACGGCCAGGTAGCGCGCCTGTCGTTTGCCGACGAGCGGGTCGAGCAACATGATGTGAGCCTGCCGGGGCAATCGGCGCGTTACCTGCGCCTGGTGTGGCAAGGCCAGGAGGCGCCTTTGCTGACCTCGGCCAAGCTGGTGAGCGCCATCAGCAGCAGTTTGCCGATGCCACTGGTGTGGTCGCAGCCGTTGGCCGGTGCGCGGCTCAAGGCCGGGGAATACAGTTGGCAGTTGCCTACAGGACTGAATGTCGAGCGCTTGCGTATCGAGTTGAAGCAGCCGAACACGCTGGCGCCGGTGACCTTGTCGGGGCGTCGGGAAGCCAATCAAGCCTGGCAGCCGCTGAGCAATGGCTTGCTCTACCGCCTGACCCAGAACGGCCAGGATGTGGTGCAAGACGAACTGCAACTGCCCGGTGTAACCGTTGCTGAACTCAAATTGCAGGTAGATGAACGCGGTGGTGGCCTGGGTGTAGAAGCGCCGGCGCTGCGCTTTGCCGTGCGCTCCACGCAGTTGGTGTTCCTGGCGCGGGGTGAGCCGCCGTTCACCCTGGCATTGGGTAATGCGTCGGTGAAAGCTGCCAATCTGCCGTTATCCACCCTGATCCCCGACTACAGCACCGAGCGTCTGAAGACGTTGGGCCAGGCCAAAGTCGCGGGGGAGGCAGTGGTGAAAGCTCTCGCCGTTGCCACATCGCCTGAGGTTGGCCCCAACTGGAAGAAACTCGGCCTGTGGGCCGTGCTTCTGCTGGGTGTGGCGGCACTGGGGGCCATGGCCTACAGTTTGTTGCGCAAGCCACAGGTCAAACCGTGAACTCTGTTGGCGTTAAATCCTCTGATTAGAGGAAATAACCCTCGACTCGCGTTAAACTGCGCGGGTTTTTAAGCCCCCCATTTTCCGGAGCCTTCCATGTCCCGCGTTACCCTGAGTCGCTATTTGATCGAGCAGACCCGCAGCAACAACACGCCTGCCGATCTGCGCTTCCTTATCGAAGTGGTGGCGCGTGCTTGCAAGGAAATCAGCCACGCCGTGTCCAAAGGCGCACTGGGTGGTGTCCTGGGCAGCATGGGCACTGAAAACGTCCAAGGTGAAGTGCAGAAGAAGCTCGACGTGATCTCCAACGAGATCCTGCTCGAAGCCAACGAATGGGGCGGTCACCTGGCCGGCATGGCGTCCGAAGAAATGGACAATGCCTACCAGATCCCGGGTAAATACCCGAAAGGCGCCTACCTGCTGGTGTTTGACCCACTGGACGGTTCGTCCAACATCGACATCAACGCACCGGTCGGCACCATCTTCTCCGTACTGCGTTGCCCGAACGAATACCTGAGCCAGAACGAAGCCCTGAACGAAAAGGCCTTCCTGCAGCCAGGCACCGAGCAGGTGGCTGCCGGTTACGCAATCTACGGCCCACAGACCATGCTGGTGCTGACCCTGGGCGACGGCGTCAAAGGCTTCACCCTGGACCGTGAAATGGGCAGCTTCGTACTGACCCACGAAGACATCACCATTCCTGCCTCCACCCAGGAATTCGCGATCAACATGTCCAACCAGCGTCACTGGGAAGAACCCGTCACCCGCTACGTGGGCGAGCTGATGGCCGGCGAGGAAGGCCCGTTGAAGAAAAACTTCAACATGCGCTGGGTCGCCGCGATGGTGGCCGATGTGCACCGTATCCTGACCCGTGGTGGCCTGTTCATGTACCCACGTGACAGCCGCGAGCCGTCCAAACCGGGCAAACTGCGCCTGATGTACGAAGCCAACCCGATGTCGTTCCTGGTTGAGCAGGCGGGCGGTGCGTCCACCGACGGCCACCAGCGTATCCTCGACATCCAGCCGGAAGGCCTGCACCAGCGTGTGGCGGTATTCCTGGGTTCGAAGGAAGAAGTTGAGCGTGTGACGGCTTATCACAAGAAGTAAGTCTGTGCGATAAGTGGCCGGCGTTGTTGTGAGCCGGTTCACCCTTAAAAAAGCCCCGAAACGTTTCAGCGTTTTCGGGGCTTTTTTGTTTTTGCTTGTCGGGAACCAGACACCCCTTTTCCCTTCTAAGCTTCTGGCAGACACCCCAGCTGCTTCTTCTCTCCAGGAGTTTTTCCATGTCGTTACGCCGTCTCGCTTTGCTGGCTTTTTGCGTGCTATTGGCCGCTTGCAGCAAGGTCAACCAAGAAAATTACGCGAAGCTCTCGGCTGGCATGGCCAAGGCTGAGGTGGAGTCGTTGCTGGGCAAGCCGAGCGATTGTTCCGGCGCACTGGGCATGTCCAGTTGCACCTGGGGCGATAAAAACAGCTTTATCAGCGTGCAGTACGCCGGTGACAAAGTTCTGATGTTTTCCGGGCAAGGCCTGAAGTAAACCGGGGCGCGAGCCTACGGGAGAAAAAGAATGATGCGTTTTGTTTTATACCTTTGTGCCAGCCTGTTTTTGGCGGGCTGCGCCAGCCATTCTGGCGATGATCTGCAACCCAAGACAGCCGGCAACGTCAACCTCAAGCGTTACCAGGGCACCTGGTATGAGTTGGCCCGATTGCCGATGTACTTCCAGCGCAATTGCGCGCAGTCCGAAGCCCGTTATACCTTGCTGCCTGATGGCGACATGTCGGTGTTCAACCGCTGCCTGACGACCGAATGGAAATGGGAAGAGGCCAAGGGCACGGCCACGCCGCAAGTGTCCGGCAAGACCGACAAGCTCTGGGTGGAATTCAATAACTGGTTTACGTCGCTGCTGCCGGGCGTCGCCAAGGGCGATTACTGGGTGTTGTACGTCAGCGATGACTACAAGACCGCCATCGTCGGCAGCCCGAACCGGCGCTATATGTGGTTGTTGTCCCGGACCCCGACGGTCAGCGCCGATACCCTCGAAGACCTGCAAAGCAGGGCGCGTCAGCAGGGTTATGACACGACTCGTTTGATCTGGCGTACGTCGGACAAGCAGATGGCCAAAACCTCGCAGTAATTTTGCGATCGCCGCCAATCAAAATGTGGGAGCTGGCTTGCCTGCGATGGCATCAACTCGGTGTACCTGATGTACCGAGGTAACTGCATCGCAGGCAAGCCCGCTCCCACATTTGTTATGTGTTGCCTGTTAGCCCAGCAGATCTCTCAATACTTGAGTGAACGCCCGGCTGCTTTCTTCCTCGCCAGCATGGCGCCCATCCCGCACCACCCACTTTCCGTTTACCAGCACATCGCGGACCTGCCGATCACCACCGGCGAACAACCAACGATTGAGAATCCCATCCTCGGTCGCCGTCGCCAGGTAGGGATCGTTGCCATCCAGCACCAGCCAGTCTGCGCGCTTGCCCACTTCCAACCGACCAATTGGCTGGCCCAGCGCCTGGGCACCACCGTCCAGCGCGGCATCGAACAGCGTGCGGCCGACCATCGGCTGATCACTGCGATACAGGCGATTTCGCCGCTGATCACGCAGGCGTTGGCCGTATTCCAGCCAGCGCAGTTCTTCCACCACGCTCAGTGATACATGGCTGTCGGAGCCGATACCCATACGCCCACCTTGGGCGAGGAAATCCACCGCCGGGAAAATCCCGTCGCCCAGGTTGGCTTCAGTGGTCAGGCACAAACCGGCAATTGCGCGGCTCTTGGCCATGCGCGTCACTTCTTCGGGGTTGGCGTGAGTGGCGTGTACCAGGCACCAACGCTCATCGACATCGACGTTGTCATACAGCCATTGCAGCGGACGTTTGCCGCTCCAGGCCAGGCAGTCGTCGACTTCTTTCTGCTGCTCGGCGATGTGGATGTGCACCGGGCAAGCCTTGTCGCTGGCGGCCAGGACTTCATTGATTTGTTGCGGCGTGACGGCGCGCAGGGAGTGGAAGCACAGGCCCAACTGCTGCGTCGGTTGCGCGGCGAGGATTGGCTTGAGTTGCGCTTGCAGCTCCAGATAGTTTTCAGTGCTGTTGATAAACCGTCGCTGGCCTTCATTCGCAGGCTGGCCACCAAACCCGGAGTGGGTGTAGAGCACCGGCAGCAGCGTCAGGCCGATACCACTGCTGGCGGCTGCCTGGCTGATTTGTCGCGACAACTCAGTGCGGTCGGCATACGGCTGGCCGCTGACGTCGTGGTGCACGTAATGAAATTCGGCCACCGAGGTGTAGCCGGCCTTGAGCATCTCGATATACAGCTGGCGCGCGATGACGTGCAGTTGGTCGGGACTGATCTTGCCGACCATGCGGTACATCAAGTCGCGCCAGGTCCAGAAGCTGTCATTCGGGTTGCCGGCCACTTCGGCCAAACCGGCCATGGCGCGTTGGAACGCATGGGAGTGCAGATTCGGCATGCCCGCCAACACCGGGCCTCTGAGCCGTTCGGCGCCGTCTGCACTGGCATTGGGTTCAACGTGGGTCAGCAGGCCGTCGGCGCTGACTTCAAAGCGTACATCGTTGGCCCATCCATTAGGCAGCAGCGCGCGTTCGGCAAAGAAAGCGGACATGATCAAGGCACCCCGGTCGTGTGTTTATTTGTATATACATATACAGACGTTTGCCTGCTCGGTAAACTCCGGCAATCTATGCATCTTTTCAACCTGCAAGGATTCCCTGTGCCGACTCCGCCTGCCAAGTCTTCGCTGGCTGCCCACATGGACGAAAGTCCGGCGCCCTTGTATGCCCGCGTCAAACAGATGATCAGCCAGCAGATCCTCAACGGCAACTGGCCGCCGCATTACCGCGTGCCGTCCGAAAGCGAACTGGTCAGCCAGTTGGGCTTTAGCCGCATGACCATCAACCGCGCCTTGCGCGAGCTTACCGCCGAAGGTTTGCTGGTGCGTATGCAAGGCGTCGGTACGTTCGTCGCTGAGCCCAAGAGCCAGTCGGCGCTGTTTGAAGTGCACAACATTGCCGATGAGATCGCTTCCCGCGGTCATCGCCATACCTGCCAAGTCATCACGCTGGGCGAAGAGGCCGCCGGCTCCGAGCGCGCGGTTGCCCTGGAAATGCGCGAAGGCGGGCGGGTATTCCATTCGCTGATCGTGCACTTCGAAAACGACATTCCCGTGCAAATCGAAGACCGCTTCGTCAACGCCCTGGTTGCACCGGAATACCTGCAGCAGGATTTCACCCAGCAAACCCCCTACGCCTACTTGAACCAAGTGGCACCGCTGACTGAAGGCGAGCACGTGGTCGAAGCGATCCTCGCCGATGCCGCCGAGTGCAAGTTGTTGCAGATCGAGCCGAGCGAGCCGTGCCTGTTGATTCGTCGACGTACCTGGTCGGGTCGCCAGCCGGTGACCGCTGCGCGTTTGATCCACCCCGGTTCCCGTCACAGCCTGGAAGGACGTTTCAGTAAATGAGTGCAGTGAAAGTCTGGCGCGCCGCCGATTACGTGCGCATGCCGTGGAAAAACGGCGGCGGCAGCACCGAAGAAATTACCCGTGACGCAGGCACAGGCCTGGATGGTTTTGGCTGGCGCCTGTCGATTGCCGACATTGGTGAGTCGGGTGGGTTCTCCACATTCGCCGGCTATCAGCGCGTTATCACGGTGATCAAAGGCGCGGGCATGGTCCTGACGGTGGATGGCGAAGAGCAGCGTGGGTTGTTACCGCTGCAACCTTTCGCCTTCAAGGGTGAAAGCCAAGTGTCTTGCCGCTTGATCTCCGGGCCGATTCGCGATTTCAACCTGATCTACTCGCCGCAGCGTTACCACGCGCGGTTGCAGTGGGTGGATGGCGTGCAGCGCTTTTTCAGCACGGCGCAGACTGTATTGGTGTTCAGCGTTGCTGATGAAGTGAAGGTGTTGGACCAGGTGCTGGGCCATCACGACTGTCTGCAGGTGGACGGTAACACTGGGCTGTTGGACATCGCCGTAGCTGGCCGCAGCTGCATTATCGAACTGACTACACGCGGTTAAAAAATGTGGGAGCGAGCAAGCCCGCTCCCACATTTGTTTTGTGGTGTTCACACGATTTGTTTCCAGCCTGCGCACCAATTTGTTACCGAACGCCCCAGCGTGGCGCAAAACCATGCTGAAGTGACAAACCTCCTCTGCTGCAAAACTCCTCCGAAAGAAATTTCATCAAACCCCTAAGCCTTATTTTTCAAGGCTCGCACACCCATTCCAAAAAATTCTCAACAGCTCGCGCAGAAAGTTGGCCGCTTGATTGCATATGCTTGTATGTACAAGTAGAGATGTGTGCGTAAGAGTACTCTTCGCACCAATCATGTTCGCGCATCGATCGCTGAGGAGTCTGAGTTGTGACCAAGCCTACAAAATACCGTGACGTTGAAATCCGCGCCGCTCGCGGTAACAAGCTCACCGCCAAAAGCTGGCTGACTGAAGCGCCGCTGCGCATGCTGATGAACAACCTCGACCCACAAGTGGCCGAGAACCCGAAAGAACTGGTGGTGTACGGTGGTATCGGCCGTGCAGCGCGCAACTGGGAGTGCTACGACCAGATCGTCGAAAGCCTCACCAACCTGAACGACGACGAAACCCTGCTGGTGCAATCCGGCAAACCGGTCGGCGTGTTCAAGACCCACAGCAACGCACCACGCGTACTGATCGCCAACTCCAACCTGGTGCCACACTGGGCCAGTTGGGAACACTTCAACGAACTGGATGCCAAGGGCCTGGCCATGTACGGCCAGATGACCGCCGGCAGCTGGATCTACATCGGTAGCCAGGGCATCGTCCAAGGCACCTACGAAACCTTCGTCGAAGCCGGTCGCCAGCATTACAACAGCGACCTGACCGGCCGTTGGGTCCTCACCGCCGGCCTCGGCGGTATGGGCGGCGCCCAGCCATTGGCTGCAACCCTGGCCGGCGCCTGCTCGCTGAACATTGAATGCCAGCAGGTCAGTATCGATTTCCGCTTGAACAGCCGCTATGTCGACGAGCAAGCCACCGACCTCGACGACGCACTGGCTCGCATCGCCAAATACACCAAAGAAGGCAAGGCCATCTCCATCGCGCTGCTCGGCAACGCGGCTGAAATCCTGCCGGAACTGGTCAAGCGCGGCGTGCGCCCCGATATGGTCACCGACCAGACCAGCGCCCACGACCCGCTCAACGGCTACCTGCCGGCCGGCTGGACTTGGGACGAATATCGCGCCCGCGCCAAGACCGAGCCTGCCGCCGTGATCAAGGCCGCCAAGCAGTCGATGGCCGTGCATGTAAAAGCCATGCTGGAATTCCAGAAGCAAGGCATCCCGACCTTCGACTACGGCAACAACATCCGTCAGATGGCCCAGGAAGAGGGCGTGGAAAACGCATTCGACTTCCCAGGTTTCGTACCGGCCTACATCCGCCCCCTGTTCTGCCGTGGCATCGGCCCGTTCCGTTGGGCTGCGCTGTCGGGCGACCCGCAAGACATCTACAAGACCGACGCCAAAGTCAAAGAACTGATCCCCGACGACGCCCACCTGCACAACTGGCTGGACATGGCGCGCGAGCGCATCAGCTTCCAGGGCCTGCCGGCGCGTATCTGCTGGGTTGGGCTGGGTCAGCGCGCCAAGTTGGGCCTGGCATTCAACGAAATGGTACGCAGCGGCGAGCTGTCGGCGCCGGTTGTGATCGGCCGTGACCACCTGGACTCCGGCTCGGTATCCAGCCCGAACCGCGAGACCGAAGCCATGCAGGACGGTTCCGACGCCGTGTCCGACTGGCCACTGCTCAACGCCTTGCTCAACACCGCGAGCGGCGCGACCTGGGTTTCGCTGCATCACGGCGGCGGCGTAGGCATGGGCTTCTCCCAGCACTCCGGCATGGTGATCGTCTGCGACGGTACCGACGAAGCGGCCGAGCGGATTGCCCGCGTGCTGCACAACGACCCGGCCACCGGTGTGATGCGTCACGCAGACGCCGGTTACCAGATCGCGATCGACTGCGCCAAGGAGCAGGGCCTCAATCTCCCAATGATCAAGTAAGCCGGCACCACCCGAAAAACAATCCATCAGAGGTTGAACACACATGGCTGCAAATGACGCACGTGCAAGCACCACCCCGTTGATCGAAAGGCGTTCGATCGACTACATCCCGGAAGCGGAAAGACACGGTCGTCTATTGAGCCAGTTCACCCTGTGGCTGGGTGCCAACCTGCAGATCACTGCCATCGTCACCGGGGCCTTGGCCGTGGTGCTGGGCGGTGATGTGTTCTGGTCGTTGATCGGTCTGTTGATCGGTCAACTGCTGGGCGGCGGCGTCATGGCGCTGCATGCGGCGCAAGGCCCGCAATTGGGCTTGCCGCAGATGATCTCCAGCCGGGTGCAGTTTGGTGTGTATGGAGCGGTGATCCCGCTGGTGCTGGTGTGCCTGATGTACATCGGTTTCTCGGCCAGCGGCTCATTGCTGGCGGGGCAGGCGGTGGCGCAGCTGCTGCACGTGGAAGACTGGGTCGGCATTGTGTTGTTCGCCGGGCTGATCATGGTGTTCACCATCTTCGGCTACCGGGTTATCCATGGCATCGGCCGCATTGCCAGCGTGCTTGGCGTGATTGCGTTCGCGTACCTGTTCTACAAGCTGTTGGCCGGTAACGACATCGGCGCGTTGTTGGGCAACAAGCACTTTTCCCTGAGCAGTTTCCTGCTGGCGATTTCGCTGTCGGCGTCCTGGCAGATTGCGTTCGGCCCTTATGTGGCGGACTACTCGCGCTACCTGCCGCGCAGCACTGAGGCCAAGAAAACCTTCTGGGCGGTTGGCCTGGGTTCAGTGATCGGTGCGCAGGCGTCGATGGTGTTCGGTGTGTTCGCAGCGGCCTTGGCCGGTTCGCAATTCGCCCACCACGAAGTCTCGTTTATCGTCGGCCTGGGTGGCACCGGCATTGTCGCGGCGCTGCTGTATTTCAGCATCGCCTTCGGCAAGGTCACCGTGACCACGCTCAATGCCTACGGCAGCTTCATGTCGATCGCGACGATCATCAGCGGCTTTCGTGGCAGCCGGCACATTTCGAGTGCGGTGCGCCTGCTGTACATCTTCCTGATGGTGTCGATTGCCGCCGCGCTGGCGTTGCTGGGCAAGGACTCGTTCCTCAAGGATTTCTCCGCGTTCATCCTGTTCCTGCTGGCGTTTTTTACGCCATGGAGCGCGATCAACCTGGTGGACTTCTACTGCATCACCAAAGAGCGCTACGACATTCCGGCGCTGTCCAATCCCAATGGTCGGTACGGCCGCTGGAACCTGATGGGCATCAGCATCTATGTGTTCGGCGTGCTGATCCAGATGCCGTTCATCTCCACGCATTTCTACACCGGCCCACTGGTCGCCAGCCTTGGCGACACCGATATCTCCTGGATCATCGGCCTGGTGGTGCCTGCTGCGCTTTATTACTGGGCCGCGAAAAAGTGGCACAGCGCAATACCTGAAAAACTGATCCTGCCGGTAGAGCAGGGCGCTATACCAACGACAAACGGGCTGGCTGCACAGGCCTGATGGGACGTGGACAGGGCAGGATGCCTACTGACTGCCGTAATCCATTTCAAGATTGGGAGCGTCACAACAATGAAAATGAATAAGACCCTGTTGGCCACATTGTTCTCAGCAGGCGTACTGGCAAGTGCAAGCGCCCAGGCGGCAGGTTGGTGCGAATCGGGTAAACCGGTGAAATTTGCCGGTCTGAACTGGGAAAGCGGCATGTTGCTCACGGACATCCTGCAAACCGTTCTGGAAAAAGGCTACGACTGCAAAACCGACAGCCTGCCGGGTAACTCCATCACTATGGAAAACGCCCTGAGCAGCAATGACATTCAAGTGTTTGCCGAAGAGTGGGTCGGCCGCAGCGAAGTCTGGAACAAGGCCGAGAAGGCCGGCAAAGTCGTCGGCGTCGGTGCCCCTGTTATCGGCGCTGTCGAAGGTTGGTACGTGCCGCGTTATGTGATCGAAGGCGACGCCAAGCGCAAGCTGGAACCCAAGGCGCCGGACCTGAAAAACATCGCCGACCTGGCCAAGTACGCCTCGGTGTTCAAGGACCAGGAAGAACCTTCCAAAGGCCGTTTCTACAACTGCCCGGCCGGTTGGACCTGCGAGCTGGACAACAGCGAGATGCTGAAAAGCTACGGCCTGGAAAGCACCTACACCAACTTCCGCCCTGGCACCGGCCCGGCGCTGGATGCAGCGGTGCTGTCGAGCTACAAGCGTGGCGAACCGATCCTGTTCTATTACTGGTCGCCTACCCCGCTGATGGGCCAGGTTGATCTGGTGAAGCTGGAAGAAAAGCCCGGTGTGGATAAAAGCGTGAGCATCAAGGTCGGCTTGTCCAAGACGTTCCACGAGCAAGCCCCGGAACTGGTGGCGGTGCTGGAAAAGGTCAACCTGCCGATCGACCTGCTGAACCAGAACCTCGGTCGCATGGCTAAAGAGCGAATTGAATCGCCAAAACTGGCGAAAATTTTCCTCAAGGAACATCCTGAAGTCTGGCACGCATGGGTGAGCGACGACGCAGCCAAGAAAATCGACGCGGCCTTGTAGGTTGAGCGTTCCCGGTTGCTTTAACAGGCAACCGGGCGCCCGGCCACAACCCACTGGATCGAGAGCACGATATGTTTCCTGAGCGTTTTACGTTTTCCATTGCCGACTGGGTCAACGGTTGGGTGGATTCACTGGTTACCAACTACGGCGATGTGTTCCGGCACATCTCCGACACCCTGTTATGGGCCATCGTCAACCTGGAAGGGTTGCTACGCGCGGCGCCTTGGTGGCTGATGTTGGCCATCGTCGGTGGTGTCGCCTGGCACGCCACCCGCAAGGTGGTGACCACGGCGGTGATCGTCGGTTTGCTGTTCCTGGTGGGCGCCGTTGGCCTGTGGGACAAGCTGATGCAAACCTTGGCACTGATGATGGTCGCCACAGTGATCTCGGTGCTGATCGGCATTCCCTTGGGCATCCTCTCGGCGCGTAGCAATCGCCTGCGTTCGGTGCTGATGCCGCTGCTCGACATCATGCAAACCATGCCCAGCTTCGTGTACCTGATCCCGGTGCTGATGCTGTTCGGCCTCGGTAAGGTCCCGGCGATTTTCGCCACGGTGATCTACGCCGCGCCGCCGCTGATTCGCCTGACGGATCTGGGTATTCGCCAAGTCGACGGCGAAGTCATGGAAGCCATCAATGCCTTCGGTGCCAACCGCTGGCAGCAACTGTTCGGCGTGCAGCTGCCGCTGGCACTGCCAAGCATCATGGCCGGTATCAACCAGACCACCATGATGGCGTTGTCGATGGTGGTGATCGCCTCGATGATCGGCGCCCGTGGCTTGGGTGAAGACGTACTCGTCGGCATCCAGACTCTCAACGTTGGCCGTGGGCTCGAAGCCGGGCTGGCGATCGTGATTCTTGCAGTGGTCATCGACCGCATTACCCAGGCCTATGGTCGTCCACGGCACGAGGCGAGCAAATGACTACTGTCAGCAAAATTGAAGTAAAAAACGTCTTCAAGATTTTCGGCGCCCGTTCCAAGGATGCACTGGCCATGGTCGGCCAGGGCAAGACCAAGGACCAGGTACTGGCCGAGACCGGTTGCGTGGTCGGCGTGAACGACTTGTCCCTGAGCATCGGCACCGGTGAGATCTTCGTGATCATGGGCCTGTCGGGCTCCGGCAAGTCGACCCTGGTGCGTCACTTCAACCGCCTGATCGACCCCACCAGCGGCGCGATCCTGGTGGACGGCGAAGACATCCTGAAACTGGACATGGAAGCCCTGCGCCAATTCCGTCGACATAAGATCAGCATGGTGTTCCAGAGCTTCGGCCTGTTGCCCCACAAGAGCGTGCTCGACAACGTTGCCTACGGCCTGAAAGTGCGCGGCGAAACCAAGCAGGTCTGCGCCGAACGCGCGCTGCACTGGATCGAAACCGTGGGCCTCAAAGGCTACGAAAACAAATACCCGCATCAGCTCTCCGGCGGCATGCGTCAGCGCGTCGGCCTGGCCCGCGCCCTGGCGGCCGACACCGACATCATCCTGATGGATGAAGCGTTCAGTGCCCTCGACCCGCTGATTCGTGCCGAGATGCAGGACCAATTGCTGGAGCTGCAAAAGACCCTGCACAAAACCATCGTGTTCATCACCCACGACCTCGACGAGGCCGTGCGCATCGGCAATCGCATTGCAATTCTCAAGGACGGCAAGCTGATCCAGGTCGGCACGCCTCGCGAGATCCTGCATTCGCCGGCGGATGAGTATGTGGATCGGTTTGTACAGCGGCGGGCGGCGGTGGTCTGATCCGGATGACAGCGGGACGCAGAGCGTCCCAGGTGGCATTCCCACGCAGAGCGTGGGAACGATCAAATTGAAGAAGGTATGAAGATGTCCCTGGCTGAAAAAATCATCATCGCCGACGTCCCCATGCGCTGGCAGGACGTGGTCGCCGTGGCCCGTCACGGTGCTGTTCTCGAACTCTCGGGCCACGCCTGGGCGCGTATCGACAATGCCCAGGCCATCGTGCAGCGCATCGTCACCAGCGGTGAGCGCGCCTATGGCGTGAACACCGGTCTGGGCGCGCTGTGCAATGTGTCGCTCAAGGGCGAGCAACTCAGCCAACTGTCGCGTAATACCTTGCTGAGCCACGCCTGCGGCGTCGGTCCGGTACTCAGCGATGAGCAAACGCGTGCGATCATTTGTGCGGCAATTATCAACTACAGCCACGGCAAATCCGGCCTGCATCCGCAGGTGGTGCATTCGTTGCTGGCGCTGCTCAACCACGGCATCACGCCGCAAGTGCCGTCCCAGGGCTCGGTGGGTTATCTGACCCACATGGCGCATGTCGGCGTGACCTTGCTGGGTGTTGGCAATGTGAGCTACCGGGGCCAGGTCGTCCCGGCGCAACAGGCCCTGAGCGCCGAAGGTTTACAGCCGGTGGTACTGGGTGCCAAGGACGGTCTGTGCCTGGTCAACGGCACGCCGTGCATGACCGGCCTGAGCTGCCTGGCCTTGGCTGACGCGCATCATTTGCTGCAATGGGCCGACGTGATCGGTGCCATGAGCTTTGAGGCCCAGCGCGGTCAGATTGACGCCTTCGACGAAGCCATCATCGCCCTCAAGCCGCACCCGGGCATGCAACAAGTCGGCATCAACCTGCGCGCCTTGCTCGACGGCAGTGAAGTGATCGCCAGCAGCAAAGGCATCCGTACCCAGGACGCGCTGAGCATCCGCTCGATCCCGCAGATTCATGGCGCGGCGCGCGACCAGGTGGAACACGCCACTCGTCAGATCGAGACCGAACTCAACAGCGCCACCGATAACCCGTTGGTGCTCGGCACACCGGACAACTACCGCGTGGTGTCCCAGGCCAACCCCCACGGACAATCCGTGGCGCTGGCGGCCGACATGCTCGCCATCGCGATGGCCGAAATCGGCTCCGTGGCCGAGCGTCGCCTGGACCGCCTGATCAACCCGCACGTCAGTGGTCTGCCGGCGTTCCTGGTCAGCAACCCCGGGGTCAACTCCGGGATGATGATCGTGCAGTACGTCGCCGCCTCCCTGTGTGGGCAAAACCGCCAGTTGGCGCAACCGGCGGTGCTCGACAACTTTGTCACCTCGGGCCTGCAGGAAGACCATCTGAGCATGGGCACCAATGCCGCGCTCAAGCTGCATCAATTGTTGGCCAACGTCACCCAGATCCTTGCCATTGAGTACCTGCTGGCGGCCCAGGCGTTTGAGTTTCTCAAGGACCAGCGTTTCGGCGCGGGTACTGACAGCGCCTGGCGCCTGTTGCGTGAAAAGGTCTCGCCTTACGAACAAGACCGCTGGCTGGCGCCGGACATCGCGACGGCGGCCGCACTGCTCAAGGATGCCAACCTGCTGCACCGCACCTTGCCGAATTTGCACTGAACGTTTTTCCAACAATAACCAGCGTGCCAAGCCGCGAGTCGTTCTAAAAGAACACCGCGGCGGATAACGGAAGCATCCGGAGCGACTGGTAGTTAACAACACTCTCAAAAGGAGCATGAATGTGACTGCGCTAAATCTGATTCCAGGCCAACTGAGCCTCTCCCAACTGCGGGCCATCTACCAGCAGCCGGTAACCCTCAGCCTGGATGACAGCGCCACGGCGCAGATCGAAGCCAGTGTTGCCTGCGTGGAGCAGATTCTCGCCGAGAACCGCACCGCTTACGGCATCAACACCGGTTTCGGCCTGCTGGCCTCGACCCGCATCGCAAGCGAAGACCTGGAAAACCTCCAGCGTTCGCTGGTGCTGTCCCATGCCGCCGGTGTCGGTGAGCCGATCAGCGATGCGCTGGTGCGGCTGGTCATGGTGCTCAAGGTCAACAGCCTGAGCCGTGGGTTCTCCGGGATTCGCCGCCAGGTGATCGACGCACTGATCGCGCTGATCAACGCCGAGGTGTATCCGCATATTCCTCTGAAAGGTTCAGTGGGTGCTTCCGGTGACTTGGCGCCATTGGCCCACATGTCCCTGGTGCTGCTGGGCGAAGGCAAGGCGCGCTACAAGGGCGAATGGCTTGAGGCCACCGAAGCGCTGAAAGTCGCCGGCCTGACCCCGCTGACCCTCGCCGCCAAAGAAGGTCTGGCGCTGCTCAACGGCACCCAGGTATCTACCGCGTATGCTTTGCGTGGCCTGTTCGAAGGCGAAGATTTGTTCGCGGGCGCCCTGGCCTGCGGCGCCCTGACCGTGGAAGCGGTGCTGGGCTCGCGTTCGCCATTTGACGCACGTATTCACGCCGCTCGCGGCCAACGTGGGCAGATCGATGCGGCTGCGGCCTATCGTGACCTGCTGGGCGAAAGCAGCCAGGTCTCCCAGTCGCACCAGAACTGCGACAAAGTACAAGACCCGTACTCCCTGCGCTGCCAGCCGCAAGTCATGGGCGCCTGCCTGACCCAGTTCCGCCAGGCCGCCGAAGTGCTGGTGGTGGAAGCCAACGCCGTGTCGGATAACCCGCTGGTGTTTGCAGCCGAAGGCGACGTGATCTCCGGCGGTAACTTCCACGCGGAACCGGTGGCCATGGCCGCTGATAACATGGCGCTGGCCATCGCGGAAATCGGCTCCCTGAGCGAGCGCCGTATCTCGCTGATGATGGACAAGCACATGTCGCAATTGCCGCCGTTCCTGGTGGGCAATGGCGGGGTGAACTCCGGTTTCATGATCGCCCAGGTGACAGCAGCAGCGTTGGCCAGTGAGAACAAGGCGCTGGCTCATCCGCATAGCGTGGACAGCCTGCCGACTTCCGCCAACCAGGAAGACCACGTTTCGATGGCGCCGGCTGCGGGCAAGCGCCTGTGGGAAATGGCCGAGAACACCCGTGGTGTGTTGGCGGTTGAGTGGCTGGCAGCGTGCCAGGGCCTGGACCTGCGCGACGGCTTGAAAACCTCGACCAAGCTTGAAAAGGCTCGCGGCATTCTGCGCGACAAAGTGGCGTTCTATGAAAAGGACCGCTTCTTTGCACCTGACATCAACGCCGCCAGCGAGCTGCTTGCCAGCCGCTGCCTGAATGAACTGGTGCCGGCCAAGTTGCTGCCAAGCCTGTAACTGATCATTCCCACGCTCTGCGTGGGAATGCCGCCCTGGACGCTCTGCGTCTACTTTTAGAGCCGTGACGCTGAGCGTCACAGGATGCATTCCCACGCAGAGCGTGGGAACGATCCTCTTCTTATAAAAATAATTAGGGACGAGAAATGCACACGCAAGAAAAGGGTTTGAAACGCGGGCTCAACGCCCGACATATTCGCTTTATGGCTCTGGGCTCGGCGATCGGTACCGGGCTTTTCTATGGCTCCGCGTCCGCCATCCAGATGGCCGGTCCCGCCGTGTTGTTGGCCTACCTGATCGGCGGCGCCGCGGTATTCATGGTGATGCGCGCCCTGGGTGAAATGGCCGTGCACAACCCGGTGGCCGGCTCCTTCGGCCAGTACGCCAGCACCTACCTGGGCCCCATGGCCGGCTTTATCCTCGGCTGGACCTACGCGTTTGAAATGATCATCGTCTGCCTCGCCGACGTGACCGCCTTCGGCATCTACATGGGCTTCTGGTTTCCCGAAGTCGCACGTTGGGTCTGGGTGCTCGGCATCGTGTTTTTGATCGGCGGCCTGAACCTGTGCAACGTCAAAGTGTTTGGCGAGATGGAGTTCTGGCTGTCGCTGCTCAAGGTTGGCGCGATTGTCGCGATGATCCTGGGCGGCTTCGGCATCATGCTGTTCGGCATTCACACTGCCGGCGACACCCAAGCCAGCGGCCTCAGCAACCTGTGGGCCCACGGCGGCTTTATGCCCAACGGCGTTGGCGGTTTGATCGCCTCGTTTGCGGTGGTGATGTTCGCGTTTGGCGGCATCGAAATCATCGGCATCACCGCCGGTGAAGCCAAGGACCCGCAACGTGTGATCCCCAAGGCGATCAACGCCGTGCCGCTGCGCATCCTGTTGTTCTACGTGCTGACCTTGTTTGTGTTGATGGCGATCTACCCGTGGCCGCAGATCGGCACCCAGGGCAGCCCGTTCGTACAGATATTCAGCAACCTGGGCATCGGCTCGGCGGCGACCATTCTCAATATCGTGGTGATCTCGGCGGCGGTGTCGGCCATCAACAGTGACATCTTTGGCGCCGGCCGCATGATGTACGGCCTGGCCCAGCAAGGGCAGGCGCCCAAGGGTTTTGCCCAGCTGTCCAAACAAGGCGTGCCGTGGATGACCGTGGTGGTGATGGGCGCGGCGCTGCTCGGCGGCGTGGTGCTCAATTACCTGATCCCGGAAAACGTGTTCCTGGTGATTGCCTCGATTGCCACCTTCGCCACCGTATGGGTCTGGCTGATGATCCTGTTCACCCAGGTCGCGATGCGCCGCTCGATGACTAAAGAGCAAGTCGCCGAGCTGAAATTCCCGGTACCGTTCTGGCCTTATGCGCCTGCGGCGGCCATCGTGTTCATGTTGTTTGTATTTGGCGTGCTGGGCTACTTCCCGGACACCCAGGCTGCATTGCTGGTCGGCGCCGTGTGGATCGTGCTGTTGGTCGTCGCCTACCTGTTGTGGGTCAAACCCGCTGCCGGGCAAGCGGCCAAGGTCCATTACGACCCGGTTTTGTCTCATCGATAACTTAGGGAGGCGTTGATGAAAACGCTTTGGCAACACTGCCACGTCGCAACCATGGCCCACGGCAAATACTCGATCATCGAGGATGCCGCCATGGTCACCGCAGGTCAGCTCATCGAGTGGATCGGCCCCTTGGCCGATCTGCCGGAGGGAGACTATGCGCAGGTTCACGACCTGCAAGGCGCGTGGGTTACCCCCGGGCTGATCGACTGCCACACGCACACGGTGTTTGGCGGCAATCGCAGCGGCGAATTCGAGCAGCGCCTTGAAGGGGTGAGCTACGCCGAAATCGCGGCCAAAGGGGGCGGTATTGCCAGCACGGTGCGCGCCACCCGCGCCGCGACAGAAGATGAACTGTTTGCCAGCGCTGAAAAGCGCCTGCGCAGTTTGCTGCGTGACGGCGTGACCACGGTTGAGATCAAGTCCGGCTACGGCTTGGACCTGGCCAATGAACGCAAGATGTTGCGGGTTGCGCGTCGTCTCGGCGAAGCGCTGCCAGTCAGCGTGCGCGCCACGTGCCTCGCGGCGCACGCGTTGCCGCCGGAGTACAAGGACCGTGCCGATGACTACATCGATCACATCTGCGCCGAGATGTTGCCAGCCTTGGCGGCGGAAGGGCTGGTGGATGCGGTCGACGCTTTCTGCGAGTACCTAGCGTTTTCCACCGAACAGGTGGAGCGCGTGTTCAAGGTTGCCCAGCAGTTGGACCTGCCGGTGAAACTGCATGCCGAGCAGCTGTCGTCGTTGCACGGTTCCAGCCTCGCGGCGCGTTACCACGCGTTGTCGGCGGACCATCTGGAGTTCATGACCGAAGAAGACGCCATCGCCATGGCCGCTTCTGGCACCGTCGCCGTCTTGCTGCCGGGCGCTTTCTACTTCCTGCGTGAAACCCAGTTGCCGCCGATGGAGGTCCTGCGCAAGCACGGTGTGAAGATCGCTATAGCCAGCGACCTCAACCCCGGCACCTCACCGGCGTTGTCGGTGCGCTTGATGCTGAACATGGCTTGCACCTTGTTCCGCATGACCCCGGAAGAAGCCCTGGCCGGCGCCACCCAGCATGCGGCCACCGCGCTGGGCATGGGTGACACCCATGGGTCTCTGGAAGTGGGCAAGGTCGCGGATTTTGTCGCGTGGCAGATTGATCGCCCCGCCGACCTTGCCTACTGGCTGGGCGGCGAGCTGGATAAACGCGTCGTGCGCCACGGCGTCGACGTCACTGTTTGAGGAGCAATGCTGTGGACAAGGTTCTGAACTTCAAAAAAGGCCGCGTGCCGCTGCTGATCAGCATGCCCCACGCCGGGCTGCGTCTCACGCCTGCGGTGCAGGCCGGGTTGATCCCCGAGGCGCAGAGCCTGCCGGATACCGACTGGCACATCCCCACGCTGTATGACTTTGCCGAAGAGCTCGGTGCCAGCACCTTGGCGGCCGAGTACTCGCGGTTTGTGATCGACCTGAACCGGCCGTCCGACGACAAACCGTTGTATGTCGGCGCCACCACCGGTTTGTACCCGGCGACGCTGTTTGACGGCGTGCCGTTGTTCCGCGAAGGTCTGGAGCCGTCAAAGGAAGAGCGCGCAACCTACCTGGAAAAGGTCTGGGGCCCATACCACCGTACGCTGCAAGAGGAACTGGCCCGGCTCAAGGCCGAGTTCGGCTATGCGCTGCTGTTCGATGCGCACTCGATCCGCTCGGTGATCCCGCACCTGTTCGATGGCAAACTGCCGGACTTCAACCTCGGCACCTTCAATGGCGCTGCCTGCGACGCCGAGTTGGCCAGCCAGCTCGAAGCCATCTGCGCCAAATATCCCCAGTACACCCATGTGCTGAACGGGCGCTTCAAGGGTGGCCATATCACCCGGCACTACGGCAACCCGGCGCAGGACATCCACGCCGTGCAGTTGGAGTTGTGCCAGAGCGCTTATATGGAAGAGTTCGAGCCGTTCCGTTATCGGACGGATTTGGCCGAGCCAACCCAGGTGGTGTTGAAGCAGTTGCTGGAAGGGTTCCTGGCTTGGGGGCAAAAGCGCTACGGCTGAAATGGCTATCGCCGGCAAGCCTCACAGTCGCCGCAGTGCAACTGCCGGTCGCCACAGGTCGTGTTGATAGAGGTCTCGCTGGGTAAGGTTGTGGGTACGGCGCGTCAGACGCCACTCCCCACAATAAAAGCTGCCGAGTGAGACCTCTTTCATGAAAAGACTGTTCAACCGTTACCTGTTGACCCTCACCGGCGCCGCACTGCTCAGTGCACACGCCATGGCCGCCGAGCCGGCCTCCTGCAAAGCCGTGCGCATGGGCGTGGTCAGTTGGACCGACGTGATCGCCACCTCGGGCATGGCTGATGTGTTACTCAACGGCCTGGGCTACGACAGCAAACAGACCAGCGCTGTGCAGCAGATCATCTTCGCGGGCATCCGCGACAAGCGTCTGGATGTTTTCCTCGGCTACTGGAAACCGGCGATGGATAACAACATCGCACCGTTCCTGGCGGCCAAACAGGTCAAAGTCTTCGATAAACCCAGCCTTGCCGACGCCCAGGCCACCCTGGCCGTGCCGCAATACGTGGCCGATGCCGGGTTGAAGACCTTTGCCGATATCGCCCGCTTCAAAGACAAGTTGGGCGCCAAGATCTATGGCATCGAGCCCGGTAGCGGCGCCAATACCGATATCCAGAAAATGATCGACACCAACCACTTCGGCCTCGGCGGCTTCAAGCTGGTCGCCTCGGGTGAAGCGGGCATGCTGGCGGCGGTGCAACGCGCGGTGAACCGCAAGGAGTTCGTGGTGTTTGTCGGTTGGACCCCGCACCCGATGAACATCAACATGAAAATGGCCTACCTCACCGGCAGTGAAGATGTGTTCGGCCCTGACGAAGGTCGCGCCACGGTCTCCACCGTCACCGCGCCGGACTTCGCAGAGCGCTGCCCCAACGCCAATCGACTGTTGGAAAACCTGACCTTCACCGCCGCCCAGGAAAGCCAGTTGATGGTGCCGATCATGGAGCGCCAGTCGCCCCAGGATGTGGCCAAGCAATGGCTGCGTGATCACCCTGAGGATTTGCAGCGCTGGTTGGCCGGGGTCACGGCGTTTGATGGCAAGGATGGCGTGGCAGCGGTGCAGGCCAGCCTCAAACCCTGAGCCGAACTTGTCAGATAAAACAACACGTTTGGATCTCCAGCGTCAGGGATATTTGCGCATGTATTCGATCTCTCCGCAGCTTGCCGCCTTTGTCGCCAAAACCGAGTCCTTCACCAGTGACGACTCGTCGCTGGCAGGATTACGCCAAGGCTACGACCGCATGTGCCAAGCATTTACCCCGCCACAGCCGCCAGGACTGCAAGTTTCGGACTTTTCACTGGGTGGGGTGAAGGTGCGTAGCTATAAGCCTACGACTCCCACTCCGGTTGATGGCTGGCCCTGCCTCCTTTATATGCACGGCGGCGGCTGGGTGGTCGGCGGGCTGGATTCCCATGACTTCATTTGCTTCGAACTGGCCAGCGCGTTACAGGTGCTGGTGATCGCCATCGATTACCGCCTGGCGCCTGAACACCCATTCCCAGCGGCTTACGAAGATTGCCGCGCGGTGTGGCAAGCGATCCAGGCGGGGCAGGGGCCGTACGCCATTGATCTCCGGCGTCTGGTGGTGGCAGGTGACAGCGCGGGCGGCAATCTGGCGGCGGCGTTGTGCCTGGGCCTGCGGGATGACGGCCAGCCGCGGCCCCGGGCCCAAGTGTTGATCTATCCAGGCTTGGGTGGCCCGGCCGATTTGCCATCACGCCGCGATTGCAGGGATGCGCCATTGCTCACCACCGCCGACACAGACTGCTATCTGGCGCTCTACCTGCTGGGTGCGGGCCAGCCGTCGTCCTATGCCATGCCGCTGCTGGCTGAAGACTTCAGCGATTTGCCCAAGGCATTGATCGCCGTGGCGCAGTTTGACCCGCTGCGTGATGACGGCATGCTCTACGCCGAACGCCTTCAGGCGGCGGGCGTAGCAGCGGTGCTTTATCCCGGGAAAGGCCTGATCCATGGCTGCCTAAGGGCGCGCGGCCAAGTGCCGGAGGTGGATCAGTTGTACGACTATCTGTTGTATTACCTGAGGAGCGAAGGGCTGACACAGGTCTAAGCGCTCAAGGACATGCTCATTGCACAATTCGGGTTTATGATGCCAGACGGCAAAATAATAGACGTCCCCCCAGGGATGAACCCGACACCCTACGGAGCGCGCAATGCAGACTTGGTACCCGCAGATCAAACCCTACGCCCGGCACGATCTGGCAGTCGATGAAACCCACACGCTGTATGTCGATGAAAGTGGCTCCCCCGAAGGTTTGCCCGTCGTATTCATCCACGGCGGCCCTGGTGCCGGTTGTGATGCCAACAGTCGCTGCTACTTTGATCCGAGCCTGTACCGCATTGTCACCTTCGACCAGCGTGGTTGCGGTCGCTCCACCCCTCGCGCCAGCCTGGAAAACAACACCACCTGGGACCTGGTCGCCGACCTCGAGCGCATCCGCGAACACTTGGGCATCGAGAAATGGGTGTTGTTCGGCGGTTCCTGGGGTTCGACCCTGGCCCTGGCCTACGCGCAAACCCACCCAGAGCGGGTCCATGGCCTGATCGTGCGCGGTATTTTCCTGGCCCGTCCCCAAGACATTCAGTGGTTCTACCAGGCCGGCGCCAGCCGTATGTTCCCGGATTACTGGCAGGACTACCTTGCCCCGATCCCTCAAGAAGAACGCCACGACCTGCTCACGGCCTACCATAAGCGCCTGACCGGCAACGACCAGATTGCCCAGATGCATGCGGCCAAGGCCTGGTCCACCTGGGAAGGTCGCATGTTGGGCCTGTGCCCGAACCCTCAGCAGGTCGAGCGGTTTGCCGAGCCCCAGCGCGCCCTGTCCATCGCGCGTATCGAGTGCCACTACTTCACCAACAACTCCTTCCTGGAACCTGACCAGCTGATTCGCGATATGCACAAGATCGCCCATCTGCCTGGCGTAATCATTCACGGCCGCTACGATATGATCTGCCCACTGGATAACGCCTGGGAGCTGCATCAGGCGTGGCCCAACAGCGAACTGCAAGTGATCCGCGAGGCTGGCCATGCGGCATCCGAGCCGGGAATCACTGATGCGTTGGTGCGTGCGACCGGCGAGATGGCACGGCGCCTGCTTGACTTGCCGCCAGAAGAAGCATGAAGGGCCTGTTGCAAAGGGTGCGTGGCGCCCGGGTTGAGGTCGCGGGCGAAGTAGTGGGGTCGATCGATCAGGGTTTGCTGGTGTTGGTGGCCGTCGAACCTGGCGATACGCCCGAGAGCGCCGACAAACTTTTGCACAAGCTGCTTAACTATCGGGTGTTCAGCGACGAAGAGGGCAAGATGAACGTGTCCTTGAAGGACATCGGCGGCGGTTTGCTGCTGGTGTCACAGTTCACTCTGGCGGCGGATACCAAAAGCGGGCTGCGTCCGAGCTTCTCTACTGCGGCCCCACCGGCCTTGGGTGCAGCGCTTTTCGATCACTTGCTGTTACAAGCGCAACAATTGCATGGCAAGGTGGCGTCGGGGCGTTTTGGCGCTGATATGCAGGTGCATTTGGTCAATGATGGCCCTGTGACCTTCCTCTTACAGACGTGAATGTATTAAAAACGACTTTTAATGCCTAAAAACGCAGGATTTCGCTACAAATACTTCGTTGTCCCTGATGCGTTGTCTCGCGGGCTACTAGATAATCGCGCGCTACGGGGATCAGCGTTGTTTGGTCCATTTTTGACTTAGGTAGAGACTTGTCCGGCAGCCGTTGGGGAATCATTTAGCCCCAGGGGAGTCGGAACAATGCTCGCCAACCTGGCATATAGATAGCTGGCCGTTGGTTTTTTGATCTGTTTTCGGCGAGGGTTGCTCGTGATTGTTAGTCCCTGTAATGCACCAAAATTGTCTGCCAAACGGTTACGAAACGCACTGGTGACGGGCTCTGCCCTGTTTTGCCTGTTCGGCGCGGGTCAACTGTGGGCATTCAGTCTGGATGATGTGTCGGCCAAGGCAAAAGAGCTGGCCGGGCAGAAATACGAAGCTCCGCGCAGCAATCTGCCAAACGAATTCCGCGAAATGAAATTCGCTGACTACCAAAAAATTCGTTTCCGCAACGAGAAAGCCGAGTGGGCTGATCAGAACACGCCGTTCAAGCTGTCCTTCTATCACCAGGGCATGCACTTCGACACGCCGGTGAAAATCAACGAAGTCACTGCCGACAGCGTCCAGGAAATCAAATACGACCCGACTCGTTTCGATTTCGGCGACGTGAAGTTTGATCCTAAAGCCACCGAACAACTGGGTTATGCCGGTTTCCGTGTGCTGTACCCGATCAACAAGGCTGACAAGCAAGACGAAATCATGACCATGCTCGGCGCCAGCTACTTCCGCGTCGTTGGCAAGGGCCAGTCCTATGGCCTGTCCGCCCGTGGCATGGCGATCGACACGGCATTGCCGTCCGGCGAAGAATTCCCGCGCTTCACTGAGTTCTGGATCGAGCGTCCAAAACCGGGTGAAAAACAGCTGGTGATCTTTGCCTTGCTGGACTCGCCTCGGGCTACCGGTGCCTATCGCCTGACCCTGCGCCCTGGCACCGACACCATTGTCGACGTCAAATCGCAGATGTTCCTGCGTGACAAGGTCACCAAACTGGGCGTTGCTCCGTTGACCAGCATGTACCTGTTCGGCGCGAACCAGCCGTCGAAGGTGCTCAACTACCGTCGTGAACTGCACGATTCCAGCGGCCTGTCGATCCATGCCGGTAACGGCGAGTGGATCTGGCGCCCACTGAACAACCCTAAACACCTGTCGGTCAGCAACTTCGCCGTAGAGAACCCGCGTGGTTTCGGCTTGCTGCAGCGTGGCCGCGACTTCAGCCACTACGAAGACCTGGACGACAACTACGACAAGCGCCCAAGCGCCTGGATCGAGCCTGAAGGCGACTGGGGCAAGGGTTCCGTCGACCTGGTAGAGATTCCGACCGCCGATGAAACCAACGACAACATCGTTGCGTTCTGGAGCCCGGCCGAGCTGCCTAAAGTCGGCGAACCGCTGAACGTCAGCTACCGCCTGCACTGGACCATGGACGAAAAGGCCCTGCACCCGACCGACAGCGCCTGGGTCAAGCAGACCCTGCGTTCCACCGGTGACGTGAAACAGTCCAACCTGATCCGTCAACCCGATGGCAGCGTGGCCTACCTGGTGGACTTCGAGGGCCCGTCCCTGAAAGCCCTGCCGTCTGATGCGCCGGTTCGCAGCCAGGTCAGCGTTGGCGACAACGCCGAGATCGTTGAGAACAGCGTGCGCTACAACGAGCACACCAAAGGCTGGCGTCTGACCCTGCGTATGAAGATCAAGGACGCAGGCAAACCGACCGAAATGCGTGCGGCCCTGGTCCAGGACATCGTGAAGCCTGAGCCTGAGAAGGTTTCGACCCAAGTGCTCAAGGCTGACAAAGTGCTCGCTAAACAGCACGAAAAGCAGGCCAAGAAAGACGCGAAAGACAAGGAAGCCAAGCAGCCAGAAGCTGCCCCAGCCACACCGGAGCCGGCCAAGACAGAACAAGTCCTGACCGAAACCTGGAGCTATCAGTTGCCTGCCGATGAGTAATTCCCAAGCCACGCCCGAGACTCTGTCCGAGTACCTGGCGCATCTCCCGATGACTGCTGAGCAGCGCGCCGAACTGGCGGGCTGCACATCCTTCAGCGAACTGCACGAACGCTTGTCGTCCAAGGCCTTCGACGCACCGACCGACGCTGCCCAAGCGTCGGTTGGCCGCCGGCTGACCCTCAACACCGCCGAAGAGCTGCAAGACGCGGAAATGCTGGCGCTCGACGCCAGTGGTCGGGTTTGCCTGAAGGCCACGCCGCCGATTCGTCGGACCAAAGTGGTGCCTGAGCCTTGGCGTACCAACATTCTGGTGCGCGGTTGGCGCCGGCTGACCGGTCGTACCAACCCTCCGGCCCCGCCGAAGGATGAACGTGTATTGCCGGCGGCGCGCTGGCGCACCGTGGGTTCGATCCGTCGTTACATCCTGCTGGTGCTGATGCTCGGCCAGACCATCATTGCCGGCTGGTACATGAAAGGCATCATGCCGTACCAAGGCTGGTCGCTGGTCGACTTCGACGAAGTTCGTAACCAGACGCTGCTGCAAACCGCCACCCAAGTACTGCCTTACGCCCTGCAAACCAGCATCCTGATCATGTTCGGGATCTTGTTCTGCTGGGTGTCGGCTGGTTTCTGGACTGCATTGATGGGCTTCCTGGAGTTGCTCACCGGTCACGATAAATACCGAATCTCCGGTAAAAGTGCCGGCGACGAGCCAATTCCGAAAGACGCCCGCACCGCGCTGGTGATGCCGATCTGCAACGAAGACGTGCCCCGGGTATTCGCCGGTCTGCGTGCGACGTTCGAATCGGTGGCCGCCACGGGTGACCTGGATCGCTTCGATTTCTTCGTGCTCAGCGACAGTAACGACGCTGATATCTGTATCGCCGAGCAGCAAGCCTGGCTCGACGTGTGCCGCGAAGCCGGTGGTTTCGGCAAGATCTTCTATCGCCGCCGTCGCCGTCGCGTAAAGCGCAAGAGCGGCAACCTCGACGACTTCTGCCGTCGTTGGGGCGGTGACTACAAGTACATGGTCGTTCTCGACGCCGACAGCGTGATGAGCGGCGAATGCCTGACCAGCCTGGTGCGCTTGATGGAAGCCACGCCGGATGCCGGGATTATCCAGACCGCGCCACGGGCGTCGGGCATGGACACCCTGTATGCGCGCATGCAGCAGTTCGCCACCCGCGTGTATGGCCCGCTGTTTACGGCCGGCCTGCACTTCTGGCAACTGGGTGAATCCCACTACTGGGGTCACAACGCGATCATCCGCATGAAGCCGTTTATCGAGCACTGCGCCCTGGCGCCATTGCCGGGGAAAGGCGCGTTCGCCGGTGCGATCCTCTCCCACGACTTCGTTGAAGCTGCGCTGATGCGCCGTGCCGGCTGGGGCGTGTGGATTGCCTACGACTTGCCGGGCAGTTACGAAGAGCTACCGCCGAACCTGTTGGATGAACTCAAGCGTGACCGTCGCTGGTGCCACGGCAACCTGATGAACTTTCGCCTGTTCCTGGTCAAGGGTATGCACCCGGTGCACCGTGCGGTGTTCCTGACCGGCGTGATGTCCTACCTGTCGGCGCCTTTATGGTTCTTCTTCCTGGTGCTGTCGACGGCGTTGCTGGCGGTGAACACCTTGATGGAACCGCAGTACTTCATGGCACCACGCCAGCTGTACCCACTGTGGCCTCAATGGCATCCGGACAAGGCGGTGGCGCTGTTCTCCACCACTATCGTGCTGCTGTTCCTGCCGAAGTTGCTGAGCATCATCCTGATCTGGGCCAAGGGCGCGAAAGAGTTCGGCGGCAAGTTCAAGGTGACCTTGTCGATGCTGCTGGAGATGCTGTTCTCCATGCTGCTGGCGCCGGTGCGGATGATCTTCCACACCCGCTTCGTACTCGCCGCGTTCCTCGGCTGGGCTGCGACCTGGAACTCGCCGCAGCGTGACGACGACTCCACGCCATGGAGTGAAGCGGTCAAGCGCCACGGTCCGCAAACCGTGCTCGGCTTCCTGTGGGCGCTGTTGGTGGTGTGGTTGAACCCAAGCTTCCTGTGGTGGCTGATTCCGATCGTCGGTTCGCTGATGCTGTCGATCCCGGTGTCGGTGATTTCCAGCCGGGTCAAGCTGGGCCTCAAGTCTCGCGACGAGAGCCTGTTCCTGATTCCTGAGGAATACAATCCGCCGCAAGCGTTGCTGTCGACCGAGAAGTACACCCACGAAAATCGTTGGCACGCCCTGAATGATGGGTTTGTGCGTTCGGTAGTCGATCCGCAGCAGAACGCCTTGGCCTGTGCCCTGGCGACCTCGCGTCACCGCGAGGCGGAGCCGATCGAGTACTTGCGCCTTGAGCGTGTTCGCCACGCGTTGAAAGTCGGCCCTGCCGGCCTCAACAACAGCGAGCGCCTGGCCTTGCTCAGCGACCCGGTGGCCCTGGCTCGCCTGCATGAGCAGGTCTGGAGCGAAGGTCATGCCGAGTGGCTCGGCGCTTGGCGTGAATCGATCAAAGCTGATCCTCACGCGCCGTTGCTGCCGCTGCAACCGCTGTCGTCCCAGGCTCAACCGGCCTGATTCAGACGCCCCCGAGTGTTCATCTCGGGGGCGTTCGAAGCGCTGATCCTACAGCGTTCCCCGCCTCTTCCATTTAACGCTAACTCCTTGTTATTTCGAAACAAAAGACCTTTGTTCGAGACGTATTGCCGTGCCCGTGCCTGGGTTAGCATCGCCCCCCAAATTTGATTTGCCACGGGGGATTCATGAGCAAAAGGTATTGTTTGGCATGGCTGATCGGCGCTGTCGTATTGATTTACGCAGGTCTGGTGAATGCTGGCGCCCTTGACGACGCCGTTCGACGCGGTGTGCTTAAAGTCGGCACCACGCCCACTTACGTCCCCTTTGAAATGACGGATAAACAGGGGCGCATCGTCGGTTTTGAGATCGACTTGCTCCAGGCGATGAGCCGCGCGTTGGGCGTTGAGCTTGAACTGATTGCGGTGCCTTATACCGAGTTGCTGCCGGGTCTGATGGCGAAGAAGTTTGATCTGATTGGCAGCGGCATGACGGTTACTCAGGAGCGCAACCTGAAGCTGAATTTCAGCGACTCCTTCATCGTGGTTGGCCAAACGGTACTGTTGCACCCCCGCCTGGCCGGCATGGTTTCGAGTATTGAAGACCTGAACGAGGCTGGATACCGGATCGTTGCCACTGAAGGCACCACTGGAGAGGCTGCTGCACAACGCTTTCTGGGGGCGGCTCGTCTAAGTAGTTTCACCACCTCGGAAGAAGCTATACGGCAGGTAGTCGAGGGCAAGGCCGATGCCTTTATTCATGACGCGCCCTACAACCTGATCGCGATGACCCGGCCGGAAAACCGCACGTTATTGGCGCTTGAACAACCCTTTACCTTCGAGCCCCTGGCGTTCGGCCTGAAAAAAGGTGATTACGACAGCCTTAACTGGATCAACCATTTCCTCAATCAGGTGGCACAGGATGGCACCTACGATCGCCTGCACGATAAGTGGTTTAAGGACACCACCTGGATGGCGGAGATCGATTGAGTGTCATAACTGCTTACACATCAATCAATTGCCGAACACAGGCTCTTGGCTGCACCGTTGTGGGGCTTTTCCGACATACGCCGATAACATTTACCCGTGAAACCTTTGTGACGGGGGACGAGTGAGTTAGGATCGCACCCCGCAATGGTGCAGCCCTTTTGCGCACCGGCCTTACAAGAATCGTTCAGGGGACTTGATGATGAAAAAGTATCTTTCGATGCTGCTGCTAGGCGTCACTACGCTGGTCGCCGCAGCTGCGGCCCAAGCCGGAGCCATCGATGATGCGGTCAAGCGCGGCACGCTGAAAGTCGGCATGGACCCGACCTACATGCCGTTCGAAATGACAGATAAACGCGGTGAAATCATCGGTTTTGAAGTCGACATCCTCAAGGCCATGGCCAAGTCCATGGGCGTCAAGCTGGAGCTGGTGTCCACCGGTTATGATGGCATCATCCCGGCCTTCCTGACCGGCAAGTTCGACATGATCGGCAGCGGCATGACCCTGACCCAGGAACGTAACCTGCGCCTGAACTTCAGCGAACCCTTCATTGTGGTCGGCCAGACTTTGCTGATCCGCAAGGACCTGGAAGGCACCATCAAGTCTTACAAAGACCTGAACGACGAGAAATATCGCCTGACCTCCAAGCTTGGCACCACGGGTGAAATGATCGCCAAGAAGATGATCTCCAAAGCCAAGTACCACGGCTATGACAACGAGCAAGAAGGCGTGTTGGACGTGGTCAACGGCAAAGCCGACGCCTTCGTCTATGACGCGCCGTACAACGTAGTGGCTGAGAAGAAAGTCGGCAACGGCAAGCTGGTGTTCCTCGACGAACCCTTCACTTTCGAGCCTCTGGCGTTCGGCCTGAAAAAAGGCGATTACGACAGCCTCAACTACATCAATAATTTCCTGCACCAGATCCGCAACGACGGCACCTACGATCGCATCCATGACAAGTGGTTCAAGAGCTCCGAGTGGCTCAAGGACATGGAATAAGGGCTGACATCGAGTCGATCGTTCCCACGCTCTGCGTGGAAATGCAGCCCGTGACGCTCCGCGTCACAAAGCGGACGCAGAGCGTCTAGTGAGGCATTCCCACGCAGAGCGTGGGAACGATCTCAATCAATCCCGGAATTCGCAATGAAACAGAAAAAAGCCCAATGGCCCTGGCACCTGCTGACCGTGGTCGTGTTGGTTGGCCTGGCTGGCGCGTTGTACTACGCCACCTCGCTGATGTCCTACGAATGGCGCTGGAACCGCGTGCCGCAGTACTTCGCCTATCAGGCCGAAACGTCGCAGCGTGCCGCCGACATTTCCACCGTCGTTGAGTTGGTACGCAAAGGCGATGTAGCCGAAGTCACCCTGCGCAACGACGCCGGAGTGGAGCAAAAACTGACCGTTGCCGACAACAGTCTGCAAGTTGCACGTGGCGATGACGTGGCCGAAGGCGATGTGGTGGGCGTGACCCGCCATTGGGCGCTGGGCCCGCTGATGTGGGGCTTGTGGACCACGTTGTGGCTGTCGGTGGTGTCCGGGATTCTGGGCTTGGCGATTGGTTTGGCGACGGGGTTGTGCCGTCTCTCCAGTAACCCGACCCTGCGCGACCTGTCGACGATCTACGTCGAGCTGGTGCGCGGCACGCCGCTTTTGGTGCAGATCTTCATTTTCTATTTCTTCATCGGCACGGTGCTCAACCTGTCTCGGGAATTCGCCGGGATCGCCGCACTGTCGCTGTTCACCGGCGCCTACGTGGCGGAAATTGTCCGCGCCGGCGTGCAGTCCATCACCCGTGGTCAGAACGAAGCCGCGCGCTCCCTGGGCCTGAGTGCCAGTCAGTCTATGCGCCACGTGGTGTTGCCGCAGGCCTTCAAGCGCGTGCTACCGCCGCTGGCCGGGCAATTTATCAGTCTGGTGAAAGACACGTCCCTGGTCTCGGTGATCGCCATTACTGAGCTGCTCAAAAGCGGTCGCGAAGTGATCACCACCTCGTTTTCGCCGTTTGAAATCCTGTTCTGTGTGGCAGGCCTGTACCTGCTGATCAACCTGCCGCTGTCGAAAATGGCCAGCCGGCTTGAGCGGAGGCTCGCGCAAAGTGATTGAAGTTCGCGATCTGGTAAAAGTCTTCGACACCCGTGGCCATGTGGTGCGCGCGGTGGACCACGTCACCACCCAAGTCGCCAAGGGCGAAGTGTTGGTTGTGATTGGCCCGTCGGGTTCCGGTAAGTCAACGTTCCTGCGCTGCCTTAACGGGCTGGAAGAATTCGATTCCGGCTCGGTGAGCATCGACGGCCTGCAACTGGCCGACCCGAAAACCGATGTGAACGCCTACCGCCGTGAAGTCGGCATGGTGTTCCAGCACTTCAACCTGTTTCCCCACATGACCGTGCTGGAAAACCTGTGCCTTGCGCAAAAAGTCGTGCGCAAGCGCGGCAAGCAAGAGCGCGAGGCCAAGGCCCTGGCGCTACTGGAGAAGGTCGGGATCGCGCAGAAGGCCAACGAATTCCCGTCACGCCTGTCTGGCGGTCAGCAACAACGGGTGGCGATTGCCCGGGCCCTGGCCATGGAACCCAAGGTGATGTTGTTTGACGAACCGACTTCGGCCCTCGACCCGGAAATGGTCGGCGAAGTACTGGACGTGATGAAGACCCTGGCCCTGGAAGGCATGACCATGGTCTGCGTCACCCACGAGATGGGTTTTGCCCGCGAAGTCGCGGACCGTGTGCTGTTCTTCGATCACGGCAAGCTGCTCGAAGACGCTTCCCCAGCCGAATTCTTCGATGCGCCGAAAGACCCACGGGCCCAGGCCTTCCTACGCCAAGTCCTGTAATCACCTCACCCGTAGCAGCTGTCGAGCTTAAGCGAGGCTGCGTCGGGCGCGCTGCCGATACAGGCGCGTGTCGCGCCTCACGCAGCCTCGCTGGGGCTCGACAGCTGCTACGGTGGCTAGAGCCTGAATTTGCCAACCAGCGTCTGTAAGTCCAGGCTCAGCCTCGTCAACTGAACGCTCGCAGTTGCGGTTTCCTCACTGGCGACTGCCGTTTGTTCCGACACATCCCGCACCGTCAACACACTGCGATTGATCTGCGCGGCCACCGCACTTTGCTGCTCGGCAGCGGCAGCAATCTGCGGGTTCATTTCCTGGATGAGCGACACGGTTCGCGCAATCGCCGCCAGCGCGTCGCCGACGTCTCGGGTCAGGCCGACGCTGTTGTCGGTCAGCGTACGACTGTTGTCCATGATGTCGGCGACCTGTTGTGTGTCGTTATGCAGGCGGAGGATCAGCCCTTCGATTTCTTCGGCGGACTCTTGGGTACGTTGGGCCAGGCTGCGAACCTCATCGGCCACCACGGCGAAACCTCTACCGGCGCTGCCTGCGCGCGCCGCCTCGATCGCGGCGTTCAGTGCCAGCAAGTTGGTCTGCTGGGACACTGACTTGATAACGTCCAGCACGCTGCCGATCTTTTGGCTCTGGCGCTGCAACGCGAGCATCGCCTGGCTGGAGCGTGCCATCTCATGGGCCAGATGATCGATTTGCTCAACGGCCTGCGTGACAATCTGTTCTCCCGCGCTTGCCTGTTGGTCCGCCTCGCTGGTGGCTGTGGATGCCTGTTCCGCGTGACGAGCGACTTCTTGCGCAGTGGCGAGCATTTCATTCATGGCCGTGGCCATCTGGTCGGTTTCCTCTTTCTGATAGTTGATCCCGCTGCGGGTCTGTTCGGTGACGGCTGACAGTTGGTTGGCAGCACCGGCTATTTGCCGGGCACTATCGCTGATACCCCCGATGAGGCTGCGTAGATTGAGCGTCATTTGCGCGATGCTCTGCTGCAACTGACCGAGTTCGTCATGGCGTTCGACCTGAGGGTTGTCACTCAAGTCGCCGTCGGCGATACGGTTGGCGGTGGTCAGGGTTTTACGCAATGGCACCACGATTTGCCGGGCGATCCACCACGCGGCCAGGCTGCCTAGTAGAAGCGCGGTCAGGGTGACACCCACCAGCAGCGTGCGGGTTTGGCTCGCTTCGTTGTCGCGCTTGAGGGTCTGGTCCTGGCTTAGCAGGTCGCTTTGTTCGAGCAATTGGTTGAGCTGTTGCTCTAGGCGATTTTGCACGGCTTCGGTGGTGAGCTGGGTCTCCTTGAGGGCATTGAGTTGCACGCGATAGTCCGCCAGGTCGGTTTTGAGCAGGGTGGAGTCAACGGGGAGCGTTGTAACGGCGGCCAGGGAGATTTCCAATGCGTCGAGGGTTTGGCTCACGGCCTGTTCGTAGGCGTTCAGCGAATCGGCTGACCAGGCCGGGCTTTGTGTACGGTCCTGCGCCAGTGCGATGGCTTGACGCAGGTTTTCTAATGTATCCAGGGCCATTTGGTCCTGCTGGTCGGGCAACTTGCTGGCCAGCTGGGCGAGGGTATCACCCGCCTGGAGCGCAGCATTTTTCAGTAGGGTGCGGGTGTTCTCGCGTCTCTCGATCAAGGGTGGCAGCTGCGCCAGCCCAGCCTTGAAGCTGTTGATCGACTGAGTCGCCTCTTGGACGCTCAGTTGGTTGTTCGGGTCTTTCAGGTTGCTGGAGAGGTCGGCGAGATACTGGTCGATCTTTTTAATCTGAGTGCTCATCTTGCTGAGACTGGCAGTGTCCGTGAGGGTGCGATACACGATGCGATCGGCGCGCATAGCCTCTGCCACTACGGCGAGTTGCCCCAACACAATCAAATTGTTCGAACGGCTGAGTACAGCATTCACGGCTTGCCAGCCGGTAATTGCGATGATGACGCTGAGGAGCAGCACCTGGCCGAAGCCTAGGGCCAGTTTAAGCGTGACGCTGGTGTTACCCAGCAGGCGGGTCAGCCGAGGAAACATGAGGAGCCTCCAAATCAGAAAGAGCGCTTGGGAACGCTAATTCGATTCGGAGTCATGGCGGGCTGATAATTGCGTAGGACGTTTCACAAGGTGCTGTGTTCGGCGGCCTCGATTAGCCGCCGCAAAGGGCCGATCAGACGCGGAAGCGCCCTACAAGCGTCTGCAAATAAATCCCCAGGCGTGCCAGCTCGGCGCTGGACGCGGCGGTTTCTTCACTGGCCGAAGAGGTCTGTTCAGACACGTCTCGCACATTCAGCACGCTGCGGTTGATCTCCTCAGCCACGGCGCTTTGTTGCTCGGCGGCGGTGGCGATCTGCGAGTTCATTGCCTGGATGGTCGAGACCGTGCGGGTGATATTGCCCAGCGCATTGCCGGCGCGGCGGGTCAGCTCCACGCTGCTCTCTGTGAGGCCACGGCTGTTGTCCATGATGGTCGCCACCTGTTGGGTGCCGCTTTGCAGGCCGACTATCAGTTCTTCGATCTCTTCGGTGGACTTCTGGGTGCGCTGGGCCAGGCTGCGCACCTCGTCAGCCACCACCGCGAAGCCACGTCCGGCCTCACCTGCACGTGCCGCCTCAATCGCCGCGTTCAGCGCCAGCAGGTTGGTTTGTTGAGCTACGGACTTGATCACGTCGAGTACGCTGCCGATCTTGTCGCTCTCGCGTTTCAGATGGCCCATCGCCTCGGTGGAGTTGCCGACTTCAGTGGCTAAGCGCTCGATCTGGGCGATGGCTTCACCCACCACCTTATCGCCTTCACGGGCTTGTTGATCAGCGGCTACGGCGGCTTCGGAGGCTTCCTCGGCGTTACGCGCGACCTCTTGTACGGTGGCGGCCATTTCATTCATGGCGGTGGCTACCTGATCGGTTTCCACTTTTTGGCTGTTGACCCCGGCGCTGGTCTGCTCGGTCACGGCCGACAGTTGCTCGGCGGCGCTGGCGATCTGAGTGACGCCGTCACTGATGCCGCCGATCAGCTCGCGCAGGCCCACGGTCATGCTCTGCATGGCACGTTGCAGTTGGCCCAGTTCGTCTTGGCGTCCGGAGTTGAGGTTGTGGCTCAAGTCGCCGGAGGCCACGCGCTCAGCCACTTTGAGGGTCTGGTTCAGCGGTATGACGATCTGACGGGTGATGGCCCAGGCGGCGACCATGCCGAAGATCAGCGCCAATACTGTGGCCAGCAGCAACAGTTGTTTGGCATGGGCGGCATCGGTGTCGCGCACCACGGTCTGGGAAATCGTGAGTTTGTCGCTGTTGCCCAGCAGGATGGCGCCTTGTTCGGTCGTGATTTTCAGGGCTGCCGCTGTTGCAACTTGGGAGTCACGGTACTGGCTGACGGCGGCGCGGTAGGCTTGCAGCGAGGTGCTGGCCTCTTGCAGGTTGGCCTGGTACTGCGCTGGCAGTTGGCCTTGGAGTTCGGTGATTTTCTTCAGGGCGTTGTCGATGGCATCCAGCGCGGGCTGCTCGGCTTCGGTCTTGCCGCTGTAGGTGTAGCCGCGAACCTGGAAGCGCGCTTGCTGAATCAGCTTGCTCAGGTCGACCACGCTGTTGAATTGGATGACGCTATCGCCTTGCAGCAGAGATTTCTCAATTTCGCTGGTTTTGGCCACAGCGTTATCGGCCGTATCTCCGAGCTTACTGCGCGCGCCTTCACGCTTGAGGCCGGCCTGGACCATGGTTGCAAAGGCTTTTTTGTATTGATTCAAGGCGTCCAGTTGTTGCTCTACCAGGGCCTTGTCGTCGGGTTGCTCGATCAGGCCTTCGGCGGTTTTCAGGCCACTGTCCAGTTGTGTGATCAGGTCGTTGACCGCGCCCGTGCCTTGTTCGCCGCGACGCATTTCGAAGTCCAGGCGCGCCAGGCGCAGGTCTTTGGTCAGGCTGTTGAGGCTGGAGATAAAGCCCAGCTTGTCGCCACGACTGGTCACGTCGCCCAGGCCGGTCCAACCGGTGAAGGTGATCAGCAGCGTCAGGATCAACACCAAGCCAAAGCCAATGCTCAGCTTGCGATTGACGCTCACATTCCCCAGATTTTCGGCTAACCAACGGTACATGCTGCGATCTCCTTTGGAACAAGGCTTGGACTTATTCAAAGGTTATCGGCAGCGTAGGGAGATTCTGTAGTGACGCAAATCCATTGTGGGCGTGTTGTCAGAACAGGCGCGCGAGCAGTGCGGTTACGGCGGTTTCGACGCGCAGGATGCGTGCACCCAACTGCACCGGTTGTAAGCCGGCCTTGGCCAGCAGGTCCACTTCGTAGGGAATCCAGCCACCTTCCGGGCCGATGGCCAGTGTGACTGGCTCATCCAGCCCACGCGGGCAGGGCGGGTAATCGCCGGGGTGGCCGATCAGGCCCAGAGTGCCTTCGGTCATGGCCGGCAGGCGGTCTTCGACGAAGGGCTTGAAGCGTTTTTCAATGATGATTTCGGGCAGCACGGTGTCCCGGGCCTGTTCCAGGCCGAGGATCAATTGCTCACGAACCGCTTCAGGCTCCAGGAACGGGGTTTGCCAGAAACTCTTTTCCACCCGGTAACTGTTGACCAGCACTACCTTGGGCACACCCATGGCGGCCACGGTTTGCAGCACCCGGCGCAGCATTTTCGGGCGCGGCAGGGCCAGCAATAGAGTCAGCGGCAGTTTGGCCGGAGGCGGCAGGTCAAAGCTGACTTGCAACTCGGCTTCGCGAGCTTCCAGGCGCAGCAGTTGCGCGTTGCCCATCAGCCCGCCGATGCGCCCAACCCGCAGGTTGTCGCCCACCACGGCGCGGTGGACTTCCTGCATATGCACCAGGCGCCGATCTCGCAGGACCACCCGGTCGGCCGCAACAAAGTCGGCCTCTTCAAGCAGCAGCAGGTTCACGGTTGGGTCGCTGGCGGCTGGTCGTCGTCGGGTTGGTCATCCGGATGATCGCCACGTTTGCTGATCAGGCTGCCGAACAGGATACCGATCTCGAAGAGCATCCACATTGGCACGGCCAGCAGGGTCTGGGAGAAGATGTCCGGCGGCGTCAGGATCATGCCGACCACGAAGCAGCCGATGATCACGTATGGGCGGATCTTCTTCAGGTATTGGACGTTGACCACACCGATCCACACCAGCAGTACGACCGCCACCGGGATTTCGAAGGCCACGCCAAAGGCGAAGAACAGCGTCATCACGAAGTCGAGGTAGCTGGTGATGTCGGTCATCATTTCAACGCCGGCCGGGGTGGCGGAGGCGAAGAACTTGAAGATCAGTGGGAACACTAGGAAGTAGGCGAAGGCCATGCCGGTGTAGAACAACAGGATGCTCGACACCAGCAATGGCACCGCGATGCGCTTCTCATGCTTGTACAGGCCCGGTGCGATAAAGCCCCAGATCTGATGCAGGATCACCGGAATCGCCAGGAACAACGACACCATCATGGTCAGCTTCAACGGTGTCAGGAACGGCGACGACACGTCGGTGGCGATCATCGTCGCGCCGGCCGGCAGGTAGTGGCGCAGCGGGGTGGAGACGAAGGTATAAATCTGCTGGGTAAAGGCGAACAGCCCGGCAAAGATGATGAAGATCGCCGCCACGCAACGCAGCAGGCGGGTACGCAACTCGGTGAGGTGCGAGACCAGCGGCATGTGCTGGTCGTTTTCCGGTTTATCAGCGCTCATGGGGCTCGCGGCGGCAATGTAGGGTCATGGGGCGCGGGCGACGCAACGGGCGTCGGCGCGGCGGGCTCTGTCGCGGTTGGAGCGGTCGGGATCGGAGCAGCAGGTGGGGCTTCAACCACAGGTGTCGGCGCGATGCTGTGCTCGGCCACAGGTTCGGCCGGTTTGGCGGGCTCCTGGACCGGGGAAAGAATCTTCCGCGCTTCCTGCTCCAACGACAGGATATGTTCGTTGTGCAGTTGCCGACGGATCTCGTCGGCGCCGATTTCCCGTTCAACTTCCTGTTTGATGGCGTTGAAGCTGCGCTTCAAGCGCCCGATCCATAGGCCTGCGGTGCGCGCGGCACCGGGCAGGCGTTCCGGCCCCAGCACCAACAGGGCAACCAGGCCGACGAGGAGCAGTTCAGAGAAGCTGATACCAAACATTAGTCAGTGCTCACGAGTCTTTGCGGGTCGGCTCTTCGACTTTCTCAGCCTGCACGTCGAAGGTACGACGCTCGGTGATTGGCTGGGCGGCCTGCGGGTGCACAGGCTGGACCGGCGGCGCTGGGTTAACTACGGGGTCAGCAGGTTTTTCATCGTCGTTCATGGCTTTACGAAAGCCCTTGATCGACTCGCCTACGTCGGTGCCCAGGTTCTTGAGTTTCTTGGTGCCGAACACCAGTACAACTACCACCAGAATGACGATCCAGTGTTTCCAGTCAAAAATGCCCATGCTGCAATTCCTCTGTGAAAGTTATTCAGGCGGACGGGCGCGAGGCCTTTTCGGCATGCCCGGACAAGCCGAAGCGACGGTCCAGTTCATCCAGCACTGCCTGTGGATGCTGCCCCAGTTGGGCGAGCATGACCAGGCTGTGGAACCACAAGTCGGCAGTTTCGTAGATCACATCGCTGCAGTCGCCGCTGATCTGCGCGTCCTTGGCTGCGATGATCGTCTCGATGGATTCCTCGCCGAGCTTTTCCAGAATTTTGTTCAGACCTTTGTGGTACAGGCTGGCGACATAGGAACTGTCGGCATCCGCGCCTTTGCGGTCTTCCAACACCTGGGCCACACGGTTCAGGGTATCGCTCATGTTCAGTGTCCTGCCGAGTAGATAGCGTGCGGGTCTTTGAGTACCGGTTCAACAACCTTCCATTCGCCGTTCTCGAACACGCGATAGAAGCAGCTGTGGCGACCGGTGTGGCAGGCGATGTCGCCGATTTGCTCGACCTTGAGGATCACCACGTCGGCGTCGCAGTCGATGCGCATCTCGTGCAGGGTTTGCACGTGCCCGGACTCTTCGCCCTTACGCCATAGTTTGCCACGCGAGCGTGACCAGTAGATGGCGCGCTGCTCAGTGGCAGTCAGGCTCAGGGCCTCGCGGTTCATCCAGGCCATCATCAGCACACGCCCGGTCTTGTAGTCCTGGGCAATGGCCGGCACCAGGCCGTCACTGTCCCACTTGATCTCGTCCAGCCAGTCTTTCATGTTCGGCTCCGGCAATTTGCGACAGTGTATAACCGGATTGGCTATCGACGCACGATCAGATAAACACCCACGGCGACCATGATGCCAGCGGGCCAGTGGCCCAGCTCATTCAGTGGCCCGCCAATGGCCAAAATTACGCCGCCCACCAGGTGCGCGGCGCCCAGCAGACGCAGGAACCAATCGTCCTTGCGCTTGTGCCACGGCGGCGCAGGGTCCTCGGCGTGGGGCTGGGACATGCGTTCCAGCAGGTCGCGGGTCATGTTGGCCAAGTGTGGCAGCTGTTCGAACTGGCTGTGCAGGTTGCCGATCAGGGTTTTCGGGCTGACGCGCTCGCGCATCCAGCGTTCCAGGAACGGTTGGGCGGTGTTCCACAGGTCGAGGTCCGGATACAGCTGGCGACCCAGGCCTTCGATATTCAGCAAGGTCTTTTGCAGCAGTACCAGCTGCGGCTGTACTTCCATGTTGAAGCGGCGCGCGGTCTGGAACAGGCGCATCAGCACTTGGCCGAAGGAAATATCTTTTAACGGTTTTTCAAAGATCGGTTCGCACACGGTGCGAATCGCCGCTTCGAATTCGTTGAGTTTGGTTTCCGCCGGCACCCAGCCCGAATCGATGTGCAACTGCGCCACGCGGCGGTAGTCACGCTTGAAGAAAGCGAACAAGTTGCGGGCCAGGTAGTCCTGGTCTTCCGGGGTCAGGCTGCCGACGATGCCGCAGTCGATCGCAATGTACTGCGGGCTCCACGGGTTGACGGTGCTGACGAAGATGTTGCCCGGGTGCATGTCGGCGTGGAAGAAGCTGTCGCGGAACACTTGGGTGAAGAAAATCTCCACGCCGCGCTCGGCGAGCATCTTCATGTCGGTGCGCTGGTCGGCCAGGGTGGCGAGGTCGGTGACCTGTACGCCATAGATACGCTCCATCACCAGCACTTTCGGGCGGCACCAGTCCCAATACACTTGCGGCACGTACAGCAGCGGCGAGCCTTCGAAGTTGCGCTTGAGCTGGCTGGCGTTGGCGGCTTCGCGCAGCAGGTCGAGTTCGTCGTAGATGGTTTTTTCGTAGTCGGCGACCACATCCACCGGGTGCAGCAGGCGCGCGTCGGCCGAGAAACGCTCGGCGGCGCGGGCGAGGATAAACAGCCACGCCAGGTCCTGGCCGATAATCGGCTTGAGACCCGGGCGGATCACCTTTACCACCACTTCTTCGCCGGTCTTGAGCTGCGCGGCGTGCACTTGCGCCACGGAGGCCGAGGCCAGCGGTTCGATGTCGAAGCGGCTGAACACTTCGCTGATTTTTTTACCAAGCTGCTCTTCGATCAGGTTGACCGATTGCTGGGAGTCGAACGGCGGTACGCGGTCTTGCAGCAGCATCAGCTCGTCGGCGATGTCTTCAGGCAGCAAGTCGCGGCGCGTGGAGAGGATTTGCCCGAACTTGATAAAGATCGGCCCCAAATCCTGTAACGCCAGGCGCAGGCGCGCACCACGGCTCAGCTCCAGCTGTTTGCGCGGGAACCAGCGCCACGGCAGCACGTAGCGCACCGCCAGCAGGAACCACGGCAGGGGCAGGGCGAACAGCAGGTCATCGAGGCGGTAGCGGATTACGACGCGCTGGATACGAAACAAACGGCGGACGGCGAGCAGCTTCATGCGTTATCGCTTGGATCAAGGGAACGGCTCAGGCGCTCGAAGCGCGCCTCAAGGCGTTCCAGGTCGATTTTGGCCTTGTCGAGTTCACGAAAGCGCGCTTGCGCTTCCCGTTCTCCGACCAGGGTGCGCGATTCTTCGCTCAAGTATTCGGCGAGGTTCTGGTTGAGGCTGGCGAATCCTTGCTGGTACCAGCGTGCGCGGCTGCGCAGGTGCCCGCTGATCAACTGGGTGGCCACAGGGCCGATCCAGCGTGACAGCTCGTATTCCCAGTCCAACTCCAGGTCTTGCAGCACGGCGGCCAGGTCCATCAGCACCGCGCTGTCGCCTTCCAGTTCCACTTCGGCGCTGTGCAGTATGGCGGTCTTGTTGCGGCTCAGGGCCAGGTGCAACAGGCTCGACGCCGGTGCGCGTAGCGTGCAGTCGGCCTCGGCGGCCCAGTCGGTCGCGAGCAGCAGGCCTTCATCACTGGGCAGGATAAACAGTTGCAAGGCGGGACTGCGGCAGTCGACGGCAATCACCTTGCCGTTCAAGTGCGCGAGCCGCGCCAGGGCGGTGCTGTCCAGGCGCAGTACACGATTGAGGCCGTGTTCAACGCTGGCCAGAAGACCTTTGAGCAGCATCAGGGCTTGATGCCGCGGTGCAGGGCGACGATGCCCGAGGTCATGTTGTGGTAGGTCACGCGGTCGAAGCCGGCCTCTACCATCATCGACTTCAGGGTTTCCTGGTCGGGGTGCATGCGGATCGATTCAGCCAGGTAGCGATAGCTTTCGGCGTCATTGGTGATCAGCTTGCCCATCAACGGCATGAAGGCAAAGGAGTAGGTGTCATAGACCTTGGACATCAGCGCGTTGGTCGGCTTGGAGAACTCCAGCACCAACAGACGGCCACCCGGCTTGAGTACGCGCAGCATCGAGCGGATCGCGTCTTCCTTGTGGGTCACGTTGCGCAGGCCGAAGGCGATGGTCACGCAGTCGAAATGGTTGTCCGGGAACGGCAGCTTTTCAGCATCTGCCTGGACGAATTCGATATTGCCGGCCACGCCTTTATCCAGCAGGCGATCGCGACCGACCTTGAGCATCGAGCCGTTGATGTCCGCGAGCACCACTTGGCCAGTGGGGCCGACGAGCTTGGAGAACTTGGCTGCCAGGTCGCCCGTACCACCGGCGATATCCAGTACGCGGTTGCCGGTGCGTACGCCCGACAGCTCGATGGTGAAACGCTTCCACAGGCGGTGCATACCGCCCGACAGCACGTCGTTCATCAGGTCGTACTTGGCGGCTACGGAGTGGAACACCTCAGCGACTTTTTCCGCTTTTTGGCTTTCCGGGACGTTCTTGAAGCCGAAGTGAGTGGTGGGTTCGGCATCGCTGCCTTTGCGCTGATCAGTCATATCGCTGTCACCAAAAGAGAATGCGGGACATGATAATCCCCAAGGCCTGCTTTGTCTTGGCAAGGCTGAAGGTAAGATAGGCGGTCACCGAGACCTTTTGCCGCACGGAAGGTGTTCCAGTCGTTATAAAGAGGAGTCATAGCAATGGCCCGTATTACCGTTGAGCGTGCACATACCCTGGGTAAAGAAGGCGCGCGGGCAAAGGCCGAGAAGTTGGCGCACAAACTCAAGGAACAATATGGCCTGGAGCCGTCGTGGTCCGGCGATACCTTGAACCTCAAGCGTTCGGGGGTTAAAGGCACGGTATTAGTCGCCGATGACTCACTGCGCATTGATGTGGAACTGGGCCTGTTGATGTCGGCCATGAGTGGCACCATCAAGTCCGAAATCGAGAAGGCCCTGGATAAGGCACTGGCCTGATCGATGTGTTCTTAGGGTGCCGATTCTAATTTTTCACCCTACTTTGTGCCCAAGCCCTCAACTCCTGTGGGCCGTTCCTCCACCCTATTTTGCGTGAGGTGCACCATGGCCAAAGTTATTTTGAAGAAAAAAATCGACGTTCAATCCACCGCCCTGAGTGACGTTAAAAGCTATGCCCGCAAGATCTGGCTGGCGGGACTTGGCGCCTATGCCAAGGTCGGCAGCGAGGGCAGCGAGTACTTCAAAGAGCTGGTTAAGACCGGTCAACATGTTGAAAGTAAAGGCAAAAAAGTTGTGGTTGAACAACTTGATGCCGCCAACAGTCAGATTGACCAAGTAAAGAGTAACGTCTCGAGCGTCAAAGGTTTGGTTGAAGTTCAACTGGATAAAGTTGAAAAAGCTTTTGACACGCGTGTTGCAAGTGCCTTGAATCGGATCGGCATTGCGTCTAAACATGACGTTGAGACACTCTCTGCTAAGCTCGAAGAGCTGACGGCATTGCTAGAACGTGTCGCGCGTAAACACTAAGGAGACATCGGGATGGCTGTTAAGAAGACTACTCAGAAAGAAAACAGCTCGTGGATCGGGGAAGTTGAAAAATATTCCCGTAAGATCTGGCTGGCTGGTTTAGGCGTGTATTCGAAGGTTAGCAGTGACGGCGGCAAATACTTCGATACTTTGGTCAAGGACGGCGAGAAGGCCGAGAAGTTGACCAAGAGCACGGTTGGTAAAAAAGTTGAAGCGGCCAAGGCAACTGCCGGTTCCGCCAAGTCGAGCATTTCTGACACCTGGGGCAAGTTGGAAGAAACTTTCGACAAGCGCCTCAACAGTGCCATTTCGCGACTGGGCGTACCTAGCAAAGCAGAGCTCAAAACGCTGCACAGCAAGGTCGATACCCTGACCAAGCAAATCGAAAAACTCACCGGCGCTAAAGTGGCTCCCGTGAAAGCTGTCGCTGCAAAACCTGCTGCCAAGCCTGCCGCTAAAACCGCAGCTGCCAAACCCGCGGCTAAACCTGCGGCCAAGCCTCTGGTGAAAGCCGCGGCCAAGCCTGCTGCAAAACCTGCGGCCAAGGCTCCAGCCAAAGCAGCAGCAAAACCTGCCGCCAAGCCTGCTGCGAAAACCGCAGCCGCCAAACCGGCTGCCAAGCCTGCCGCTAAACCCGTGGCCGCTAAAGCTGCTGCCAAGCCTGCTGCAAAACCAGCCGCCAAACCAGCGGCTAAAACCGCCGCCGCCAAACCTGCCGCCAAGCCGGCTGCTGCAAAACCAGCCGTCAAGCCAGCTGCGGCAAAACCTGTGGCTGCCAAGCCGGCGGCAAAACCTGCTGCAGTGAAGAAACCAGCGGTAGCCAAAAAACCAGCAGCCGCCAAACCTGCTGTTGCGGCCAAGCCTGCTACCTCGGCGCCAACCGCTTCGACAGCCAACTCGGTTTCCGCACCGACACACGCTGTTGCAACCTCGACTGCAACGCCGGTAACCCCGACGCCATCCAGTCAGTCCTGATTTTATCAGGGCGTAAAAAATGCCCGGCCTGCAAAGGTCGGGCATTTTTTTATGGCGCAGCTTCTTCAACGCCACACATTTTTAATCTATGTCATCCAGGTATTTCAGCGCGAATTTCTCGGTTGCCAGCCGTGCCGGCAACAACAGATGTGGCGCCACCAGCATCATGATCTGGTACACCACCACTCGCACTTCACCTTCACGGTCCAGAATCCGCTGGTAATCCAGGGAAAACAGCAAGGTCATGGTGATCTGCTCCACCAGTTGCCCCAACGCCTGGGTGCCACTGACCAACTGCCCCGATGCCTTCAACCGCGCGAGCAATGACGCCAGGGTGCGCTTGAGCGCCGTCAGCAGGTTGCGAATACCCTTGGCCAGTTTTGGCAGGCGCCCGGCCAGGTTCGACAGGTCCTGGAACAGAAACCGGTAATGGGCCATGCGCTCGACGATCAAGTGCAGGAACAGCCAATAGTCCTCGGCCTCCAACTGCGCATCCGCCGGTGGGTCGAGCAGCGGTGCCAACTCACATTGAAAGCGCTCGAACAATCCGAGCACCAACGGCTCCTTGCCATGGAAGTGGTAGTAGAGGTTGCCCGGGCTGATCCCCATTTCATTGGCCACCTCCATGGTCGACACGTTCGGTTCGCCCTTCTGGTTGAACAACTGCAGGGCACATTCAAGGATACGGTCGCGGGTCTTCATCCAGTCTTCTTAATGTGATCGTTGAGCTCAGCGCACACGCACGTAAGTGCCTGGCGCCGCTTCCATCGGTGGGTAATTCTGGTTGCCCAGGGCAGTCAGGGTTTCGCGCTGTACGCCTGAGCGTTGCTGAATCCACTCCAGCCACTGCGGCCACCAGCTGCCTTCGACGTGGTTGGCGTCGTAGTACCAGGCGCGCGGGTCGCTGCTTAGCTTGGGGTTCTCGACGTAGTTAGCCTTGGGGTTGCCCGGCGGGTTGAGGATGCTCTGGATATGCCCGCTATTGGACAGCACAAAGCGCTTGTCACCACCCAGCAGTTGGGTCGAGCGATACACCGCGTCCCATGGCGTGATGTGGTCGTTGATCCCGGCCACGCTGAAGCTGTCCACCGTGACCTTCTGCAAATCAATCGGTGTACCGCATACCTCCAGGCCGCCGGGATGGCTCAACGGGTTGTGCTTGAAGAAGTCCAGCAGGTCGCCATGCAGCGCGGCGGGCAGACGCGTGTTGTCGTTGTTCCAGTACAGGATGTCGAAGGCCGGCGGCTCCTTGCCCAACAGGTAATTGTTGATCCAGTAGTTCCAGATCAGATCGTTGGGGCGCATCCAGGCAAACACCTTGGCCATGTCGCGGCCGTCCAGCACGCCTTGCTGGTAGGAACGACGCTTGGCGGCTTCCAGAGTCTGTTCGTCGGCGAACAGGGTGGCGGGGCTGTCGATCTGGCTGTCCAGCAGGCTCACCAGGTAACTGGCACTGGAGATGCGCCGCAGTTGACGTTTGGCTTGCAGGTGACCTTGCAGGGCGGCAATGGTCAGGCCGCCTGCGCAAGCGCCCATCAGGTTGACCTCGCGGGCGCCAGTGATGGCTCGGCATACGTTGAGTGCTTCCTCCAAGGCCGCAACGTAGGTGGAGAGCCCCCATTCACGGTGGCGCACATCCGGGTTGCGCCAACTGACCATGAACGTCTGCAGGCCGTTTTTCAGGGCGAACTGCACAAAGCTGTTGGCTGGGCTGAGGTCGAAGATGTAGTACTTGTTGATTTGCGGCGGCACTATCAGCAGCGGTTTGGCGTACTGTTTTTCGCTCATGGGCTTGTACTGGATCAACTCCAGCAGCTCATTACGAAACACCACTGAGCCTGGGGTGGTAGCGACCGTTTTGCCCACTTCAAAGGCGTGCTTGCTCACCTGGCGCGGCAGGCCATTGTTGTGCAGCAGGTCTTCGAACAGGTTGCTCACGCCGCGCACCACGCTGTTGCCGCCGGAGTTGAGCAGCTCCTTGATGGCCAGCGGGTTGAGCAGGGTGTTTGAGGGAGAGACCGCATCGTTGAGCAGGGAAAAAGCAAAGTGCGCACGGGCCCGGTCATCGGCACTCAGCGTACTGTCGTCGATCCAGTGGCGGGCTTGCTTTTGCCAGCTCAAGTAGGCTTGCAGGCTACGCCGGTACAGCGGGTTGAGCTTCCAGGTGGGGTCACTGAAGCGGCTGTCGTGGGGGTTGGGTTCATGCACGGCTTCACCCAGCAAGACGCGGCCCAGTTGTCCGCCCAGGGCCAGGGCATGACGGGCGGTATGCACCGGGTTGCGCAAGCCGTGGGCGGCTACGCTGCGCAGGGTCGACAGCAAATCTCGACCGCGCAGGCCGGTGATCGCATTTTGCGCATTGATGAACGCCGCCGGGGTGGGCGCCGGGTTCGTCACGGGTCTTTCTCGCATGAGCCAACACTCCTTCGTCAAGCCATCATCAACAGGCACGCCAATTCAGAACCATAGTCGGTTCTTGGCAAGTTGCGCGGCGGTGTGGTCCTTACACCGCGGGTCGCGGGTGAATCACTGCCCGCATGCGCTCCTCCTCGAGAAATTTCATGATGATCGGCGCTACGGCTTCGGCGCGGGTGATCAGGAACAGGTGGCCGTCATCGATGACGTGTAACTGTGCGTTGGGAATGCGCCAGGCCAGCATGCGCATGTTGATCAGGGGGATCAGCGGGTCGTCGTCCCCCGCCAGCACCAGGGTCGGTTGGCGGATCTTGTGCAGCCAGTGGATGCTGGTCCAGCCCAGCCCCGCAAACAGCTGCCAGTAGTAACCCAGCTTGCCGGCCGAGCGCACTTTGCTGGCGTGCTCGGCGGCCAATTTCGAATCGCGGCGGAACGAGCCGCCATAAATCATCGGCGCAATGCGCACCACGTGGGAGGGTTGGATGTAGCGCCGAGGGCTTGCCATCAGCCACAGCACCTTCGGCTTGCCCGGCACCATCACCGCGCCCGCCGCCGTGGCCGCCAGGATCAGCTTCTTGCAGCGCTCCGGGTAGTCATAGGCAAATTGCTGCGCCAAAGCCCCGCCCCAGGAAACTCCCACCACGTTAACCTGGCCGTAGTCGAGGTAATCGAGCATGCGCGCAGTGAGTTTGGCCAGGCCGGGAAATCGATAAGGCCGATTGGGTGTCGAGGACCCGCCCACCCCTGGCACATCGAAGGCGATCACTTCCAGGTCCGGGTCCAGGGCCTGGACGAACGGAAACACCAACTCAAGGTTGGCGCCGATGCCGTTGAAGATCAGCAACGGCGTCAAATGAGGCTTGCCCGGGCGTACCGCCGTGCGGATGGTCTGGCCATCCAGGTCGATGGTACGGAAGATGAACGGTTGCGGCATGCTCAAGCCCTGTGAAGTGGCACTACTTGTCTGTAGGAACTCGGTCAATGTGGGAGCAGGCAAGCCGGCCCCCACACTGACCTCATTTCAACCACAAAATTTGCTTATCGTTCATGCACATATGTACCCGGCGCCGCCTCAGCTGCGCCATAGGCTTTATTACCCAAACTCGTCGGCGCTTTCTTCAACTTACCCGCGCGCTCTGCCTGCCAAACCTGCCAATGCAGCCACCAGGAGTCGGTGTGCTTGGTGGCATTCTCCTGCCATTCCAGCGCTTTGCCCGACAGGCTGTCACTGGTCTGGTAGCGCGCCTTGGGGTTGCCCGGCGGATTAAGGATGCTCTGGATGTGACCACTGCTGGACAGCACGAATTCAACCTTGCCGCCAAACAGCTGGGCTGATTTGTAGCAGGACTGCCATGGTGTGATGTGATCGTTGGTGCCGGCCAATGAGTAGATATCGGCGGTGACCTTCTTGAGATCGATCGGCGTGCCGCACACTTCCAGTGCATCGGCGCGCACCAGCGGGTTGTTCTTGAACAGTTCGATCAAGTCGCCGTGGAATGCCGCAGGTAAGCGCGTGGTGTCGTTGTTCCAGAACAGGATGTCGAACACCGGCGGCTCGTTGCCCAGGAGGTAGTTATTGACCCAGTAGTTCCAGATCAGGTCGTTGGGGCGCATCCACGCGAACACCTTGGCCATGTCGCGGCCTTCCAGCACGCCAGCCTGGTAGGAGTGGCGCTTGGCGGCCTCCAGGGTTTGCTCGTCGACGAACAGCGCCACCTGGGTGTCCAGAGTGGTGTCCAGCACGCTCACCAGCAGGGTCAGGGCGTTGACCTTCTTCTCTCCCAGTGCCGCGTAGTGGCCGAGCAACGCGGTGCAGGTAATGCCGCCGGAGCAGGCGCCAAGCATGTTGACGTCCTTGCTGCCGGTAATGGCGGTGACCACATCGACGGCTTCCTTGAGTGCCTCGATATAGGTCGACAGGCCCCATTCGCGCTGGGCCTTGGTCGGGTTGCGCCAACTGACGATAAAAGTCTGTTGGCCGTTGCGCAGGCAAAAGCGCGCCAGGCTCTTATCCGGGCTCAGGTCGAATACGTAGAATTTGTTGATCTGCGGCGGCACCACCAGTAATGGGCGCTCGTGCACCTGCTCGGTGATGGGCTTGTACTGGATCAGCTCCAGCACGTCGTTGCGAAACACGACCGCGCCTTCGGTGGTGCCCAGGGTCTTGCCGACTTCAAAGGCGCCCATGTTGACCTGGCTCGGCATGCCGCCGTTGTGCACCATGTCCTTGGCCAGATGGGACAGGCCATCGAGCAGGCTTTTGCCGCCGGTTTCAAAGAAGCGTTTGATCGCCGCCGGGTTGGCCGCACTGTTGGTGGGGGCCATGGCTTCGGTCATCAGGTTGATCACGAAGTGACCGCGGCTGATGTCCTGTTCCGACAAGTTGCTGTCACCGATCCAGTCGTGGAGTTCCTTGCGCCACGCCAGGTAGGTTTGCAGGTAACGTTTGTAGAGCGGGTTCTGGCTCCACGCAGGGTCATGAAAGCGGCGGTCGTCGCTTTCGGGCACCAGTTGCGATTTGCCGAACATCACGTTCTTCAATTCGACGCCAAAGTGGGCGACGTGCTTGACGCTGTGCAACGGTTGCTTGATGGCCTGGGTCAGCACCATCTTCGCCGAGGCCAGTAAATCCTTTTTACGTAACGCGATGATCGGGTTCAGCCCCAGGGTGTTTTCTGAGGCCTGGCGTTTCAAGTCATCGTTGTTCTTGTTACTCATCTACGACGCTCCATTGTCCGAAAGACGAGTACCGGGTACTGCTGTGCACCCAATTTCGATACACAACACAAGCCTGGTACTGCGACTCGGGTGACCGTTGATACCGCATCGTCAAATGCAGGGAACTTGCCAGTTCCATTGGTTACCCGAGTTTAATTTTTTTCGCAAGCGGGCCAATCGTTGGCCACGAGAGAGGGCATTCAAGCAGATGAAATTAGAAAATGCCCTCTAAAGAGCAAGAAGCCTGGACTAGAGCATCAGCCGCACGATCGACTCACTCGGATCGCGGGTTTTTCCAGCGGCTTTGAGCTCAGCCAGGTAATCGGCCCACAACGCATCCTGGCGCATGGCCAACTGGTAAAGGTAGTCCCAGGTGAACAGTCCGCTGTCATGCCCGTCGTCGAAGGTCAATTTCAGTGCGTACTGCCCGGCCGGTTCTATCTTGGTCAACCGGACGTTGAGCTTGCCGAACTGGAGAATGGGTTTGCCGTGGCCCTGGACCTCGGCGGAAGGTGAGTGCACCCGCAACAGTTCGGCGGGCAACTGATAGACCTCGTCGGGCCCGTAGGTGAGGCCGAGGGTGTTGGAGGTTTTGTGCAGGTTTATAGCGGTAGGGAGTTTAGACATAGTGAACCGCCCAAAGATGATCCTGAAGGAACCGGCTCAAAAATGTGGGAGCGGGCTTGCTCCCACATTAAAGCAAAGCGGTCCTGTGTGAGGCTTACAGGATATAACGAGACAGATCTTCGTTTTGCGCCAATTCGCCCAGGTGGCTGTTGACGTAGTCGGCGTCGATCTTGATCACTTCGCCATTCTGCGCACCGGCCAAATCGCCAGCACTGAAGGACACTTCCTCAAGCAGACGCTCAAGCAGGGTGTGCAGGCGACGAGCACCAATGTTCTCGGTCTTTTCGTTGACCTGCCAGGCGATCTCCGCCAGGCGCTTGATACCGTCTGGCAGGAACTCGATCCCCAAACCTTCGGTTTTCAACAGCTCGCGGTATTGCTCGGTGAGCGACGCGTGCGGCTCGCTGAGGATGCGCTCGAAGTCGCCCGGCGTCAGTGCCTTGAGTTCCACGCGAATCGGCAGACGGCCTTGCAGCTCCGGCACCAGGTCGCTTGGCTTGCTCAAGTGGAACGCACCAGAGGCGATAAACAGGATGTGGTCGGTCTTGACCATGCCCAGCTTGGTATTCACGGTGCAGCCTTCGATCAGCGGCAGCAGGTCGCGCTGCACACCTTCACGGGACACATCGACACCGCCGGAGTTGCCGCGTTTGGCCACCTTGTCGATCTCGTCGATAAACACGATACCGTGCTGCTCAACTGCTTCCAGGGCCTTGGCTTTGAGCTCTTCCTCATTCACCAGGCGTCCGGCTTCTTCGTCACGCACCAATTTCAGTGCTTCCTTCACTTTGAGCTTGCGGCTTTTCTTCTTGCCCTTGCCCATGTTGGAGAACAGGTTCTGCAACTGGCTGGTCATTTCTTCCATGCCAGGCGGGGCAGAGATATCCACGCCGGAGATTTCGGCGACTTCAATCTCGATTTCCTTGTCGTCCAGCTGGCCTTCGCGCAGGCGTTTGCGGAACAGTTGGCGAGTGTTGGAATCCGAGGCTGGGGCGGCGTCTTCGTTGAAACCCATGCGTGCCGGTGGCAGCAGGGCGTCGAGGATGCGGTCTTCGGCGGCGTCTTCAGCGCGGTGGCTGACCTTGGTCATTTCCTGTTCGCGCAGCAGCTTCAGGGCGGCGTCGGCCAGGTCACGAATGATCGACTCAACGTCGCGGCCTACGTAGCCCACTTCGGTGAACTTGGTGGCTTCGACCTTGATGAACGGTGCATTGGCCAGTTTGGCCAGGCGTCGGGCGATTTCGGTTTTACCGACGCCGGTCGGGCCGATCATCAGGATGTTTTTCGGCGTTACTTCAACGCGCAGTTCTTCGGGTAGTTGCATCCGGCGCCAGCGGTTACGCAGCGCAATGGCAACAGCGCGCTTGGCATCGTCCTGGCCGATGATATGGCGATTGAGTTCATGGACGATTTCGCGGGGAGTCATGGACATAGTATTTGGCGGTCCTCAAGCGGGAATAAGCCTACGGCTTACTCGGCGAGGTCCTGCTCCTCAATGGTCAGATTGTGGTTGGTAAACACGCAGATATCGCCGGCGATACCCAGGGCAGTCTCGACAATTTCCCGGGCTGACAGGTCAGTTTTCTTCAACAGCGCGCTGGCTGCAGCTTGTGCATAGCCACCGCCGGAACCCATGGCGATCAAGCCGTTTTCCGGCTCTACCACGTCGCCGTTGCCGGTGATGATCAAGGAGGCGTCTTTGTTGGCAACAGCCAGCATGGCTTCGAGGCGGCTGAGGGAGCGGTCGGTGCGCCATTCTTTGGCGAGTTCGACAGCGGCGCGTACGAGGTGGCCCTGGTGTTTTTCCAGCTGGCCTTCGAAACGCTCGAAGAGGGTGAAGGCGTCGGCGGTGGCGCCGGCAAAGCCTGCCAGAACCTGGCCGTGGTACAGGCGACGCACTTTTTTGGCGTTGCCTTTCATCACGGTGTTGCCAAGGGAAACCTGGCCGTCGCCGCCCATGACGACTTTGCCGTGGCGACGAACTGAAACGATGGTGGTCAAGGGGAGAGTCTCCACGCAGCGGGGCGAAAATGCCCTGATGGAAACTCATATGGGGGTGGCGGGGGGGATTTCAACTGTAGGACTGTGGTGAGCGGGCTTGTCCAGCGTTGGGCTGCGTAGCAGCCCGAATAGGAGCGACGCATTTTTCAGACAGGCGGTGATGCTGGATCTGAGGGGCTGCTGCGCAGCCCAACGCTGGACAAGCCCCCTCGCCACAACTGCTCGTCCATTGAGCGATTACGAAATTACCGGCTCTGGCGTTGTTGTAACAACAGGTTGCTAAACCCTGCGCCAGCCAATTGCTTCTGCGCCACGGTCAGTTGTTCACGGTTGCTGAACGGCCCTACCAGTACGCGATACCACGTCGCGTCCTTCACCGTGCCGGACTCCACCGTCACGGCCTGGCCCAGCAGAATGATCTGCGCGCGCACCCGATCCGCATCCGCCTGTTTCGGGAACGAGCCCGCTTGCAGGAAGAACTTGGTCACCGGTGCAGCCTTGGTGGTCGCCACCGGCGGCGGTGGCGGTGGGGTAATTCCTGCCAGCGCGGCTTGGGCGCGTGCGGTGTCGATTTTTGCCGCTTCCGCTGGGGTGACCGGCGTGGTCGGCACTTGCGGCGTCGGCAGGGTTTTCTCCGGCACGGCGTCAGGCGGCACAATCACTTCCGATTCCGGCAGCAGTGTGTAGAAATCGTACTTCGGCTTCACCGGAGCCGTTGGGCTCGGCGCAGTCTTGTTGGCCTCGGCAATTTTTGTGGCCTTCTGCTGCTCTTGCTTGACGCGTTTGACGTCATCGCCCTTGCCCGGCTCCAGCTTCATCAGAATCACGACAAACGCACCGACCGCCAGGCCGATGGCCATCCACAGCCAGCCCGGAATTGGCTTCTTCGCGGGTGCCTGGTAGCGGCTGGCGCCGCGCTTGGGTGCTGGTTTTTTCTTGGCAGCCAACTTACATACGCTCCAGGGTTTCCAGGCCTAACAATTCCAGGCCTTGCTTGAGGGTCCGTCCAGCCAGTGCGGCGAGGCGCAGGCGACTTTGCTTCTGGGCTTCGTCGTCGGCGGTGAGGATCGGGCAGTTCTCGTAGAAGCTGGAGAACAGGCCGGCGACCTCGTACAGGTAGGTGCACAGGATATGCGGCGTGCCTTTCTCGCCGACGCTGTTCAACACTTCGCCGAACTGCGCCAGTTTCGCCGCCAGTTCCTGTTCGTGCGGTGCATCCAGGACGATCTGGCCTTCGACTTCGCTGAAGTCTTTGCCCAGCTTGCGGAACACACCCGCCACGCGGGTGTAGGCGTACAGCAGGTACGGCGCGGTGTTGCCTTCGAAGTTGAGCATCAGTTCGAAGTTAAAGCTGTAGTCACTGGTGCGGTGCTTGGACAGGTCGGCGTATTTCACCGCGCCAATCCCCACCACGCGAGCGATGTTGCGCAGGTCGGCTTCGGCCAGCTCCGGATTCTTTTCCTTCACCAGGTTGTAGGCACGCTCCTGGGCTTCGTTCAGCAGGTCGATCAGCTTCACGGTGCCGCCGTCGCGGGTCTTGAACGGGCGGCCGTCGGCGCCGTTCATGGTGCCGAAGCCCATGTGTTCCATGTGCATCGGGTGGGTCACGAAACCGGCGCGGCGCGCCACTTCGAACACCTGTTGGAAGTGCAGGGCCTGGCGCTGGTCGACAAAATACAGCGCACGATCAGCCTTGAGCACACCGCTGCGGTAGCGCACGGCCGCCAGGTCGGTGGTGGCGTAGAGGTAGCCGCCATCGGCCTTGACGATGATCACCGGCAGCGGCTCGCCATCGGCGGTCTTGAACTCTTCGAGGAACACGCATTGCGCGCCGTTGCTTTCAACCAACAGGCCCTTGGCCTTGAGGTCGTTGACCACGTTGATCAGGTCGTCGTTGTAGGCGCTTTCGCCCATTACGTCAGCCATGGTCAATTTAACGTTGAGCAGCTCGTAGATTTCCTGGCAGTGGGACAGGGAAATCTCACGGAAGCGGCCCCACAGTTCCAGGCATTCCTTGTCACCGGCTTGCAGCTTGACCACCAAGCCGCGGGCACGGTCGGCGAACTCTTCGGATTCGTCGAAGCGCTTCTTGGCCGCGCGGTAGAAGTTTTCCAGGTCCGACAGTTCATTGCTGGTGATCGGGTTTTCCTGCAGGTAAGCCATCAGCATGCCGAACTGGGTGCCCCAGTCGCCCACATGGTTCTGACGGATTACGGTGTCGCCGAGAAACTCCAGCACGCGTGCCACGCCGTCGCCAATGATGGTCGAGCGCAGGTGGCCCACGTGCATCTCTTTGGCCAGGTTCGGCGCAGAGAGGTCGACAGCCACGCGTTGCAGCGCGCCAGCCTTGCGCACGCCGATCTTGGCGTCGGCCAGTGACGCGTCCAGGCGCGAAGCCAGGGCCTGGGTGTTCTGGAAGAAATTGATAAAGCCAGGGCCAGCGATTTCAGCTTTGCTGACCTGTGGGTCGGCAGGCAGGGCGGCGATGATTTTCTCCGCCAAGTCGCGCGGTTTCAGGCCCGCAGGCTTGGCCAGCATCATCGCGATGTTGCTGGCGAAGTCGCCGTGGGTCTTGTCGCGGGTGTTCTCCACCTGGATCGCCGGCGTCAGGCCTTCAGGCAACACACCTTCGTTGACGAGTTGGGTGAGGGCTTGTTGGATCAGCTGGCGAATGGTGTCTTTCATGGTGTTCTCTTTCGACCGCAAGCGGCGGCGCGCGATGCGCAGGTGGAAAAACTGGGCATTATCCGTGGCGAGGGCGGGCTTGCCAACCGTTCAGGCCAGATGGCGGACCTGCGGGCCTCATCGCGGGCAAGCCCGCTGCCACATTTTAACGTGTGAATACTTCTACATGTGGGCGCTGGTTTGCCTGAGATCGTTATCAATACAAATCTACCGGGTCCACATCCAACGACCATCGCACTTGCCGACCGCTGGGCATTTGCTCCAAGGCAAGCAACCAGCTACTTAATAGCCGATGCAGCGGTGCACGCGACGTTGCCTGCAAGAGTAGCTGAGCGCGATAACGTCCGGCGCGGCGTTCCATGGGGGCGGGCACCGGGCCGAGCAATTCGATGCCGGTCAGACTCAGTTCGCCGAGCAAACGTTCGGCGGCGCTGCACGCTTCATCGAGAAAACTTTCGGCTTGCCCCGGCTTATGCGCTTCTGCGCGCAGTAGCGCCAAATGAGAGAAGGGCGGCAGGCCGGCGGAGCGGCGTTCGCTCAATGCCTGTTCGGCGAAAGCAAAGTAGCCTTGTTCGGTCAGCTGAATCAGCAGCGGATGATCGGCCAGGTGCGTCTGGATAATCACTCTGCCCGGTTCTTCGGCCCGCCCGGCGCGGCCTGCGACCTGCACGATCAACTGCGCCATGCGTTCGCTGGCGCGGAAGTCGCCGGAGAACAGGCCGCCGTCGGCATCCAGAATTGACACCAGGGTCACCCGTGGAAAGTGATGACCTTTGGCAAGCATCTGTGTGCCGATCAGAATGCACGGCTGGCCTTTCTGGATGGTGGCGAACAGTTGGGTCATCGCGTCTTTGCGCGAGGTGCTGTCGCGGTCGACCCGCAGCACCGGGTAATCCGGGAATAGAATGCCCAGGCGCTCTTCGGCGCGTTCGGTACCCGCGCCAACCGGGCGCAAATCCACCTTGCCGCACTGCGGGCAGTGGCGCGGCAACCGCTCCACATGACCGCAGTGATGGCAGCGCAGCTCGCCGTGGCGCTGGTGCACGGTCATGCGCGCATCGCAGCGCTCGCACTCGGACATCCAGCCGCAGTCGTGGCACAGCAGTGTCGGCGCAAAGCCGCGGCGGTTGAGGAACACCAAGACTTGCTGGCCGGCGGCAAGGGTCTGGCCAATGGCTTGCTGCATAGGCCCGGAAATACCGCTGTCCAGTGGACGGCTTTTTACGTCCAGGCGCAGGAAACGTGGCTGCTTGGCCCCGCCTGCGCGTTCGTTGAGGCGTAGGAGGCCGTAACGGCCGGTGTAGGCGTTGTGCAGGCTTTCCAGGGATGGGGTCGCCGAGCCCAGCACAATCGGGATGTCTTCCTGGCGCGCCCGCACCAGCGCCAAGTCGCGGGCGTGGTAGCGCAGGCCTTCCTGCTGTTTATAGGAGCCGTCGTGCTCCTCGTCGATGATGATCAGCCCGGGGTTTTTCATCGGGGTGAACAGTGCCGAACGGGTGCCGATAATAATGTCGGCGTCGCCGTCCCGCGCCGCCAGCCAGGATTCCAGGCGCTCGCGGTCGTTGACCGCCGAATGCACCAAGGCGATGCGGGCATTGAAGCGTTGCTCGAAGCGCGCCAGGGTTTGCGGGCCCAGGTTGATCTCCGGGATCAGCACCAGCGCTTGTTTGCCGGCCTGCAGGGTTTCGCGGATCAACTGCAAATAGACTTCGGTCTTGCCGCTGCCTGTTACGCCGGCCAGTAGAAAGGCGTGGAAACTGTCGAAGCCTGCGCGGATCGCTTCATACGCAGCGCGTTGCTCGGTGTTCAGCGGCAATTCCGGTTGGGCCAGCCAATGTTCATGGCGAGCATCGGGTGCGTGCTTGCGGATTTCTACCTGTACCAGGCCCTTGGCGAGCAACAGGTCGAGGCTGTCTTTGCTCAGCATCAGCTTACTTAATAGCTGATGCGCCACGCCGTGGGGGTGCTGGGCCAGGGTCGCCAGGGCTTCACGTTGGCGTGGGGCGCGGGCGATGCGCGGGTCGTCGAGGCGTGCGCCGGGCACCGTCGACCAGAAGCGTTCCTGGCGCGATTCGGCCAGTTCGCCCTGGCGCAGCAGCACCGGGAGCGCCCAGCTCAAGGTATCGCCCAGGCTGTGTTGGTAATACTGGGCGGTCCACAGGCATAACTTGAACAGCGCCGGCGGCAGTGGCGGCGTGGCGTCGAGGATCGCCAGGGCTGGTTTGAGTTTTTCAGCCGGGACTTCGCTGTGGTCGGCGACTTCCACCAGGATGCCGATCATTTCCCTGCGCCCAAACGGCACACGCACACGCATGCCCGGCTGCAACTGTGCCCGCAACACGCCGGCCGGGGCACGGTAGTCGAACAGGCGGCGCAGGGGCGAGGGCAGGGCTAGGCGCAAAATGGCGTCGGGCACGCGGAGGGTCTCATATAAGGCAGGCGGTGGTGCAGGGGCGGGAGCCTAGCAGACAGGGGAAGGCTTGGGTATGCCGTGGTTTTCTGATGAAAGGGGCTTTTACGTGGGGAATCGGCCGCAAGGGCTGCTTGCGTGTTTAAAAAGGTCTGGTAGAATCCGCGGCCTAATTACGTGCGGTATTCGACAATAGTGTCGAGTGGCGGCACGCTAGCCCGAGGAAGTCACCATGAAAGCCGATATCCATCCAGCGTACGAAGTCATCGACGTAACTTGCAGCTGCGGCAACAAGTTCCAGACCCGTTCGAACCTGTGCAAGCCACTGGGTACTGACGTATGCAACGAGTGCCACCCGTTCTACACCGGTAAGCAGAAAACTCTGGACACCGGCGGCCGTGTACAGCGCTTTGCTGATCGTTTCGGTACTTTCGGCAAGAAGCCTGCTGCTACTCCAGCAGAGTAAGGCTCAAAAGCCTTTTGGGCTTTTGCTTGCTGTTCAAGAAGGCGTCCCTAGTGGACGCCTTTTTTGTACCTGGAATTTGGCTGTGGACTGGATAAGTAGACTTTCAAGAAAAAATTGTAGACATTTTTTAATTCAATTGTGAACAGTTGAGCCCTTGTATCCCGTGGCTCTTGGCCAAAAGTCTTAGTGCAGGGCCCTTGACACCTGTGACTGCCCAGTCTTGTAGGGACTTTGCGACACGCGTATCCTCGGCGGTCCGTCGACCAACAGTAAAAGCGGAATGCCGATATGTCTGATTTGAAAACTGCCGCTCTCGAATATCATGCCCATCCTCGTCCAGGAAAGCTGAGTGTAGAGCTCACCAAAGCCACTGCCACCGCTCGCGACTTGTCGCTGGCCTACAGCCCTGGCGTTGCCGAGCCCGTACGTGAAATCGCCCGCGACCCTGAACTGGCGTACAAGTACACCGGCAAAGGCAACCTGGTTGCAGTGATTTCCGATGGCACCGCGATTCTCGGCCTGGGTAACCTCGGCCCATTGGCTTCCAAGCCAGTCATGGAAGGTAAAGGCGTGCTGTTCAAGCGCTTCGCCGGCATTGACGTTTTCGACATCGAAGTCGACTCCGAGAGCCCGCAAGCTTTCATCGACACCGTAAAGCGCATCTCCATCACCTTCGGTGGCATCAACCTGGAAGACATCAAGGCACCTGAGTGCTTCGAGATCGAAAAGGCCCTGATCGAGCAGTGCGACATTCCGGTATTCCACGATGACCAGCACGGCACCGCGATCGTTACTGCGGCAGGCATGATCAACGCCCTGGAAATCGCCGGCAAAACCCTGGCTGACGCGAAGATCGTTTGCCTGGGCGCCGGCGCTGCGGCCATCTCCTGCATGAAATTGCTGGTGAGCATGGGCGCCAAGCTGGAAAACATCTTCATGGTCGACAGCAAGGGCGTCGTTCAGTCCGAGCGTACCGACCTGAACCAGTACAAGGCGATGTTTGCCCACGCGACCGAGAAGCGCACCCTGGCTGACGCCTTGAACGGTGCAGACGTGTTCGTTGGCCTGTCCGGCCCGAACCTGCTGAGCGCTGAAGGCCTGAAAACCATGGCGGCTAACCCGATCGTGTTCGCCTGCTCCAACCCTGATCCGGAAATCTCTCCGGAACTGGCTCACGCTACCCGTAGCGATGTGATCATGGCCACCGGTCGTTCGGACTACCCGAACCAGGTCAACAACGTACTGGGCTTCCCGTTCATCTTCCGTGGTGCCCTGGACGTTCGCGCCAAGCGCATCAACGAAGAGATGAAAGTGGCTGCCGCCAACGCCCTGCGTGAACTGGCCAAGCTGCCGGTACCTCAGGACGTGTGCGATGCCTACGGCGGCGCCAAGCTGGAGTTCGGTCGTGAGTACATCATCCCGAAACCAATGGATAAGCGTCTGATCACCCTGATCTCCGATGCCGTGGCCAAAGCCGCCATCGAGACCGGTGTGGCTACCCTGCCGTATCCGAAGCACTACCCGCTGAAAAGCGTGGATGATGTGTTCAACGGCTAAGCCGTTGTAGCGCACCAACAAAAAGCCCCGGCTCTCACGAGCCGGGGCTTTTTTGTGGCTGTCCGGATTTAAAGGTGAAACCTGTGGGGGCTAGGCCACAGACTCCATCAGAACAAATCGATTGGCGCCGCCTCATCCGCCGGCAGCGGGCTGCCCGGAACAACGCCATTGCCCAGCTCGTTGACCGACGGCGGTGTGTCTTCGCTCTTGAACAGCTCGAAGTATGCGTTTGGTGTGCTTGGCGATGCTGCACGGCCACTCACCGGATCGATCCGCAGGCTGAGAATGCCTTCCGGTTCCGGTTGGGTGTTCAACGGCTTGTCCTTCAAGGCTGCGCCCATGTAGCTCATCCAGATCGGCAGCGCGACGGTGCCACCGAACTCGCGGCGGCCAAGACTTTCCGGCTGGTCGTAGCCGGTCCATACGGTGGTCACGTAGTCGCCGTTGTAGCCGGAGAACCAGGCATCCTTGGAGTCGTTGGTGGTACCGGTTTTGCCCGCGATATCGGCACGGCCCAGGGCCAGTGCACGACGGCCGGTACCTTTCTTGATCACGTCTTCCAGGATGCTGTTGAGGATATAGGTGGTACGGCCATCCACTACACGCTCAGCGACCGCTGGCGCTTGTGGCTCAGTTGGAGCCGCGGCATTTGTGGCTGGCGCTGCACCTGGGGTCGGCTCGATGGTGATGCCGCCGTGGCTCGGTGCCGCAAGGCCATCCGTGGCTGCCACACCGTTGACCACGTCACCCGGCACGCGTGGCGGGTTGGCGGTGAACAGGGTGTCGCCATTGCGACTTTCGACCTTGTCGATCAAGTAAGGCGTGATTTTGTAGCCGCCGTTGGCAAAGGTGCTCCAGCCGGTGGCGATTTCCATCGGCGTGAGGGTCGCGGTGCCGAGGGCCAGCGACAGGTTCGGTGGCAGGTCCGATTTGTTGAAGCCAAAGCGCGTGATGTAGTCGATGGTCTTGCCTACGCCCATCGCTTGCAGCAAGCGGATCGACACCAGGTTACGCGACTTGTACAGCGCTTCGCGCACGCGGATCGGGCCGAGGAAGGTATTGGTGTCGTTCTTCGGGCGCCAGACCTTGTCCAGGTACTCGTCGACAAACACGATCGGTGCATCGTTGACCAGGCTGGCGGCGGTGTAGCCGTTATCCAGCGCGGCACTATAAATAAATGGCTTGAAGCTCGAACCCGGCTGACGCTTGGCCTGGGTGGCGCGGTTGTAGTTGCTTTGCTCGAAGGCAAAGCCGCCGACCAAGGCACGGATCGCACCGTTCTGCGGGTCCAGGGAAACGAGGGCGCCCTGGGCTAACGGCACTTGGCTGAATTTCAGGCTGTCGTCTTTCTGGCGTTGCACGCGGATCAAATCGCCCACTTGGGCCACGTCCGACGGCTGCTTGGGCATCGGGCCCATGCTGTTGGTGTTCAGGAAGGGGCGCGCCCACTTCATGCTGTCCCACGCCACATGGGCTTCGCCGGAGCGGGTCAGCACTTGCACGCCATCTTTCGTCACTTGGGTGACGATGGCGGGTTCCAGTCCGCTGATCGCACGCTGTTTGCCCAGCTCGGTGGTCCAGGCGCTCAGAGTCTTGCCCGGCAGGCGCGATTCTGGGCCGCGGTAGCCGTGGCGCTGGTCATAGGCGATCAGGCCGGAATGCACCGAATTGTTGGCGATGTCCTGCAGGCTGCTCGGAACGGTGGTGGTCACGCGGAAGCCTTCGGTGTAGGCCTCGCTGCCATAACGGCCGACCATCTCGGCACGCGCCATTTCGGCGATGTACGGTGCGTTCACTTCCGGCGTCGGCACGTGGTAACTGGCGTTCAGCGGTTCGGCCACGGCGCTGTCGTAAGCGGCCTGGTCGATCTTGCCCAGCTTGTACATACGGCCCAGGATCCAGTCACGACGCTCTTTGCTGCGCGCCGGGTTAGCCAACGGGTTGAAGCGCGAAGGGGCCTTGGGCAGGCCGGCAATCATCGCCATCTGCGCCAGGCTGGCATCACGAATGGACTTGCCGTAGTACACCTGGGAAGCGGCCTCGATCCCGTAGGCGCGGTTGCCCAGATAGATCTTGTTAACGTACAGCTCGAGGATCTCGTCCTTGGTCAACTGACGTTCGATTTGCAGTGCCAGCAGGATCTCGGTGGCTTTACGCGAAAAACTACGCTCGCTGGTGAGGAAGAAGTTCTTCGCCACCTGCATGGTGATGGTGCTGCCGCCGGATTGAATGTGTCCGCTTTTTACCAACTGGGTGGCTGCGCGCACCAGGCTGCTAGGGTCGACGCCGTAGTGATTGGCGAAATTGTCGTCTTCAGCCGACAGCAGAGCACTGATGAAGTTGGGTGGAATGTCGGCGAAACGGATCGGGGTGCGGCGCATTTCGCCGAACTCCGCGATCAGTTTTTCATCGCTGCTGTAAACCCGCAAAGGAATCTGCAACTGGATACTTCTGAGTGCCTCTACGGAAGGCAAACCCGGACTAAGGTAGAGGTAAGCACCGCTGAGTACGAGCAGTAGCCCGCAGACGATCGCGACAATGGAGTACCCGAAAAACTTCAGCAGACGAATCAAGGCTTTTGGATTTCCAGAGAAAAGAATGAGTTAGGCGTCGGGGCATGCATGGCAAACGATGGATCGACCCGAGCTGCAGATAAAAAGCGGGAAAAAACGCTGGGCATTAAAGCATTTTTCGGCTTGGGGCGTCATTCGTGCCACTCAAACAAGTCGACCGAATGCACGACGCCCTGCGGCAATCAGCCGGTATGACAAGGAAAGTTTTGGGGAGTTTTATGAGAAAGGGAATTTTCAGGCGAAAAGTCGACACCCTTCTGGGCGTCGACATCAATGGCACAGGCATCAAGCTGATAGAGCTGAGTCGCTCAGCCCGCGGGTACACCGTTGAAGGCTATGCCACGCAGGTGCTGCCAACCCTGGCGGTAGTCGATGGCGCATTGCTGGACCTCGAGGGCATAGGGCGCGCGCTGCAGCAGGCGTTATCTCGGTTGCGTACGTCGGCGCGGCAGGCGGCGGTGGCTGTAGCGGGCCCGTCGGTCATCACACGGGTGATCGAAATGGAGGCAGGGCTCAGTGATGAAGAGATGGCCTGGAAGATCCAGATGGAAGCCGATCAGTATGTTCCTTACCCATTGGATGACGTAGCTATCGACTTTCAGGTTCGCGGCCTTTCGGCCCAGGACCCGGCTCGGGTCGAGGTGTTGCTGGCGGCGTGTCTCAAGGAGCACGTAGAGGCTCGCGAAGCGGTTTTGGCCCTGGCTGGGCTTGTGCCACGGGTGGTGGACGTCGAAGGGTTTGCATTGGAGCGCGCTTGCAGTCAGGATTTTGCCAGCTTCATGCCGGGTCATCGAGTCGATGGCACGCAATGGGCCATGGATGCACCAGGGATGGGAATTGCTTGCGGGTTGGCCCTGAGGAGTTTCGCTTGATGACACGAATCAACCTTTTGCCTTGGCGCCAGGCGCTGGCGGAGCGGCGGCGCAAGTACTTCCTGATATTTCTGCTGGCGTTAGCCTGTGCGGCGCTCGCGGCGGTGTGGCTGGCGGATCAAGTGATTGGCCAGGCTATCGACCGGCAAGTGACGCGCAATAATCACTTGGGCAAGGAAGTCAGCGTCCTGGATTCGCGCATCAAGACCATCGACGACCTTCAAGAACAAAGCCAGCAATTGGCGGAACGCATGAAAGTCGTGCAGGACCTCCACGAAGCCCGCTCGGCTGGCGCCCAGTTGTTGGATCAATTGGCCCGTGCAGTTCCCGATGGGGTGCATTTGCATGAGGTTGTAGCGAAGGGTGATACGGTGAGTGTCAGTGGCAGTGCTGAAACCAGCCAGGATATCGCCGAGCTGATGCGTCGTCTGGAGGCCTCGCAAGGTGCCCACGCCACTCGGTTGCAGCATGTGCGGGCGGACGATGAACAGGGTAGCAACGGGTTTCAACTGATGGTGCGCCAAGGGGAATCCACCGAGGCCCAACCATGAGCCTGCCCAGGCTCGATTTTTCCACGCTGACTCACAACGCTGCCAAATGGCCCTTGCCAGGCAAGGCACTGTTGGGCTGCGCGCTGGCAGGCTTGGTACTGGTGGTGGGCGATAGTTTGCTGCTGGCCCCATCACGTGAGCGCCAGCGCGCGTTAGGGGCGCAGGAAATGGCCCTGCAACAACAACTCGTGGAAAAAACTGGTTTGTCCGCCAGCCTTGAAGAGCGCACCCGTCAGCTCCAGCTGAATCAGGCAGGGGTTGCCGAGCTATTGCGGCAGTTGCCGAGCGAGTCCGAGGTGCCGGGCTTGCTGGAAGATATTGCTCGGCTGGCCGTTGCCAATGGCTTGATGGTTGAGAGCATCGCGGTGTTGGATGAGCAGATTCGGCCGTACTATGTCGAGCAACCCATGCAGATTGGCGCTTCTGGGGCTTTTCACGATCTGGTGACGTTCGTGAATGCTTTGGGTGGCTTGGCGCGAATCGTCACTGTGCATGATGTCGCGCTTCGGCGTGATGGGGCGCTACTGCGGCTTGAATTGCTGGCCAAGATTTATCGAAGTGCTTCGCTAGGCGATAAATCTGGCTACGCCGCCAAACAAGGGTCGGGCTTTGTCTACGACCCATCCTCCCTGCGTGACCCGTTTCAGCTGCCCGCATTGCAGGCTGAGCACCTTGGCGGCCAGCCAGCTCTTGCGCCAGATCTAACTCGGCCAAGGGGTTTGCTGGAAGGTCTGGCGGTCGATCAGTTCGAAATGGTCGGCACGTTGTCCCGAGGCGTGCAGTCCTTCGCATTATTACGCGTAGCCTCAACGGTGCATCGGCTTGCGGTCGGCGACTATGTGGGGCCGAACCACGGCCGAGTAACGGCTATTCATGACGGCCACATCGAGCTGGCCGAGTTGTTCCCCGATGAACAAGGCGCATGGCTGGTGCGCTCGCGAACCCTCGTGTTGAACGTCAACTCATAACGGAATCAAACAATGAAAAGGACTTTCTCGTCCTTCGGTGTGGCGCTATGGATAGCGTTCACGGCACCGATGGCTTTTGCTGTGCCCAATCGTGTGGACCTGATCCAACTGCCGCCGCCAGGCAAGGCAGTTTCGGGCGTTTATACCGGCGACAAGCTGAGCCTCAACTTCCAGAATATCGAACTGCGCGCGGTGCTGCAGCAGATCGCCGATGTGGCGGGCCTTAACTTGGTCGCCAGCGACGAGGTGCAGGGTTCAATCACCCTGCGACTCAGGGATGTACCTTGGGATCAGGCGCTGGACCTGGTATTGCAGACCAAGGGGTTGGATAAACGGGTAAAAGCCGGTGTCTTGCTGGTAGCGCCCGCCGACGAGTTGGCGGCTCGCGAACGGCTGACACTGGAGTCGCGCAAGCAGATGGCCGAGTTGGCGCCACTGCGTCGGGAGTTGTTGCAGGTCAATTACGCCAAGGCGGCGGACTTGGCCAAGTTGTTCCAATCTGTGACGGGCTTTGAAGGCGTCACCGATGAGCGCGGCTCGGTGGCAGTGGATGACCGCACCAATAACATCATCGCCTACCAGACCAGCGAACGATTGGAAGAGTTGCGGCGGATCGTGGCGCAACTGGATATTCCAGTGCGCCAAGTGATGATCGAAGCGCGGATCGTCGAAGCCAATGTCGATTACGACAAAAGCCTGGGCGTGCGCTGGGGTGGGCGACTCAATCCCGGAAACTGGGGCGCGGGTGGTATCGGCAAGCCCTTGGCCGAAGGTGCGCAGCCACCGGAAAATTCGCCCAGCTCACCGTTTGTCGACTTGGGTTCACTCACCGGTACTTCTGGTGTGGGCATCGCCTTTATCACAGACAACCTGTTGCTGGACCTCGAACTGACCGCCATGGAGAAAACCGGCAACGGTGAAATTGTCTCGCAGCCCAAGGTAGTTACCTCCGACAAAGAAACTGCGCGCATCCTCAAGGGCACCGAAATTCCCTATCAGGAGTCCAGTTCCAGCGGTGCCACCTCCGTGTCTTTCAAAGAGGCCTCGCTCTCGCTGGAGGTGACCCCGCAAATCACCCCCGACAATTGGGTGATCATGGAGGTCAAGGTCACCAAGGATGAGCCCGATTATCTGAACAAGCTCAACGACGTACCGCCGATCAAGAAAAACGAAGTCAACGCCAAGGTGTTGGTCAAGGATGGCGAGACCATCGTCATTGGCGGGGTTTTCTCCAATACCCAAAGCAAAGTGGTAGATAAAGTGCCATTTTTGGGCGATGTGCCGTATCTTGGCCGCCTTTTCCGGCGCGATGTGCTGGCGGAGAAAAAATCCGAGCTGCTGGTATTCCTGACTCCGCGTATTATGAATAACCAGGCGATTGCTGTGAGTCGTTGATTCTGTGCGAAATTTGATTCTTGTAGGACCGATGGGGGCTGGAAAAAGCACCATCGGCCGTTTGCTGGCCAAAGAGCTGCGCCTGCCATTCAAAGACTCCGATAAGGAAATTGAATTGCGCACGGGCGCCAATATCCCGTGGATCTTCGATAAAGAAGGTGAACTGGGCTTTCGCGACCGCGAGCAGGCGATGATTGCCGAGCTGTGCGGCTGCGATGGCGTGGTATTGGCCACCGGCGGTGGCGCAGTCATGCGCGATGAAAACCGCCGGGCGCTGCACGCCGGTGGTCGCGTGGTCTATCTGCATGCCTCGGTTGAGCAGCAGGTGGGTCGCACCGCCCGTGATCGTAATCGCCCGTTACTGCGTACAGCGGACCCTGCAAAAACCTTGCGGGACTTGCTGGCGCTGCGCGATCCGCTCTATCGGGAAATCGCCGATCTGGTGGTGGAAACCGATGAGCGGCCGCCACGGATGGTCGTTCTCGACATTCTCGAGCGCTTGCAGCAATTGCCACCCCGTTAAAGCCAGGCCAGAAATGCGCTATTCTCGGCGGCGCGTCATCACCCTTTGAGGTGTGGCGTAGAGCCATCAGGCAACGTCAGATCCGAGCGTTGCCGATCGTAAATATATCTTCACGCGGGGACACATGCAGACACTTAAGGTTGATCTAGGCGAGCGCAGCTACCCAATCCATATTGGCGAAGGTTTGTTGGACCAACCCGAGTTGCTTGCACCGCATATTGCCGGGCGGCAAGTGGCGATCATCTCCAACGAAACGGTCGCGCCGCTGTATCTTGAGCGTCTGAGCCGCAGCCTTGCTGCCTATTCGGTGATCTCGGTGATCTTGCCTGACGGCGAAGCCCACAAGAACTGGGAAACCCTGCAACTGATCTTTGATGGCCTGCTGACCGCTCGTCATGATCGTCGAACCACCGTGATCGCTCTGGGCGGCGGTGTGATCGGCGATATGGCCGGTTTTGCGGCAGCCTGCTACCAGCGTGGTGTGGACTTTATCCAGGTGCCGACCACCTTGTTGTCCCAGGTCGATTCGTCGGTGGGCGGCAAGACCGGTATCAACCACCCGCTGGGCAAGAATATGGTTGGCGCGTTCTACCAGCCCAACGCCGTGCTGATTGACACCGCGACCCTCAACACCTTGCCGCCGCGCGAGCTGTCGGCGGGCTTGGCGGAAGTCATCAAATACGGACTGATCTGCGACGAGCCCTTCCTGACCTGGCTCGAAGAGCATGTAGATGCTCTGCGCGCCCTGGACCAGGTGGCGCTGACCGAAGCGATTTCCCGCTCTTGCGCCGCCAAGGCGCTGGTGGTGAATGCCGACGAACGGGAGTCCGGCGTACGGGCCACCTTGAACTTGGGCCATACCTTCGGCCATGCGATCGAAACGCACATGGGCTATGGTGTGTGGTTGCATGGGGAAGCCGTAGCGGCTGGCACTGTGATGGCATTGGAAATGTCGCAGCGCCTGGGCTGGATCAGCGCCCAGGAGCGGGATCGCGGCATCCGCCTGTTCCTGCGCGCCGGCTTGCCGGTCATCCCTCCGGAAGAGATGACCGAGGCGGATTTCCTCGAACATATGGCAATAGACAAGAAAGTGATCGACGGTCGACTGCGACTGGTGCTGCTGCGCCATATGGGCGAAGCGGTGGTGACCGACGATTATCCGAAAGAGATTTTACAGGCCACGCTGGGAGCGGATTACCGCGCCCTGGCCCAGCTTAAAGGTTAATAAGATCCCGATGACTAGTTTGCATGCCGACGAGGCCTTCCTCGGCCATTACCAGTTAAGCCACGACCCCTTTGCTCCTCGGGTGCCGGGCTTCAAATTTTTCCCTGCCCAGCGCAAGCCGGTACTTGGCCAATTGCACCATCTGGCGCGCTACAGCCAGCTGCTGTTGGTGGTGACAGGCCCGCTGGGCAGTGGCAAGACCTTGCTGCGTCAGGCGCTGGTCGCCAGCACCAACAAGCAATCGGTGCAGAGCGTGGTGGTGTCGGCCCGTGGTGCGGGTGATGCGGCAGGTGTGTTGCGCCAAGTGGCCCAAGCCCTGAGTGTGTCCACGGCTGAGCCGAACGCGATCCTCAAGCAAGTCGTGCAGCTTGGCTTGACCGGTCAGGAAGTCTACTTGCTGGTGGACGACGCCGAGCAGCTCGACGAATCTGCCCTGGAAGCGCTGTTGGCGCTGGCGGCGGGCACGCCGGAAGGTCGCCCGCACGTGTTCCTGTTTGGTGAATCGTCGTTGATCGCCGATCTGGAGCAGATCAGCGGCGAACAGGAACTGTTCCACGTCATCGAATTGCAGCCATACGAAGAGGAAGAAACCCGCGAATACCTGGCTCAACGCCTTGAGGGCGCAGGGGCCGGTATCGAACTTTTCTCCGCTTCGCAGATCTCTGATATTCACGAAAGCTCCGACGGCTGGCCTGGCACCATCAACCAGGTCGCCCGGGATGCCTTGATCGAAGCCATGATTGCTAGCCGCTCTGCGGTCAAGCGTCCAAAGATGGGGTTCACTATGCCTAAGAAGCACGTATTGGCGATTTCTGCCGTTGTCGTGGTCGCTGTCGCCGCCGCCTGGTTGATCCCAGGTCGTAGCAAGGCCCCCGCCACCGCTGGCGCGCCAACCGAACAGGCGCAGTTGCCACTGGGCAAGCCTACGCCAAACGTCGAGTTCGCCAACTCCGGCCAACCGACCAACCTGCCGATGGTCGGCCAACCGGTGATGCGCGGCCCGCTCGCCGAAGAAGCCGGTGGTATCTCCGAAGGCGACGACGGTGTGCCGGTGGCAGGCTCCAGTGCTACACCTCCGACCGTGACCACTACCGCACCGCCTGCAGGCGTTCCGGCTGGCCCGGCAGCGACCCCAGCTGCCAAGCCGACTCCTGCACCGACTGTCGCCGCCGCGAAGCCGGCTCCGGTCGCTAAGCCTGTCGCACCTGCACCAGTGGCCAAGCCTGCTCCAGCGGCCAAGCCGATTGAAAAACCAGCCGCCACCGTTGCCAAGGCTGGCGCTACCGGCAGCAGCTGGTACACCAGCCAACCTGCTGGCCATTTTGTGGTGCAGATCCTCGGCACCAGTTCCGAAGCCAATGCCCAGGCCTTCGTAAAAGAGCAGGGCGGCGAGTACCGTTATTTCAAGAAAGTGCTCAACGGCAAGCCTCTCTACGTGATCACCTACGGTAGCTTCCCAAGCCGTGCAGCAGCCGATTCCGCTATCAAGGCCTTGCCAGCGAAGGTTCAGGCTGGTAAACCTTGGCCTCGCACTGTCGCCAGCGTCCAACAGGAACTGGCAACAACTCGCTGAAGATTCGGCGGCCTTACCCAGGCCGCCTCTCCCGGCACCTCAAAAAAATCCGCAAGTGCGTGCTGCCCTCAAGGCCGCGCGCTTTGTGGTGTCTGCGTCACAGTGGCTTTTGAGTCGTAGCGGTCCGAACTAAAAAAGTTTTGACTAGCACAGCATATCGCTTTAAACCTTTCATAAATGCGACATAGATTTGCGACATTTCGTCGCTAAATTTGTGAGCGTCCGTGTCGGTGTGTACAATGACCTCCCTTTTGCCCCCGCTAAGCCGGCGTACGTTCGGCGTGGAAGGTAACCGGTTGAATTGAAAAGAAATTTGCCTCGATATAAGAGGCAGCCTGGTGAGAAAGTGTCTATGAAAGCAGGTCTGTACCAACCCGATGAATTCAAGGATAACTGCGGTTTCGGCCTGATAGCCCATATGCAGGGCGAGCCCAGTCATACCCTTTTGCAAACGGCCATCGAGGCCCTGACCTGCATGACCCACCGCGGTGGGATCAACGCCGACGGCAAGACCGGTGACGGTTGTGGCTTGCTGATTCAAAAGCCCGACCAGTTCCTGCGCGCTGTCGCAAAAGAGCATTTTGCTGTCGACCTGCCCAAGCAATACGCTGTGGGCATGGTGTTCTTTAACCAGGACCCGGTTAAAGCACAAGCCGCTCGCGAAAACATGAACCGCGAAATCCTCGCCGCCGGCCTGCAACTTGTCGGCTGGCGCAAAGTGCCGATCGACACCAGCGTGCTTGGCCGCCTGGCCCTCGAGCGCCTGCCGCAGATCGAACAAGTGTTCATCGCAGGCGACGGCCTGAGCGATCAGGACATGGCGATCAAGCTGTTCACGTCGCGTCGTCGTTCGTCCGTGGCCAACGCCGCCGACACCGACCACTACATCTGCAGCTTTTCCCACAAGACCATTATTTATAAAGGCCTGATGATGCCGGCGGATTTGACCGCCTTCTATCCAGACCTTAAAGACGAGCGTCTGCAAACCGCAATCTGCGTGTTCCACCAGCGCTTCTCCACCAACACCCTGCCGAAATGGCCGCTGGCTCAGCCGTTCCGCTTCCTCGCCCACAACGGCGAGATCAACACCATCACCGGCAACCGCAACTGGGCTGTGGCCCGTCGCACCAAGTTCGCCAACGATTTGATGGACCTCGAAGAGCTCGGCCCGCTGGTTAACCGCGTGGGTTCCGACTCTTCCAGCATGGACAACATGCTCGAACTGATGGTCACCGGCGGCATCGACCTGTTCCGTGGCGTGCGCATGATCATTCCGCCAGCGTGGCAGAACGTTGAGACCATGGACCCCGACCTGCGGGCGTTCTATGAGTACAACTCGATGCACATGGAACCGTGGGACGGCCCGGCCGGCGTGGTAATGACCGACGGTCGCTACGCGGTGTGCCTGCTCGACCGTAACGGTCTGCGCCCGGCGCGTTGGGTTACCACTACCAACGGTTTTATCACCCTGGCGTCGGAAATCGGCGTGTGGGACTACAAGCCCGAAGACGTTATTGCCAAAGGTCGCGTAGGCCCTGGCCAGATCCTGGCCGTGGACACTGAAACCGGTCAGATCCTCGACACTGATGCCATCGACAACCGCTTGAAGTCGCGTCACCCGTACAAGCAATGGCTGCGCAAGAACGCCCTGCGTATCCAGGCGACCATGGAAGACAACGACCACGGTTCGGCTTTCTATGACGTCGACCAGCTCAAGCAGTACATGAAGATGTACCAGGTCACGTTCGAAGAGCGCGACCAAGTGCTGCGTCCGCTTGGCGAGCAAGGCTACGAGGCCGTCGGCTCCATGGGCGATGACACGCCGATGGCCGTGCTGTCCCAGCGCGTGCGTACGCCGTACGACTATTTCCGCCAGCAGTTCGCTCAGGTGACCAACCCACCGATCGACCCGCTGCGCGAAGCCATCGTGATGTCCCTGGAAGTGTGCCTCGGTGCCGAGCGCAACATCTTCCAGGAATCGCCTGAGCATGCGTCCCGCGTAATCCTCAGTTCGCCTGTGGTTTCTCCGGCCAAGTGGCGCTCGTTGATGACCCTGGATCGCCCAGGCTTCGACCGCCAGATCATCGACCTGAACTACGACGAGAGCCTCGGCCTTGAAGCCGCTGTGCGCAACGTCGCCGACCAGGCCGAAGAAGCCGTGCGCGCCGGTCGTACCCAGATCGTACTGACCGACCGCCATATCGCCCCAGGCAAGTTGCCGATCCACGCATCCCTGGCCACCGGCGCGGTACACCACCGCCTGACCGAAAAAGGTCTGCGTTGCGACTCCAACATCCTCGTGGAAACCGCCACCGCCCGCGACCCGCATCACTTTGCGGTGCTGATCGGTTTCGGCGCCTCGGCGGTGTACCCGTTCCTCGCGTACGAAGTGCTGGGTGACCTGATCCGTACCGGTGAAGTGCTGGGCGACCTCTATGAGGTGTTCAAGAACTACCGTAAGGGCATCACCAAGGGCCTGTTGAAGATCCTGTCGAAGATGGGCATCTCCACCGTCACGTCCTATCGCGGCGCTCAGTTGTTCGAAGCGATCGGCTTGTCCGAAGAAGTTTGCGACCTGAGCTTCCGTGGCGTACCAAGCCGCATCAAGGGCGCACGTTTCGTCGACATTGAGGCCGAACAGAAAGCCCTGGCGGCCGAAGCCTGGAGCGCGCGCAAGCCGATCCAGCAAGGCGGCCTGCTGAAGTTCGTGCACGGTGGCGAATACCACGCGTACAACCCGGACGTGGTCAACACCCTGCAAGCCGCCGTGCAGCAGGGCGACTACGCCAAGTTCAAGGAATACACCGCGCTGGTGGATAACCGCCCGGTGTCGATGATCCGTGACCTGTTCAAGGTGAAAACCCTGGACACGCCTCTGGCTATCAGCGAAATCGAACCACTGGAGTCGATCCTCAAGCGCTTCGACTCCGCCGGTATTTCCCTGGGCGCCTTGTCGCCTGAGGCTCACGAAGCCCTGGCCGAAGCCATGAACCGCCTGGGTGCGCGTTCCAACTCCGGTGAAGGCGGTGAAGACCCGGCGCGCTACGGCACCATCAAGAGCTCGAAAATCAAGCAGGTGGCGACTGGCCGTTTCGGTGTGACCCCGGAATACCTGGTCAACGCCGAAGTGTTGCAGATCAAGGTTGCCCAGGGCGCCAAGCCCGGTGAAGGCGGCCAGCTGCCAGGCGGCAAGGTCAACGGTTTGATCGCCAAACTGCGTTATGCAGTACCGGGCGTGACCCTGATTTCGCCACCACCGCACCACGACATCTACTCGATTGAAGATTTGTCGCAGCTGATTTTCGACTTGAAACAAGTCAACCCGCAGGCCCTGGTCTCGGTGAAATTGGTAGCAGAAGCTGGCGTGGGCACCATCGCCGCCGGTGTGGCCAAGGCCTATGCCGACCTGATCACCATCTCCGGCTACGACGGCGGTACCGGCGCATCGCCGCTGACCTCCATCAAGTACGCCGGCGCACCGTGGGAACTCGGCCTGGCTGAAACTCACCAGACCCTGCGCGGCAACGACCTGCGCGGCAAGGTTCGGGTACAGACCGACGGCGGCCTGAAAACCGGCCTCGACGTGATCAAGGCTGCGATCCTTGGCGCCGAAAGCTTCGGTTTTGGTACTGCGCCAATGATCGCCCTGGGCTGCAAATACCTGCGCATCTGCCACCTGAACAACTGCGCCACCGGCGTTGCGACGCAGAACGAAAAGCTGCGTAAAGATCACTACATCGGCACCGTCGACATGGTGGTGAATTTCTTCACCTATGTCGCCGAAGAAACCCGTGAGTGGTTGGCCAAGCTGGGCGTGCGCTCGCTGGAAGAGCTGATCGGCCGTACCGATCTGCTGGACATCCTCGAAGGCCAGACCGCCAAGCAACAGCATCTGGACCTGACGCCGCTGTTGGGCAGCGACCACATCCCGGCAGACAAGCCACAATTCTGCCAGGTTGACCGCAACCCACCGTTCGACAAAGGCCTGTTGGCCGAGAAGATGGTCGAGATGGCCAGCTCCTCGATCAACGACGCCAGCGGTGGCGAATTCGTCCTGGATATCTGCAACTGCGACCGTTCCATCGGCGCCCGCATCTCCGGCGAAATCGCTCGCAAGCATGGCAACCAGGGGATGGCGAAAGCGCCGATCACCTTCCGCTTCAAGGGCACTGCGGGCCAGAGCTTCGGCGTGTGGAACGCCGGTGGCCTGCACATGTACCTGGAAGGCGACGCCAACGACTACGTGGGCAAGGGCATGACCGGCGGCAAGCTGGTGATCGTTCCGCCTAAAGGCAGCGTCTACAAGACCCAGGACAGTGCCATTATCGGTAACACCTGCTTGTACGGCGCCACGGGTGGCAAGCTGTTCGCCGCCGGTACTGCCGGTGAGCGTTTCGCCGTGCGTAACTCCGGTGCTCACACCGTGGTGGAAGGCACTGGCGATCACTGCTGCGAGTACATGACCGGGGGCTTTGTCGCAGTATTGGGCAAGACCGGTTACAACTTCGGTTCGGGCATGACCGGCGGTTTCGCCTATGTGCTTGACCAGGACAACACCTTCGTCGACAAGGTCAACCACGAGTTGGTCGAGATCCAGCGGATCAGCGGCGAAGCCATGGAATCCTACCGGAACCACTTGCAACACGTGCTGGACGAGTACGTCGAGGAAACAGGCAGCGAATGGGGTCGTAACCTCGCTGAAAACCTTGATGATTACCTGCGTCGTTTCTGGCTGGTCAAGCCCAAGGCTGCCAACCTGAAATCGTTGCTTTCCAGCATCCGTGCCAACCCGCAGTGATATGCGCCTGAACAGTTTGATGAGGTTTTAACATGGCTGAACGTCTGAATAACGACTTCCAGTTCATCGATGTCGGGCGCAAAGATCCGAAGAAGAAACTGTTGCGTCAACGCAAGAAAGAGTTCGTGGAAATCTACGAACCCTTCAAGCCCCAGCACTCGGCCGACCAGGCCCACCGCTGCCTGGGTTGCGGTAACCCGTATTGCGAATGGAAGTGCCCGGTGCACAACTTCATTCCCAACTGGCTGAAGCTTGTAGCCGAGGGCAACATCCTCGCCGCCGCCGAGCTGTCGCACCAGACCAACACCCTGCCGGAAGTCTGCGGCCGGGTGTGCCCGCAAGACCGTCTGTGCGAGGGTGCCTGCACCCTCAACGACGGCTTCGGCGCGGTGACCATCGGTTCGGTGGAGAAGTACATCACCGACACCGCGTTCGCCATGGGCTGGCGCCCGGACATGTCCAAGGTCAAGCCGACCGGCAAGCGTGTTGCGATCATCGGCGCGGGCCCAGCGGGCCTGGGCTGTGCCGACGTGTTGGTGCGTGGTGGTGTGACCCCGGTGGTGTTCGACAAGAACCCGGAAATCGGCGGCCTGCTGACCTTCGGCATCCCCGAGTTCAAGCTGGAAAAAACCGTCCTGAGCAACCGTCGTGAAGTGTTCACCGGCATGGGTATCGAGTTCCGTCTCAATACCGAAATCGGCAAAGACATCACCATGGAGCAACTGCTCGCCGAATACGATGCCGTGTTCATGGGCATGGGTACCTACACCTACATGAAGGGCGGCTTTGCCGGTGAGGATTTGCCGGGCGTTTATGACGCTTTGGACTTCCTGATCGCCAACGTGAATCGCAACCTGGGCTTTGAAAAGTCGCCGGAAGACTTCGTCGACATGAAAGGCAAGAAGGTCGTGGTGCTGGGCGGTGGTGACACCGCGATGGACTGCAACCGTACCTCGATTCGCCAGGGCGCCAAGTCGGTGACCTGTGCCTATCGTCGTGACGAAGCCAACATGCCCGGCTCGCGCAAAGAGGTGAAGAACGCCAAGGAAGAAGGCGTGCGATTCCTCTACAACCGTCAGCCGATTGCTATCGTCGGTGAAGATCGTGTTGAAGGCGTGAAGGTGGTCGAGACCCGTCTTGGCGAGCCGGATGCCCGTGGTCGTCGCAGCCCTGAGCCGATCCCGGGTTCCGAAGAGATCATCCCGGCTGACGCCGTAGTGATTGCTTTCGGTTTCCGCCCAAGCCCGGCGCCGTGGTTTGAGCAGTTCGAGATCCAGACCGACAGCCAGGGCCGCGTTGTGGCCCCGGAACAAGGCCAGTACAAGCACCAGACCAGCAACCCGAAAATCTTCGCCGGTGGCGACATGGTTCGTGGTTCTGACTTGGTGGTGACGGCGATCTTCGAAGGGCGTAATGCCGCTGAAGGCATCCTGGATTACCTGCAGGTCTGATGATCGTTCCCACGCTCTGCGTGGGCATGCAGCCAGGGACGCTCTGCGTCCCGACTGGCGTGACGCGGAGCGTCACAGGAGGCGTTACCACGCGGAGCGTGGGAACGATCTTGCAGCGGCATTACCGCGACAAATTGACCCGATAGACAAAAGGCACGGCTCATACCGTGCCTTTTGCGTCGCGCTCTGAGAAAATGCCCGCACTTTTTTTGCGGATGCCGACATGACTGCCCTCAAGAACGACCGTTTCCTTCGTGCCCTGCTCAAGCAACCTGTAGACGTCACGCCCGTGTGGATGATGCGTCAAGCCGGTCGCTACCTGCCGGAATACCGCGCCAGTCGCGCCAACGCCGGCGACTTCATGAGCCTGTGCATGAACCCGGAGTTCGCCTGCGAAGTCACGATGCAGCCGCTGGACCGCTACCCACAACTGGACGCGGCCATCCTCTTCTCCGACATCCTCACCATCCCTGACGCCATGGGCCAAGGCCTGTACTTTGAAACCGGCGAAGGCCCGCGCTTCAAGAAAGTCGTTAGCACCCTGGCCGACATCGAAGCCCTGCCGATCCCCGATCCGCACAAAGACCTCGGCTATGTGATGGACGCCGTGAGCACCATTCGCCGCGAGCTGAACGGCCGCGTGCCGCTGATTGGCTTTTCCGGCAGCCCATGGACCCTGGCCACCTACATGGTCGAAGGTGGCTCGTCGAAAGACTTCCGCAAGACCAAGGCCATGCTCTACGACAACCCGCAAGCCATGCACCTGCTGCTGGACAAGCTGGCGCAGTCGGTCACCTCTTACCTCAACGGCCAGATCATGGCCGGCGCCCAAGCGGTGCAGATTTTCGATACCTGGGGCGGGAACCTGTCGGCGGCGGCATACCAGGAGTTCTCCCTGGCCTACATGCGCAAAATCGTCAGTGGCCTGATCCGCGAACACGAAGGCCGCAAAGTGCCGGTTATCATGTTCACCAAGGGCGGCGGCCTGTGGCTTGAAAGCATTGCCGACGCTGGCGCCGATGCACTGGGCCTGGACTGGACCTGCGATCTGGGTGAAGCCCGTCAACGCGTGGGCAACCGCGTAGCGCTGCAAGGCAACATGGACCCGACCGTGCTGTACGCCAAGCCCGAAGCAATCCGCACCGAAGTCGGCCGCATTCTGGCCAGCTACGGCAAGGGCACCGGGCACGTGTTTAACCTGGGCCATGGCATCACGCCGGAAGTGAACCCGGAACATGCCGGTGCGTTCCTGCGCGCAGTGCATGAGTTGTCGGCGCAGTATCACGAGTGATCGCTGCTCAATAAAAAGCCCGGCCAAATGCCGGGCTTTTTATTGGGGTTAATACAAAACAAATATGGGATCGCGTCAGGCCTTTACTTCTCCCAGTGGCGGCAATTTCGCCAGCTTCAACGCCACCAGCAACGCGCCGATCAGCAGCGCGATGATGAATCCGCCAATCCCGTTCCAGCCTGCAAAGTGCCAGAAGAACCCGCCCGCCGTACCGGCAATGCTCGATCCCACGTAGTAGCAGAACAAGTACAACGACGACGCCTGCCCCTTGGCCTTCACCGCGCGGCGACCGATCCAGCTACTTGCCACCGAGTGGGCGCCGAAGAAACCGAAGGTGAAGATCAGCATGCCGGGCACTACCAGCCACAACGGCGTGAACAGGGTCAGGGCCATGCCGGCGAGCATCAATACGAGGGTGCCCCACAGCACGCGGCGGCGGCCGAGGCGGTCGGCCAGGGAGCCGATCTTGGCCGAACTGTAGATGCCGGTGAGATACACCAGCGAGAGCAGGCCGACCACCGCTTGGCTCAACCCGTACGGTTCTGCCAGCAGGCGATAACCGATGTAGTTGAACATCGTGACGAAGGCGCCCATCAGCAGGAAACCTTCAAGGAACAACCAGGGCAGGCCCGCGTCTTTGAAGTGCATGACAAACCCGTTCAGCAGGTTGCGCGGCTTGAGGCTGGTGGTGCGGAAGTTGCGTGATTCGGGGAGGACTTTCCAGAACACCGTGGCCGCGATCAGGGCCAGGGCGCCGATGATCAGCATCGCGGTGTGCCAACTGACGAAGTCGATCAATACGCCGATGATCAAGCGCCCGCTCATACCGCCAATTGCGTTGCCGCCGATGTACAAGCCCATGGCCAGGCCGATGTGTTGCGGGTGGATCTCTTCGCTCAAGTAGGTCATCGCCACAGCAGCCAGCCCGCTCAGCGACAGGCCCACCAGCGCCCGCATCAGCAGAATGCCTTCCCAGGTCGGCATCAAGCCGCTGGCGATGGTCGCGAGTGCGGCGCAGAACAGTGCCGAAACCATTACCGGCTTGCGTCCCAATCTGTCGGAAATCGGCCCAGTGACCAGCAAGCCCAGGGCAAGCATCGCCGTGGCCACTGACAGGATCAGGCTGCTTTGCGCCGCATTGATGGAAAACTCGTGGGACAGCGCCGGCATCATCGGCTGCACGCAATACAGCAAGGCAAACGTGGCAAACCCGCCGGAGAACAGCGCCAGCACCGTGCGCATGAACATCGGCGTGTCTTTTTCGATGTACTGCTCGTTGAGCTGGGCCACCACCTCATCCAGGGCGGTAGGCGGGACTTCTTGAGCAAATGGCGCGACAGCAGATTTCACGGGGACCTCGGCGAGGGAAAGCCTGCCAGGACTGGCAATGAAAAAAAGAATATAGCTGCCTAATGATTCTTTCCAATATATTGTTCGACCTGTTTGATAGCTTTTACGACCTAATGAGGCTTGCATGGAATTGCGTCATCTGCGGTACTTCATCGCCGTCGCCGAAGAACTGCATTTTGGCCGCGCCGCACAGGTGCTGGGCATCTCGCAACCACCGCTGAGCCAGCAGATCCAGGCGCTGGAGCAGGAGGTGGGCGCGCGCTTGTTTGAGCGTACCAATCGTCGGGTCGAGCTGAGCGAGGCCGGTCGACTGTTCTTGCAAGAGGCGCGATTGGTGCTGGCGCAGGTCGACAAGGCGGCAGATGTGGCCCGACGTGCGCAGTTGGGGGAACTCGGGGAGCTGAAGATTGGCTTCACCTCGTCGGCACCGTTCAACTCCAGCATTCCGCAGGCGATTTTTGCGTTTCGCCAGGCCTTCCCGGCGGTGCACCTGAACTTGCAGGAGATGAGTAGCACTGAGGTGGCAGAGTCGTTGGTGGATGAGTCGATTCAAGTAGGCTTGATGCGCCCGCTGCCGTTGCCGGATTCGCTGAGCGTTATTGAGTTGATGCGTGAGCCCTTGGTCGCGGTGCTGAACGCCGGTCATCCGCTGGTTGAGGGCACCGAGCGTGGCTTGCACCTGGCGCAACTGGCCGACGAGCCGTTTGTATTCTTCCCTCGCACCTACGGCAGTGGTCTCTATGCCCAACTGCTCAACTTGGCTCGTGACGCGGGTTTCAGCCCGCGTTTCGCCCAGGAAGCCGGGGAGGCGATGACCATCATCGGTTTGGTGGCGGCGGGTTTGGGGGTGTCGGTGCTTCCGGCCTCATACCAGCGCATCCGTATCGATGGCGTGGTGTATCGCACCTTGCTGGATCAGGAGGCGGTGACGTCAGTCTGGCTGGTGCAGCGCAAGGGCGCGCAAACGCCGATGGCGAAAGCGTTTGTGGAGTTGCTGACACGTAAGGCGGAGCTGTAGGTATCGTCACATATCAGGTAACGCAACCGGCTTAGTGATTCGCAAGAAACTTGCGCAGAATCGCTTTTTTCAAGCGAGTGATATGGATGGCACTTCTCTACCAGCCCAAGGAGGGCAGCGTGTTGATTTGTGATTTTCGAGGCTATGAAGTCCCGGAAATTATCAAGATCCGGCCCGTCATTGTGATACGCAAGCACCGAACCAATAAGCTGCTGGTGACGGTTGTGCCCTTGAGCACTACCGCTCCGCAGACGGTTTTGGAGCATCATTTACAACTCGACAGTCATCTTCAAGGCGCGAGTCCAATCTGCTGGGCAAAATGCGACATTGTCGCCACCGTCAGCTTGGGCCGACTTGATCGAATCAAAAGTAAGGACCGTCATGGCAAACGAACTTACACAATCGCTGAGCTCACCAATGATCAGTTTCTCGCGATAAAAGCGGCGGTACGCAGTGCGCTAGGGTTGCGATGAGTAATGAGCGGCACATTGCCACGGATTGCAGGGAAGCCGTTTTCAGGCATACTGCCCACGTTCCCGAAAGGGGCTTGTGAGACTCTGAGGATCCTGGGCAACCAGCCATCGCAGAGCCAGGCAGGAAGCGGCGATGACAAGCCAACCTGTTTGTGAAGAGGGCGCCGAAAGGCGCCCTTTGTCGTTTCTGGAGAGCAGCGAGCCTCAATTCTGCTTCGACGTCCCCGTCTGCTCAAACAACTGCGCCGCCGAGCCCGCTTCGTTCACGCCATTGCTGTGCAGCGCGGCCATGATGTCGCGGTCCAGCATGCTTACCCAGCGGTTGTAGTTGCGGTGGATCTTGCCGTCCTTGTAGCCCAGATCGCGGCTGTCGCGGTAGGTGATAGCGTAGCTGTTACGGGTGTAGCGGATGTCGATTGCGGCGTAGTACTGGTTGCGTACGTTGATCTCGGCCTGCACCAATTGCGGGCTCAGGCGCTGCACCGTCCACTCGCGTTTTTGCAGGGCGTTGATGATGACCGTTTTCATTTTTTCTTCGCTGACCTGGGTATCGACCGGCAGCTCATGCTGGGTATTGAGTACCGGTTTGTTGGTGCAACCGGCGGTGGTCAGCAGGGCCAGGGTGATCAGGGTGGCGCGTAGCAAGGAAGACATTCCGTTTTCTCCAATCGATTAAAAATTCAAGACCAGCGGCGGAAGATCAGCGACGTGTTGACGCCGCCAAAGGCAAAGTTGTTGTTCATTACGTAGTCGTGGTGCATCTCGCGGAATTCACCTTGCAGGTAATCCAGCTCGCCGCACTGCGGGTCGACCGAATCCAGGTTGAAGGTGTGCACGTATTGATCGCGGTTCATCATCTCGATGCTGAACCAAGACTCCAACGCCCCGCACGCGCCCAAGGTGTGGCCGAGGAAGCTCTTCTGCGAGCTGATCGGCATGCGGCTGCCAAACAGGCTGCTGGTGGCCAGGGTCTCGGCGATGTCGCCTTGGTCGGTGGCAGTGCCGTGGCCGTTGACGTAGCCGATGGCGGAGGGCTCCAGCCCGGCATCTTCCAGGGCCAGTTCCATCGCGCGACGCATGGTTTTCTGCTCAGGGCGAGTGGTGTGCTGGCCGTCGGCGTTGCTGCCGAAACCGACCAGCTCGGCGTGGATGTGCGCACCGCGCGCCAAGGCGTGCTCCAGTTCTTCAAGCACCAGCATGCCGCCGCCTTCACCGATCACCAGGCCGTCACGAGCACTGTCGTAAGGGCGCGGGCTGGTTTGAGGGGCGTCGTTTTTCAGGCTGGTGGCGTACAGCGCATCGAACACCATGGCTTCGGTGGGGCACAGTTCTTCGGCGCCGCCGGCGAGCATCAAGGGCAGGCGACCGAACTTGATCGCCTCGTAGGCATAGCCGATGCCCTGGCTGCCACTGGTGCAGGCGCTGGACGTGGGGATCAAGCGCCCGGTGAGGCCAAAGAAGATGCTGATATTCGCTGCCGTGGTGTGCGGCATCATCCGTACATAGGAGTTGGCATTCAGCCCCTCGGCCACCGAGTTCAGCAGCATATTGCCGAAGGCCTTGATCTCGTCGGTGCTGCCGGTGGACGAGCCGCAGGCCACGCCCATGCGCCCGTCCTTGATCGATTCGTCACCGAGCAAACCCGCGTCCTTCAGCGCCTGCTCCGCTGCCCACACCGCCAGGCGCGAGACGCGACCCATGCTGCGCAGTTGCTTGCGGGTCCAGTGGGCGGGCACGGCGAAGTCGTCGATAGGCCCGGCCAGGCGGGTGTTCAATTCGGTAAAGCGGTCCCACTCATCCATACGGCGAATGCCGCTGCGGTTGGCGCGAAAGTTGGCCGCGATGCTGTCCCAATCGCTGCCCAGGGAGGTGACGCCGGCCATGCCGGTCACTACGACGCGCTTCATCAGCACAGACCTCCATTCACGGCCAAGACTTGGCGAGTGATATAGCCGGCTTCGGCCGACATCAGGAAGTTCACCGCTGCGGCCACTTCTTCCGGCGTACCTATACGCTGCGCGGGAATCATCTTCATCAGTTCATCCACCGGTACGTTTTCATCGAGCATCGCGGTGTCGATCAGCCCGGGTGCCACGCAGTTGACGGTGATTTTGCGCTTGCCCAACTCAATGGCCAGGGCCTTGGCGGCGCCAATCAAGCCGGCTTTCGAAGCGCTGTAATTGACTTGGCCACGGTTGCCGATCAACCCGGAGACCGAGGTGATGCACACGATGCGCCCGGCAGCGCGACGACGAATCATCGGCATCATCACCGGGTGCAGCACGTTGTAGAAACCGTCGAGGTTGGTGCGCATCACCACATCCCAATCGTCTTCGGACAACGCGGGGAACGCGCCGTCGCGGGTCAGGCCGGCATTGAGCACCACGCCGTAGTAGGCACCATGCAGCTCCACATCGGCTTCCAGGATTTCTTTACAGGTTGCGCGATCCGCCACGTCGAATTGCAGCACCCGCGCCTTACGCCCCAGTGCCTCGATTTCGACCTGCACCGCCTCCGCTTCAGCACGACCACTGCGGCAATGCAGCACGATGTCATGCCCGGCCTGGGCCAGGCGCAGGGCAATGGCGCGGCCGATGCCACGGCTGGAGCCGGTGACCAGTACGGATTCAGTCATGGCGTTTCGTCCTTCGATTCATCTAAATAGTTGGCCGCCTGGGGCGGTCGAAATACGTTCAAGCGGGCGCTGGCCTGGATACCGTCGCCGGTGAGGTGGCATTCGAACACACCCATGCCGTTATCGTCTTCCAGGGAGCGCAGGCCGTGGATGGTCAGCTCGGCGCCTGCCGGGAAGTGCTCCACATTGCACTCGAACTTACGTGTGCCCAACAGGAAACCCAGTTCCACCGCTTCGCCTTTTTGGCGGGCGCGGCAACCGGCGTAGGCGGCGACGCTTTGCGCCATCAACTCAATGCCGACCCAGGCCGGCAGGCTGCCGTCGGGCTGGTTGAACAGGCCGCCGGGCGTGACGGTGACGCGGGTGTGAATCTGCTCTTCATCGAACGACAGCACCTGGTCGATCAGGATCATGTCGCCCGCATGGGGCAGCAGTTCGGCGAGTGGCCAGTTGATCATGGGGCCTCTGCGATTATCAGGCTGACGTTGTTACCACCGAAGGCAAACGAGTTGCTCATCAGGCAGCGTTTTTTCAAGGTGTCGCCGGTGTGCGCCCATTGCAAGGCAGGCAGCGTCGGGTCGGCGTTGCCGTCCCACACATGCGGCGGTACCACACCGTGGGTCAGGCTCAGCCAGCAGAACGCCGCTTCCAACGCACCGGCTGCACCGAGGGTGTGGCCGCTCATGGGTTTGGTCGACGAGCAGGCCACGCCATTCGGAAACAGGCTGGCTACCGCCAGGCTTTCCATGGCGTCGTTATGTTGGGTCGCGGTGCCGTGCAGGTTCAGGTAACCGATTTGTTCAGGCGCAAGTTTTGCGCTGGCCAGGGCCTTGCGCATCGCCAGCAACGCGCCTTTGCCGGTAGGCTCTGGCGCGGAAATATGGTGCGCGTCGCAACTGGCTCCGCTGCCCAACAGGGCAATAGGTGCTGGCTGTTTAGTCATCAGAAACAGCACGGCCGCTTCGCCGATATTGATGCCATTACGGTTCACCGAAAACGGATTGCAGCGCTCGCTCGACACCGCTTCCAGCGAGCTAAACCCATTGAGGGTCAGCTTGCAGAGGCTGTCGACACCGCCGCAGATCACCGCGTCGCACACGCCCAGATCCAGCAGGCGCTGGGCACTCATCAGTGCGCGAGCGCTGGAGGTGCAGGCGGTGGAAATCACATAGGCCGGGCCGCTCAGTTGCAGCCAGTCGGCAAGGAAGTTTGCCGGGGCGCTGAGTTCCTGTTGCTGGTAGTCGTAGTCGCCGGGGAACTGCTTGTCGCGCAGGTAATGCGCGATGCCACGGCTCGCTTCGTCGATACCCGAGGTGCTGGTGCCCAGCACAATGCCGATCCGCGAGGCGCCGTAGGTGTGGATCGCCTGGCGGATCTCATCCTCAATCTGCAGCGCCGCTTCCAGCAGCAACTGGTTGTTGCGGCTGCTTTGCTGGTTCAGTTCCACAGGGATGGTCGCCAGTTCGCCATGTACACCGGCCACCGGCAGCACGCGATCCGGCACCCAGCCGCTTTCGGCGCGCATACCGGAGCAGTCACCGGAAAACAGGCTGCGGCTGACTTCGGCCTGGCCACGGCCCAAGGCGCAAATCACGCCGAGCGCATTCAGATAGGCGGTCATCGGGCAGCACCCAGCGGCGTGATGCGATAGCTCAACGGCTGCCCCGCCATGTTCACGCTGAACACCTCTGAGGACTGATACACGATTTGCCAATGACCCGGCAGGGTGCGTGTGAGGTCCATCGCCTGGGCGTTCGGATACAGCGCAGGCACGTCATCCGCCGAGGTCAGGGCAAACAGCAGCGCGGCAAACAACTCCCGTGCCTGGGGGTTGGGCGGCAACAGTCCATCGGCTTGCCACTCGCCATTGATCAGCTTTTGCCGTGCCTGGGGAATGCCCAACGGGTCCATCATCGACCAGCGAATCCCGCCACCTTCATGCTGGATCACCAGCAACCAGTCCTGGCTCTGGCCGTCCGCCAGGCGCTGCACATGCAGTTGCATCGGCAAGGCCAGGGCCGGGACTTTTTCGGGCAGCGGTGGCTGGCTGGCGCAAGCGCTCAGCAGCAACAGGCAACCCATCAACAGCAAGCGGATCATGGGGCGACGCTCTCCAAGGGTTTACGCGCCACGCAGTTGACCAGGGTTTCTTCGCGCTGGCCCACCGGCGGCGGGTTGCGCAGGCCCCAGCGCTCCAGCAGGCCGAAATCACTGGAACGGCTCCACCACAAGTACGGGTACGAGACATTCTGCGGGCCGAATTCAAAGCCCTGTTCGCGGATCATTTCCAGGTACTCTTCGGCGCTTTTTTGCACGTGCATCGGGTGGCGGAACAGCCAGCGAATCACCCAGGTGTCGATATAGGCTTCAGTTGACTCGGCAAACAGCAAATAGCCGCCCGGCTTGAGTACCCGATAAAATTCTTTGAGTGCGCGATGCTGTTCAACCAGGTGATGGAAGGTTTGGTGGCAGAACAGGATATCGACGCTGGCGTCCGGTACGTTGAGCGTAGCGCAGTCGCTGCCGATCAGTTCGATGGCCAAACCTTGGCGTTCCGCTTCGGCCTTGCTCAGTTCCAGGCTGTGGGGGTCGGCATCCAGGCCGATCAGGCGCTCTGGCGTGAACACTTGCTGCAAATATCGGAACGACTTGCCCTGGCCGCAACCGGCGTCCAGCAATACTGGCGCCACCGGCAGCGGGTCGCTGAACAGGCTGCGCAGGTCGTTGATCGCCACGCGCAACACGTGGTGCTGCCAAGTGTGGCTGCGCAGGAACCAGAAACCGAACTTGGTTTCTTCGACGTAGTTTTTACTCAGGTACTGACTGCTCACACTGCATCCCCTGCACAAATCTCCGACAACATCCGTAGCCGCCGCTTGGGCTCGCTGACAAACGGGTTGCGCTCATCCCAGGCGTAACCCGCGAGGATCGAACAGATCATCCGGCGAATCTCCGGCGAGCTGCCGGGGTGGAAAATCACATCCTGGAAGGTCCCGGCGTACCAGCCTTCGACGTAGCAGCGGAAGGTATCGACGCCGCGCTTCAAAGGTTCGGCAAACTCGGTTTGCCAATCCACCGTTTCGCCCTTTAGCTGGCGATGCAGGAGGCCTGCGGCCATGCTCGCCGAACGCATGGCAATGGTCACGCCGGAGGAGAACACCGGGTCGAGGAATTCCGCCGCGTTGCCCAGCAGCGCAAAGCCTGGGCCGTGCAGGGTTTTGACATTGGCTGCATAGCCGCCGATGGTGCGCGCGGGCGTATCCCAAACGGCGTTTTGTAGCACGCCGGACAGGCTAGGGGTTTCGTCGATAAATCCACGCAGGCAGGCGTCGAGATCGCTGTCGCGGCCATCGAAGTGTTCCTTGGCGGCAACTACGCCCACCGAGCAGCGGCCGTTGCTGAACGGGATCGTCCAGAACCAGATATCGCGCTTCGTCGGGTGGGTCGTTACGAGAATTTTGGTGCGGTCGAAGCCTGAGTGTTCGATGCGGTCTTCGATGTGGGTGAATACCGCCTGGCGCACCGGGAAATTCGACGGCATGTCCAAGTCCAGCAAGCGTGGCAGCACGCGGCCATAGCCGCTGGCGTCGAGCACGAACTTGGCCTTGAGGTGGTACTCGCTGCCGTTCTCTCGGCGTACGTGCAGGTAGCGGCACTCGCCACCCAGATCCACACCGACGATGGTTTCGCCGTAGCGAATGTCCACACCTTGCAACTTGGCCTGATCGGCCAGCAACTTGTCGAATTCGCCGCGCTGCACCTGGAAGGTAGTGGGCTTGCCGTTGCTGAACGTGTCACCGAAATCAAACGCGCTGTAGTGCTCGCCCCAAGCGAACGCGGCACCGGTTTTCACCTGGAAGCCCGCCGCCTGCACGGCGTCGAGCATGCCGGCTTCTTCGATAAAGTCGATGCAGTGGGACAACAGGCTTTCGCCAATCGAGAAGCGTGGGAAATGCTGGCGCTCAATAATCAATACATCATGCCCGTTGCGCTTTAACAGCGCGGCGGCGATGGCACCGGACGGCCCGGCACCGATCACCACCACCTGGCGACGTTCCATTTCAACTGTGGGCACGAGGGCTCCTTGCCACTTTGGCGATAATCTCATTCATAAGGCGTGTTTCTGTTGCCCGGCCCAGGGCGCCAGCATAAAGCTGAATGCCAGGCCCAGGCTGACCGATAAGCCGAAATTACTCACAGCCGGCGTACTCGATACCGCCAGCAGGCCAAACGACAACCAGGTCGTCAGCGCTGCCAGCAGCGTACCCAAAAGACTCACGGCGGCACCGCCGATCTGCTCGCGCATCAAAATCGCGTAATCGACGCTGATGGCCGTGACCAACAGCAGGCCAAACAGGCTGAACAGGGTCAGCGGCTGGCCCAGCCAACCCAGGCTGGCCAGGCTGCACAGTGCGGCGAGCAATGGCAGGGCGACGATACGCAAGGCACCGCCAAAACCGAAGGGCAGGATCAGCAGCAGTACGATCAGCACGCAGGACATCAATTTCAGTTCAGCGGCGCTGATCTGCGTGTCGGCGAATACCCGGTTCAAGTCCCCCAAGCGATCCACCAACTGCACCCCCGGCAAATCCACGGCCTGGACTCGCAGCAGCGCCGGGTTATTCAAGCCTTGCAGGCTGACCATCGCCGCCACGCCGCTGTCCACCGGGCCCAGCCACAGCATGCGCCAAGGCTCGGCCAATGGGCCGATCAGCGCGGCATCGATGTTTTCGATGGGCAGCGCCTGCAAGTGTCCAAGCTCCGCTTGCAGGGCGCTGGCGGGGACGCCGAGGTCCAGCAGCGGCTGCCAGTGTTGCGGCAGCGTGTTCAGCGCATCACGCAGCCGTTGTTGTTCGGCAGGGAGGTTGACGATCTGATTGAGCGCCAGGTAACCCTGAAGCTTGTCCATGTTCACCAATTGGTCCAGGCGTTGGCCCAGGGCGGCTTGGCGTTCCAGCAACTGCTGCTGATTGTCCGCTCGCACCAGGAAGAACTGGCTGGTGGGTTGGAAGCCGGTGATGCGGGCTACGGCCTGCGCCTCTTGCAGCAATTGCGGCGGCGCGCCGATCCATTGGCGAATATCGTTTTTACTGTTCAAGTGCCACAGGCCACCGGCGCAGAACAGCAGTACCAACGCCAGCAGCACCGGGCTCGGCACGCGTTTGATCAACGAAGCACGCACTAGCCACAGGCATTCGGCGATGCGCAGCGGCCACTGCGCCGGGCGCAATTCGATGCCCTTGAGCAGCGCCGGTAACAGGCACACTGCCGACAGGTAGGCACCGACTAAGCCGGCTGCGGAGAACACGGCGATTTGCGTCAGCGCCGGGAAGGGCGTCCACGCCAGCGCCAGGTAGCCGATGCAACTGGTGGCCAGGCTCAGGCTCAGCCCTGGCAGTGTCAGGCGTAGCGCAGGCCAACTGCGCCACGGGTTCATGCTCCAGCTTTTCGACAGATAGTGCAGCGGGTAATCCACCGCCACGCCGATCAGGCTGGAGCCCAGCACCAGTGTCATCACATGCATATGGCCGAACAGCGCCACACAGGCCACCGCGCCAAACAGCATGCCCACCAACACCGGCACAAACGCCAGCAGTACGCGCCAGCGGCGGAAGGCCAACAACAGCAGCAACAGAATGCCAAGGGTGGCGCCGCCACCGACCCAGGTGATTTCCCGCGTGGCCTGCTGCTGACCATTCGCCGCATACAGCAATCCACTGGCCGCGAGCAGTTGTGCGCCTTGCTGGCTGGCTTGCTCACGGCTCGCTTTAAGTAAGTCCGCCACTTGCACCGGCAGTTTCATATCGAAGGCATTGCCGGTAGTACGCGCCCGCAGCAACACCCAGCTCTTGCCGTCGGCGTCGGCGATCAATGCGCCGCTGCCGATATCCAGCTGCACCGACCCGTGCTGCGGCTGGCTGTTTTGGATGCGTCCGGTCAGGCCCAGCCAATCGTCCTGGCTCGGGACCAGGCTGAATCCGGTGAAAGGGTCGAACAGCGACTGCACACGCTGTTGGATGAATGCGTCGGGGTGGTCGATCAGTTGCTCGCGGTCTTTGGCCGACAGCATTGCCAGACGCCCGCGCAGCAGTTGCTCACGCAGTGCCGGCAAGTCGGCTTGCAGGTTCCACTGGACCTTTTCAAAAAGGCCACTGGCCTGCCAGCGCTCGCTCAATTGCTGCGCGATGGACACTGCTTGCTGGCGGTCAGTATGGCCGACCAGCACCAGCATCTCGCGGTTCAGCGGTTCCTGCATGCGCTGCTCGGCTAGCTGCTCCAGAGCGTCCGGCGTGTTGCCCGGCACCAGCTCCATCAGGTTGGCCGACAGCGGTGCACCGTGGCGCCATTGCCAGCCGGCCAGGGCCAGCACGCCTACCAGCAGAATCAGGAACAGGCGCGGCAGCAGGCGCTCACTGGGCAAAGTCGTGTTGCTCCGCGTCACTCAGTGGAAGAGCTGCAGTGCTGTCCTGCATACGCAGCACGGTGCTGTCGCCCTGGGTCTCCAGCAGTTCGATTTTTTGCACCCGCTCGCCACCGTCGATGTTGATCTGGGTGAAGACTTGTTTTAACAGCAGCGAACGCGGGATCAGCGTCAGCTTCCATTGGCTGGCTTCGCCTTGCAGCTGCAATTCGAAATCACGCTGCAAGCCGCTGCTGTCGCCTTGGAGCACGGCGAGGAACAGACGATTCTGCTCGGCACCGGCGCTCTTGTTCGGCAGCAGTTGCCAGCCATTGGCGTCACGGCGGGCGATGCCCTGAGCACTGATGCGGTAGTCCTGTTGCAGCGGGGTTTTCAGCAGCCACAGCAGGCCGTGGTCTTTGGCGAGCACGAAGGTGCCTTTGCTGACCAAGGGTTGGGGCAGGGCACGGAGGTGTTTTTCTTGAATGAAGCTGCCGTGGATCACTGACGGTTTCGCCAATTGATCGCTGAGTTGTTGCAGGTCGAAGGCATGGGCGCTGAGGCTCAGCAATAGGCCCGCCAACAGGAGAAATACTCTCATGCCAAGGCCCTCTCAACCGCTTCCACAAATACTGTCGGCGACGCCAATTGCATCTCACGGCTGGCGACGTCCACCGCTACCTGCACGGTGCTGGCACGGGTCAAGCGCTCGCCGCTGGCAAGGTCGGTAATCAGGTAATTGACCTTCAAGCGGTTCTCCCACTCCACCAAACTGGCGCGCACATTGATCGTCTGGCCAAACATCGCGCCGCGCACGTAGCGCAGCTGCATATCGATCACCGGCCAGGCGTAGCCCGACTCGAGCATCGCCGTGTAGTTGTGGCCGATCTTATCCAGCAGTGCGCAGCGCGCCACTTCCAGGTACTTCACGTAATGCCCGTGCCACACCACGTTCATGGTGTCGACGTCGAAAAATGGCACGAGGATTTCGGTGTCGCTGTGCAGTACGCCCTGGCTACGCATGCAGCCTCCAATGTTGTTCTGCAATGCGCTTCAGGCATAGGCGAAGCTCGCCTTCCAGGGCACGGTCTTCGATGACCGGCGGGAAGTCCTTGGCGAGTTCTGCATGCATGGCGGCCAAGGCCGGCGGTAGGGCGCGCGCATCTTCAGCTTGGGCACGCAGCCAAACACCTTGGTTGGCGGCGAGCAAGGTGGCCGCGGCGACTTGTTCAGTCAGCTCCAGCACGCGGATTGCGTCGCGCGCGGCGATGGTGCCCATGCTCACCTTGTCCTGGTTATGGCACTCGGTGGAGCGCGAGAACACGCTGGCCGGCATCGTGTTTTTCAGTGCTTCGGCGGTCCAGGCGCTGGTACCGATCTGCACCGCCTTGAAGCCGTGGTTGATCATCGCGCGGTCGGCCGGCGCGCCCGACAGGTTACTCGGCAGGCCGTGGTTGTAGCGCACGTCCACCAGCAGCGCGAGTTGACGGTCGAGCAGGTCGGCGACGTTGGCCACCAGGGTCTTGAGGCTGTCCATGGCGAAGGCGATATGGCCGCCGTAGAAGTGGCCGCCGTGCAGCACACGTTCTTCTTCGGCGTCGATGATCGGGTTGTCGTTGGCGCTGTTCAGTTCGATCTCGATGAACGAACGCAGCCAGTTCAGGCTGTCGGCCAGCACGCCGAGGACGTGGGGTGCACAGCGCAGCGAGTAGCGATCCTGCAAGCGATGCAGCGGTGCGGTGGGTGCATCAATCGCCAGGTCTTTGCGCAGCCAGGCGGCGACTTGCATTTGCCCCGGGTGCGGCTTGGCGGCGAACAGGCGCTCGTCGAAGTGTTCCGGGTTGCCTTGCAACGCCACCACGTTCAGCGCGGTGATGCGTGTGGCCAGTTGCAGCAGGTAGTCGGCACGGGCGAACGCCAGGCAGGCCAGGCCGGTCATCACGGCGGTGCCGTTCATCAGCGCCAGGGCTTCCTTTGGGCGCAAAACCAGCGGGTCCCAGCCCAGCTCACGGTGCACGTCGGCGGCCTGGCGACGCTCGCCACGGAACATCACTTCACGCTCGCCGGACAAGGTCGCGGCCACATAGGACAGCGGGGTCAGATCGCCGCTGGCGCCCACCGAGCCCTCTTCCGGGATCAACGGTAGAACGTCGTGTTCGAGAAACGCATGCAGGCGCTCCAGCAACTCAACGCGCACGCCGGACACGCCGTGGCACAGCGACTGCAAACGCGCCGCCAGTACCGCGCGGGTGGCTTGTGCATCGAGCAACTTGCCCAGGCCGCAACCGTGGAACGTGTAGAGGTGACGCGGCAACGCTTCGACGTGTTGCAACGGCACCGCCACCACGCACGAGTCGCCGTAGCCGGTGGTCACGCCGTAGATCACGCCTTCCTTGTCCAGCAGCGAGTCGAGGAACTGCGCGCCTTTGGCAATGCGCTGGCGATACGCCGCGTCATCTTGCAACTGCGTGGGCGCCTGACGGTTGGCCAGGGCCAGCACGTCTTCAATGCGCAATGGGCGTTCGCCAAAGGTTACCGGCTCAAGATGCGTCGTCATCGGTCTTCCAGAAAGGGTAAAAGTTGAACCATTGTTGGGGCGCTTCCAGGCAGAACTGGCCCAGGCGCGCGGCGTAGCATGCGGTCCACTGGGCGATCACCTGCTCGCGGGTGCTGCGCTTCCATTCGATCAATTGGGCGAACGGCTCGATGCTCAGGCGATAGCGGCCGTTGTGTTTCAGGCACATCAGCAGGTTGACCGGGCATTTGAGCAGGCCGGCCAGCAGCCACGGGCCTTGGGGGAAGGCGGCGTCAACGCCGAGGAAATCCACGCGCACCGTGCGCCCGCCATGCAGCGGCACGCGGTCGCCGGCGATGGCCAGCCACTCGCCCTCGTCCAGGCGCTGGCTGAGCAGCAGCATGGTGGCCGGGTCCAACTCGCTGACTTGAATCAGGCGCAGATGGGTGGCCCCGGCCTCGCCCAGCAGGCGGTTGAATTGTTCGGCGTGCTTGGTGTGCACCAGCACGTTCATGGTGACTTGTTCACCGATCTCCGCGAGCGCTCGGCACACTTCCAGGTTGCCCAGGTGCGCACCCACCAGCATCTGCCCACGTTCGCCGCGCAGTTGCCCGCGCAATTGCGCGGGGTCGTTGATTTCGATTTGCTCGATGCGCAGCTTGCCGTTCCACACGTCGAGCTTGTCGAGCAAGGCGTCGGCGAAGGCCATGAATTGGCCGAAGACTCTTCTGTGGGTAGGGCGCAGCTCATCGCGACCGCTCCATTGCGCGAGGCGCTGCTGGTATTCCCAGGCGCTCTGGCGCGCGGTGCGGCCGAACAGGAAAAAGTACAGAACGATGCCGTACAGCACCGGGCTCAGCAGTCGACGGCCGAGCACCTTGGCGGCGACGGCGGTGAGTTTCATCAGCCAGAAACTGCCGCGCTCCTCGCGGTCGGCCCAGTGCTTGGTGCTGTCGCTCATGCCTGCCACCGTCGCCACAGAATCATCGGCGCGCGCACCAACATGCCGAAGAACAGGCGGGTGTGCATGACGGAGATGCGCACGTTGTCGCGGAACAGGCGGAAATGCGACAGGCCGTCGGCGGGGTAATGCACCTTCGTCGGCAGCCAGCGCATCGGTTGGTTGCGCCAGGCCAGGCGCACCAGGATGTCCGAGTCGAAATCCATGTGCGTGCCGATGTAGGCCGAGTCCATCAGCGCCAGCGTGGGCGCGAGCGGGTACACGCGAAAGCCACACATAGAGTCGCGAATCTGCAGCGACAAGGTGTTGATCCATACCCACACGTGGGTCAGGTAGCGCGCGTACAAACGGCCCTTGGGTACACTCTCATCGTATTCGGGGTAGCCGCAGATGATGGCGGTTGGATGGGTGCGCGAGGCATCGATAAAGGCTTCGACTTCGCGCAGGTCATGCTGGCCGTCAGCGTCCACTTGCAACGCGTGGGTAAAGCCCTGGCGCGCGGCTTCGCGGAAACCGGCCATGACCGCGCTGCCCTTGCCTTGGTTGTTTGGCAACGTCAGCAAGGTGACGTTTTCAAGCGTCGCCAATTGTGCGAGTACCGCTGCGCAAGCCGGGCTGCTGCCATCGTCCACCAACAGGCACGGCAGGCCGCTGTTCAACAGGCTGTGAACCACGGCCGGCACGGCGGCTTCATGGTTATAGACCGGAATCAGTGCGCAGGGGTTATGCATGGGCGGCTACCAGTTGAATTCGACCACTGGAGCAAGCTGCAACGCCGTTGCGGTAGGCGAAGTACAGCTTGCTGCGTTCCTGGTCGAAGCGCAGGTGCAGCTCGATTTTGTCGCCGGGGCGCACCAGTTGCTGAAACTTGAGCACTTCCATGCCGGCAAAGGTCGCCGGCAAATCGAGCAGTTGTTGGCCCAGGTTGAACGCCCATTCCACCTGAACCACGCCCGGAAGTACCGGCGTTGCCGGGAAGTGGCCGCTGAAATAGGCCAGGTCCGGCGGGATACTCAGTTGCAAGGTCCATTCACCGTCGGCTTCGACCTGCTCCAGCACTTCCGGCGTTTTCGGCCGGGGCGCGAGCAACAGTGCGGCGACATCGGCCTGGGGCAGTTTGCCTTGGGCATTCAGTGGCAACTGGCGCAGCAAACGCCAGCGGCGGGGCAGGGCCAGGGCTTCGCAGTGTTGGCTCAGGTGTTGGCGCAGGGTTTGAGTGACGGCGCGGCGGCCCTGGTTGCGCAAGGCATGCAGGCCGTCGGCACTGAGCACTACCAGCGCGCCGAGGGAAGCGCGGTTTTCCTGCACCACGCCCAGGCGGGTTTCGGTGACCCACGGGTGGGCCATCAGCGCCTGTTCCAGCATCGGCAGGGAGATGCGTTTTTCTTCCAGTTTGACGATGCGGTCCAGGCGACCGAGCAGTTCGAAGCGCCCATCGGCGTGGATGCGCGCAGCGTCAGCGGTCTGTTCGATATGCCCGTCGGGCAGGTAGGGCGAAGCAATGCGCAGGGCGCCGTCGGCGTCCTGGCTCAGTTGAACGTCAGCAAAAGGCTGCCAGGGTTGTGCACCTTGGCGCCAGGCGATGCCGCCGGTTTCCGAGCTGCCGAGGATTTCCGTCGGCCATTGTTGCAAGCGATCATAAAGCTCACCTGCGGCCTCGATAGGCAAGGCGCCGCCAGACGAGAACACCCGCGCCACTTTGCTCAGCGCAGGCCAATCGAGGTTATCGCCCATGCGCTTGAGCAGCGCGGGGCTGGCGACCCAGGCGAACTGCGGGTGTTCGCGACTGGCGCGTTGTAAATCTTCAGGGAAGGCCAACTGTTGGCGCACAAAGGTGCGACCGGCGCATAACGGCCACAGCACGCGGAACAGCAAGCCGTAGATATGCTGTGTGGCGACGCTGCCGATGATGCAGGCGCCCTTGAGGTCCGCGCCCCACAGGGCTTCCAGGGCCTCAACTTCGTTGGCCAGTTGGCGCAGGGTCTTGTCGATACGCTTGGGCTCGCCGCTGGAGCCGGAGGTGCACAGGCTCAGTTGGCAAGTGTCCAGATCGAGTTCGGCAGGGCTCAAAGGTGCCTGATACAGCGCGTCGAGGTCAGTGGCCTCGATCAGCCATGCGTCAACGGCATCATCCCAGCGCTGTCGGGTCTGAGGCTGCAAGTCGGCGGGCAGCAACACGCTGACCCCGGCCCGCCAAGCGCCTAGCAAGGCAATGGCCAGCAAGCCGGCATCTTCCAGATGCACCGCCAAACGCTGGATGCCACGTGCTTGCAGGCCTGCGGCCAGGCTCAGGGAGTGCGCCCACAGTTGAGCGTGATTCATCGCAGGCTCGGTGGTGACCAAACGCTGTTCCAGCGGCTCAAGCAACACGTGCTCAAGTTTCAACCCATTCATACGCGGCCTCGAACCCTTTGTCGTACCAGCCATTCCACGGCAAACAACAGCCCCATCAGCCCGTAGGCGATCAGGCCGTTGTACAACGTCCACCAGCTCAGCGGCGCCCACAGGGTGAGAGCGGCGGCGAGCAGGCCATTACATAGAAAAAACGCGCTCCACACCACGGTGACCTGGCGCGTATACACAATCGCGTGCGGTGGCAGTACCGGGTCGGTCATGCGCGCCAGGCGCTCGACCATCGGCGGGCCGTATTTCAGGCTCAAACCGAACAGCGCCAGCATGAAGGCGCTGACCAGGCTTGGGTACCAACGCAGCAGGTGCGGGTTATCGAACCATGCCAGCACCAAGCAGAACACGATCACCGCCACGGCCATCCAGCGGCTGCCGGGGCGACGTGCACCCGTCAGCGCACGCATCAGCCACAGGCTGCCCAGCAGCAGGCCGAATTGCCACGGTGCAAAGTGTTCGGTGCCGTAATACACCGCGAAGGGGTACAGCAGCCCCGCCAACAACAGGCCAAGGCCGATCAGCCGACTCATGCGGCGGGCGTGACCAGACGGTACACCGCCTCAACCACGTCGTTTACGGTACGCACCGCCTTGAACTCTTCGGCGGCGATCTTCTTGCCGGTCTGGCGCTTGATATGGTCGATCAGGTCCACGGCATCAATGCTGTCGATTTCCAGGTCCTGATACAGATTGGCATCGAGGGTGACACGCTCCGGGGGGAGTTCAAACAGTTCCACCAAGGCATCGCGCAGGGTGTTGAAAATATCGTCACGAGTTTGCATGGTCCGGTCTCAAGCTGCCTGTCTGGCCGTGACAAACGCCGCAAGGCTGGCCACGTTGGTGAAGTGATTGCGGGTGTCCTTGGCGTCGGCATCGATCTTGATGCCGTACTTTTTCTGGATCGCCAGGCCCAATTCCAGGGCGTCTACCGAATCCAGGCCCAGGCCTTCGCCGAACAGGGTTTGGTCGCTACCGATGTCGTCGACGCTGATGTCTTCCAGGCCCAGGGCCTCGATGATCAGCGTCTTTATGTCGTGCTCAAGGCGGTGTCTGTCGCTCATCTTCGGCGAGCTCCTTAATAAAATAGTGGTGCAGGTAATCGTTGAGCTTGCGTGAAGCCTGGGGCGCGGGCCCGAGTGCGGCAAACGCCTGTGGTTCTATATCGGCACCCACCCGCAAACTGAAGTGCACGCGGCATTTTGGGATGCGATACCAGGGTTCGGCCTTGGTCAGGGTGGTGGGGCTGACCTTGATCACCACGGGGGTGATGATTGTCGCACCGCGCAGCGCGATGGCGGCGCCTCCGCGATGAAAGGCAGGCGCTGCGCCGGGTGGGGTGCGGGTGCCTTCGGGGAAAATGATCAGGGTTTGGCCTTCGCGCAGGGCCGCGGCGGCGGCATCGAGCATTTCGGCGCTGCCATCGTTGCTGATGTAGCCGGCTTCACGCACCGGGCCACGGGTGAAGGGGTTTTGCCACAGGCTCTGCTTAACTACGCAGTTGGCCTGGCGCGCCAGGCCGATCAGGAACACCACGTCGATCAGCGACGGGTGGTTGGCGATGATCATCTGGCCCGGACGACCAAGCTTTTCGGCGCCTTCGACGCTGTAAGTCAACACGCCGGCGCGTTGCATCAGGCGAACAAAGCACCAGAACAGCCAACTGATGGTGTGGCGGGCGCGGCGCTGGTGCTTTTCAGCGCTGCCTGGCAGGCAACCGAGCAATGGAAACACTAGTAAACGCAGGCACAGTCCGCCCACGCCGAATAGGAAGAAGCTCGCGGCGGTGGCGAACAGGCGCCAGTAATAGGCGTCCCGTGGCTTGTCGGTCAGGGCTTGCGTTGCCAGTTCCATACGCGGTTCTTCCAGGCATGTTGGCAGGCGGCCTGTTCAGTGAGCAGGGTGCGCAGCAGGTTCAGGGCGTGAGGCCACTGGGTTTGAGTGGGTTGGACAGCGCCGGTTGTGAGTTCCAGTTGCCACTCGTCGCCCGGTGTCAGCAGCAGGCCAAGGGCATAGGGGAACGGTACATCGTGGATCCAGCTGGCATAGGTCTCGGGTGGCTGTTCTTCGGTGATCACCAGTAATACCGCCGGAGCACCTTCGTTAAGCAGTGCGGCGGCTTCAAGCATGCCGTGCTCCAGGCCATCACCGGCGGCCGCGAGGGCGGTCATTTCACTGGTTTCATTGCGCAGGATCGACCACAGGCCAATCACCGCGTTATGCACCGACAGGCTGAACTGGGTGGGCGACAGCGGTTGGTCGTTGGCCAGGTCGCTGAGGATATCGAGGGTGCGCGGGGTCTCACCGTGCCGGGAAATAAACACCAGCGGCAGGTCTTCCAGCCCCTCGGCCAGCGGCCAGCCCACGCTGAACGCCATGCGCGCCAGGCGGCTCAGGCGCCGGCGCTGCATGGCCGGCAGGAATGACACGTCGGGAGAGGCGTCGCTGGCAGGCAGCACCACCGGGGCTCGGCACCAGGCATGCCAGTCGTCCGCGCTGTCAAGGCCAGGCGCCCACGCACGCCATTGGGCGATGTTGAAAGTGATCACTGAGAAGTTATCCCGCCCCTGCGGGCTTCCATGTGCGGTCGTTGGCCCCGAATACCGGGACAGGGAACAATGGCCGAATGGCGCGCATTATCCCGGTGCTGTGGGGTTCTAGCAAACTTTGGTAAAGAATTGTTCACGGCTGATTACAAATAGATGGTGAAGATTTACAGATTGTCCTTTACCGGAGGGTGGGTTGGATTGTCGGACTCTTCCTTTTAATTTGTCGGGTTCGGATCGCCGTCGGTGCGCAGAGTGCCTGTGATGCAGCAGTGCATGGATGAACGAGGTAGCTAACAGGCGCTTTTGCCCTCTACACTCGGACATTCATTGATACACGGAGGTTTTTCCATGCGGCGTGTGGTGTTCAATCAGAAAGGCGGCGTTGGCAAGTCCAGCATTGCCTGCAACCTGGCGGCGGTCAGTGCCAGTGAAGGCTATCGAACCCTGTTGGTGGACCTCGATGCACAGGCCAACTCAACCCAGTACCTCACCGGGCTGACCGGCAACGATATCCCCATGGGGATCGCAGATTTTTTCAAGCAAACCCTGTCTTCCGGGCCGTTTTCCAAGAAAAACCAGGTGGATATCTACGAAACCCCGTTCGACAACCTGCACGTGATCACCGCTACCGCAGAACTGGCAGACCTGCAGCCCAAACTTGAGGCCAAGCACAAGATCAACAAGCTGCGAAAGCTGCTGGATGAGCTGAGCGAAGATTACGATCGGATCTACCTGGATACGCCGCCGGCGCTGAATTTTTACGCGGTTTCAGCGCTGATTGCCGCTGATCGAGTGCTGATCCCTTTCGACTGCGACAGCTTCTCTCGTCAGGCCCTGTACGGCCTGCTGGCTGAAATTGAAGAGTTGAAGGAAGACCACAACGAAGGCCTCGAAGTGGAAGGCATCGTGGTCAACCAGTTCCAGGCTCGGGCGAGCCTGCCGCAGCAAATGCTTGATGAATTGATTGCTGAAGGCCTGCCGGTGCTGCCGGTGTACCTGGCCAGTTCCGTGCGCATGCGCGAGTCGCACCAGGAGAGCAAGCCGCTGATCCACCTGGACCCTCGGCATAAGCTGACACAGCAGTTTGTGGAGTTGCATAACCTGCTGGAAAACGCCTGATGCACTGATCGTTCCCGCGCTCTGCGTGGGAATGCCGCCTGGGGCGCTCCGCGTCCCGCCTGACGCCGCACACCTTAAGATCTGCGCATGGGTGACGCAGAGCGTCACGGTATGCATTCCCACGCAGAGCGTAGGAACGATCTGGCAAGAAGGGTGTGGCCTTTATCGTTGCCTACAGGTAAGCCAGAGTCGCCCGGCTTGTGCGTCTGGATGGGCATTTCTAAGGTTCTTCGGTCACTGAACATAGAATCTCCCGCATTTGACCGTGTTTACACGCCCTGGCTACGCAGCCAACTCATCAATTGCGGCAGCGCAAACGCCCCGCTTTGGCGCGCCACTTCGCGGCCGTTCTTGAACAGGATCAAACTGGGAATCGAGCGAATCCCCAGCTGCGCCGACAACTGCTGGTTGGCTTCGCTGTCGAGCTTGGCTAGCCGGCACTTACCTTCTAACTGTCCAGCCGCCTGCTCGAACACTGGCGCGAACGACTTGCACGGCCCGCACCAATCGGCCCACACATCCACCAGCAACGGCAGGTCGCCCTTGATCTGGCTGGCGTAGTCGCCTTGTTTCAGCTCAAAAGGCTTGTTCAATAAAACTGGTTGTTTGCAGCGCCCACATTTCGGCGCATCGCCCAGGCGCTCGCCGGGGATGCGGTTGAGGCCGTTGCAATGCGGGCAGGGGATTACAAAAGGTTCGGACATGGAGGGCTCCTCTGATGTGGCCAATGGAGTGTATTTGGAGCCGGATACTGGGTTTATCAAGGCGTGTAGGAGGATGACTCATCCACTCACAGTTTCGCCCGTGCTGATGTGAGTCGCCAATCTAGGCTGTTAGAGCCTGTTTTGTTTTGAACCATTGGTCTGTTTTGAGCTATAGCAAATTGCGATATTCAGGACGAGGACAGCCCGCTGATGAGCCTGGTGGATATCCTCAGTGACTGGATCGAGGCTTACGATCATGAGCATCGCCCCATGCCTGTCGCCAGTGGTGTCGATGTGCTGCGCTACATGATGCGCGAACATAATCTCACCCAGAGCGACCTGCCAGGCGTTGGCGCCCGGTCGGTCGTCTCTGAGGTCTTGAGCGGCAAGCGCCAGCTCAACCTGCGGCAAATTCGTTGGCTAGCCGAGCGTTTTGGCGTTTCAGTAGAAACCTTTATCTGAGGCTTTTACGACGAACAACTAATCTCCAAATGTTTGCCCCAATCCGGTGGCCGCTGGGCGTACTGTTCCATCCCCGGCTGTTCTTCAAACGGCTTGGACAGCACTTCATGCAGCCGCCGCACTTCGCTGTAATCCCCTGACTCTGCGGCGGTGATGGCGTTCTGCGCAAGATAGTTGCGCAGGATGTACAGCGGATTTACCGCGTGCATCCGCTCACGGCGCTGTTCTTCGCTGTCATCGCCGTCCCGCGCTGCGCGGGCTTTGTACAGCTCGGCCCAGGCATCAAACCCGGCAAGGTCGACAAAGTCATCACGCAACCGCGCCACAGCCAACGCCGCTGACTCATCCCCCAGGCGGCGGAAGAACAGCGTGTAGTCCACGCCGCTGTTCTGCATCAGTTTCAACAACTGCTCCACCAGCTTCTGGTCATCCTCTTCGGCGGTAGTCAGCCCCAGCCGGCGACGCATCAGGTCCAGGTAATGTGCCTGGTACAGCGGCAGGTACAGGCCAAGCGCTTCTTTCAAGGCATCGACGCTGATAAACGGCGTCAATGCCTGGGCCAGCGCACTGAGGTTCCACTGCCCAATCGGCACCTGATTGCTGAAGGAATAACGCCCTTCATGGTCGGAATGGTTACAGATGAAGTGCGCGTCAAAATCATCAAGAAACGCAAATGGCCCGAAGTCGAAGGTGATGCCGAGGATCGACATGTTGTCGGTGTTCATCACCCCATGACAGAAGCCATACGCCTGCCAGTTGGCGATCAGCTCGGCGTTGCGCTCGACGATTTCACGGAACATTGCCAAGTACGGCTCAGGCTGTTCCTGGCACTCGGGGAAGTGCAGTTTCAACACGTGTTCCGCCAGCTCTGCCTGTTGCTCAGGCTTCTTGGTGTAATAGAAGTATTCGAAATGCCCGAAGCGGATATGGCTGTGAGCCAGGCGCAACACCATCGCGCCGCGTTCCTGCTTCTCACGCCACACGGGGGTGCTGGAGCCGATCACACATAACGCGCGACTGCTGGGGATGCCCAGCGCCTGCAGCGCTTCAGAGGCGAGAAACTCACGAATTGATGAGCGCAGCACGGCGCGGCCATCGCCCATCCGCGAGTAAGGCGTCATCCCGGCGCCCTTGAGGTGCAGGTCCCAATGCTCGCCCGCTTCGTTATACACCTCGCCCAGCAACAACCCTCGGCCATCGCCCAGTTGCGGCGTGTAGCCGCCAAACTGATGCCCTGAATAGACCATCGCCCGCGGTTCCGCTTCCGCCCACAGCTTGTGTCCGCTGAACAGCTCGGCGAATACCGGCGTTTCAGCCACCGCCGGGTCGAGGTCGAGCAGGGCCATGGCGGCATTGCTCGCCACCACAAGGCGCGGTTCGTCGAGGGGTTCGGGCAATACGTGGGTTGAGAACGCGTCGCCCAGGCGTGCGAAGCGGTTGTCGAAGGTCAGTTCGTCGAGGGCTTTCACCGGCCATCTCCAGCAGAATGTCCGAGCATTCTGCTGGGGATAGGCGTTTTAGTCGAGTTTGCTCGGCGGTGGTGCTTGCACGCCGCCGTCGTTGGCGGGCTTGGCCGGGGTGTCGACTTCCACCAGTTTGTATTCCTGGCCGTGAAGGTTCTTGAGGTAGACCTCCATCTGGCGGAACGAGATGTTGATGTGGTGGTTTTTGAACTCGCGGTTGATAAAGCGGTTCACCTCGTCGATCACCGGGTTACGGTCACCGAGGTCGCGCACGTGCATGCGCAGTTCGTGGTCGAGGGTACTTTCGCCGAAGTTGAGGAAGTACACATGGGGTTCCGGTTCTTTCAGCACCCGCGGGTTTTCTCGCGCGGCCCGAAGTAACAGTTCCTTCACCAGATCCAGGTCGGAGCCGTAATCCACACCCAGCTTCAGGGTGACGCGGGTGATGGTGTCGGTCAGCGACCAGTTGATCAGTTGCCCGGTGATGAAAGTCTTGTTCGGGACAATGATGTCCTTGCGATCAAAGTCGGTAATGGTTGTGGCGCGGATACGAATCTTGCTCACCGTACCCGACAGGTTGCCGATGGTGATGGTGTCGCCGATCCGTACCGGACGCTCGAACAGGATCATGATGCCGGAGATAAAGTTCGCGAAGATCTCCTGCATCCCGAAGCCCAATCCCACCGACAGCGCTGCGACCAGCCATTGCAACTTGTCCCAGCTCACGCCGAGGGTGGACAGGGTTGAGACAAAGCCGACGCCGGCAATCACATAGGACAGCAAGGTCGTGGTGGCGTAGGCGCTGCCTTGGGCCAGGTCCAGTTTGGACAGCACCAACACTTCCAGCAAACCGGGCAAGTTGCGCGCCAGGGCGAAGGTGATGCCGACGATGATCGACGCCCCGAGCAAGTCGCCGATGCTGATCGGCACCATGCTGATATTGGCGCCGGTGCCGCTGGTGTATTCGTAGAGTGTGATGTTGTCCAGGTAGGAGAACACCGTGATCAGGTCTTTCCACACCCAATACAGCGCCGCGATAAAGCCGCCGAGCAAGGCCAGGCGGATCAGTCGCATCGACTGTTCGTTGACCTGTTCGATGTCCAGGGTCGGTTCCTCGATCACCGCTTCGCCATCGCCGGCCTCCTTGGCGGCCTGGCGTTTGGCCAAAGCCCGGGCATAGGCCAGGCGCCGTGCGGCAACCCCCAGGCCCCGTACGAAGGTGGCTTCGATCACCAGCCAGAACATCAGCAGGTACAGGGTATTGATCAACCGGTCGCTGAGTTTGAGCGCGGTGTAGTAGTAGCCAAAGCACACTGCGATAAACAGGGCTATCGGGAGGGCGGTAAACAGCAAACCCATGGCTTTACGGAACAACGAGGCTTTTTCGTGAGTCGGGCTGTTCAGCAGCAGGCGCCCCAGCAGCCAGGCCATCAGCGCGTAGCAGGTCAGCACCACGCCGATGCCCAGCACGTCGTCGGACAGCGCCGCAGGCTGATGTTCAGCGATGGCCACCACGGCCACCAGGGCCAGGACCACCAACCCGAGTTTGCGTATCCACGCTTGGAGAAAGGCCACTTGAGGTCGTTCCCAACGGAAGTGCAGTTCCGCCACGCCACCCGGCGCGAGGATGCGGTAGGCGGTGTAGAACACCAGCCATGCCTGGGCGATCTGCAACAGCGCCGCGCCGAGGTTGGCGTTTTGCCCACGGGCGTCGATCTGCAACGCATAACCGCACAGCGCCAGGCCCAGGGTCACCGGCAACGCCAGCAGGATATTCACCAGGATCGCCACTGGCGTGTGCCATTGGCTGTCGCGCTTGAAGTGGCCGATATCGAGGTGGATCTTTTTCAGGCGCAGGTACAGGTAGCTGCGACGCCACAACAGGGCACCGATCAACAGCAGCAACGGCAGGAACAGCAGCGGGCGCTGGGTCAGGCCGTCATACAGTTCACTGACGCTGGAGGCCCACGGCAACGTAGTGACCTGCCTGCTCAGGTGATCCGGTACGGTTTCCAGCCATTCGGTGTCCAGCGGCTTGTTGCTGGGGATCCAGAACATCTGCTCGTCGAGCGTCGCGCGCAAGGTGGTGGCGGTGCTGAGCAACTGTTTCTGGTTCAACTGCAACGTGATGGATTCGTTCAGCAGTGCGCTCAATTCACGGCTCAGGCGTTCCAGAAGATCGCTACGGGTGACTGCCAGTTCCAGCAAGGTGCGCCGCAGTTGCGGGGTGACGTCGTCCGGCGGCTGGTTGGCCAGCAAGTTATCCACATAGGTGGCGGGGGAGCTGATCAGCTCGCGTTGCTGGTTGACCTCGAACTGGTACAGACGAATGTTGGCGATATCGTCTGCCAGGTTACGGTCCACGGTGAGGCGTGGCAGTGCTTGTTTCTGTTTATAGAGAATCTTGGAGAGCAGCAGGCTGCCCTTGAGCACGTTGATCTGCTCGTCCAGGGCCGAGTCGCTTTGGGTTACGGTGTCCAGTTGCTGCTTGGTTTGCAGGTTTTTCTGGGTCAGCTCATTGAGACGGTCGGTGCTTTTGAGCAGATAGTCGGACAGCTTGAGGTTGTCGGCGCTTTCCGAGGCCAGCAGGCTGCTGCCACCGGCTTTCTGTGCTTCGATGGACTGTTGGGTAACGGTCTGCTGGGACTGGGCCAGGCGTTTCTGGTTGATCAGGGTTTGCAGGTCCTGGATCTCTTGCTCCAGGCGCGCGGTCTTTTCTACCACCAGGTCATGTTGGCTGTTGCCCAGGTCTTGCAATTGGCTGTTACCGGCCAGTTCCTGGCGGCGCAGGGGGATCAGGGCGTTCAGCGCGGCGAGTTCCGCGTTCAACTGGTTACGCAGGTCACCGCTGAGGGTTTTGCCGTTGTCTTTACCGAGCTTGAGGGTCGTGTTGATCTGCTGGATGCGCGTCTGGCTGTTGCTGATTTCGGTTTGCGCGCGCTCGGGGCGGGTCTGGGCGGCGATGGTCAGGCTGTTGGCGTCGGCCAGTTCTTTTTGCAGGTCGCCTTGCTGGGTGGTGCGTTGCACCAGTAATTGCTCGAGTTGCGGTACCGGCAGGGTGGCGTAGCGCTGCGCCACCGGGATGACCTTGGTGGCCTTGAGCCGGACCAGTTCGCGCTGGTTATCGGTGGTCTGGCGCGGGGCGTCTTCCAGCTGGCGCTTGAGGTCGACGAGGCGCTGCTCGTAATCCTGCTTGTTGCCCAGGTAGGTCAGGGTCTGTTGCAGGATGGTTTGCAGCGCCTTCATGTCGGCGTCGGGCAGCTTGCGGTCGGGCAGCTTGTCCAGGGTTTGCTGGATGGCGTCGGCGCTGGGCGGGTCGGCGGCGTAAACGTTGCCGACACAAAGGGTCAGGCCCAGCAAGGTGGTGGCTAAGAAGGTGCGCAGTAGTGTCATGGGTACCGGTCTAGCTAGGCAAAGAAGGTGGGGGCGTGGCGCCAATAGCCCCGCAGTTTAGAGGAAGAGCCCAGGACCTGGGCGACTCCCTTCGGGGAATTTGACGCCGACTTTTCCGATCTTGTTCCCGTCCATGACGGCGACGGTCCAGATCGTGTTGTTCCATTCCACTTGGTCGCCGACGATCGGTGCCCCGCCAACTTTCTGGGTGATGAAGCTGCTCAGTGGCATATCCGGGTCGATACCCTCGAGCTTGAGCCCGTACAGGGCGGAAACCGCGCCCAGTTGGGCGTCGCCTTCCAGTACGAAGTCGCCGAAAAAGCGCAGGTCGAGGCCGCGTTGCGGTGCCTGGCTGAACAGTTTGCCGAGGGCCGCAAGGTTGTGTTCATGGCCGATTACACAGAGCAAATCGTCGACTTCCAGCACCGTACTACCCGACGGATGGAGCAGTTGCTGCCCACGGAACAGTGCGGCGATGCGTGTGCCTTCGGGCATTTTCAGTTCGCGCAGTGCCGCGCCGATGCACCATTTTTCCGCACCCAGTCGGTAGACGAACAGCTCCCATGCGCTGGTAACGTGCACTTCCAGCGCCGCGCGGGAAATCGGCGCAGGTTCTGGCGGTACGGTCACTTTCAGCAGCTTGGCCACCCACGGCAGGCTCGTGCCCTGCACCAGCAGCGACACCAGCACGATAAAGAACGCCAGGTTGAAGTACAGCTGTGCATGGGGCAGGCCGGCCATCAGCGGGAACACCGCCAGAATGATCGGGACCGCACCGCGCAGGCCGACCCAGGCGATAAAGGCTTTTTCACGACCGTGGAAGGCCTTGAACGGCAGCAGGCCGACCATTACCGACAGCGGCCGTGCAAACAGGATCATCCACAACGCCAGGCCCAAGGCCGGCAATGCGATTGGCAGCAAATCATGGGGTGTGACCAGTAGGCCCAGCACCAGGAACATGCCGATCTGCGCCAGCCACGCCATGCCGTCGAGCATATGCAAAATGCCATGACGACTGCGCACCGGGCGGTTACCGATCACCAGGCCGCACAGGTACACCGCGAGGAAGCCGCTGCCGTGCAGGGCGTTGGTCAGGGCGAACACCACCAGACCGCCGGAAATCACCAGGATCGGGTACAGGCCGTTGGCCAGGTTGATGCGGTTGACCATCTGCAACATCAACCAGCCGCCGCCGAGGCCGATGATGCCGCCGATGCCGAATTCGCGGATCAGGTGGCCCAGCAGGCTCCAGTGCAGCCCGGTCTGGCCGCTGGCGAGCATGTCGATCAGGGTAACGGTGAGAAACACCGCCATCGGGTCGTTGCTGCCGGATTCGATTTCCAGGCTGGCGGTCACCCGTTCGTTGAGGCCCTTGCCGCCCAGCAGCGAGAACACGGCGGCGGCGTCTGTGGAGCCGACGATGGCGCCGATCAGCAAGCCTTGAATGATATTGAGGTCGAACAGCCAGGCCGCCGCCATGCCGGTGAGGCCGGTGGTAATCAACACCCCCACGGTGGCCAGCGACAACGCCGGCCACAGTGCCACGCGGAAACTCGCCACCCGTGTGCGCAAACCGCCATCGAGCAGAATCACGGCCAAGGCGAGGTTGCCCACCAGGTAGGCGGTCGGGTAGTTATCGAAGATGATGCCGCCGCCGTCGACACCGGCGACCATGCCCACAGCCAGGATGATCACCAGAATCGGGATGCCCAGTCGGGACGAAAGAGAACTCACCAGAATGCTCGCACCCACCAGCAACGCGCCGATCAAGAACAGGCTGTTGATGGTCGTCGCATTCAAAGGCAGTACTCCATGAGCAGGAAAAACAGGCACAAACTGACCATGCAGTCTGCGTGCCAGCGATTCTAACCTGTTGAATTGCTGCGCTGTCAAAAGATCATTCCCACGCTCTGCGTGGGAATGCAGCTTGTGACGCTCCGCGTCACGCCCTGGAGCGGACGCAGGGCATCCAAAGAGGCATTCCCACACGGAGCGTGGGAGCGATCAAGGGGAGTTAGAGACGAAATCGCCCCACCATCCCATTCAAATCCACCGCCAGGCGCGACAACTCGCTGCTCGCCGCACTGGTCTGGCTGGCACCGGTCGCCGACTGCACCGACAAATCACGAATGTTCACCAGGTTACGGTCCACTTCCCGCGCCACTTGCGCCTGTTCTTCCGCCGCGCTGGCGATCACCAGGTTGCGCTCATTGATCTCGATAATGGCCGTGTTGATGGTATCCAGCGACATCCCTGCGCCTTTGGCGATGTTCAACGTCGATTCGGCGCGCTCGGTGCTGTTACGCATCGAGTCCACCGCGTGCTCGGTGCCGGTCTGAATGCTGCCGATCATCCGCTCGATTTCACTGGTCGATTGCTGAGTGCGATGGGCCAGGGCCCGCACTTCATCGGCTACCACCGCAAACCCTCGGCCCGCTTCACCAGCGCGCGCGGCTTCAATCGCCGCGTTCAGGGCCAGCAAGTTGGTCTGGTCGGCCAGGCCGCGAATCACGTCCAGCACCTTGCCGATATCACGGGACTCATTGGCCAGATCACCAATCAGCGTGGCGGTCGCTTGCACATCGCCGCTCATGCGCTCGATGGCGCTGACGGTTTCCTGCACCAGGTCGCGGCCGTCACCGGCGGAGGTGGTAGCGTTACGCGAGGCTTCGGAGGTGCTTACCGCGTTGCGCGCGACTTCTTCGACGGCGCTGGTCATTTCATTGACGGCGGTTGCGGCTTGTTCGATTTCGTTATTTTGCTGGGTCAGGCCGCGGGCGCTTTCGTCGGTGACGGCGTTCAGTTCCTCGGCGGCGGACGCCAACTGAGTGGCGGAGCCTGCGATGCGTTGCAGGGTGTCGCGCAGCTTGTCCTGCATCTTGGCCATGGCGGCCAGCAGGCGGCCAGCTTCGTCGTTACCGTCAACCTTGATCGGGCGCGTCAGGTTGCCTTCGGCCACTTCTTCAGCCGCTTCCAGGGCTTGGGAAATAGGGAGGGTGATGCTGCGGGTCAGCAGCCAGGCGAACAACAGGGTCAGCGCCGTGGCCACGATCAACAGGCCGACCACCAGGTCAAACGCCATGTTGTATTGGTCTTCGGCTTGCTGGTTGGCAGCGTCGGCTGCCTTGTTGTTGATCTCCACCAGGCGCGTCAGTACCGCGTTGACCTGCTCCGAGTTGGCCAGCAGTTCGGTGTTAAGCAGGGTGCGCAACTCCTCTACCTGATTGGCCCGCGAGAGGCTCTTCATGCGCTCTTCGATCTGATGGTACTGGCCGAGCAGGCGCACGTATTCATCGTAGGCTGCGCGTTCTTCGCCGCTGTCGATCAGCTTTTCGTAGATGCCCTGGGCGGTGCGGATTTGCTGGTTGCGTACTTCGAAGGCTTCCAGGGTCTTTTGCTGCACGTCCGGCTCGCGGTTGGTCAGCAAGCGGTACGACAGCACCCGCAGGCGCAGGGTCAGTTGGGTGAATTCGTCGAGGGCGCGAATACTCGGCACGCTGGACAGGGTGATGTCTTCGGTCGCACCACGGATCTTGCCCATCTGGTTCAGGGCGAACACACCGAGAAACAACATCAATGCGCCAATAAACGCGAAGCCGAGGAAGGCCCTCGGAGCGATATTCATATTACGAAGAGACATGCTGGAGTCCTGGGGGGAAGCGCGATCCGTGCGGCCATGAGACGAGGTGTAAGTCACCTATCGGCCATGCGACTAAAGTCTTAAGGCAGTGCGCGCTTTTGTCGCATCTGGCGGAGGTTTGGGTGGGCTCAGGAACCAGAAGGGGGAATTGGAGTCACTAAGGCTCGAAAGTGCGGCCCGGCCCTTAAAAAACGGGCTGCGCGCCTGGGATAACCCTGGCATCCGAGGTGAATATTCTTTATCGTCACCGCCCTTTGAAAAAGCCCGAGAAATCAAAATGTTAGAAACATCCCTGAGCCAATTGGAACAACTGGTCAGCGACCTGGTACAGCAGAATCAGGACCTGCTGGGCAGCAACGAATCCCTCAAGGCAGAACTGGCCCGTGCCAAAGATGAAAATGACAGCCTGCAATTGAACCTGATGGAGCAGGAAGAAAAGAACGGCGCCACCGCCGCGCGCATCCAGGCGTTGGTTGAGCGTGTGAGCGCAGGTCCTGTCGGCGCATGAATGAAGGGATAAAGGTCGTTTCGATTCTCGGAGAGGATTACTCGATCAAGGCACCGGCCGGGGAAGACCAAACCCTGATGCACGCCGTGACCATGCTCAAGGCCTCCCTGGCCACCACCAAGAAAAAGTACCCGACCCTGATCGGCGACAAACTATTGGTACTGGCTGCGCTGAACCTGTGCGCCGAGCAGATCGAAATGCAAAAGCATCACCAGCAGGAACTCGACCGTTACCAAGAGCAAGTCAGCGCCACGGTCGATGTGATTTCCAAGGCGATTGGACAGCCTTAGAACCACGCGTCCTGCATCCCCAGGCACGTATCGTCGCGTGCCTCCAGAATCGCCAGTTCATGATGGCAGCTCGGCACTTCCCAGGTCAGGAAGTACCGAGCGGCCTGGAGCTTGCCTTTATAGAAGGCGACATCGGCCGCATTGCCCTTGGCCAGTCCTTCCTCGGCGCGGATCGCCTGCTCCAGCCAGCGCCAGCCAATCACCGTATGCCCGAACACCTTCAAGTACAGCGCCGAGTTTGCCAGGCTGCTGTTGACCTTGCCTTGGGCGAGATCCGTCAACAGGCCGATCGTCACGCTTTGCAGGCGGCCGACCAAATGCTCCAGCGGCTCTCGCAGTGCAGTCAGTGATGGATACTCCTGTGCCCGCGCGCCGGTTTCGGCGATCAGGCGGATCAGTTGCTTCAAGCCTGCGCCGCCGTTTTGCGCCAACTTTCGCCCCAGCAAGTCCAGGGACTGGATGCCGTGGGTGCCTTCATGGATCGGGTTCAGGCGGTTGTCACGGTAATACTGCTCTACCGGGTATTCACGGGTGTAGCCGTGGCCGCCGAGAATCTGGATCGCCAGTTCGTTGGCCTTGAGGCAGAACTCCGACGGCCAGGATTTGACGATGGGCGTAAGCAGGTCCAGCAATTCGTGGGCTCTCTTGCGTTCGGTATCGGTTTCCAGGGTGGTGGTGTCGTCGAACAGGCGTGCGGCGTACAGCCCCAGATCGAAGGCGCCTTCAACGTAGGCTTTCTGGGTCAATAGCATGCGCTTGATATCGGCGTGCTGGATGATTGAGACCGGTGCGGTGGTTGGGTCTTTGCTGTCGGGCAGGCGACCTTGCGGCCGTTCGCGGGCGTATTCCAGTGAATACAGGTAGCCCGCGTAACCGAGCATGACTGCGCCCATGCCCACGCCAATGCGCGCCTCGTTCATCATCTGGAACATGCAGCTCAGACCCTGATGCGGCTTGCCCACCAGATAGCCGACACAGTTACCGTTATCGCCGAAGTTCAGCGCGGTGGACGTAGTACCGCGCCATCCCATCTTGTGAAACAACCCGGCCAGCAGCACGTCGTTGCGTTCGCCGAGGCTGCCGTCATCGTTGACCAGAAACTTTGGCACGATAAACAGCGAAATACCTTTCACCCCAGGCGGTGCATCCGGCAACTTGGCCAGCACCATATGTACGATGTTTTCCGACAGCGGGTGGTCGCCGCCGGAGATGAAGATCTTGTTGCCCTTGAGGCGATAACTGCCGTCAGCTGCAGGTTCTGCACGCGTACGAATATCCGACAGAGAAGATCCCGCATGCGGCTCCGTCAGGGCCATGGTGCCGAAGAAGCGGCCGTCGATCATCGGTTGCAGGAAGCGTTGTTTCTGCTCCTCGGTGCCGAAGCTTTCAATCAGGTTGGCGGCGCCCATGGTCAGGAACGGGTAGGACGTGGAGGCCGCGTTGGCGGACTGGAAGTGCGCGAAACAGGCTTGCGACAAAAGCGTCGGAAGCTGCATGCCACCCGCTTCGAAGCTGCGAGCGGCGTTGAGGAAGCCCGCTTCAAGAAACGCATCAACCGCCGGTTTCACTTCTGGAATCAGGATCGCCTTGCCGTCTTCGTAGCGCGGTTCGTTTTCGTCGTTTTTGCGGTTGTGGGGCGCGAAATATTTTTCCGCAATGCTGCGCGCGGTGCTGATGGCGGCATCGAACGTTTCGCGATTGTGTTCGGCAAACCGCTCGCGCTGGGTCAGGCTCTCGGCATCGAGGACTTCGTACAGCTCGAAAGCCAGATTGCGGGAACTGAGCAGCGTCTCGGACATGGCGGCTTACCTTCTAAGGGAATGGCCTGAGTCTAAGTGCGCGAATAGAGGCTGGATAGCAAGATTGATTTGCGTGATGGAAGGGCAAAACAAGGAAGAGTACGAGATCGTTCCCACGCTCCGCGTGGGAATGCCTCTTGTGACGCTCTGCGTCACGCTTTGGGACGCGGAGCGTCCCTGGCTGCATTCCCACGCAGAGCGTGGGAACGATCACTGAAGGGGTAGTTAGCCGATGGTCATCAGGCTGGCGTTACCACCCGCCGCAGCGGTGTTGACGCTCAACGCACGCTCAATCACCAAACGCTCCAGCGCAATCGCTGTCTCACCCTGCGACAAACCATGCACCCCGACAATTGCCCCGCCACGCTGCGCCACTTGCTGGCACACCGCACGCAGTTGGTCGGAATCGCCGTGGTGCAAGACCGCGTCGAATACCACCTCGTCCTTGGTCCAGTCGGCCACACGCTTGATCTTCGCCTGAATTTCCTTCGGCAGGCGTGTGAACAAGGCCTTGGTCAGGTCAGTTTCCGGCCATACCGCCGAGCCACCGACGGCCAGTACCGCCGCCAGTTGGGTCAGCAGATCGCCTTCCACTTCCGCCAGGCACAGCACGTGCTCGCGGGGCAGGATCGCATAGCTGTTGCGCTCGCCGGTCGGGCCGGCCAGTTGGCGGGTGATACCGCTTTGCGATTGCGCGGCGAATCGGCTGCACTGCGCGCTCAGGTCGCTGAGCTTATTGCTGTCTGCCCAGGTTTTCAGGGCTGTCAGCGGTTGGCTCATGGCATCGCGCAGGCGTACATCCGGTGCGACTAACGTGTCGCCCCGAGCGAAGGATTGCTCGATTGCATCCGTAGGGCGAGTTGACAGCAGGCGGTACAGGTACAGCGGACCACCGGCTTTCGGGCCAGTACCCGACAGGCCTTCGCCGCCGAACGGCTGCACGCCGACCACGGCACCCACGATATTGCGGTTCACGTAGACGTTACCGGCATTGACGTTGTCGATCACCTTGGCGATGGTCTCGTCGATGCGAGTGTGCACGCCCAGGGTCAGGCCGTAGCCCGAAGCGTTGATCTGGCCGATCAATTGGTCGATCTCTTTACGCTTGTAGCGCACCACGTGCAGCACCGGGCCGAAGATCTCCCGTTGCAGCTCGTCGAAGCTTTCCAGCTCGATCAGGGTCGGCATCACGAAGGTGCCGCGCTTGATCTCTTCGCCATCGGCAATGGCGACTTGGTAGACGTTGCGGCCTTTGTCGCGCATGGCCTGGATGTGTTTCTCGATACCCGCCTTGGCTTCGGCATCGATCACCGGGCCGATGTCGACCGACAGGCGCTCCGGGTTGCCCAGACGGCATTCCGCCATGGCGCCCTTGAGCATTTCGATCACGCGGTCTGCCGAATCTTCCTGCAGGCACAGCACGCGCAGGGCCGAGCAACGCTGGCCGGCGCTGTCGAAGGCTGACGACACAACGTCGATCACAACTTGTTCGGTCAGTGCCGAGGAATCGACGATCATCGCGTTCTGGCCACCGGTTTCGGCGATCAGCGGAATCGGACGGCCCTGGGCGTCCAGGCGACCGGCGACATTGCGTTGCAGCAGGCGCGCCACCTCGGTGGAGCCGGTGAACATCACGCCTTTGACGCGATCATCGCCGACCAGGCGAGCACCGACGGTTTCTCCCTGGCCCGGCAGCAGTTGCAGCACGCCTTCCGGAATACCGGCTTCCAACAGGATACGCACGGCTTGGGCTGCAACCAGCGGAGTCTGTTCCGCAGGCTTGGCCAATACCGGGTTACCGGCGGCCAGAGCAGCAGCCACTTGGCCGCTGAAGATCGCCAGCGGGAAGTTCCACGGGCTGATGCAGACCACCGGGCCCAATGGGCGGTGGGCGTCGTTGGTGAAATCGTTGCGGGCCTGCACCGCGTAGTAACGCAGGAAGTCCACGGCTTCGCGCACTTCGGCGATGGCGTTGGCGAAGGTCTTGCCGGCCTCGCGGGCCAGCAGGCCCATCAGCGGTTGGATCTCGCCTTCCATCAAGTCGGCGGCGCGTTCCAGGATGGCTGCGCGCTCAGCGGGCGGGGTGGCCTGCCAGATCGGGCCAGCATTGATTGCGCACTGAATTGCATTGTCGACGTCTTCGACGGTGGCTTCTTGTACGTGGCCGACCACGTCGCGCAGATCGGACGGGTTCAGCACGGGTGCAGCCGGCTGCTCACTGGATGTACAGCCGAGCATCGGCGCAGCTTTCCAGTTGTTGTGAGCAGTGGCCAGCAGGGCGCAAGACAGTGACGCCAAGCGATGTTCGTTCGCCAGATCGATACCCGCCGAGTTGGCGCGGTCGCTGCCGTACAGGTCACGCGGCAATGGAATACGCGGGTGTGGCAGACCGAAGCCGCCTTCCAGCGTGGCCATTTGTTCGATGCTGGCCACCGGATCGGCTACCAGCTCCTGAATGGAGATGGATTGGTCGGCAATACGGTTGACGAACGAGGTGTTCGCGCCATTTTCCAACAGGCGGCGTACCAAGTAAGCCAGCAATGTTTCGTGAGTGCCGACCGGGGCGTACACGCGGCACGGACGGTTCAGTTTGCCATCGGCGACCTTGCCTACCACTTGCTCGTATAGCGGTTCGCCCATGCCGTGCAGGCATTGGAACTCGTACTGGCCGGGGTAATAGTTCTGACCGGCAATATGGTAGATGGCCGACAAGGTGTGGGCGTTGTGCGTGGCGAACTGCGGGTAGATGACTTCCGGCACCGACAGCAGTTTGCGTGCACAGGCGATGTAGGAAACGTCGGTGTACACCTTGCGGGTGTAGACCGGGTAGCCTTCCAGGCCTTCGACCTGGGCGCGCTTGATTTCGCTGTCCCAGTACGCGCCTTTCACCAGGCGGATCATCAGGCGGTGGCGGCTGCGGCGCGCCAGGTCGATGACGTAGTCGATCACATACGGGCAGCGCTTCTGGTAAGCCTGGATCACGAAACCGATGCCGTTCCAGCCGGTCAGTTGCGGCTCGAAGCACAGGCGTTCCAGCAGGTCCAGCGACAGCTCCAGGCGGTCGGCTTCTTCGGCATCGATGTTCAGGCCGATGTCGTATTGCTTGGCCAGCAAGGTCAGGGACAGCAGACGCGGGTACAACTCGTCCATCACGCGCTCGTACTGCGCGCGGCTGTAACGCGGGTGCAGTGCCGAGAGTTTGATGGAGATGCCCGGGCCTTCATAAATCCCACGGCCGTGAGAAGCTTTGCCGATGGAGTGAATGGCTTGCTCGTACGACGCCAGGTACTTCTGCGCATCGTGTTCGGTGAGTGCGGCTTCACCGAGCATGTCATAGGAATATCGAAAGCCCTTGGCTTCGAACTTACTCGCATTGGCCAGGGCTTCGGCGATGGTTTCGCCGGTGACGAACTGCTCGCCCATCAGGCGCATGGCCATGTCGACACCCTTGCGGATCATCGGCTCGCCGCTCTTGCCAATAATGCGACTCAGGGACGAGGTGAGGCCGCTTTCATTGTGAGTGGCGACCAGTTTTCCGGTCAGCAGCAGGCCCCAGGTGGCGGCGTTGACGAACAGCGACGGGCTGTTGCCCAGGTGCGGCTGCCAGTTGCCAGTGCTGATTTTGTCGCGGATCAGCGCGTCGCGGGTGCCTTTGTCCGGGATGCGCAGCAGCGCTTCGGCCAGGCACATCAGTGCCACGCCTTCCTGGGACGACAGGGAAAATTCTTGCAACAGGCCCTGAACAATACCGGCACGGCCGCCAGCGCTTTTCTGATTGCGTAGCTTCTCGGCAATCGAGGCGGCCAGCTTATTGGTCGCTTCGGCCATCGCGGCCGGCAGGCGAGCCTGTTCGATCAGCATCGGCACCACTTCCGGCTCGGGGCGACGGTAAGCAGCGGTGATCGAGGCGCGCAGTACCGACTGCGGCAGGATGCTTTCGGCGAACTCCAGGAAACACTGGTGGGCGTGGTCGTTCTGGACTTCGCCTGCGTCTTCAGCGTCCTTGGTGCTCAAGCCATTGAGCTCGGTCAGGGTTGCACCACCCTCCAGTTTCTCCAGGTAATTGAAAATTGCCTGCTTGATCAGCCAGTGCGGCGTGCGATCAATGGAGGTCGCGGCGGCCTTAAGGCGCTCGCGGGTCGGGTCATCGAGTTTGACCCCAAGGGTGGTCGTTGCCATCTTTTTATCCTCATGGGTGCCACTACCGAGTGGCATCTGCTGGCGGCAAGATTAGCTTTGCCCATGAAGAGGTGCAACCGGGTGCAACCCTTTTGTTCATGAATTTTTTGAAGCTCAACAGGAAAAAATCCGGCCTTCGACGGAATCCGCTTCGCCTTGGTGCATTTACTTCTTATATCGGCTGTTCTTGCTCCGAAAAGGAGCAAAAACACGGTGTTTTACGCAAAACACGCTTAGGTGCAACTTATTCTCAAGAAACTGGTTGCACCTTATTTGCTTTGTTGAATAGCATTCGCGCCCAAGGTGCAACCGCCTCAAAGGTTCGGTTCATCGGCTGGCGGCTTTCCTGGGGAAACGTCAGTCATAAATGCGCGGCACACAGTTTCGTCTACCCGGTTACCAACGGGTGGTCGTCTGACAGACCGCTGCTACATAAAAACAAAGCCAGGGCGTCACTCTTATGAGCGTTAGTAATCCAACCCTGATCACGTTTGTGATCTACATCGCAGCAATGGTGCTGATCGGCTTCATGGCCTATCGCTCCACCAACAACCTTTCCGATTACATCCTCGGCGGTCGCAGCCTCGGTAGCGTGGTGACAGCTTTGTCGGCCGGCGCTTCCGATATGAGCGGCTGGTTGTTGATGGGGTTGCCGGGCGCGATCTACATGTCAGGCCTTTCGGAAAGCTGGATCGCCATCGGCCTGATCGTCGGTGCTTACCTGAACTGGTTGTTCGTGGCCGGTCGCCTGCGGGTGCAGACCGAGCACAACGGCGACGCCCTGACGCTGCCGGATTACTTCTCCAGCCGTTTCGAAGATAAAAGCGGCCTGCTGCGGATCATCTCCGCGGTGGTGATCCTGGTGTTCTTCACCATCTATTGCGCCTCCGGCATCGTCGCCGGTGCCCGCCTGTTTGAAAGCACCTTCGGCATGTCCTACGAGACTGCGCTGTGGGCCGGTGCTGCTGCGACCATTGCCTACACCTTCGTCGGTGGTTTCCTGGCAGTCAGCTGGACCGACACCGTACAAGCCACGCTGATGATTTTCGCGCTGATCCTTACGCCGATCATCGTGCTGCTGGCCACCGGCGGCGTCGACACCACCTTCCTGGCGATCGAAGCCAAGAACCCTGACAACTTCAACATGCTGAAAAACACCAGCTTCATCGGCATCATCTCGCTGATGGGTTGGGGCCTGGGCTACTTCGGCCAGCCGCACATCCTCGCGCGCTTTATGGCGGCGGATTCGGTGAAGTCGATCGCCAACGCGCGTCGCATTTCCATGACCTGGATGATCCTGTGCCTGGGTGGCACCGTGGCCGTGGGCTTCTTCGGTATCGCTTACTTCTCGGCGCACCCGGAAGTGGCTGGCCCCGTCAACGAGAACCATGAGCGTGTGTTCATTGAGCTGGCCAAGTTGCTGTTCAATCCATGGATTGCGGGTGTGCTGCTGTCGGCCATTCTCGCGGCCGTCATGAGCACCCTGAGCTGCCAATTGCTGGTGTGCTCCAGTGCCCTGACCGAAGACTTCTACAAAACCTTCCTGCGCAAAAATGCCTCCCAGCTTGAACTGGTGTGGGTTGGCCGCGCTATGGTGCTGCTGGTCGCCCTGATCGCCATCGCCATGGCGGCCAACCCAAATAACCGCGTACTCGGCCTGGTCAGCTACGCGTGGGCCGGTTTCGGTGCAGCATTCGGCCCTGTGGTGCTGATCTCGGTGATCTGGAAAGGCATGACCCGTAACGGCGCACTCGCCGGCATTCTGGTTGGCGCGACCACTGTGATCGTCTGGAAGCACTTTAACCTGCTGGGTCTGTACGAAATCATTCCAGGCTTCATTTTCGCCAGCCTGGCGATCTACTTCGTGAGCAAGCTGGGCGCACCGACTGCGGGCATGGTCGAGCGCTTTGATGCAGCGGAAAAAGACTACAACCTCAACAAGTAATTCGTCGGGTGCTAAGCACCCGCTGAGTTGGAAAAAAGGCCCGCGTCCTACGGATGGCGGGCCTTTTTTTGCGTGTGATTTACGCCGGTCTGAAGAAAGTTCGGACGCTTATTTGTAGGTATTTACTGATTTGTTTTGGGTGTGCTCAGTAGGGTGGAACAGTGGTGCAGAATCGGCCGCCTACTCCTCGCAGAGAAACACCGGATGTTCGCTCCTGCCAATCAAAGTGCTTTTACCCTGACCCTCGACGGGGGGCCCATTGAACTTAAGGTGTTTGAGTTCAAGGGGGCCGAAATCATCAGTCAGCCCTACCGTTTTGACCTTGAGCTGGTCAGTGAGCAGCCTGATCTCGACCTGGAAAGCTTGCTGCATCGCCAGGCGTATCTCGGTTTTGATGATCAGGGCCATGGCATCCACGGCCTGGTTTGCCGAGTGGCGCAAGGCGACTCCGGGCGGCGCCTCACGCGTTATCAGATCAGTCTGGTGCCGCAATTGGCGTATCTGAAACACAGCAGTCACCAGCGCATTTTCCAGCACAAGACGGTGCCGCAGATTGTCGCGCAAGTGCTGGTGGGGCAGGGGATTCAGAGTGACCGATTCGAGTTTCGCCTGAGCGGTACTTATCCTGCGCGAGAGTACTGTGTGCAGTTCGGTGAGACTGATCTCGCGTTCATTCAGCGGTTGTGTGCCGAGCTTGGCATCCACTATCACTTCCAGCATTCGCCCGAGGGACACCTGCTGGTGTTTGGCGATGACCAGACGGTGTTTGCCGAGCCCGACCAGCCAACCCCCTACACTGCCGGTTCCGGGATGGTGGCCGGCACCCCGGCGATCAAGCGATTTACCGTGCAATTGCAGACCCGCACCACGGCGGTGAACCTGCGCGATTACGACTTCCGCAAGCCGCGCCTGGGGTTGGAAAGTGCGGTGGCTGGCGAGCAGCTCCCGAACCTCGAAGAGCAGGATTACCCCGGTGGTTTCAGCGATCGACCCCACGGCAAATACCTCGCTCAACGTGGGCTGGAGCGCCATCGCAGTGACTACCGAATTGCCCATGGCGAGGGTGACGAGCCTGCGCTGGTCAGCGGCCGCTTCCTCAAGCTGAGCGGGCATTCACGCGAGGGCTGGAATGACTTATGGCTGGTGACGCAAGTCACCCACGAAGGCAAGCAGCCCCAAGTGCTGGAGGAGGCCGTAACCGAAGTATCAGGAGGGGATTTTCGCCAGGGCTATCGCAACGAGTTTGTCGCCGCACCGTGGGACGTGATCTTTCGACCGCCACTGCCTGAGCAGCCGCGCCCAACTATCTCGGGCTATCAGAACGCGGTAGTCACCGGCCCTGCTAACAGCGAAATCCATTGCGACGAATACGGTCGGGTGAAAGTGCAAATGGCCTGGGACCGCAATGGCAAGCACGACGACCACTCCAGTTGCTGGCTGCGCGTTGCCAGCGGCTGGGCCCATGACCGTTACGGTTCGGTGCTGATTCCACGGGTCGGTATGGAGGTGCTGGTGGGCTTCGTCAATGGCGACCTGGACATGCCGCTGGTGGTGGGTTGCCTGCCCAATGCGGCGACCCCCGTGCCGCTCGACCTGCCAGCCGCCATGACCCGCAGTATTTTCCGCAGTCAAAGCAGCCCCGGCGGCGGTGGCTACAACGAACTGCGCATCGAAGACCGCAAGGGCGCTGAAGAAATCTACCTGCGGGCCCAGCGTGATTGGACTCAACATGTGTTGCATGACCAGCAGGTGCAGGTCGATAACCAGCGTCGGGTGAAGGTGGGAGGGGAGTCGCACCATGAGCTGCGAGGCGAAGAGCAACGTATTACCCATGGCAACCGCCTGACCGAGCTCAAGCAGGATGATCATCTGGTGGTCGGTGGTTCGCAGCAGATGCGTGCCGGGCGGACTATTCAAATAGGTGCAGGGCAAAGTGTCGTTATCGATGCGGGTGCCACCGTTACGATCCAGGCGGGCGGGCAGTCGATCACGCTGTCGGCGGGCGGCATATTCAGCAGCGTGCCGATCCAGCTCGGCGGTGCGCCTGCTCCCACAGCTGCCCCGGTAATGCCGGGAATCAAGGAAAAGCTGCTGGCGGTTATCCCTGCACCGCTAAGCCCCGTGCAAGTGACCAGCCTGAGGCGCAGCGCGCCGTTTTGTGAAGAATGTGAGCGCTGCAAAAACGGTCAGTGTGATCTCACGCAACACGGCGGTAAGGGGGCGGGAGCCACTGCTGGTAAAACCTCGGGCGTCGAGCCGGGGTTCCATATTGTGCAGCGTGCGATGTCTCGGGATGCGTTGGAAAAGTCGCTGTTCGAATCGCCCAGCGCGATCGTCTTGGAGCGTTTTCGTAGCCTCAATCCACAGCTCACGCAATACACCAGGCCGGGGCAAATGCTCGTACTCAGTGATCCGCTCAATAGCCAATGCACCCGCGAAGAGGCGTTGCTCATGGAAGCGGCGCAGGAGGTGAATGAAGCGCTGAAGCCAATGAGTGATGACGAGGCGGCGTTTATGGTTGAACACCAGCAGGAGATTGGTGCGTTTTTGGCGCAGAGTTCGATGGCGGTGGGGGTTGGGTCGTCAATGGTTGCGAGTCACTTGACGCGAACCCAGTCCATCCTCGTGGATATCGAAAAGTTGCACGTCAAAACCTTCAAAATACAGGGCAATTTGCAAGGTGCTGAGTTTCTCGCTGAGCGTAAGCGATTGCTAACTCAGTTGGATAATAGCCTCGGACCACTGGTGCGAAAAGGTGTTGGTATTGCCGATCACCCAAAGCTCAAAAGCGTATTAGGGATTTCCAGTCGCAGCTTGGTTCATCATTGGAGTAAGGCCGGTGTATCAGAAGGTATTCCTGGATATGCAACACACATTCGGGGTGTTGCTCGAGCGAGTCAGTATATGAAGGTCGGCGGGTTTGTTGGAATTGGACTAGGGGCATCAGCCTCGGCATTGAAGGTGAGGGAAACGTGTCGAGTTGGAAGTGAGGATGATTGTCAAAGAGTGAAATATACAGAAGGTGGCAATTTTGTCGGGAGCGCTGGGGGGGGTGGTTAGGTGGTGCTTCAGCAGCGGCGAGTGCGGGCACAGTTTGTGTTGCTATAGGTGCAGGCACTGCTCTCGGTGGTGCGGGTGGGGCGTTAGCTGGAGAGAGGATCGGAGATTTTATTTATGAGGGGGGAAGTAATGAAAGGTGAGTTTTACGCGTTTTATATGTGGTGCTGGTTAGGCGTATTTATGTTTATTTTTTTGACCTTCTTGGTTCAAGTTTATTTTTCTTATTCTAAAGTTAATGAGATATTGGAGTGCCTAGGTAATTCAAATGTTGTTTTAGTTCGTAAATGTCTTCTTGGGAGAGGATTTTTTAGTAGGTCGTTTTTTGTACTGACGATTGCGGGGATGCTTGTGTTTCCTGAAACACATATAAAAGACGGTGGGTTTACTCGTGAGGAGTTTGAAGGAGTTCCTTATCGGCTTAAATTTCAACTAAAGGCTTTGGTATATGTTTTGTTTTTCTTGGTTGGAGTGTGTATCGCTTTGTGGGGTGTTGGTAAGTATATGGGGTGGCTTGATAAAAATTTTTAGAGGCTCGGTTATTGGTGGATTATTTACCCATATTTTATCGTGAAGGAGTATTCTTTAATGCTAATGCAGTCCATACCCCGCAGATGGCTATTCCACTCCCCGATTCAATCGACCGAAAACATTTTCGTCATTTTTAGCAGCTCCATCGTTGCCAAGCCTTTGGGTGCTTATGGGGCTTCAGCCGCTTGCGCCGGAATTGGGGTTGCGACGGTCGGAGTAGGCGGATTAGTTTGCGGTTTAGTTGTAGTCGGCGCTGCCAGCGCCTTAGGCGGAAAGGGCCTGGCCAGTGTTGGAGAAAGTTTTGGGGAATATATTTACGAGAGGACTCAGTAGTCATGGGCGACGGTCGAACTGTCTATATGTACTGCGTTGGGGTGTTAGCTATCTTGGTTGTTATCGTTTTTTTGGCTCAGGTTTACATTGCCTATTTTAAAGTTGACGAGATTTTTAAATGTTTAGGGTCCTGTAAGTTAGTGTCGTATCGGAAGGGATTCGTCGGCTCTAGCTTTTTCGGTAGGGTGTTTTTCGTAAATGCGGTTTCGGGAATGTTTGTCTTCCAGAGAATACATATTAATGATGGGGCGGTTACTCGTGAGGAGCTTGAAAGTGTTCCCTGCAAGCTAATGCGTGAGTTGAGGCTGTGGGGTTTTTTCTTGATGTTGGTTGGGGTGTACGCCATAACGTTATGGGTCGTCGGTAAATATATGGGTTGGATTAAGTAACCCATTCGAGGGTCGCAGGTATTAATGCTGATTATTTATCTCCCAAGCGTGAGGAGTATTTTCGCAGTCTGATAGCAGGTCCGTCGTGAGGCTAAGTGTAAGAAGGTCAGGCTAACGGAGGGAGGATTTACAGTGCAAATATATGGCGCGCAAGACGTATACTCTATTTTTTGTTTGTGTTTTTTTTGCTGGTGGTTTTAATGCCTGTGTGGGCTTTATATATTGCCTATTTCAAAGTTGAAAAAATAAGTCTGCATTTAAGGCGTAGCGGGCATCTTATAGATGCAGATGTAAGTATTGGTTGGGACCCTATAAGTCGATCGTGGGCGGTTAGGGATGTGATTGGTGCTTTCGCCTTTCCGACCCAGGCGATAAATCTTGGGCGCCTCAGTGCTGAAGATTATGCTGAATTTCCCAAGGGGCTAAAGCTGAATTTGAGGTGTTTAGGTGGATCTACGGTGGGAGCTTTTTTTGGAATTTTTATCTTACTCGCAATTGGCGATTTCATGGGGTGGCAAGATGTTGACTGGTTTTAGATTGTATTTTTGAATTTGCTTTATTTGCTCACGTCTTACTGTAATAGGAGTATCTCCAATGCCGAAACAATTATTGCCTCGCGAGTGGCTAATCTCCTTCCAGTCTACCGAACACCTCTTCGCCATTCTTAGTAACGCCAGCGACGCCAAACCTCTCGATACCTGGCGAAGCACAGCCGCCGGGATCCTACCCCAACCAATTTGGGCAGGCACGGCCTACGCCGAGTGGGATGAAGTAATGCCCTATGTCGGCATCGTCGAACCCGACAGCCCCTTTCTCGATTGGATAGCAACGACCGAGTCGACAGACTGGGGCTGGCTGGCGGTGTCGTCGAGCCCACTGGAAACGGTGGTGGCGCACTTGCAAAGCCTGACCAAGGTGTATTTGCCGGATGACCAGCAGGTCTTTTTACGCTTCTGGGATGGCGCTCAGTTTTTGCCGATGTTGCAAACGCTGGGCGATGAGGCGGGAAAGGTGTTGCCGGTGTTCCAACGTTACCTGATCAATGGCCAGGCACTGTCGGTGGCGACGGGCGAGGTTACGGCTGCCAAAACCAGTCCATGGTGGCGAGTTCCGGCACCGATTCTGGAACACCTGGCGGAGCAATCACCGCAAGTGCTGATCGACAACCTGCTGCAATGGCTCGAAGAGCAGCGCCCGGATCTGTACACCGCCTTCACGCCAACGACCTTGCAGCACAAGGTCGCCTATTTTGCGCGAATGCCGGATATCGGCCACAAAGCGCTGACCGACTATCTGGCTTTAGAGTTGAGGTGAGCCCAACGCGGGGCAAGCCCGCTCACCACAACTCTGCACCTTTGCCCCCGTAGAAGGTAAACTTCGCCCCCTGCGCAGGAGCAACCATGAATTATCGTCACGCCTTTCACGCCGGCAACCACGCCGATGTCTTCAAACACCTGACCTTGACCCGTCTCATCGCCCTGATGTCGCGCAAGGAGCAGCCGTTCGCCTACCTCGACACCCACGCCGGGATCGGTCTGTACGACCTGCAAGGCGACCAGGCCAATCGCACCGGTGAATACCTGGAAGGCATCGCCCGTCTGTGGGGCGAGAACGACCTGCCGCCGTTGACCGCCGATTACATGCGCGTGCTGCATGAGATGAACCCGGATGGCCAGTTGCGCTACTACCCGGGCTCGCCGGAGCTGGCGCGGCGCCTCACGCGGCCCCAGGACCGTGTGTTGCTCAATGAAAAGCACCCGGAAGACGGTGTGCTGCTCAAGGACAACATGAAAGGCGATCGCCGGGTCAAAGTGCACCTGGGCGAAGGCTGGCATGTTCCGCGTGCCTTGCTGCCGGTGCCGGAAAAGCGCGCGTTGATGCTGATCGACCCCCCGTTCGAAAAGCTCGACGAGATGCAGCGCTGCGCGGCGTCCCTCAAGGAAGCGGTCAGCCGCATGCGCCAGACCGTCGCGGCGATCTGGTATCCGGTGAAGGACCAGCGCATGTTGCGCCGCTTCTACCAGGACCTGGCCGGTACTGGTGCGCCGAAGTTGTTGCGGGTGGAGTTATTGGTGCATCCGCTGGACACGCCCAACACCTTGACCGGTTCGGGCCTGGCGATTGCCAACCCGCCGTGGGGTTTGGAGGAGGAGTTGCGCGAGCTGCTGCCGTGGCTGTCCAAGAAACTTGGCCAGACCCAGGGCGGGTGGCAGATGGATTGGTTGATCGCTGAGTAATCCGATCTACAGCCATGCACAGAGCAAATGTGGGCGCGAGCAAGCCCGCTCCCACATTTTTAGATCAGCGTCACTCTTAGATCGGGCAGGTCACGCCTGTGCCGCCGATCCCGCAGTAACCCTGTGGATTCTTCGCCAAATACTGCTGGTGATACGCCTCGGCGAAGTACACGGTCGGTGCTTCTTCGATTTCCGTGGTGATGGTGCCCAGGCCAGCCTTGGTCAGTTCATTCTGATACGCCTGGGCGCTGGCTTTCGCCGCCTCCAGATGCTCCGGCTTGACCGCATAGATCACCGAACGGTACTGGCTGCCGATATCATTGCCCTGGCGCATGCCCTGGGTTGGGTTGTGCAGTTCCCAGAACATTTTCAGCAGCTCTTCGTAGCTGATCTTGTCCTGGTCAAACACCACCAGAACCACTTCGCTGTGGCCGGTCAGGCCCGAGCAAACTTCTTCATAGGTCGGGTTCGGCGTGTAGCCGCCGGCATAACCCACCACCGTGCTGACGATGCCTTCGCGCTGCCAGAAACGGCGCTCTGCGCCCCAGAAGCAACCCAGGCCAAAGATCGCAAACTCTACGTTGTCGACAAATGGGCCCAGCAGCGGGTTGCCGTTGACGAAATGAGTCTCGGGTAAAGACATCGGCGTTTCACGGCCAGGCAAGGCCTGTTCTTGAGTAGGAAGCACGTTTTTGTTCACCAGAATTTCCGAGCGCAAGACCATGATCAGTCCTCTCAGTCAGATTGAGTTAGGTAAGTAGTCAGGTAGCCAGTGTGCCCGAGTGTTACAGCGCTGTCAGGCGATTGGCCCGCGCGGGTAGCGTTTAAGCATCTTCATCAGGTCTGCACCGGGGATCGGCCGGTCGAACAAGTAGCCCTGGCCCACATCGCAGCGATGTCGACGCAAGAACGCGAGCTGCTCGCCTGTCTCGATACCTTCGGCCACCACCTTGAGCTTGAGGTTGTGGGCCATGGCGATCACTGCCGAGGTGATTTCCATGTCGTCCTGGTTATCCGGGATTTCGTGGATAAAGCTGCGATCGATTTTGATGATGTCGATGGGGAATTTTTTCAAGTAGCTCAGCGACGAGTAACCGGTGCCGAAATCATCCATGGCCAGGGTCAGGCCAAAACTTTTGAGCTGGTCCAGTTGCAGGCGCGTGTCTTCGGTGGCTTCCAGCAGCAAGCCTTCGGTCAGCTCCAGCTCCAGCAGGTTGGCCGGTAGCTGCTCTTCTTTGAGGATGGTGGCGATCGAGGCCACCAAGTCGGGGTCGGAGAACTGCTTGGGTGACAGGTTGATCGCCACCTGCAAGTTGCCCATGCCACCGGCGCTCAATTGCTTGCTCATACGGCAGGCCTGGCGAGCGATCCATTTGCCGATGGGGATGATCAGCCCGGTTTCTTCGGCCACGCTGATGAACTGGTCGGGGCGGATCATGCCCTTTTCCGGATGGTTCCAGCGCAGCAGCGCTTCCATACCCAGCAAGCGACCGCTGCGCAGGCAAAGCTTGGGCTGGTAGAACACGTCCAACTCGTTCTGGGTCAAGGCGCGGCGCAGGTTATTTTCCACGAACAGTTTGTAACTGGCCTCGGCGTTCAGCGCTTCGGTGAACACCTGCACCTGGTGTTTGCCGTTGGCCTTGGCCTTGTGCAGGGCTAAGCCGGCGTTACGCATCAGGGTCTGCGGGTCGCGGCCATGCAGCGGAGCGCAGGCCAAGCCCACGGAGCCGGTAACGCTGATCAACTGGTTGTCGACGAACATCGGTTTGTCGAGGGTAGTCAACAGCTGGCTGGCGACTTGTTGGCCCGTCTCCAGGTCGGCGTCGTCCAACAGCACCGCAAATTCGTTACTGGCAAAGCGCGCCAGGCTCCCACCGGCACTCAGGCTGTTACGCAGGCGGCGGGCCAGGCTGATCAGCAGTTTGTCGCCGGTCTGGTGGCCGAGGCTGTCGTTGATCCGCTTGAAGTTGTCGATATCCACCAGTAACAGACTGATCGGGGTATCGCTGTCTCGGGCAAAGCGTTCATCGAGGTTGCGGATGAATGCCGGGCGGTTGCCCAGGTTGGTCAGGTTGTCGGTGTAGGCCAGGCGTTCGATGCGCTGTTGGGCCAGCTTGGTCTGCGTGATGTCTTCGTAGATGCCGATGTAGTGGGTCAGCTCACGGTTGTCGCCATAGACCTTGGAGATCGACAACTGGCCCCAGTAGGGTTCCAGGTTCTTGCGACGGCTCTTGAATTCACCTTGCCAACTGTTGCTCTTGGCCAGGCTCGACGGCGCATCGAACAGCAACTCGCTGAGGTTCTCCAGGGCCGGCAGTTGCGCCAGGCGATGGCCATGGACTTCTTCGGCGCTGTACTGGGTGATTGCGGTAAAGCTTGGGTTGACGTACTCCACCACGCCGTCGCAATTGACCAGCAGAAAGGCGTTGGCGCTTTGTTCCACGGCGCGCTGGAACAGGTGCAGGGCGCTGGTGGCGGTACGGCGGTTGTGGTTGTTGATCACTTGCGCAAACTGGTCCGCCAACTCTCCGGCAAAGGCGATCTCATCCGATTGCCAGTCCCGCGGGCTACCACTTTGTTCCAGGCACAACACGCCGACGACTTGGCCGTCGACGCGGATACTGGCGTCGAGCATCGCGTGAACATCCTTGGCGCGCAGGCTCTCGGCCATTTCCCGGGTGCGCGGGTCTCGCATCGCGTGGGTGGCGTCGATGGCGCGGCTGGAATGCAGGGCTTCCAGGTAGTCCGGGAAACTGCTGGCGTCGATCGGTTCAGGCAGATGGTGCTGTTGTTCGGTACGCTGGTACGCCGAGATCGGCACCAGGCGCTGGCCTTCGAGGTTCCAGATGCTGGCGCAGTCAATCTGGTAGATGTCGCAAGCGCTACGGGTGATCAGCTCGGCAGCTTCCTGCAGCGAGTTGGGGGTGGTGTAGCGCTGGCGCGCCAGCAACAGAATCAGCTCCTGTTGGGCGCGCACGCGTTCCAGGTGCTGCAACTGTTCCTGCTGGGCACGTTGATTAAGTTCCAACGCAATTTGCAGGCGGCTGTTCTGGTTTTCCAGGTCTGCGGTCGGCGCGGGTGCAGGGATCTCGCTGAACAGCCCATCGACTACCATCAGGTAGCCGCGCAACAGATGGCGGTTGTGTTGTTTGTAGGCCTCGCCCATTTCCAGCAGGCTCAGCGGGCCGTCGTTGGTGTGCAGGGTGTAGCGCACCAGGTAATGCGGGCTCTGGGTCAGTTGCTGCTGGATGGTGTCGTGCAACTGATAGCGCGCCTGGGGTTCCATCAGGCTGGCGTAGGGCGTGCCGATCAAGGCGCACAGTTCGACCGCCGGCAGGCCGAATTGGCGCTCGCAATTGGGGTCGAGGTACAAAAGAGCCCAGCTAGCCTCATTAAGCCGTTCGAAACGCAACATACCGAGGCGCGAAGGCACCGGTAACTGCGTCACTACCTCGGCCGCCATTCGGGCGACATCGGATTGGCTTTTCATGGGGAAACTCGCTTGGGAAGATGCCTACGGCGCCGGGCTTACGCCCTCTTTACTGTCGTTTGCGGCAAGGTTGCATCATGCAGCACGGACTGACAAGAGAGGATAAAGGCTAAGTGCTATAAGGCTGTTATCGGCCGGGCGGGGGATTTCTACAATCTGGGTGAAGGGGGTGTACAACCTCTTTTTTTATGTCCAAGTTCTTGCTTGAAAATAGACCAAAAAAAGCCCCGCCAATTGGCGGGGTTGAGGTACGAGCGTGGCGCTCGGAAATCGTTGCAACCAGGCCTCCCCGGTGAAGGGGAGGCCCGCTGTGGCTTACAGCAGGATGGTGCGGATGTCGTTGAGCAGTTGGCTCAGGCGCTGCGTGAAGCGTGCAGCAGCGGCGCCGTTGATCACGCGGTGATCGTAGGACAACGACAGCGGCAACATCAGCTTCGGCTGGAACGCTTTACCGTCCCATACAGGCTGGATAGTGGCCTTGGAAACACCCAGGATTGCCACTTCCGGCGCGTTGACGATTGGCGTGAAGCCAGTGCCGCCAATGTGACCGAGGCTGGAGATGGTGAAGCACGCGCCCTGCATGTCGTCCGGGGTGAGCTTCTTGTCGCGGGCCTTGGCTGCCAGTGCAGCGGCTTCGGCAGCGAGTTGCAGCAGGCTCTTCTGGTCGACGTTCTTGATGACCGGTACCAGCAGGCCATCCGGGGTGTCGACGGCAAAGCCGATGTTCACGTATTTCTTGCGAATGATCGCTTTGCCGCTTGGTGCCAGCGAACTGTTGAAGTCCGGCAGTTCCTTGAGCAGGTGAGCACACGCCTTGAGCAGCAGTGGCAGCACGGTGAGTTTCACGCCGGCCTTCTCGGCCACGGCTTTCTGCGCAACGCGGAAAGCTTCAAGGTCGGTGATGTCGGCCTGGTCGAACTGAGTCACGTGCGGGATGTTCAGCCAGCTGGCGTGCAGACCTGCCGCGCCGATTTGCATCAGGCGGGTCATCGGCACTTCTTCGATTTCGCCGAAGCGGCTGAAGTCCACGGTGCGGATCGGAGGAATACCCGAACCACCGGTAGCGCCGCCTGCAGCCGGAGCTTCCTTGGCTTTCTGCATCATGGCTTTGACGTAAGCCTGCACGTCTTCTTTCAGTACGCGACCGTGAGGGCCAGTGGCCGATACGGCATTCAGCTCAACACCGAATTCACGTGCCAGTTGGCGTACGGCTGGGCCGGCGTGAACCTTGGCACCGCTAGGCGCAGGTGCAGCAGCAGGGGCTGGTGCGGCCTCGGCTTTTGCAGCAGGTGCCGGAGCAGCGGCGGCCGGAGCCGCTTCAGCCTTGGCCGCCGGTGCAGCGGCCGGAGCTGGAGCAGCAGCAGGCGCAGCGCCTTGTACTTTCAGCTTGAGGATGAAGTCACCAGTGCCGACTTCGTCTTCCAGTTTGACTGCAATGCTTTCCACTACGCCGGCAGCCGGCGATGGGATTTCCATGGAGGCCTTGTCGGACTCCAGGGTGATCAGCGACTGGTCGGCTTCGACGGTGTCGCCGACCTTGACCAGCAGCTCGATGATCTTGGCCTTGCCCGACGAACCGATGTCCGGAACATGGATGTCCTGAACACTGGCTGCGGCAGGTGCAGCAGCCGGGGCCGCAGGGGCCTCGGCAGCGGCTGGCTTTTCAGCAGCAGCGGGTGCAGTAGCAGGAGCCGCAGGGGCCGCAGCAGCGGCACCTTCGATTTCCAGCTCCAGCAGTTCGTCGCCTTCTTTCAGGCGGTCGCCCAGCTTCACTTTCAGGCTCTTGACCACGCCGGCCTTGGGAGCAGGGATTTCCATGCTCGCCTTGTCCGATTCCAGGGTCAGAATGCTCTGGTCGGCTTCGACTTTGTCGCCAACCTTCACAAACAGCTCGATTACTTCACCTTCACCGCTGCCGATGTCAGGTACGCGAATGAGTTCGCTCACAAAAAATCTCCTCAGCAGTCCAGTGGGTTGCGTTTTTCCGGGTTGATCCCGAACTTGACGATAGCGTCAGCCACCACCTTAGGTTCGATCTCACCACGGTCAGCCAAGGCTTCCAGGGCTGCCAACACCACGAAGTGACGGTCAACTTCGAAGAAGTGACGCAGCTTCTTGCGGCTGTCACTGCGGCCGAAACCGTCGGTGCCCAGGACTTTGAATTCCTTGGACGGGACCCACTGGCGAATTTGTTCAGCAAACAGTTTCATGTAGTCGGTAGAGGCGATCACCGGACCTTTACGGCCGGCCAGGCACTCTTCGACGTAGCTCAGGGCAGGCTTCTGACCTGGGTGCAGGCGGTTGTTGCGCTCTACGGCCAGGCCGTCGCGACGCAGTTCGTTGAAGCTGGTAACGCTCCATACGTCAGCGCCGACGTTGAACTCTTCACGCAGGATCTTCGCCGCTTCACGGACTTCACGCAGGATGGTGCCGGAGCCCATCAGCTGCACGTGGTGCGCCGCTTCCTTGGTGTCTTCTTCGAGCAGGTACATGCCCTTGATGATGCCTTCTTCAACACCGGCCGGCATGGCGGGTTGCTGGTAGGACTCGTTCATCACGGTGATGTAGTAGAAAACGTCCTGCTGCTCTTCGGTCATCTTCTTCATGCCGTCCTGGATGATCACCGCCAGCTCATAGCCGTAGGTTGGATCAAAGGTGCGGCAGTTCGGGATGGTGGCAGCCAGGATGTGGCTGTGACCGTCTTCGTGTTGCAGGCCTTCGCCGTTCAGCGTGGTACGGCCGGCGGTGCCGCCGATCAGGAAGCCACGGGTACGGCTGTCGCCTGCTGCCCAAGCCAGGTCGCCGATACGCTGGAAGCCGAACATCGAGTAGAAGATGTAGAACGGCAGCATCGGCTGGTTGTGGCTGGAGTACGAAGTACCGGCAGCGATGAAGGAACTCATGGCGCCCGCTTCGTTGATGCCTTCTTCGAGGATCTGGCCCTTCTTGTCTTCCTTGTAGAACATCACCTGGTCTTTATCGACTGGCTCGTAGAGCTGGCCGACGGAGGAGTAGATGCCCAACTGACGGAACATGCCTTCCATACCGAAGGTACGAGCTTCGTCCGGGATGATCGGTACGATACGCGAACCGATTTCCTTGTCCTTGACCAGCTGCGCGAGGATCCGCACGAAAGCCATGGTGGTGGAGATTTCACGGTCGCCCGAGCCGTCCAGGATTGCCTTGAGGGTATCCAGTGGTGGTGTCGGGATGTCGAAGCTCTTGGCGCGACGCTGTGGCACGAAACCGCCCAGCGCGGTGCGGCGCTCGCTCAGGTAACGGGCTTCGGCGCTGTTCGGCTCCGGCTTGAAGAACGGCAGGTTTTCCAGCTCGTCGTCTTTGACCGGGATGTCGAAGCGATCGCGGAACAACTTCAAGCTGTCGACATCGACTTTCTTGGTGTTGTGTGCGGTGTTTTTCGCTTCGCCGGCACCGGTGCCATAACCCTTGATGGTCTTGGCCAGGATGACGGTCGGTTGTTCTTTGTGGTTGACCGCTTCGTGGTACGCCGCGTAGACCTTGTACGGGTCGTGGCCGCCACGGTTGAGTTTCCAGATCTCGTCGTCGGACAGATCAGCAACCATCGCCTTGAGTTCAGGCGAGTTGAAGAAGTGTTCACGTACGAACGCGCCGTCTTTGGCTTTGTAGTTCTGGTACTCGCCGTCGATGACTTCGTCCATGCGACGTTGCAGGATGCCGTCGACGTCTTTGGCCAGCAGTGGGTCCCAGAAACGGCCCCAGATGACTTTGGTCACGTTCCACTGAGCACCGCGGAACACGCCTTCGAGTTCCTGGATGATCTTGCCGTTGCCGCGAACCGGGCCGTCGAGGCGCTGCAGGTTGCAGTTGATGACGAAGATCAGGTTGTCCAGCTTCTCGCGGCCGGCCAGGGAGATGGCGCCCAGGGATTCCGGCTCGTCACACTCGCCGTCGCCCAGGAAGCACCAGACTTTCTGCTTGCCTTCCGGAATGAAACCGCGTGCTTCCAGGTACTTCATGAAGCGTGCCTGGTAGATCGCCTGGATCGGGCCCAGACCCATGGATACGGTCGGGAACTGCCAGAAGTCAGGCATCAGCCAAGGGTGCGGGTAGGACGACAGGCCCTGACCGTCGACTTCCTGGCGGAAGTTGTTCATCTGGTCTTCGCTGATGCGGCCTTCCATGAACGCGCGGGCGTAGACGCCTGGCGAGGTGTGGCCCTGGAAGTAGATCAGGTCGCCGCCGTGTTCGTCGGTCGGGGCCTGGAAGAAGTAGTTGAAGCCGATGTCATACAACGTTGCGCTGGAAGCGAAGCTGGAGATGTGACCGCCCAGGTCCGAATCTTTCAAGTTCGTGCGCATTACCATCGCCATGGCGTTCCAGCGTACCAGCGAGCGAATGCGGCGTTCCATGAACAGGTCGCCAGGCATGCGTGCTTCGTGGGTAACGGGGATGGTGTTGCGGTATGGCGTGGTGATGGCGTAGGGCAGTTGCGAGCCGCTGCGGGTCGCGAGTTCGCCCATACGGGTCATCAGGTAGTGAGCACGGTCTTCGCCTTCTTTGTCGAGAACCGATTCCAGGGCGTCCAGCCATTCCTGGGTTTCGACGGGATCGAGGTCTTGCATGGCTTGCTCCAGGGCGGAAAGGCTACCAGAATCGGTTGCCTGAAGTTTGCGACTGGCCTTGTGGGCAGACGACATAAATTCTTGGATGGCCGAAGGTTGCTTCGGCGTCCTGTAGTTTTACTACAAATCGTCGGCCATTTCAGCCTTTCGAATGTATATACGAGTAGTAAAACTACACAAGACTGAGCGTATGGCTCGGTCTGGCTGGTGAGCATAATCGTTATTGTTGATCTATTGCGAACAAGAAAAGGTGAAAGTTTGATGTTGCCTGCCAAGATTAAATTAATTTCAGCTATTTATAACCTTTGTTCGACACTCCTTCACCGAGCGTGCCTCTTGCGTTCACAGCAACAAGCCATTTACGCGCCGATCAAGGATAGACCATGAGCCTTCCAACACTGGCCCAATTGCCGGCCATTCTCTTGCCATACGCCAAGCGGGCCGAGCAGTCATTTCGTGACGCAGTGGCCGCGCTGGGCGACGATCATGGCCTTTCTGCGTGGACGCCGCAACGGTGGGCTGAGTTTGCCCGCGTGTGCGCCGCCAGTGATTTCGTCATTGAACAGAGCCTTCGTGACCCTTTGATGTTGCTCGAGCTGGTGGCCTGGGGCGAGTTGGACCGCAGCTTTGCGCCCGGCGAGCTGTGCGGGCAGATCGCCAGCGTCGTGCAACAAGCTGAAACGGAAGATGAGTTGGGTCGTGTGCTGCGTCGCCAGCGCACACGCCAACAAGTGCGCATCATCTGGCGCGACCTGACACGCCAGGCTGACTTGGTGCAAACCTGCCGTGACCTTTCCGACATGGCCGACGCGAGCATCGACCAGGCTTACCAATGGTTGTACCAGCGCCACTGCGTGCAATTCGGTACACCCACCGGCCGGCGCAGCGGTGAAGCGCAGCACATGGTCATCCTCGGCATGGGCAAGCTCGGCGCCGTGGAGCTGAACCTGTCCTCGGATATCGACCTGATCTTCGCCTACCCCGAAGGTGGCGAGACGGTAGGGGTCAAGCGTGCCCTGGATAACCAGGAGTTTTTCATCCGGCTTGGTCAGAAATTGATCAAGTCCCTCGACCCGATGACCGTCGACGGGTTTGTATTCCGCGTCGATATGCGCCTGCGTCCCTACGGTTCGGCCGGCGCCCTAGTGCTCAGCTTCAACGCGCTGGAACAGTATTACCAGGACCAGGGCCGCGACTGGGAGCGCTACGCCATGATCAAGGCGCGCGTAGTCGCCGGCGACCAAGTCGCCGGTGCGCAATTGCTGGAGATGCTGCGGCCGTTCGTCTACCGGCGTTACCTGGACTTTTCCGCCATCGAAGCGCTGCGCACCATGAAGCAGTTGATCCAGCAGGAGGTGCGGCGCAAGGGTATGGCCGACAACATCAAGCTGGGTTCGGGTGGCATCCGCGAAGTTGAATTTATCGCCCAGGCCTTCCAGTTGATCCACGGTGGCCGCGACCTGAGCCTGCAACAGCGGCCGCTGCTCAAGGTGCTGGGCACCTTGGAAGGTCAAGGTTATTTGCCACCGGCGGTGATCGCCGAGTTGCGCAATGGCTATGAATTCCTGCGCTACACCGAGCACGCGATCCAGGCAATTGCCGACCGGCAGACGCAAATGCTCCCGGACAGCCCGGAAGACCAGGCGCGTATTGCCTTTATGTTGGGCTTCGCTGATTGGGCCGCTTTCCACGAGCGCTTGATGTACTGGCGTGGCCGAGTGGACTGGCACTTCCGCCAAGTCATCGCTGATCCGGACGAAGAAGAGGGCGAAGAAAGCGAGCTGGTGGTGGGCGGTGAATGGTTGCCGTTGTGGGAAGAGTCTCAGGACGAAGAGGCCGCTTGTCGCCAACTGGCCGAAGGCGGTTTTACCGACGCGACCAAAGCCCTCAAAGCCTTGGCCGGCCTGCGAAACAGTCCGCAATTGCGCGCCATGCAGCGTCTGGGCCGTGAGCGGCTGGATGCATTTATCCCGCGGTTGTTGGCTCAAGCCGTCGAGCACGCCAACCCTGACTTGGTGTTGGAGCGCGTGCTGCCGCTGGTGGAAGCGGTCGCCCGTCGTTCCGCCTACCTGGTGCTGCTGACGGAAAACCCCGGCGCCCTGCGTCGCTTGCTGACCTTGTGTGCCGCCAGTCCCTGGATCGCCGAACAGATCACCCGCTTTCCGCTGTTGCTCGACGAACTGCTCAATGAAGGTCGCCTGTTCAAACCGCCATTGGCGCCGGAGCTGGCCGCCGAGCTGCGCGAGCGCCTGACGCGTATCCCCGAGGATGACCTTGAGCAGCAGATGGAAGCCCTGCGCCATTTCAAGCTGGCCCACCGCTTGCGCGTCGCTGCCTCGGAAATCGCCGGCAGCTTGCCGCTGATGAAGGTCAGCGACTACCTGACCTGGCTCGCCGAAGCCATTCTCGAGCAAGTGCTGGCCCTGGCCTGGCGCCAGACCGTGGCCCGCCACGGCTCGCCACAACGGGTGGACGGCACCTTGTGCGACCCTGGGTTCATCATTGTCGGTTATGGGAAAGTGGGCGGCATCGAACTGGGGCATGGTTCGGACCTGGATCTGGTGTTTATCCACGACGGTGATCCGCAGGCCGAGACCGATGGTGCCAAACCGATTGACGGTGCGCAGTTCTTCACGCGCCTGGGCCAGCGGATCATCCACTTGCTGACCACCCAGACCAACTCCGGGCAACTGTATGAAGTGGATATGCGGCTGCGGCCCTCAGGTGCATCCGGTTTGCTGGTCAGCTCCCTGGGGGCTTTCGAGCGTTATCAACAAAATGAAGCCTGGACCTGGGAGCACCAGGCGCTGATCCGCGCGCGGGTGCTGGTGGGTAGTCAGGATGTGGGCCATGCGTTTGAGCAAGTACGCGCTACAGTGTTAGGGCGTGAACGCGACTTGGAAAAGCTGCGCCAAGAGGTCAGCGAGATGCGTGCGAAGATGCGCGACAACCTGGGGACCAAGAGCACGGCGGCCGGTACCGGCGCCAATGCCTTCGAACCTACCGTCGTGTTCGACCTCAAGCAGGACGCCGGAGGTATCGTCGATATTGAATTTATGGTGCAATACGCGGCTTTGGCGTGGTCTGCGCAGCATCCATTGTTGCTGCGCTATACCGACAATATCCGCATTCTGGAAGGCCTGGAGCAGGTGGGGTTGATGCCCGCCGCCGATGCCCATTTGCTGCGCGAGGTGTATAAGGCCTACCGTTCCGCCGCGCATCGACAGGCTTTGCAAAATGAGGCCGGTACGGTCACCGGGGATCAGTTCGCCGACGAACGGCGTCAGGTAATGCGAATCTGGCAGGAGCTGGGGTTGAGCTGAAACACTATTAGGGCGGGGAGGCATAAGCCTCCCCGCATCGTTTGTGGAAACTAGATGAATATTCTGATCGTTGGGCCCAGTTGGGTCGGTGACATGGTAATGGCACAGACACTGTTCCAGTGTTTGAAGCAACGTCATCCCGACTGCCAAATCGACGTGCTCGCCCCTGAGTGGAGCCGGCCGATCCTCGAGCGCATGCCCGAAGTGCGCCAGGCCTTGAGCTTTCCGCTCGGCCATGGCGCCCTGGAGTTGGCAACCCGTCGTCGTATCGGTAAATCCCTGGCCGGGCAGTACGACCAGGCCATCCTGTTGCCCAACTCGCTCAAGTCGGCGCTGGTGCCGTATTTCGCCGGCATTCCTAAACGTACCGGCTGGCGCGGCGAGTTTCGCTATGTCCTGCTCAATGATGTGCGCACGCTCGACAAGGCGCGCTACCCGCTGATGATCGAGCGCTTCATGGCTCTGGCCTATGAGCCGGGTGCCGAATTGCCCACGCCTTACCCGCGCCCCAGCCTACAGATCGACCCGGTGACTCGCGACGCGGCCCTGGCCAAGTTCGGCTTGATGCTCGACCGCCCGGTGCTGGCACTGTGCCCAGGCGCTGAGTTTGGCGAGTCCAAGCGCTGGCCGTCGGAGCACTACGCCAAAGTCGCCGAGATGAAGATCCGCGAAGGTTGGCAGGTGTGGCTGTTCGGCTCGAAGAACGATCATTCGGTGGGTGAAGACATCCGCCAGCGTTTGATTCCCGGCCTGCGCGAGGAGGCGGTGAACCTCAGTGGCGACACGTCCCTGGCTGAAGCCATCGACCTGTTGTCCTGTGCCGACTCGGTGGTGTCCAACGACTCCGGCCTGATGCATGTGGCCGCTGCGCTGAACCGTCCGCTGGTGGCGGTCTACGGCTCGACCTCTCCAGGCTTTACCCCGCCATTGGCTGATAAGGTCGAAGTGGTACGCTTGGGTCTGGAATGTAGCCCGTGTTTCGATCGCACTTGCCGATTCGGCCACTACAATTGTCTGCGCCAGTTGCTGCCGCAACCGGTCAGCGATGCCTTGCAGCGGTTGCAGGGCTCTGTGGTCGAGGTCCGTTAGTTTGCGAGTACTGGTAATCAAGACTTCGTCCCTGGGTGACGTGATCCACGCCTTGCCGGCACTGACTGACGCGGCGCGGGCGATCCCCGGCATTCGCTTTGACTGGGTGGTGGAAGAAGGTTTTGCCGAGATCCCCACTTGGCACCCGGCGGTGGACAAGGTGATCCCGGTGGCGATTCGTCGCTGGCGCAAAAACATCTGGCAGACCATCAAAAGTGGTGAGTGGCGACGCTTCAAGCAGCGCATCCAGTCGACCAAATACGACTTGGTGATCGACGCCCAGGGCCTGCTCAAAAGCGCCTGGCTGACGCGCTACGTGCGCGCTCCGGTGGCGGGCTTCGATAAAAATTCTGCCCGCGAGCCCATCGCCGCCCGCTTTTATTCGCGACGCCTGGCCGTGGCGCGCGGGCAACATGCGGTGGAGCGTCTGCGCCAGCTGTTCGCCGTGGCCCTCGGCTACGACTTGCCCAAAGGCCTGGGCGACTATGGCCTGAACGTCGACAAGCTGCTCGGCCTGCCGCCAACGAAACCCTTCGTTCTGTTGCTGCACGGCACCACTTGGGACACCAAGCACTGGCCTGAAGCCTACTGGCGCGAGCTGGCCGAACGCATGGGACGCCTGGGTGTGGACGTGAAGTTGCCATGGGGCAACGCCGCCGAAAAGGCCCGAGCCGAACGCCTGGCCCAAGGCCTGCAACACGCTGAAGTGCTGCCCAAGCTCAACCTGGCCGGTGTCGCCCGTGTATTGGCGGGCGCCCGCGCCTGCGTGGCGGTGGACACGGGGCTCGGCCACTTGGCCGCCGCGTTGGATGTGCCGACCATTTCTTTGTTCGGCCCGACCAACCCAGGCCTGACCGGTGCCTACGGCAAGGGCCAGATTCACCTGGCCAGCGACTTCCCATGCGCGCCGTGTCTGCAAAAGCAATGTACCTATCAACCGACGGCCGACGACCTGCGTCGGTTCGACATCAAGCGCGAGTCGCCCCTGTGCTTCACGCGCCTGAACCCTGAGCGTGTGGCAAGCCGACTGAGCACGTTGTTACTGGCTGAGGAACTGCACTGATGCAACTGGCTTTTGTTTTGTACAAATATTTCCCCTTCGGCGGTCTGCAGCGTGACTTCATGCGCATCGCCCTGGAGTGCCAGCAGCGCGGCCATCAGATTCGTGTCTACACGCTGATCTGGGAAGGCGACATCCCGCCCGGTTTCGAAGTGCTGGTGGCGCCGGTCAAGGCGTTCTTCAACCATCGGCGCAACGAGAAGCTCAGCGCCTGGATGGAAGCCGACCTGGCCAAGCGCCCGGTGGACCGCTTGATCGGGTTCAACAAAATGCCCGGCCTGGACGTGTACTACGCCGCCGACGGCTGCTATGAAGACAAGGCGCAAAACCTGCGTCACTCGCTGTACCGCAGCTTTGGCCGTTATCGGCACTTTGCCGAGTACGAGCGCGCGGTGTTTGCCAAGGACGCCAAGACCGAAGTCTTGATGATCTCCGAAGTGCAACAGCCGCTGTTCATCAAGCATTACGACACCCCGCTTGAGCGTTTCCACCTGCTGCCGCCGGGCATTGCCCTGGACCGTCGCGCACCGCCGAACGCCGCCGAGATTCGCGAAGGTTTCCGCAAGGAATTCAACCTGGGTGATGACGACCTGCTGCTGGTGCAAATCGGTTCCGGCTTCAAGACCAAGGGCGTCGATCGCAGCCTAAAGGCCGTGGCCGCTCTACCGGCGGAACTAAAAAAACGTACGCGCCTGTTTGTAATTGGCCAGGACGACCCCAAAGTATTCCAACTGCAGAGCGCCACATTGGGGCTCGGCGATAATGTGCAGTTCCTCAAGGGCCGCAGCGACATCCCGCGTTTCCTGTTGGGCGCCGATCTGTTGATCCACCCGGCGTACAACGAAAATACCGGCACCGTGTTGCTCGAGGCCGTGGTGGCCGGGTTGCCGGTGCTGGTTTCGGCCGTGTGTGGTTATGCCCATTACATCGCCGAAGCCGACAGCGGTCGGGTGCTGGATGAGCCGTTTGAACAAGCGCAGCTCAACCAATACCTGGCGCAAATGCTCTCCGACACTGAACAGCGCGCGGCCTGGGGCCGCAATGGGTTGGCCTTCGCCGAGACGGCTGACCTCTATAGCATGCCGCAGCACGCTGCGGATGTGATTCTGGCGGAGCCAAAGCGATGAAGTTGATTCTTGCCGAACCGTTCAAGACCTTATGGGCCGGGCGTGATGCCTTCGCCGAAGTCGAGAAACTGCAAGGCCAAGTGTTTCGTGAACTGGCGGCGCGTCGCACCTTGCGCACCGAGGTGGAGGGGCGCCCGTATTTCGTGAAAATCCACCGCGGCGTCGGCTGGGGCGAAATTTTCAAGAATCTGATTACTGTCAAGTTGCCAGTACTGGGCGCAGGCCTTGAGTGGGCGGCCATCCACCGTCTGCAACAGCTCGGCGTACCGACCATGACCGGCGTGGCATTCGGCGAAACAGGCAGCAACCCGGCGAACCAACACTCGTTCATTATCACCGAGGAACTGGCCCCGACCATCAGCCTGGAAGACCTGACCATCAACTGGGTCACGCAGCCGCCCACGCCCGCCCTGCGCCATGCATTGACGGCGGAACTGGCGCGTATGATTGGCGATATGCACCGTGGCGGTGTGAATCACCGCGACTGCTACCTCTGCCACTTTCTGCTGGACACCGCAAAACCGATCGACGCCCGCGACATCAAGCTGTCGGTGATCGACCTGCACCGCGCCCAACTGCGTGCCCATCTGCCGCTGCGCTGGCGCAACAAAGACCTGTCCGCGCTGTATTACTCAGCGATGGAAATTGGCCTGACCCTGCGTGACAAGTTGCGTTTTCTCAAAGGTTACTTCCGTCAGCCGCTACGCCAGATTCTCGCCGAGCAGTCGGCGTCCCTGAGCGTGTTGCAACGCAAGGCCGACAAGCTTTACGCGCGTAAGCAACGCTTGGGGGATGCGATCTGATGGCTGGTTGGAACCTCGAACCGGCTTACGCCAACCTGGCAGATGATTTTGGAAGCCTTGAGGCAGTGTTTGCCTTGCAAGGCGAACAACTGACGCGCGACCCGTTGTCGGAAGTGATTCGGGTGGAGCGTGGTGGGGTCAACTATTACGTCAAGCGCTACATTGGTGCCGGCAAAGGCTTGCGCCGCTACGTGGGCAAACCTCGAGTGAAGTCCGAATGGCAGAATCTCAAGCGCTTCGCCAAGTGGGGTATTCCCACCGCTGACGTGGTGGCCTGGGGTTTGGAGCGCAAGGGACTGGCCTATGACCGTGGCGCGATGATCACCCGCGAGCTGCCGAAAACCGAAGACTTGTCAGTGTTGGCCGACCGTAACGACGCCTGCTTGAAAGACCCAAAGTGGGTCAATGTGGTCAGTCGTCAGCTCGCCGAATACACCCGAACGATGCACGAACATCGCTTCACCCATAACGACTTGAAGTGGCGCAATCTTTTGGTCGATGACCAGAAAACCCTGTACCTGATCGATTGCCCCAACGGTGATTTCTGGCGCGGTTTCTGGCTCAAATACCGTATTACCAAAGACCTGGCCTGCCTGGACAAGGTTGCCAAGTATCACTTGTCGGCCACCCAGCGCCTGCGCTTCTACATGCAATATCGCCAACGCACGCACCTGACGGCGTCGGACAAACAGCGAATTCGCCACGTGGTGAAGTTTTTCGAGGGGCGCGAATGAGTGATTTTCTGGCGGCCGAAGACCGCGCTCTGCTGGAGCGCAACGGCCTCGCAACCTTCGACGCCCTGTGGGCCCGGCAACTGGAGGCGGTGGATGAGCCCAATACCAGTGATGGCGGCTGGAGCAGCGTGTTTCGCCTGGAGCTCGAAGGCCAGGGGTACTACCTCAAGCGCCAGAGCAACTACCTGACACGTACGTTGTACAAGCCGTTTGGCGAGCCCAGCTTTGCCCGTGAATTTCGCAATATCAGCCGTTACCAAAAGCTCGGTATCCCTGCGTTGCAGGCCGCGTTCTTCGGTGAGCGCAAGGTCAATGGCGCGCGCCGCGCGATGTTGTTGACCCGCGCGCTCGACGGCTGGAACGACTTGGATTCGTTGCTGGAGCAGTGGTCGCAATTGAGCGACGCCCAGCACCGGGCGATCCTGTTGGCTTGTGGTCAGTTGGCTCGCCACCTGCACAATGTGGGTCAGGTGCACGGCTGTTTTTACCCTAAACATATTTTCCTGCAGGCCGCCGGCGACGGTTACACCGCGCAGTTGATCGACCTGGAAAAAACCCGCCCGCTGTTGTTCGGCGTGCGCGATCGGGTCAAGGATCTGGAGCCGCTGTTGCGGCGTGCGCCGCAGTGGTCGGACACCCAAGTGCGGCAACTGCTGGCAGCCTACCTGGAACAGCCTGAAGACAGCTCGCTGGTAGGCGCCTGGTTCCAGCGCCTGACGGCCCGCCGCAGTCGCAAGGAGAACCGCTGATGCGTTTGTCCGAGCTGAAAACCGCCGGCCGCACCCCCAGCCTGCCGCTGACTATCGAATTGGCGGACGCGGCAGGCCCAGGGCAGTTGCAATTGCTCAGCCTGCTGCGAGTATTGCCGGGCGAGCGCTATGTGGGCGCGGCGGTCTGGCGCGGGCGCCCGGTGCTGGCCAAATTATTGGTGGGCAGCAAGGCCGCGCGGCATTTTCAGCGAGAGCGCAACGGTGTGCGCCTACTGGCTGAGCAAGGCTTGATCACGCCGTTGTTGCTGGCCGATGGCTTGCAGGAAGGCGAGGGTGGGTGGCTGCTGTTTGAGTTTATTGAAGGCGCTGAAAGCCTCGCCGATGCTTGGCAGGCGGTCGAAGGTTTGCCGCCGCTGGCGGATGAACAGACCGCCGTACTGGCCGAAGCACTGGGTGCGATTGCCCAGATGCACGCCAAAGGGCTGTGGCAGGAAGACCTGCACCTGGACAACCTGCTGCGCCAGGGCGGCAAGCTGTACTTGATCGATGGTGCCGGGATTCGCGTCGAAGACGCGGGCAAGCCGCTGTCGCGCAACCGGGTGTTGGAAAACCTCGGTGTATTTTTTGCCCAGTTGCCGAAGAATCTTGAGCCGTTTACCGAAGAACTGCTCGTGTATTACCTCCTGGCCAACGGCGAGCACGCTCTGCCGCTGGAAGCCCTGGAAAAGCAGGTACGCAAGGTCAGCGCCTGGCGTTTGAAGGACTTTTTGAACAAGGTCGGCCGCGAATGCACGCTGTTCAGCGTGGTGCGTGGCGCCTTTGCCTTGCGCGCAATTCGTCGCGAGGAAGAGGCTGCGATGTTGCCGGTGCTGGAGCGTGCTGATGCGTTGCTGGACCAGGGGCATCTGTATAAGACCGGTGGCTCGGCTACTGTGGCCAAGGTCGAGGTGGCCGGTCGGCCGCTGGTGATCAAACGCTACAACATCAAGGGTTTTACCCACTGGCTCAGGCGCTTCTGGCGGCCCAGCCGTGCGTGGCATTCCTGGTACGAGGGCAATCGCCTGGCGTTTCTTGGGATTGCTACGCCCAAGCCGTTGGCGGTGTTGGAGAAGCGGTTTTTATGGCTGCGCAGTCGGGCTTATCTGGTTACTGAGTATTTGCCGGGGCCGGATCTCATTGAGCGTTTTGCGCCGTATGTTGAGGGCGGGGATGCGCCTGAGGCTGAGCTGGTGGCGTTGGATCGGTTGTTTGCGGAGTTGATCCGTGAGCGGATCAGCCATGGGGATTTCAAGGGGCACAACTTGTTTTGGGATCGGGATCGATGGGTTTTGATCGATCTGGATGCTATGCGTCAGCATGGGTCTGCTGCGAGTTTTGCTCCGGCGTTTGCCAGGGACCGGGCGCGGTTTATGCGTAATTGGCCGGTGGGTAGTGCGTTGTATCAGGTGATTGATCAGCGGTTGCCCAAGTTGGTTGGTGGGTCGGTTTGATTGGGTGCATATCCGTTATTTAGGTAACGGCTGCTTATGGTTTCGCTCTTACAGCCAGCCCTTTCAAGGTCTTTAGGTAGAACAGGCAATAAGTAACCTGTGGCGAGCGGGCTTGTCGGGTCGCCGCATCGCCCGCGTTGGGCTGCGA
>NZ_MDDR01000004.1 GCF_001870435.1 Pseudomonas costantinii | reverse complement strand
AGTACCAGTTAAAAACTGTTACCTATGTGCTTGAACTGATTTGTTACCTATGTGGGTGAGTCATACCCAAGAGCCCTTTTGGTTACTTTTGGGGCTCTTTTCCAAAAGTGACCCGCCGTAAGGGCGGAACCCATATCAGCCGTTACCGCAGAAACGGATATGTACTCCCCCCCCACCTCGCGTAAACTGGCGCGCTTCCAGCAGCCCACCCCCCGCTGCACATTCATTATTTTCAAAGGTACCCGCCATGCCTTGGCTGCAAGTCCGTCTCGCCATCAGCCCAGAACAAGCCGAAACCTACGAAGACGCTTTCCTCGAAGTCGGCGCCGTCTCGGTAACCTTCATGGACGCCGAAGACCAACCCATCTTCGAACCCGAACTCAACACCACCCCCCTGTGGTCCCACACCCACTTGCTGGCCCTGTTCGAAGACGGCACCGATGCCGCCAGCGTCCTGGCCCATATGGAACTGCTCACCGGCAGCCCACTGCCCGAGCACCACAGCGAAATCATCGAAGACCAGGACTGGGAACGCAGCTGGATGGACAACTTCCAGCCAATGCGCTTCGGCCAACGCCTGTGGATCGTGCCAAGCTGGCACGCCGCCCCCGAGCCAAATGCGGTCAACCTGTTGCTCGACCCGGGCCTGGCGTTCGGCACCGGCACCCACCCCACCACCGCACTGTGCCTGGAGTGGCTGGACGGCCAGGACCTGAGCGACTGCAACGTACTGGACTTCGGCTGCGGCTCTGGGATCCTGGCGATTGCCGCCCTGCTGCTGGGCGCGAAGGAAGCCGTCGGCACCGACATCGACGTACAGGCCCTCGAAGCCTCCCGCGATAACGCCGGGCGCAACAACATCCCTGAAGGTAAATTCCCGCTGTACCTGCCGGAGCAATTGCCCCAGGCGCAAGCCGATGTGCTGGTGGCGAACATCCTCGCCGGGCCGCTGGTTTCCCTGGCACCGCAACTATCGAGCCTGGTTAAGCCGGGCGGCCGCCTGGCGCTATCGGGCATCCTCGCCGAGCAAGGTGAAGACGTGGCCGCTGCCTACGCGAAGGATTTCGAGCTGGACCCGATCGCCAACCGCGATGGCTGGGTACGCATCAGCGGTCGTCGGCGCTAGAATGAGCGCTTGCCTGAATCGGATGGCCGCATGACCGACAGTTTCGTCACCCAGTGCCCGCATTGCCAAGCCCGCTTTCGCGTCAGCCACGCTCAATTAAGCGTGGCCCGTGGCGTGGTTCGCTGCGGCTCGTGCCTGCAAGTATTCAACGCGGCTCGCCAGTTGCTGGAGCAGCGCGCCAGCACGCCTGCGCCGGAACCTGAGCCGCCGACTGTCGTTGAAGAAGCTGTCGAGGCCCCTCCCCAGGCGCCGCGGGCAATCAGCCAGAAACAGTGGACCGCCGAAGAGCTGGACCTGGACAATCTGGACCTGGACGAAGAACTGGCCAAGCTGGAGCGCCGCGAGATTCAGCACACCCAGCCGTTGGGAGCGGAGCGTCGTCAAGCGAACACTGATCGCCGGCAAAAGGAAGACTCCCTCAGCGCCAGCCGCGACACCGCCAAGGCCGAGGAAGAAAAATGGGCCGCCAGCCTCTTCAGCGAGCCACCCGAGGAACGCGACCAGCCGCCCGAAGACGAACCTGAACCCACCAAGGCCCCAGCGACCAAGCAGCGCACCGAGCCGTCCATGTCGTTTCACACCGACGATCTCGACGATGAGCCACCGTTGCGCTCAAGCCCTGATGATCTTGACCCACCGTTCACCCCTGTGACCGATGCGGTGGACGAACCAGAACCCGAAGAGCGTCCTCAATCCCGTCGCAAACGCCTGCGTCCCGAAGCCGGCGCCCACGACGACGTACTCCAGGACCTTGAAGACGATCCACTGCACTTATATGCGCAGAAACGTCCTTCTGGCTGGGGCTCCCGCCTCATCTGGATGTTCCTGGTATTGCTCGCCGCCGCTGGCCTGGCAGGCCAGTACATCGCCTACCAATTCGACGACCTGGCCCGCCAGGACGCCTACCGCCCATGGTTCCAGCAACTGTGCCCTACACTGGGTTGCACCGTGCCATCACGGGTCGATATCGCGCATATCAAGAGCAGCAATCTGGTAGTACGCAGTAACCCGGAGTTCGCTGGGGCGCTGGTGGTGGATGCGATCATCTATAACCGTGCGACATTCTCCCAGCCGTTCCCGCTGCTGGAACTGCGCTTTGCCGATTTGAACGGCACCCTGATTGCCAGTCGTCGTTTCAAGCCCGGCGAATACCTGAGTGGGGAGCTGGCCGGGGTGAGCGAAATGCCTTCGCAGACGCCGATCCATATCTCCCTGGATATCCTCGATCCGGGCAGCAAAGCCGTGAATTACAGCCTGACTTTCCACTCGCCTGAGTAAATCGGCTCACACGCAAAGGCTTGGCGGCGGATTATTGACTTGGCTTTGCGCAACCAAACCGGCGGCGATAAAGAAATAACTGTTCAGATTTTATCCAATTCAGCCTTTATCCAGTCATCGAGAGCGGGTATCATGCCAACCCTTTTTCGAACTCTAATGATCCGGCCCCACAACAGGGAAGTCCTATGTCGGCGGTACGCATCGGCCCATATACATTGCAGAACGGCTTGATTCTCGCCCCAATGGCGGGCGTCACCGACCAGCCCTTTCGTCAGCTGTGCAAACGCTTGGGCGCGGGTCTAGTAGTCTCGGAAATGGTCACTAGCGACATGAGTTTGTGGAACACCCGCAAATCGCGGATGCGCATGATCCACGAAGGTGATCCCGAGCCCCGCTCGGTACAGATCGCCGGCGGTGATGCGCAGATGCTGGCGGATGCGGCCCGAGCCAACGTGGAGTTGGGCGCACAGATCATCGACATCAACATGGGCTGCCCGGCCAAGAAGGTCTGCAACAAGGCCGCCGGTTCCGCACTGTTGAAAGATGAGCAGTTGGTAGCCGAGATCCTGCAGGCCGTTGTCGCCGCAGTGGATGTGCCGGTCACCCTGAAAATTCGTACCGGCTGGGACCGGGACAACAAGAACGGCCTGACGGTGGCGAAGATCGCCGAACAGGCAGGAATCACAGCGCTGGCGGTGCATGGCCGCACCCGCGCAGACCTTTACACCGGTGAAGCCGAGTACGACACCATTGCCGCGATCAAGCAGGCGGTGTCGATGCCGGTCTTCGCCAATGGCGATATCGACTCAGCCGAGAAAGCCCGGCGCGTGCTGCACGCCACCGGTGCCGATGGCTTGTTGATTGGCCGGGCCGCCCAGGGGCGGCCGTGGATTTTTCGTGAGATCGAGCATTTTCTGCGTACCGGCGAAGTCTTGCCGGCACCGGAGTTGATCGAGGTGGAACGTATTCTGCTAGAGCATCTGGCCGCCCTGCACGCCTTCTATGGAGACGTAATGGGAGTACGCATTGCTCGCAAGCATGTCGGCTGGTATCTCGCAACCCTGCCGGGCGCCAGGGAGTTTCGCGCCCACTTCAATCGTTTGGATGATACGGAAGCACAGTGCGCCAACGTTCGTGAGTTTTTCGGCGAGCGTTACAAGAGCCTGGGGACAGGGGACGGAGAGGGGGTGGCCGCATGACGATGATGACCGAGACTTTAGTGAGTGGAACAACACCCGTGAGCGACAACGTCAATTTGAAACAGCACCTCAACACGCCGAGCGAAGAAGGCCAGACCCTTCGTGGGAGTGTCGAGAAAGCGCTGCACAATTATTTCGCCCACCTTGAGGGCGCTTCCGTCACGGACGTGTACAACCTGGTGCTCTCCGAAGTCGAGGCACCTTTGCTCGAAAGCGTGATGAACTACGTGAAGGGCAACCAGACCAAAGCCAGTGAGCTGCTGGGCCTCAACCGTGGCACCTTGCGCAAAAAGCTCAAACAGTACGATTTGCTGTAAGCATTCAATCAAACCAGAAAGGCGCCCGCGTAAAAACGGTCGCCTTTTTTGCTGACTCCTTTGCTTTTGATGGAAATTGAAATGACCGACCAGACTACCCGCCTGCCGATCCGCCGTGCCTTGATCAGCGTCTCCGACAAGACCGGGATCCTCGAATTTGCCCGGGAGCTGGAAGCCCTGGGCGTGGAAATCCTTTCCACAGGCGGGACCTTCAAACTGCTGCAGGACAACGGCGTGGCCGCAGTGGAAGTGGCGGACTACACCGGTTTCGCAGAAATGATGGACGGTCGGGTCAAGACCCTGCACCCGAAAATCCACGGCGGCATCCTCGGCCGTCGCGGTATCGACGACGCCATCATGACCGAACACGGCATCAAGCCGATCGACCTGGTGGCCGTTAACCTTTACCCGTTCGAAGCCACCATCAACAAGCCAGGCTGCGACCTGCCGACCGCCATCGAAAACATCGATATCGGCGGCCCGACCATGGTTCGCTCGGCTGCCAAGAACCACAAAGACGTAGCCATCGTGGTCAACGCCAGCGACTACGCCGATGTGCTGGAAAGCCTGAAAGCCGGTGGCCTGACTTACGCCCAACGCTTCGACCTGATGCTCAAGGCGTTCGAACACACCGCCGCCTACGACGGCATGATCGCCAACTACATGGGCACCGTGAACCAGGCCGCTGAGACCCTGTCGACCTCCGGCCGCAGCCAGTTCCCGCGCACCTTCAACAGCCAGTTCATCAAGGCCCAGGAAATGCGCTACGGCGAGAACCCGCACCAGAGCGCGGCGTTCTACGTTGAAGCCAAGCCTGCCGAAGTGGGCATCGCCACCGCGACCCAACTGCAAGGCAAAGAGCTGTCCTACAACAACGTGGCCGACACCGACGCCGCGCTGGAATGTGTGAAGAGCTTCGTCAAACCAGCCTGCGTAATCGTCAAGCATGCCAACCCGTGCGGCGTGGCCGTGAGCCCGGATGCGGAAGGCGGCATTCGCCAGGCCTACGAGTTGGCCTACGCCACCGACACCGAGTCCGCATTCGGCGGCATCATCGCGTTCAACCGTGAACTGGATGCCGAGACCGCTAAAGCGATCGTCGAGCGTCAGTTCGTTGAAGTGATCATCGCCCCTTCTGTGAGCGAAGAGGCCCGCGCCATCGTCGCCGCCAAAGCCAACGTGCGCCTGCTGGCCTGCGGCGAGTGGTCGGCTGACCGTGCCGCCGCCTGGGACTACAAGCGCGTCAACGGCGGCTTGCTGGTACAGAGCCGCGACATCGGCATGATCGGCAGCCAAGACCTGAAAGTCGTAACCAAACGTGCTCCGACCGAACAAGAGATCAACGACCTGATCTTCGCCTGGAAAGTCGCCAAGTACGTTAAGTCCAACGCCATCGTCTACGCCAAAAACCGCCAGACCATCGGTGTCGGCGCCGGCCAGATGAGCCGCGTGAACTCGGCGCGTATCGCCGCGATCAAAGCTGAGCACGCCGGTTTGCAGGTGGTCGGTTCGGTGATGGCCTCCGACGCATTCTTCCCGTTCCGCGACGGCCTGGACAATGCGGCCAAGGCTGGCGTGACCGCCGTGATCCAACCGGGTGGTTCGATGCGTGATGCTGAAGTGATTGCTGCTGCTGACGAAGCCGGCATCGCGATGGTCTTCACCGGCATGCGCCACTTCCGCCACTGATTGATCGTTCCCACGCTCCGCGTGGGAATGCAGCCCGGGACGCTGCGCGTCCCAAAGCGTGACGCGCAGCGTCACAAGAGGCATTCCCACGCAGAGCGTGGGAACGATCCTCCACACGAGGTTTTTGAAATGAATGTTTTGATCATTGGCAGCGGTGGCCGTGAACACGCCCTGGCCTGGAAAGTTGCCCAGGACCCACGCGTCCAGAAAGTATTCGTCGCCCCAGGCAACGCCGGTACCGCTATCGAAGCCAAGTGCGAAAACGTCGCCATCGACGTGTTGGCCCTTGAGCAATTGGCCGATTTTGCCGAGAAAAACGTCTCCCTGACCATCGTCGGTCCGGAAGTGCCATTGGTTGCCGGCGTCGTGGACCTGTTCCGCAGCCGTGGCCTGGATTGCTTCGGCCCTACCGCCGGCGCTGCACAGCTGGAAGGCTCCAAAGCGTTCACCAAGGATTTCCTGGCACGCCACAAGATCCCTACCGCCGACTACCAGAACTTCACCGAGATCGAGCCAGCCCTGGCTTACCTGCGTGAAAAAGGTGCGCCGATCGTGATCAAGGCCGATGGCCTGGCCGCCGGCAAAGGCGTGATCGTTGCGATGACCCTGCAAGAAGCCGAGGACGCTGTGCGCGATATGCTCGCCGGCAACGCCTTTGGTGACGCCGGTTCGCGCGTCGTCATCGAAGAGTTCCTCGACGGCGAAGAAGCCAGTTTCATCGTGATGGTCGACGGTAAAAACGTACTGCCGATGGCGACCAGCCAAGACCACAAACGCGTCGGCGACGGCGACAGTGGCCCGAACACCGGCGGCATGGGTGCTTACTCCCCTGCTCCAGTGGTCACCAGCGAAGTGCACCAGCGCGTCATGGACCTGGTGATCTGGCCAACCGTGCGTGGCATGGCCGACGAAGGCAATGTGTACACCGGTTTCCTGTACGCCGGCCTGATGATCGACAAAGCCGGTAACCCGAAAGTCATCGAGTTCAACTGCCGCTTCGGCGACCCGGAAACCCAACCGGTGATGCTGCGTCTGCAATCGAGCCTGGTGCTGCTGGTGGAAGCGGCGCTGGCCCAGGCGCTGGACAAGGTTGAAGCGCAGTGGGACCCACGTCCGAGCGTCGGCATTGTGCTGGCGGCCGGTGGTTACCCTGCCGACTACGCCAAGGGCGATGTGATTGAAGGTCTGGACGCGGCTGCTACGCTGGAAGGCAAGGTGTTCCATGCGGGTACCGCGCTCAAGGATGGCAATGTTGTAACCGCAGGTGGCCGTGTGTTGTGCGCCACCGCGATGGGTGTCAGTGTCGACGCCGCGCAACAACAGGCGTACAAGCTGGCCGCGAAAATCGACTGGCAAGGTTGCTTCTACCGCACGGACATCGGCTACCGCGCCATTGCCCGCGAACGTGGCGAGAGCAACTGAGCAGCTACCATTAAGTAGCTATCCGTTCGGTTAGGTAAGGGCCCCAGGCCCTTGCCCTACACATGGCGCCCCGCGCATAGTTAACCCGTGCATCAACCTACGAAGGGATTTCGCCGTGCGCTGGCTCAGGATCGCCATAGGTTTCACAGTCAGTCTGCTGACCCTGCTCTGCTTGTTCCCGGCCCAGGCCGCCGCGCAAGGCAGTGGCTGGGCAGTATTGCTTGATGAACAGGCCGACCTGCAACTGAGCGACATCCGTTCCGCCCGCTACACCAATCAATTCAGCCCCATCGAACTGGACCGGATTACCGCCGCGGAGCCGGACGGTGCGTTGTGGGTACGTTTCAAGCTACAACCCGGCAAGCACGAGCAAGTGCTGCGGGTATTCGCCCCGGACCTGTCCCACCTGAGCCTCTATGTACTGGACGGCGACACCCTGGTGGAACAACAAAACACGGGCACGCGCCAGCCCCAGGCCGAACGCCCTCTGCCCAGCAGCGACTTCATGCTGCCGATGCCACAAAGCCAGAAACCCCTCGAGGTCTACCTGCGCCTGGTCTCGGAACACGAACTGCGCCCCTACATCACCCTGGAACCGGCCGTGTTGGCCGCCGCCGACCAGAACCAGACGCTGATCTACGGCCTGCTGTTCGGCGTCCTGTTGATGCTGATCCTGCATAACCTCACGCGCTTCGCCTACCATCGCTCGCGTAGCAGTCTGTGGCTGGCGGCCTGCGAATTGCTGTTGATGCTGAGCCTGGCGCTGCTGCTCAACCTGGTGGGGCCGTGGCTGCCGAACTGGCACGCGATCCAAACCCCAGGCGCGTACCTCGCCCTGTTGCTGACCGCGCCGTGCGGGCTGATGTTTGCCTATCGCTTCTTCATGCCCCTGGGCCCGCACCCACTGAACAAGCTGCTGATGGCCGACATCCTGCTGATCGTGCTGAGCGGCCTGCTGCTGTTATTCGTCAACACCTTGCCGCTGAACATCATCACCTATGCCTTGGTAGCCCTGGCCGGCCTGAGCATGCTGTTTATCTCGGCTTATCACTGGCAAAAAGGCTACCGCCCTGCGCGCTTGTTCGTAGCGGCGATGGTGGTGTTCAACATCGGTACGCTGATCATCCTCCCCGCCCTGCTCGGCCTGACACTGGTTGCACCGCAAGGTTTGATCGTCACCCTGCTGAGCTTTATCTGCCTCAGCGGTCTGTTGATGAGCCTGGCCCTGGGTGAGCGTCAGCGTGCAATTGTTGAAACTCGCTTCAGCCTCAGCCGCGACCTGGCTGCCAGCAACGCCGAGATTGCCGCCAAGGCCGAGTTCCTGGCGAAGATCAGCCACGAAATCCGCACCCCCATGAACGGCGTGCTGGGCATGACCGAGTTGCTGCTGGGCACGCCGTTGTCGGTTAAACAACGCGACTACGTTCAAACCATTCACAGCGCCGGTAACGAACTGCTGACGCTGATCAACGAAATCCTCGACATCTCCAAGCTCGAATCCGGGCAGATCGAGTTGGATGACGTGCAATTCGACCTCAATGCCCTGATCGAAGACTGCCTGAGTATTTTCCGCGCCAAGGCCGAGCAGCAGAACGTCGAGCTGATCAGCTTTATCCAGCCCCAAGTGCCCCGGGTGATCAGCGGTGACCCCACGCGCCTGCGCCAGGCACTGTTGAGCCTGCTGGAAAACGCCCTGCAAAAAACCGATGAAGGTGAAGTGCTGATCGTCGTCGCCCTCGACGAGCGCAGCACCAAGCCACGCCTGCGCATTGCCGTGCAGGACAGTGGCCTGCCGATGGAAGCCGCCGAACGCGACGCGTTGCTGCACAGCGAACTGCACAGCAAGAACTTCCTCTCGGCCACCCGCTTGAGCGGCCACCTGGGCCTGGTGATTGCCCGCCAACTGATCCTGTTGATGAACGGCGAGTTCGGTATCAAGAGCGGCAGCCACCAGGGCAGCACCCTGTGGCTGACCCTGCCGCTGGACCCGGAACGCCTGGAACACCCGACCTCCGACCTCGACGGCCCACTCAAAGATGCACGGGTGTTGGTGGTGGACGACAACGACACCTGCCGCAAGGTGCTGGTGCAACAATGCACCGCCTGGGGCTTGAACGTCAGTGCCGTGCCTTCGGGCAAAGAAGCCTTGGCGTTGTTGCGCACCAAAGCGCACCTGCGCGACTACTTCGACGTGGTACTGCTGGACCAGAACATGCCCGGCATGACCGGCATGCAACTGGCGGCGAAGATCAAGGAAGACCCGAGCCTGAACCACGACATCCTGCTGATCATGCTCACCGGCATCAGCAACGCGCCCAGCAAGATCATCGCGCGCAACTGCGGGATCAAGCGCATCCTCGCCAAGCCGGTCGCCGGCTATACGCTGAAGACCACCCTGGCCGACGAACTGACCCAACGCAGCAAAGGCATCGTGCAGCCACGCGCCGCCCTCAGCGCGCCCGTCGCGGTGACCGTGCCCAACGACTTCCGCATCCTGGTGGCCGAAGACAACAGCATCTCCACCAAAGTGATTCGCGGCATGCTCGGCAAGCTCAACCTCAACCCCGATACCGCCAGCAACGGCGAAGAAGCGCTCGAGGCGATGAAAGCCCAGCGTTACGATCTGGTGCTGATGGACTGTGAAATGCCAATCCTCGATGGTTTCTCAGCCACCCAGCAACTGCGGGCCTGGGAAGTCAGTCACCAGCGTATTCGCACACCGGTGGTGGCGCTGACCGCACACATTCTCTCGGAACATAAAGAGCGCGCGCGCCAGGCCGGGATGGATGGGCATATGGCCAAGCCGGTGGAGTTGTCGCAGTTGCGTGAGCTGGTGGAGTTCTGGGTGACGCAGCGTCAGCAGCGGCCAGAACACGCCCCCTCCTGACCGATGATCGTTCCCACGCTCCGCGTGGGAATGCATCCTGTGACGCTCTGCGTCACTTTCCGGGCGGGACGCGGAACGTCCAAAGCGGCATTCCCACGCAGAGCGTGGGAACGATCATCCGAGACTGTTAGACTCCCCCACGACCTTCCCAGCCTGCGAGCCGCCTCCATGCTCCACGTGTTATTCAGCGTCTACCTGAAAATGCTGGTGCTCTACAGCCCGTTCTTCGTGCTGTCCTGCTTTATCAGCCTGACCCGCGGCTATTCCAGCAAAGAACGGCGGCGCCTGGCCTGGAAAGTGGCGCTGGCGACGCTGGTATCGAGCGTGTTGCTCTACCTGTTTGGCCGGGTGATTTTCAGTGTGTTTGGCATCACCGTGGATGCCTTCCGCATCGGCGCCGGCAGCGTGTTGTTTATCTCAGCCCTGGGCATGGCCCAAGGCAAGTCGGCCGTGCAAACCGACAACGTGCAGCAGGACGTGACCATCGTGCCGTTGACCATTCCCCTCACGGTCGGCCCCGGCACCATCGGCGCACTGCTGGTGATGGGCGTCAGCCAGCCCCATTGGGATGACAAGATCACCGCGATCCTCAGCATCGCCCTGGCCAGCTTCACGGTGGGCGTGGTGCTGTACTTGTCCAACCGTATCGAACGCATTCTCGGCGACCAGGGCTTGCAGATTGTCAGCCGGTTGATGGGATTGTTCGTCTGCGCCCTGGCCGCACAAATTATCTTTACCGGAGTGCGCGGTTACCTGGTGCCCTAGATCCGGTATTTGGCGATCGCCAACTGCACCTTGTCACCCGCGCTTTCGCGCATCAGCCGAATGGTTTTTTCGTTGACCACCGAGGTATTCAGCACCAGGCAGGTCTGCCCGCTGAAGGCCTCGAACGAGGAGCTGTCCCACTCCAGAAACGGCAGCCCCACCTGTTTGCTCACGCCGTGTGAGCTGTAAGTCACCAGCACCATCATCACTTCGCCATCGGTTTCGGCACAGGACGCCAAACCGAAATCGCCGCCTTGGTGTACCGCACAATTACGTTTGAACAACTCGAAAGACGCAGGCGTCCGCTTCAAGGCCTCCAGCGCATCGGCCGCCAACTTGGGCAGCGTCGCAAGCAGGGACCCCGCCAGTGAGGTCGATGCCAACATCGCCGCAATGATGTTCAGTGCCGCCAGTTGCACCGTCAACCCTTTGCCGGAGCTTGAGACCCGCTCGAAACTGCTGCGCACCGGTAGCCAGCCCAAGCTGATCATCACCTTGATAAATTCGTCGTACCACGCCTCGGTACCCCGGTGGACCTTCAACACATCGCTCACATAGCTGCTGGCCAGAAGATAGCTCTTGCGGACGTACTCCCGGTTCAGCGCAGACATGCCCTCGATAAACGAGATCACCCCGTTGTTCACAACTGCCGCATTGCTGTTGTCCTCAGTATCGGTCGGCAATGAGGCGTACACGCCTGGCGCTCCTGGCAACTTGTAGGCGGCAATCAGCTTGCGCCTTTTTGCATTGATGATCCTTCTAGGATGTCGCTCCATTTTCAGTTCTCCACAAGCACCCCCAAATGGGGCGTGTGTCCACACTAATCCAGCCGCAGGCAAGCTTTCCAGACGACAAACATCGCTTGCCGGCACGCTGCGAAATACGCCACCCAGCAATTGTTAGGCGCCCCCTGAACCCTTCCGGATTTCATCGACAAAAAAAGAAAAAGCCCCGAATAACGGTAGGTAATCACCCAGCGTTACTCGGAGCTTTCTTGCGTGCGGCAAGCCGTTTTCAGCAGACGGGTTTTTCGCCATACCAGCGCGGTGTGTACACCCAATCACCACCACCGGCGCGCGGGAACACGCAGGTGGTGGACGAACCGATCAGCACCATGGTGCGCATGTCTACCTGCTCGGGCGTCAGTTGCCCCAGCGTGGTGATACGCAGGGTCTGGCCCGGGCGACCAATATCACGCCCCAGCACCACCGGCGTCTCAGGTGTGCGATGTAACGCGACGATTTCCAGGGCGCGCCCCAGTTGCCAAGGCCGCGAACGCGAGATCGGGTTGTAGAACGCCAGCGCCAGGTCGGCTTGGGACGCGAGGTCCAGGCGTTTTTCGATGATCGCCCACGGTTTGAGGTTGTCCGACAGCGACATCACGCAGAAGTCATGGCCCAACGGTGCACCCGCCTGAGCAGCGGTAGCCAGGGAGGCCGAGACGCCCGGCAAGATCTCCAGGTCGACTTGATGCCACGCCGGGTCACTCGACTCGTGCAACGCTTCAATCACGGCGGCGGCCATGGCAAACACGCCGGGGTCGCCGGATGAAACCACCACCACCGAGCGCCCCTGCGCGGCCAGTTCGAAGGCGTGGCGAGCGCGCTGCATTTCTTCGCGGTTGTCGGTGCAGTGCTGCACCTGATCGTCACGGAAAGGTCCGGCCATGCGCACGTAGGTTTCATAGCCCAGCACATCGGTGCATCGTGCCAGTTCAGCCTTCACGGCCGGGACCATCAACTCGGCGGCGCCTGGGCCAAGACCAATCACGGCGAGACGACCACGGGGGCGGCCGACTTGCGACAGGTCCAAAGGCTGCTCGGCCACACTGATAACGATATCCGCGTCTTGCTCCACCTTGGCGAAACGCACGGGTACACCCAGTTCCAACGCCGCGTCATGCAGTGACGCTTCGGCCATCTGCGTGTCGCTGGCCAACAGACAGGCCAGGGATTGCAGGGCGATGCCAGCGTCACGCAACACCGTTCGTACACGCTCGGCCAACTGCGCACCAGGCTTGCAGGTGACGCACACGTTCTTCGGATAAATCAGCAACTCGTTGGCGACAGGTTCGCGGTCGGCACTGCCCACATGAATCGCTAAATGCGCGTGTTGGTCCTGAGGCAGATTGGCCTGGTCCAACCAGGGCGCCGCGCCTTCGATGCGCACGCTTTCGCCGGCCAGCAGGTCCGAGACAAAACGCTTGCCCAGCTCCAGGTCACCCAGCTCATAACCTACCGGCGGATTAAGCAGGCAGGTGCCGAAACGCAACTCGCCACTGGTGGTAATCGCAGCGGCCACACCCAACGCGGCGGCAATCTCGCGCGCCATGACATTCACACCGCCAAGGCCACCGAGCAGCGGCACCACAGCGCTACCGTCTTCGGCCACGGCGAGCACGGCAGGTTCTTCACCTTTTTCCAGCAGCAGTGGCGCCAAGGTACGGATCACGATGCCCGCAGCGCACAGTGCAATCAGCGGCGTGCCTTGCTGGTACAACTGACGCAAGGTCGCGCCGAACTCACTGTAGGCGTGGTCTGCACCTTCAACCCGGCCGGCCAGGCCGTGGATCAACGCGCCGGGGTAAACCTGTTGGATCGTGCGCGCAGTCGCCAGGCTACCCTGGCCCAGAATGACAATCGCCGGGCTCATCAACCTTGCCACCTTTCGCCCGGAACGATGATCAGCGAGAAGTACGGTGACGACATCGGCTCCACCTGGTCCAGCGGTACGATTTTCTGATTGGCCATGGTCGCACGCTCCACATACAGCGCGCGGTCGGCCAAACCGAGTTCTTCCAGCACCTGGCGCACCTTGGGGAAGTTGCGACCGAGCTTCATGATCACCGCCGCGTCTGCGTCCGCCAAGCGGCGCTTGAGGTCGTCATGGGGCAATACGCCCGACAACACCGACAGGCTCTGATTGCGATACACCAACGGCGCACCCAGTACCGAGGCGCCACCCAACATCGAGCAAACGCCGGGGATGACCTGAGCGTCGTAGCGCTCAGCCAAGCGGTCGTGCAAATACATGTAGGAGCCGTAGAAGAACGGGTCACCTTCGCAAATCACCGCCACATCACGGCCGGCGTCGAGGTGAGCGGCGACATCCAGGCTGGCAGTGTCATAGAAATCGCTGATCACTTGCTCGTACGACAGCGGCGCCGGCAGCACTTCCGTCGTCACCGGATACACCAGCGGCATCAGCGTCTGTTGCGGCACCAGGTGGTCCTCGATGATGCCGAAGGCGTTGCCCTTCTTACCCTTGGCCACGAAGTACGCCACCACCGGCGACTCACGCAGCAGGCGCAGAGCCTTGAGGGTGATCAGTTCCGGGTCACCGGGGCCTACGCCCAGGCCAATCAAACGTCCGCGCGCCTGCATTATTCGACCTCCGTGGCCAAGGCGTTGACCGCTGCGGCGGCCATCGCACTGCCGCCCAAACGGCCCTGCATGATCACGAACGGCACGCCACGGCTGTCGGCGGCGAGCATCGCTTTGGATTCGGCGGCGCCGACAAAACCGACCGGGAAGCCGAGGATCAACGCCGGTTTCGGCGCACCGGCGTCGAGCATTTCGAGTAGGTAGAACAAGGCCGTCGGCGCATTGCCGATCACCACCACACTGCCTTCCAAATGCGGCCGCCACAGTTCCAGCGCCGCAGCGGAACGGGTATTCCCCAGTTCGCGCGCCAGCTCGGGCACGCTGTCGTCGCGCAAGGTGCAGATCACTGGGTTGTTAGCCGGCAGGCGCGCACGGGTCACGCCTTCGGAGACCATCCGCGCATCACACAAAATCGGCGCGCCAGCCGCTAGCGCGTCACGCCCGGCTTTACCGGCGCCTTCGGAAAACTGCAGGCCGTCGATCGCATCGACCATGCCGCACGCATGAATCACCCGCACCGCGAGTTTTTCCAGGTCGGCCGGGATGCGGTCCAACTTGGCCTCCGCGCGAATAATGGCGAAGGAGTTGCGATAGATCTCCTGACCGTCGCGGATGTAATCAATCATCGGTGTTGCTCCGTGGGCGAACGCGCAGCAAGGCGCCCGCCGCTTCAATGGAAAGAGTGCGCGCGTGCAGCCGGCCGAAACCGGGCTGGGCTGCCTCGCGAAAATAGAGGTCGTAATGGCCGGGGCTCACCGCCAGCAAGGTGACCGGCGCGACATGCGCGGCGGCGCAGGAGCGCGAGCAGCCAGACAGGTGCACGTGTGGGTCCGGATGCAGGGCGGCCAGTAACACCGCGTCGGCCTTGGTATCGGCCAGGCCTTTGCCGCAGCCGCTTGAGCCAGTGCAGGCGATCATGCGCGCCAGGGGTTGGTCGACAGAGCAGAGGAAGCCCAGTTGCTCCAAGCCGTCGGTAACCGCGCCCGGATTTTTAACGTTGGGCAGCAGCACGCCCTGCCAGGGCGTGAAGCGCAACGTGCCGTCGCCATGCTCGCTGGCAAGTCGTGCAGCGCCCTTGAGCATTGTCGAATCCAGGCGACCCAAGGGCGCAACGGCGGCGACGTAGAACTGATCTTTTTTGTGCTGTGGATAAGTTCCGAGGTGCAACAAAGCGCCACTGGCCGGGCGTTTGAAGCCGTCAATCGGCAGTAGCGGCAGGCTGAGTTGGTTCAGTAAGTTATCCACAGCCAGATGGCGCATGCGGGTTTGCGCCGGGGTGGCCAGGTCGAGAAACGCTTCCAGCACGGCCACCACCAATGCATGGCCCTGGTCCAGCGGCACGGCTGCCAACGGCGCATCCAGCCCCGGGCAACCCGCCAGGCCGAACGCCAATAAAATCTCGCCCTTTTGCTCAAACGCCGACAACCACAGGTCATGGTGATGTTCGAGCATCGCCAAGGCTTCGCCGCCATCCAACTGCACGGCGAACTTGGCCGACAGCTCATGGAAACGCGGATGATTTTGCAGGGTTGCCAGAATCTGCTCGGCCAGCGGGCGGGTGTCGAATAGCATGTGCGTATCGATCCCGGCGCTGGGGCTGAGCATCAGGTTGCGCACGTCGTCACCGGCCGCGTTGTTCGGACCAAGGTCTGCGGCCAGGAGCATCGCGATCAAGGCCTCCTGCTCGGCGCCGATCCCGCGAATCTGCAGGTTGGCGCGGTTGGTCGCCTCGATCACCCCGCCCGCATAGGCCTGGGCCGCGTCCGCCACGGCATGGGCTTGCACGGTGCTGATCGAACCACCGGTCAGTTTGATCCGACAAATGCCGCCATCCAACGCCTGGACAATACGCAGCAACCCCGGACAAGCCGAGGGGCGCAAGGTGTTCAGAACAGGCGTTGGGTTCACGGGGCTACCGGTTGACGGGTAAAGGCGCGGTATTATGCCTGCTTTGTCCGGCGGCATGAAAAGCCTGCCCGTCGGATGTCGTTCAAGGAATTCATATGTCGCCCTGGCTGACGGTAGTAGGCATCGGTGAAGACGGCTTCAAGGGGCTGGGCAGAAACGCCCGGCATGCCCTGTTGCGCGCCTCCCGGATTATAGGTGGCCAACGCCAGTTGGACCTGTTGCCGGTGTGTATTCGCGGCGAACGCCAGCTGTGGCCAAGCCCGTTTTCCCTGGAGCCGGTGCTGGCACGGCGCGGCGAGCCTGTGTGCGTGCTGGCCAGCGGCGACCCGATGTTTTATGGCGTGGGGGCCAGCCTGGCGCGGCAAGTGGCGGCTGAAGAATTGCTGATTTTGCCCGCACCTTCGTCAGTCTCCCTGGCGGCAGCACGGTTGGGTTGGCCATTGCAGGAAGTGGTGACGTTGTCCGTGGTGGCTCGGCCATTGGCGGCGCTGAACGCACATCTGGCCAGTGGTGTGCGCTTGCTGGTGTTGAGCAATGATGGGCGCAGTCCTGCGGCGATTGCCTCGCTGTTGGTTGAGTCCGGGTTTGGGCCTAGTCGTATGAGCGTCTTTGAACACCTGGGCGGTGCAGATGAGCAGCGTATCGACGGGCTGGCTCAGGATTGGCAACCTGTGTCGGTCGCCGACTTGAACCTGATCGCCATCGACTGCCTGGCCGACGCCAATACCCCGCGCCTGTCGCGCCTCGCCGGCCTGCCCGACTCGGCGTTCAAACACGATGGTCAACTGACCAAACGCGATGTACGCGCCATGACCTTGGCCCGCCTGGCACCCATGCCCGGCGAACTGCTGTGGGACGTGGGCGCGGGCAGCGGCTCTATCGGCATTGAATGGATGCGCACCCATCCGAGCTGCCGCGCATTGGCGATTGAAGCCGATGCGGGCCGCCAAGGCCTGATCGAACACAACCGCGACGCCCTCGGCGTCCCCGGCCTGCAACTGATTCGCGGCACCGCGCCCCAGGCTTTAAGCAATTTAGAAACGCCGGACGCAATCTTTATCGGCGGCGGTGTGACCCGCGACGGCGTGCTCGACACCTGCTGGCAACACCTGCGGCCCGGTGGCCGTTTGGTCGCCAATGCCGTGACCCTGCAAAGCGAAATGACCTTGATGAACTGGCGCGCCCAGCACGGTGGCGAACTGACGCGCATCCATGTGGCCCAGGCCCAGCCGCTAGGCGAGTTCGACACCTGGCGCCAAGCGCTGCCGATCACCCTATTGGAAGTGATCAAACCGCTATGAACCGTATCCTGCTGCTGGGCGGTGTCACCGAGGCCCTGGCCATCGCCCGCACCCTCGGCCCGGAACATATCTACAGCCTGGCCGGGGTTGGGCGGGTGCCGACTGACCTGACCTGTCAGGTGCGCGTGGGTGGTTATGGCGGCGCTGAAGGTCTGGCGCAGTTTGTCCGCGATGAAAACATCAGCCTGATACTGGATGCCACGCATCCTTATGCGGCGCAGATCAGCCAAAACGCCGCCCAGGCTGCGCAGTTATGCAATGTCCCGTGCTGGGCCTTGCGCCGACCGGCGTGGCAGCCGCAGTCCGGTGATGATTGGCGCGAGGTCAGTGATTGGGCTGAATTGATTGAAGCTTTGAAACCCTTCAAACGCCCACTATTCACGCTGGGACGCGAGCCGTTGCAGCATCTTGATGAGATCCCAGAGGACCAGTTCTGGACGTTGCGCGCGCTGGATGTGTATCCGGGGAATGAACGCTGTGAAGTGATCGGCGCGCGTGGGCCGTTTTTGATCGAAGACGAACGCGCGTTGTTTGAGCGGCGACAGATTGATGTGTTGATCAGCAAGAACAGCGGCAGCACGGCGACCGAGCCGAAGCTGGAAGTGGCTCGGGAGCGTGGGGTGCCGGTGCTGGTGCTTAAACGACCGGTGTTGGCGAAGGTTGATCTGGAACTCTTGTCGCCCAAAGAAACACTCATAGCGTTGGCAAATTTCATTCGATAAGACAGGATCGCTTGCTTGCTTGACTAGTAACCTATTTGTTACCTTCAGGACGGCTAATGATTGAGATCGAAGAATACCGACGCGACAACCAGATCAGCCCGTTCGATGAGTGGTTTTCATCCTTGAGTGTGCCAGCGGCGACCAAAGTTTCAACTGCATTGGTTCGACTTGAGATGGGCAATACCAGCAACATCAAGTGGTTTGACGGACTGGGCGAATACCGCATCAACTGGGGACCCGGCCTTCGAATCTATCTGATACAAGAAGGTCACCGATTAATCATCTTGTTCGGTGGTGGCGACAAGTCCAGTCAAAAGCGCGATATCAACGTCGTAAAATCGCTGATCGATGAACATCAGCGTGGCAAAAAAACGGAACAAAAGAGGTAACCAGCATGGCGCTCACCCGCAGCTACAAACACACAATTGCCGAACGTGCCCAGCGCGACCCCGAATTTGCCCAAGCACTTCTAGACGAGGCTGCTACGCTGTTTCTCAATGGTGAACCGGAAGTTTCACGCGTAATTTTGCGTGATCTGGTTAACGCTACAGTGGGCTTTGAAGGTCTTGCAAAAGAAACCTCAAAACCTAGCAAGAGCTTGCATCGAATGCTGTCTGCCAGCGGTAATCCAAGCATGGATAATCTGGCGGCTATTTTTGCAGTGATTAGAAAAACGTTAGGCGTCGATATGCAGGTCCACGGAGTACCCACTGCGTAACTTGCCAGAACTGCGACACCAAACCACACCGCCCCTTTTTACTTATCCCCCTCGATCAGGCTAAATACCCACCTGATCGTTTAACCCTACGGATTCTCCGCCATGGCCCGTCAACGCTTTGCAATCGTCTGGATCGCCTGCTTTGCAGTGCTGTTCAACGCCTTTGCCATGCCGATGGCGAGTGCGATGCAGCAGTCCCAGGACCCGATCCAACAAATGCTGTGGGGCAGTTTCTGTTCCTCCAATGGCGCCAGCCTCAAAACAATTGCCTTGGGCAAGTTGGAGATTCCGGCACCACAGCAGGACGATCACTCCACCATGCAGCATTGCTGGTGTTGCTCAGGCTCCGCGCCATTGGTGGCGTTGCCGGGGCATGTGCCGCAGTTGTACGTCACGCGGTTCGATGCGCTGCTGAGCCTGCCGCCGCCGTCACTGCAAACCCCGACGCCGCGCCAGCAATGGCCGAGCCTCAACCCGCGCGCCTCTCCAACGGTCTGATTTCTTCGCAAGTGAACTGCGTTTAGAACCGTTCTGGAGAACTGCCATGCTCAAATCTTCCCTGCTTCTGGCTGCGTTGTTGCTGCCGGTGTGCGTTGCTGCCAATGCCGATGACTACAAGGCCGGCGACCTGCTGGTCAGCGATCCCTGGTCCCAGGAGTTGCCGCCGAACGCGCCCACGGTGGCGGCGTACTTTGTGATTCATAACACCGGTGCTACCCCGGACCGCCTGCTCAGCGTCGACACGCCGGTGGCGGACAAGGCCGAACTGCACGAGCACGTGATGCAGGGCGACTTGATGAAGATGCAGCAAGTACCCAGCGTCGCTGTACCGGCCAAAGGTGAGTTGACCTTCGCGCCGATGGCTTATCACGTAATGCTGTTGGGCCTTAAAGACCGCAGCCTGTTGGCCGACGGCAAGCAATTCCCACTGACCCTGACCTTCGAAAAAGCCGGCAAGGTGGAAGTGGAAGTCTCGGTACAGAAAACGCCGCCGATGGCTGGCCACGAGCATATGCACTCCCAGTAAGCCAACCTCGATGGGCGCCCCTCGCGCCAGGTTGTCCCCGCGCCGCCGTAAGCCCATGAGCCTTATGCGCGGCAGTTGGATCAGCCTGTTCGCCATGCTGATGATTTTTATCGGTCCGCTGATTTCCCAAGCGATGCCGATGGATCATCACGCCGGTATGTCGATGGACATGCCCATGGAAATGTCGATGGAAATGCCCGGCGACCATGGCGAATCCCATCACACTAAAGCCCCCAACGAACATCACGCACTCTGGGCAAAGTGCGGCTATTGCGACCTGCTCTTCAGTTGCCCGGCCCTGCCCGGCAGCGTGTCCTACGCCATTCTCGGCAGCCCGCCACCGGCCAACGCCCTCACCCCCGCCACCCGCCTGGGCCATGCCCGGCAGAGCATCTTCCCCGGCGCCCGTAGCCGCGCGCCGCCCATCGCTTCGTAAGCACTTCACAGCGTTACTTCACCCCGGCCGACTTTAGACAGACAGCCGCAGGCTGCTGGCCGTGTTGTTTACGATTGATTGATGGAATTTGTCATGTCCAGGTTTTCTGCTGACTCCCGTTTGGGATGTACCCCCGTTTTCGCCGTTCTGTGCGGCGCACTGCTGGTTCCACTGGCCCACGCCGACGAGCACGCCGAGCATGAGCTGAGCCCCACCGTGATCACCGCAATCGCCCCCAGCTCACCGCTGACCGTGATCACCAACCCGAAAGACCCGCGCCAACCGGTGCCCGCCAGCGATGGTGGCGATTACCTCAAGACCATCCCCGGCTTCGCCCTGGTGCGCAACGGCGGCACCAATGGCGACCCGGTGCTGCGCGGCATGTTCGGCTCACGCCTGAATATCCTCACTAACGGCGGCATGATGCTCGGCGCCTGCCCTGGGCGGATGGACGCGCCCACCTCGTACATTTCGCCGGAAACCTACGACAAGCTGACCGTGATCAAAGGCCCGCAAACCGTACTCTGGGGCCCGGGCGCCTCAGCCGGCACCATTCTGTTCGAGCGCGAGCCGGAGCAGTTCGGTGAACTGGGCACACGGGTCAACGCCAGTGTGCTGGCCGGCTCCAACGGGCGTTTCGATAAGGTCATCGACGCTGCTGCCGGTGGGCCGTTGGGCTATGTGCGAGTGATCGGCAACCAGGCACATGCCGATGACTACAAGGATGGCAATAACAAAACCGTGGCCTCGCGCTACGACAAGTGGAATGGCGATGTCGCCGTCGGCTTCACCCCTGACGCCGACACCCTGCTGGAACTCACCGCCGGCCGTGGTGATGGCGAGGCGCGTTACGCCGGGCGTGGCATGGACGGCTCGCAGTTCCTGCGTGAAAGCCTGGGGCTGCGTTTCGAAAAATCCAACATCGGCGAGGTGCTGGATAAGGTCGAGGCCCAGGTCTACTACAACTACGCCGACCATGTGATGGACAACTACAGCCTGCGTACGCCATCAGGCACCGGGATGATGGCCGGGCCCATGGCGGCTAACGTTGATCGTCGCACCCTTGGCGCGCGGATCAAGGCGACCTGGCGCTGGGCCGATCTACAACTGATAGGAGGCCTGGATGCGCAGACCAACGAACACCGCCAGCGCAGCAGCATGGGCATCGATACCTACAAGGACTTGCCGCGGGTCAAGGACGCCAACTTCCATAACTACGGCGCGTTCGGCGAACTGACCTGGTACGCCGCCGACCGCGATCGCCTGATCACCGGCGCGCGACTGGACCGCGCCTCGGCCAAGGACTTTCGCCAGACCACAGGCTCGGGAATGATGGCCCGTCCCAACCCCACCGCCGATGACACCCGCGCCGACACACTGCCGTCGGGCTTCATGCGCTATGAGCATGATTTGGCCGACAGCCCGACCACCCTCTACGCAGGCCTGGGACATTCGGAGCGCTTCCCGGATTACTGGGAGCTGTTCTCCCCCAACACTGGCGCCGTCGGTTCGGTGAATGCCTTCGACGGTGTGAAACCGGAGAAAACCACCCAGTTCGACTTCGGCGCGCAATACAAAACCGCCGACCTCGAAGCCTGGGCCTCGGGGTATATCGGCCGCGTGCAGGACTTCATCCTGTTCGACTACAAGCCAGGAATGATGGGCACCACCTCCCAGGCCCGCAACGTTGACGCCCGCATCATGGGCGGCGAATTGGGCACGGCGTACAAGCTGACCCGCCACTGGAAGGCCGACGCCACCCTCGCCTACGCCTGGGGCAAGAACACCAGCGACGGCAAGGCCCTGCCGCAAATGCCGCCATTGGATGCACGCTTCGGCCTGACGTACAGCGAAGACGACTGGAGTGCCGGTGCCTTGTGGCGCGTGGTCGCCGCGCAAAACCGCATCGACCAGAACAAAGGCAACGTAGTCGGCAAGGACTTCGACAAGAGTGGCGGCTTTGGCGTGTTCTCGCTGAACGCGGCGTACCGCATCAATAAACACTTCAAGGTCAGCACCGGCGTCGACAACCTGTTCGGCAAGGCTTACGCCGAACACTTGAACCTGGCCGGCAACGCCGGGTTCGGCTACCCGGCCAACGACCCGCAAGCCATCAAGGAGCCAGGGCGCACGCTTTGGACCAAGGTGGACATGAGCTTCTAAAGGCATCGCGGGCAAGCCCGCTCCCACCTTGGAATACATTCCAAATGTGGGAACGGGCTTGCCCGCGATGGCGGCGTAACTGACACAAAAATTCAAGCCTTGCGGAGCACCTGATGACCACTCAAAAAGTTTCCTTCTACAACCTGGCCTGGCGTTGGCACTTCTACGCCGGGCTATTCGTCGCGCCATTTATGGTGATGCTGGCCCTGACCGGCATCATCTACCTGTTCAAACCCCAACTCGACCCGCTGATGTACGGCAACCTGCTCACCGTGCCCGCCGCCGAACACGCGCTGAGCGCCGACGAGCAGCTGCAACGGGCCAAGGCCGCCTACCCTCAAGGCACCATCAGCAAGTACCTGCCACCGGCCAACGCCACCAGCAGCGCGCAATTCGTGATGCATAACGGTGGGCGCGAGGTGACGGTATTCGTCGACCCGTATCGCGGCACCGTGCTCGGTGAACAGGATGCGAAAAACAACCTGCAGGCCATCGCCCGTGCGCTGCACGGTGAGTTGATGATCGGCACCGTCGGCGATCGCCTGGTGGAACTCGCCGCCGGTTGGGGCGTGATGCTGGTGGTGTCCGGCGTGTACTTGTGGTGGCCGCGCGGCAAATCATCGGCGGGGGTGTTGTGGCCTCGTTTCAATACGCGTGGCCGCGTGTTCTGGCGTGATATGCATGCGGTCGCCGGGTTCTGGGGCGCGGCCTTTCTGCTGGTAATGTTGCTCAGCGGCATGACCTGGACCGGCTTTTGGGGTAAGCAATACGCGCAGCTGTGGAACACCTTCCCCGCAGCGATGTGGAACAACGTGCCGCAGTCCGATCAGCAGGCACGCGTGCTCAACACCGCGAGCCAACAGACCGTGCCTTGGGCCATGGAAAACACGCCGATGCCGATGTCCGGCGAGCATGCCGAACATATGAAGCACGGTGCCCTGCACGCAGGGCCGGCCACGCCGACTGTACGCCTGCAACAGGTGGTCGATTTGGCCAACGCGCGCAAGGTCGAGCCCGGCTACAGCATCACCTTCCCGAGCACCGCCGAGGGTGTATTCACCGTCGCGGTGTTCGCCAACGACCCGCGCAACGACGCCACACTGCATGTGGACCAATACACCGGCAAGGTTCTGGCCGATGTGCGCTGGGAGCACTACAACACCGTCGCACGCGCAACTGAGACCGGCGTGATGCTGCACGAAGGCAAGATGTTTGGCGTGGTGAACCAGATCATCGTGCTGCTGATCTGCCTGATGATTCTGCTCAGTGCGGTGAGTGGCGTGGTGATCTGGTGGAAGCGTCGGCCCGTGGGCGGCCTGGGTGTTCCACCGCTGCGCCATGACCTGCCGAAGTGGAAAACCGCGATGGTAATCATGCTCGCTCTGGCGATTATTTTTCCGTTGGTGGGCGCATCGCTGATCGCCGTGTGGGCGCTGGATCGTTTAGTGCTGTCGCGTTTTTTTGGCCAACGTGAACCCGCCTCACGTTCGGCATGAACCAGGTGAGATGCCCCAGGCAGAGGCCTTCTGTAGCCTTGCGCGACTTTTGTCCCGCAGCCAATAAGTGTTAACTTATAACACTTTCTGCGTTATCGTTGCTCGCCGCGCCCTGCGGCGAGCAACCCTCCAAGAAGACTGATCGACCGATGAACAAGTACCTTGCGTGCGGCCTGTGCCTGCTCGCCCTGCATAACAGCGCCCAGGCCCTGACCCTGCCCGCCAGCCCCGTCACCGCGCCGGCTATCGATAACGAACGCATCGACCTGGACACCCCGACCACTGCCGGCTCTCGTCTGAATCTTACGGCCCGACAAACCCCGGGCAGCGTCGAAAGCCAGACCGGTGAAAAAATCCGCGAACGCGGTGACGCCAGCGTGCAGGACGCAATTTCCCGCGCCACCGGCATCAGCCGCACCGGCACGCCGGGCGACGGCGGCACCTCGTTGCAAGCGCGCGGGTTTACCGGGCAGAGTTCCGTTCTGCAACTGTACGACGGCCAGCGTATGTTCGACGGCGCCGGCACCTCTACCTTTCCGGTGGACACCTGGTCGGTCGAGCGCGTGGACGTGCTGCGCGGCCCAGCCTCAGTGATGTACGGTCAGGGCGCTACCGGCGCAGTGATCAATACGATTGCGAAAAAGCCCTTTGAAGGCGAGATCGAAAACCACATCCGCCTCGGCTACGGCTCCTATGATCGCCAACAGGAAGCGCTCGACAGCGGCGGCTCGCTGACCGACACCCTGAGCTACCGCCTGAACGTCAACCGCCTGCGCAGCAACGGTTTCATCGACCGTGGCGACTCCGCCAGCGACTTCGTCAGCGGCGCCCTACGCTGGCAGCCGGCCGACAACCTGAGCTTCACCCTGGCCCACGACTACGGCGACCAGACCCCGCAGAACGACTACGGCACGCCACTGATTAACGGCCAGTTGCACAGGGGCCTGCGCGACAAGAACTATAACGTCAGCAACGCTATCCAGCATTACAACGACCAGTGGACGCGCCTGACCAGCGAGTGGCAGATCAACGACAACGTCACCGCCACCAACGAGCTGTCGTACCTGAAAAACCAGCGTCGCTGGCAGAACGCCGAGAGCTACAACTATGTCGACGGCGGCCTGGTGCGCCAGAGCTATCTGGGCATCAAGCACAACCAGGAGCAAGTGGGCGACCGCCAGACCTTTACGTTCAAGCACACCCTGTTCGGCCTCGACAGCCAGACCGTGGTCGGTGCCGAATACAACCGTATTCGTTTTCGTCTCGCCAGCAACTCGCCGTACCAAGACGTATCCGACGCAGGCCAGCCGGTGGACATCTACCACCCGGTGCCACAACCGTTTGAAAGCAACAGCCCATTCATCCCGCAGTCGGTCAGCACCACCAAACAGCTCGCAGGCTTCGCCGAAAACCGCCTGCAACTGACCGATCAACTGTCGCTGATCACCGGCGTGCGTCGTGATTACCTGCACATCGATCGCGAAGATCTGGTGAAAGGCAACGACTCCGACAAGACCCTTACCGGCAATAACTGGAAAGCCGGCCTGGTCTACGCGATCACCCCGGACACTTCGGTCTACGGTCAGTACGCCACCAGCACCGACGGCGTCGGCAGCTTGATTACCCTGAGCCCGAACCAGCAACAATTCGGCCTGTCCACCGCGAAACAGGCCGAGGTTGGCTTCAAGCAGGCGTTCTGGGACTCCCGTGGCGAATGGACCCTGGCGGCCTACCACATCGTCAAAAAGAAACTGTTGGTGAGCATTCCCAACACGACCCTTAAAGAACAAGTCGGCCAGCAATCCTCCAATGGCCTGGAGGCCAGTCTCGACCTGCAACTGCCCAACGCCTGGCAGCTGCAAGCCAACGCAGCCATCGTGCGGGCGCAGTACGACGATTTCTCCGAAGTGGTCAACAAGCAGTCGGTTTCCCGCGACGGCAACCGTCCGGTGGACGTGCCAAACCGTACCGCCAACCTGTGGCTGAGCAAGGCCGTGACCGATGACATCCGCGCCGGGGCCGGTGTGCGTTACGTCAGCGCGCGGTATGCCGACACCGCCAACACCAGCGAAGTGCCGAGCTACACCGTGGTCGACGCTACTGTGTCGTGGAAGGCCATGCGCAACACCACCCTGGGCCTGCAATTGAATAACCTGTTCGACCGCACCTACGCCGTGAGCCAGTACAACGACGGGCAGCAATGGATCCTGGGTGAGCCTCGCTCATTCTTCGTCACGGCGGATTACACCTTCTAACTGAACAAAACACAGCTTCCACATTTTTGACCGGTGTTGAACCAGAGAGCATTGATGACTTCACTCACCCTCACCCGCCTCACCTGGACGCCCCAGGATCACGGCCACTGTCGTCACCAGTTCCAGCTGCGTGACGCCAGCCTGCGCGTCGGTGCGGGAGAGTTTGTCGGGCTGATCGGCCCCAATGGCAGCGGCAAAACCAGCCTGTTGCGCTGCGCCTACCGGTTCAGCAAACCGGAACAGGGTGACGTACTGCTCGAACATCAGAACGTGTGGAAACACAGCGCAAAATGGTGCGCGCGACGTATCGCCGTGGTGCTGCAAGAGTTCCCCGACGCCTTCGGCCTGCGGGTGGATGAAGTGGTCGCCATGGGCCGTACGCCCCACAAAGGTTTATTCGACAGCGACACGCTGCACGACCAACAGTTGATCCAGCAAGCGCTGGACTCCGTCGGTATGCAGGGCTTCGAAGACCATGCCTTCGCCACCCTTTCCGGCGGTGAAAAGCAGCGCGTCATCCTGGCCCGCGCCCTGGCCCAGCAACCCGAATTGCTGATCCTCGACGAGCCGACCAACCACCTCGACCCGCGCTTTCAGTTGGAGTTGTTGCGGCTGGTAAAGCGCCTGAACATCGGCACCTTGGCCAGCATTCACGACCTGAACCTGGCCGCCGCGTTCTGCGATCGCCTGTACGTGATCGACCACGGACGCATCATCACCAGCGGCACGCCCCATGAAGTACTGACCGCCGAACTGCTGCGTGACGTGTTCGGCGTCGAAGCGCTGATCGACACCCACCCCTTGTCCGGCTACCCCCGAATCACCTGGATAACTCAACCATGATCCTGCGCGCTCTGCTGTCTCTCGCTCTGTTGCTCGGCACTGCTCAAGCGTTCGCCGAGGCGACCCATTACCCGGTGACCATCAAAAGCTGCAACCGCAACGTGACCTTTCAGGAGGCGCCAAAACACGCGGTCAGCCACGACATCAACATGACTCAGATGATGCTTGCCCTGGGCCTCAAATCGCACATGGCCGGCTACAGCGGCGTGACTGGCTGGAAATCGGTGACCCCGCAAATGACCGAGATCCTCGACGGCCTGCCGGAGCTGGCAAGCAAGTACCCGTCGGTGGAAACCCTGCTCAACGCTAACGTGGATTTCTTCTTCGCCGGTTGGGATTACGGCATGCGCGTGGGCGGCGACCTCACGCCGCAAACCCTGCAACCGTTGGGCATCAACGTGTACGAGCTGACCGAATCCTGCGCCTTTGTGATGAAGCGCCCGGCCGCAACCCTGGAAGACACCTATAACGACCTGCGCAACCTGGGCAAGATCTTCGACGTGCAAGACCGCGCCAATGCCCTGATTTCACAGATGCAAGCGCAGGTCGCCGAGGTGCAGAAAGACCTACCCGCGGATAAACCTCGCGTCTTCCTCTATGACAGCGGTGAAGACCGCGCCATGACCTCCGGCCGCCTGGGCATGCCCGAGGCGCTGATCAATGCGGCCGGTGGGCGCAATATCCTGGATGACATCAACGCCAGCTGGACTCGGGTCAACTGGGAGACCGTAGTGGAGCGCAACCCGCAGGTGATCGTGATCGTCGATTACAGCGAAATCACCGCCGAGCAGAAGCAAGCGTTCCTGCTTAACAACCCGGCGCTGCAAGCGGTGGACGCGATCAGGAACCAGCGCTTTATCGTGATCCCTTACGTACAGGCCACTCCGGGCATCGATAACGTGCTGGCCGTCGAAACCCTGGCCAAGGGGTTCCACGGCGAATGATCACCCGTCGCTACGCCTTACTGCTCGCCGCCCTTGGTGCGGTATTGCTGGTGTCTTGTGTCATCTCGCTGGGCTTCGGTCCGGCGCGGGTGCCGGTTGAGGTGGTGTGGCGAATTGTGTTGTACAAGGCTTTCGGCTTCGGCGAGGTGAATTGGCCGGCCGGGCAGGAACATATCGTGTGGCTGATCCGCGTACCGCGCATGTTGCTGGGCGCACTGGTCGGCGCCGGGCTGGCGCTGATTGGCGCGGTGTTGCAAGCGGTCACGCGTAACCCGCTGGCCGATCCGCACCTGCTGGGCGTCACCTCCGGCGCAACCCTGGGTGCGGTGATTGTGGTGTTGCATGTGGGTGAAATCATCGGCCTGCTGACCTTGCCCATCGCCGCGTTTATCGGCGCACTGGTGAGCATGCTGGTGGTGCTGGCGGTGGCCAGTCGCAATGGTCGACTGGAGAGTGATCGCCTGTTGTTGTGCGGCGTGGCGGTGTCGTTTGTGATGATGGCCGCGGCCAATCTTTTGTTGTTCATGGGCGACCACCGCGCGGCCTCGGCGGTGATGTTCTGGATGCTCGGCGGCCTCGGGCTGGCGCGCTGGGAACTGCTGGCGGTCCCTAGCGCCACGGTGCTGCTGGGGCTATTGGTGCTGGTGGGCATGGCCCGTCCGTTGAACGCATTGATGGCGGGTGAACAGACGGCTGTGACCCTGGGCCTGAACGCGCGCAATGTGCGGCTGAAGGTGTTCCTGGTCGCGTCGCTGATGACCGGCGTGCTGGTGTCCATCAGCGGCTCCATCGGCTTTGTCGGGCTGATGGTGCCGCACATCGCCCGGCGCCTGGTGGGCGCCGAACATCGTCGGTTACTGCCGGTGTGCGCGTTGCTGGGCAGCCTGTTCCTGGTATGGGTGGATGTGGCCGCACGCACGCTGATCGCCCCCGAAGACTTGCCGATTGGCGTGGCCACGGCGGCGATTGGCGGGCTGTTTTTTATCGGATTGATGCGTAAGCGTTAGCGGCTCACAGCTCGTCCTTGTCGGGCACGTAGCTGCCGTTCACCTCTTTGAAGTCAGCCCGCACCCTACCCCGCTGCCGCCAAAAGCCTCCCGGGTGAATCACCCTCAGTTCGCCGATACGTGCCAGCTCGGTGATCACCCAGGAAGGTTTTGGCGCAAGCCGGGAGTAGCCCGAGGTTTTCGACCACTTGAGGGTACTGTCGAACAGATTGATTTCATCGTTACTGAACGTGGGCAGATAACTCAACAGCGCACCATCGCGAGTCGACAAGTAAATTCTGTTGATGGGTAGCCCCTTGCGTTTCAACTCATGCAGGTAGAAACCCAGTTCGCGCCAGGACACAAAATACTGCCGGTACTGACTCTCACCCACCGTTTCAGGCTGATCGAGCCCCGCGTGATACACCAGATGAGTTGCGCTGATCTGGTAACCCTTGGGCACGTCCGGCAGGGGTCGAGCAGGCCCGATCGCTGAGTGCGCCTGAGGGAACAGCCGTTCGGCCACCAGCGAAGGATAACCGTTGTCTTCCAATGGCAGGACCGGCAAGTAGCAGCTGCCGACCAGGCTCTCCAGTTGGGCGCTCAAGTATTGTTTACCGGAAAATCCCCCCACCAGCCCATGGGCATAATGCGCGGCATCTTCACCGTGTGCGTGAATCGGCCCCAACACCAAACGGTTCTCGTCGAGCGCAGCCATGGCTCGCGAGCGTCCCGGCTGCCAATCGCTGCCGACCACACCCAGGCCCGGCCAGTTATCGCTGGAGTGTAGAACCCGCAGATCGCCGGCCGCGGCCATGCGTCGAATGTAATCACGGGGACTTAATTTCCGGATGCGCAATTCAATCAGGTCGCTGTACTGAATAAATCGTTCATTGCGCACCACAAACTTGAGCAGCGCACCGTCGGCACAGGAAATATAAAGCGGCAGGCTCGCACGCGTCGCAGTGGCATGCACCAGCGCCAGCGCATCCTTCAAATCGTAGGGAGAGAACAATCCTTGGTAGATGCCGTCACCATCTTGCACCCGCCCCTTCGGCTGAAAATCAGCCTGCTGCGGCACACAAAAATACAGACCGGCCATTTCATAGCGATAAGGGTAACCGGCATCGCTGAACACCCGACGATGAGCAAAGCGGGCACCGCCATCCACTATCGGCAGGGTCGCCGTGTAGTTGCCATTTTGCGTGGACTTGAGCAAGTAACCGAAGCTCAGTTCCTCACGCGCAGCCACTTGCTTATGTGCACAGTGCGCAGCATCGTCCAGCTGGGTGCAAACCGGGCTGCAGGCCGGGTCGTGATGAGCACGGGCATAACCCCGGACAGAACTGGTTGGCACCACGTAAGGGCGCCAGCCCGATACCGGGCCTGTAATCCCCCACATCGAGCTGCCCACCACCACCTTCAAGATGAACGTTTCAGCCACACGATTGACGTACTCCGTAGGTGTCAAATCCCCTGAACGCAGCCTGAGTTCGATCTCACCATACAACCAATCATGGCGGTTTCGAGGTCGGGTAATCACGTCCCGGTTGGTAATCAACGGGTACTTCACTTGCGGGGTGGCCAGCAGGCTGATCAGCGATCCGTCCGGCCCCAGCAAATAGTTCTGCATACGCTTATTTCCCGCGTCCAGCATCTGGGCCAGGACCCGGGTAGAAATCATATTGCTGTACACCTGCTCCTGCTCGGGTGTCAGCAAAAACGGCAGATGCATCGCCGGCCTGGAGTGATAACAGGCCACCGGCAGGGTCCGCATAGGATGAAGCCCCGCCTCCACCAAGGCATCGGGGAGTATCCTCTTGATATCAAATACTTCATCGGGCACCACGACGGGCTCGGTAGCCAGGAACCAGCCGTCATCGCGCAGCAAGATCACACCCGCGTAGCGAGCCGTCAGCCCCACCGGCACGCGTCGACGCACATAGCGGGCGGCGTCATCCATTGAGAGAAACGCCGGGCTCAAGCGCCGACGTTGGATATGGGCGTAAGGATTCCACATTTGCGGAACGTTGCCCGAGCGGTCCCAGCACGGGCTTTCGTGAATGACCTGCAGATCACCGGCCTGCGCGACCATGCGGACAAACTTGGGTGGCGTCAGCGTACCGATGTCCAACCTGGCCTGAATGTTCTCGTACGTATCTCCAGTGCTCTGCGCTTCAAACAATGCGTTGGTCGAGGGCGAGCAGTAGCGCAGCAATGCACCCTCGGGCGGTGCGATATAGATGGCGGCGTCCGTGACAGATATCCGTACTGCGTTGCGCAGTTGGATAACGGCGATACTCAGGTCTTGCGGCACGATAAAAAAGCGACTCAACCAATCCACTGCCCCATCGCCTGCCCATTGCCGGGAGTAGTAGACGCCATGGCAAGCAAACCCTTCGGGTACAGCGTTGTCGGCGACGTCGGGAAGTGACAGAAGCGGTGTCTTCTGTGTCACAGGGACCAGTTCGCTGGCGATGTACTCGTCCCGAGCCTGATGTTTGAAGATGAAGGCGAAATAAAGCGAGACGTAGCGCGGACGAGCCCGTTCCGGCTCACGTCGATGCACATCCAGGGCGGCTGCATCCGCGCTGTCAAAGATCGCGCCATAGCTCAGCTCATCGGGGCGCTGAAATTCCAGCACCCGTACAAAGGGCTCCCAATCCACTTCGACCTTTTCGGCAGGCCCCCACAACAGTGTCTCCGTCCTGACCCGCAAAGTGCCCGATGCGGCCAGTGTCCGTACAACGTCAGCCGGCCTGATTGAGCCACTTTCGAGCTTTTTAGCCAGAGGGCTCATGCCGCCGGAAGCATCGGGCTGCCATTGCTGTTTCCAACTGCTTGAAGCCTCCCCGCGCTGGTAACTGATCAAACTTTCCGGTGTGCCGGACAGGTACGCCACAAGGCCTGATTGCAGGATGGCGTGCACGTCGTGGTCTTTCAGCATCTGCCCATGAAGCTCCGCCTCCTGACGGGTCCACTTGAGCCGTTCGACTTGCTCCCGGTCGAGCGTAGAAAGTGCTGCACATGACCCATAACGCCCCTGCAAACGATAGCCAGGATGAAGAACGATTGGCGAACCCTGCCGATCTTTCGGGTAGCCGGCTGTCGACAAGAAGGGCCCTGCCACAACACTCTCCGGCTCAGTCACCACAAACCGGCCATCACTACGCTCCAGGATCAACCCGGCGAATAGCCGATCACGGCGCCCGCCAATACTCACATGGGCGTAACGAGCGGCATCGTCAGCCGTGAGAAAGGCCCGGCTCAACGCGGGTAAAGCAAACGTCGAAAACGGCAGCCACGTCGCATCTACCACGCCGACGCGGTCCCACAACGCACTGGTCTTTTCCACTGTGAGTTCACCCGCTTGCGCAACCAGCCAGACAAACGCGCGGGTCAACAAGCGGCCGGTGTTCAGGTGGGCCTGAAGGCCATTGTCGCTGACCTCGCCATCAGGTCCCTGAACGAAGAGCTGCGACTCCGCCGCCGAGCCGGAAAATTGATAGCGCAGCACAGCATCGTCGCGCATGCGGATAAACAGCGAGGCGCCGAGGGTCGGTTGCGGATCGTTGGCATACCCTCGGAACCGGGCGATGTGCTGCGCCAACTCCAACGGACTGATGAAATTTTTATACAGCCAGTCTTCCAAGTCGGGGTACTGGGCCGGTAATGGTCGGGAATGGACATAGATCCCATGCAAATGGAGGCCGACCGGAAGCGTCGGTAATTGCCCCCCGATAGACTCGACGGGTTGCGGCTCGGCAGCAGTAAACCAGCCATTCGCCGTACTTTGTAGGATCAGTACCTGCTGCTTGAGCGTTGGCTGGCGCTGAGTGCGCGCCCCGGCGTAGTTCATGGCCAGGTCGCGACTAGCAAACACCGGCCCGCAGGGCTGTGGCAAAGGCGCCGCGTTAAACGCTTTGTAAGGCTCCCAGTCCGCTGGAACATCACCCACCGAGCCACCCCAGGACGAGCTGGACAGAATAAAGCTGAGCCTTCCCACCGAGGCCAGCTTCTTGAACACACCCTCCAGTGTGCCGTTGTGAGCATGGGGCGACGTCCAGGGCCCATTGGTCTTGAGCCAATTGATAAACCCTACTTCGGCAGGACTATTGCTGGGTTGGTATTTGAGTAACGTGCCGTCTGGACCAGACAGGTACGCCGCAGTGAATCGCAGGCAATCCTGCAAATTGAACATGATGTCCGGCGTGGAATAAAAACTCATGTGAGCCCGGATCTGTTGCTCCGTCCACTCAGGATTCAGCTTCTGAACCGTAGTGTACATGTCTGGATGGGAGTGGAAGCTCGCCACTAGTTTAAAGCCGTCAGGGTGCAAAAAGTCGCTATACGGGTCTTTGCGGTCCAAGAGCAAATCCCAGTTGAACGTGGAGGCTTTGCCTTCTCGCGGCTCGTTCGCCAAAAATAACTGGTCGGAATGGCGCTGCATTATTGCACTGCCGAACTCCCTGTCGCGCCGATTACCAACACGCTCGTGGAGATAACGCGCCACATCATCGGCGCTGACAAATGCAGGTGTCAGGGTGCCTAGTTTCGCGAGGCCCTGGGGAATCGCAGCACGTTTGCTGCGTGGGGGTGAGTCGTCCATCAGTACACCTTGTGGGGTTGAGTTAAAACACCCTGTCCATCCTGAACACGCAGAACACCTCCAGGCGTTAGATAGTTAACAGCTATCGCACCAAGACCGTGCTCAGGCCGCACCACACCCATAACCGGGCACCGACTCAGTGCGTTCGCCCCCTCATTTCTCGCTACAGACGGCCCTGAACTGGGGCCGCGCAAAGCAGGCACAGCCCTTGCAATTGTCCAGTCCTCAGTCCAACAACAACTCAGGTTCTCGGAGATCGCACCATGAAGCGTCGCAGCTTGATCAAGGCTTTCACTCTCTCGGCATCGATTGCCGCCATGGGCATGACCTGGACCCTCCAGGCCGCCGAGACCATTAAGGTCGGTATCCTGCACTCGCTGTCCGGCACCATGGCCATCTCCGAAACGTCCCTGAAAGACATGGCGTTAATGACCATCGACGAGATCAACGCCAAAGGCGGTGTGAACGGCAAGATGCTGGAGCCCGTGGTAGTCGACCCCGCCTCGAACTGGCCGCTGTTCGCCGAAAAAGGCCGGCAGTTGCTGACCCAGGACAAGGTCGCCGTGGTGTTCGGCTGCTGGACCTCGGTGTCGCGCAAATCCGTCTTGCCGGTGTTTGAAGAACTCAATGGCCTGCTGTTCTACCCGGTGCAATACGAAGGCGAAGAGATGTCGCCGAACGTGTTCTACACCGGTGCCGCGCCGAACCAGCAGGCGATCCCGGCGGTGGAATACCTGATGAGCGAAGAAGGCGGCAGCGCCAAGCGCTTCTTCCTGTTGGGCACCGACTATGTGTACCCGCGCACTACCAACAAGATCCTGCGTTCGTTCCTGCACTCCAAAGGCGTAGCCGATAAAGATATCGAAGAGGTCTACACCCCGTTCGGCCACGCCGATTACCAGACCATCGTCGCCAACATCAAGAAATTCTCCGCCGGCGGCAAAACTGCGGTGATCTCCACCGTGAATGGCGACTCCAACGTGCCGTTCTACAAGGAACTGGCCAACCAGGGTTTGAAGGCCACCGACGTACCGGTGGTGGCGTTCTCCGTGGGTGAAGAAGAACTGCGCGGCATCGACACCAAGCCGCTGGTGGGCAACCTCGCGGCGTGGAACTACTTCCAGTCGGTGGAGAACTCGGTGAACAAGAAATTCGTCGCCGACTGGAAAGCCTACGCCAAGAAACACAACCTGCCGGGCGCGGATAAAGCCGTAACCAACGACCCGATGGAAGCCACCTACGTGGGTATCCATATGTGGGCGCAGGCAGCCGAGAAAGCCAAGTCCACCGACGTCGACAAAGTGCGTGAAGCCCTGGCCGGCCAGACCTTCGCCGCGCCGTCGGGCTTCACCCTGACCATGGACAAGACCAACCACCACCTGCACAAGCCGGTGATGATCGGTGAGATCCAGGCCGATGGGCAGTTCTCGGTAGTGTGGCAAACCAATGAGCCAATCCGTGCACAGCCGTGGAGCCCGTACATCCCTGGCAATGACAAGAAGCCGGATTACGCCGTCAAGAGCAACTAAGCCCGCGGTACTGATCGTTCCCACGCTCTGCGTGGGAATGCATCGCGTGGCGCTCTGCGTCACAACGCGGACGCAGAGCGTCCAAGGCGGCATTCCCACGCAGAGCGTGGGAACGATCTATAGGAAACTTGTTTATGCCCACTGCCCTTTACCGCTTCATCCTGATGGCCCTGCTGTTGCTGCCCTTTGCCGCACACGCCAGCGACGCCGAAGACTTTTTAACCGCCAACCCGACTCAACAAGCCAAGCTGCTCCAGGACTGGGCTGCCCAGCCCGACCCGGCACGCATCGAGCTGGTGGATGCCCTGCAACAAGGCCAACTCACGGTCAACGGTGAAACCAAAACCGTACGCCTGAACAACCGCCTGCGCGGCCTGATCGACAACGTACAAGCCAGCCAGCAATTGCTCGCTGCCGATCCCAAGCTGCGCTTGGCGGCCGCGCAAACCCTGCAAAAAAGCGCACAGCCCGCGCAACTGAAATTTCTCGACCAGCAAGTCGCCGCCGAAACCGACGAAGGCGTGCACACCGCCCTCAGCCTGGCTTTGGCCAACCTGCAATTGGTGGACACCGACCCCGTTGTTCGCCTCGCCGCCGTGCGCCTATTGGGTGGTACCGGCGACCCGCTGGCCCGCACGCGCCTTGAAGCGCTATTGGCGCCCGGTGTTGAAAGCGATGCTGCCGTGCACACTGCCGCCGAAACCAGCCTGGCCCAGGTCAAACGCAAATTGATGGTCGGCGAAATCCTCGGCCAGGCCTTCAGCGGCATGTCCCTGGGTTCAATTTTGCTGCTCGCCGCCTTGGGCCTCGCGATCACTTTCGGCTTGCTCGGCGTGATCAACATGGCCCACGGTGAAATGCTGATGCTCGGCGCTTACTCCACCTATGTGGTGCAGTTGCTGATGCAGCGCTATGTGCCGCAAGCCATCGAGTTCTATCCGTTGATCGCGCTGCCGGTGGCGTTTTTTGTCACCGCCGCCATCGGTATGGTCCTGGAGCGCACGGTGATTCGTCACCTCTACGGCCGGCCTTTGGAAACGCTGCTCGCCACCTGGGGCATCAGCCTGATGCTGATCCAGTTGGTGCGCCTGGTGTTCGGTGCGCAGAACGTTGAAGTGGCAAACCCGGCGTGGCTATCAGGCGGGATTCAGGTGCTGCCCAACCTGGTGCTGCCGTACAACCGCATCGTGATCATCGCCTTCGCGCTGTGTGTGGTGGTGCTGACCTGGCTGCTGCTGAACAAGACCCGCCTGGGCCTCAACGTGCGCGCCGTCACCCAGAACCGCAACATGGCCGCCTGCTGCGGCGTGCCCACCGGGCGCGTGGACATGCTCGCGTTTGGCTTGGGCTCCGGCATCGCCGGTTTAGGCGGCGTAGCACTGAGCCAGATCGGCAACGTCGGCCCGGACCTGGGCCAGAGTTACATCATCGACTCGTTCCTGGTGGTGGTACTCGGCGGTGTCGGCCAGTTGGCCGGTAGCGTGATGGCCGCCTTCGGGTTGGGTATCGCCAACAAGATTCTTGAGCCACAGATCGGCGCCGTACTCGGCAAGATCCTGATCCTCGCGTTGATCATTCTGTTTATCCAGAAACGCCCGCAAGGACTCTTCGCACTGAAAGGACGGGTAATCGACTGATGAACCAGCCATTGATGCTTACGGCCACGCAAAAGGCCGGTCCCAAGGTGACGATTGCGGTGGGCGCGGTGATTCTGATCCTGCTGCTGGCACTGCCATTGTTCTCTTTGCTGTCGCCGGAAAATCCACTGCACGTGTCGGCCTACACCCTGACGCTGGTGGGCAAGATCCTCTGCTACGCCATCGTCGCCCTCGCACTGGATTTGGTCTGGGGTTACGCCGGTATGTTGTCCCTCGGCCACGGCTTGTTCTTTGCCCTTGGCGGTTACGCGATGGGCATGTACCTGATGCGCCAGGCCTCCGGTGATGAGTTGCCGGCGTTCATGACCTTTTTGTCGTGGACCGAATTACCGTGGTACTGGGTGGGCACCGAGCATTTCCTCTGGGCCCTGTGCCTGGTGGTATTGGCGCCGGGTTTGCTGGCATTGGTGTTTGGTTTCTTCGCCTTTCGCTCGCGGATCAAGGGCGTGTATTTCTCGATCATGACCCAGGCGCTGACCTTTGCCGGGATGCTGTTGTTCTTCCGTAACGAGACCGGGTTCGGCGGCAATAACGGCTTCACCAATTTTCGCAGCATTCTCGGTTTTGGCATTACCGAGCCGGGCACGCGGGCAGTGTTGTTTGTGACCACGGTGCTGTTGCTGGTGGCGAGCCTGTACATCGGCTGGCGCCTGGCGCAGAGCAAGTTCGGTCGCGTGCTGACCGCCCTGCGCGATGCCGAGAACCGCCTGATGTTCTGCGGCTACGACCCGCGTGGTTTCAAGCTGTTCGTGTGGGTGTTGAGCGCGGTGCTGTGCGGCTTGGCGGGGGCGCTGTATGTGCCGCAAGTCGGCATCATCAACCCCAGCGAAATGTCGCCGACCAACTCGATTGAAGCCGCCGTGTGGGTGGCCTTGGGTGGGCGCGGCACCTTGATCGGCCCGTTATTGGGCGCCGGTGTGGTCAATGGCATGAAGAGCTGGTTCACCGTGGCCTTCCCGGAATACTGGCTGTTCTTCCTCGGGGCGCTGTTCATCATCGTCACCCTGTATTTGCCCAAAGGTGTGATTGGCCTGTTGAAGAAACGGGGTGAACAATGAGAATCACAGCGACGGCGGAATTTATGCTCGAACCTATCCTGGAACCGAACAAAGACCAGGGCAGCGCCCGTGATGCCATCGGCCTCGGCCAGGCCGCCGGCAAAGGCCTGAATACGCGCCATGGCACGATCCTGACCCTGGAGGACATCAGCGTCAGCTTCGACGGTTTCAAGGCATTGAACGACCTGAACCTGTACATCGGCGTCGGCGAGTTGCGCTGCATTATCGGCCCCAACGGTGCGGGCAAAACCACGCTGATGGACGTGATCACCGGCAAGACCCGGCCCAGCCACGGCAAAGCCTGGTTTGGCGAAACCCTGGACCTCACCAGCATGAGCGAAGTGCAGATCGCGCAGGCGGGCATAGGCCGTAAATTCCAGAAGCCCACCGTATTCGAAGCCCTCAGCGTGTTTGAAAACCTCGAACTGGCGCAGAAAACCGACAAGTCGGTGTGGGCCAGCCTGCGCGCGCGCCTGAGCGGCGAGCAGAAAGATCGCATCGATGAGGTGCTCGACACCATCCGCCTGACCGCCTCGGTGCAGCGCCCGGCCGGGTTGCTGTCCCATGGCCAGAAGCAATTCCTGGAAATCGGCATGTTGCTGATGCAAGACCCGCAACTGTTGCTGCTGGATGAACCGGTGGCGGGCATGACCGACGCCGAAACTGAATTCACCGCCGAACTGTTCAAGCGCCTGGCAGGCAAACATTCGCTGATGGTGGTGGAGCACGACATGGGCTTTGTCGGTTCCATTGCCGACCACGTGACCGTATTGCACCAAGGCAGTGTGCTGGCCGAAGGGTCGCTGGAACAGGTGCAGGAAAATGAACGGGTGATCGAGGTCTACCTCGGCCGCTGACCGCTGATCGTTCCCACGCTCCGCGTGGGAATGCATCCTGTGACGCTGCGCGTCACGACTTTAAGAGCGGACGCAAAGCGTCCCAAGCGGCATTCCCACGCAGAGCGTGGGAACGATCGAGTGAGGAGAATGTGAACATGCTGCAAGTCGACAAGCTGCACCAATACTACGGCGGTAGCCACATCCTGCGCGGGCTGTCCTTTGACGTGAAAGTTGGCGAAGTCACCTGCCTGCTCGGCCGGAACGGCGTGGGCAAAACTACCCTGCTCAAGTGCCTGATGGGCTTGCTACCCGCCAAAGAAGGCGCAGTAAATTGGGAAGGTAAAGCCATCACCGGGTTCAAACCACACCAACGCGTGCACGCCGGGATCGCCTATGTGCCGCAAGGCCGGGAGATCTTCGGGCGGCTGACGGTGGAAGAAAACCTGCTGATGGGGCTCTCGCGGTTCCCTGGCTCCGAAGCCAAGGAGGTCCCGGCGTTTATCTACGAGCTGTTCCCGGTATTGCTGCAAATGAAACATCGGCGTGGCGGTGACCTGTCCGGCGGCCAGCAGCAACAGTTGGCGATTGGCCGTGCCCTGGCGAGCCGCCCCCGTTTGTTGATCCTCGACGAGCCCACCGAGGGCATCCAGCCGTCGGTGATCAAGGAAATCGGGGCGGTGATCAAGAAGCTCGCCGCACGCGGCGATATGGCGATCCTGCTGGTGGAGCAGTTCTACGACTTCGCCGCAGAGCTCGCCGACCAGTACCTGGTGATGTCCCGCGGTGAAATCGTGCAGCAAGGCCGCGGTGAAAATATGGAAAGCGAGGGGGTACGCGGCCTGGTTACGATCTAAGTTACGATCTAATCTCTAGCGTCCCATTGATAAGCACTGAGCCATGAACCTGCCCGTTACCCCCGCCCTGTTCACCCCCAGCTGGCATGCCGAGTTGGAACTCGGCTACGCGCGTTTCGGCGACACCACGCGCCCGGTGATGCGCCGCCACCTCGGCCCGCTGCGCGTGCAAAAGCACCTGTACGCCGAAGGCCCCGAGGTGTGCCAGCACATCATCGTGCACCCGCCCGGCGGGATTGCCGGGGGTGACCGCCTGGACATCAGCGCCCACGTCGGCACAGGCGCCTGGGCCCAATTGACCAGCCCCGGCGCGGCCAAATGGTATCGCGCCAGCGGCCCGGCCTTTCAAACGCTCGAATTGAGCGTGGAAGCTGGCGCTACGCTGGAATGGCTGCCTCAGGAAACCATCGTGTTCAGCGCGGCCCAGGCCGAACTCACGACGCGTATTGATCTGCAAGGCGATGCGCGGCTGTTTTACTGGGACGTGGTCGCCCTCGGTCGCCCGGCCAGCGGCGAGCGCTTCGACCTCGGGCACTTTCAATCACATCTGGATATCCGCCGCGACGGCCAGCTACTCTGGCATGAGCGCCAGCGCATTGTGGGTGCTGATGGCTTGCTCGACTCGCCTATCGGGCTGGACGGCCAGCCGGTGTTCGCCACACTGTTGTTGACCGGTGATATCGCCCCTGAATTACTTGAAGCCTGCCGCGCCCTGCCCCATGCCGTGCGCGGCGACTTGACTCAATTACCGGGCTTGCTGGTAGCCCGCTGCCTGGCCAGTGAAGCGCTGCTGGCGCGGGCCTGGTTGATTGATTTATGGCGATTGCTGCGCCCGGCGGTGCTCGGCCGCGAAGCAGTGCCACCCAGGATCTGGAACACATGAACATCCCGTTCTCAACCTTTTTGGATGCCAAACCATGGATTTGACCCCACGGGAAAAAGACAAGCTGCTGATCTTCACTGCCGGCCTCGTCGCCGAACGCCGTCTGGCGCGTGGTGTGAAGCTTAATTACCCGGAAACCATCGCCTACATCTCCGCAGCATTAATGGAAGGCGCCCGTGATGGCCGCACCGTGGCCGACCTGATGCACTACGGCACCACCCTGCTCAGCCGCGAACAAGTGATGGAAGGCATCCCGGAAATGATCCCGGATATCCAGGTGGAAGCCACCTTCCCCGACGGCACCAAGCTGGTGACCGTCCACCAGCCCATCGCATGAGGCCCGGCCATGATTCGTGATGCAACCGAGCACGACCTGCCCCAGATTCGCGACATCTACAACGACGCGGTGCTCAACACCACGGCAATCTGGAACGAACAACCGGTTGACCTGGCTAATCGCCAAGCCTGGTTCAGTGCACGCCAGGCCCAGGCCTATCCAATCCTGGTGGCGGTCGAGAATGATGAAGTCACCGGCTACGCCTCCTTCGGCGACTGGCGACCCTTCGAAGGCTTCCGCTACAGCGTCGAACACTCGGTGTACGTGCGCAACGATCAACGTGGCAAAGGCCTCGGCCCACATTTGATGGGGGCCTTGATCGAACGCGCCAACACCTGCGGCAAACACGTCATGGTCGCCGCTATCGAAAGCGGCAACCAGGCCTCGATCCGCCTGCATGAACGCCTGGGTTTCATCACCACCGGACAGATGCCGCAAGTGGGCATCAAATTCGGCCGTTGGCTGGACCTGACCTTTATGCAACTGACATTGAATCCGGGCGCCGAACCGCCCAAGGAGTGAGATCGATGAGCACGGCTCAACTGCGTCGAGTGAATGCTGAAAGTTTTGCCCATTACCGCGTGGGCTTGATCGAGCTGTTGCTGGACGCGGTGAAGCATGGTGCCTCGGTCGGCTTCATGGCTGACTTCGATGATACCCAGGCCCGCGCCTATTTAAACGGCGTGCAAGCCAGTGTTGAAGACGCGAGCCTGTTGCTGTGGGTCGTGGTGCGTGACGAGCAAGTGATCGCCAGCGTACAACTGGCGTTGTGCCAAAAAGCCAACGGATTGAACCGCGCCGAGGTGCAAAAGCTGTTGGTGCACAGCAGCGCCCGCCGCCATGGCCTCGGCCAGCAATTGATGAACGCCCTGGAACTCGCCGCACGCCAACACAAGCGCGGCCTGCTGTACTTGGACACCGAAGCCGGTTCCGGTGCCGAAGCCTTTTACCAGTCGCTGCGCTACACCAAGATCGGCGAACTGCCCGACTACTGCCAAAGCCCGGACGGGCGCTACACCCCGACCGCCATCTACTTCAAGACCCTGGGGCAACCTGCATGATTCCTGGCGAATACAAGATCCAGCCTGGCGACATCGAGCTCAACGTTGGTCGCCGCACTGTCACCTTGAGCGTGGCCAACAGCGGCGACCGCCCGATCCAGGTGGGTTCCCATTACCACTTTTTCGAAACCAATGATGCGCTGACGTTTGACCGTGCATTGAGTCGCGGCATGCGCCTGAATATTCCGGCGGGCACGGCGGTGCGGTTTGAGCCGGGGCAGAGTCGCGAGGTTGAGTTGGTGGACTTGAGCGGTGGGCGGCGGGTATTTGGCTTCGCCGGGAAAATCATGGGTGACCTTTAGGGCTTCACTGATCGTTCCCACGCTCCGCGTGGGAATACATCCGGTGACGCTCTGCGTCACGACTTTAAGAGCGGACGCAGAGCGTCCAGGGCTGCATTTCCACGCAGAGCGTGGGAACGATCGAGGAATAACGTGCGATGAAAATTTCCAGACAAGCCTACGCCGACATGTACGGCCCCACCGTCGGTGACAAGGTCCGCCTGGCCGACACCGAGCTGTTCGTCGAAGTGGAGAAAGACTTCACGGTCTATGGCGAAGAAGTGAAATTCGGCGGCGGCAAGGTCATCCGCGACGGCCAGGGCCAGAGCCAATTGCTCGCCCATGAAGTCGTGGACACGGTCATCACCAACGCGCTGATCATCGACCACTGGGGCATCGTCAAAGCCGACGTCGGCTTGAAGAACGGCCGCATCGCCGCCATTGGCAAAGCCGGCAACCCGGACATTCAGCCCGGCGTGACCATGGCAATCGGTGCCAGCACCGAAGTGATTGCCGGTGAAGGCATGATCCTCACTGCGGGCGGTATCGACAGCCACGTGCATTTCATCTGCCCGCAGCAGATTGAAGAGGCACTGACCAGCGGCGTCACCACCATGATCGGCGGCGGCACGGGACCTGCCACCGGCACCAATGCGACCACCTGTACCTCGGGCCCGTGGCACCTGGCGCGCATGCTGCAAGCCAGCGACTCGTTCCCGATGAACATCGGCTTCACCGGCAAGGGTAATGCGAGTCTGCCGGAGCCATTGATCGAGCAGGTCAAGGCCGGTGCCATCGGTTTGAAGCTGCACGAAGACTGGGGCACTACCCCGGCAAGTATTGATAACTGCCTGAGCGTCGCCGACCAATACGACGTGCAGGTAGCGATCCACAGCGACACCCTCAACGAGTCCGGTTTCGTCGAAACCACGCTCGCCGCACTCAAGGGCCGCACCATCCACACCTACCACACTGAGGGCGCCGGTGGCGGTCACGCGCCGGATATCATCAAGGCCTGCGGCTTCCCTAATGTGCTGCCGAGTTCGACCAACCCGACCCGGCCGTTCACCCGCAACACCATCGACGAACACCTCGACATGTTGATGGTCTGCCATCACCTGGACCCGAGCATTGCCGAAGACGTGGCCTTCGCCGAAAGCCGTATCCGCCGTGAGACCATTGCCGCCGAAGACATCCTGCACGACCTCGGCGCGTTCTCGATGATCAGCTCCGACAGCCAGGCCATGGGCCGCGTCGGCGAAGTGATCACACGCACCTGGCAGACCGCCGACAAGATGAAAAAACAGCGCGGCGCCCTGCCCGGCGACGGCCCAGGCAATGACAACTTCCGCATCAAGCGCTACATCGCCAAGTACACCATCAACCCGGCGATCACCCACGGCATCAGCCATGAAGTGGGCTCCATCGAAGTCGGCAAATGGGCCGACCTGGTGCTGTGGCGCCCGGCATTTTTCGGGGTCAAGCCGACGCTGATCCTCAAGGGCGGAGCGATTGCCTCAAGCTTGATGGGCGACGCCAACGCCTCGATCCCCACGCCGCAACCGGTGCACTACCGCCCGATGTTCGCCAGCTTCGGCAGCTCGCTGCACGCTACCAGCCTGACCTTTATCAGCCAGGCGGCACATGCAGCAGGGTTGCCGGAAGCACTGGGGTTGAAAAAGCAGATCGGCGTGGTGAAAGGCTGCCGCGATGTGCAGAAAACCGACCTGATCCACAACGACTACCTGCCCCACATCGACGTCGACCCACAGACCTACCAGGTCAAGGCCGACGGCGTGTTGCTGTGGTGCGAGCCGGCCGAGTCACTGCCGATGGCGCAGCGTTACTTCCTGTTCTGAAGCACTGAGCCTGGGCTCAAGGGTTGCGTTCGCGGTGAGCCGAAGAGTCGCGGCCCATCACCCGATCGGTGACGGTGCGCAGAATGTTTTTGCGCTCCTCACCGAGGCTTTCCATTTCCGAGAAATATTCGTCATCGCTCATGACCTGGCCGGAGCTGGCCTGGGAAGGTGACTTGCCCAACACCTGCGCCGACGCGTCTATCGTGCGCTGCAACTCGGCCTTCTGCTCAACCGACAGCTTCCCGTTAGCGGCCAACTCTTCCTGGGCCGAGTACAGGTTGATCAACGCTTCATTTTTGGCACTTACCGCGTCGAACTCATTGGCAAACGACGTTTGTATGTACTCCGTCCAAAACGGTTGGTCGACAATGCTGTCTCTCAACAGGTCGCCGTCTTCCAATGCAATGACGCGCTTATAGGCGGCCTCCAGCATCGCTTTCGTCACGTCGGGTTCGTCGAAGAACATCCCGGTCTGCCAAGGCAGATCCAGTCGGTTAGCCAATCGGGTGACATACGCCAGGTGGATTTCAACTTCATCGATACTGGGCACAGGATTACCGTCGGTATCGTACTGCGCAATCAAGCCGCCTTCGACGTCATACACAGGAAACTTGCGCCCCTGGGCCACCAGTTCGCTGACCCGCGCGTGGGCAATACGCCCCAGTTCATCGAGCCGCGCCTTACCCTTGGCCAAGTCCAGCAACTCCAGTTTCATCAGCTCAGGATTGGGCAGCGAAAGCGCCTCGGCCAACAACACTTCGACGCCCATGGCATTGAACAACTGTGCGCCCGCATCAACGCAGGTGGTGGGCGCCAGCGCCATCTGGAACAGCCGCTCGCGTAACGGTGTATCGCCGGCCATGGCTTCGAGCATGCGCCAGACCTTGGCGGTCAGGTCGATTTTATACGCATCGGACCGGTCATCCAGGTGCTCGCTCAACTTACGAATCTCGTCAAAAAATGACTCGCTTCCGGGCGCTTCCTCAAGGGCATTCCAGGCCTCTTGCTTACCCAACCATTGCTGCTGCGTCAGTCCGCTCATCCAGTGCCCGCTGTCCTGGGCACCACGTGGCGGGAAACGGCGCTCCGGGTCCAGGCCGACCGACTCGATATACAGGTTGAGCTTGTCGAGGACCTGCGGCGTCAACCACTCACGGGTCACCGCCGCTCTGGCAAGAATGCCGGCCCGCTCGGAGCCCGGCGAAACCTCAGGAATGGCATCGAGACGATTGCCGCTCATCTCAAGTACGAATCCCCGAGGCCGGGGCGAAGCGAACAAACCGGTGGGCCACTCGCGCAAGCCGCAACCCGACAGATAGATCCATTTGAGCCGTGGCATACGGCTGACATCCACCGGCCTGGAGAGCGGGTTGCAGGATGGCCTTGAGGTGCTGCTGGTACCGCGCACCCAGGTCGAGGCTGCGGCACAGTCCGGCAAAATCATGAGGAGCAATCGGCAGCGCCATGGACATGACAGCGTCGACGGTGGCGATGACATCGCCGTCATAAGCATTCCAGCGCGTGATGACCTGACAATCGTTGCAGGGCGCCTCACGCGCCTCCTCGGGCGCGAAATTGTCCAGGGCCGCCTCCAGTAGGGAGACACCGCGATACTCGTAGTGCAAGGCGGAATCGTCAGTGCGATCAAAGACGAAAATGCCAAACAGATCATCGCGGTTCTTGCGCCCGTACTTACGCGTGAAATACACGTTGCGCACGTCCAGATCGAGGCCGAAGCGGGTCTTGAGAAAATCGTAGTGCACGCCGCGCAGGTCGGCATTGAACACACCCGAGGGGGGGGAAGTTGAGGGCATTGCAGAACTCCATAGACTGATGAGAATTCATCAGCCTATGGAATGGCGCGGCGAAAAAAGCCTAACTATCTATCACCGGTCGTTATGTCCGGTCTTGGGAAGGACCGGGCTGGTTCGCGTCGCGCGAAATGGTCGCGCCCTCACCGGTCTCGCGTTGCGACAAGGTAATCAGCAGTTGGTTTCGCTCGATCTGCTGGTCGACGTCGAGCATGTTCAAAGCTTCGGCGTAGAGCTGTGTAGAGGCATAGTCGGTGCCTTCGATCTGTTCAAGCCTTTGTGTGCGGCGTTGCTCCAATGTGGCGAACTCTTGCAGGTACTTTTCCTTGAGGTAATCGGTCCAGTAATCCAAGTGGATCAGGAACTCGTAAAACGCCTCGGAACTTTCCGCGCGCTGCACGGCCTGGATCGTTTGCTCCAGCACAGGCCCCCGGATCGGTCTGGCAAAGCGCATGAAGGCAGGCTGCGCGGGCAACTCCAGCGCTTCGCGCGCACCAATCCGATAGGAAAGGCGCACCTCCGCCACATCGGCGCCCGGTCGTGCTGCCTGGTTGGCCAGAGTTTCAATCTTGTCCAGGCGAAACAGCTGGCGGGACAGTTTCAGCAAGGCCGGGCCTTTCAGATCAAGACGGGCAGGGTCAATATCCAGCAGGACGTCATGCTCGAACACCTTGATTTCCAGATTGCTGAAAGTCAGCATGCGCCCGTCGACGCAGGTGCCATGGGTAGTGGACATGGCGAACAACGTCTGGCGCAATTCGCTGTCGTCGTTCGCCGCCTTCACCACCTGCCACACCCGACGCGTCAGGTCAGCACGAGCCAGCCGGTATTCTTCGGTGTCCTGAAGGCGCGACAGCAGGTGAAAGAACGCGGCGTTATCCGGCTCATTCTCCAGTTGCGCCCAGAGCCTGCGATGCTCAGCCACCTGATCAGGGGGCATCCCCTCCAGCCAGGCCGCGCTTTGCTGATCCGACGGCGCAGGGTCAGGCAGCTCTTCGTCGGGCTCAATGTCGCTGTCTTCGCTATCGGTGTTCGGCTCTGCAAGCAGATCATCGATATCCGAGCGCCTGATGCCCAATATCCTCCCTGGTTCCCGTCCGGCAGCGTATTGCTGAAGCTGCTCCAGGCTTTCGCGCGACAGCTCAACGTTGTCGGACAGGTCTACACCCGTCATCAAGGCGTCGTGGGTGCCGTCGAGGGCTTCGGCGGGTATCGTGGTAATGCTGTTGTTGCTCAAGTTGAGGGTGTGCAGGTTCCTCGATTGCAGCGTGCCCTCCGGCCAGTCTTCCAGGCTGTTACTGCTCAGATCCAACGCGCGCAGTTGCGGCAATCGATTGATCGAGAATGCCGGCAGCCGGTTCTGACTCAGGTCGAGCCGTTGCAATTGCGCCAACCTCTGCAAGGGGCCTAGAAGCGGTTGCGGGTCGGAAAAGAGGTTGCCCGCCAAGTCCAGGCGCTCCAAGTGGCCCATGCCGCCGACAGCCGCAGGCAGTTCAGCCAGCAGGTTGCTGTTGAGGTTCAGCGTACGCAGTTGACCAAAAGCGCGCAGGAAACCGTTGGAGCCGTCTTCGGAAATTCTGGCCCCGGCCAGGTTTAAGGTCGCGACGTGATCAAACCGCACGGGCGGTTCAGGCAGGTCGCCCAATTGCAGACCTTCCAGGTCAAGAACGCCCTCAACCCCTTCAGTCGCCCTCAACCCGGCGCGCCAGGATTCGACGATCCGTAAGGCGGCCTGCCCCCGGCTCTGCGACGACACGGCCCATTGGGTACCATGCGCTTCACGCATGAACAGCCAGTCATTCAAGCGCCGAGTCAGCGCGTCGAACTGCTGATTCCACCCATTGAGGCGAGTTGTAAGCACGTCATCAGCAAGCCCTTCGCTACGCATCCGGGCGACCCACGCCTGCAACTCATGTTCCTGCAGCGTGGGCATCAACCGAGCAAGGTGCTGCTCCAGCGTGCTCTCAAGCGCCACCGGCGCGGGCAACGGCAATAACTGACGGGAGATCGACAGCGCGGTTTCGGCGGGAGGGAACTGTTCCGGGATGGCGTCCAGAGCGAAGCGCCCCAGAGTACCGGTAGACAGCCCCCGGGCCTGCTCGACCCGGCGCAACGCCGCAGCCAATGCGGTGCGTGTCACCTCGTTCAAGGGCGTGCCATACAGATTGGCACTGAACATCACGGTATCGCTGGCCAGTGCAGTCTCGGGCAAGCTGACCAGTTGGGTATGGCGCAGGTCGAGCCAGGTCAGGTCCGTCAGACTCTCCACGCCCACGGGCAATGTTTGCAAGGTGCAGTGACTAAGGCCCAACGCCTGAAGACGAGGCATCGTACTGACGTCCAGGCTGTTGAGCGGGTTATGACTCAGGTCCAAGTGCTCAAGTGCTGCCCAGGGCCTCGAAGACATCGGTAACTGGGTCAAGGCGCAGTCACTCAGGTTCAGGGTTTGCAGCCCGCTGAAGCGGTTAAAGAACCCGCCCAGCTGTTGCTCGGGAACGCGCAAACCTTTGAGGGTCAGCACCTGAATATGCTCAAAACCTTGTTCGGGGAGTGGAGGAAGCTCGCTCAGTGCCACGGACGACAGGTCCAGCGTCGATGCATATCCTGTCAGCCCGTAGCGCTGCATCACGCCGTTGTACCAACAAGCTTCGAGGCTGCCGACAATGTTGTACCGGTGCATGAACTCCACGCCTGGCTCGCCGCCCGCTCTCCAGGCCTTCAGCGGCTGGGTCAACCTCTGGTATTGCGCGGACAGCGCCTCGATGGCCTCAAACCTGGCCGACGCATCAGGCCAACGTTCGAGAAACGCCTGCAACAACATGTCCGATTGTCTCGTGCGCAGAGTCAGGTCACCCGCAACGCTGCCAGGGCTGAGCAGGCGTAACAGGCCGCCTTTGCAATAGTCGCGGACCATTTCCTCGCGGTCCAACAGGTGTTCGGGGTGACGGGTGACGTAGTCATAAGCCTGTCGAAAGTCATCGGGGGCGAACTGCGACCAATCCAGCGACAAGCCCTTCCACAGCCGCTCGTTGCCCGCCTCGAACATCTGCGGCGGCAGAGTCCGAATGCCCGTACCCCGAAGGTCCAGGCGTTCCAGCAAGGGAAGATCCAATACCCCCGTGGGCCACATCGGTTGGTAAGTACGGCTCAAGATCAGGCTGCGCAACTGCCGCATTCGGCTGACATCCAGCACGCGGCCGGCCTCCAGCATGCCGTCCAGTGTCAAGGTTTCCAACTGGGTCAGACGTTCCACGTGGGCAACTTGCTCGGCATCGCAGGCGAAACTGGACGCGACCGTCAGACGCTTGAGCTTGGGCAACTGGCTCATTGCTCCTGGCACGTTGCGCAGCCCCGGGTGGTTTACGATGAGTGTGAGGTTTTCCACTTCAGGGAAATACCTGAACGCCTGCGCAACACTGGCCGCGGTGAAACCCTCTCCGCCGATGCTTAACGTGCGCACATGGGAAAAGTCCGCCTCAAGCACAGGCAACGGCGCATCGCAGTACAGACTAAGTTGGGCGCGCTCGGGCAGCTCCGCCAACGGCGAGTTGCGCCAGCTGTTCTTGAGTGCTTGGGCCGCCTGCTGCCTGCCGCTGAGGACCGCAAACAGATTGCGACGAGGTTGCGCCGTACCCTCGGTCGCCCACCGATCAAGGGTGCCTTCCAGGCTCTGCCATTCGCGCAAGCGGTTGTTGAGCATGTTGACAATCTGTTGGTCAGTATCACCTGCCAGCATTCGACGAAAAACAAAGCCGTTGGCCTCGCCCTCGGTCAGCGACGGATACACCGCCTGCACCCGACTGACCAGTGAGGGCGCCACCCCCTCTCCACGGCCGCTGGCTGGGTAGCCAACCTGTGTCTTCGACAAGCGCCGCGGCGGTTTGAACCAGCGCGGACGTCGCTGCGCGCCTTCGACGATGCGTTGTGACGCCAGAGGATGGCTTGTCGCATGGTCGGTGATTGAGCGTCGCAACATCAGGCTTTGGCCCACCTCGGGAACCCCTAGGGACCGCCGGGCTTCATCGGGCAGCGCATGCATGATCGAGGCGTAGAAATTGTCACCGTGGCGCGGCAGGTTGTTGAGTGCTTCCCCCCGCTCATTGAATGCCTGGAAAAACGGGCCTTTCTTCACCAGGTATTTGCGGGTTGCACCGGCGTCACTGCCGACCGCATCCAGGAGCGGCCCCTCGATGTGTCCTTCGCGCACTTCCAGGCGCAAGCTGTTCGGCCACCCCGGTAACTCGGCCAACGTATGCAAGGCCAGACGCCGGCTGGACGCCGAGGCGATATTTTCCATGTACAAGCCTGCAAATGCGTGGCGCAGCCGCCCTTGCTTGACCTGCCAACGGGCGTGCTCCTGCAGAGGCAGGGGAACGCGCCCCGTCGCTTGCAGGTGGGCCAATTGCGTCGCGTCGGCATCGGCCAGGACCGCTTGCGCAGCCTGCTCGCCCAACCCCGGATACAGGCGTTGCAGCCTGGCGACCAGCGGGTCTTTGGGCCCGCTGCCCTGATAGAGACTTTCAAACAACGCGGGCTGGCGGGTGCGGGCGTAATCGGCGATCTGCTTGCTGAACTCCCCAGGTCGTTCTGCGTGCACCCGTGCGGGCTCACCGCCCAAAAACCGGACGATTTCTGTTTCATCCAACGCCGCCAGGATGCGCGCAGGCAAATGCCCGTTCAGGACATCGGCGCGGCTGACGCGGATCGTCGGTTTACGCAGTGCACGGGGTACCTGAGGTCTAACGCCGTATTTGAGCGTCGAGCCCGCATCGAACACCTCCAGCATTCGGCCCTGGGGCCAGCGCGGCATCTCGGTCACCAATGGCAAGAGGTATAACGCGTGTTCATCGAGTGCCTGGCCGCTCTGCACCTGCGCGATGACTTTCGCCACGCCCTGATCGGCCTCGAACAGGCGCAAGGTATCGCTCAGCGCCGCAGGTGGCGGTGCGTTGTCCATGTGCATCTTGCGCAGGGCATTGTCATCCACACCGCTGATGTCGGCGATATTCAACAATTGCTCACCGCTGAAGGATTCGGTGACATGCCCCATCCGTCGTAGCAGTGTCAGGCGATCCCAGCTCAGCGGCTTCTCCAACACATGACGCCAGGCGCCGGCGCCGTTATGGCTGAGCAGCGGCTGATAGGCTTGGGTATCGGACGGGTGCCGGATGCGCCAGCGCTGGGCGGATTCATCCCAGGTCTTTTCATAAACCTTGCCGGCCTGGCGGATGTAGGTCTTGCCGTCTTGCCGGAACTGGCCAAGCTCGTTGGGCCGGGTGTCGGCCTTGAGCACCACCGGGCTCTCATAGGGCTCCAGGCCAGCCTTCCACAAACGCGTCTTACCGTCCGCAGAAGTCACAGGTTCCAGAGCCTCGATCAGCGGCGCTGGCTTGACCGACACCAACTTGGCCAGCCCCTTGCCCGCACCGGCCATGACCACCAACAGCGCCAGATTTTCCGCCACATCCACCAAGTGCGCCTTGGCCGCCTTGCGGTCGCCCTCGGCCCACTCGAGGGTGCCTTCGAACGTTTCGTACAACAGTTGGCTGGCCATCACCCCCATCATCACCTCGCCCAGCACGGGGACCAGCATGGCCACGGCATTGAGCACCAGCATGCCGATGTTGAGCAGGTGCGCGAGCTTTTCCGAGCGCACCCGGGCGTCCACATCTGCGGTCGGCACGGCATGGCTGCGCGCGTCGGCCACGAGTTGCTCGCGATGGCGGTCGAACAGGTAGTCCCACAGGTCGATGTTGTCTGCCCAAATTCCGTGGCCCTTGCGCAGCATCGCACTGGGCGCCAGATAGGGGTCGGGGTCGGGAACTTTCACGGGCGGCGGGCCGGGCGGCAACTGATTGATACTGGTGACCGCGCTGAACGGGTTGATGCCATTGAGCATCTGATTGATCAATGAAACGAACGGAGATCCGGATCGGATGGCCGACGTTTGCGGCCCGTCTTCGGTGAGCCGATCAAAATAGTCGGGGCGATCGCCATAGGCGAAAAACTGGGAGAAAAACCGCTGGTAACTGCTTGGGTTGCCATCAGTTGGGTCGTTCGCCTCACGGGTGGTGAAGCGCTGTTTGAACAGGGCGTCGAGCGTGGTCCACGTATGGCGCTTGAGAGGGGCGAAAGGATCGTTAGGGATGTAGAGGATCAGATCGTTGGTGTAGCGGTATTTCTCGCAAATGACGAAGACTACGCAGCCGGTCATGCGATGTTTCATCAAGCTCAGGTCACGAAACCATACCGGCCTGCCCCCGACCTGCGGGTGATTGTTGCCATTGATCACCGAAAGGATCATGGCGTAATCATCAGGTTCAATATCTTTTTTCAACAGTGCCAGTTGCGCAGCGGCCGCCAGCGCCGTCTTTTGCGCGGCCACGAACTTGAGACGAAGCACCTGCTGCGTCACGCCGTCTTCCGGGTAAAAAAACGCCTTGAGATAAGCCTGGTACAGAGCGCCGATATCCAGTGTTCGACACAACCGGATGAACCCCGTCACGGTCAGCGTCGTGCTGATGGCGCCCTCTTTGCCGGGTGCGGTTTCGCCAATAAAACCTGAAGACACATGAAACGCATCGTGCTCACTTTCCGCTTCCTCGAAGTTGTGCAACGCCGCTTGCAACAGCGGCAGGCGCAACACCTCGAAACTGCTGATTTCAATATGGAACACGCCCACGTCCACAGGTTTTCGCAGGCACAGCAGGGTCTTGTGCACATCCAGTTGCACATTGAACGTGTCTTGCAATGCCTTCACCAGCAGGGGTTCGGCGAAAGCGTCGATGTCTTGGACGGTAGCGACGGCTTTGTCCAGACGCGTCTGTGCACTGAAGCCGGCGACAGCAGCGTCGCCCAGGGCCTGGCGCTGCACCAGCGTGGCCTGCCGATACCAGTCCGGCAAGGGGGCATTGGCTTGTTTGAACTGCGCCCGTCGCAGCGCGGTGGCGGCAGTCGCCCACGCCGGCAGGGATTGCTCAATCAGCGGTGCATGAATGCTGCGGGAAACGGGGGGTGTAGCGGGAGTCTCGGGCATGGTGCCTCTCCTGTGAAATGGAGAGTCAGCACACCATGCCCGAGAACGCTATCAGCGGTAGATAGTTGCCAGTAGCACTGGGCTCAGAAGTTTTCGCGTGGGTTAAACGCGGCTTTCTGCGCCAGCTCTTGCCACAAGGCGATGGTTTCGTCGTCGGCGTGCTTTGGCATCACCGCCTTGAGCTGTACATACAGGAAGCCACGTTGCCCGGCCTTGTTCAGCAAGCCATGGCCCTTGGCACGCATGCGCTGGCCGTTCTGGCTGCCGGCCGGCACCTTGAGGTTGATCTTGCCGGTGAGGGTCGGAACGGCGATCTCCGCACCCAACGCCAATTCCCACGGCGCCAGCGGCAAGGTAATCACCAGGTTTTCGCCTTCCACTTCAAACTTGGCGTGCGGCGCAAACTTGATGATCAGATACAGATCACCATTGGCCCCACCGCCAATGCCTGGCGCGCCCTGGCCTTTGAGGCGGATGCGCTCACCGTCGGCTACACCGGCGGGGATCTTCACATTCAGGCTCTTGGTGGTGTTGCTGACATGCCGACCCGAGGCGTCGTATTGCGGCACCTGGAAGCTGATCTGCTTGGACTCCGTGGACAGCGTCTCTTCCAGCGCCACGGTCAACTGCATTTCCACGTCCTGGCCCTTGCGCCCGGTAGGTCGGCGCTGACCGCCGCCAAACGCGTCGCCGCGCGAGCCGAAGATCGAGCTGAAGAAGTCCGAGAAATCGCCCGTGTCCTGGCTACCGCCGTAACCGCCACGGCTCTGCCAGCCCGGTGGTCCCTGGAACGGCTGGCCATGCTGGCCGTATTTGCGCAGCTCGTCGTACTCGGCGCGCTTGTCGGCGCTTTTAAGCGCCTCATAGGCTTCGGACGCGTCTTTGAATTTTTCTTCGGCGTCTTTTTCCTTGCTTACATCCGGGTGATATTTGCGTGCGAGCTTGCGATAGGCGGCCTTGATTTCCTTGTCATCGGCCGTGTCCTCGACACCCAGAATCTTGTAGTAATCTTTGAAATCCATCGGCGGTTCACCATCCTTTATCGAGATCGCACAGCCCGGGGCACAACGTGCGCTGCTTTGCACCTGTTGAGTCTTGTGGCCTGGGGGTGCGTCAAAGTATTTATCGGCGCTTGCCGTATGCAGCAGATGTGGGGGCGAATCGCCAGGTTTCAAGCATGATTTAACGGATGGTCGGCCTACGCATCCGCCTTCGACTGGCATACACTGCGCGGCCGTTTTTCAACCGGAACCCGATAGACATGGAAAACCCATCCCCAGCCCGTGCCTGTGGCATCGACTTTGGCACGTCCAACTCCACCGTCGGCTGGATCCGTCCCGGCATGGAAACGCTTATCGCGCTGGAGGACGACAAAATTACCCTGCCGTCGGTGGTGTTCTTCAACTTCGAGGAGCGCCGCCCGGTTTACGGTCGCCTGGCACTGCACGAGTACCTGGAGAACTACGAAGGCCGGCTGATGCGCTCGCTCAAGAGCCTGCTGGGTTCCAAGCTGATCAAGCACGACACCAGCGTGCTCGGCACCGCAATGCCCTTCACCGACCTGCTGGCACTGTTTATCGGCCAACTCAAGAGCCGCGCGGAAGCTAACGCCGGCCGTGAGTTCGAAGAAGTGGTACTGGGCCGCCCGGTGTTTTTCGTCGATGACGACCCGATGGCCGACCAGGAAGCCGAAAATACTCTGGTCGACGTGGCCCGCAAGATCGGCTTCAAGGACATCTCGTTCCAGTACGAACCAATCGCTGCGGCCTTCGACTACGAATCCACCATCCAGAAAGAAGAGCTGGTACTGATCGTCGACATCGGCGGTGGTACTTCAGACTTCTCCCTGGTGCGCCTGTCCCCNAACCGCCACGACGACATCCTCGCCACCGGCGGTGTGCACATCGGCGGTACCGACTTCGACAAACAGCTCAGCCTGCAAGGCATGATGCCGCTGTTCGGCTACGGCAGCCGCATGAAAAGCGGCGCCTACATGCCCACCAGCCACCACATGAACCTCGCCACCTGGCACACCATCAACTCGGTGTACTCGCAAAAATCCCAGCTGGCACTGGGCAGCATGCGTTATGACATCGAAGACACCGGCGGCATCGACCGCCTGTTCAAGTTGATCGAACAGCGCGCCGGGCACTGGTTGGCCATGGAAGTCGAAGAAACCAAGATCCAACTGACCCATGAAGACAGCCGCCATGTGCTTCTGGACCGGGTTGAGCCAGGGTTGAGCGTTGAATTGAGTCGGACGCTGTTTGAGTCGGCAATCGATGCCTTGCTGGAACGTGTGCGAGGCAGTGTGACGCAGTTGCTCAATGACGCCTCGGTAAGTGTGGCGCAGGTGGACACGGTGTTCTTCACCGGTGGTTCCAGCGGGATTCCGGCGCTGCGCCATAGCATTTCGGCGATGTTGCCGAACGCGCGGCATGTTGAAGGGAACATCTTTGGCAGTATTGGTAGCGGGTTGGCGATTGAGGCCAGCAAGCGCTACGGCAGCTGAGTTTTAGCTTACGACACTATCGCGGGCTTGCCCGCGATAGTGTCGGCACAGGCAGTAAAAGACTTAAACCATCCCGCCGAGCTTCAGCTCACTCTTCAGATACGCATAGTAAATCGGCCCCGCCACCACGCCAGGCAAGCCGAACGCGGCTTCAAACACCAGCATCGCCAGGAGCAACTCCCACGACTTGGCACTGATCTGCCCCCCCACAATCCGCGCGTTGAGGAAGTACTCGACCTTGTGGATCACGATCAAATACCCCAGCGACGCCACCGCCACCCAGATCGACAGCGACAGCGCGACGATGGTGATCAGCGTGTTGGACATCAAGTTGCCGATCACCGGCAGCAGGCCCAGCAGGAATGTCAGCACGATCAGGGTTTTGGTCAGCGGCAGGTGAATCCCGCACAACGGCAGCACCACGGCCAGGAACACGGCGGTGAAGGCCGTGTTGAGGGCGGCAATCTTGATCTGGGCGAACACGATGTTGCGAAAGGCCTGGACCAGCAGGTGCAGGCGGTCGAACAGGGCAGCGGCCAAGGGTTTGCGCTTGGTCAGGTCGGGCACGCGTTGCAGGGCGATGATCGCGCCCAACACCATACCGATCAGCAGGGTGACGAACATGTGGGCGGCGTCTTTGCCCACCAGTTGCAGTTCGCTCAGGTGCTTGCTCAGCCAGTCGCCGATGGCCACGCGAAATTCGGCGGCACTGGCGGGCAGGTAGGCGTCAAGGAACGGCGGCAGTTGGCCGCGCGCGCGGTCGACCACAACCATGAATTTGTCGAGAGAGGCCCCGGGATTTTCCGCTTCGTGGAGCAGGAAGCTGATGGCGCCGGCAAAGATCAGGGCCAGCACGCTGACGATCAAGGTGCCGAGCAACGCCACCGCCAGCCAACGCGCGCGCCGACCTTCAATCAGGCGCTGCAACTGCGGGGTGAGCATATTGACCAGTTCATACACCAGCAGACCGGCCAGCAGGCTGGGCAGCAGCTTCAGCGGCAGGACCAGCAATAATCCACCGAAAATGATGACGCAACTGACCAGCAACAACACGTGACGCTGAGAAAACGTTGGCATACAGCCTCAAAACGAACGGCGTTAAAGGATGTTGCTGCAGGAGCAAGGTTGCTTGCTCCTGCAGCAGGGGGGGCTGTGTGCGAGTGTCGCAGCCTTCTATGGCCTGGGGCTATTATTTCTTCAGGCAGGTGCTCATAAAAGTCTTACGCGCATCGCCGGCCAGCGCTTGGGTTTTCGCCGTGGCATTGCAGTCTTTCATCTTCTGTTGCTGCGGGGTCAGGGTCTTGGCGTCGTTGGCCGCAGGAGCCGCCTTGAGGCACGTACTCATGAAAGCCTTACGGTCATCACCTTTGAGCGTCTTGGTGGTGGCCTCAGCATTGCAGGTGGTCATTTTGTTTTGCTGGGCGGTGGCGGCAAAGCCTTGGGAACACAACAACAGTCCCATCATCAACAGCGGAATACGCAGCATCTTCATGGAGTTTTCTCCCTGTTACCGTGCCAAAGGGGCGCGGCCTACGCAGCAGTGTAGCCAAAGCCTGTTACATCTTCACCGACTGCGTATATTCGACCGACGGTACTGCTCCGGGGTGCAGCCGGCATGGCGCTGGAACATGGCGATAAAGGCCGAGGCGGTGCTGTAGCCCAGGTCAAATGCCACATGCTGAACGCTGCGTTCACTGTCGAGCGCCTCGATGGCCGCAAGGTAGCGCAGGCGCTGGCGCCATTCGCCAAAGCTCATGCCCAGCTCCCGCACAAACTGGCGTGCCAGGGTGCGTTCGCTCACATGCACCTGCGCCGCCCATTGCGCCAGAGGCCGGTTGTCGCCCGGCTCGGCCTGCATGCCCTCCAGCACGCCGAGTAGCCCGGGATGACGGGCGTAAGGCAGGAAGCAATCGTGAATCGGCGCCTGCTTGAGTTGGTCCACGAGCACCTGGGCCAGGCGAATATCCGCCTCGGTCTGCGGGATGTTGACATCACGCTGAGCGAAGTCACTAAGGATGGCCTTGAGGATTTCGCTGATCGCCAGGGTGCACGGCATCTGCGGCAGTTGTTCGCAGAGTTCAGGGGCCAGGCCCACCGAGCGGTAGACAATCGCTTGGGCGTTGTAGGAGCTGTGCTCGGTATTCGGTGGGATCCATACCGCGTACTGCGGCGGCGACATAAAGCGGTTGCCGGCCACTTCCATGCGCATCACGCCACTGGCCGAGTAGTCCAGCGAGCCCCAGAAATGCCGGTGCGGCGTGCACTCGGTGTTAGGGGCGAAATCAGAGTAACGGAAGTAGACCGGGCTCGGCAGGCTGGGGAAATCCGCAAGGCGTACGGTGTGTCTGGGCATATTGTCTGGATACAAAGGTCGTTTGTCTGGATCGCAGTATAGGCTTCTATCCAGACAGGGGATAATCCCGCCTCATCAACACACTTGGTTTCTTTCGATGCAATATGCGTATCCCTTGTTGGCCATCTTTATCTGGGCCGGCAACACCGTCATCAACAAACTGGCCGTGGGTGCGATCTTCCCCGCTGAAATAGGCTTTTACCGCTGGTTACTGGCGGCGCTGCTGTTTACCCCGTTCATGCTCAAACCGGTGATTGCCAATTGGGCGCTGATCCGCCCGAACCTGGGCAAGATCTTCATCCTCGGCGTGCTGGGCATGGCGGTGTATCAAAGCCTGGCCTACTACGCGGCGACGGTCACCACCGCGACCAACATGGGCATCATCCTGTCGTTGATGCCCTTGATGGCGCTGACGGCGGCGATCATCAGCCTCGGCCAACGCCTGACCTTTGGCGCGTTGACCGGCGCAGTGCTGTCATTCGCAGGCGTGGTCGTGGTGGTGTCGGCCGGTAGCCTCGGCGCGTTGCTGCAACACGGAGTCAACCTGGGCGATGCCATGATGCTGGTCGCCACCCTGGCCTACGCGGTCTACAGCACCCTGCTGAAAAAATGGCAATTGCGCCTGCCACCCTTGGTATTGCTGTATTTGCAGATACTGGTGGCGGTGGTGGTGCTGTTTCCATTGTTTTTGTTTTCGGCGAAAGCGGGTCTGGGTTGGGCGAATATTCCGCTGGTGTTGTACGCGTGCTTGCTGGCTTCGATGCTCGCGCCGCTGGCCTGGATGCACTCGGTGAAAACCCTGGGGCCAAGCCGCACCACACTGTTTTTCAACCTGCTGCCGTTGATTACCGCGCTGATTGCGGCGGTGGTGTTGAAGGAAGAGCTGGCCCCGTATCACCTGGTAGGTGGCCTGCTGACCTTGGGCGGGGTGATCTTGTCGGAGCGCTGGACCACGCCGGTACGCCAGTGAAAAACTGCCCGTAGCAGCTGTCGAGCGCCTGCGTGGCTGGGTTAGTCGCGACGAGGCCGCCAGGCGCATCATCGGCAGTGCGACCAACGTAGCCTCGCTGGCGCTCGACAACTGCTACGCGAATTAAACACCGGCGGCCTTTAGTCTTTGGGCATGCTCGACAAACAAACGAATGGGCTCGGCGCCCTTGCCCACCAGTCCCATGGACTGATTGACGATATCGAAGTGGTCCAGGGCGTAGTCATCGCCGATAACCGTACCCAAATGTGAGCTGTAACGCCCGACCATGCCGTCACATTGGCCCTTTTCGCGCACAAAGCTGCGGGCGAACAACCGGCAACTGCGATTCGTCCCGTCGAACATGTTACGCCCGCGATCGGTCTTGCCCGGCTGCAAGGTGCCGGACCACGAGTAATAGCGCACGCCGTTGACCACTTCGCTGCCCTGCCCGCCCCAACGCTGCGGTAAACCCTGGGGATACTGGCGGTTGAACAGGGCCACGCCCGCGCTGGTCAGGGAATGATGCGAGGCTTGCAAGTCGGCCTTGAAGCGCGGCCCGCGATAGCCGGTTTCCAACAGACTCATCACCCTGGCGACCAGATGAAAAAGCGCGCTCATGGCCCGGCCTTTCACGCTGTCGATGGGGTAATGGGTGTGGATATGGTCAGCCAGTTCCGAACCATGATTGGGCCCAGCCACCGACGTCACCGAAGCCACCCACTCCGGGCGCTTGGCCGCCGCATAACGCGCGGTCAGCGAGCCCTGGCTATGGCCGATCAGGTTGACCTTGTCGGCGCCTGTCTGCTGGCGAATCTGCTCGATTTGCATCAGCAACTGTTCGCCTCGCACCTCGCTGGAATCAAGCGGCGCCACTTGCACGGGAAACACCTGGGCCCCACCCGCCCGCAACGCCGGGACGATGCCGTACCAATAGGGAAACAACCCCAGGCGCACAAACCCCAACATGCCGGGCACCAGCACCAAGGGGTAACGTGTGGCGAGGGAATCGGGCATGGCGCAGGCATCCTAGTCGGAAAAGCGATGATTCCATCCTAGACCAGCGCTTCATAACTCGACATGACCGCCCCATGACCAAGTCATGACAGCTTAAAAGCGCCGCGCCAAGTCGTGCAGTTGGCGTTCGGCTTCTTCACAGGAACGCTGGAAGACGCTTTTGTCCGACTCTTCACCTTCGGCGGCAACCACTTGGATGTCGTCGATACCGATGTAGCCAAGCACCGTACGCAGGTGCGGGTCAGCATGGTTCATCCATTCATACTCCCCGCCCGGACCGAACCCGCTGCCGCCTCGGCTGGTGATGATCAGCGCCTTTTTACCCGTCAACAACGCCTGGTACTGCGCAATTCCGTCGCTGTCCTGCGCGATATCGAAGGTCAGGCCCAAGCGTACGATCTGATCGATCCAGGCCTTGAGGCCGCTGGGCACCCCGAAGTTGTACAGCGGCATGGAAATCACCAACAACTCATGGCCGATCAGTTCGTTCACCAACTCGTCGCTCAGTTGCAGGTCGGCCTTCATCACCTTGGGTAAGGATTGCGGCTCGGGGTAGAAATTCGCCGCCACGAAGGCTTCGCTGACATGGGGAATGAAAGCTCGACCGACTTCACGGCGGGTCACCTGCGCACTGGGGTTCGCGGTGTGCCAGGTGTCGAGAAACGACTCGGCCAGGCGCCGGGAGTGAGAACGTTCGCCACGGGGACTGGCGTGAATCATTAGCATTTTTTTCATCTGTACGACCTTCGCGGGCTAGACTCAGGCGACCTGTTTGGCCGCCACTCTTGCCAGAAAATCTAGAGGCAGGCGCACCAACCGACAAATGAGCAATAGTTGATCAGGATGAATTAGTTTCATCCATGGAGCCCATATGTTCGCCTCACTGCCCCTCACCGCCCTGCGCACCTTTGAATCGGCGTCGCGCCTGCTGAGCTTCAAGGCGGCAGCCCAGGAGTTGTCGGTGACGCCCACGGCGGTGTCTCACCAGATCCGCAGCCTGGAAACCTGGCTGGGCATCCCCCTGTTCGAACGCCTGCCGCGCCAGGTGCGTCTCACCGACGGCGGCGAGCGACTGTTTCACAGCCTGCATGGCGCCTTGCTGGACGTGGCGCAAAGCGTCGACACGCTGCGCCCGCAACGCAGCGCCGGGCAACTCACCGTTTCCACCACGCCAGCCTTTACTGCGTTATGGCTGGTACCACGACTAGGGCGCTTTTATGCCGCCCACCCCGACATCAGCCTGCGCCTGGATACCCAGTGCGAAGTCGTGGACCTGCAGCAGGACGCCAGTGTCGACCTGGTGATTCGCTACAGCCTCGGCGATTCCCCCCACCTGTACGGCGAGTGCCTGTTCGATGAATGTTTCGCGGTGTATGGCTCTCCCGAACAGGTCGCACTGGCAAGCACCCGAGTGCCGACGCTGATCAGCGTGCGCTGGCATAACTCCAAGCTCTACGTCCTGGGCTGGCAAGCCTGGTGCGAAAAAGCCGGGGAGTCCTGGTTGGCCCACACCTCCCTGTTGCGCGAATACGACGAGGAACACTACGCGCTGCAAGCGGCGATTGCCGGTCAGGGCTTGGTATTGGCGAGCAACATTCTGGTCTCGGAAAGCATCGCCAACGGTTTATTGGTGCCCTACCGGCCGCAGATCAGTGTGGGCGGCGCCGGCTACAGCGCCCTCTGTGTGCCGGGGCGCGAACGCCACCCGCCGGTCAGGGCGTTTTTCCAGTGGGTACAGGAGGAAGCCAGGCTTTGCGGCCATGCCTTGTGAAATCCGATAAAACCTTTGATTTCAACTCCCTCAGTTATCCCTTAACCGTCTTCGGCGCCTTGCCTTCCCGCATCTGCTGCAATAACGGCGCACACTGGTTCGGTTTTTCATCCCCACTCGGTGCCACCAGCGCCAACAGCCCCGCCGCCGGGCCGGCAATCACGCCCAGCGCAACCATCCCGGCTCCGCGCAGCATCAGCGGCACGGCTTTGACACCGGCATTGGGTTTGATAAATGGCCCGTTCACGTACAGAGGTGAGCGCAGGGAGAACAAGCGGAAACCCTTCGATTCCGGCGTGATGGTGAGGTCCAACTGCTCCGTCGCCATATTCGCCGTACCATCGATGTAGATGATCGCGTTCTCGGTATCAAATACAAACAGGCGGGGCGTGGCCAGGCCGGTCTTGATACCGAAGTCCGCCGCTGCGCAGTTAATCTTCACTTCTTTGTCGCCAAACAGGCGACCCACCACGTAGTTGCCCACGTTGAGCCCGGCGATTTCCATCAGACTGCGGCTGATAGCGCCGTCGTTGATCAGCATCTTCAAGTCACCGTTAGAGGTGCCCAGCAGGGCTGCCACGGAGTTGCCGCGCCCGGAAATATCCGCATCACCATTGAGCTCGCCAAAGCTGGTTTTCATCGGTTCGAAGGTCGGGAACAGCTGCTTGAGCTTGAAGTTGCGCGCAGTGAGTTTGGCCCGGCCTTCCAGTGGCGTAGTGCGACCATTCAAGCGAATCTGCGCATCCAGCTTGCCGCCGGCCACGCCGAAGCGCAGCGGTTCCAGGCTCAGTTCACCGTCGTTGAGTACCAGGTGGGTGTAGAGGTCGGTGAAAGGCAGTTCGGCGCTGTGCACAATGCGCTTGCCGGTGAACTCCACGTCGGCATCCATATCGCGCCAACGCTCGGTGCGGAACTCCTCTACCGGCAGCACTTTGGTCGCCGGCTGCTTACTTTCGCCACCACGGGCTTTTTGCTTGGCATTCGAGTCCGCGCCGATCAAGGGGGCCAGGTCAGCCATCAGCAATTGATTGGAGACCAGCGCACCCGTGAGTTTGGGGCGCGGCTGGCTGGCGACATAGCCAAGGTTGCCGTGGATATCGCTGTTGCCGATCTTGCCGTTGAAGTTTTCGTAGCTGAAGGACGCGCCGCCGGCATCGTGCAGCTTGGCGATCAAGTGACCGTCGGTGGAATAGGCCGGGGAATCCGGCAACGTCACACCGGTCAACGGGTACAGGTTGCCCAGGCTGCTACCGGATAACTTCAGACGCAGGTCCAGGGCACCGAGGTTCAGTGGGTCGGTCAGGGTGCCGGCCAGGGCGATGCTGGTGTCGGCGACTTTCACTTGGGCTTGCAACGGGAATGGCTTGGCCACGTCCTGCAGGGCCAGCAGGCCACCGATCTTGCCGGTGCCGTCGAGCTTCTGGCCGTGGTATTGGCCTTTGACCTTGAGCGCGAACGCATAGTCCTGGGGCGCCGAGCCTTTTTCCAAGGCCTTCTTGGCATCGGCGTCGCCGACGATTTCGCCGAAGGGGATCGATTTACCCAGCGGGTCGATGATCACGTCGAGTTGGGTCTTTAGGGTTTGGTCGTCGAGGCTCACATGGCCCTTGTCGAAGCCAATGGCGCCGATGTCCACCACCCAACTGGAAGGTTCGGCGTTGGGGTCTTTGGGGTCGAACTTGAAGGTCCAGTTGGCGCGGCCATCGGCCAGGCGCTGCAAGTCGGCACTCGGCTCGGTGAGGTCGATACGCGGGATCACCACGCGCTGCACCAACAACGCCAAGGGCGAAATGCGCAGCTCCACTTTTTTAAGCGTGACCATTTGCGGCTGTTTCGACCAATCAGGGTTGCCCAGCGTCAGGTCTTCGGCGATCAAGTGGGGCCACGGCACCCAGGCACGCCAGCCGCCTTCTTCCGGCTCACGCGCCCACACCACCGCCAGGTTGCCATTAACGGCAAAGGGGCGATGCAGTTCTTCGGAGACCTTGGCATTGAGTTGCGGCTTGATGCGGTTCCAGTCAAAGAAGACCAGAACCAACACCACCACGGCGATTAACAGAACGAAGCTGGCGCAGCTCCAAGCGACGATTTTACGAGTGCGCGTCATTGCACAGGACTCCTGATTACGACTGAGGGTGCGCGCTGCGGCGCACCTTTGGACTACAGCTTACAAGGCTACGACTGGCAAACAGCCTGGGGGTTTAGCCCGAGAACGAATTAACCGCAAAAAAAGCGATTCTTCCTACAGCCCCAACGACCCAAGCCACCAACAATGCACCGGTGTTACCCACGAACGGGTCGAAAATACCCACCATGGTGCAAAACCGCGGGCTTGAGAGGCGCGTTCTAGAGCCTCTGCCGGGAACAATCAATTCTGTTGATTATTACCATTGTGTTTATGAACTTTTATATCGACTTATCGAGAGTAGCATTAGCCCTGTACCCACTTTATCGCCCTCCCAAGGAGCAACCATCATGAAACGCCAAGTACTCGCTGTCGCCCTACTGTCCGTCCTCGCTTCCAGTGCCTTTGCCCTGCCAGCAGCCGAACAAGCCACTCCACAGAATAAAGCCCAAGCCGTTCAATCCAGCCAAACCCTGGCTCGCAGCGGTTCGCAAGAAGATGAAAACCGTGACTACGCTAAAGGCGCTGTTGCTGAGAACGGTTCGGAACACGCCAACAAACGTGCCTACACCGACGGCGTTGCTGAAGGTGGCCGTGATCGCCTGGAACAGAAAGGTCTGGTAGAAGGCGGTGCTGAACAAGCTAACAAACGCGCTTACACCGACGGTGTTGCCGAAGGTGGTGCAGATCGCCTGCAAGAACTGCATCAAGCACAGAGCTAACCCCGTGGTAGCCCGGAAAAAAGCCCGATCAGTCGATCGGGCTTTTGCTTTTATATAGACCCCATCACGCATCACCCCCGCCAAGTTCGACGCCGACGAAGCTGTTTTGCTAGAGTGCGTCGCTGTACTTGCCAACAAAGCCCACCCGCCCATGCTGCCCCGCGCCGAACAGAAGCAACAGACCCGCCTCGCCCTGATGGACGCAGCCCGCCATCTGATGGAGTGTGGCCGTGGGTTTGGCAGCCTGAGCCTGCGGGAAGTGGCCAAGACCGCCGGTATCGTCCCGACCGGGTTCTACCGTCACTTTGACGACATGGACCAGCTTGGTTTGGTACTCGTCAGTGAAGTCGGCCAGACCTTCCGCGCCACGATTCGCCTGGTACGCCACAACGAGTTCGTGATGGGCGGCATCATCGATGCGTCCGTGCGGATTTTTCTGGATGTGGTGTCGGCCAACCGATCGCAATTCCTGTTCCTGGCCCGCGAGCAATACGGTGGCTGCCTGGCGGTGCGCCAAGCTATCGGCGCCTTGCGCGAAGACATTACCAGCGACCTGGCGGCCGACCTCACCTTTATGCCCAAGCTCCAGCACCTGGATGCCGAAGGCTTGCATGTGATGGCCGACCTGATCGTCAAGAGCGTGTTCGCCACCCTGCCCGATATCATCGACCCGCCAGCACATACCCTGCCTGACCACCTCACGCCCCAGGCGAAAATCACCCAGCAATTGCGCTTTATCTTTATCGGCCTCAAGCATTGGCAAGGCCTGGGCAGCACCGAGTAAACCGGTCAGCCCGCCGCGTGAAAGCGCTTGGCGAGGGTGTAGTTCTTTTTCCAGTAGCTGCTGTTCAGCGAGTCGATGCGAACGCGTTTGCCGGTACTGGGCGAATGGATGAATTTTCCTTTGCCTATATAAAGGCCGACATGGCTGACCTGGCCGCGCCCATTACCCTTGAAGAACACGGCATCACCCGGCTTGAGTGCGTGGCGCTGAATGGTAGCCGCAGTCGAACGGTGCATGGCGGCAGTGGTGCGTGGTAACTGAATATTGGCTTGTGTCTTGAACAGATAGACCAGAAAACTACTGCAATCAAACCCCCGCTGCGTCGAAGCCCCACCGGATTGGTAAGGTGTACCGAGCAACTCGTAAGCGCGCTCGATCACATTGTCGATAGCGGTCACGCGATGTTGAAAACTGGCCGACGCCGATGTGATGACGCAAGACAAACTGATAATGACTAAACAAAAAAATGACTTGAGCATGATGAACGTCGCTGCGAATTAAACACGGCGCAAATCCTAATCAAACAGCGCGTAACTTTTTGAACGCCAAATCCTGATACCCCGTAGGACAAATCTGAGAAAGCGCCAGCACGAAGAGGATGAAAGAAACTTCATGCAACCCACGGTGGCTCTCAACGCAAAACGCCCACATCCAGTGCTATAAATTCAATTACGCACCAATTTGAGTCACTGCTGAAATGAGCTGACGCCCTATTCGGTGGCATGACGGTGCTTGCCGACAGGGATTTCCCACCCACACGCGTGATTGGCAAGCCCCTTGCTCTAGCTCCCTTATCGCTCATAGCTGGAAGCCTCCTGATGCTGGTGATCCACCGCCGAATCGCCCCCCAAGCCCTCTGGGCCGCCGAGTTGCTGCTGAACTTCGAAGCACGCAGCAAAAGCCGCCTGCGCTGTTTCAGTGCCGACGGTGAAGACGTCGGCCTATTTCTGGAGCGTGGCCAGTCGCCGCTGCATGATGGCGAATTCCTACAGGCTGAAGACGGACGTGTCGTACGTGTGTGTGCTCGCCCTGAACAACTGCTGCACGTCACTTGCAGCAGCCCGTTTGAACTGACCCGCGCCGCCTACCACCTCGGTAACCGTCATGTGGCTCTGCAAGTGGGTGACGGCTGGTTACGCCTGCTCGATGACTACGTGCTCAAAGCCATGCTCGACCAGCTAGGCGCCACCACGCAAACCATCGAAGCACCTTTCCAACCGGAACACGGCGCCTATGGCGGCGGCCATCATCATTCGCGCCACGGCGACGAAGATTTCAACTACCCGCCCAAACTGCACCAGTTCGGCGTACGTCTATGAACCCAGCCTGGGCGCTGTTGCGTCTGGCCAGTCCGCAATTGCCGATTGGCGGCTACAGCTATTCCCAAGGCCTGGAAATGGCCGTGGAGAATGGCCGCGTGAACGACGCGGCCAGTGCTCGACGCTGGATCAGCGACCAGTTGCTGCTCAACCTTGCCCGCTTCGAAGCGCCGCTGTTGCTCGCCCACTGCCGTGCCGCAGCCGAGCAGGATTGGCCGCGCCTGGCACAGCTCTGCGAAGAACACCGCGCCAGCCGTGAGACCCGCGAGCTGTATCAGGAGAGCCGGCAGATGGGCTACTCCCTGCAACAACTGCTCAACGGGCTGCCGGAGCTGGACGACGCGGCCCGCAGCTTCCTGGAGCAATGCGCCGAACCGCACCTGGCCCTGGGCTGGGCGCTGGCCGCCCGCGCCTGGAACATCAGCCCGGACGACGCCCTCGCCGCCTGGCTGTGGAGCTGGCTGGAAAACCAATTGGCCGTGCTGATGAAAACCCTGCCCCTGGGCCAGCAAGCCGCCCAACGCCTGACCAGTGAACTGCTGCCACTGCTGCAACAAGCCCAGCAGGACGCAGGACGAATCGACCCCAACCCTGTCGGCAGCGCCGCCTTCGGCCTGTCCCTGGCGTGCATGGCCCACGAGCGCCAGTACAGCCGCCTGTTCCGTTCCTAAGGACTTAAATTTTGGAGAAGCACATGAACACACAACCCCTGCGTGTCGGCATCGGCGGCCCGGTGGGCTCCGGCAAAACCGCCCTGACCCTGGCTTTGTGCCTGGCCCTGCGCGACCGCTACAACCTGGCGGTGGTCACCAACGATATCTACACCCGCGAAGACGCCGACTTCCTGGTGCGCAACCAGGCCCTGGCGCCCGAACGCATCATCGGCGTGGAAACCGGCGGCTGCCCGCACACGGCAATCCGTGAAGATGCCTCGATCAACCTGGAAGCGGTGGATCAACTCAACCGGCGTTTTCCCGGTCTGGACCTGATCCTGGTGGAGTCCGGCGGCGACAACCTGTCGGCGACGTTCAGCCCGGAGCTGTCGGACCTGACCATCTACGTGATCGATGTGTCGGCCGGCGACAAGCTACCGCGCAAAGGCGGGCCCGGTATTTGCAAATCCGACCTGCTGGTGATCAACAAGATCGACCTGGCACCGCTGGTGGGCGCCTCGCTGGAACTGATGAACAGCGACACCCAGCGCATGCGCAACGGTAAACCCTTTGTGTTCAGCAACCAGAAAACCGGCGTCGGCCTGGATGAAATCGTCGCCTTTATCGAACGTCAGGGCTTGCTGACCGCCGCCTGATCTCACTCTAAAAGGAGCCTGCTCATGAGTCTCAACAAACTGTTCGCAACCGCCGCCCTGCTGCTCGTCCCCGCACTCGCCTTCGCTCACCCCGGGCATGGTGATAACGGGCTGGTGGCAGGCATCAGTCACCCACTCAGCGGCATCGATCATTTACTCGCCATGGTGGCCGTCGGCCTTTGGGCCGCTCAGCAAAAAGGTGCCGCCCGTTGGGCGCTGCCATGCACCTTCGTCGGCACCATGTTGATTGGCGGCATGCTGGGCTTTGAGGGCCTGGAACTGCCTGCGCTGGAAAGCGGGATTGCCGCCTCGGTGCTGGCACTGGGCCTGGCGGTAGCGCTGGCGGTGCGACCACCGTTGTTCGTGGCCGTAGGGGCGACGGCATTGTTTGCGCTGTTCCATGGCGTGGCGCATGGCTTGGAGCTGCCGGACATGTCCAACCCTTGGGCGTATGCCGCAGGTTTTGTCGGCGCGACGGCCGTGTTGCACGCTGCGGGTTATGCCGTGGTGCGCTTCCTGCCGGCAGCGGCGGCGCCGTTGGTGCGGGTTGCCGGGGCGGCTTCGGCGGCGACTGGGGTTTGGTTGCTGGCGGGCTGAGTTTTGTTGCACCTGTAGGGCCTCATCGCAGGCAGCCAGCTCCCACATTTGATTGGGTTCACAATTCAAAAAGGTGGAGCTGGCTTGCCCGCGATGACGGAGTGAAAGGCACCAACTATCCCAAGCCTGCTACCATGCGCGCCTACACCCTGCCGTGACGACGCCAGCCAATGCCCATCGCTCCAAGCTCTGCCTCCAAGCCTTCATTAAATGCCGTGCTCACGCACTTCCATGACCTGATCGTGCCGCTCTGGCAAGGCCCGGGCTGGAATGCCGAGTTGGCGCTGCCTTATGAGGCGCTGGACGCCGATCACCGGCCACTGCCCCCACAACGCTACCGCGCCATGGCCTGTGCCCGGCAGTTGTACCTGTTCGCCAGCCTGATCGGCGAGCCTGGTGCAGGCTTCGCCGAAGAGCGCGCGTCGGCGCTGTTCCGTTCCCTGCAACGGCACTTCCATGACGCCGAATACGGTGGCTGGTTCTACAGCATCGACCCTGCCGGCCAACCGCTGGATAAGCGCAAAGATCTCTACACCCATGCTTTCATCATCTTCGCCTGCGCCCATTACTGGGCCAAAGTGCGTGAGCCGTTGGTGGAGTCGGTGCTCGATGCGGCCCTGGAAGTGGTCGCCGAACGTTTCGCCACGGGCGACGGCCTGTACGAGGCGGTATTGGAGCGCAACTGGTCGTCCCTCGAGTCCGGGCCACTGCAAAACCCGTTGATGCACTTGGCCGAAGGCTTCCTCGCCACGCTGGCTGTACGTGAAGACGCCATCACGCAAGACGCGCTGCTGGACTTGGCCACCGCCATGCAGAAGCGCTTCATCGACCGTCAAACCGGCGTGATGATGGAAAAACCACTGGGGGCTGTGGACAACTGGTTTGAACCTGGGCACCAGTTTGAATGGTTTTTCTTGGTGGAATCATCAGAGGTACTGCGTGATACACCACTGCGTGCCTCGTTGACGCGGGCGTTTGCCTACGCCGAGCAGAAAGGTGTGGATAAAACCACCGGAGCGGTCAGCGGCATGCTCGCCTTGGACGGCAGCCTGCGCGACGGCACCCAACGCATCTGGGCCCAGGCTGAATACCTGCGGGCACTGACCTTGCGGCCTGGCAGCGAGGCGGTGTTGCAGCACCAATTGCTGGCGCTGCAACAACACTTCTTGCATGAGAAAGGTTGGCATGAATGCCTGGACGCCAAGGGCGTCGTGAGCCGACGGGACATGCCGTCGACCACGCCTTATCACTTGGCAACTTGCTATCAGGGCTTGATCCAGCATCTCGGCTGACCTTCAGGGCTTGCTCGCGAAGGCCTCACTGCGGTCTCACGCAATCCACTTGCGATCGCCGGTAAAGCTGATCGTCAGCCAGCGCGCTGCGTCCGGCGTGCCGAGCCCTGTGGATATCTCTTCACGCAGCCCGTCGAGGGTCGCGACGTTATCCACCGGGTAGTCCGCCGGCAACACCACATGAATCTCGATAAACCGCGCCCGCCCGTGCTTTTGCACGTACGACACGTAGTCGTCGAAACCGTGTCTGGCCTGGGCCGCGTCCATTACTTCGCGCACTTTGTCATCCAACTGGTCCGGGGCAATCCCCAGCACGTCGCGCAACGCCGGGCGCAGGATCTTGAACGCCGGCGCCAGCATGCTCAGGGCCAGCAGGATCAGGATCAGCGGGTCGACATACACCGCCCACTCGCCATAGCCCTGGGACTTGAGCAACAACGCCGCAAGAAAGCTGATCAGCAAGCCCACCGACAGCATCGCGTCCACCAACCAGCTGATGTTGTCGAACTGGATCAGCGATGACTTGAGACTGCGATTGCGATAACGCACATAGAAGAAGTAGGCGAACTCGACGACGGTAAACACCGCCGCGTAGATGATCACCAGCCCCAACTCGATCTCGCGCCCGCCATTGATAATGCCGAACACGCCGTTGAGGAACGCATAGATAGCGATCAGCAACAGGAAGCTGCCTTCGATCAGCAGCACCATGGGTTCCAGGTGCCAATAGCCGAACTGGAAACGCTCGTTGCTTTTCTTGGCGATCAGCTTGGCCGTGATCAGCATCAACACCTTGATGGCAGTGGCGATCAGCGAGAAAAAGCCGTCGAATAGAATGGATTGGGCGCCGGAAATCACACCCGTGACAATCCCGGCGATCGCGACTGCGAACATCAGGATGGTCGACTGTTTGAGCAGTGCCTGCTCACCTCGGTTACTCACATTTCCTCCCGTCAAAACCTTTAAACCGCTGGGTGCGGTGGGGCTTTCAAGGGTGGAGTGTACCTTATGTCGTGTTTTGGCCGATTTGCCGCATGCTGATCGTTCCCACGCAGCGCGTGGGAACGATCACCCACAAACGCGTGTTAGCCTTTGGCCCCACGTTCAATCGCAAACCCAGCCCACGTCTGGCTCACCGGCATCAGTTCCAAACGGTTGATGTTGACGTGCGCCGGGGTGTTGAGCACCCAGAAGATCGTGTCGGCAATATCCTGCGGCTGGATCGGCTCGGCACCGGCGTAAGTGGCGTCATAGCGCGCCTGGTCACCGCCGAAGCGCACCAGCGAGAACTCGCTCTCACACAGGCCTGGCTCGATGTTGGTCACACGCACGCCAGTACCTTGCAGGTCGCAGCGCAGGTTCAGTGAGAACTGCTTCACGAACGCTTTGGAGCCGCCATACACATGGCTGCCCGGGTACGGATAGCTGCCGGCGATGGAGCCCAGGTTGATGATGCCTGCGCCACGGCCGTGTGCGATCAAGCGCGGCAGCAGCAGGCTGGTGGTGGTCAGCAGGCCTTTGATGTTGGTATCGACCATGGTTTCCCAATCGTCGAGGCTGCACTTGGGCGCAGGGTCGGTGCCCACGGCCAGGCCTGCGTTGTTGATCAGCCCGCGCAGCTTGGCAAACGACGGCGGCAAGTTGGCGATGGCGTCTTCCATACCCTTGCGGTCACGCACATCCACCACCAACCCGTGCACTTCGGTCTGCTTGGAAAGCTCTTCGACCAAAGCATTCAAGCGGTCGGCACGACGGCCGGTGAGCACCAGTTTCCAGCCGGCTTCGGCAAAACGACGGGCGCAGGCTTCGCCGAAGCCTGAGGTTGCGCCAGTAATAAATAGCGTGTCGGACATGGTGTTCTCCTTGCGGGCGTCGGGGAAAAAATCAGCCAGCAGAATGCCCTTACGCCGCCGTTGCGGCAACCGCTAAGCACAAGACTTTATTTACAGCTGATCACTTTTTAACCACCTTAATAAAAGCCTTATAAATCGTGGCCTGCAGCCAGATACACGCAGGTTATCCACAACTGCGCCCACAGTCTTTGGGGGCAAGTGCAAAACGCCTCAACCCGCTGTGTACAAGGCCTGCAGACGATTTTAGAAAGTTTTTTGCTTGACCTCGGTCTGGCGGTATGTAGCCCAATGTGAAGAGGGAAAATTTGAACGATGGCTCCAGGCCAGTCATTCCGGCCTCTGCGGCCGTCTTTCCAGAGTTTAATCACAGACTTATCCACAGGCTGGAGCGACATATTTTGGTCATATACCTGTGTCTTTAAACAGGTTGACAAAACCCTTGGCTAGTCGCGAAAAACCAGCTGCTCAATAAACAACCACGACGCTGTAAGCCCCGCAGTTAAAGGCTTTCAGCCAGCTACTCCCACGTTACCCACAGCCGGTTCCACAGCGAATGGGGACAAGTCAAAACTGTGACAAAACAGAGATTTGCGGCGGCTATATGTCGCGCTTTGAGAGGTCACTGGATTTGTTTTCCACAATTTCCAGATTGATCTGTGGATAGCACTAAAAAGAATGTGGGAGTCTGCTTTATGTGGGAACTGGCTTGCCAGCTCCCACATAAAGCAAACTCCCACACGGGGTCCTGCATCAGGCTTTTTAGATCAGTGCCCACCAAGGTAAGCGTTACGTACCTCCTCATTCACCAGCAGTTCCTTGCCGGTGCCCGTGAGGCGGATCTCGCCGTTGACCATCACGTATGCCCGGTCCGACAAACGCAGCGCGTGGTTGGCGTTCTGCTCCACCAGAAAAATGGTCATACCGGTAGCCGCCAGCTCGCGCAGGGTGGCGAAGATCTGCTTCACCACGATCGGCGCCAGCCCCAGGCTCGGCTCATCCAGCAGCAACAGCTTGGGCCGGCTCATCAGCGCGCGGGCGATGGCGAGCATTTGCTGCTCGCCACCGGACATGGTCATCGCGCGCTGGGTACGCCGCTCCTTGAGCCGTGGGAACAGCTCGAACATGCGCTGCATGTCCTCAGCCGCATGCTTGTCGCCAATCGGGATGGTGCCCATCAGCAGGTTTTCCTCGACGGTCATGTCGGGGAACACCCGCCGCCCTTCCGGCGACTGCGCAATGCCGTTGGAGGCGATGTAGTGGGACGACTTGTGGGTAATGTCGACGCCGTTGTAGATGATCTGTCCGGACTCGGCCCGCGGCTGGCCGAAGATCGACATCAGCAGCGTGGACTTACCCGCACCGTTGGAGCCGATCAGGCTGACGGTTTCGCCTTCGTTGATGTGCAGCGAGACTTTTTTCAGGGCCTGGATCGGGCCGTAAAACACGTCCAGGTCCTTCATTTCGAGGATAGGTGCACTCATACCAGCTCCTCCTCGTCAGCGCCCAGGTAGGCGGCAATCACTTTCGGGTCGTTACGGATCGCTTCCGGGCCGCCCTCGGCAATCACGTTGCCGTGGTCGAGCACCACGATGTGGTCGGAAATACTCATCACCATGCCCATGTCGTGTTCGATCAGCACCACCGTGAGGTCGTGTTCGTCGCGCAACAGGCGAATCATCGCGCTGAGGGCTTCGGTTTCCTGAGGGTTGAGGCCCGCTGCCGGTTCGTCCAGGCAGATGATCTGCGGCCGGGTGCACATGGCACGGGCGATTTCCAGGCGGCGTTGCTGACCGTAGGAAAGCTCACCGGCCAGGCGGTTGGCGCAGTCCACCAGGTCCACCACTTCCAGCCAATAGAAGGCATGGTCGAGGGCGTCGCTTTCGGCCTTGCGGTAACCCTTAGTGTTGAGGATGCCCGCGAGCATGTTGCGGTTGACCCACATGTGCTGGGCCACCAACAAGTTTTCCAGTACCGACATTTCCTTGAACAGGCGAATGTTCTGGAAGGTCCGCGCCAAGCCAGCGCGGTTCACCAAGTGGGTGCCACCGAACATCTTGTAGTACATGCGGCTGACAAAGCTTTTCGGCGAAACGAAGTCGACGGCTTTGAAGCGCTCACCGAGCAGTTGGATCACGTTGGTCTGCTTGCCGCGCACGTTGAGCTCGATCTTACCGCCGCTGGCTTTGTAGAAGCCGGTGAGGCAGTTGAACACCGTGGTCTTGCCGGCGCCGTTGGGGCCGATCAGGGCGAAGATCGAGTTGCGTTCGACCTTGAGGCTCACATCGCTCAAGGCCTTGATGCCACCGAAGTGCATCATCAGGTGTTCCACAGAGAGGACGACTTCCTTGCTCATGGCGCTACCCCCTTGCGTGGTGTCACACCGGTTCGGCTCACACGAATCAGGCCTCTTGGGCGCCAAATCATCATGACCACCATCAATACGCCCAACAGCAATACCCGATACTCGGCGAAGCTGCGCAACAGCTCTGGCGTGATGGTCAGCACAAAGGCCGCGATCACCACCCCAACCGTTGACCCCATACCACCCAGCACGACAATCGCCAGGATCAACGCCGACTCGAAGAAGTTAAACGAAGTCGGGTTGACGAAGCCTTGGGTACTGGCAAAAAACACGCCTGCGAGACCCGCCGTGGACGCACCAATGGTGAACGCCGAGAGCTTGACCAACACATGATTCAAACCCATGGAGCGACAGGCAATTTCGTCTTCACGCAACGCTTCCCACGCCCGACCGACTGGCATACGGGTCAGACGGTGCTTGATGTAAAGCACCGCCAGCACCACCAGGAACAGCACGGTGTAGATGAAGATGAATTTCAGGTTGGGGTTGAACTCCAGGCCGAAGAACTGATGAAAAGGTACCCCACCATCCTTGGCAACCCGGCCAAACTCCAAGCCCATGAAAGTCGGCGACGGCACCGGCATACCATTCGGGCCACCGGTAAACGACAGCCAGTTGTTGAGGACCAGCCGAATGATTTCACCAAAGCCCAGCGTCACGATGGCCAAGTAGTCACCGTGCATTCGTAACACTGGAAAGCCGAGAATACAGCCGGCCAGTGCCGCCGTAATCGCCGCCAACGGCAACACCGTCCAGAAGCCCAGGCCGAGGTACTGGTAGCCCAACGCCAGGCCATAAGCACCAATCGCATAGAACGCTACATAACCCAAGTCCAGCAGGCCGGCTAGGCCCACCACAATGTTCAGTCCCAACCCCAGCAACACGTAGATCAGGCCGAGGATAACCACGGTCAGCACATACTTGTTGGCGAGGAATGGAAAGACGATCGCTATCGCGATAATCATTGGGATGACCCAACGTAACTGCGACTTGTAGTCCGGCGGCAGCACGTGCACCCCGGAGCCGGTGCTTTCGAAGCCTTGCAGAATCTTCAGCCCTTTCGGGGTTTGCAGGAACAGACTCAGGACGAAGCGGCCAGCCATCACGATGGCGACCAGGATGGCCACGCGGGCCGGTTGCAGGTTGAAGCCGTAGCCGTCGAGGACCACGCCGACGATCGGACCAAACACGATCAGCGAAATCAGCCCGGCGAGGACCGTATCGACCACACTTTTCTTGATATCGATAGATTTGGCAGCAGACATGTTTACACCTTCGCCACGAGTGGGCGACCAAGCAGGCCCTGAGGACGGAAAATCAGAATCACCACCAGCAGGGAGAAACTGAACACGTCTTTGTAGTCAGAGTTGATCAACCCCGAGAACAACGACTCGGAGATACCGAGGATGATCCCGCCGAGCATCGCCCCAGGCAGGGAACCAATGCCGCCAAGTACTGCTGCGGTGAACGCCTTGATGCCGATGATGAAGCCGGCGTAGAAGTCGAACGTGCCGTAGTTGAGGGTGATCAGCACGCCAGCCAGAGCGGCCATGGCAGCACCGATGACAAACACGTAGGAAATCACGCGGTCGGTGTTGATGCCGAGGATCGAGGCCATCTTGCGATCTTGCTGGGTCGCGCGGCACATGCGGCCCAGCTTGGTGTATTTGATGATGTAGGTCAGCAAGGCCATGCCCGCGAAGGCTGCAACCAGGATGAAGACCTTGGTGTACGTCAACTGGACGAACCCGGTGCCGATATCGACGCGCCAGGCCCCGGCCAGCAGGGTAGGAATACCTTGTTGCTTGGCGCCCTGGGCGATCTGCGCGTAGTTCTGCAGGATCAGGGAGATCCCGATGGCGCTGATCAGCGGTGCCAGTCGGGTGGAGTTGCGTAGCGGTTTGTAGGCGACACGCTCGATAACCCAACCGTAAACGCCGGTGACGACCACGGTGAAGATCAAGGTGCCGAGAATGAGCAGCGGGAAGGATTCGATGCCGAAGTAAGCCAGCAGTGCCAGACTGATTGCCGCGAGGTAAGCGGAAATCATGTAAACCTCGCCGTGGGCGAAGTTGATCATGCCAATGATGCCATAGACCATTGTGTAGCCGATGGCGATCAGGCCATAGACCGACCCGAGGGTCAGGCCGTTGACCAGTTGCTGCAGGAAAATACCATCCATAACGCAATCTCACGCGGTGAGAGCTTGCACACCTTGTAGGTGCGCGGCTCTTCTGGAGGAAAAGACAGATCTGTTGCCGGACACAAGGGTGCGAGCAACCACGACCCCATGTGGGAGCTGGCTTGCCTGCGATGGCGATTTCACATTCAACACAGATGTCGACTGTCAGTCCGTCATCGCGGGCAAGCCCGGCTCCCACAGAGGGCAGTGGCGTTCAACCCGTCGCGTTAACTATTACTTCTGCTTGTCCAACTGGTGGTATTTGCCGTCTTTGTCCCACTGGTAAACCACGTAGTCGGAGACTTTCAGGTCACCCTTGGCGTCCCAGTTCTTCTCGCCCATTACGGTTTTTACCGGGTGAGATTTCAGCCACTTGGCGGCGTCTTCGCCTTTGTTGGACTTGGCACCGTTGAAGCCGGCGGCCAGGGCCTGGACCGAAGCGTAGGCGTACAGGGTGTAGCCTTCCGGTTCTTTGCCTGCCTTACGGAACTCTTCAACCACAGCCTTACTGTCCGGCAGCAGACGCGGGTCGGCACCGAAGGTCATGTACACGCCATCCACGTATTGCGCACCGCCGGCGGTGGTCACCAACTCATCGGTCACGATGCCGTCATCGGACATGAACTTGACGTCTTTGAGGCCGGCTTCACGCAGTTGACGAACCAGAGGGCCGGCTTCCGGGTGCAGACCACCGAAGTAGACAACGTCGGCACCGGTGGCGCGAATCTTGGTGACCAGGGCGCTGAAGTCTTTCTCGCCACGGGTCAGGCCTTCTTCCAGCACCGGCTTGACGCCGCGCTTGGTCAACTGGGCTGCGGTGGCGTCAGCCAGGCCTTTGCCGTAGGTGTCCTTGTCGTTGATAACTGCGACCTTCTTACCCTTGAGCACGTCGACGATGTAGTCGCCGGCGACAATGCCTTGCTGGTCGTCACGCCCGCACATACGGAACATGGCGGTCAGGCCACGCTCGGTCACTTGCGGGTTGGTGGAGCCAGGGGTGATCGCGATCACGCCCGCGTCACTGTAAACCTCGGAGGCTGGAATGGTGTTGGAGGAACAGAAGTGCCCGACCACGCCGATCACCTTGTCCTGGTCAACCAGACGGTTGGCCACGGCCACGGCTTGCTTCGGCTCACAGGCGTCATCACCGGCCACCAGCACGATTTTCTCGCCGTTGATACCGCCCGCCTTGTTGATCACATCGGCGGCGGCTTTGGCACCTGTCATGTACTGCTCACCGAAAGCCGCGTTGGCGCCGGTCATCGGCCCCGCCACGCCAATCTTCACATCAGCTTGAACAAACGTAGAAACACCCAGCGCCGCTGCAACGGCGAGGGCCAGAAAACCTTTCTTGTAAAACGTCTGGGACATGAGTGGTGCTCCGAGGTTTTTGTTTATTGGCACTACGAGTTCACGACAAACTTTCACGGGAAAGCCCAGAGCAAGGCGCGTGCCATTACTTTTTTATTCTTCAAAAAGACACGGTGTCATTGTTATTACAGGCGTTTCGACTCCTTTTTCCAGCACGTGCAACCGTCTAGCATCAATAGGTGCAACCAACAGGTCAAAAAAGTACAACCCTGACAGGTAGCACCTGCAACCAGACGGATAAACGACAGTTCCTACACCTGTAACAATGTGCGTAACGGAACTGCACATTTACAGTGCGTGACTGCTACGACTTGCACCAATACAGATGAGTAGCCTGCTAAGAAAATGCAGGCTTCTGACAGGTATTTCGCTGATCAGATCACGATCCTCAGACATTGCCCGGCGTGATACAGCGAGAATCCAGCTTCATATAAGCAACTGCGCAAGCCCACCCCGGCCAGCGGCTGCATCGGTGCGAAGGGGATCGGCAACGCTTGGGGATTCTGGTGACACAAATAGTCGGCAAAGGCCTTGCCCACTACGCTACCGGTGGTCACGCCACGCCCGTTATAGCCCGTCACTGCCACCAGGCCGGGGGCTGGCTCGAACAGGCGCATCAGGTGGTCCGGGGTGAAGGCAATGCAACCGGTCCAGGTGCACTCCCACTGCACCGATTTGAGGTACGGGAAGTAATGCTGCTGCACCCGATCGGCCCACGCCTTGAGGAACCACGTCGGTTTTTGGTTACCGTTGCCCAGGCTGCCGAGCAACAGGCGGCCATCGGCATCCCGGCGAATGCTGCTCAACACCTGGCGCGTGTCCCACGAACCTTGGCCACCGGGCAGGATCTGTTGGGCCGCCTCATCGGTCAGCGGGGCCGACGCGACCTGGTAGTAATAACCAGGGAAAAAATTACGCCGCAGCTCGGTCCATTCACCTTCGGTGTAGGCGTTGGAGGCAATCACGACTTGTGCAGCCTGCACTGAGCCCTGAGCGGTCTGCACCGACCAAAGTGTGCCTTGGCGCTCAAGCTGGGTGACCGGGGAATGGTCGAATAACTGCCCGCCCAGACCGACGGCGGCATAGGCCAAACCGCTGGTGTAGGCCATCGGATTCAGGGTGCCGGCCCGCCTATCCAGCAGCGCGGCGGCGATTTTCTGGGTGCCCGTGGCTTGCTCGCACGCCTGGCCGGTGAGCAACTCAACCGGCGCACCACGGCGCTTCCATTGTTCTTCACGACTGCGCAAATCCGCCTCGCCACGGGCGTTGTGCGCCATGTGCAAGGTGCCTTCACGGCGCAATTGGCAATCGATGTTGTATTTGTCGATCAAGCTGAACACCAGGGACGGTGCCGCACCCAACATACGGTTGAGCTGGCTGCCCACCGCCTCGCCGAAACCGGCTTCGATCTCATCGGGGGGAATCCACATGCCGGCATTGACCAGCCCGACGTTGCGCCCCGAACCACCATGGCCGGTGCGATGAGCCTCCAGCACGGCGACGCTTTTACCTTGTTCCAGCAGGTGAATGGCGGCCGACAAACCGGTGATCCCGGCGCCGATCACGCACACATCCACCTTGACCTCGCCCCTGAGCGCGGCGCGATCCGGCCGGCCTGGAGTGAGTTGTTCCCACAAACATGTTTCGCGTAATGGCATTGCCAGACTCCGGGATGAGTTCACCACCGCTCGTTCCCACGCTCTGCGTGGGAACGATCAGCTCTGACTTGAGGGATCAGTCGAAAGTAATGCCCTGGGCCAGCGGCAGTTCCAACGAGTAATTCACGGTATTGGTCTGGCGACGCATATACCCGCGCCACGCATCCGAACCCGACTCACGACCACCACCGGTTTCTTTCTCACCACCAAACGCGCCACCAATTTCCGCGCCGCTCGGGCCGATGTTGACGTTGGCGATACCGCAGTCACTGCCCACCGCCGACATAAACTGCTCGGCTTCACGCACGTCAGTGGTAAAGATGCACGACGACAGGCCTTGGGGCACGGCGTTGTTCAGGCGCAGGGCTTCGGTAAAGTCGTTGTAGCCAATCACATACAGAATCGGCGCGAAGGTTTCGGTGCACACCACTTCGCTCTGCTCGGGCATTTCCACGATCGCCGGCGACACGTAGTAGGCATTCGGGAATTTATCTTCCAACTGACGCTTGCCGCCGAACACCTTGCCGCCTTCGCTCAAGGCTTGCTCCAGGGCATCCTGCATATTCTCGAAACCGTGCTTGTCGATCAGCGGGCCGATCAAATTACCTTCCAGCGGGTGGCCGATGCGCACTTTGGAGTAGGCGGCCTTGAGACGGGTGACGATTTCTGCTTTGACCGACTCATGGGCGATCAACCGACGCAGCGTGGTGCAGCGTTGGCCGGCGGTGCCGACGGCGCTGAACAGAATCGCGCGCACGGCCATGTCCAGGTCGGCGCTTGGGCCGAGGATCATCGCGTTGTTGCCGCCCAGCTCGAGGATGCTGCGGGCGAAACGTGCGGCAACTTTAGGCGCCACTTCGCGGCCCATGCGGGTGCTGCCGGTGGCGCTGATCAGCGCGACGCGCGGGTCATCCACCAGTGCGGCGCCGGCATCGCGGCCGCCAATAATCACTTGGCTCAGGTACTCGGGCGCATCGGTGAATTTCTTCAGCACGCGCTCGAACAGAGCCTGGCACGCCAGGGCCGTAAGCGGGGTCTTTTCCGACGGCTTCCAGATCACCGCGTTGCCGCACACCAGTGCCAGGGTGGTGTTCCACGCCCACACGGCGACCGGGAAGTTGAAGGCGCTGATCACGCCGACCACACCCAGTGGGTGCCAGGTTTCACGCATGTGGTGGCCCGGACGCTCGGAGGCAATGGTCAAGCCGTACAGTTGGCGGGACAGACCGACGGCGAAGTCGCAGATATCGATCATTTCCTGCACTTCACCCAGGCCTTCCTGGGTGATCTTGCCGGCTTCCCAGGACACCAGCTCACCCAAGTCCGCCTTGTATTCACGTAACACGTCGCCAAACTGACGCACCAGCTCACCGCGGCGCGGGGCCGGCACTTTGCGCCAAGCGTCGAATGCATGCTCGGCGCGACTGACCTGTTGCTCCACCTCGGCGGCACCTTCCCAGTGCACACTGCCGATACGGCTGCCATCAATCGGCGAATGCACGGGTTGTTTACCCGACTGGTACAGCGCCGGGTTTACCCCGAGACGGTCAAGCAATGCGGCAACCATGGGTCACTCCTTCAATCTACAAACAGAAAATGTGCGCCGCGTCCCGCGCGACGATCCAGACCTTATTTGTAGCTGGCCCAAGACTTGCCAACAAACGACGATTAGGCGAGATATCATTCCGTTTATTCATGCAAAGAATAAAAAAGAGGCGTGCCGTGCTGAACAAAAGACATTTGCCCTCGATCACCGCCCTGCAGTGTTTCGAAGCCGCCACCCGCCACCTGAGCTTCACCCGCGCCGCCGAGGAACTGAACCTCACGCAAAGCGCGGTGAGCAAGCAGGTGGCGCAGTTGGAAGAATTGCTGCAACACCTGCTGTTTCGCCGGGTGCGCCGCCGCTTGCAGATGACCCCGGCGGGCGACCTGTACCTGGTGGAAGTGCGCAAGATCCTCACGCAAGTGGAGATGTCCACCCACTACCTGCGTTCCTACGGCGGCGAAACTGAAGTGCTGCGAGTATCCACGCCCTACACCTTCGGCGCGCGCTGGCTGGTGCCGCGCCTCAAGGGCTGGCGGCTGCGCCATCCGCAGATTCACCTGGACCTGTGCAACGAGCAGGAACCGGACGAACTGCTGCAAGGTAAGGCCGACATGGCCTTCTACTTCGGCCAGGGTTCACGGCCCGGCACCGAGAGCCTGAAACTGTTCAGCGAAGAGCTTGTACCTGTCTGTGCGCCGGAGAGCTTGCCCGCACAACCGTTCACCGACCCGACGCAATTGAGCGAACTGGTGCTGCTGCAAAACGCCTCGCGCCCTCAGGGCTGGCACGACTGGTTCGCCAGTCAGGGTTACCAAACCGAGCACAGCTACCATGGGCCGCGTTTCGACACGTTCTATATGTGCATCCGGGCAGCACAGGTGGGCTGTGGCGTGGCGCTGTTGCCGCGTTTTCTGGTGGAAGAAGAACTGGCGGACGGCAAGCTGGTGATTCCTTGGCAGCATGCGATGCCGAGCCAGGATGCGTATTACCTGGCCTACCCCGAACATTCGGCGGAAGTACCCAAGGTGCGCGAGTTTGTGAAGTGGATGATGGAGCAGGTCTGATCTGCTGATTTTTGTTGCCTGCGATAGGGCCCACAGCCTCACCAAAAAAATCACTGGCAAAACCCCACAGGTCTATGCGCCACTAGCGCCATTCCTTAATTGTGCGTAAAGGTCGGCGCCCATCGCCGACCCGTCTGGAGATTCCCGTTATGAGCGAGAGTGTGTTTGCCGATCGCATCGTGCAGAACCTGCTCGACACCGACTTCTACAAGCTGACCATGATGCAGGCGGTGCTGCACAACTACCCGAACGTGGACGTTGAATGGGAGTTTCGTTGCCGCAACAGTGAAGACCTGCGCCCGTATCTGGCGGAGATCCGCTACCAGATCGAGCGCCTCGCCGAGCTGAGCCTGAGCCCGGATCAGTTGGGCTTCCTGGAACGTATCAGCTTTATGAAGCCCGACTTTTTGCGCTTCCTCGGGCTGTTCCGCTTCAACCTGCGCTATGTGCAAACCGGTATCGAAAACGGCGAGTTGTTTATCCGCCTGCGCGGGCCGTGGTTACATGTGATCCTGTTTGAAGTGCCGATGCTGGCGATCGTCAGCGAGGTGCGCAACCGCTACCGCTACCAGACCGTGATCCTCGAGCAAGCGCGCGAGCAGCTGTATCGCAAGTTCGACTGGCTGACGGCGAATGCCAGCAGCGAAGAGCTCTCGGAGCTGCAAGTGGCCGACTTCGGCACGCGTCGACGCTTTTCGTACCGGGTGCAGGAAGAAGTGGTCAATGTGCTCAAGCACGACTTCCCCGGCCGCTTCGTCGGCACCAGTAACGTGCACCTGGCCCGTGAACTGAACATGAAGCCGCTGGGCACCATGGCCCACGAATGGATCATGGCGCACCAGCAACTCGGCCCGCGCCTGATCGACAGCCAGATCGCCGCACTCGATTGCTGGGTGCGCGAATACCGTGGCCTGCTGGGTATCGCCCTGACCGACTGCATCACCACCGACGCATTCCTGGGCGACTTCGACTTGTACTTCGCCAAGCTGTTCGACGGCCTGCGCCACGACTCCGGTGATCCCGTGCAATGGGCCGAGAAAGCCATCGCCCACTACCATAAGCTCGGCATCGAGCCGATGAGTAAGACGCTGGTGTTCTCCGACAGTTTGTCGCTGCCCAAGGCCCTGGAGATTTTCCGGGCGCTGCGCGGTCGGATCAATGTGAGCTTCGGCATCGGCACCAACCTGACCTGCGATATTCCAGGTGTGGAACCGATGAGCATCGTGCTTAAAATGACCGCCTGTAATGGCCAGCCCGTCGCTAAAATCTCCGATGAAGCGGGCAAGACCCACTGCACCGACCCGAATTTCGTCGCCTATTTGCGTCACGTTTTCAAAGTACCTGCCATCTCTAGCAAGGAGTGAATCATGCAAGCCGTACAGCGTGAGATTGCTGAACAGCTCAAGGTCCAAGCGCCGTTCAAAGACCGGACCGCCCTTGAGGCCGAGGTTGCCCGACGCGTGGCCTTTATCCAGGACTGCCTGCGTCATTCAGGGCTCAAGACATTGGTGCTGGGCATCAGCGGCGGCGTCGACTCCCTGACCGCAGGCCTGCTGGCCCAACGCGCGATGAAAGAACTGCGCGACAGCACCGGTGAGGAGGGTTACCGCTTTATTGCGGTGCGCCTGCCCTACGAAACCCAGTTCGACGAACACGACGCCCAGGCCTCGGTGGATTTTATCGAGCCAGACGAGCGCCACACCGTGAACATCGGTCCGGCGGTGAAATCCCTGGCCAATGAAGTGGCCGCATTTGAAGGCAAAGCGGCGGTGTCCCGCGATTTCGTACTGGGCAACACCAAGGCGCGCATGCGCATGGTGGCGCAGTACACCATCGCCGGCGCGGCGGGAGGCCTGGTGATCGGCACTGACCATGCGGCGGAAGCGGTGATGGGCTTTTTCACCAAGTTTGGTGATGGCGCCTGTGACCTGGCACCGCTGAGCGGACTGGTGAAAAATCAGGTACGCGCGATTGCACGGCACTTTGGTGCGCCAGAGTCGCTGGTCGAGAAAGTGCCGACGGCCGACCTGGAAGACCTGTCGCCGGGCAAGCCGGATGAAGCCTCCCACGGCGTGACCTACGCCGAGATCGACGCCTTCCTGCACGGTGAGCCGGTGCGCGAGGAAGCGTTCAAAATCATCTGCGACACCTACCGCAAGACCGAGCACAAGCGGGTCATGCCATTCGCGCCGTGAACACTTTAGTGAATGGGCCGTTGTGGTGAGCGGGCTTGCCACAGGTTTTCGCCGTCCACAAAAAAGCGCCCCGCAAGGCGCTTTTTTTGCAGCTGAAATCCTATTACTTCAGGGTCACAGTGCCTTTCATCATCGAGATGTGGCCTGGGAACGAGCAGAAGAACGCGTAATCCGTACCAGCAGCCAATTTCGACACATCGAAGGTCACGGAGTCTTTCTCGCCGGCACCGATGATCTTGGTGTGGGCGATGATGCGGGTGTCGCCGTCTTTCAGGTAGTTCTTGTCGATACCGGCAGCCATGCCGTCGCTGGCGATGCCAGGCATATCGGCAGCAGAGCTCAGCACCCAGTTATGACCCATGACGTTTTTCGGCAAGCTGCCGGAGTGGGTCAGTTCCACGGTGAACGTCTTGCAGCTTTTGTCGATTTCAATGGCCTTGGTGTTGAAGGACATTTGGTCGGTGGAGTCGACGGTGACCTTGCACTCTGCAGCAAGCAACTGGCCGCTCACCAGAGTCAGCAGGGAAACAGCAACGAGTTTGGCAAACATGTGAATCTCCAAGGCAGGGTTTAAAAAACGCGTATTGCGACAAGGGTGCCTGAGGCAGGCCGAAATTCTTATGATCTGAATCAACAGATTGTATACAACTTTAGGCTATCAGACTTATCAACACAATCTACCAGCCAAAGTACAGCTATCGACCTATGATCGGCCCATTCCCCATTGGAGTCCGCGCCATGCACCTCAACCAACTGTTCAATGGGCTGCTGGCTGCTTACGCCTGCGGTAAGTGAAGGCCAAGCGCGCTGCTAAGCTGCTACCATAGCGACCCAAGGCAGCTGCGCGCCGCCCACCCTCACCTTCGACCCTAGAGGATCGCCCATGGCCAAACCTAATTACTCCTTCGCCAAACGTCAGAGAGACTTGGCCAAGGAACAGAAGAAAGAGGAAAAACTGCAGCGCAAGAAAGCGGCTGCAGACGAAGAGGCCGGCGGGCTGAACCCGGATGTCGATGGTGAAGTAACGAGCGACGAGACTGAAACACCAAAAGATCCGGCTGAATAATTGATCGTTCCCACGCTCTGCGTGGGAATGCAGCCTCGGACGCTCCGCGTCCACGGTGCAACGCAAGATTCGAAGCCTGCGCAACGGTGACGCAGAGCGTCACAGCAGGCATTCCCACGCACAGCGTGGGAACGATCTTTACTCTAAAGGCATCACCGTCACCCGCACCTCCGGGTCATGGCTCCCTCCCCCCAGAATCACCCCGCGCAACGGCGATACATCGGAAAAGTCCCGGCCCCAGGCCAGGGTGATGTGCTCCAGTGCCGGCTGCACATTGTTGGTCGGATCAAAATCTACCCAGCCCGATACCGGGCAATACACCGAGACCCACGCGTGGGACGCGTCGGCGCCGATCAGACGTGGCTGGCCGGGCGGTGGCTGGGTGAGCAGGTAGCCGCTGACATAGCGCGCCGCCAGCCCCCGCGAGCGCAGGCAGGCGAGCATCAGGTGGGCGAAGTCCTGGCATACGCCGCGTCGGCGCTCCAGTACTTCCACCAGCGGCGTGGCGACCTGAGTGGCTTCCGCATCGAAGGTGAACTCGCTGAAGATCTTCTCCATCAACGCCTGCGCACCCAGCAGCAAGGGTTCGCCCGGAGGAAAACAGCTTTCGGAAAACTCGACGAAGGTTTTCTTCAAATGCACGTAGGGCGATTCGAAGCGATAGCGACACGCTTCGATCAACTGCGCGGACATCGGCTGGCTGTCGTAGGTCAGGCTGTCGCGGGTCTGGTCCCAGGCCGGCGACTGTTGAAAGTCCAGCGCAGGCCGCGCCAGCACTTCCACAGTCAGCCCGGCATTTACCAGCAATTCATCATGGGGCCGCTCGAACGCCAGCCGGGTGATCGGGTTGCCGAACACGTCCAACTCATCACGACGAGAAGTCGGCTCAGGGCTGATATCCAATTGCTGTGAGCTGCACCGCTGCCAGGCACACGGCCGTGGCCACAAGTGCGCCAACTGCTGGGCCAGGGACACCGGGCTGTCGTAGTGGTAATGGGTATCATGGAAAATCTGGTAGCGCGCACTCATCACACCGACACCGTTTGCTGGCTGACATCATCCACATGGGCAAAATGGCGCAACGCCAGGCGATCCGACACTTGCCCACTCTCATCCGCTACCGCTTGCAGCAAGTCCGCCAGGCCGTCCAACGCAGCACGCACGCTGGATTCGCCAAACAACGAGTTCTCCAGGCAGCCCAGGTCGAAATGCGCCAGGCGCTCCACCAACGGGCCGAGGCCGGTTTCTCGCGGCACGCCGAAGTCGTCGTTGAGACGGCGTAACGTGCGGCTAACCAGCTTCAATTGGAACAACACCGCATGCGGGTTTTGCTCGTCCAGCAGCAGCAAGTCGAGCACCGGTATCAATTGCGGCACCGCCAGGTAGCGAGAGCGATAGGTGATGCTGCTGTTGCCCAGTTCCAGTAACCACTCCAGCCCCGCCTGATCGAACACTGCCACGCCACGCAGGAACGCCGCGAGGCTGCTGCTGAGAAATTGCAGACGCTCGATGCGCCGCCCCATCATCAAAAAGCGCCAGCCTTCGTCACGGGTCATGTCGTCCAGGGCAAATCCGGACAACGCCGCCAGCGACATCACCAAACGGTTGAGGAAGTCCAGCAACTCGCCAAAGTCCGGCGTTTCACTTTCCAGCTCCATGGCTTCGCGTTGCAACTCCACCAGGGCCTGCCAGTTCTCCCGGGACAACTTGCCGCGCACCTGGGACGCCGCCCACTGCAAGCGCTGCAGGTTGGCGCGCAGACTCGACGGCCAGTCGTCACCGAGTAAGGCAGCGAGCAGGCGCTCGGGCAACTCGCCCTCTTCCGGCAACAGCCGCAAGCTCTCACCCAGCTCAACCGCCGCTTGCAACGCCAATGGATCGTCGCCGTCGACATAACGCGCCAGCACGATTCGCAACCAGCGCGCGCTGTCATCACAACGTTCGCAGTAACGGCCAAACCAGAACAGGTTTTCCACCACGCGTGACGGCAGATAAGGGTCACGACGCACCAGGTCGTGGGCGCCAATCGCCCGCTGCGCGCGCCAGTGCTCGCCACCGATGGCGCGCTCACCGAGTACCCAGGTGTCCTTGCTCGCGCCGCCGCGTTGCATCGACACCACTTCGGCATCGGCCTCAGCCGCCACGCGGGTCAGGCCGCCGGGGAGTACGCGGTAACCCTCGTCGCTGGCCACGGCGTACACCCGCATACCGATGGCGCGGTGTTGAAGGTGGTCATCGATGGTGTGCCACACCGGCGCCTGGGACAGTTGCGCCAGCTCCTGGGCGACATAGGCGTAAGGCCGCGCGCGCATGCGCTCGGCCAAGGCCTGGCGTTGTTCTTCGTTCAAGTCGCGGCCAAATACCGGGGTGAAACTTTGCGACGGGAACGCCGGTTTGATCAGCAGCTCCGGGAGTTTTTCCAAGGCTTCGGCGAGCACTGGCGCTTCACCGCACCACCAGGTGGCGATGGACGGCAGGATCAGTTCTTCGCCAAACAAAAACTCGTTGATCTTCGGCAGGAAGCCGAGCAAACCGGGGGACTCCAGCACACCGCTACCCAGGGCATTGGCCACCAGCACATTGCCTTGGCGCACGGCATCGAGCAGGCCTGGTACGCCAAGGGCCGAGTCGGTGCGCAGCTCCAGCGGGTCGCAGAAATCATCGTCCAGGCGACGCATGATCGCGTGTACCCGGCGCAGGCCACTGAGGGTCTTCAGGAACACCGTGCTGTCGCGCACGGTGAGATCGCCGCCTTCCACCAGCGGATAGCCGAGTTGGCGCGCGAGGTAGAGGTGTTCGAAATAGCTTTCGTTGAAGCGCCCTGGGGTCAGCAGCACGATCAGCGGCGGCTGATCATCGCTGGGCGCCTGGCGCGCCAGGGTTTCCTGCAGGGTACGGAAGAAGCCGGTGAGGTGCTGCACCTGCAAATCGCGGTACAGATCCGGAAAAGCGCGGGACACGATGGTGCGATTTTCCAACGCATAACCCGCACCCGACGGTGCCTGGGTACGGTCGGCGGTGACCCACCAACGGCCATCCGGCGTACGCGCCAAGTCCACGGCATACAGGTGCAAAAATGCACCGTCAGGCGGCTGGATGCCCTGGCATGGCCACAGGAAGTTGTTGTGACCGAACACCAGTTCAGCCGGCAACAAGCCTTCTTTGATCAAACGCTGGGGGCCATAGAGATCGGCCAACACGGCATTAAGCAGACGCGCACGCTGGGCGATACCCGCCGACAGGCGCTGCCACTCATCGGCGGCGAGCACATGGGGCAGCAAATCCAGTTCCCATGGGCGATCAGCCCCCTTGGGGTCAGCGTAGACGTTGTAGGTCACGCCGTTTTCCTGGATCTGCCGAGTCAGCAGCGCCTGGCGCTGGGCCAGTTGCGCGGGTGTGCTGCGTTGCAGGTGATCAAGCAAGCGCTGCCAATGGGCGCGCACCGCGCCGCTGTCGTCCAGCAGTTCGTGATAAGTGCCCGCGGTCAGCGGGTAACGGTCGAGCAAGTCGGACATGGAACGCTCGGCAGAGGCAAGGGGGCTCAGATTAACTCAAATTCACTGCAATCTAATGTGGGAGCTGGCTCCCACATGAGTGCCGCGTTTAGTCATTTTTATTGGGGAAATGCCGGAGATCCAGGGTCATTGGCAACTCATCATTGATGACCAGAGAAGGTACCGGGAGTTTTCCAGGAGTGTGCCCCAGTCGGAAAAACCGCGCCATACGCCGGCTCTCCGCTTCGTTGGCATTCACCGGCAAGCTGTCATAATTACGCCCGCCCGGATGAGCGACGTGGTACTGACAGCCGCCGAGGGAACGTTGCATCCAGGTGTCCAGCAGGTCGAACACCAACGGCGCATGCACCGGGATAGTCGGCTGTAAACAGTTGGCCGGTTGCCAGGCGCGATACCGTACGCCGGCAACGAACTCGCCCACTCGCCCAGTGGCTTGCAGCGGCACCGGGATGCCGTTGCAGGTCAGCAAATAGCGCTGCGGCGGCAGCCCGCTCAACTTCACTTGCAGCCGCTCCAGCGACGAATCCACATAGCGCACCGTGCCGCCGACCGCGCCCTCCTCGCCCAATACGTGCCAGGGCTCCAGGGCCTGGCGCAGTTCCAGCTCGATGCCGCTGACAGCGTAGTCGCCGACTTTGGGAAAACGGAACCCAAGGTGTGCGGCAAACCATTCGGCCCGCAGCGGGTAACCGGCGGCATTCAGTTCGACGATCACATCGGCAAAATCCTGCTCGATAAAATGCGGCAGCAAGAAGCGATCGTGCAGCTCGGTACCCCAGCGCGCCAGTTTCGGCGGCGCGTACGGCTCACGCCAGAAGCGCGCAACCAACGCGCGCAATAGCAGTTGTTGAGTCAGGCTCATACGGGCGTGAGGTGGCATTTCAAAGGCGCGCAACTCCAGCAGACCCAGGCGGCCAGTGGCCCCGTCGGGCGAGTAGAGCTTGTCGATGCAGAATTCGGCGCGGTGGGTGTTGCCCGTCACGTCGATCAGCAGATTGCGCAGCAGACGGTCCACCAACCACGGCGGGCATTCTTCGCCTGGCTCAGGCATTTGCGCGAAGGCAATTTCCAGCTCATACAAGGCATCGTTGCGCGCCTCGTCCACCCGTGGAGCCTGGGAAGTCGGGCCAATAAACAGGCCGGAGAACAGGTATGACAGCGACGGGTGGTTATGCCAATAGCTGATCAAGCTGCGCAACAAGTCAGGGCGACGCAGGAATGGCGAGTCCTTGGGCGTGGCCCCGCCCAACACAAAGTGGTTACCGCCGCCGGTGCCGGTGTGGCGGCCATCGATCATGAATTTTTCAGTCGTGAGGCGGGTTTGCCGCGCCTCTTCGTAGAGGAATTCGGTGCGCTCCACCAACTCGTCCCAGGTCGCAGACGGTTGCACATTCACCTCGATCACACCCGGGTCCGGCGTGACGCGGAAGTTACTCAGGCGCGTATCGGCCGGTGGCTCGTAGCCCTCCAGCAACACCGGGCAATGCAGCTCCTCGGCAGTGGCTTCGATGGCCGCCACCAACTCCAGATAATCTTCGACGCGTTCCAGCGGCGGCATAAACAGATACAGGCGCCCTTCCCGTGCTTCGGCACACAGCGCGGTGCGCGTCAGCCAGTCAGCGGACTGATCCACTTTCGGCACACGCTCATCGCTCGATGCAGGTTCGCCATGGCTTTGCAGTTGCGTGGTGGTCGGCAGCTCCGGCTGATCCTGGTTCGGGTCAGTGGGGTGCACAAACGGATACTCCGCCGCCGTCACCCACGGCTGCGAGGCCAAGGGCAGACGGTAACCCAGCGCCGAGTCGCCCGGCACGAGGCGACAATGATTGTCACGCAGGTACCAAGGCCCGCTCTGCCAGCGGTCATTGGCCGCCGTGCGTGCCAGCGGCAGCACTTGACCGATGACTTTGTCCAGGCCCTGGCTGAACACTTTGCGCAAGCGTTCGCGCTCAAGGTCGTCGCTCAAGCGCGGGTCCTTGGCGGTGACGTTTTGCGGCAGTGCGCCTTCGCGCCACAGGTAGTAGAAGTTGTCTTCAAAGGCCGGGAACACAAAGCGTGCCGGCAGCTTCAACCGCTCGGCGACGCTGGCCAGGAAGCGCCCGGCCATCACGCCATCGGCACCGTAATCCTCTTGCTCATCGGCGATCAGCGCGCTGTTATGCCAGATCGGCACGCCATCGCGACGCCAGTAGCAGTTGAGCGACCAGCGTGGCAGTTGCTCGCCGGGGTACCACTTGCCCTGGCCAAAGTGCACGAGGCCCTTGGGCGCGTAATGTTTGCGCATGCGCTGGAACAGTTCGGCAGACAGGCGACGCTTGTCCGGTCCCAAGGCGGCAGTGTTCCACTCGGCGCCATCGGGGTCGTCGATAGAGACGAAGGTCGGCTCACCGCCCATGGTCAGGCGCACGTCATCCTTGAGCAAGTCGCCATCGATCTGTCGGCCCAGGGCCTGGATCGCCAGCCATTGTTCTTCGGTGTAGGGCTTGGTTACCCGAGGCGCTTCCCAGATGCGCTCTACCGACATCTCGTGGGTAAATTCGCACTCGCACGGTTCCACCAGCCCACTGATCGGAGCGGCGGACGATGGATCGGGACTACAGGCCAATGGGATATGGCCTTCACCGGCGAACAGACCGGACGTGGCATCGAGTCCGATCCAACCGGCGCCGGGTAAATACACTTCGCACCAGGCGTGCAGGTCGGTGAAGTCCACTTCGGTGCCGGATGGGCCGTCCAGGGCTTTGACGTCGGCGGTCAGTTGGATCAAGTAACCGGACACGAAGCGCGCCGCTAACCCCAGGTTGCGTAGCAATTGCACCAGCAACCAGGCCGAATCCCGACAGGAGCCGGAGGCGTTTTCCAGGGTGAACTCCGGGGTCTGCACGCCAGGTTCCATGCGAATCAGGTAGCCGATATCGGTGGCCAGCCGTTGGTTGAGCCCCACCAGAAAGTCCACTGCCGGCAACGGCGTGCGGTCAATGCCAGCCAGGTAGGCGGTAAACTTCGGTGTCAGCGGCAACGTTTCCAGGTACGGCGCCAGCTCGCGCTGCTCATCGGCGGCGTAGCTGAAGGGGATTTTTTCGGCATAGGGCTCGAGGAAAAAGTCGAACGGGTTGAACACCGCCATCTCAGCGACCAGGTCGACTTCGATACGCAGCTCGTCAGTCTTTTCCGGGAATACCAACCGCGCCAGGTAATTGCCCTGAGGGTCTTGCTGCCAATTGATGAAATGCTGCTCGGGCAGCACTTTCAATGCGTAGGACAAAATCCGCGTACGGCTATGGGCCGCCGGACGTAAACGCACGATCTGTGGGCCGAGTTCAACAGCGCGGTCGTAGCGGTAATGCGTAACGTGGTGCAACGCGACATGAATCGACACGGCGGCCTCCTGCGAGCCAGGGCATGGAAACAAAGCGCGCAAGACTTATGCCAGAGCGGCCGTCATTGCGCTTTATCGTAAGACCCGGTGCAGTACAGCACCAAAACGGCGCCATCGTATGCTCCCTGGTGCAAGCGCCGCACATATTTGAGGCGCGAGTGGGGTGGCGTGGGTGGTGAATCTACCCAATCAGCGAGCTTTGAGCTTGGCAATCACGGCTTCACGCAAGTGGCGTACCTCGACCAGCTTCTGGCGCATTTCGCGGTGGCGTTTACTGTTGAGCAGCAACAGTCCCAGCAGCGGTAACAACAAGCTCAAGCCATAAAGCAGAAAATGCGGTCGATACGCGATAGTGGGCAATACCGCCAAAATGCACAGCCCCAACAGGGTTATCAGCGGCCATACCCACTGCGCACGCCCACGCGCAATCATGAAATTGCAATGCACCACGACCCAGGCCAGCGCAAGGCCGCCCAGAAAGGAATACTTGGCGTTGTCCGCCAACGGGAGGTCCGGGAAATAACTGTCAAAAACCAACGGAACGGCGAGCACCAGCGTAAAGACCGCTGCAAAGATCGCCCCCATGAACACAGGAAAATACTGCGACAGAAAACTGCGAATGCTAGGGAGTTCACTCATTACTCGATCTCCTCATACAGGCCGACGGCAATGGTGCTCACATTCCCTGAAATCGCACTGCCGGTGAAACCGATCGCTGCGCCCAAAGCATCCTTTATCTGCGTCACTGTTGCATGCTTGACCTGGGTGGGCGTGAAACGCTTGGTCGCCTCGCCTGACAGTTGCTTCAACTTGAGCATTTTTGAGGTCATGCGCGGGTCTTTGATGCTGAGCAATTCCTTGGTCAGCTTGGCGCGCTCCTGGCGGTTTAAACCTTTGAGTACTTCCCTCACGCTTTTGCCGGTGGTGGCTTGATTCATGCGCACCAGTTTTATCGTGGTCAGTGTCGATGCACCTACCCCGACCAACGAAGCGGCATCCAGTGCGATCATCGTGTACTGATACCACTGCGCGCTGTCGAGTTCGTCATTTTTGGCCGGATTGCTGATTTCATTGACCGTGCGATAGCCACTGGCGACACACTGGAGCGTACTGGCCGTGGCGGCGGTGTAGCCAATCGCAGCAACCACACTGCTGGCACCCGCCGTGAACGGCACCGCAACGGAACCGCTGAGTACAACGATCCAACCGATGACCGCACCGGCACAGGACAATGTGGTGTTGAGTGCCTCCCCCACCACGCGCGACTCTCGGGGGTTGTCTTGCACCTGCTGCGCAAACTGCGCCGGTGCGATGTACTTCTGCGCCTCGCGCAAAATCACCCGTTTGGGCGCAATACTGCAGATGGGTTGGAATTCGCGCAGGGTGATCACATTGAAGTCAGCGTCGATGTACACGACACCCGCGCCGACAATCGCAGGGTCTGCATCGATGGCCGCAAACAAGCGCGGCAGGTTGATCTGGCTTTCGATGCGCTGGCGCGCCATGAACTGTGAGCGGTTGGAATCCATGCCGATGCCGAGTAGGGGGTTGCCCATGTACGTTCTTCCTTGAGGGTGATGATGGCCGGACCGGCCTCATTGCGGCCTAGCCCGCAATGACAATCTAATGGGCGCCACCTTAACAAACGCTCCATCCACCGCCTAGAAAGCAAAACGCCAGCACGAGGCTGGCGTTTTGCATGTTCAGGCTGCGATCAACGCGGCACGACTGGCTTGCGGGCTGGCTTCTTGCCTTTGCCCTTGGCCGCGTCGGTGCGCTCTTTAGCCGCCTGCTTGTTGCGGACCATGGCCGCAGCCTTGGCTTGCTCGCGCTTGTCCCATGGGTTGCTGCCGTCACTCCCACGCGGCGGTAGACCGGTATGCTGGGTGAGGATCTTGGTGGTGGTTTCCTTGGCGACCTTGTGGCTGCCGGCCGGCGTCGAGTTCTTGCGACGGGCACTCTGGTAGCTGTCGGTGGACGGCTGGTGCAGCGGGATCAACTGCTCCTTGCCCGGCCCGATCAAGTCGGCGCGGCCCATGCGGGTCAGCGCTTCACGCAGCATCGGCCAGCCTTTCGGGTCGTGGTAGCGCAGGAACGCCTTGTGCAGACGGCGCTGGTCCTCGCTCTTGACGATGGTCACCGCGTCGCTCTTGTAGGTGACCTTGCGCAGCGGGTTCTTGCCCGAGTGGTACATCGCGGTGGCGGTGGCCATCGGCGACGGGTAGAACGCCTGCACCTGGTCGGCGCGGAAGTCATTGCGCTTGAGCCACAGGGCCAGGTTCATCATGTCTTCATCGGTGGTGCCCGGGTGGGCCGCGATGAAGTAAGGAATCAGGTACTGCTCCTTGCCCGCTTCCTTGGTGTACTTCTCGAACATGCGCTTGAACTTGTCATAGCTGCCAATGCCCGGTTTCATCATCTGGTTGAGCGGACCTTCCTCGGTATGTTCCGGGGCGATCTTCAAGTAGCCACCGACGTGGTGGGTGACCAGTTCTTTCACGTACTCCGGCGACTCAACCGCGAGGTCGTAGCGCAGGCCGGAAGCGATCAGAATCTTCTTCACACCCGGCAACGCACGGGCGCTGCGGTACAGCTGGATCAACGACGAGTGGTCGGTGTTCAGGTTCGGGCAGATACCCGGGAACACACAGGACGGCTTGCGGCACGCGGATTCGATTTCCGGGCTCTTGCAGGCAATGCGGTACATGTTCGCGGTCGGGCCGCCGAGGTCGGAGATGACGCCGGTGAAGCCGGGCACCTTGTCGCGGATCTCTTCGATTTCGCGAATGATCGACTCTTCGGAACGGTTCTGAATGATCCGGCCTTCGTGCTCGGTGATCGAGCAGAAGGTGCAGCCGCCGAAGCAGCCACGCATGATGTTCACCGAGAAACGGATCATGTCGTAGGCCGGGATCTTTTCCTTGCCGTACGCCGGATGCGGGATACGTGCGTAAGGCATGCCGAACACGTAGTCCATTTCTTCGGTGGTCATCGGGATGGGCGGCGGGTTGAACCACACGTCCACTTCACCGTGTTTCTGCACCAGGGCGCGGGCGTTGCCTGGGTTGGTTTCCAGGTGCAACACGCGGTTGGCGTGGGCGTAGAGCACCGCGTCGCCACGGACTTTTTCTACCGACGGCAGGCGGATCACGGTCTTCTCGCGGGTCATGCGCGGGCTGGCCAGGATCTGTACGACCTTGGCTTCGTCCGGATCATCAACCGGACCTTTTTCCTGCTCGATGGCGCAGGCTTGGGTGTCCTGGGTGTTCACGTACGGGTTGATGATCTTGTCGATCTTGCCCGGGCGGTCGATACGCGTGGAGTCCACTTCGTACCAGCCCGCGGGTGTGTCACGGCGAATGAACGCGGTGCCGCGCACATCGGTGATGTCTTCGATTTTGTGGCCCCACGACAGGCGCTGGGCAACCTCGACAATCGCGCGCTCGGCGTTGCCGTACAGCAGGATATCGGCGGCGGCGTCGATCAGGATCGAGTTGCGCACGCGGTCTTGCCAGTAGTCGTAGTGGGCGATGCGACGCAGGGAGGCTTCGATGCCACCGAGTACGATCGGCACGTTCTTGTAGGCTTCCTTGCAACGCTGGCTGTACACCAGACTTGCGCGGTCCGGGCGCTTGCCGGCCATGCCACCTGGGGTGTAGGCGTCATCGGAACGGATTTTCTTGTCGGCGGTGTAGCGGTTGATCATCGAGTCCATGTTGCCGGCCGCGACGCCGAAAAACAGGTTCGGCTCGCCGAGCTTCATGAAGTCGTCTTTGGACTGCCAGTTGGGCTGGGCAATGATCCCGACGCGAAAGCCCTGGGACTCCAGCAGCCGGCCGATGATTGCCATGCCGAACGACGGATGGTCCACGTACGCGTCACCGGTGACGATGATGATGTCGCATGAATCCCAGCCAAGCTGATCCATCTCCTCCCTGCTCATCGGCAGGAATGGCGCAGGGCCGAAACATTCGGCCCAGTACTTGGGATAGTCAAATAACGGCTTGGCTGTTTGCATGACGGTGACCGGTGTTGAGATGAAAAATCGCGGGCGCGGAATATAGCACAAAATTTGATCAATTCCGACCTTTGCAGTCGGAATTGGTGGCACTTATTTACTCGTCGTCGAAGTTGTAACTGCCTGGCGCGAGGTTTTCGAAGCGGGTGTATTTACCGATGAACGCGAGGCGCGTCGTACCGATTGGACCGTTACGCTGCTTGCCGATGATGATCTCGGCGATACCCTTGTGCTCGGTCTCCGGGTGATACACCTCGTCCCGGTACACGAACATGATTACGTCGGCATCCTGCTCGATCGCTCCGGATTCCCGCAAGTCGGAGTTGATCGGGCGTTTGTTGGGACGTTGTTCCAGGGAACGGTTGAGCTGGGACAGCGCCACTACCGGGCAGTTGAATTCCTTGGCCAGGGCTTTCAACGAGCGGGAGATCTCAGAAATTTCGTTGGTTCGGTTGTCGCCGCTGGAACCCGGGATCTGCATCAGTTGCAGGTAGTCGATCATGATCAGGCCGACGTCACCGTGCTCACGCACCAGGCGTCGGGTGCGGGCACGCATTTCCGAGGGGCTGATACCTGCGGTGTCATCGATGAACAGCTTACGGTCGTTGAGCAGGTTGACTGCCGAGGTCAGGCGCGGCCAGTCGTCGTCTTCCAGGCGGCCAGCACGCACTTTGGTCTGGTCGATACGCCCCAGGGACGAGAGCATCCGCATGATCAGCGATTCACCTGGCATCTCGAGGGAGTAGACCAGCACCGCTTTTTCACTGCGCAGAACGGCATTTTCCACCAGGTTCATGGCGAAGGTGGTTTTACCCATCGACGGACGACCCGCAACAATGATCAAGTCAGCCGGCTGCAGGCCACTGGTCATGCCATCGAGGTCGGTGTAGCCGGTGGACAAGCCGGTGATGGCGTTGTCGGTGTTGAACAGGGTATCGATACGGTCGATGGCCTTGGTCAGCAGGTCGTTGACGCTGACTGGGCCGCCGGTCTTCGGGCGCGCCTCGGCAATCTGGAAGATCTGCCGTTCAGCCTCGTCGAGGATTTCTTCGGCCGTACGCCCTTCCGGGTTGAACGCGCTGTCAGCGATTTCAGTGGCGATGCCGATCAACTGACGCAACGTCGCCCGTGCGCGAACGATCTGCGCATAGGCCTTGATGTTGGCGACCGACGGGGTGTTTTTTGCCAATTCACCCAGGTAACCGAGACCGCCCACTTGTGAAGTCTGACCTTCCTTGTCCAATTGCTCGGCAAGGGTCACGACGTCGATCGGGGAGTTGAGGTCAGCCAGTTTGGCAATGGCGCGGAAAATCAGGCGGTGGTCATGGCGATAGAAGTCACCATCCGAGACTTGATCCAGCACGCGCTCCCAGGCGTTGTTGTCCAGCATCAAACCACCGAGCACGGCCTGTTCGGCCTCGATGGAGTGCGGCGGCACCTTCAGGGCAGCGGTTTGCAGATCGTATTGCTCAGGAGCTGAAATATCGTTCATGGCCACTTGGAATTAGGGGTTTGTAGAAAAACAAAAGGCACGACCTGTAAACAGGATCGTGCCCGATGTTAACCGTCTGGCACGCGAGGTGCCAGTCAGTTAGGTGCTGCTTAAGCTGCTACCACAACAACGCGTACGGTGGCTTCAACTTCGGCGTGCAGGTGCACGGCTACGTCGAATTCGCCTACGTTGCGGATGGTGCCGTTCGGCAGACGAACTTCGCTCTTCTGCACTTCAACGCCGGAGGCGGTCAGTGCATCAGCGATGTCGTGGGTGCCGATCGAACCGAACAGCTTGCCTTCGTCACCGGCGGTGGCAGTGATAGTCACTTCCAGCTCAGCCAGTTGGGCAGCGCGAGTTTCGGCCGAAGCTTTTTTGTCTGCTGCTGCTTTTTCCAGCTCAGCACGACGCTCTTCAAACGCAGCCAGGTTGGCAGCGGTTGCAGCGGTGGCTTTGCCGTATGGCAGCAGGTAGTTACGACCGTAACCGGCCTTAACGTTCACTTTGTCGCCCAGGTTGCCCAGGTTGGCGACTTTTTCCAGAAGGATCAGTTGCATGTGAAAATCCTCTAACTTTTAACCTTCACCGTTCGCGTTATCGGCATCTTTCGATGCCAGACGACCGCGAAAATCAATCAGGCCGTCGACAATGGCCAAAACCACGAGTAACGGATAGATCAGCTGCATAAACAGCAACAGCGTCACGTACAACCCCACCAGCCAAAACTTGGCCAGGCGCTTTCGCGCAACGAGCCCATGAATCAGGGCCAGTCCGGCAAACACCAGCGGTACGCTGCAAATCGGCGCCAGCAAGGCCATCTGTGGACCGAAATTCGGCCCGACAACCATGCACGCCAGCAGCAACATCGCCGGCCCCGCGGGGATTCTGATACTGCGAAATTCGCGACCAAAACCACCCGGGTTGTACAACAACGCCTGCCAATAACGCCCAAGAATCAGGCTCAGCACGCTGACAACCTGCAACAATGCCGCAATCAGGCCGGTCAGGACCGGGGCAATCAGTGACGCAAACCGCGCTCGCTCATCTACCGACAATTGCTGGTAGAGATCCCCGAGGGCCATCGGCAGGATCTTGACGATCTCTTGCGACAGCGCCTCGATTTGCGGGCGGAAAGCCGCGCCAAGCATCACTGAGTACACCAACCCCAATGCCACGCTGACCAGCAGCGTGCGGACCCAGGACTCACTTGCGCGTAAAACCAACGCAAGGCTCGATGACCCCAGCAGTACCAGAAGTACTCGTGGATCGCCGAATTGCAGCCACCAGATCAAGGCCGGCAACAATCCCAGGGCAAGAACGCCAAGGGCGTCCTTCAAACCGCGCCGCAGGAGCACAAGGCAACCTGCGGCAGCACCCAACCAATAAAGCAACGGCAATGCCGCACATCCAGCCACTACCAGAGTGGCTTGCACGCGACCGCGCATGATGAACTCAGCTAAGGCGCGCATGCATTCAATCCCTTACTACTTGTCGACTGCCCGGTCTCAGCGGCCGTGGCTGTCGGTGTAGGCCAGCAGGGCCAGGAAGCGGGCGCGCTTGATAGCGGTGGCCAGCTGACGCTGATAACGTGCTTTGGTACCGGTGATACGGCTTGGAACGATTTTGCCGGTCTCGGATACGTAGGCTTTCAGAGTGTTGAGATCTTTGTAATCGATCTCTTTCACGTCTTCAGCGGTGAAGCGGCAGAATTTACGACGACGGAAGAAACGTGCCATTTGATAGGCTCCTTAAAAGGTCCGTGGATTACTCGTCAGCGTTATCGCTGTTGTCGCTGTCATCACTATCAACGCTATCAGCGCCTTCGTGCTCAGGACGGTCGCGACGCTCACGGCGCTCACTGCGGTTTTCTTCAGCCTTGAGCATCTCGGATTGGCCGGTAACGGCTTCTTCGCGACGGATGACCAGGTTACGGATCACAGCATCGTTGTAGCGGAAGTTGTCTTCCAGCTCGGCCAGGGCCTTGCCAGTGCACTCAACGTTCAGCATCACGTAGTGAGCCTTGTGAACATTGTTGATTGCGTAGGCCAGTTGACGACGGCCCCAATCTTCCAGACGGTGGATTTTGCCGCCGTCTTCTTCGATCAGCTTGGTGTAACGCTCTACCATGCCGCCGACTTGCTCGCTTTGATCCGGGTGGACCAAAAAGATGATTTCGTAATGACGCATGAATGCTCCTTACGGGTTGTAGCCTGCCGCTCAAAAACGGTCAGACAAGGAGTGAATGACACTTATGGATCTTGCCGCAGGGAGGCACATCGGTGCCTGCCAGGAAGGCAAGGGGCGCAATTGTAGAGAAGGGGGAGAAACGGCGCAAGGTGATTGGTGATTATTTGAACAATCACCGCGCAATTAACTGATCGTTCCCACGCTCTGCGTGGTAACGCAGCCCTGGACGCTCTGCGTCCGCTGCTGAAGCGTGACGCGGAGCGTCACAAGATGCATTCCCACGCAGAGCATGGGAACGATCCAAACCGTTACTTCTTGGTCTTGGCCTTCGCGCCACGCTGACGCTGCGCTTCAAACAAGCACACGCCGGTCGCGACCGAAACGTTGAGACTGCTGACGCTACCGGCCATCGGCAGTTTCACCAGGTAGTCACAATGCTCACGGGTCAGGCGACGCATGCCTTTGCCTTCGGCCCCCATGATCAGGATGGTCGGGCCGGTGAGGTCCTGGTCATAAATGCTGACCTCGGCCTCGCCTGCCGTACCCACGACCCACAGGCCGCGCTGCTGGAGCTTCTCCAGAGTACGCGCAAGGTTGGTCACGGCGACCAACGGAATCACTTCCGCGGCGCCGCAAGCCACTTTACGCACGACTGGCGTGAGAGTGGCCGACTTGTCTTTTGGCACGATCACCGCCAGCGCACCGGCAGCGTCCGCCGAACGCAGGCAAGCGCCAAGGTTGTGCGGGTCAGTCACGCCGTCCAGCACCAGCAACAGCGGAGCGCCTTCAGTACGGTCGAGCAGTTCGTCGAGCATTGCTTCGCCCCAGACCTGGCTCGGGCTCACGTCCGCAACCACGCCCTGGTGAACGCCGTCCACCCACACGTCCATTTCACGACGCTCGGCCTGACCGATGGCAACTTTGTTTTGGGTAGCCAACTCGACCAGCGCTTGCACGCGCGGCTCGCTACGGCCTTCGGCCAGCCACACTTGCTTGACGCGCTTAGGGTGGTGACGCAGCAGTGCTTCTACGGCGTGCACGCCGTAGATTTTTTCCAGACTCATGACTTGGCCTTAGGTTTGCGCGACCCGCCGCTTTTCGCGGGAGCCGAACCCGCTTTAGGCGGGCCTTTACGGTGTTTACTTGGCTTGCTCGACGGTTTTTCCGCCCCGTGGGACTTTCCCCCAGACGCCGCTTTACCACCGCTTTTGGCTTCATTGAGCAACTGCTGCTTCAACTCGCGGCTTTTGCGCAGCTCGGCGTTTTTCGCGGCGGCATCACTTGGACGGTAGGCTTCAGGGGCCTTGTCTTTGGAAGACGAACGACGGCCCGCCTTGGCCGGCTCAGGCTCAGCAGCTGCTTTCGCAGGAGCGCCTTTGCCTTTGGCGGCTGGAGCTGCGGTTTCGCCGCCACGCTTTTTGCGGCCGGTCGGCGTATCGATAGTTTGCTCAGGCATACCGAAGTCAATCTTGCGCTCGTCGAGGTCGACGCGCATGACCTGCACTTCCACGGTGTCGCCCAATCGGAAGCTGCGACCGGTGCGCTCGCCCGCCAGGCGGTGATGCACAGGATCGAAGTGGTAGTAATCACCCGGCAAGGCGGTGACGTGTACCAGGCCCTCGACGTAAATGTCGGTCAGCTCGACGAACAGGCCAAAGCCGGTCACGGCAGTGATCACACCCGGGAACGATTCGCCTACGCGATCCTTCATGAACTCGCACTTGAGCCAGTTCACCACGTCGCGGGTCGCTTCGTCGGCACGGCGCTCGCTCATGGAGCACTGCTCGCCCAGTTGTTCCAGGGCCGCTTCGTCGTACGGATAAATCCGCGCCTTCGGAATGGTCATGGCACCGGCGCGCTTGACGTGCGGGGTGTTCTGCTTGGAGTGGATCACGCTGCGGATAGCGCGGTGCGTGAGCAGGTCCGGGTAACGGCGAATCGGCGAGGTGAAGTGGGTATACGCCTCGTAATTCAGACCGAAGTGGCCCTGGTTGTCGGCGCTGTACACCGCCTGACTCAGAGAGCGCAGCATAACGGTCTGGATCACGTGGAAATCCGGACGATCCTTGATGCCTGCCAACAGTGCCTGGTAATCCTTCGGCGATGGACCGTCCTTGCCTTTGTGCAGGGACAGGCCGAGCTCACCGAGGAACGCACGCAGCTTCTCCAGGCGCTCTGGCGGCGGGCCGTCGTGCACCCGGTACAACGCAGGAATTTCGTGCTTTTTCAGGAATTCAGCGGTAGCCACGTTGGCTGCCAACATGCATTCCTCGATCAGCTTGTGTGCATCGTTACGCGTGGTTGGCGTAATCGCGGCGATCTTGCGCTCGGAACCGAAGACAATTCGGGTTTCCTGGGTTTCAAAATCGATCGCACCACGTACGTGACGGGCGCCCAGCAACACCTTGTACAACGAGTACAACTGCTTGAGGTGCGGAACCACGCCAGCGTATTCGGTGCGCAGAGCCTTGGCTTCGCTGGTCTTCGGCGCTTCCAGGATGGTGCTGACCTTGTTGTAGGTCAGGCGTGCCTGGGAGTGGATCACCGCTTCGTAGAACTGGTAGTCGGTCATTTCGCCGGTTTTCGAGATAGTCATCTCGCACACCATGGCCAAACGGTCGACTTTCGGATTCAGGGAGCACAGACCGTTGGACAACTGCTCAGGCAGCATCGGAATCACGCGCTCAGGGAAGTACACGGAGTTGCCGCGCACCTGGGCTTCGTTATCCAGGGCAGAACCGATCTTCACGTAGCTGGAGACGTCGGCAATCGCGACGAACAACTTCCAGCCGCCGGAGAACAGGCGCAACTTGCCAGGCTTGGCTTCGCAGTAGACCGCATCATCGAAGTCGCGGGCATCTTCGCCGTCGATGGTAACGAACGGCAGATGGCGCAGATCGATGCGTTTTTCTTTGTCTTTTTCTTCAACTTGCGGCTTGAGCTTGGCAGCTTCTTTCAGCACAGCCTCAGGCCAGACGTGAGGAATATCGTAGGTGCGCAGCGCAACATCGATTTCCATGCCCGGCGCCATGTAGTTGCCGACCACTTCAACGATATCGCCCTGAGGCTGGAAGCGCGCGGTTGGCCAGTGGGTGATTTTCACCTCGACGAACTGACCGACCTTAGCGGCGCCATTGCGGCCCGGGGTGATCAGCACTTCCTGCTGGACCTTCGGGTTATCCGGCACCACAAAGCCGATACCGCCCTCTTCGAAGTAACGGCCGACGATGGCCTCGTGGGCACGGGAAACCACTTCGACAATCACGCCTTCACGGCGACCACGACGGTCCAGACCGGAGACGCGCGCCAAGGCACGGTCGCCATCGAACACCAGGCGCATTTGCGCCGGGCTCATGAACAGGTCGTCGCTACCGTCGTCCGGGATCAGGAAGCCGAAGCCATCACGGTGTCCGGCAATGCGGCCCAGGATCAGGTCAAGCTTATCTACCGGCGCGTAAGTGCCACGGCGGGTGTAGATCAGTTGAGCGTCGCGCTCCATGGCACGCAAACGGCGGCGCAGGGCTTCGAGCTGGTCTTCGGTGGTCAGACCGAACTCTTCAACCAGCTGCTCGCGGCTAGCAGGCGAACCACGATCGGCGAGATGCGCCAGGATCAGTTCGCGGCTAGGAATAGGGTTTTCATATTTTTCCGCTTCACGAGCGGCCTCGGGATCGAGGGACTGCCAATCGGCCATTAGAGAGTTTTCACCTTGTCTATATGCGGGTTAGTTTGGCATACGCGTATTGAAACGGGAAATTTCAGACATCAACAAGCGTTTAAAAGCCCTTTGCAGCCCGCGTCGGACACCTTGCACGACCATTGGCGAAATTTTCCAGGCTTTTTTCATGGCAGGGCTTTACAGCTCAAAGTCCCCTACGTATAGTGCGCGCCATCGACGACGGCAACGTTGTTGATGCTGCCCAGGTGGTGAAATTGGTAGACACGCCAGCTTCAGGTGCTGGTGATCGCAAGGTCGTGGAAGTTCGAGTCTTCTCCTGGGCACCAAATTCAGATCAAACCCGCGAAAGCGGGTTTTTTCGTTTCAGGCCTTTGATTTTTAACGAGAATATTGAATTATATTTTTGATATCAGGGGTTTACAGATCAAAAAGCGCTCCGTATAGTTCGCTCCATCAACAGCGGCAACGTTGCTGATGCTGCCCAGGTGGTGAAATTGGTAGACACGCCAGCTTCAGGTGCTGGTGATCGCAAGGTCGTGGAAGTTCGAGTCTTCTCCTGGGCACCAAATTCAGATCAAACCCGCGAAAGCGGGTTTTTTCGTTTCAGGGGTTTAAAAATGTTCCCGGCGAATGGCACAAGCTGGCCTGCCTGCGATGAGGCCAGGCCAGACACCCTCAGGCTCTGAACTGCCCCAAGCTCGCCTTCAACTGCGCCGCCAACCCATCCAACACTTTGCCACTGGCCGTAGTTTCTACCACCGCCTGTGCAGCACGCTCAGCCTGGGCATGGATCACCTCGACCCGCCCACGCACCGCTTGCGCGCCTTGAGCCTGATGCTCAGCCGCCCGCGTCGCCAGCCCAATCGCCGCATGCACCTGCTCCACCGACGCCTGTACCGTCTGCTGTAAACGCACGCTGTCGCGCAGCACCAGCAGACCCTCACTGGCCTGGCGCCCAGCCTTGCCGATGGTTTCCACCGCCTCGCGTGCGCCTTGCTGCAACGCCACAATGTGCGCCTGGATATCACCTGTAGAGCTCTGGGTTTTGCTGGCCAGTGCACGCACTTCGTCCGCCACTACCGCGAAGCCACGTCCGGTTTCACCGGCACGCGCAGCTTCGATAGCCGCGTTAAGGGCCAGCAAGTTGGTTTGCTCGGCGATACCGTGGATCACCGTCAGCACCACCTCAATCTGCTCGCTTTGTTGGGCCAGACGCTCGATCACCTTGGCGCCGGTCTGAACCTGCCCGGCCAACGCCTCGATCAAGCTACCAACCTCTGCTGAGGTGCGCGAGTTCTCATCCGTTGCCTGGCGAATATCCACCACCTGCTGCAACGCCGCCTGCATCGCGTGGCTTTCGGCCTGGGCCTCATCGGCCATTTGCGACAGCGCGCGCAAGCTCTCTGCCACTTCATCACGCTGCAAACCCGCCGCCGCATCGGCACCGGCATTGCGCAAGGTCATGGCGCCGATTTCCACACCGGTACGCTGAGCCACATCGCCCGCCTCACGTACGATCGGCTGCAACTTATCCACAAAGCGATTGACCGCCGAGGCCATGTCGCCGATTTCATCCTTGCTGCTGATCTGCACGCGCTTGGTAAGGTCGCCCTCACCCGCAGCCAGATCATTCATAGCGGCGATCAGCAGCTTCAGGCGATTAACCACGCGACGCCCCAACACAATGGCGATCAGCAGCAATACACCGAATCCGACAATTGCGAGCCCCATGCCAATGCGCCAGCGCAAGGTACCCGCCGCGTCCTGTACGGCACTGGTGGTGTTGGCGGCCATCTGGGTGGCAGTGGCTTGCGCCGACTGCAGGCGAGCGCCCATGGCGGCTGCGCTGTCGGCAGCTGCGCCTTTCAGGCTGTCGCCCACCAACTGGTCACTGCTGGCAATCAGCGCGGCAAAACGCTTATCCAACGCCGCCAGGTCGGTCTCAACCGAGGCTGTCGAGACGCCCATGATGACTTTGCCGATCTCCACGCCATTAGGGCTGATGGAGGCCTCGACGTAGTACACCGACGGGTCGTTCTTGGCGGCGCTCAGCACTTTGTCCAAGGCGCGGTCGCCCTGGCCTTTTGCCAACAGCGCCTGGTTGATCGGGTTGTCTCGGTTCAGGTAACGGGTCAGATGCTCCCCGGCTGCGTCGTCATACACCACGAACAGCACATTGGGATTACGTTGCGCACGCCGGGCAAACTCCGACAGCGTCGGCACATCATTGTCCCACATGGCGCGTGGCGCCACCGAGGCCAGCAACTGCGCCATGTCATTGGCAGAGTCTTGCAGGTCTTTTTCCAGGGTCGCACGCAGCTGCTTCTGCTCTTCCTGCAAGCGCGAAGACAAACCGCTGGTGAGACGCTGGCGGGTGCTGGAAGACAGGCTGTCCAAACTGGAGGTGACTTCCTTGCCGGCCTGCGCCAGTTCGCCAGACAGCTTCTGGCTGTCGATACCCAGGCGGTTGCCCAAATCGGCTTCCAATGCCGTGACGGTGCTCCGCGTCAGAGCGACGGCCACCAGCACCTGCACCAAAAGAGCGATACCTAGGGTAACGAACACTGGCCGCAACAGACGGCTTTGTAACAATGAGAGAACAGCAGACACTGGAAATCCCTCCACCACGGGTGCCATTAATTTGATAGCACCGCGAAAGGAAGAACCATAGCAAGGGTCGTGCCGTTTGCCAGCGAGAAACGACAAAGGGCTCCCGAAGGAGCCCTTTGCTTTTTACATCAACAGCTTATTAAGCGAACGGGTGACGCAGAACGATAGTCTCGTTGCGGTCCGGGCCCGTCGAAATAATGTCGATTGGTGCGCCGATCAGTTCTTCAACGCGCTTGATGTAAGCACGAGCATTGGCTGGCAGCTCTTCCAGGGTTTTGGCACCCACGGTCGATTCGGTCCAGCCCGGCACTTCTTCGTACACAGGCTGCAGGCCCACGTAGCTGTCAGCGTCAGTCGGAGCAACGTCCTTACCTTCTGCATCTTTGTAGCCGACGCAGATGTTGATGGTTTCCAGACCGTCGAGCACGTCCAGCTTGGTCAGGCAGATGCCCGAGATGCTGTTCACATCGATAGCGCGACGCAAGATAACCGCGTCGAACCAGCCACAGCGACGAGCGCGGCCGGTAGTCGCGCCGAACTCATGACCTTGCTTGGCCAGGTGTGCACCGACTTCGTCGAACAGTTCAGTCGGGAACGGACCCGAACCTACGCGGGTGGTGTAAGCCTTGGTGATGCCCAGGATGTAGTCCAGGAACATAGGGCCAACACCCGAACCGGTAGCAACGCCGCCAGCGGTGGTGTTGGAGCTGGTCACGTACGGGTAGGTACCGTGATCGATGTCCAGCAACGAACCTTGAGCACCTTCGAACATGATGTCTTTGCCAGCGCGACGCAGGTCGTGCAGCTCGGCAGTCACGTCCAGCATCAGCGGCTTGAGCAGCTCAGCGTATTCTTTGCATTCGGCCAGGGTCTTGTCGAATTCGATGGCCGGCTCTTTGTAGTAACCCACCAGCATGAAGTTGTGGTAATCCACCAGCTCACGCAGCTTGTCTTCAAAGCGCGGCATGTTGAGCAGGTCGCCAACACGCAGACCACGACGAGCAACCTTGTCTTCGTACGCAGGGCCAATGCCGCGACCGGTAGTACCGATCTTCAGCTCGCCACGGGCCTTTTCACGAGCCTGGTCCAGCGCTACGTGGAAGGACAGGATCAGCGGGCACGACGGGCTGATACGCAGGCGCTCGCGCACCGGTACGCCTTTCTCTTCCAGCTTGGTGATCTCGCGCAGCAGGGCGTCAGGTGCAACTACTACGCCGTTGCCGATCAGGCACTGCACGCCTTCGCGCAGGACGCCCGAGGGGATCAGGTGCAAGACGGTTTTTTCGCCATCGATGACCAGGGTGTGGCCAGCGTTGTGGCCACCTTGGTAGCGCACTACGGCGGCAGCATGTTCGGTCAGCAGATCAACGATCTTGCCTTTGCCCTCATCACCCCATTGGGTGCCCAGGACTACGACATTCTTACCCATAACACTTGTCCTCATTCGCGCAAACTTGGTGCCGGCGATGGCCGGCAGGAAAACTCAAGAAGCCAGTGGCGATACTTGCCAAAGCCCGTTCTGCAGAATCAATTGCCGGTCGCAGTCCGCTTCACGGGCGGCGGCCAATGGCTGCCCAGGCAAAGCCTGGACGACACGCTGACCCTCACTGCGCAACTGACAAACCTGCTGCCAGAGTGCTGCGTCCGTACTGTCGGGCATCCAGATGCCACCAGACGGCAGCTCGACCTCAGCACGCCCCAGGGTCACCAGGGTTTTCAAATCGGTGGAAAAGCCAGTCGCCGGACGTGCACGACCGAAGTCAGCGCCGATATCGTCATAACGACCGCCTTGGGCGATGGCTTGGCCAACACCCGGTACAAACACCGCGAACACCACACCCGTGTGGTAGTGGTAACCGCGCAACTCACCCAGGTCAAAATACAGCGGCAGCTCCGGGAAGCGCGCCGACAACTGCTCGGCGATGGCCAGCACGTCGTTCAGCGCAGCCAATACCGGCGCTGGCGCATTGGCCAGGCGCTCACGCGCAGCCACCAACACTTCACGGCCACCGCACAGATTCACCAGCGCGCGCAGCATGCCGGCCAGGTCAGCAGGGACACCTTCGGTGAGAGCAATCACTTCATCGATAGCCTTACGCTGCAAGGCATCGAACAACTGTTGCTCGACCTCACCGGATAAACCGGCCGCACGGGCCAGGCCACGGTAGATGCCGACGTGGCCCAGATCCATGTGGACATCCGGCACATCAGCCAGCTGCAGCATGGCCAACATCAAGCTGATCACTTCAACGTCGCTGCTCGGACTCGCATCGCCATACAGCTCGGCGCCCAGTTGGATCGGGCTACGGGAAGATGACAAGGCACGCGGCTGAGCATGCAGCACACTGCCGGCGTAGCACAGACGGCTCGGCCCTTCGCGACGCAGGGTGTGCGCATCGATACGCGCCACTTGCGGCGTGATGTCGGCACGGAAGCCCATTTGCCGGCCCGACTGCGGGTCGATGACCTTGAAGGTGCGCAGATCCAGGTCCTGGCCCGCGCCAGTCAGCAGGGATTCCAGGTACTCGATATGGGGGGTCACGACAAACTCGTAACCCCAGCTCTGGAACAGATCCAACACCTGACGACGCGCCACTTCAATGCGCGCAGCTTCTGGTGGCAGTACTTCTTCGATGCCATCTGGCAGCAGCCAGCGGTCTACCGTTGCCATTACGCCATTCCCCTATGATCCGGGCGGCCAGCCCTCGGCCGAGCCTTGAGTGAAGCAGAAAACGCCCTGCTCCTGCATAAACAACGCGCAAGAACGACGTGACGAACGACCCATAACCGGCCTCGTCGGGCACTTTCCTCGAAAAACCTGTCACGCCTGCCGAATCAAACATGCAGACGCAAAAAAGCCGGGAATTTCCCGGCTGCCGCATCATACACCCGTTTTCTGAAAGGATCACCCCGCCAGGCGTTTTAGCCGCCCGACGGAGTGCGCCCTAAAGTCACAGGCTGTTACTTGGACTTTTCCAGGTAGCGGAAGAAGTCGCTGCTTGGGTCCAGTACCATGACGTCGGTTTTGTTCGCGAAGCTTTCACGGTAAGCACGCAGGCTACGGTAGAACGCGTAGAACTCCTGGTCCTGACCATAAGCCTTGGCGTAGATCGACGCAGCTTGAGCATCACCATCACCGCGGGCCTCTTCAGACTCGCGATAGGCTTCGGCCAGCAGTACACGGCGCTGACGGTCGGCATCCGCACGGATACCTTCAGCCAACTCGTTACCCTTGGCGCGGTGCTCACGAGCTTCACGCTCACGCTCGGTACTCATGCGCTCGAACACGCTGCGGTTCACTTCCTTCGGCAGATCGATGGCCTTGACCCGAACATCGATAACCTCGATGCCCAGCTCTTTTTCCGCCATTACGTTCAACGAACGCGTGATATCAGCCATCAGCGCATCACGCTCACCGGATACCACCTCATGCAGGGTGCGCTTACCAAACTGGTCACGCAGGCCCGACTCCAGACGGCGCGACAAACGCTCATCGGCAATCTGCTTGAGGCCGGAGGTAGCGGTGTAGAAACGCTCGGCATCCTTGACGCGCCACTTGGCGTAGGCGTCAACCATCACGGCTTTCTTTTCCAGGGTCAGGAAGCGCTGTGTCGGTGCATCCAGGGTCATCAGGCGGGCGTCAAACTTGCGCACCTGGTTCACGTAGGGGACTTTCACATGCAGGCCCGGCTGGACATCCGCCTGCACCACACGACCGAATTGCAGCAACACCGCGCGCTCGGTCTGAGACACGATGTAGAAGCAGTTCCAGGCAGCGATGACCACGACGACGCCCACAATCAGGGCGGTCAGCGATTTATTGCTCATCAACGACTCTCCCTGGTACGTGTTTGCTGTTGCAGCAAGTCAGCGGCCGTACGGGCGCTCGCTTCGTTGGCAGCAGCTGTCGAACCGGTGGACGGCGCGCCGCTACGACCACCTTCGATCATCTTGTCCAGCGGCAGGTAAAGCAGGTTGTTCTGCCCACCTTTGTTGCCGGTCACGAGAACCTTGCTGGTGTTGCTGAAGACTTCCTGCATGGTGTCCAGATACAAACGCTCACGCGTGACTTCTGGAGCCTTGCGGTATTCGGCGACCAGCTTGGTAAAGCGATCCGCCTCACCTTTGGCACGCGAGACCACTTCGTCGCGGTAACCGTTGGCATCCTCGAGGATACGCTGGGCCTGACCACGCGCTTCCGGCACGACGCCGTTGGCGTAGGTTTCAGCCTGGTTGCGCGAACGCTGTTCGTCTTCACGGGCGCGGATCACGTCATCAAAGGCTTCCTGCACTTCGCGCGGTGCCGCTGCGCTCTGTATGTTGACTTGAGTGACGGTGATACCGGTGCGATAGGTATCGAGGAACCGCTGCAGGCGCTCCTTGATCTCGCTGGCCATCAATTCACGACCTTCGGTCAGCACCTGATCCATTGCAGTGGAACCCACTACGTGGCGCAGGGCGCTTTCGGTCGCCTGCTGCAGGCTGATTTCCGGCTGATCAACGTTCAGCACGAAATCCTGCAGGTTGCTGATCTTGTACTGCACGGTCAGCGGCACTTCGACGATGTTCTCGTCTTCGGTCAGCATCTGGCCCTGCTTGGTGTAGGCACGCTCACGCGTGACGTTCTCCATGTACTTCTTGTCGATCGGCGGGAAGTAGATGTTCAGGCCTGGGCCGACCGTCTCGTAGTACTTGCCGAAGCGCAGCACCACGGCCTGCTCCTGCTCGTCCACCACGTAGACAGCGCTGTACAGCCAAACGGCTGCAAGCACGACAAGACCCAGGCCCAGCAAGCCATAGCCACCGCCCTTGCTTGTGCGACCGCCGTCGTCACCACCACTTTTTTTTCCACCACCGAACAACCCATTCAGGCTTTCCTGCAGCTTTCGGAAGGCCTCGTCGAGATCTGGTGGCCCCTTGCGGTCGCCATTATTGCGGCGTTTACCACCCCAAGGATCCTGATTATTCGAGTTGCCACCCGGCTCATTCCAAGCCATAGCGCTCTCCATCTGATAAAGCAAAGACGCACCCACGGCGCGCCGACCAATGCTACAGAATGCCTGCTACTGCGGCACAACCGCTTTCGGAGGCTTTTATTGCAAAGTGTGTTGTTCGATGAACTCTGTCGGTACCACGCCTTCACGGCTAACCAGCCGATTCAGCTCCGAGCGCGGCAATCGAACGGCCAGCAAGCTGACACCTTCTTCGTCATATTCTTCTTTCTGTACCGCGCCCAACTCGAAAAACTGTGCACGCAGTCGAGCAAAACGCTGAGGCAAGCGCAAGGTGCCAACAAACAAATCACTGCCCAGCAGCTCGGCGATGGCTTGTTCAAGCAACTCCAGGCCACTGCCATCACGCGCCGACAGCCAGACCCGTTGGGGCTTGCCGTTTTCGTCGCGCTGGATTTGTGGCTCAACGCCTTCAAGCAAATCGAGTTTGTTATAGACCTCGAGGATCGGCAAGTCCTGGGCACCAATCTCGCCCAACACCACCATCACCTGTTCAATCTGCAGCATGCGATCCGGTTCGGCCGCATCGATTACGTGCAACAGCAGGTCGGAGTTGCTCGACTCTTCGAGCGTAGACCGAAATGCCTCGACCAGCTTGTGGGGCAAGTGGCGAATAAAACCCACGGTATCGGCCAGGACAATCGGCCCCAGGTCGTCCAGCTCCAGACGGCGCAAGGTCGGGTCAAGCGTGGCGAACAGTTGGTCGGCCGCGTACACGTCCGATTTCGTCACATTATTGAAGAGCGTGGATTTACCAGCGTTGGTATAGCCCACCAAGGAAACGGTAGGGATATCCGCACGCATGCGGCCACGTCGCGATTGCTCACGCTGGCTGCGCACTTTCTCCAGCCGGCCCTTGATCTGTCGCAGGCGAACCCGCAGCAAACGCCGGTCGGTTTCCAGTTGGGTTTCACCTGGGCCACGCATACCGATACCGCCACCCTGGCGCTCAAGGTGAGTCCAGCCGCGAACCAGCCGGGTGCTCATGTGATCAAGCTGGGCCAGTTCTACCTGGAGCTTGCCTTCATGAGTACGGGCGCGCTGGGCGAAAATATCGAGAATCAGACCGGTACGGTCAATCACGCGACACTCGAAAACACGTTCGAGGTTACGTTCCTGACTGGGCGTGAGGACGTGATTGAAGATCACCAGATCGGCTTCTTCGGCGTGGACCAGGTCGCGCAACTCCTCGACCTTGCCGCTGCCGATCAGGAATTTGGCGGTTGGCCGATGACGCGGTACGTTAAAAAACGCAACGGTCTCGGCGCCGGCCGAATTTGCCAACTCCTGAAACTCCTGCGGATCTTCGCGCGCCTCAGGGTCCTGTCCATCCAAGTGAACGAGGATCACTCGCTCACCACCACCGTGGCGCTCAAAGAACAAAGGAGACTCCTATCAGGCGTTACCTGGCTCAGCGTCACCCACTTCATCACCGGCTGCGCTAGGCAGACGGATCGGACGAACTGGAACTACTGTCGAGATAGCGTGCTTGTAAACCATCTGGCTGACGGTGTTTTTCAGCAGGATCACGAACTGGTCGAAGGACTCGATCGTGCCTTGCAGCTTGATACCGTTGACCAGGTAGATGGAAACCCCCACTTTCTCTTTACGTAAAGTATTCAAGTAAGGGTCTTGTAGCGAATGCCCTTTTGACATGTGCCGCACTCCTTTAAGGATCAATAATAAAATTCGGAAAATAGATAGCTTATGGCCGTCACACCCCCAAGGATAGACGGCAATTGCAAGGACTCAGCTCAATATGGAGACCGTTCCCAAGTATTTCAAGGCGCGTGACAGATTGTCGCTGTCCAGGCTGTCCAACCAGTGCAAATCGCTCCAGCTACGCAACCAGGTGAACTGGCGCTTCGCCAATTGGCGCGTGGCAATGATGCCGCGCTCCTGCATTTCGGCTGACGTCAGCTTGCCATCCAGATGATCCCAGACTTGGCGGTAACCTACAGCACGTATCGAAGGCAGCCCTGGATGCAGGTCACCTCTGGAACGCAGTGCTACGACCTCGTCCACGAACCCCTGTTCCAACATAATTGTGAATCTTTGTGCAATTCGGTCATGCAGCACCTGGCGATTTGCCGGAGCGATGGCCAGATTCGCCACAGTATAGGGCAATTGTGAGTGTCCAGATGCGCCTGCGTCAGCACTTTGCGCAGATTGTCGCTGCCGATGCTCGGTCATTGTCTGACCGCTCACACGCCAAACTTCCAGGGCACGAGTCAGGCGTTGGGGGTCATTGGGGTGAATGCGCGCGGCGGACACAGGGTCCACCACCGCCAACTGGTCGTGCAGGGCTTGCCAGCCAAGGCGATCAGCCTCTTCTTCAAGTTCGGCGCGCACTTGAGGATCGGCGGGCGGCATATCTGCCAGACCTTCCTGCAAAGCCTTGTAGTAGAGCATTGTGCCGCCCACCAGCAGCGGAATATTACCCCGCGCGGTGATCTGCGCCATGGCGGCCAGGGCATCAGTACGAAAATCGGCTGCCGAATAGCTCTCACTGGGATCGATAATGTCGATCAATCGGTGCGGATACTCGGCCAGCAGCTCTTTTGAGGGCTTGGCGGTGCCAATGTCCATGTCCCGGTAAACCAGGGCAGAGTCGACACTGATCAGCTCGCACGGCAACACCTTGGTCAGCTCAATGGCCAAGTCGGTCTTGCCGGCGGCCGTCGGGCCCATCAGGAAGATGGCGGGGGGCAAGGCACTCATCAACGGCCGCGCAAGAACAGTTTGTCCAAATCGTCCAGGCCCATTTGGGTCCAGGTCGGTCGGCCATGGTTGCATTGCCCGCTGCGCTCGGTATTTTCCATATCGCGCAGCAGTCCGTTCATTTCCGGCAGGGCCAGGCGGCGATTGGCACGAATCGCGCCGTGGCAAGCCATGGTGCCGAGTAGCTCGTTGATATGCGCCTGGATGCGGTCACTGGTGCCGTATTCCATCAGGTCAGCCAGCACGTCAGCCACTAGCCGGTTGGCCTCGGCCTGCTTGAGCAGTGCAGGAATCTGGCGAATCGCCAGGGTTTCCGGACCCAGGCGCTGTAATTCAAAGCCGAGTTTCTGGAACACGCTGTGGTGCTCTTCGGCGCAATCAGCTTCGCGCTGGCTGACTGCCAAGGATTCCGGCACCAACAACGGCTGCCCACTGAGACCTTCACTGGCCATGGCGATTTTCAAGCGCTCGTACATGATCCGCTCGTGAGCGGCATGCATGTCCACCAACACCAGTCCATGGGCGTTTTCCGCGAGGATGTAGATGCCCTTGAGCTGCGCCAGCGCGTAGCCGAGTGGCGGAATATCCCCGCCGCCTTCCGGCAAGGCGACTGAGCCCGGCTCGGCACCCGGCAAGGGCGCAAAAAATTCGCGATAGGCCGCCTGGGCCTCAGCCACCGGCACGGCCGATTGCGGCCTCGGGGTGTATTGATACTGATAACCCGCCCCCGAGCCGGAGCCAGGAGCCGTGTACGAAGGCTGGGGCTGCGGCGATTGCAGCAGATTGGCTGCCAGACTCATTTCACCCTGGGGGCCAAATTCACCGGCCTCCGGGCCGCTCGGACGGACCATTGCCGTCACAATCGGCGCCGACAGCTGATCATCCGGCCGCACATCGCCCAAGGCACGGTGCAGAGTGCCGTAGAGGAAGTCATGCACCATGCGCCCATCACGAAAACGCACTTCGTGTTTGGTCGGGTGCACGTTGACGTCAACCACCGACGGGTCGACCTCAAAAAACAGCACAAATGTAGGATGCCGTCCGTTGAACAGCACGTCGCGATAGGCCTGGCGCACCGCATGGGCAACCAGTTTGTCGCGCACTGCGCGGCCATTCACAAAGAAATACTGCAAGTCAGCCTGGCTCCGGGAGAAGGTCGGCAAACCGACCCAGCCCCACAGCCGCAAACCATTACGTTCGATTTCAATCGGCAGCGCCTGCTCCAGGAACCCCGCGCCGCAGATAGCCGAAACACGCCGGGCACGCGCCGCATCATCATGGGCCTCGTGCAGGCTGAGGATCGTCTTGCCGTTATGGCGCAGGTGGAATGCCACATCAAAACGGGCCAAGGCCAGACGCTTGATGACTTCTTGCAGGTGATCGAATTCGGTTTTTTCGGCTTTGAGGAATTTGCGCCGCGCCGGGGTATTGAAGAACAGATCGCGCACTTCCACCGAAGTGCCCACCGGGTGCGCAGCCGGCTGGACCCGAGGCGCCATGTCGCGGCCTTCGGTTTCCACCTGCCAGGCCTGGTCGGCACTACGGGTGCGAGAGGTCAGGGTCAGGCGAGCCACGGAGCTGATGGAAGCCAAGGCCTCACCGCGAAAACCCAGGCTCATCACCCGTTCAAGGTCTTCCAGATCGCGAATCTTGCTGGTGGCGTGACGGGCCAGGGCCAACGGCAGGTCATCGGAAGAGATGCCGCTGCCGTCGTCGCGTACCCGCAGCAGTTTGACGCCGCCCTGCTCCACATCGACGTCGATGCGCTTGGCACCAGAGTCGATACTGTTTTCCAGCAATTCCTTGATCACCGAGGCAGGACGCTCAACAACCTCGCCCGCCGCAATCTGGTTGGCAAGGCGCGGGCTGAGCAGTTCAATGCGCGAACCGCTATTCAAGACTGACTCGCTCATTATTGCGCCGCCAATTCAGTGCCGGGGATGGTCAACACCTGCCCGACTTTCAGCTCATCGGTTTTCAGATTATTGGCGCTGCGCAAGGTAGCGGCCGAGACCTGGAAACGCACCGCCAACATCGCCACGGTGTCGCCGGGTTGCACGCGATGGTCACGCGGGCCTTGGGCGATTTTCCCGGAGTCGCGCAGCCAGGCGATATAAGTGCCCGGCGGTGGGTTCTGCTGGAAGAACTGGCGAATACCGGCGCTGATTGAGCGCGCCAACGCCTGTTGATGGCCGGAGCTGGCCAGCTTCGACGCTTCGTTGGAGTTGGAGATAAACCCGGTTTCCACCAGGATCGATGGAATGTCCGGCGACTTCAGCACCATGAATCCGGCTTGTTCTACACGCTGTTTGTGCAGCGATGTCACACGTCCGATGTTGCTCAGGACTTTCTGGCCGACGTTCAGGCTGGAAGTCAGCGAAGCCGTCATCGACAGGTCAAGCAATACCCCGGCAAGCATCTTGTCCTTGTCATCGAGGGACACGTTGCCGGCCCCACCGATCAAGTCGGAACGGTTTTCACTGTCTGCCAGCCAACGGGCGGTCTCGGACGTAGCGCCGCGATCCGACAGGGCAAACACCGAGGCACCGAAGGCGGCGGCTGACGGTGCGGCGTCGGCGTGAATCGATACGAACAGGTCGGCGCCCTTCTTACGGGCGATTTCGGTGCGGCCGCGCAGCGGGATGAAGTAGTCGCCGGTACGGGTCAGCTCGGCGCGATAGCCTTTCATTGCGTTGACCTGGCGCTGCAGTTCGCGGGCGATGGCCAGTACCACGTCCTTCTCATGTTGGCCGCGCGAGCCGGAGGCCCCCGGGTCTTCACCGCCGTGGCCAGCGTCGATCACCACAATAATGTCGCGCTTACCGGCTGGAGCAGGCGGCGGCGGAGGCAACTTGACCTGCGGTTGCGACGGGTTGACCGGCACTGCCGGCACGGTCGCGACGGTCGGAGTTGGCGCAGGCGGCGGCGCAGCATCGGCGGCGTTGTCGAACAGGTCGACCACCAACCGGTTGCCATATTGAGCGTTCGGCGCCAGCACAAAACTTTTCGGGGTCACGGCCTTTTTCAGGTCGATGACCACGCGCAAATCGGTCGGCGTACGTTGGGCCGAGCGCATGGCGGTAATCGGGGTATTGGCGGTGGACACTTTCAGCGGCGCGGCCAGGGTCGCACCGTTGATATCGATCACCAGGCGATCAGGCGACGACAGGGTAAAGACACTGTGCTGGACCGGGCCAGACAGGTCGAACACCAGTCGCGTGTTATCCGGCGCTCGCCACAGGCGAACACTTTTCACCTGCGAAGCAGCCAGAGCATTGACAGTTATTGCCGCAAGCAACACCCCTACGACAGCAACCAACGCGCGAAAGCGCATACCTAACCCCACCAATTATTTGAATTCCAATGCCAAAGCGGCGCACCACGACTGGCCGCGCGCGCCCTGGGGCAACAACTTCAGCTGACGTCCGTGATCATGCGGCGTAATGGTAATGGTCAGGTCCGGCTTTGGCAAAAAGCCTGTGCCTTTATCTGGCCACTCAATCAGGCACAACGCGTCTTCGTCGAAGTAATCACGGATGCCCATATACTCCAGCTCTTCAGGGTCCACCAGGCGATAGAGGTCGAAATGGAACGCTCGCACGCCACCAATTTCGTAGGGTTCCACCAAGGTGAACGTCGGACTTTTTACCGCCCCCGTGTGGCCCAAGCCGCGAATAATCCCTCGGGAAAGCGTGGTCTTGCCCGCCCCCAGGTCGCCTTCGAGAAAGATCAGCCCTGCACCGGCCGTGACCTGGGCAATGCGATGACCGAACGCGACCATGGCGTCTTCATCGGCCAGGAAAAGGGTTACTTCAGACACGGCGACTGCTCCTCCAGCAATTGACGAATGGCAGGTATCAGGTCGCTGGCGGCCAAACCTCGACCCAAGGTGCCTTGGCGATGCCCCGCGGTGGCGTGCAACCAGACGGCCAGGCAACCGGCGTCATAAGCAGGCATGCCCTGGGCCAGTAATGCGCCCACCAGACCGGCCAATACATCACCCAACCCCGCCGCGGCCATCGCCGGATGGCCCTGATCACATCGCGAAACACGCCCGTCCGGGCTGGCAATCAAACTGCCAGCACCCTTGAGGATAGCCACTGCATTGAATTTCTGGCTCAAAGCGCGCGCAACCTTAAGTCGATCGGCCTGAACCTCGGCTGTCGATATCCCCATCAAGTGTGCCGCCTCGCCAGGATGTGGGGTGATTACCGAATTGGCGGGCAGGCTCACGCTACTCGTGGCCAGTTGGTTAAGGGCGTCGGCGTCCCAAACTTGTGGCTGTTTGGCGTTGGCGGCGACGGATAACAGGCTTTTACCCCACGAAGCACTGCCGAGGCCCGGGCCAATGACGATCACCGAGATCTTTTCCAGCAACCCCATCAACTGATTGGCGGAGCTCACACCTACGGTCATGACTTCCGGCAAACGAGCCAGGGCGGCGGGCACATGCTCAAGGCGGGTCGCCAGCGACACCAAGCCTGAGCCACTGCGCAAGGCGCTTTCTGCACTCAGCAGCGCAGCGCCGCCAAAGCCGCGGTCGCCACCAATGACTAACAAGTGGCCGAACTGACCTTTATGGGCGTCCGGAGAGCGTGCAGCCAGTTGCGGCAAATGACCGTGCAACAAGGGCTGAACGTCAGTTATTGCGTGTTTTGTCTGCAGCATGCGTCTTCAAGCTCCGATGTCTGGCAGAATTATACCTATCTAACCTGCGGTTTCCCTTGTCTCATGCCTGCCATTACCACCGATCTGCCCGCCCTCGCCCAATCGATCAAAGACTGGGGCCGCGAGCTGGGCTTTCAACAAGTCGGCATCAGCGGCCTTGACCTGGCCGAGCATGAACAGCACCTGCAACGCTGGCTCGACGCGGGTTACCACGGCGAGATGGAGTACATGGGCGCCCACGGCAGCAAACGCTCCCATCCCGATGAACTGGTGCCGGGCACCTTGCGCGTGGTGTCGCTGCGCATGGATTATCTGCCAGGCGACACCCACATGGCGCAACTGCTGGCAAAGCCGGAAAAAGCCTACATCTCGCGTTACGCACTGGGCCGCGACTACCACAAGCTGATCCGCAAACGCGTGCAGCAACTGGCTGATCGCATTCAGGCGCAGATTGGTCCATTCGGTTTTCGCGCCTTTGTCGACAGCGCGCCGGTGCTGGAAAAAGCCATCGCCGAACAGGCCGGTCTCGGCTGGATCGGTAAAAACACCCTGGTACTCAATCGCAAAGCCGGCAGTTATTTCTTCTTGAGCGAACTGTTTGTCGATTTGCCGCTGCCCGTCGACGCACCCCATAGCACCGAACATTGCGGCCGCTGCACCGCGTGCCTGGACATCTGCCCTACCAACGCCTTCGTCGGCCCTTACGTGCTAGACGCCCGGCGCTGCATTTCCTACCTGACCATCGAACTCAAGAGCGCGATCCCCGAAGATTTGCGCCCATTGATCGGCAACCGGGTATTCGGCTGCGATGACTGTCAGATCGTTTGCCCGTGGAATCGTTTCGCGCGCGCCACCGACGAAGGCGATTTCAAGCCACGGCATAACCTGGATAACGCGGAGCTGGCCGAACTATTTATGTGGGACGAAGATAAATTCCTCAGCAGCACCGAAGGCTCACCGCTGCGCCGCGCCGGTTATGAGCGCTGGCTTCGCAACCTTGCGGTGGGTCTGGGCAATGCGCCATCAAGCATTCCGGTGTTGGAAGCCTTGAAGGCGCGCCGGGATTACCCGTCAGAGCTGGTACGCGAACACGTGGAGTGGGCGTTGAACCAGCACGCCACACGTTAATGCACGTCGTCGTTGTAGACGAACTTGGGCATTTCCCAGTGAAAACGGATGGCCAGCAGGCGCAATAAAAAGCCGCTGAACAGGGTCAGCAGAATCGCTTGCTCACTGGGCAGCTCCAGATAAAGGCAGAGCATGTAAAACCAGGCAGCGAGGAACGACACGCTGGCGTACAGCTCGCGACGGAAGATCAGTGGAATATCGTTGCAGAAAATATCCCGCAGGATGCCGCCGAATACCCCTGTAATCACCCCGCTGACCGACGCCACCAGCATGCCGTGCCCCATTTCCAGGGCGGTCATGCAGCCGATCAAGGTGAAGGCCACCAGCCCCACGGCGTCCAGCGCCAGAAACAGCGAGCGCAAACGCCGCATCAACGGCGCGATAAAGATCGTCACCAATGCCGCGATGGAGGTCAGCACCAGGTATTCCGGGTGTTTGACCCACGTCAGCGGGTAATGCCCCAGCAATACGTCACGCACCGAACCACCGCCCAGGGCAGTGACACAGGCGATCAGTACCACGCCAAACCAATCCATGCCGCGCCGACCGGCGGACAAGGCGCCGGTCATCGCTTCGGCGGTAATGGCGATGAGGTAGAGCATCAACAGCATGATGGCAATCCAGACAAATAGGCGCGCAGTCTAATCATTTGGTGATGGCACCAAAAGAGGGCGACCCGCAATCTGCAACATCAAGCCTTGATGAAATGCTTGCGGTAGTGCTGCAACTCGGCAATCGACTCACGAATATCGTCCAACGCCAGGTGCGTGCTGCCTTTATGGAAGCTGTCTTTGACTTCCGGCGCCCAGCGCGCAGCCAGTTCCTTGAGCGTCGACACGTCCAGATTGCGGTAGTGGAAATAGCTTTCAAGGCCCTTCATATGGGTATAGAGGAAGCGACGGTCCTGGCAGATGCTGTTACCGCAGATCGGCGACTTGCCCTTCGGCACCCATTTTTCCAGGAAAGCGATGGTTTCAGCTTCGGCTTCAGCCATGCTGATACGGCTGTCGCGCACGCGCTGGGTCAGGCCGGAGTTGCCATGGGTGCGAGTGTTCCACTCGTCCATGGTGGCGAGTACGGCGTCGCTGTGATGAATGGCGATCACCGGACCTTCGGCCAAGGTGTTGAGGTTGCTGTCGGTGACAATGGTCGCCATCTCGATGATGACGTCGGTGTCGGGGTTCAGACCGGTCATTTCCAGATCGATCCAAATCAGGTTCTGTGGGTTTTGCATGGCTCTATTCTCTTGGCACCTTGGCGTAGCTGCGCAGTTTAGCAGGCAGGGGCGTGCTAGACTCGCGACCGTTTTACCTAACCTTTGCATTATCGACACGGAACACCAATGGCCAAACGCCAGCTCAATCGTCGCCAAAACTGGCGCATCGAAAAGATTCAGGGTGAACGCGCTGCACGCGCCGCCAAACGTGAATCCTCCGCCGTAGAAGCGCTCGAGGGCGGCGACCTGGGTCCTGAACAAACGGGCCTGGTGATCGCGCACTTTGGTGTGCAGGTCGAAGTCGAGGCGCTGGAAGGCGAACTCGCGGGCCAGGTGTTCCGTTGCCACTTGCGCGCCAATTTGCCTGCGCTGGTCACCGGCGACAAAGTGGTCTGGCGGGCCGGCAACCAGGGCATCGGCGTAATCGTCGCCCAGTTGCCGCGCACCACCGAACTGCGCCGCCCGGACAGCCGCGGCCAGCTCAAGCCGGTGGCGGCCAACGTCGACATGATCGTGATCGTGTTCGCGCCGCTGCCCGAGCCCCATGCCAACCTGATCGACCGTTACTTGGTCGCGGCTGAGCATGCCGGCATTCGCCCGCTGTTGCTGCTGAACAAATTCGACCTGATCGACGAACAGAACGCTCCGGCGCTCAATGCCCTACTCGCGGTCTACCGCACGCTGGGTTACCCGGTGCTGGAAGTTTCGGCGCATCACGGCAATGGCATGGAACAGCTGCAACAGCAGTTGGACGGCCACATCAGTGTGTTTGTCGGCCAGTCGGGCGTGGGCAAGTCATCGCTGGTCAACAGCCTGCTGCCGGAAGTCGAAACCCGTGTTGGTCCGCTGTCGGAACTGTCCGGCCAGGGCACCCACACCACCACCACCGCGCGGCTGTTCCATTTCCCGGGCGGCGGTGAGTTGATCGACTCCCCGGGTATTCGTGAATTCGGCCTCGGCCACGTCAGCCGCAGCGATGTGGAAGCGGGCTTCATCGAGTTCAACGACCTGATCGGCACCTGCCGCTTCCGCGACTGCAAACACGACCGCGAACCGGGCTGTGCACTGCTCAAGGCGCTGGAAGATGGCCGTGTGCAGCAGCAGCGAATGAACAGTTATCGCTCGATTATTGCGAGCTTGCCTGAGAGCAGTTACTAAACCGCACAAACAAAAAGGCCGCGATCATCGCGGCCTTTTTGCATGGGGATTACGACCCCTTCGCAGGCACCGTAGGGTCTTTCACTCCACCATCATCAAACAGGTTCAGCTTCTGGCGCAGCTCATGGGCAGGCAACGGCTCCTGACCTGGCGGAATGGCGTTCGGATCGGCTGGCACTTCGCCTGGCGCGCCCGCTCCAGGAGTCGGCACCGGCGGTGTTGCACCTTGATCGCCTTCAATCGCGCGCTGGGCCTTTTTGGTCAGCACGACGATATCAATACGACGGTTAACCGGATTGAACGGGTCCTTGGGATCAAACAGCTGCGAGGAGGCAAAACCCACCACGCGCGCCACTTGCGGGTCCGGATAGCTGCCCGCTACCAGCGCACGGCGTGCGGCGTTGGCACGGTTGGCCGAGAGCTCCCAGTTGCCGAAATCACCCTGGCCCGCATACGGTTTGGCGTCGGTGTGGCCGCTGATGCTGATCTTGTTCGGCACCGCCTTGATGGTGTCGGCCATGGCCAGCAAGATGTCTTCAAAGTACGGTTTCAAGCGTGCGCTGCCGGAGTCGAACATCGGCCGGTTGGCGGCGTCGGTGATCTGAATGCGCAAGCCTTCCGGGGTGATCTCGAAGGAAATCTGATCTTTGAATTTCAGCAACTGCGGATTTTCTTCAACCTTGGTCTGCAACTCTTGCAGTAACAGCTCCAGGCGCTCCTTCTCAACCTGCTCGGCCATAGACTCGACAGTGTCGCGCTCGATCGGAATATTTTCCTGGGGCGACTCGGTCTTGATCTCGGGGTTGATGGTGCGTTCAGGTGCCAACTGCGGCGAGCCACCCAAATCGATTACAAAAGGCGTACCACTTTCCGAGAAGCCAATCGGGTCTTTGAAGTAACCGGCGATGGCGATCTTCTGTTCAGGCGTGGCAGTGGACATCAACCACAGCACCAGGAAGAACGCCATCATCGCCGTCGCAAAGTCGGCAAAGGCGATTTTCCAGGCGCCACCATGGTGCCCCGCAGCGAAGCGCTTGACGCGCTTGATGATTATCGGCTGGTTGTTTTCCATGATTTAGCGACCGCGAACCGCTTGTTCCAGCTCGGCAAAACTTGGGCGATGTTTCGGGTACAGCACCTTGCGCCCGAACTCCACCGCCAGCGACGGCGGCATGCCGGACGCCGAAGCCACCAGGCACGCCTTGATCGCTTCGTAGAGGTTGACCTCTTCCTTGGCATCATGAGCCAGGGAAGTGGCCAGTGGGCCGAAGAAACCGTAGGCCGCGAGAATACCGAAGAAGGTACCCACCAGGGCCGCACCCACGTGCATACCGATGGCCTTCTGGTCGCCTTCGCCCAGGGATGCCATGGTCACCACGATACCGAGTACCGCCGCAACGATACCGAAACCGGGCATGCCGTCGGCGATGCCGGTCACGGCGTGGGACGGGTGCTCCAGCTCTTCTTTAAGGCTGAACAGCTCCATGTCGAACAAGCCTTCCAGCTCGTGGGGAGCCATGTTGCCGGAGGACATAATGCGCAGGTAATCACAGATGTAGGCGGTCATGCGCTCATCTTTGAGCACCGCCGGGTACTTGGCGAAAATCGGGCTGGCGGCGGCGTCTTCGATGTCGCCTTCGATGGCCATCATGCCTTCGCGGCGGCTCTTGTTGAGGATCTCGTAGATCAGCCCCAGCACTTCCAGATAAAAGGTGTGGGAGAAGCGTGAACTGAACATGCCCAGCGACTTCTTGATCACGTGCAAGGTCATGTAGCCGGGGTTGGCCTGCAAGAATGCGCCAAACGCGGCACCGCCGATAATCAGCACTTCGAAAGGCTGGATCAGCGCGGCAATTTTACCGTGGGACAGAACGTACCCACCGAGCACGCTTGCGATGACGACGATGATGCCGATAATTTTAGCCATAGGGGATCTGTACTTGCGCCGTCGGGTTCATGGACATATTGGGTGCAGCTGAAAACTCTTGTTCTACTTATCGGCAAAACTGCGCCAGACTATAGCCCGTTAAGGCGAAAAGCCAGTTCAGCCCTTTCCGGGCGTGTTGACCGCAAGTGATGATCGCGCCCCAATCATGGCTAATGAAACGACAGTCCCAACTGCAAAACCCACCACCCTCGCCGCTTGGATCAAGCGCCTGGACGACGTGCGGCTGCCTGTTCCCCAGGCCAGCCACGAACGCGTGTGCAAAGCCATTCGCGACAACCGCAGCTCATTACGAGACATTGCCGAGCTGATGCAAAACAGTCCGGCGCTGGTGCTCAGCGTCATGCGCGAGGCGAACAGCCACACCCACGGCAGCATGGCGGAACCGGCGGAGAACCTCGAAGTCGCGCTTAACCGCCTCGGCTTGAAACGCGCCGAAGAATTGCTCGCGCGCCTGCCCTCGGTGCCTGCCAATGAAATCCCTGTGACCTTGCGCCAGCTGTTGCTGGTAAGTCAGCACGCATCCCAGCAAGCCAGCGGCTTGTTTGCCAGTCGCCTGGCGCGGCTGTGGCAAGACATTCACTGGGGCAGCCTGCTGTTTCTGTCACCGCTGTGGCCGATGGCCGTCGCCTACCCCAAGCTCTTGGAAGAGTGGGAGTTGCGGGTTATCCACAAAGGCCAATCGGCGCGCCAGGTCGAGCAAGCGTTGTTCGGCGTACGCCTGCTGGACCTGTGCCTTGGTTTGACCGAAGCCTGGCACCTGCCGATCTGGGTATCCCAGGGCTACCACCTACTGCTGACCGAGCAGCGTTTGCTGGTCAAGGCGCTGCATATTGCCCGCGAAGATGACGCCTTGCGCCACCAGCAATTGCTCGACGCTGAACCTAACCTGCGCCGCTGGCTGAACCAGCCGGCCAACACCGTGCTGCTGGCCAACGGTTTGGCGATGTCAGCCCAGGAGTCCTGGACCTGCCCGCACACCGAGCGCTGGCAATACCTCACCGCACTGTACCTGCAAGAGCCGCTGGGTGACGTGCAACAGCAGGTTCACCAGCACGCGGTGACCAGCGCTCGCACCACCTTGATGCCCGACCTCTGGCATCCGGCGCTGTCGCTGATCTGGCCGTGGCACGTGCAAAAAATCCATCGCGGCCTGTTGCCAGCACCGCCACCCACTGCCGAGGCTCTGGCCGTGTGGCGCAAGCGCTGTACCGAACTGCTGGTAGAACCGAGCCGCTTTGCTAACGCCATGCACCTGACCACCTGCGCCAAGGAAGCCTTGGTCGCCAGTGGCATGCAGCGGGTATTGCTGTTCATGGCGGATCGCGCCTTGAGCACCTTGCGCGTACATCAAGCCGACGGTTTGCCGAAGGATGCCGCGAACTTGAGCCTGGATGTGGTCAACAGCACGCTGCTACAGCGCCTGCTGGAGAAGTCCGCCCAGGTACGCCTCACGCCGGACAACCACGCGCAGTTTTCCGCGCTGCTGCCGCCGATCCTGCGTCGCCTGTTCACCGGCGAGCATCTACTGTTGCGCTCGCTGAGCTGCAATGGTCGCGTGGTGATGTTGATGGTCGCCGACCAGGGCGGCGGGCCGTTCTCGGAAACCACCGTGCAGGCCTTCGGCAAAACCGCCCAATGCATCGAAAAAGCCCTGCACAGCTTTACCAACCGCAGCGCCTGATGCTTGCGCTACAATCGCCCTCTTTCTATCGCCAACATTTGTGCCCAGGAGACCTCACATGCCTGACTTCTCTGGCTTGCCGCTGGTGATCGAATCCAGCGACCTACTCGGTCGCCTCGATGCCGAGCACCTGATTCTGGTGGACCTCACCAGTGCCGCCCGCTACGCCGAAGGGCATATCCCCGGCGCGCATTTCGTTGACCCCAAGCGTACCCAACTGGGCCAGCCACCGGCACCCGGTTTGCTGCCCCATAAGTCGGATCTGGAAAAACTCTTCGGCGAACTGGGCCACACCCCGGACGCGACCTACGTGGTCTACGACGACGAGGGCGGCGGTTGGGCCGGGCGCTTTATCTGGATGCTCGACGTGATCGGCCACCAGAAATACCACTACCTCGACGGCGGCCTGCTGGCCTGGCTGGAAGGCAAACACCCGGTCTCCACCGACGTGCCCGCCCCCGTTGGCGGCCCAGTCAGCCTGACGCTGCACGACGGCCCTACCGCCACCCGCGAATACCTGCAAAGCCGCCTCGGCGCGGCTGACCTGGGTATCTGGGATGCACGCGGCCCACTGGAATATTCCGGCGAAAAAGTCCTCGCGGCCAAGGGGGGTCACATCCCCGGCGCAGTGAACTTTGAATGGACCGCAGGCATGGACAAGGCGCGCAACCTGCGCATCCGCCGCGACATGCCGCAGATCCTCGAAGACCTGGGGCTGACCAAAGACAAAGAAATCATCACTCACTGCCAGACTCACCATCGCTCTGGCTTCACTTACCTTGTGGCCAAAGCGCTCGGTTATCCGCGAGTCAAAGGCTATGCCGGTTCCTGGGGCGAATGGGGCAACCACCCCGACACCCCCGTTGAGATTTAAGGTTTAAGGACACTTCATGAAAAAGCAGTTGTTTATCCTCAGCCAGTACTTGCTGCCGCATCACTTGCTGTCGCGCTTGGCCGGCTGCATCGCCGAGTGCCGCGTGCGCTGGTTCAAGAACGCCTTCACCAGTTGGTTCGCCAAGCGCTATCAAGTGGACATGTCCCAAGCCCTGGTTGAAGACGTGACCGCCTACGAGCACTTCAACGCCTTCTTCACCCGTGCACTGAAAGACGGCGCCCGCCCGCTGGATCAAACCCCCGGTGCGGTGTTGAGCCCGGCCGACGGCGCGATCAGCCAGCTTGGCCCGATTGAGCATGGCCGTGTGTTCCAGGCCAAGGGCCACAGTTTCAGCGTGCTGGAATTGCTGGGTGGCGATGCTGCCTTGTCCGCACCGTTCATGGGCGGCGACTTCGCGACTGTTTACCTGTCGCCGAAGGACTACCACCGTGTGCACATGCCACTCGCTGGCACCCTGCGCGAGATGGTCTACATTCCGGGCCGCATCTTCTCGGTGAACCAGACCACCGCCGAAAATGTGCCAGAGCTGTTTGCCCGCAACGAACGCGTTGCCTGCATTTTCGACACCGAACGCGGGCCAATGGCTGTGGTATTGGTCGGTGCGATGATCGTGGCTTCGATTGAAACCGTGTGGGCCGGGCTGGTGACGCCGCCGAAACGTGAGCTGAAAACCTTCCGCTACGACGAAGCTGCCCGCGCGCCGATTCACCTGGAGAAAGGTGCGGAGTTGGGCCGCTTCAAGCTGGGTTCGACCGCGATCGTATTGTTCGGGCCAGACCAGGTTAAGTGGGCAGAAGAGTTGGTGGCGGGTACGCCGGTGCAAATGGGTCAAGGCATCGCATTGCCAAAGGCCTGACCCTTTGATCGTTCCCACGCTCCGCGTGGGAATGCATCCGGTGACGCTCCGCGTCACGCCTTTAAAAGCTGACGCGGAGCGTCATGGGCGGCATTCCCACGCAGAGCGTGGGAACGATCAATTGGGTTTAGAGCTGACCATCACGGTCGCGAAAGCCCAGCAGATACAACACACCGTCCAACCCCAAGGTCGAAATCGCCTGCTTGGCTGACTGCTTCACCAGCGGTTTGGCGCGGAACGCCACGCCCAGCCCGGCAATCGCCAGCATCGGCAAGTCATTGGCGCCATCGCCGACCGCAATGGTCTGCTCCAGACGCAAGCCTTCCTTGTGGGCCAGTTCCTTCAGCAGATCCGCCTTGCGCTGTGCGTCGACAATCGGCTCTACCGCCACGCCAGTCACTTTGCCATCCACCACTTCCAGCTCATTGGCGAACACGTAGTCGATGCCCAGCTTGGCCTGCAATTGCTTGGCGAAGTAGGTGAAGCCACCGGACAGGATCGCCGTCTTGTAGCCCAGGCGCTTAAGTTCGGCGAACAGGGTTTCAGCGCCTTCGGTCAGGCGCAGCGACGCGCCGATCGAATCCAGCACGCTGACATCCAGGCCTTTGAGCAGCGCCAGGCGCTCCTTGAAGCTCGCGCGAAAGTCCAGCTCACCGGCCATCGCGCGCTCAGTAATCTCGGAGACCTGTTCACCCACACCGGCGGCTTTGGCCAACTCGTCGATGACTTCGGCCTCAATCAACGTCGAGTCCATGTCGAACACCGCCAAGCGACGGTTACGGCGGAACAGTGAATCTTCCTGGAAGGCGATATCGACATTCAGCTCTTGGGCGACGCTCAGGAATTCAGCACGCAAGGCTTGCGGATCAGCCGGTTCGCCACGTACGGAGAACTCGATGCACCCCTTACCCTTATCGGCTGGGGTGTCCAGCGGCATACGACCCGACAGACGGTCGATGTGGTCGATATTCAAACCGTACTGCGCCGTAATAGAGCTGACGCGTTGCAGTTGTTCGGCGGTGACCTTGCGAGTCAGCAGGGTCACGATGTGGCGTTTCTTGCCCTGACCGGCGACCCACTGCTGGTAATCCTCTTCGGACACCGGAGTGAAACGCACCTGTTGATCCAGCTTATACGCCGTAAACAGGATGTCTTTCAGTACAGAAGACGCCTGCTCGGTGCTCGGGATTTCCACCAGGATGCCAAACGACAGGGTGTCGTGAATCACCGCCTGACCGATGTCGAGAATGTTCACACCACCCTGGGCCAGAACACCAGTAATGGCTGCGGTAAGACCCGGGCGGTCAACACCAGTGATGTTTATCAGGACAATTTCGCGCAAAGCGCACCCCCAGGCTGGAAAAAAATCGCATTCTACCCACTTTCAGTGACCACCGGGCACAGCCAGCGCTTTGCCGGTTCCAGGCCTGTCGCTATACTGCGCGTCAACTTCACGGACAAAAGAGCCGAGCGCAAGTGAACCGGCCCACGCCAGTAAAAACCGATAACTTCTTCCTGCTGATCTTCCGGGCACTGCGCCACCGCCGTGTACCGATCGCATTACGCATCGCCAGCCATAACGTGATCCTGGTCGCTCTGGCCCTGGTGATCTACGCCTGTGTGATGGGTTTGCAGTTCAAACAGGCCATGCACGAGCAAGCCGACGCCCTGGGCGAGAGTTTGACGACCCAGACCGCCACCTCGGCGACTGAGTTGTTGGTGTCCAACGACATCCTCAGCCTCAACGTGCTGCTCAATAACCTGACCAAGAACCCGCTGGTGGCCCACGCTGCCATCTACAGCGTGGACAACCGGATCATGGCCGAAGCCGGGCAACGCCCGAAAAACGGCCTGCTGGGTGAAGCCGAAGGTTTGTATTCGAGCAACATCACCTTTCAGGATGTAAAGGCCGGCCAACTGCGCATCAGCCTTGATATGCAGCAATTCCAGCAGCCGATGACCATCAGCCTGCAAAGCATGGGCATCCTCAGTGCGATTCTGCTGGCGTTGGCCCTGGCTTTGAGCTTGCGCTTGGGTCGGCATATCTCCACACCGCTGATGCAACTGCGCATTTGGCTGCGGGATATCGACGAGCACACCCCGGCCACCGATCGTCAGGATGAAATCGGCGACCTCGCCCGCCAACTCCATGCCAGCTTCGCGCCGGAACCGGTAGTACCCGAGGCTCAACCCGAGCCTGAGTACGACGACACCGATTACGAAGACGAGCCTGAGTTTGAAGTGCGCGACCTGCGTGAACCAGGCTTTGACGAGGGCGCCCCGGTGGCAGGCCTCAAGCCTACGACACGGCAGGTGGTCAAGGCTGAAGAAGATGAACTGGATGATGAAGATCCGTTCGCCGACCTGCGCGACAACTCTTCCGCCACACCCACTATTGCGCCCGCACCAATACCGGTAAAAAACACCGAACCCCAGCACAGTGCTGTTTTAGCCGTGCAACTGGGTGCACAAGACCAACTGCGCCGCCTGCCCCGCGCCCGTCTGACAGAATTGTTGGAGCGTTATCGCGATTGCCTCGACCAGGCCGCCTCGCTGTATCAGAGCGAGCTGCACACCCTGAACGATGGCAGCACGCTGATGCTGTTCCACAGCGAAGACAGCGGCGAAGACTACCTGACCAACGCCATCTGCTGCGGCGAGTTGTTGCGTGCCCTGGGCCATGCTCTGCAAATCGAAGTGGCTGACAGCGGCATTACCTTGCAACTGCAACTGGGCCTGACGGTGGGCGACGATCTGTTTGGCATGAGCCAGATTGACCTGTTGCTCACTGAAATCGCCCAGGACGCACTGGCCTTGTCTCAACACAGCCGCAACCTGCTGCTGGTAGAGCGCAAGATCAGTGAAGACACGCTGATCCGCCAACGCGCGCGTATCCGCCCGATTGCCAGCCCTGAAGGGGCCAGTTGCGTGGAGCGGTTGATGGAGCCGTATCCGTCAATGCTGGAGCGCCAGTTGGCGCGGATGCATGAGACCCGCGCCAAGCACTAAAGAACACCGCCGCCCCCACAGTTAAAATGCGTACAACAAAAAGGCCCGCTTACTCAGCGGGCCTTTTTATTTGTCAGCGATTCAGATCAGAACCTGAACACTTCCATATCCGTACGAATTGGCACTGCCATCGGCATCTTCGGCTTTTCCGGGGCTGCCGGTTTAGCCTGCACTGGCGCTTGCTTGCGCGGCGCTTCAGCAATTGGCGGCTGGTTGGCCAGTGGCTTCAGCGCTACCGATAACTGCTGCGCCAAATGCTGCAACAACACGCCCTGGGCCTGGACCTGGGACGCGGTGGTGCCCGCGTGCTCTTCCTGAAGGTGCACGATGCGGTTATCGCGCACCTGGCCACGACGATCGATCAAGCGCCATTGCGCATCCAGGATCGCCGGCTGCGAAATGCCCGAATCGAGTCGGGTAATGGTCAGCAACACCTGCACATCCGGGGTAAAGCCGGTGGGCGCAGGTGCGAGCACCACACGCTGGCTGTCCAGTTGACCCGCGACTTGGCGCAACATCAGTTGGTTGATATCGGACGACAAACTGCCCGCCCAACGACCATCGACGGAACCTTGCAGGCTGCCGTCGTTCTGACGTTGCAGCAGGGTTTCGCGTTGCAGGTAATCAGCAACGACTACCGGACCAAGCAATACGGCCATGCCGGCAGTTTGTGCCGGTTGAGCCGGACTTCCGCTGTCCAGCTGGTACAACGACACCGGTTGGTGCGTGCTGCAACCCGCCAGCCCCAAAAGGCCAGCGAGCATCAAAATTAAAGGAAGGCGTGGAGCAGTCATCATCCCATCCAGGTGGCTGCCACCAGGCAAACCACAATGTAATACTAAAAATAACCTAAACACGCTCGGCCACGCCGGCGCTGGAAAGGCCATATCATCCGTGAATATGCGCCACGACTCCAGCGTCAAAGCGTCGATCTACGTGTTAAATCGTAGATCGAGGGCTCTAATAAGCCTTAAACAGGCGTTTCCACCAACAAAGCATCCACTCGCTGGAAGCCCCGTGGCAGTTTGTTGCCGCGTCGGCCGCGCTCACCCTTGTAGTGTTCAAGGTCGTCAGGGCGTAGCGACAATGTTCGCTTGCCGGCCTGAAGCACCAGGGTTGCGCCTTCGGGGACCACGGCGATGTCGGTCACGTACTCTTCGCGACTGGCCACACGCTCCCCGGGAATCCCGATAATCTTGTTGCCCTTGCCTTTGCCCAACTGCGGCAGGTCGCTGATCTTGAACACCAGCAAACGCCCTTCGGTGGTCACCGAGGCCAGCCAGTTGCTCTCACGATCATCCACCGGGCGCGGCAGGATTACCTTCGCGTTGTTCGGCAGACTCAACAGCGCCTTGCCCGCCTTGTTCTTGGCCTGCAGGTCTTCACCCTTGACCACAAAACCGTAACCCGCATCGGAAGCGATCACATACAGCGAATCGTCGTCCGGCAGCAGCACGCACTCGAAATTCGCCCCCGGTGGCGGCGTAAGACGACCGGTCAGCGGCTCACCCTGCCCCCGCGCGGAAGGCAAGGTGTGGGCCGGCACCGAGTAACTACGCCCGGTGGAGTCGATAAATACCGCAAACTGGTTGGAACGCCCGGCCGCAGCGGTCTTGAACCCGTCGCCAGCCTTATAAGACAAACCGGTGGCATCAATATCATGCCCCTTGGCGGAACGAACCCAACCCTTTTCCGACAGAACGACGGTGATTTTCTCGTTTGGCAGCAGCTCAGTTTCTGTCAGAGCCTTGGCTTCAGCACGCTCGACAATTGGCGAGCGACGGTCGTCACCATAGGTTTCAGCGTCTTTGATCAACTCGCTGCGCACCAGCTTCTTGAGCTTGGCCTCGCTGCCCAACAACGCTTGCAGCTTGGCTTGCTCCTTAAGCAGCGCATCTTGCTCATCGCGCAGCTTCATTTCTTCCAACCGTGCCAACTGACGCAAACGGGTGTCGAGGATGTAGTCAGCCTGGATCTCGCTCAGTTCGAAACGCGCGATCAACTCGGCTTTCGGGTGCTCAGCGGTACGGATGATGTGGATCACTTCGTCCAGGTTGAGATAGGCAATCAGCAAGCCGTCCAACAGGTGCAGGCGGCGCTCGACCTTATCCAGACGGAATTGCAGGCGGCGGCGCACGGTATTAACCCGGAACTCCAGCCACTCGACCAACAGGTTGCGCAGGTTTTTCAGCTGCGGCTTGCCGTCCAGGCCGATGATGTTGACGTTGACCCGGTAGCTGGACTCAAGGTCGGTGCTGGCAAACAGATGCTGCATCAGCACTTCATGATCGACCCGGCTATTGGTCGGGATAATCACAATACGGCAGGGGTTTTCGTGGTCGGACTCGTCACGCAGGTCGGCGACCTGCGGCAGTTTCGATGGCTTGGCCTGCATCAGCGCAGCAATCTGTTCCAGTACCTTGGCGCCGGACACTTGGTGCGGCAGCGCGGTAACAATAATGTCGCCGTCTTCGATGTGATAAACGGCGCGCATACGCACCGAGCCCTTGCCGGTTTCGTACATCTTCAACAGATCGGCGCGCGGCGTGATGATTTCTGCTTCGGTCGGGTAGTCCGGGCCCTGGATATGCTCGCAGAGCTGCTCGACCGTGGCTTTCGGTTCATCCAACAAACGCACGCAGGCCGTGGCGACTTCGCGCAGGTTATGCGGCGGAACGTCGGTGGCCATGCCGACCGCAATACCGGTGGTGCCATTGAGCAGGATATTCGGCAAGCGCGCCGGCAATACCAGCGGCTCGTCGAGGGTGCCGTCAAAGTTCGGGCCCCAATCTGCAGTGCCCTGACCCAGTTCGCTCAGCAGTACTTCCGAATAACGCGACAAGCGTGCTTCGGTGTAACGCATGGCGGCGAAGGACTTGGGATCATCCGGCGCACCCCAGTTACCCTGGCCGTCCACCAACGTGTAGCGGTAGCTGAACGGCTGGGCCATCAGCACCATGGCTTCATAGCAGGCCGAATCACCGTGGGGGTGGAACTTACCGAGCACGTCACCAACGGTACGCGCCGATTTCTTGTGCTTGGAATCGGCATCCAGGCCCAACTCACTCATGGCGTAGATGATGCGCCGTTGCACGGGCTTCAGGCCGTCGCCGATATGCGGCAAGGCACGGTCCATGATCACGTACATGGAGTAGTTGAGGTAGGCATTTTCGGTGAAGTCAGCCAGCGACCGGCGTTCTACGCCATCTAAGCTGTCTGCAAGGATGTCACTCATGCGGGCCTCATCATTGTTGGGTAAGGCGCAACGGAACTGCCGCTGCGCTGAATCAATTCAAAAAAGTGCAGGTTCATGGCTGGGCGCCCCAGCCACCGGCAGGAGCGGCGAAACGATAAACCATAGGGCGTTTTTCACCATCGGCGCGGGGACCGAAGTTATTGTCGATGCCCAACCAGGCACCGTCGGCATCCACCACCAGGGCTTCAGCCAAGCCATAAGACTGTGCGTAACGCCGGTTCGGCGTCAGCGTCTCGTCGGCAAACGACCAGCACAGCTCAACTTTGGCTGTGACTGCATCGCGCCGACAAATCTGGAACGCACTGCGCTCCAAGGTAAAGAGTTTGCCGTTGAACAGCGACAAGTCAGAAAAATCCTTGGACACAGCCTTGGCGTTAGTGAACTGCGCCGGCTGCATTTCTTGGCCGGCCTCGCTCAACAACACACACGGCCCATCGCAATCCCACAGCCTTTGCGGGCGCTTGATAGAGATTAAACCGCGCCGCTCACGCTCGGCAGCCAACCAAATCTGATTGCCTTCAGGATTTACCGCCAGGCCTTCAAACAAGGTATTGAAGTGCAGCAACAGGCCACTGGCACGCGCTTCACGCACCATGCCCGGGGCAATTTTCAACCACTCGGGCGCACCAGCCACCGGCACTTGCAGCACCGCCGCGTGAGCCTCGCTGACAATATAGCGGTTGCCGGCGGCATCACAGCTGATGCCTTCAAAGTCCAGATCACCACCGCGAATGAACGAAGCCGCCTTGGTGCGCGAACGCAAACCCCAAGGCAAACCAGACTCGGGCACGGGAGGCACGTCGATCTTCACCGTTTCGGCCTTCCAGGTCGGCGCGCTGATATCCAGGCGATAAATCTGGTCGTCATCGCGGTCGGAAACTGTCCACAACGCCTTGCCGCACAAGGCAAGGCCCGACAGATTACCGCCGCGCATGCCGTCCACCGGGTGTTCGGACACCAGCTTGAGTTCAGCCACGGGCGCGGCAACCACTTGGGTAGCCACCAACCCGCTCAACATCAGGATCGCCAGGGCGAAGCCTGTGCGCATTAGCCCAAAACCTCGGCCAGGTTGCCTTTGGATTCCAGCCACGACTTGCGATCCGGCGCACGCTTTTTCGCCAGCAACATGTCCATCATTTCCGACGTGGCGGCGTAGTCTTCCAGGGTCAACTGCACCAGGCGTCGGGTATTCGGGTCCATGGTGGTTTCGCGCAATTGCGGCGGGTTCATTTCACCCAGGCCTTTAAATCGCGTGACCTGTGGCTTGCCGCGCTTCTTCTCGGCCACCAGGCGATCGAGAATGCCATCGCGCTCGGCTTCGTCCAGGGCGTAGAAAATCTCTTTGCCCAGATCGATGCGGTACAGCGGCGGCATGGCGACGTAGACATGACCGGCATCCACCAGCGGGCGGAAGTGCTGCACGAACAGCGCACAAAGCAGCGTTGCAATGTGCAGACCGTCGGAGTCGGCGTCGGCGAGGATGCAGATCTTGCCATAGCGTAATTGGCTGATGTCCGCCGCGCCCGGGTCGACACCGATGGCCACGGCAATGTTGTGCACTTCCTGGCTGGCCAGGACTTCGCTGCCATCAACTTCCCACGTGTTGAGGATCTTGCCGCGCAACGGCAGGATCGCCTGGAACTCCTTGTCCCGCGCTTGCTTGGCGGAACCGCCTGCGGAATCACCTTCCACCAGGAATAACTCGGAGCGCATCGGGTCTTGCCCGGCGCAATCGGCCAGCTTGCCCGGCAGTGCCGGGCCCGCGGTAATACGCTTGCGTTCGACCTTCTTGCTGGCTTTGAGGCGACGGCCGGCGTTGTTGATCGCCAGTTCGGCCAGGGCCAGGCCCAGCTCCGGGTGCTCGTTGAGCCACAGGCTGAAGGCATCCTTGACCACACCGGAGACAAACGCCGCCGCTTCGCGGGACGACAGACGCTCTTTGGTCTGGCCGGAGAATTGCGGCTCCTGCATTTTCATCGACAGCACGAACGCGATGCGCTCCCACACGTCTTCCGGTGCCAGCTTCACGCCCCGCGGCAACAGGCTGCGGTATTCGCAGAATTCGCGCATGGCATCCAGCAAACCCTGGCGCAAACCGTTGACGTGGGTGCCACCCTGGGCAGTAGGGATCAGGTTGACGTAGCTTTCCTGCACGCTGTCGCCACCTTCCGGCAACCACAGCAGCGCCCAATCGACCGCTTCTTTATTACCGGCCAGGCTGCCGCAGAACGGCTCGTTGGGCAGGCGTTCGAAGTCGCTGACGGAGTCTTCCAGATAGGAGCGCAAGCCATCTTCGTAGTGCCACTCGACCTTTTCACCAGTGCCTTTGTCCTCAAAGCTGACCAGCAGGCCCGGGCACAACACGGCCTTGGCCTTGAGCACATGCTTGAGGCGGCTGATGGAGAATTTTGGCGAATCGAAATATTTCGGGTCCGGCGCGAAGTACACGCTGGTACCGGTATTGCGCTTGCCAACGGTGCCGATCACTTCCAGGTCGGTGGCTTTGTAGCCATCGGCGAAGGTCATCTGGTACTCGTTGCCGTCGCGCTTGACCTTGACCCGAACATGATTCGACAGGGCGTTGACCACCGAAATACCCACGCCGTGCAAGCCGCCGGAGAACTGGTAGTTCTTGTTGGAAAACTTACCGCCGGCGTGCAGCTTGGTGAGGATCAGCTCGACGCCCGACACACCCTCTTCCGGGTGAATGTCCACCGGCATGCCGCGACCATCGTCGGACACTTCCAGGGAGTGGTCAGCGTGGAGGATGACTTGTACCGACTTGGCGTGCCCGGCCAAGGCTTCGTCGACACTGTTGTCGATGACTTCCTGGGCAAGGTGGTTCGGCCGACTGGTGTCGGTGTACATGCCGGGGCGTTTGCGCACCGGGTCGAGGCCCGAGAGGACTTCGATGGCGTCGGCGTTATAAGAGCTAGCGCTGGGAGTGGCCATGGGGTCTCGTCGTGAGTCGTTCGATTAAAAAGTGGCCTTCGATTCTTACAGTGAAGAAAAATCGAAGGATTGATACTGATCAGGGCCAATACCGGCAAAGCTCAACATCGCCGGCAGTTGCTGGGCGAACCCCTGGTAACCATGGTCGCCACCGGCCTGGATGCGCAAGGCACAGGCCCGGTAATACTGTTGGGCGAGGCGATAATCCAGTGTTTCATCCCCGGTCTGCAACCACACCTGATAACGCGCGGCATCCTGGGGCGCCGGGACTTCCAGCTCGGCCAGGGCCGTGACGTGGTCGCGGGTCAGTTCCCAGGTTTCATCGGTGTAGAGGTTCTTCTGGGTGCCCAGGTAACCGTCGAACATCCGATGGGGGCTGACCGCCGGGTTGACCAGCAGCGCCTTGAGGCCATGGCGTTCGGCAAGATGGGTTGCATAGTAGCCGCCGAGTGAGCTGCCGACCAGCAGCGGCCGCCCCAGTTGCGCAATGGCCTCCTCCAATTGAGGAATTGCCTGACGGGGATGGTGATGCAGGGCCGGAACACGCAATTGGTCGGCCAGGCCGAGATTGTCCATCACGGTGATCAGTTGGCTGGCTTTGTTGGACGCCGGCGCGCTGTTGAAACCGTGGATATACAAGATCGAAGCAGACATGCCGGGCTCTCCGTGCATCAGCCAAAGAGGCGCAGTTTACAGGTAAATCTCAGTAACCGTTGCTACCGTAGTCCACCGTAAACTCGAAGCCGACCAACCGCTCTACCCCGGTCTCCAACCGTCCGTCGGCATGCAACCGTAGCCAGCGATACCCAGGCGCCTGCTCGCTGACGTCGAAGTCCTCGCTGCCCGGTGTGAACTGGATGCAGGTGGACGGTGAGGCCAACAGGCGCACGCCATTACGTTCGAGGTCTATCTCCTGATGCACATGGCCCCAGAGCAGCGCCTTGACCTGCGGGAAGCGGTCCAGCACGGCAAACAAGGCTTCAGGGTTACGCAAGCCGATGGGCTCCATCCACGCGCAACCGATGGACACCGGGTGGTGATGAAAGCACACCAGATGGTGCCGACTCGGCGCTTCGCTCAGGGCTTGGGCGAGCAATTGCAGTTGCTGGTCTTGCAGATAACCCGGCACCGAGCCCGGTACGGCGGAGTCCAGCAGGGTCACGCGCCAGTTGCCGATGTCGACTACCGGCTCCAGCAAATCGCTGTGCACGGCGGCGCGGGCCATGATCTGCGGCTCGTCGTGGTTACCAGGGATCCAGCGGGCCGGGGCAGAAAGGGTCCCGGTCATATCGCGAAATTGTTGGTAGGACTCAAGCGTACCGTCCTGAGACAGGTCCCCCGTGGCCAGCAGCAAATCTATCTGCGGCTGCTGCTCGCGCACCCGTTCGATCACCCGTTTCAGGCTTTCGCGGGTGTTCATGCCTAGCAGCGTGGTGTCGCCCTCGGCAAACAGGTGGCTGTCGGACAACTGCACCAGCATCGCCGGCGCATCAGGGCTCACGGTGGATACGCGGGGCAAGGTGGTCTCCCAAGCAATCACAGGAATGGACGTTTGACACGATTATGCTGGGGCAGAAACAAAGAGGAAACCCAGGAAGCAGACGCAGTTCACATCTACCGCACGACTTCGAATTCATGGCCCAAGGCCAGGCAGTGGCTCAACCATTCACCGAGGAACACATTGAGTTGTGCTTTCTCATCGGGCTGGTGCATGAACACATTCGGGTAAGGATAGATGCTGCGAAAGCGCCGCGCATGTTCGGCGCTGATCACCTCGGCCATCCGTGCGTCGTGATACACCTGAACCTCCAGTTGCGGCACCGGCAGCCACGGCAGGCTGTGTTCCTGGCGCACGCGCAGGGTGGTGGTGTATGGGCAGTTCACGATGACTTCAAGGGTCAGCACGCCGAGCATCTGATCGCCATGGGTCACGGCAATACGCCGCGCCTCGGGGGTGCGGCGCATGTCGGGGAGCAGGCGCATCAGCCGCGCATAGTTGGCTTCGCAGGCGGCTTGCAGCCCGATCAGGTCGACTCGATAACGTTCCCGTGCCTTTACTGCCATAACCCCCTCACTTCCGCGCGGTTAAGCGCAAGCCATTGCAGGGCGATAATGCTGGCTGCGTTGGAAATTTTGCCGTCACGCACCGCCTGCAGGGCATCTTCGAACGCCCAGCGAGTAACGCGGATATCTTCTGCCTCTTCTTCCAGTCCATGGACACCTCCTGCCCCCGAGCTGTCGCAACGCCCCAGATACAAGTGCACCAATTCAGTACTGCCGCCGGGCGATGGGAAATACTGGGTGATCGGCCACAACGCGGAGAACGTCAGTCCAGCTTCCTCCTCGGCTTCGCGGTGCGCAACCTCCTCCGGCTCTTCATCCTTGTCGATCAGACCTGCGACCATTTCCACCAGCCAGGGGTTGTCGGTACGCCCCATGGCGCCAACGCGGAACTGCTCGATCAACACCACTTCATCGCGCTGCGGATCGTAGGGCAACACGCACACCGCGTCATGACGAACGAAGACTTCGCGATTGATCAACCGGCTCATGCCGCCATCGAATTTTTCGTGGCGCAGTTGCACGCGATCAAGCTTGTAGAAGCCCTGGTAGGCATTGTCGCGCTGAACAATCTCGATTTTGTTCGGCGTCGATTTCGCAATGTCCGTCATATCTTTCCTCGTTGTACAGGTGCAATTCGCGCCATCCTAACGCGCTCCTGCCCCCGGTGCAGCCCCTTTCCGGTTGCCGGGATAGGCGGCGGGCGTCAAACTCACTCTAATCAGCTTAGTGGCGAACTGACTGCCTTGTTGGCAGTCCAAGCGCTACTCTTTTCGCTCTCCATCGATTTCCGAAGGACGCACATGTCGCTTTTAAAAATCGCCTCCGTGGCCTGTATTGCCTTGACTCTGGGTGCTTGCCAGAGCCTGTTCCAGCCCAGCTATCTCAAGCCGTTGGACACAAAGCCCGACGCCTCGGAACAGATCAAGCCCGGCTGCGACAGCCCTGACTGCCCGCTGGTAAATATCGATACCGTGCACTTCCCCAGCGAGCCACAACTGGACACCCTGGTGGAACAACGCCTGCTGCAAATGACCCGCACCACGCCCGGCGCCAGCGTGCCGGCGACCCTGAACGCCTACCGCGACAAGTTCCTGCGTGAGTCACCCGACCGTAACAGCATGTACTTGCAAGCCAAGGTACGTGAGCAGCATGACGGACTGGTGATCGTTGAAGTGTCGAGTTATCTGGATACCGGTGCCGCCCACGGCGAGCCCGGCCGTGGTTTCATCAACTATTCGCGCCTGTTGCACAAGGAACTGAGCCTGACCGACATGCTACTGCCGGGCCAGGAGCAGGCGTTCTGGAACACCGCGAAAGTTACCCACAACAGCTGGCTGATTAACTCGCAGATGGACCGCGACCCGGAGTTCGTGAAGAACTGGCCGTTCCAGAAGACCCCGAACATTGCCCTGACCAGCGGCGGCGTGGTGCTCAAGTACAATGTGGCCACCATTGCCCCTTACGCATTGGGGCTGATCGAAATGACCATCCCCTATGCGCGCCTCACTGGCGTGCTCAAGCCTGAGCTGGTGCCCGCGCGCCACTGAAGGCCCGGCCCAGGATGAATTGCAACAACCCTGCCAGCACCAGTGCCGGCAGGGTCGCGCCAACGTCCGGATACACGTTGGCCAGCAGGTGATAGGTGGCGATGCCGCCTAACCACGCCACCAACGCCGGCCAATGCAGGTTGGCGATTACGCCCTGGCCACGGCGGCGCAGGATGAAGTGATCCACCAACACCACGCCGAACAGGGGCGCAAACACCGAGCCGATCAGCAACAGAAAGTTCTGGTACTGCGCCAACGGTGCAAAGCAGGCGATCAGGGTGCAAATCACACCGATGGCCAAGGCCAGGTGCTCGACCTTCAAGCGCAACAGAATCCCGCTGGACACCGCCGCCGAGTGAATATCGGCAAAGGCGTTTTCCGACTCGTCCAACAGGATCAGCAGCAGCGGAATCCCCAGGCCTGCACCGGCCAGTGCCAGCAATAGCGCATTCACCTCACCGCTGGGGGCAAACGCCAGGGTGTAGGCCACGCCCAGGCTCATCAGCCAGAAATTACCGATAAAGAAGCCCAGCGCGGTGCCGCCGAACACGCTTTTCGCGCGCTTGCCGAAACGTGAGTAATCAGCAATCAGCGGCAGCCACGACAGCGGCATCGCGATGGCGATATCAAAACCCACCGCAAATGGCATCGAGCCGTCACCGGACTTGGCCCAGAGCGCGGCAAGGTCGGCTTTGGCGAACAGGTTCCAGGTCAGCCACAGGCAGGCGGCGAGCAGCAGCCAGATGCCCCATTTGCGCAGGATTTTCCGTACAAACGTCAGCGGACCGCTGACGGCAAGCAACGTCGCCAAACCACCGAAAAACAGCGTCCACAGCAATGGACTGGCCAACAGGCTGCCTTCGCTGAAAGCACGGGTGCCGAGCAAGCTGGCGGCATCGCGCATCACGATGATTTCAAACGAACCCCAGCCGATCAGCTGCAGCAGGTTCAGCAACGCCGGCAAGCTCGCGCCTTTGGCGCCGAGGCTGAGTTTGAGGGCGGCCATGGCGGACAGGCCGGTTTCGCTGCCGATCACGCCGACGGCGGCCAGCAACAACACGCCCACCAAGGTGCCAAGGAAAATGGCCAGCAATGAGCCGGACAAGCCCAGGCCTGGCGCGAGCAATGCCCCCGTTTGCAGGACCATCAGGCCGATGCCGAGGGAGAACCATAGGGAGAACAGGTCGCGGGCGCCGAAGACACGTTTGTCGCTCGGCACTGCTATGTCAGGAGAGTAAGTACTCGGTTGGATACTCAAGGGTGTTATCTCTGAGGGGCTGATCGTTCCCACGCTCTGCGTGGGAATGCCGCTTTGGACGCTCTGCGTCCGCCTTTGTGACGCACAGCGTCACGGGATGCATTCCCACGCAGAGCGTGGGAACGATCATCGGTGCTAGACCTTTTTGTAAAGCTGACTACCTTCCTGCTTGAACCGCTCCGCCTGCTCCGCCAAGCCCTTGGCCACATCGACATCCACCGCTTCAATGCGCTGGTTGGCGGCGTACTCACGCACTTCCTGGGTGATTTTCATCGAGCAGAACTTCGGCCCGCACATCGAGCAGAAATGCGCGACCTTGGCCGAGTCCTTCGGCAGGGTTTCATCGTGGTACGAGCGCGCGGTGTCCGGGTCCAGGCCGAGGTTGAACTGGTCTTCCCAACGGAATTCGAAGCGCGCCTTGCTCAAGGCGTTATCGCGAATCTGCGCACCGGGGTGGCCTTTGGCGAGGTCAGCTGCGTGGGCCGCGATCTTGTAGGTGATGATCCCGGTCTTCACGTCATCCTTGTTCGGCAAGCCCAGGTGTTCCTTGGGCGTGACGTAGCAGAGCATGGCGCAACCGAACCAGCCGATCATCGCAGCACCGATGCCAGACGTGATGTGGTCGTAGCCCGGCGCAATGTCGGTGGTCAGCGGGCCGAGGGTGTAGAACGGCGCTTCGTCGCAGCATTCCAGCTGCTTGTCCATGTTCTCTTTGATCAACTGCATCGGCACGTGGCCAGGGCCTTCGATCATGGTTTGCACGTCGTGCTTCCAGGCGGTCTTGGTCAGCTCGCCAAGGGTTTCCAACTCACCGAATTGCGCGGCGTCGTTGGCGTCGGCAATCGAGCCCGGACGCAGGCCATCACCGAGGGAGAAGCTGACGTCATAGGCCTTCATGATTTCGCAGATTTCATCGAAATGCGTGTAGGTGAAGTTCTCTTTGTGGTGCGCCAGGCACCACTTGGCCATGATCGAGCCGCCACGGGAAACGATACCAGTGACACGCTTGGCGGTCAGCGGCACATAGCGCAGCAGCACGCCGGCGTGGATGGTGAAGTAGTCGACGCCCTGCTCGGCCTGTTCGATCAGGGTGTCGCGGAACAACTCCCAGGTCAGGTCCTCAGCGGCACCGCCAACTTTTTCCAGGGCTTGGTAGATCGGCACGGTACCGATCGGCACCGGCGAGTTGCGGATGATCCACTCGCGGGTTTCATGGATGTGTTTACCGGTGGACAAGTCCATCACGGTGTCCGAACCCCAACGAATGCCCCAGGTCAGTTTCGCCACTTCTTCTTCGATGGACGAACCCAGGGCGCTGTTGCCGATGTTGCCGTTGATCTTCACCAGGAAGTTACGGCCGATGATCATCGGTTCCAATTCAGTGTGGTTGATGTTGGCCGGGATGATCGCGCGGCCACGGGCGATTTCTTCGCGCACAAATTCCGGGGTGATGATTTTTGGCACGCTGGCACCGAAGCTGTGGCCGGCGTGCTGCTGGTCGAGCAGGCCGGTGGCGCGGGCCTCTTCGAGCTTCATGTTTTCGCGGATGGCGACGTACTCCATCTCGGCGGTGATGATGCCTTTGCGCGCGTAGTGCATCTGGGTGACGTTGGCCCCGGCTTTGGCGCGGCGCGGGTTCTTCACGTGGGCGAAGCGCAGCGCGGTCAGCTCGGCATCGCTCAAGCGCTGTTGGCCGAAATGCGAGCTCAGGCCAGGCAGGCGCTCGGTGTCGCCACGCACTTCGATCCACGGCGAACGCACATCGCCCAGGCCTTTGCGCACATCGATGATCACGTTGGGGTCGGTGTACGGGCCGGAGGTGTCATAAACCACCACGGGCGCGTTGATTTCACCGCCGAAATCGGTGGGGGTCACGTCCAGGCTGACTTCGCGCATCGGCACAAGGATGTCCGGGCGAGTACCCTGAACGTAGATTTTTTGCGAGCGGGTAAACGGCTGCACAGAGCCGGAGTCGACTTTGGCCGATTCACTCAAGTGCACGGTATTTTTTAGTTTTGTACTCATCACGGGCTCTCCAACTATCCAGGCGGTGGATTTTTGTCGGAGCGAACCTGTGACGGATGGACGCACTGATAACAGTGCTGTGCCTGGTACACGAGGGTTGTTCGATGGTCGAACAACATCCCGGACGAAGCACAAGAGGACTCGCCGGGGGACGAGAAATCTTGTTCCCTACGCAGGCGCTAACCTGATCAGGTTCAACGGGATCCGGTATTTACCGATCTCAGCCTTCCAACAAGGCACCCCGACAAGAACGCGGCCAGTCTAGACCGGCGCGGGCAAATTGCCAATGAGCTACGCATTCAGCGTGATGAATGGCGTGATTGCAGGATTGTTGTGCCGCGATCTCGCCACTACACTCGGGTGCTGCCTCAATGCTTGACGCCAGGAGCGGCCAGTCTTAGCCTTGGGCACTAAATTATTGTCGTAATATTCACTCTAGGGATCGCCTCATGCTGCGCAAACTCTCACTGGCTCTCGCCGTGTCTTGTGCGACCAACGGAATGGTCTGGGCAGCTGAAGCGCCCTTGTCCGCCAAAACCGACCTGGTCAGCGTCTACCAGGAAGCGGTGAACAATAACTCCGACCTGGCCGCCGCGCGCGCCCAATACGGTGCGCAAAAAGAAGTGGTACCCCAGGCCCGCGCCGGGCTGCTGCCGAATTTGTCGGCCGGCGCCGACAGCAATAACGTGCGCACCCAAATCTACCAGCCGGGCGCTACGGCCAACCGCGATGCCCACTCTTGGCGTGCGACCTTGAGCCAACCGCTGTTTCGCGCAGATCGCTGGTTCCAGCTGCAAGCCGCAGAAGCCGTCAACGAGCAGGCCTCGCTGCAACTCTCGGCCACCGAACAGAACCTGATCCTGCAAAGCGCCGAGAATTACTTCGCCGTGCTGCGCGCCCAGGACAACCTGGCCTCGACCAAGGCTGAAGAAAACGCCTTCAAGCGCCAACTCGACCAGTCCAACGAACGCTTTGATGTGGGCCTGTCGGACAAGACTGACGTGTTGCAATCCCAGGCCAGCTACGACACCGCCCGCGCCAACCGCATCGTCGCGCAGCGTCAGGTGGACGACGCCTTTGAAGCGCTGATCACCCTGACCAATCGCCAGTACAACTCGATCCAGGGCATCGTCCACACGCTACCGGTGCTGCCACCGGCGCCGAATGACGCCAAAGCCTGGGTCGAAACCGCCGGCCGCCAGAACCTGAACCTGCTCGCCAGCAACTACGCGGTGACCGCCGCCGAAGAAACCCTGAAACAGCGCAAGGCCGGCCATGCGCCGACCCTCGACGCGGTTGCGCAATACGAAAAGGGTGACAACGACGCGCTAGGCTTCAGCAACCCGAACCAACTGCCCGTGCCGTACGGTGGCGACGTGTCCCAGCGCACCATTGGCCTGCGCCTGAGCATCCCGATCTACAGCGGCGGCCTCACCAGTTCGCAAGTGCGAGAGTCTTACTCGCGTCTTGACCAGACCGAGCAGCAACGTGAAGGCCTGCGCCGCCAGGTGGTGGAAAACACACGCAACCTGCACCGCGCGGTGAACACCGATGTAGAACAGGTACAGGCCCGCCGCCAGTCGATCATCTCCAACCAGAGCGCAGTGGAAGCCACGGAAATCGGTTATCAAGTGGGTACGCGCAACATCGTCGACGTGCTGGACTCGCAGCGCCAGCTCTACTCGTCGGTGCGCAACTACAACAACAGCCGCTACGACTACATCCTCGACAACCTGCGGTTGAAGCAGGCTGCGGGCACGCTCAACCCAGGGGATTTGCAGGATCTGACGCGCTATCTCAAGGCTGACTACAACCCGGATAAAGACTTCCTGCCACCGGACCTTGCCAAAGCCGCCGCCGAACAGCTCAAAGCTCGCCCAGGTTATTGATAGCAGTCCCCTGTAGGAGCCGGCTTGCTGGCGATAGCATCACCTTGGTGTATCAGAAGTACCGAGGTGTCTGCATCGCTGGCAAGCCAGCTCCTACAAGGTAATCAAGCGGTCCAAACCATCCAGCAAGCGCTTCAAGGCACCCTGATTGGCCTGCATCACCCCAAGCCCCGCCTGCGCCATCTTGCGTGCATCCTGCGGCAGCTCGAACAGCTGTCGTACTGCCTCGGCCAATCCTTCGGCATCATCGACCTCTCGCAATGCACCCGCGTCGCGCATCATCGCGGTGATTTCGAGGAAGTTGAACACATGCGGGCCCATGATTACAGGCTTGCCAAGCGCCGCCGGCTCAAGCGGGTTGTGACCGCCAGTCGCCACCAAACTACCGCCGACGAAGGCGCTGTCGGCCAACGCATAGAGAAACAACAACTCGCCCATGGTGTCGCCGAGCAATACCGAGGTTTGCGCGGTAACGGGTTCGCCGCTGGAACGGCGTACCGTGGCAAACCCTTGTTGCCCACACAGCTCAAACATCGGGCCGAAACGTTCCTGATGGCGCGGCACCAAAATCAGCAGCGCGTTGGGATAGCTGGCGAGCAGTTGGCGATGAGCCGCAAGCACCACCTCGTCCTCGCCTTCGTGCGTACTGGCGGCGATCCACACCGGGCGTTCGCTGGCACCCCATTGATCACGCAAGGCCTCGGCGCGCACCGGCAACTGCGGGTCGATGGTCAAGTCGAACTTGATCGAACCGGTGACTTCGACGGTTTCCGGGCGAGCGCCCAGGCTCAGAAAGCGCTGGGCTTCGGTTTGCGTCTGCACCGCGAACAGGCTCATTTGCGACAGCATCGGCGCCGTGAGCTTGGCAAAGCGTGCGTAGCCTTTGGCCGAACGCGCCGACAGTCGTGCATTGGCCAGCGCCACCGGAATACCGCGCTGGGCGCAGGCGTGGATGTGATTGGGCCACAACTCGGTTTCCATGATCACGGCCAGCTTGGGCTGAACCCGGTCCAGGAAACGCTTGGCGGCGCAGGGCAAGTCATAAGGCAAATAGCAGTGCTGAATGCGCGGCTCATTAGCGAACAGCGCCTGGATGCGCTCCGAACCGGTAGGCGTCATGCAGGTAACGGTGATCGGCAGCGTGGGATGACGCTCAAGCAGCCCGCGCACCATTGGCGCGGCAGCGATGCTTTCGCCCACCGACACGGCATGCACCCAGATCCCGCCCGGCTGCATCTGCGGCAGGCCATAGGAAAAGCGCTCACCGACACGCTTGGCGTAGGCCGGCGCTTTGCGCGCGCGCAGCCACAGACGTAAAGCCACCAACGGCAGCGCCAGGTAAAACAGACAGCTGTAGAGAGTTCTATTCATGGCGGCGGAGTTTATCGGCTTTTTCAGTCGATCGCCTGCAAGCACTCGGCAAATCGTTCAGCCAGGAAGCGCGCAGCGGGGCCGAGGTGCTCGTCGCGGCGCCAGACCAGCTCCACCACCAGAGCGGGCGGCGTCCATTCGCTATCCAGTTCAACCATTTGTTGTTGATACGTCGGGTACTGCACGATGTGCCTCGGCAACCAGGCCCAGCCCAAGCCACTCATCATCCATTCGGCCAACACGTAGAAACTGTCGGCGCGCCATACCAGTGGGCTGGCGGCTTCACTGCCGGGGTAGACGCTGGTCTGGGTCGACATCAGTAACTGGCGAAACTGCGCCAGTTGCTGGCACGTCACGTACTTTTCCTTGGCCAGTGGATGATTCACACCGCACACCGTGACCATTTCCACGCTGCCCACCACCCGCCGCTCAAGCGCCTCGGGGATTTGATCGTGATAGAACAACAGGCCCAGGTCCGCCTTGCGCTCCACCAACTTGCGCGCCACATCCCCCTGGGCAGCGCTGGACAGTTGCACTTCCAAATGTGGGTATTGCCCGGCCAGGGCCTCCAGGCTGTCGAGCACCGGCTTGAACAGCATGGCCTCGTCCTGTGCCAGACGCAGACAGGCCTCCTCACCGCGCGTCAGTGACAACGCCCGACCGTTGAGCCGCTCACATTGGCGCAACACCTCGCGCGCTTCCTCTAGCAATACGCTGCCGGCCTCGGTCAATTTCGGCTGGCGGCCGCTGCTACGCTCAAACAGGCTCAGCCCCAAGTCCGCCTCCAGCAGCGCAATCGCGTTGCTCACCGCCGATTGCGCTTTGCGCTGGTCGCGCGCCACCGCCGAAAACGAACGCTGTTCGGCAACGCTGACAAACAGGCGCATCTGTTCCAGGTTCCATTGCACGCTCATGGCTCAACCCATCTTTAATTCGGATAGGTAATGACTTTACCCCATCTTCTTGAGCGTTAGAATGTCGACATTATTCAAGCACGCCACATACCGAGGATTACCCCATGAATGCCGCCTACGTTTACCTGGCCATTGCCATTTGCTCGGAAGTGATTGCGACTGTTTCCATGAAAGCCATCAAGGGCTTCAGCACGCCGATCCCACTGCTGCTGGTGATCGTCGGTTATGGCGTGGCGTTCTGGATGTTGACCCTGGTGGTGCGCACTGTGCCGGTGGGCGTGGCCTACGCGGTGTGGGCTGGGATGGGGATCGTGTTGGTCAGCGTCGCGGCGCTGTTTATCTACGGACAGAAACTCGATGTCCCGGCGATGATGGGGATGGGCCTGATTGTGTTGGGCGTCGTGGTGATTCAGCTGTTCTCGAAAACCGCCGGGCACTGATTGTTCGCTTGAGACTCAAGCGAATCCGAAATTCGCAGCCTCGCTAAAGCTCGACAGCGCCTACGGTGTGCATGGCTTGAGAATGTATACTTGGCGCCTTGTTTTGAAGTGAGGTCGCCCATGCCATCCGTTATTTCCACCGACGTTCTGATTGTCGGCGCCGGAGTTGCCGGCCTCTGGCTCAATGCGCGCCTGCGCAGCCAGGGGTTTTCCACGGTGGTTGTGGAAAGCGCCACCTTGGGTGGCGGGCAAAGCGTGAAGTCCCAGGGGATCATTCACGGCGGTGCGAAATACGCCTTGCACGGCGCCCTCACCGGCGCCTCCGAAGCCATTGCCGATATGCCGCGCCGTTGGCGTGAAGCGCTGGCGGGTAACGGAGAACTGGATTTGTCCGGCGTGCGCTTACTCTCCGAAGCCCATTACCTGTGGTCCCCCGGCACGATCGCCGGCAATCTCACCAGCTTCTTCGCCAGCAAGGCCGTGCGTGGCCGCGTCGATCAGGTCAAGGGCGATGAGTTGCCTGCGGCCCTGCAAGACCGCCGCTTCAAGGGCAAGGTCTATCGCCTGGCGGAATTGGTGGTCGATGTGCCGAGCCTGATCGAGCGCCTGGCACAATTGGCCGGTAACGGCTTGCTAGCCGGGCAGCACATCGAACCGCTGCTGGAAGGCGACACACTGGTGGGCTTGAAGGTCGATGACCGCGAGATCCGTGCCCAGCGCATCGTGTTGAGCGCCGGTGGCGGCACGGCGGATGTGCTGAGTGCCTTGGGTCTCAGCCAGCCGGCCATGCAAAAACGCCCGCTGCACATGATCATCGCCAAAGGCCCAGGCCTGAAACCGCTGTACGCCCATTGCCTGGGCGGCGGCACCAAGCCGCGCATCACCGTCACTACCCACCCGGCAGCGGATGGCAATTGGGTGTGGTACATGGGCGGCGATATCGCCGAGGCGGATGGCGTGGCACGCACACCTGAAGAACAGATTGCCACCGCACAAAAAGAGCTGGCACAACTGCTGCCGTGGATCGACATGAGCCAGACCCAGTGGGCAACCCTGCGCGTCGACCGCGCCGAGCCGCTGCAATCGGGCCTGACCCGCCCCGACAATGCCTTCCTCGCCGAACAGGGCCGCCTGCTGGTGGGCTGGCCGACCAAACTGGCCCTGGCGCCGGACTTCGCTGATCGGGTACTCAACGCCCTGGAACGTGATGGCATCCGCCCAAACGTCACCGAAGCCCTGCCCGCCCTGCCAAAACCGGCCCTTGGCCAACCTGCCTGGGAGCAACTGTTGCCGTGAGCCTGCCAACCCTTCACGACCTGCATCGCCCCCTGGGCAGCACCGGCCTGCTGGTGTCGCCACTGGGCTTGGGCACCGTCAAGCTGGGCCGCGACCAAGGGGTGAAATACCCCAACGGCTTCCAGATTCCCGATGATGACGAAGCGCGCATGTTATTGCGCCAGGCCCAACAGTTGGGCATCAACCTGATCGACACCGCCCCGGCTTATGGCCGCAGTGAAGAACGCCTGGGGCCGTTGTTACGTGGCCAACGTAAGGACTGGGTGATTGTCAGCAAGGTTGGCGAAGAGTTTGCCGATGGCGTGTCCCATCACGATTTCAGCGCGGCCCATACCCGGATGTCGATCGAACGCAGCTTGAAACGCCTTGAAACGGATTTCATCGACTTGGTACTGGTGCATTCCGATGGCAATGACTTGCACATCCTCAACGATTGCGAGGTTTACCAGACCCTGGCGGACCTGAAAAAAGAGGGCAAGATCCGCGGTTTCGGCTTCTCCGGCAAAACCGTCGAAGGCGGCGTGAAGGCTCTGGAGCAGGGCGATTGCGCGATGGTCACCTACAATCTGAACGAGCAGGCCGAGAAAGCCGTCATTGATTATGCGGCGGCCCACGGCAAAGGCATCCTGGTGAAAAAGGCCCTGGCCAGCGGCCACGTTTGCCTTGAGCCTGGAATGGATCCAATTCATGCCAGTTTCATGCTGTTGTTTGCGCAAACGGGCGTCGCCAGTGCTATTGTCGGGACCATTAATCCGCTGCACCTGGCCCATAACGTGGCGACCGCTGCACAGGTCATTCGTCAACTCTGATGCCGCCGACGCGGCCGACCCCGTCGCAAGAAGGAGCCGACATGCCGCGAACGCTTATTAGAAAAAACCCCAGCAACTTTAAAACACTGCCGCTGCACGTCGAAGCCACCCCCGAAGGCCTGAGCTACCACAGCGTAGGCATGCCGCTCAACTTCGCCCAAACCCTGCAACGGCGCAAGCCGGTAGAGGTGGCAAACCCCGAGCGTTTCGCCCTGGAACTGGCGAACCTCGGCGTGTCGGTGCGACTGACCCTGCATTGGCAAAACAAGGATTACTGGGTGCTGGTGCGCCAACGCCGCCAGGACCGTGGTGACGTAGTGCTCAAGCTGATTTCCGGCTACGTTCCCGCCCATGAACTGAACCTGCCGCTGCACACCGCCATCCAGGAAATTGCCGAAGAATGCCTGCTGGAGACACCCGAAGGCTGGCTCGGCGGGCGCTTCAACGACACCTGGCTACCGGCCCCCTACTCCAGCGCCCTGCATTACCGCGAAGCGCTGCCGTTTCGCTTAAGCCCCTTGTCCGGTGCCGCCCGCCCCGTGCGCTGCGCGACCACTCAATTGATCGAGCGCCCGCGGGCCTACGTGCACCTGCCCACGGCTTCACTGCAATTGATTTATGACTTGCGTCTGGAAGTGCCGAAGGAAGCTAAATCCCTCAGCCTGTTCCATGTGGATGAGCGGCTGGAGGGTGACCAACTGGTGGCACGCCTGGACCGCCAGCGCCCGGATTTGTACCTGATGCCGCTAAAGGACGGCCAACCCCTTGCCGAGCTGTACACCGTCAAGAAGGATCAGCTTTACCCGGCCAGTACACGTGGGCTGTACCTGGCAGAAAGCTTCGCCCAGCAGGAAGGTTGGCTGGTGCGCGATGAGCGGATTCGCTGGAAGGATTGGCTGAGGCAGCAAGGCCTGGCTGAACCCGAAAAAGAATCGAAACTCAAGCGCTTGACCGGCAAGGCGCGGCAGATGCTGCGCAAGATTGTGCCAAAGAAAAAAGCCAGCCACTGAGGACTGGCTTCTAGCGGATCAGGCCTTGAGCAACCGCTCCAGGCCCACCTTCAACGGCGTAGGCTCGGGCAGCCTGAAGCTCGCCAACAACCGCTGGTTGTTGGCCCGCGAATGCCGAATATCCCCCGAACGTGCTGGACCGTAAGTGATAGCAGGCAACTGGCCAACCACCTCTTCCAGTGCCTGCAACACCTGCTTGAGCGTCGTGGTACGATTCCAGCCTACGTTGATTGCACCCAGCGGTGCATCAGGTGCCTCGATGGCCTGCACCAACACATCCACCAGATCTTCCACATACATGAAATCGCGGGTTTGCTCGCCATCACCAAACACGGTGATCGGCACGCCCTGCTGCACGCGCTCGCTGAAGATACTGATCACTCCGGAGTACGGCGATGACGGATCCTGGCGCGGTCCGAAGATATTGAAGAAGCGGAAAATCACCGGCTCCAGGCCATGCTGGCGGCGGTAGAAGTCGAAGTAGTGCTCACCGGCCAACTTGTCCGAGGCGTAAGGCGTCAAAGGCGCCTTGGTGGTCTCCTCATCAATCGAGGCCCCTTCGCCGTTGTTGCCATACACCGCCGCACTGGAAGCAAATACCACCCGCTTCACACCGGCTTTGCGCATGGCTTCGCAGACATTCAAGGTGCCGACAAAATTGCTCTGGTGAGTACTGACCGGGTCATCCACCGAAGCCTGTACCGAGGCCACTGCCGCCAAGTGCACCACTGCCGTCGCGCCAACAGCCGCACGCGCCACCAGCTCGGCATCAGCGACATCACCCTCAAGCAACTCAACACGCGGATTGTCCAACGGCAAATTGCTGCGCTTGCCGGTGGACAGGTCATCCAGCACCCGCACCGCATAGCCTTTGGCGAGCAACGCATCAACCAGATGCGAGCCGATAAAACCGGCACCGCCGGTGATCAGAACCCACTTATCAGCCTTACTCATTGTTGCGGATCTTCTCGACAATGGCCGTGGTCGAGCTGTTTTCAACCAACCCCAGCACTTTGACCGTACCGCCGTAGGCGCTGACGATGTCTGCCCCAACGACCTGGTCGACGGAATAGTCGCCGCCCTTGACCAAGACATCCGGCTTGACCTGGGCCAGCAGGTTTTCCGGGGTCCCCTCCGGAAAACTGATTACCCAGTCCACCGCACCCAACCCGGCCAATACGGCCATGCGCCGGTCGACACTGTTGATCGGGCGGCCCGGGCCTTTCAGGCGACTGACCGACGCATCGTCATTGACCGCGACGATCAGGCGATCACCTTGAGCACGCGCCTGTTCCAGGTAAGTCACATGACCGGCGTGCAGGATGTCGAAGCAGCCGTTGGTGAACACAATGCTTTCGTTGTGGGCACGGGCATCGTCAATCGCCAGCAGCAATTGCTCGATACCCAGCACGCCACGCTCCGAGCCTTCGGAGCGCTGGATCGCCCGGCGCAACTCAGGGGCGCTGATAGCCGCGGTACCCAACTTGCCGACCACGATGCCCGCCGCCAGGTTGGCCAGGGCCACGGCGTGGGGCAGTTCTTCGCCAGCCGCAATCGAGGCGGCCAGGGTGGAAATCACAGTATCGCCGGCGCCGGTAACGTCGAATACTTCACGGGCGCGTGCCGGCAAGTGCATGGCCGGGTGGCCCGGGCGCAGCAGGGTCATGCCGTGTTCGCCACGGGTCACCAGCAAGGCGCCCAGGTCAAGGTCGGCCATCAGCGTTGCGCCCTTGCTCACCAGTTCGTGCTCATCGGCGCAACCGCCGACGATGGCTTCGAACTCACTGAGGTTTGGCGTGATCAGGCTGGCGCCCCGATAAATCGAGAAGTCCTTGCCCTTTGGATCAGCCAGAACCGGGATGTTCCGAGCCTTAGCAGCCTGGATCAGCATCTGGTGGTTTCTCAACGCACCTTTGCCGTAGTCGGACAACACCAGCACTTTAATACCTTCGAGCAACTCGTCGACCTGGGCGCTGAGGGCCAGGGCGTCAGTGGCGAAGGGTTCTTCAAAATCGATACGCAGCAATTGCTGATGACGGCTCATGACCCGCAGCTTGACGATAGTCGGCTGATGGGGGATGCGCTGGAACACTGCACGCACGCCAGCACCGCGCAGGCTGTTGGCCAGGCTGTCGGCGGCTTCGTCGTCGCCGGTCACACCCACCAGGGAGGCCGGGGCGCCGAGGGCGGCAATATTGAGGGCAACGTTGGCAGCGCCACCTGGACGGTCTTCGATTTGCTCGACCTTAACTACCGGTACCGGCGCCTCAGGGGAAATCCGTGAGGTACCGCCATGCCAGTAACGGTCGAGCATGACATCGCCGACCACCAAGACAGGGGCTTGATCGAATCGCGGCATGGACAACTTCATGGAGCAACCCACATACAAAATGAACAGGGGCGCGATATTAGCACAGGGTTAGCGAAGGCTTGTGGGGGGAGTGCAATGTAGGAGCCAGCTTGCCGGCGATGCGGTCACTGCGGTTTTCCAGTCGAACCGCGGCGATGCCATCGCCGGCAAGCCGGCCCCTACAGAGTCAGGTGATATCGGCCGATACCGGGGCATCCAGGCCCATGGCATGCAGGCGTGCGTAATAGCCATTCTGCGCCAACAGCTCGGCATGGGTGCCGCGTTCGACAATTCGACCGTCGTCCATCACCAGGATCAGGTCGGCCTTCTCGATGGTCGACAGCCGGTGTGCAATCACCAGGGTCGTACGACCTTGCATGACTTTATCCAGAGCCGCCTGAATGTGCCGCTCGGATTCAGTGTCGAGGGCCGAGGTGGCCTCATCGAGAATCAGCAGCGGCGCGTTCTTCAGCAAGGCCCGAGCGATTGCCAGGCGCTGGCGTTGGCCGCCGGACAACAACACGCCGTTTTCACCGACCGGAGTATCAAAGCCTTTTGGCAACTGGTCGATGAAGTCCTTGGCATAGGCATCCGCCGCCGCCGCTTCAACGTCCTCTCGGGGCGCACCGGCCAGGTCGCCGTAAGCGATGTTGTTGGTGACGGTGTCGCTGAACAAGGTGACATGCTGGGTTACCTGGGCAATGTGCTTGCGCAGGTTGAGCAGCTTGTAGTCTTCGATCTCGACGCCATCCAGCAGGATTTCACCACTTTCATGGTGATAGAAACGTGGGATCAGGCTGGCCAGAGTCGACTTGCCACTGCCGGAGCGCCCTACCAGGGCGATCATCTGCCCAGGCTCGGCGGTAAAGCTGATGTCCTTGAGCACATGGCGTTCGGTGCCGGGGTAGGTGAAGTTCAGGTGGCGCACTTCCAGGCGACCACTGACCTTGTCGCGCTCGATGGTGCCGCGGTCGACCTCCTTCTCTTCGTCCAACTGCTCGAAAATACTTTCAGCACCGGCCACCCCTTTCTGGATGGTCGAGCTGACTTCCGACAATTGGCGAATCGGCTTGGGCAACAAGCCCGCCAGGGTGATGTAAGCCACCATGTCACCGGCCGACGCGTCGCCACGCAGGTAAAGCACCAGGAACATCAGCACCGCCATGGCGGAGTAGATCACCAGTTGCAGCGCCGGAGTGTAGATCGCCCCGGTGCGGGTCATGCGCAGTTGCTTGTCGGTGTTGCTTTGGCTGGCCTTGAGGAAGCGTTTCTCTTCATAGACCTCGCCACCGAAGCTACGCACCACACGGTAGCCCTGGATGGTTTCCGAGGCTACGTGGGTCACGTCGCCCATGGCGACCTGGATTTTCTTGCTCTGTTTGCGGAATTTTTTGCTGGCCGTACTGACCATCACTGCGATCAACGGCAGGATGGCGATCATCACCAGCGTCAGGCGCCAGTTCATGTACAGCAAGGAGGCGAACAGGAAGATCACCGTCATGCCTTCGCGGATCACCACCTTGATGGCATCAGTCGCCGCCCCGGTGACCATGGTCACGTTGAAGGTAATCCGAGAAATCAGATGCCCGGAGTTATGGTTGTCGAAGTAACGGTTGGGCAGCGTCAGCAGGTTGTTGAACAACTGCACCCGCAGGTCGTGGACCAGGCCCAGGGAAACCTTGGCCAACAGGTAGTTGCCAAGGAACGAACCCAGGCCCTGCCAGGCGGCAATCAGAATGATCAACAAGGGCACGGCTTGCAGCAATTGCAGGTCACGCAGGAGCGGTACGTTGGGGAACAGCACCGCTTCCGGGTTGGATAGGCCGTCGACGAAGTACTTGAGGATGTACCCCAGCATTGGCTGGGTCGACGCGAAAATCAGAAATCCGACGATACTCAACGCAAACAAGCCGGCGTAGGGCTTAACGTAACTGAGCAGGCGGAAGTATATTTTCAAGCTCGAAGGGCTTGCGCTCGGACTGGAGTCGGTCATATCACGCGGCGTTTTGAAAAAGGAGGCTGACTTTAGCACAGCTTCTCTGTTGTACTTGCACCCAGCATGACCCTCAGCCCGGTTGGACCCAACCGAAGACATTGTATAGCCACTACTTTAAGATGGTCGGCTTTCCCTATTCTGGAATGGCTTTACTGTATGCACTCCAAGCGCCTTACTTATGGCTCAAATCGCGTTTTCGACTTCTTGGTCCTATGGATTTTGCCCATTGGCTTGTTGTTGCTTCTGAGTTCGCTGTTCTTTGTCAGCAATCGCAATGTACTGCACCGGTTCTACTACATTTTATTTGGCACGCCGGCCTTGTTGTTGCTGTGCCTGCGCCCTCGAGAAATCAAAGAGCTGCTGCATGAACCGTTGGTGATTGCCTTCCTGGCGTTTTGCGCCTGGGCACTGACCACCCTGTTCTGGAGCCCGGAATCCACGGTCGACTCCAACCTGTTCAAGGAACCTCTGTACACGCTCATGCTGTTTGCCGGCTGTGGGATGCTGCTGCATTACCGCAACGAGCTGATCAAGCCGATTTTCTTCAGCGCCGCAGTGATTGCGCTGGTGGTGTGCCTGTGCAATCTGGTTGCATTCAGCAAAGGCTTCGAGCCTGGCATGCGTATGATCGGTGGCCTTGGCGCCCTCGACAACCCGTTGCTCAGCTCCCACCTCTTCGGTTTTTTCTGCGTCTACTGGCTCTATGTCTGCATGACCACCCGGCGCTTGCAAGCGTTGTGGTTCTGCATACCCGCCCTGGCCATCATGGCCACGGCAATCCTGGCGACAGGCTCGCGAACACCACTGGTGGCGTTGACACTGGCGGCCCTGTGGATGGCCTTTGTCAGCCGCAACCGCCGCTCAGTACTCACGATCGCCGCACTGGTCCTGGGGGCAGCAGCGCTTCTACTGTTTTATCCCGAGGCAATCACTGAGCGCGGCAGCTCGTTCCGACTTGAATTGTGGGGCATGGCGTTGCAGCGTATCGCCGAGCATCCCTGGATCGGCCACAGCTACAACTCCGAGCTGTTCCTGAAACTGTCCGATGGCTTCGAGCTGCTCGAACCCCACAGCTTTGCCCTCGGCGTGCTCTATTACATCGGCATCATCGGCTTTATACCCTGGATCTTCATGCTCGGTTGGGGCCTGTACAAAAGCCTCAAGGAACGGGCACAACCCCTCTTCATCCTGGCGTCCTCCCTGCTGGCTTACGGCATCGGCGCGGGCCTGACCGAAGGCGGCGGCATTCTATCGCGACCCAAGGAGCACTGGTTCCTGCTGTGGATTCCCCTGGCACTGATCGCCGGCTTGAGCATCGCCCAGCGCCGCCGCAGCGTGCTGCGCATGCCGGTAGAAACACCCACGCCCCGGGCTTTCGAAGCCCAGCAAAAAGGCGCAGACGTCATAGAGGAAGACGGCCTTGGACCGAAAGTCCTGCGCCTGGAGGATGGCAGTTTTCTCAAACTGTTCAGGGCTCGCCGCTGGTACACCACCGGCGGGTTCATGACCTATTCGGAGCGCTTCGCCAGCAACAGCGAACAACTGCAGCAGCTAGGCATTGCCTCACCACCTATCCTCAATTTGTATAAATTGCAGGATGGCAGCAGTGCCGTACGCTATCGTCCGCTCCCCGGCCTGACCCTTCGCCAGGCCCTTCAGAGCCTGGACAGCAGCCTGCGAGAGTCGCTGATCGAACGCTTTGGCCGCTTCATTGCCCAACTGCACGAGCACGGCGTGTACTTCCGCTCTCTGCACCTGGGCAATGTGCTGCTCATGGATGATGGCGAGTTCGGGCTGATTGACGTGGCCGACATGCACATCTATCCGTCAGCTCTGCGCAACACACTGCGCCAGCGCAACCTGAAGCACATGCAACGTTATCCGCAGGACCGCAGCTGGCTGCTCGAGACTCACTTTGAACAATTGGTCGAGGGTTATGCGTCTGTTGCATCGCCGCAAGCCACGGTAAAAATCCGCGAACAAGTTCTGACACTCACTCGACCAGCCGCCTAACAAGCCTGAGTAGATGTCCCTGAAAGTGCGCCCACAGGGTGGGGCGCACCAACACGGGATCAGTCTTTTTCCAGGGGCGAAAAATACAACCTCGCCAAGCCTCTCCAGGTTTTCTTGTTCCAGACCCGAAACGGGATCTGCGCCAACAGCTCCCGCGCCAACGCGCGATTACGGTTGGAGGTCTTGAGGAACATGGAGCTGAGGAACTTGTAACGCACCTCATCATATTGCGGGTGGTCGCTGAACAACGCGTATGAACGCAGGATATTGTCGATCATGAATCGATGGTTCTTGTACGAGTTGGTGGCGTGCTTGCGGTAGCGCGCCATGACCACATTCAAACCATCGATGAAGTACCCGGCACGGGTAATTTTCAACTCGATCAACAAGTCTTCCAGACGAATCTGCGGATCAAACCCACCGACCTTCTCCAACGCCTCGCGCCGGATCATCAGCGTCGGGGCTGGCGGGTAAGGTTTACGCTCCAGGAACATATCGTCGAAGTCCAGGCGCCGAAAAGGCACGTCCCGACGCTGGCGCTTTTCAGGAAACAGCTCGCCCTGGGAGTCGATCAGCTCGATGTTACCGGCACAGATGCCGACCTCAGGCTTGCCATCCATATAGGCCACCTGGGTCGCAATCCGCTCTGGCAACATGATGTCATCGGAACCGAACGGCACAATCAGCGAACCTTGGGCCCGAGCAATAGCACTATTGAGCGTATTGGTCAGCCCTTGGTTCTGCTGGACACGGAAGTCGAATGTGTAGCGCTCCTGCAGTCGACGAATGCGCTCGACACTGTCGTCTGTCGAGCCATCGTCAATCACCAACAGCTCGATGTCGGGATAAGTCTGGTTCAAGACGCTGAGGATACTTTCCTCAATGTAAGGAGCATGGTTATAGGACGCGATGATCACTGTGACCAAGGGCTGACTCTGATTCATACATTATTCCTGCGAGCTTGAGCCAATCCTGAATCAATCAGTTCCAGGTACTCCTGGCGGAACACCTCAATGTCGTGCTGGGCCTGAAGGTACTGGTAAGCCTGCTCACCCTTGTGCGCAAGCGCTTCATCGGAGAGTGCCAAGTAAGTATCCAGCGCCTGGGTCAGCTGCGAGACGTTGGCTGGCTCCACCGCCAGACCACCTGCCCCTTCAATCAGTGGAAGCATGGCCGGCACACTTGAAGCGATCACCGGCAGGCGACCACTCATCCCCTCCAGCAGCGCCAACCCCAAGCCCTCTGCCAGCGAAGGCATCGCCCAGATATCGAAGGCACGAACGTACTGCAGCGCATTTTCCTTGAATCCCAACAAGTGCACACGGCCATCAAGGCCGAGGCTCTGGATCTGCGCCGATAGGTTGGACGCTTCACGCCCCGCGCCGATAATGGCGAGCTGCGCCGAAGGGTATTTGTCTTTAAGCGCTGCAAACGCCTGCAACAAATAGGTGTGCCCCTTGACGGGCACCAAGCGCCCCAATGCACCGATCAAACGAACCGAAGGGTCGATGCCCAGTAACTCACGCGCGCGTTCACGCGAATGCTGCAAGGCTTCTGCCTGCTCGATGTCGATGGCATTGGTAATGGCGTAGGTATTGCCATCGGTAAACCCGCACTGGCAGTCCATCAGGTACTGCTTGACCGCCGGCGACACGCCGACAAAACGCCAGTGCTCATCGATCCAACGTTGCGCCTGCTTGCGTCGGTAGAGGCGGTCATACTCACCAAAACCGTGGGAGATGCCGATACAAAGCGGGATCTTCAACCAGCGGTTCAGTTGCAACATCATGTTGACCGGCTTGAAGCGGTTGCACACCACGACGTCAAACTTTTCCTTACGGCAGAATTGATACAGCCGCCACATGGCGCGCAGCCTCAAGCCCTTGAGTGACGCGTCGGAAAACTCGAAGTAGACGGACGTTGCCGCACGACTGACCGGGTCCGCAGGCCCCGGACGACCACGCAGGAACGCTGCCGTGACTTCATAGCGGTCCGCCGGTAATGCCTTGACAATCTGTTCGGCCAGATCGGCAAAGTCATGGGATTTAACATTGTAGTCAGGCTGCAATTGCAGGACCTTGAAACGCCGACTCATAACTCTCCTCGATGGAAACCTGTGGCATCAACAACCCAGGATGATTCAGCAGCCAGCGCCTCGGCGTACTCGCGGCCCGGCTCCGGCATCAGCGACCACTGATTACGCTTCCAACAGACAAAATGGAAATAGGGGAATTCCCGCTCGCCATCCCTGTCATTGGTCAGGCGACCCTTGTTCCAGAACCATTGATGAGGGAAGCGATCACTACCGTCATGCCACTTGATCGCACCACCCGGCGTACTGAACGCCTCGGTGAACTCACTGCGTCGGCGCCACGGATTGAGCTTGCCTACCAACTGGAACAACGGCTTCGGAAAATTCTTGCGCCACAGGAAAATCCTGCTGAACGCACCCTCATCCAGCGCATGATGCTCCTGATCCATGAACCGCGCTTCCCAATCCTTGATCCGCATGAACACTTCGCGCTTTCTGGCGGTATTACGCATCAGGCACAAATGACCGGCGACCCGTCGCTCATGGGTGGAGAACAAGTCATAGCCGGCCAACCGCTCGGCGGTGAAATACTGGCGCAGGTTGCCATAGATCAGATCCAAGTCGCCAAACGCCCAGAAGTCGTAACCTTTGAGACGATCAGCATGGATATGCCCCAGCGCAGGCTTGATGTCACACAACTTATAAGCCGCCCGAGGCGCAAAATTGATGTTCAACCGCTGCGAAACCAACGCACAGTAATCGGCGAATGAAATGCTCTCTATCCTGACATTGTCCGGAACGTTGTCCGGAATCGGGCAGTCGCTGAACAACAGCCAGTCAATATCGGCGTTGTGTCGGCAACTTTCGAGAAAAAACGGCATCCAGAATGGCCAGCGGCCAAAGTAAGGAATGAGGAAAAGAATGCGGGGGCAGGGATTGGTCACTGGGCGCTCACTGTCATTTTTACTGAAGCGCTCTACGCTCCACCACGTTGCATAACGTTACTTGTGCTTGATGAACCAAAAGAGTTCGTGTCGCCGAATGGCCTTGCGGAAGAACTCGTTTTCGCCCCAAGGCGAGACAGCCCTACCCGCCAGCAAGCGCTGTATGACGCGCCGCACGCGCCGCTTGAACGGCATCCTCGGTTGCAGATCATGCATCATGCCAAGCGACATGGCCTTGTCACACTGCCGCTCCTCGGATAACGGCAAGCAATAAGGCTGCAAAGTGTACGTCGAATCAAAGCATGGTGGCAAAGCGATACCAGCCCCCGAATCCCCCATCGGCCAGCGGTCGTTGTCATGTAGATGATTGGCGTAACCCAACAACGTGGTTGGCTGCCACTCTAACCCCTGCAAGGCTTCCAACACGGCTTGCTGAGCGCAGATATGGTCAGGATGCGGGTCAAGCACCGGATTGGGCAGCACGATGACCTCGGGACGAGCCATGAGTAGCACAGCCCTCAGGTCGGCCAACAGATTGTTCCAGGTCGGCCGGCCATCGGCATCCGCAGGCAAGGTGAACGGATTGAACTGGCGAAACATGCGGATATCAACCAACTCGGCCTCCAGGGAAGCCACCGCACGATCAGGCTCAGCCTTCATCGCAGCCAACCGCATACAGAAATACCCCAACTGGACGCAGTGCGTTTCTGGCACTCCGGCCCAGCGCGGCACAGCAATACTGTCCCAGGCACGCAAGCGCCCCTTGAGCCGAGCGGCTTGAGGCTTACCCAATCCCATTTGCTGATAGTGCTCGGCTTCAACTTCGCCGGCAGTCAAGTTCACGATCCAGGGTTGCGTCGCCTGGCTGTAAAGACCAAAGGCTGCAAGTTCGGCATCATCAGCATGGGGCGCGATGACCATCACCCGTTGCTGACGCACATCGGGCTGACGAAATACCGACAGCACAGGCGTACCCTGCACACGGCAGAATCGGCCGCGCAGCCGCAGTTTCCCATCGACCAGCGCTTGGGCTTGGCCGGTGAGGTTCAGATAGCGCAAGCCATTGACGCCACGCTCGAACACCTGGCAATCACCCTCCGGCAATGCCACAAAGGGATCGATAAAGCGACCCAACACGCTGCTTTCGAGGCGCAGAGCCAGTATCAGAGTCTCATCGCCCGACAATTCCAGCGGCTGACCCAGCACCAGCCGCCCCTTGTCCAGAATGACCTTTGGCTGTTCGGTATCCGAAGCAAATTGATACTGATAGTCGTCCTTTGCCGAATAAAAGAGATGGTCGGCAAACCAGGCTTCATGGGCAACCCAAGCCAGGACCGCCAACGACAGCGGCAGCCACCAGGAAACCTCCACCCCCACAGTCACACCAATCAACAACAGCAAACCCACCAGCAAGCCCACACGCTTATTGCGGCGATGGCGCTTGAGCAGCGTCTGCTTACGGCACATACCTTCACTCATAACTTAAACACCGGAACAGGGTTACACCAACGGTCCTTGTACTCGCGATCCGCCCGACCAAACGAAAATCGCAATGGCTTGCCAACTTCCCGCGCCTGTTCCCAGGCACTTTGCGTATTGAGGAAACTCAATACGCTGCCCGGGCTGAACGCCCGGGTTTGCGGGTCAACACCGCCATTGATGTACTCGACGCTAATCCACTGCGCGGCCTCAACGCGATAGACCAACTGAATCGCAATCGGAGCATCGTTGAGGAAAATCACCGAACCGATCAACCATTCACGCAGCAGCTCGATCACCTGCGCCATGCGTGCGGCGCCGGTGGCAGGAAAGCCCCAGCGGCGCTGGAACAGGTCGCAGTAGATCGCTGCAAGCTCGGCACTGGAGAACTCCTGCACCGCACGCACTACACCGCCTGCCTCTTCCAGCAGACGCAACTCGCGGCGCTGGTTATAACGAAATTTCTTCGACAACTCTTCAGGGGCGCGCGCCATGGCCAACTGCTCGGCCTGGGGCTTGAGGCCGACAAAGCGGCCTTCATTCAGGGCCGACAGGTACCGCGCGCGATGGCGCAGCGGGGCTTGGGCATCGGCAGCGGCGGGCAGGATCAACTCGGCATTGCCCAGGTCGAAAAAACCCTTCTTGCCATGCCGTTTGAGCACATCCTTGGACAAGGCCAAGTCCTGTCCCCAAGTCGCAATGCACGCCTTGAGTTCGCCGCCTTGCTCCCACGCCAGATAGCGCACCGGGATTTCGGCCAGCCCGGCCAGACGCTCAACCACCTGAGGATGCGTGGCAACACTGCCACCAAAACCCTGCCAGGCGTCACTGTAGGTGGACGCATCAACGACGGACCAGCCGCGCTCGCGCCAGCCTTGGAATCGATTGAGCATCAAGCCCTCGACGTCAGTTCAATTACGTGGGGCAACTGCCAGAACGTATCGCGCACAGCCTGATCCGAGAACCGCTCGTACAGACGCTCCAGCATCATCTGCGCACACTGCTGGTGCTGATGACGATCCATCGCCGCCAGGTGCCGAAGCCCCTGCCCCAAGTGTTCGGCATCAGCGAAGGGAAACAGAATACCCACGCCCTCGACCACTTCCCGGGCACCACCGCAAGACGTTGCCAGCAGCGGAACACCTGCGGCCATGGCTTCCAACAGCACCATACCGAAAGGTTCATGATCGGAACTCAGGGCAAAGGCGTCGAACGCACGAAAATAACGTCGCGCATCCGGCACCTGGCCGAGGAACAGCACCCGCTCGGCAATACCCAACTCGCGCGCCAAGGCCTTGAGGTCCTTTTCCAACCGCCCGGTACCGAGGATCGCCAGGCGACTCTGCGCCGGCAAATGCGGCAGTGCCAAGGCAAAGCCCTTGAGCAAGGTGGCCTGGTCCTTGTCCGGATGCAGGCGACCGACGTTGCCGACCACCCACTCGTCCGGCGACAGCCCCAGGGCATCCCGCGCAGCATCGGCCGGAACCTGGAGAGCTTGCATGGCCTCGACATCGATGCGGTTATACAAGGTCTGGATACGTGTCGCAGGCCAGTCAGGCAGGCAGCGGCGTATATCGTCGCGCACCGCATCGGACACAGCCAGCAGGCTCAGGCGCTTGCGGAAAATCGATGCAAACAGCTTACGGCTGCGGCGCTCATAGTCACCAAAGGCATGATGCACGCCGATCACCGGCAGGCGAGTGCCGAGCAAGGCGATATAGATCGGCTTGGATCGGTGAGCGATGCAGAAGCTGAAGTTGCGCGACGCAGCAATCTTGCGCAATTCGCGGATGGCGCCCAGCTTCAGGCCACGAATGGCCTTTGAGCTGAACTCCATGAACAACACTTCATCAGAGGCGCAACCGGCGGCCACCTCAGGGTCGGCGGCCCCGGTGAGAAACACCGTGGTCACCTTGTAGCCGGAGCCTGCGAATAGACTGGCGTACTGCCGCGTGCAATCCAGAAACGGCCCGTCATAGCCGTGGCAGAACTGCAGGACGTGGCGCTCAGTCGACCGAGTCATAAGGGTCCACACCGTCTTTGACGACCAGGATATCTTCCATGATCAGGTACTGCAGGTCGGAACCGAAGAACATGTTCAGCGCATCGGTCGGCGAGCAGATCATCGCTTCGCCACGACGGTTGAGCGAGGTATTCAGAGACACGCCGTTGCCGGTCAGTACTTCCAGCTCTTTCATCATGTCGTAGTAACGCGGGTTGTATTCGCGCTTGAGCACCTGGGCGCGGGAGGTGCCATCTTCATGGACCACTTCCGGCACGCGGGTCTTCCACTCTTCCGACACTTCAAAGGTGAAGGTCATGAACGGCGCAGGGTGATCGACCTTGATCATCTGCGGGGCTACGGTGTCGAGCATCGACGGGCAGAAAGGCCTCCAACGCTCGCGGAACTTGATCTGGTGGTTGATGCGGTCAGCTACGCCGGTGGCGCTCGGGCAACCGATGATCGAACGACCGCCCAGGGCACGCGGGCCAAACTCCATGCGGCCCTGGAACCATGCCACCGGGTTGCCGTCGACCATGATCTTGGCGATGCGTTTCGGCATGTTTTCGATCTTGCGCCAGACCGGCTTGCTCGCGTGTTTGGCACACGCGGCGATCACGTCTTCGTTGCTGTAGGACGGGCCGAGATAGACGTGTTCCATCTTCTCAACCGGCACACCACGGGCGTGGGACACATAGGCTGCGGCGCCAACGGCGGTGCCTGCATCGCCGGACGCCGGCTGTACGAACAGCTCTTTGACGTCGTCACGCGCAATGATTTTCTGGTTCAGCTTGACGTTCAGCGCACAGCCGCCGGCGAACGCCAGCTTGCCGGTGTCCTTGAGGATGTCGCCCAAGTAGTGGTCGATCATCTGCAGGGCCAGCTTCTCAAACAGCGCCTGCATACTGGCGGCGTAGTGGATGTACGGCTCGTCGGCGATGTCGCCTTCGCGCTTGGGGCCCAGCCACTCGATCAGTTTTGGCGAGAAGTAGAAACCCTTGCCCTTCTCTTTATAGCGGCGCAGGCCGATGACGTTGGCGTAGTCGGTGTTGATCACCAACTCGCCATTCTCAAAGGAGGCCAGGCGCGAGAAGTCGTACTTGGTGGCATCGCCATACGGCGCCATGCCCATGACCTTGAACTCGCCGTCGAGCATCTCGAAACCGAGGAACTCGGTGATCGCGCCGTACAGGCCACCCAGGGAGTCCGGGTCGTAGAACTCTTTGATCTTGTGAATCTTGCCGTTTTCGCCGTAGCCGAAGAACGTGGTGGCGTACTCACCCTTACCGTCGATCCCCAGGATCGCGGTTTTTTCCTGGAAGCCCGAGCAGTGATAGGCACTGGAGGCGTGGGCCAAGTGGTGCTCAACCGGTTCGATCTTGATTTTCTTCGGATCGAAGCCCAGTTGTTCCAGGCACCAGACGATCTTGTTGCGATAGCGCTTGTAGCGACGGTTACCCATCAGGATCGCATCAAGGGCGCGGTCCGGGGCGTACCAGTAACGCTTGGCATAATGCCAGCGCGCCTCGCCGAACAGGCTGATCGGTGCGAACGGAATCGCCACCACATCAACGTCGGAAGGCTTGATGCCGGCTTGTTCCAGGCAGAACTTCGCCGATTCGTAGGGCATGCGGTTCTTTGCATGTTTGTCGCGTACGAAGCGCTCTTCTTCGGCGGCCGCGATCAGCTTGCCGTCGATATACAAGGCTGCGGAAGGATCATGGCTAAGGGCGCCGGACAGGCCAAGAATCGTCAATGCCACAGGGGTCTAGCCTCTTTTAGTCTGCATGCAGGCGGGTTGCGCCTGAAAAAAGTGTGTCTCCCGCCTGGGCGAGAAACAGCTAAAGGGCGGGATTATAACTTAAAAGCAGGAGGAAGCTGTTAGCAGCGAGGACTAGCGATAGATCTCTATGCTGCCGTCGTTGCTCTGACGGTAAATCGTGTAGGGCAGAACCAACGTGTCCAAGACCCCGGAGGCTACCGCGTCGAAAGCAACGAACGGTAAGGCCCTGCCAGCATGATCCCCAAGACTTTTATCCTTCAGGCTTTTGTCGGGTGCTGGCGTACCATTGAGCGTACAAAAGTTGTAAATAACGCCACTGTAGATTCGCGGCACATTTTCGCAATGACTGCGCGAATCCTTCAGATCCTGGCTGGCCACGGCGTCAGGGCGAAAAACGGTATTGATCGTGCCGCAGCCTGCCAGCGACAAACACACGGCACCCCACAAGATGTTCGACAGATTCTTCACGTCCCTCTCCTTTTGATCCATCAACAATGCCGGCCACGCTAACATCGAAGCCACTGAAGGCCCAAGGCGCACAGACCATCGGCAGCGTAGGATCACTCCCAAATGATAAAAATTATCCGAGCCGCTAAACTCGCGCCCTTTTGCGCGTTAACACCTTAAGTAACGCCACGGATTACGGCTGATTGATGAACACCCTGACCCGCTTCACCCTGCTGCTGCCCGGCCTGCTCGCCCTGTGCGACGCCGCCCAGGCCGACGACACCGCCCTGGTTCTCGACCCAAGCGTCGTCACCGGCTCACGCAGCGCCAGCCCGACCTTCGACCTGCCTTACTCGGTGGACAGCATCAGCCGTGAGCAAATCAGCGACGGCCAACTCGGCATCAACGCCTCCGAAGCCCTGTCCCGCGTGCCCGGCCTGGTGGTGCAGAACCGCCAGAACTACGCCCAGGACCTACAGATCTCCTCCCGCGGTTTCGGTGCCCGCTCGGCGTTTGGCGTGCGCGGTATCAAGCTGATCGCCGACGGCATTCCCGCCAGCACCCCGGACGGCCAGGGCCAGGCGGCCACGTTCAACCTCGACACCGCCGAGCGCATCGAAGTACTGCGCGGCCCGGCGGCCACCCTGTATGGCAGCAACGCCGGCGGGGTGATCCAGATGTTTTCCCGCGACGGTGAAGGCCCGCCGCGCATCGGCGCCGAAACCCTGGTGGGCAGCGATGGCCTGAACAAAAACCACCTGACCGCTGAAGGCGCAGCGAACGGCGCCGGTTTCGTGCTCGACGCCTCGCGCATGGACACCGACGGCTACCGCGACCACAGCAGCGCCCGTCGCGACCAGACCTTCGCCAAGCTCAACTTCCAGCCGGATGACGACAGCAAGCTGGCGCTGATCTACAGCAGCCTGGAGCAGAACGGTACGCAGGATCCGTTGGGGCAGAAGTGGGACGCGTATAAGGCTGATCCGCGCTCGGTGGCGCCTGAGGCGTTGCAGTACAACACGCGAAAAAGTATCGATCATCAGCAATTGGGCATGAATTACGAACGCTATATCGGCGATGCGACGTTGCAGGTGAATGCGTATACGGGACGGCGGAGTGTGATTCAGTACTTGTCGATTAAAGGCGGCACCGATGCAGACAAACGCGGCGGCGTGGTGGACTTCGATCGCAAGTTCTACGGCGGCTCCATCCACTGGCTGCAACCGATCACCAGCGTCCCCGGCGACCTGACCCTGATCAGCGGCCTGGACTACGACCGCAGCCAGGATGATCGCCAAGGCTATTCCAATACCCTCAACGGCGTGCACGGCGTCAAAGGCGCCTTGGGCCGCGACGAAATCGACACCGCCACCAGCCTCGACCCGTTCGTGCAAGCCAACTGGCTGCTCGGCGACTGGACCCTGCAAGCCGGCCTGCGCCACAGCACCATGAAGATGGACGTGGACGACCACTTCCTCAGCGACGGCAATGACAGCGGCAGCAAGACCTACCAGAAGAACACACCCTCGGTCAGCGTCATGTATGCCTTCACACCTGACCTGCATGGTTATGTGAGCGCGGGCAAAGGTTTCGAAACCCCGACCCAGGCAGAGTCGGCGTATTCCAGCACCGCCAACGGCTTCAACTTTGCGCTCAAGCCGTCGGTCAGCAAGCAGTATGAAGTCGGTTTGAAAGCCCGGGTTGGCCAGGACACGCGCCTCAACGCCGCGCTGTTCCAGATCACCACCGAAGATGAATTGGTGGTCCAACAATCCAGTGGCGGTCGCACCACCTACCAGAA
>NZ_MDDR01000003.1 GCF_001870435.1 Pseudomonas costantinii | reverse complement strand
CACCCGCCTGCAAGCCACCTACGACAGCGACTTCATCAGCGGCGGCAACACCGCCATCAACAAAGGCAACTACCTCCCCGGCGTCCCGCAAACCACGCTCTTCGCCGAACTCAACTGGAAGCCCCGCGACTGGGTCAGCACCGCCCTCGAGGGCATGTACCGCAGCAAGGTCTACGTCGAAGACACCAACCAGCAACACGCAGCGCCGGGCTACAGCGTATTCAACTGGCGCGCGCGCTTCGAACAGAAGGTGGAGCACTGGACCTTCCACCAAACCCTGCGCCTGGACAACTTGCTCGACCGCCAGTACGTCGGCTCGGTGATCGTCGGCGACAGCAACAACCGCTATTACGAAGCGGCGCCGGGCCGCTCCTGGTATGCGGGGGCAGGCGCTGAGTACCAGTTTTGATTAATGGCTTTCCAGCATGCGCCGGCTGGCGAAACTGAAGGTCAGCACCACAAAGATCAAAACTCCAGTCGCCACCTGCTGCCAGTAAAAATTCCAGCCGATCAGCAACAGACCGTTGGCGATCACGTTGATGAACAACACCCCCAACAGGGTCCCGGGAATATTCGCGCGGCCCTGACGGCTCAGCGTGGTGCCGATAAACACCGCACCAATCGCGTTGAGCAGGAACGCATTGCCGGACAACGGCACGTAGGCGCTGACCGTCGAGCTGAGCAACACACCCGCCACGCCGCAGGCCAAGGCAGTTGCCAGGGCCACGACGGTGACTATGCGCCGCACCGACAACCCCGAGTAATACGCCAGCAGCGGCTGGGTGCCCTGGGCCAGCAGTTCGCGGCCCAGACGCCCACGCGCTAATGCCAAGCCGTAGAACAGCGCCAGGCCCAACACCACCAATAATGGCGTCAGCCCTGTCAGTTCAGGCTTCAAGCCTTGAGTGATATAGATTGGCTGGCCACCATCCGAGAGTAATTGTTGGGCACTGGTGCCGATAAACAAGGTGCCCAAGGTGGCCAGGAAAGGACTGATCCGCAGCCCGGCAATCAGCCCGGCATTCAACACCCCCACCAGCAATGCAGCAGCCAGCGCACCGGTTGCGGCGACTGCCCAGCCGTGCCCGCCATTGAGCAGCACCACGAAGCTGAAACTGGCGAAATCCAGTGCCGTGCCCACCGACAGGTCGATGCCACCGGCGGCCACCGCATAGGTCATGCCGATGGCAACAATCGCCAGCAACACGAAGTTATTCAGCACCAGGCTTTTCAAGTTACCGCCACTGAGGAACCCCGGCGCCTGCACGGCAAACACCAGCACAATGACCACAAACACCAGCGGTAAAGTCAGCGGCAGTAATGAGCGCGCGTTCATGAACTGACTCCTCGCTTCAATGCACTGGACGCCGCCACCACCAGCAGAATCAGCACACCTTGCACCCCGTTGACCCAGAAGTTTGAGACGTTGAGCAACTGAAAACCGTTGATCAAAAAACCAATCAACAAGGCCGCGAGCAAGGTGCCCGGAATACTCGCGACCAGTCGCCGGGAAAACACCACGCCCAGAAAAGCGATCGCCACCACCGACAGCAACATGTCGCCGGAACCGGTGGTGCTGCCACTGAAGAACGCGGCCGAACACAACGCGGCCACTGCGGCACAAGCGCCCGACAGCAGGTAACTCGACAGCACATAGCCCGCATTGCGAATGCCTGCCGCTTCGGCGGCCTGAGGGTATTCGCCCACCGCATGCAAGCGCAGCCCATAGGCTGAATGTTGGATCAGCAACGTCAGCAGTCCACCCGTCACCAGCAACACCCACGCCAGCACCGGCACTCCCAACCATGCACCGCTGCTGAGCACATCGAGCAACGGCGAGTCCGTGGAGACCACGGTGTTTTCGGTCAACACCAGTTCGAGCCCGGCCAATACATTCATGCTCGCCAGCGTCGCCAACAACGGTGGCAAGCGCAGCACCACCACCGCCAAACCATTGAGCAGGCCGACCACCACGCCACAGCCTAACGTCAGCAGCAAGGTGATCCAGAGATCCAACCCAGCATTGTTGAGGCGACTGAACACCGCAGCACATAACCCCAGATTGGCCGCCAGCGACAGGTCGAGGCCGCCGGCAACCACGTTCGAACCACCACCGATAATTACGCAGGTAAGCCCGAAGGCCAGCACCCCGAGGATCGCCGACTGGCTGAACACATTGGCGAGGTTACTCACCGACAGAAAGTTCGGTACCGCCAGGGTAAACCCCAGCAGGATCGCGAGGAATACGCCCACAGAGCCTCGGCGCAACACCAGCACCCACAAGCGCTGCGACAACCCTGGCGTCGCGACTTCAAGCATGCTCAACCTCCCGAACGTGCACAGCAACAGCCGGCACCGCGCCCGTGGCACACGCCAGCAACTGATCACTGTCGGCCTCTCCCGCGCGGAACTCCCCGGCAATTTCACCGCGATGCAGCACCAGAACTCGATCGCTGATCCCGAGCAGTTCCGGCAAATCCGACGACAACACCAACACCGCAGCGCCCTCTTCCACCAAGCGTCCGATCAAACGATAGATCTCCACTTTGGCGCCAACATCCACGCCCACACAGGGCTCGTCCAACAAGTACACCGCCGAGCGACGGCTCAGCCATTTACCCAAGGCGACTTTCTGCTGGTTGCCACCGCTAAGCTGGCTGACTGCCGCGTGAGGCCCGGACGCCTTGATCGCCAATTCGTCGATCAACCGCAGGCTTTGTGCCTGCTCCTTGCGACGGTTCAACAGACCCCAGCGAGAGAACTGCTCGAGCCCCGCGAGCGTCAGATTCTCCAGCACCGACAGCACCGGAGAAATCCCCTGGCTGCGCCGCTCCTCCGGCACCAGGGCAATCCCCGCCGCAATCGCCTGACCGGGGGAACGCAGGCGTAGCAAACGCCCCTCCAGATGAATGCTGCCACTGTCAGCTCGCTCAACGCCGAACAGCGTCTTGAACAACTCCTTGGCGCCCGAGCCCACCAGCCCGGTCAACCCGACGATTTCACCGCGCCGTACTTCCAGGTCAATCTGGCGATACCGCCGTGCCAGGCTCAGAGAGCGCACTTGCAGCAAAGGTTCGCCAGACTCGACCACCGCCTTGGGGTACATCTCCTGCACCTCACGGTTAACCATCAGCCGTGCAATCTCGCGACTGTCGGTATGCCGTGGCTCCACCACCGCCACATCCCGGCCATTGCGCAGCACCGTAACTTCATCACACAGACTGTCGATTTCTTGCAGGTAATGGGAGATGTACAGGATCGACAAACCCTGGTCCCGCAGATGCTTGACGATGCGCAACAACTGATCGACTTCGCGTTTGACCAGCGCCACGCTGGGCTCGTCGAACACCAAAATCTTGGGCTTGCGAATCAACGCCCGAGTGATTTGCAGCACCTGGCGCTCGGCGCTGTTCAGCTCGCCCACCAGCGCACCAATCGGCAATTGCAGATCGAAATATTCCACCAGCAAACGCTCGGCTTCACGTGTCTGCCTGCGCCGATCCACGAAGGGGCCGCGCCGCAACTCATGCCCGAAAAACAGCGCCTCGCCCACGGTAAAACTCGCCGGCAGCAAGCGCTCCTGGTGGATGAACTGCACACCCAACGCGTCCACCTTGCGCGGCGACAGCGACGTGTATAACTGGCCGTCGATACTCACCTGCCCCGCGTCCGCCTTGTGGATACCGGCGAGGATCTTGATCAAAGTCGACTTGCCCGCACCGTTCTCGCCCACCAAACCGTGAATGGTGCCGCGCTCAACCTTGAGGCTGGCATCATCCAGCGCCAGGGTGGCGCCGAAGCGCTTACGCAGGTTTTGCAGGTGCAACGCTGTCATCAATCACCCCGCAGTTGCTGAACCTGCGCCAGGTTGGCGGCGGTGGTCAGCAAGGTCGCCACGTGGGTTTCCTTGGGCAAGTCACGCTGCCCGGCGAGGTAACGCGCCACGTTCTGCACGGCGGTCTTGCCGATCAACGCCGGCTGCTGAGCCACCACCGCGCCGACCGGCGAATTCGCCTGGCCGAGCAACTCCAGCACTTGCGGAGTGCCATCGACGCCATAGGTTTTGATTTCGGTGCGCTTGGCATCGATCAGCGCCTTGCTCGCACCCAGTTGCGGAATATCCCACGCCGACCAGATCGCCGAGACGCTGCCCGTCGGGTACTTGTTGAGCAACGCCGACACCTGGGAGTAGGCGTCCTGCACGGTGTTGGGGATGACGTCGCGCAGCTCCGGCTGGATGATTTCCAGTTGTGGGTAATCCTTGAGCGCCAGCTTCAACTGGTCATAACGAATCGCACAGACCGGCACGCCGTAGAAGCCGTTGAACACCAGGATTTTGCCTTTGCCACCGGCGTCCTTGATCAACTGATCGGCCAGCGCTTTGCCGGTGGCGACGTTATCGGAGGTGGTGTTGTTGAGGCTGTATTGCGAGGGGGCATCGATGGTGAACAGCGGGATGCCGGCCTTGCTGATGCGCTTGAGCCAGGGGTCGATGACGCTGAGGGTGCCGAGAGTCTGGATGACGGCGTCGGGCTTTTGGGTGACCACGGTTTGCAATTGGGTAACGAGGTTTTTGTCGTTACGCCCAGCGTCCAGGGTAATCGGCGTGCCACCTAGGCGTTTGATTTCGTCGACCTGGGCTTGGAAGGCTTTGATATCGAAGTAGTGACTGGTGCCGGTCATGCTGACGGCGATGCGCTTGCCGGCGAGGGAGGGGACGGCGTCGTCGCCTTCGGTGGCTTGGGCGGCGTGGCTCAGCAGTAAGGCGGCGCCTAAGCAGATCAAACGGGAAATAGAAGAAAGGCTGGAAGACATACAAGGCTCCGCTTGGACGACCGATGAAAGGATTCACCGGATGGCATTGCAGAGCGCATGCCAGGATTTTTTATCCAATAAAATCAGCGAGGTATGATTTTTTAGCGAGTGAAGACTGTCGTTATCGGGCGCCAAGTGTTCGATTGCTGTTGATCAGGCAACAGTTGATTCGATCTGGGGGGACATATCCGTTTCTGCGGTAACGGCTGCTATTGGTTCCGCTCTTACAGCCAGCCCTTTCAAGGTCTTTGAAAAACTGGCCATATCTGGCTGATACCAACCAGTTAAGGGCGAACACTGTCCCTGTGGCGAGCGGGCTTGCCCCGCGTTGGGTTGCGAAGCGACCCCAAAAGGAAGAATGCGGTGAGTCAGGCACTCTTCGGCTGCTGGTTTTGGGGCTGCTTCGCAGCCCAACGCGGGCGATGCGGCGACCCGACAAGCCCGCTCGCCACAGGTTACTTATTGCCTGTTCTACCTAAAGACCTTGAAAGGGCTGGCTGTAAGAGCGAAACCATAAGCAGCCGTTACCTAAATAACGGATATGCACCCAATCAAACCGACCCACCAACCAACTTGGGCAACCGCTGATCAATCACCTGATACAACGCACTACCCACCGGCCAATTACGCATAAACCGCGCCCGGTCCCTGGCAAACGCCGGAGCAAAACTCGCAGCAGACCCATGCTGACGCATAGCATCCAGATCGATCAAAACCCATCGATCCCGATCCCAAAACAAGTTGTGCCCCTTGAAATCCCCATGGCTGATCCGCTCACGGATCAACTCCGCAAACAACCGATCCAACGCCACCAGCTCAGCCTCAGGCGCATCCCCGCCCTCAACATACGGCGCAAAACGCTCAATGAGATCCGGCCCCGGCAAATACTCAGTAACCAGATAAGCCCGACTGCGCAGCCATAAAAACCGCTTCTCCAACACCGCCAACGGCTTGGGCGTAGCAATCCCAAGAAACGCCAGGCGATTGCCCTCGTACCAGGAATGCCACGCACGGCTGGGCCGCCAGAAGCGCCTGAGCCAGTGGGTAAAACCCTTGATGTTGTAGCGTTTGATCACCAGCGGCCGACCGGCCACCTCGACCTTGGCCACAGTAGCCGAGCCACCGGTCTTATACAGATGCCCCTGGTCCAGCAACGCATCAGCACGCTCCAGCACCGGCAACATCGCAGCCTCTTCCTCGCGACGAATTGCGCGCAAGGCAAAGGCGCCACGCACCACGCTGAACAGCGTGCATTCGCGGCCGACCTTGTTCAAAAAGTCCTTCAAACGCCAGGCGCTGACCTTGCGTACCTGCTTTTCCAGGGCTTCCAGCGGCAGAGCGTGCTCGCCGTTGGCCAGGAGGTAATACACGAGCAGTTCTTCGGTAAACGGCTCAAGATTCTTCGGCAACTGGGCAAAAAATACACCGAGGTTTTCCAACACCCGGTTGCGCGACAGCGGCTTGCCCGCGTCTTCGACGCGAATCCCGGCACCATCGATCAAGTACAGCTTGCCGCCCTGGCGCAGCAGGTTGTCCAGGTGCAGGTCTTCCTGCCACAGCCCTTTGGCGTGCATCTGGGCAATCGCACCCAGTGCTTCGGCCAGTACGGCGGTCTGTTCATCCGCCAGCGGCGGCAAACCTTCGACCGCCTGCCAAGCATCGGCGAGGCTTTCAGCGCCTTCAATAAACTCAAACAGCAGCCACCCACCCTCGCCTTCCTGCAAGCCATCGGCCAGCAACAACGGCGTGATCAAGCCTTGCTCAGCCAGTAGGCGCACACCGTTGCGCTCTCGCTGAAAATGCCGCGCGGCCTTGCTGCCCACCAATAATTTGGCCAGCACCGGGCGCCCGCGCCAGACCGCCGCGCCCACATAGCGCTCGCCCGGCAATACTCGCAGCAGGCTGAGCAATTGCAACTGCCCTGGGCCTGCCGCGTCCGCCAATTCGATAGTCAGCGGCAGGCTGGGGGTGCGGCCGGCGGTTTTCAGCTCGGACAAACGCATCAGCGGTTCTCCTTGCGACTGCGGCGGGCCGTCAGGCGCTGGAACCAGGCGCCTACCAGCGAGCTGTCTTCAGGCTGTTCCAGGTAGGCTGCCAGCAGTTGCCGCACTTGGGTGTCCGACCACTGCGGCGCACGCCGCAACAGCGGCTCCAGATCCTTGACCCGATCGCGCACGCCGAACAACAGCGGGCGGGTTTTTTCCAGGTCGATCAACTGCGCGGTGTAACCGTCGCCGGCGGCCTGCAGGAAAATATGTTTAGGGTAAAAACAGCCGTGCACCTGACCCACATTGTGCAGGTGGCGAGCCAACTGACCACAAGCCAACAGGATCGCCCGGTGCTGGGCGTCGCTCAATTGCGACCACTGCTCCAGCAACGAATCCAAGTCGTTCCAGCCGTCGAGCGCGCGGGTCAACAACATCGCGCGGCGCGCGCCATTGACCTTGCGCTCACCGAAGAACGCGGCCTGCAACGCAGGGATACCGAGCTTTTGGTAACGGCTGATATTGCGAAATTCACGGGCAAAGCTGGGCTCGCCAAACGGCTTGTACAACGTACGTGTCAGGTAGTTGCTCTGGCGCTTGAGGTAGTACCCCTGGCCTTCGAGCTCCAGGCGAAACACGCTGCTCCAGCCGCCATCACTGGTATTGGGCTCATCCACCGCCTCCAGTTGCCGGGCCCACAGGGCGTCGAAGGTTGCGAGGCCGTTGCGCTCCAGCAGAGCGCGGTCTTCGGCCGCCAGAAAATCACTCATTCGCGCCCCTCGAAAAACTTCACCACGTGGCGAATTCGCTGTTTGTCCGACGCCGTCAGGTGCGTGCGTTGGCGATATTGCATGTAGAAGCGCAGGCGCTGGGTGGCCGACAAGTGATACTTGGCAACCTTGTCCAGGCAGGCCAGGTCTTTGGTAATACGGTATTTGAGCCAGAAACCGCGCCAGAAATCACCGTTGGGGCAATCGATCAGGTACAGGGTTTTCTGGTCATCGACCAAAAGATTGCGCCACTTCAAGTCGTTATGGGTGAAGCGATGTTCGTGCATCGTTCGGGTGTATTCGGCGAGCTGACGACTGACCACATTGACCCACTTTGGGTCTTTCAAGCAGGCGTCGTTACGGTCGGCCAACACTGACAAGTCTTCGGTTTTCGGCAGCTCGCGGGTGATCATCGCGCCACGGTCATAGGCCAGTCCCTTGCGCTCCAAACCCCAGGCCACCACGTCAGCGGTGGGAATACCCCACTTGGCGAAGCGCTTGAGATTCTGCCATTCGGACTTCACTCGAGGTTTGCCCACGTAGCGGCGCAAGCCTTTGCCGGCACCAATGTAGCGCTTGACGTAATAGTTGACCCCACCACGCTCCACCCGAATCACTTCCGACAACGGGTCGCGCGTCAGTTGTTCGCCTTGCAAGGCAAACACTGCCTCAAGGCTTCCAAAATCATCTGCCAGGTTGGCGTAAGCCGGTTCGAGGTTCCAACCAGCCATCAGATCGCATCCCCCAAGCGTTGCTTACGCGCGTAAAGCTTGTCGGCCTTGCGTTGCAACACGCTCAGGGACGCCGACTGCTCGGCGAGAATCTGGCGTAGCGGCTGACGGAAGTAACCTTTGAGAAAACGCAACTTGTCACGCAGGGTCAGGCCAATTTCCATCGCTGAGTAATACAGCGCGGACAGGTCTTTGTTGCGCCAGCGCAGCGGCAGATGGGCACGCAGTTGGGCGCGGTGCAGGTCGATCACCGACAGCTTGATGTCGCGGGCGTCGATCGGTTTTGCGGTGTCCAGCAGAAAGTGGCAGAGGTAGCAGTCGCGGTGATTCACACCGCCACGGTGCATATCGCCAATCATACGCGCCAGTTCCGCCGTCAATGCATGGCGCAGGGCGGGCGTGGGCGGCTGCGTGACCCAGTTGATGGTCAGGTCTTCCAGGCTGATGGTCGGGGCCAGTTCCTCGGTGATAATGAACGAGTGTTGGTTCGCCGGGTTGCTGCCTGTTTCGCCGAATGCCACGCCGGTCATGGTCGGTACGCCGAGCTGTTGCAGACGGTGGATGGCCGCCCACTCAAGGCCTGCGCCCAGTACTGGCAACTTGACAGTAATCAGATTCTTGAAAATTTCGCCCCAGCCGACGCCGCGGTGGATTTTCACGAAATACGGGCGCCCCTCCACCTCGGTGCGCAAGGTGCGACGCGCCGCCAGTTCACGAAACACTTGGCCTTGCAGTTTCTCGACTTCGGCGAAGGCATCACGCCCGGCCCATAAGGTCTTGAACGGTTCGGCAAGAATCAACTTCATCGCTTTGGCTCCGCCAGAATCACATCCGCAGCGTGCTGCGGCATGCTATAGAGGTCAGCCGTCTCGGCGAAGGCCAACCCATTGCGGCCCCAGGCCGCGCGCTGTTCAGTGTCGGAGAGCATTTGCGCCAGGTATTGGTTGAGCTGCGCTTGTTCAAACGGCTCATCCAGCACCCGACCGCTGTCGGCTTCGGCGATGTAATGGGCATAACCACACACGGCCGAAACCAGCACCGGCAACCCGGCCACCACGGCCTCGAGCAACACGGTGCCGGTATTTTCGTTGTACGCCGGGTGGATCAACAGATCGGCGCCCAACAGGAAACGCGGGATGTCGCTGCGGCCCTTGAGGAACTGCACATTATCGCCGAGCCCCAATGTGGCGCTCTGCAGTTGGAATACTTTGGGGTCGTCCTGGCCAATTACAAACAGGCGCGTACGTTTTTTTAGTTCCGCCGGTAGAGCGGCCACGGCCTTTAGGCTGCGATCGACGCCCTTGGTCTTGAAGCCGGAACCGATTTGCACCAGCAGCAGGTCGTCATCACCCAGGTTGAATTCCTTGCGGAAACCTTCGCGAATCTCGGCGGCGTTCGGCGGTGCGCGACGGTCCAGGGCAATGCCCGGCGGCAGCAGGTGGAAACGCTCAAGCGGGGTGTCGTAATGCTTGATGAACAGCGGCTGTTGCACTTCGGAGATCATCAAGACTTCGGTCTTGGCGTCCTTGGCAAACACCGCGCGCTCGTACTCGGCAAAGTGCCGATAACGGCCAAAGCTGCGGTACAGCGAGTGACGCAGGTTTTGCGCCTTGTCTTCATAGCAGCCGTCGGCGGCGTAGTACACGTCCAGGCCGGGCATTTTGTTGAACCCGATCAAGCGGTCCACCGGGCGCTTGGCCAGGTCGGCTTCCATCCAGGCGCTGAGCTTCTCGTTGCGCCGATGGTTGAAGAACGCCTTGACCGGCGCCACCAGCACTTCGAAACCGGGCGGGATGTCGCCTTCCCAGATCAGCGTGTAGACACGAATCTGATGGCCGCGCTGCTGGCACTCCAGGGCGATGCGCATGAAGTCACGCTGCAGACCGCCGAAGGGGAAATATTTGTACAAAACAAAAGCCAGTTGCATCAGTGCAGTTCCTCAGCCAGTAACAACGTGCTCAGTCGGCTTGCCACACGCTCAGGGTTCAGGCGCGTGAAGCACAGGGGCGACTCGCGCTTGATGTCGAACCGACGCAGGTCGTCGGCCGTCGGTTGATAGGTACATTGCTTTTGCAGACACGGCGCGCATGGGAAGTCGCTGGCCAGGTGAATCTGGCCCTTGCCGTAGGCACCGGTCAGGCCTGGGTTGGTCGGGCCGAACAAAGAAATGGTCGGCACATCCAACGCGGCGGCCAAGTGGCCGAGCCCCGTGTCCACCGCCACGCAGGCGCGGGCGCCCGCCAATACACGGGCGACACCGGCCAGGTTGAGCTTGGGCAGCACTTCAGCGTGTTGCAGGCCTTGGGCCAGGCGTTCGGCTCGGGCCTTTTCGGCGGCGTTGCCCCATGGCAACTTCACGTCCACACCCAGGCGTCCCATGCGTTCGGCCAGCTCGCGCCAGTAGGCTTCAGGCCAGTGCTTGGTGTCCCAAGTGGTGCCGTGCAGCAACAGAACGAAGGGTTTCGTTGGCGGCAGGCCGAGCAGCTTGTCGACGTTCAGGCCATAGTCGCCCAGGCCTTTGGGCAAGTCGTAGCCGAGGGCCACGGCGAACAGCTGGCGCAGACGCTCCACCGCATGTTGCCCGCGCGCCACGGCCAGGCGTCGCGAATAAAAGCGGGCGGCGATGGGCTCGCGGGCAGAATTTTTATCGAAGCCCGCCACCGGAGCGCGCACGTAGCGCGTCAGCCAGGCGCTTTTGAGCAGGCCCTGGGCGTCGATCACCAAGTCGTATTTGGTCGACTGGATGCGCTGCTTGAAGCGTCGCCACTCACCACTTTTGATGGTCTGCCAGATGTTTTTGCGCCAGCGACGAATCGCCACCGGGATCACCTTGTCCACCGCCGGGTGCCAAGTGGGGATCTCGGCAAAACCTTCTTCCACCACCCAGTCAAAGCGAATGCCGGGGATCGCCCGCGCCGCGTCAGTCAGTGCCGGCAAGGCGTGGATCACGTCACCCAGGGACGAAGTCTTGATTACCAGTACTCGCAAACTAACGGACCTCGACCACAGAGCCCTGCAACCGCTGCAAGGCATCGCTGACCGGTTGCGGCAGCAACTGGCGCAGACAATTGTAGTGGCCGAATCGGCAAGTGCGATCGAAACACGGGCTACATTCCAGACCCAAGCGTACCACTTCGACCTTATCAGCCAATGGCGGGGTAAAGCCTGGAGAGGTCGAGCCGTAGACCGCCACCAGCGGACGGTTCAGCGCAGCGGCCACATGCATCAGGCCGGAGTCGTTGGACACCACCGAGTCGGCACAGGACAACAGGTCGATGGCTTCAGCCAGGGACGTGTCGCCACTGAGGTTCACCGCCTCCTCGCGCAGGCCGGGAATCAAACGCTGGCGGATGTCTTCACCCACCGAATGATCGTTCTTCGAGCCGAACAGCCACACCTGCCAACCTTCGCGGATCTTCATCTCGGCGACTTTGGCGTAGTGCTCCGACGGCCAGCGCTTGGACTCGCCAAACTCAGCGCCTGGGCACAGTGCCAGCACCGGGCGGTCGAGCATCAAGCCGAACTTGGCCAGGGCCGCGTCGCGAGTCACCGGGTCGATCTGTAGGCTGGGGCGCGGGTAAGGCGTGGGCAATTCGGCACCCGGCTCATAGGCCAGAGCCATGAAGCGCTCGATCATCAGCGGGTAGCGCGCCTTGTCGAGCGTGCGCACATCATTGAGCAGGACATAGCGAAACTCGCCGCGCCAGCCGGTACGTTTAGGAATGCCGGCGAAATACGGCACCAGCGCCGACTTGAGCGAGTTGGGCAACAGGATGGCCTGGTCGTACTGCCCGGCCAGGGATTTACCGATACGACGACGGGTTGCCAACTCCAGGGCGCCATGGCCGAGCGGAAAGCTCAAGGCCTGGCGCACTTCGGGCATGCGCTCGAGGATCGGCCGGCTCCACTCAGGGGCGAGCACGTCGATTTGGCAGTCGGGATGACGTTGCTTCAAACACTGGAACAGTGTCTGTGCCATTACCATGTCACCGACCCAACTGGGCCCAACGATCAGAATATTCATCTAGTTTCCACAAACGATGCGGGGAGGCTTATGCCTCCCCGCCCTAATAGTGTTTCAGCTCAACCCCAGCTCCTGCCAGATTCGCATTACCTGACGCCGTTCGTCGGCGAACTGATCCCCGGTGACCGTACCGGCCTCATTTTGCAAAGCCTGTCGATGCGCGGCGGAACGGTAGGCCTTATACACCTCGCGCAGCAAATGGGCATCGGCGGCGGGCATCAACCCCACCTGCTCCAGGCCTTCCAGAATGCGGATATTGTCGGTATAGCGCAGCAACAATGGATGCTGCGCAGACCACGCCAAAGCCGCGTATTGCACCATAAATTCAATATCGACGATACCTCCGGCGTCCTGCTTGAGGTCGAACACGACGGTAGGTTCGAAGGCATTGGCGCCGGTACCGGCCGCCGTGCTCTTGGTCCCCAGGTTGTCGCGCATCTTCGCACGCATCTCGCTGACCTCTTGGCGCAGCTTTTCCAAGTCGCGTTCACGCCCTAACACTGTAGCGCGTACTTGCTCAAACGCATGGCCCACATCCTGACTACCCACCAGCACCCGCGCGCGGATCAGCGCCTGGTGCTCCCAGGTCCAGGCTTCATTTTGTTGATAACGCTCGAAAGCCCCCAGGGAGCTGACCAGCAAACCGGATGCACCTGAGGGCCGCAGCCGCATATCCACTTCATACAGTTGCCCGGAGTTGGTCTGGGTGGTCAGCAAGTGGATGATCCGCTGGCCCAGGCGCGTGAAGAACTGCGCACCGTCAATCGGTTTGGCACCATCGGTCTCGGCCTGCGGATCACCGTCGTGGATAAACACCAGATCCAGGTCCGAACCATGCCCCAGTTCGATGCCGCCCACTTTCCCATAACCGACAATGATGAACCCAGGGTCGCACAAGGTGCCGTCCACCCGTTGTGGCGAGCCGTGGCGGGCCACGGTCTGGCGCCAGGCCAGGGCCAGCACTTGCTCGAGAATGGCTTCGGCGAGCCAGGTCAGGTAGTCGCTGACCTTCATCAGCGGCAAGCTGCCGGCGATTTCCGAGGCAGCGACGCGCAAGCGGTGGGCCAGCTTGAAATGGCGCAGGGCTTCCATCTGCTGCTCAAGGTCATCCTCGGGGATACGCGTCAGGCGCTCGCGCAGCTCGGCGGCCAGCTCCGGCGCCAATGGCGGTTTGAACAGGCGACCTTCATTGAGCAGTTCGTCGAGCAACAGCGGAAAGCGGGTGATCTGTTCGGCGATCCAGGGACTGGCGGCACACAAGGTCAGCAAGCGACGCAGGGCGCCGGGGTTTTCCGTCAGCAGCACCAGGTAGGCGGAACGACGGGCGACCGCTTCCACCAGCGGCAGCACGCGCTCCAACACCAAGTCAGGGTTGGCGTGCTCGACGGCTTGAGCCAACAACCGCGGGATAAATGCATCCAGCCGCTCACGGCCCAGACGCTGCATGGCGCGCAATTGCGGACTGTTTCGCAGGCCGGCCAAGGCTTTGAGGGCTTTGGTCGCGTCGGTAAAACCGCCTTCGGCCAGTTGGCGACAAGCGGCCTCTTCGTCCTGAGACTCTTCCCACAACGGCAACCATTCACCGCCCACCACCAGCTCGCTTTCTTCGCCCTCTTCTTCGTCCGGATCAGCGATGACTTGGCGGAAGTGCCAGTCCACTCGGCCACGCCAGTACATCAAGCGCTCGTGGAAAGCGGCCCAATCAGCGAAGCCCAACATAAAGGCAATACGCGCCTGGTCTTCCGGGCTGTCCGGGAGCATTTGCGTCTGCCGGTCGGCAATTGCCTGGATCGCGTGCTCGGTGTAGCGCAGGAATTCATAGCCATTGCGCAACTCGGCGATCACCGCCGGTGGCAAATAACCTTGACCTTCCAAGGTGCCCAGCACCTTGAGCAGCGGCCGCTGTTGCAGGCTCAGGTCGCGGCCACCGTGGATCAACTGGAAGGCCTGGGCGATAAATTCAACTTCGCGGATGCCACCCGAACCCAGCTTGATGTTGTCGGCCATACCCTTGCGCCGCACCTCCTGCTGGATCAACTGCTTCATGGTGCGCAGCGCTTCGATGGCGGAAAAGTCCAGGTAACGCCGGTAGACGAACGGCCGCAGCATCTCCAGCAATTGCGCACCGGCGACTTGGTCGCCGGCGACTACGCGCGCCTTGATCATGGCGTAGCGCTCCCAGTCGCGGCCCTGGTCCTGGTAATACTGTTCCAGCGCGTTGAAGCTGAGCACTAGGGCGCCGGCCGAACCGTAGGGACGCAGGCGCATATCGACGCGGAATACAAACCCGTCGACGGTCATCGGGTCGAGGGACTTGATCAATTTCTGACCAAGCCGGATGAAAAACTCCTGGTTATCCAGGGCACGCTTGACCCCTACCGTCTCGCCACCTTCGGGGTAGGCGAAGATCAGGTCGATATCCGAGGACAGGTTCAGCTCCACGGCGCCGAGCTTGCCCATGCCGAGGATGACCATGTGCTGCGCTTCACCGCTGCGCCGGCCGGTGGGTGTACCGAATTGCACGCAGTGGCGCTGGTACAACCATTGGTAAGCCTGGTCGATGCTCGCGTCGGCCATGTCGGAAAGGTCACGGCAGGTTTGCACCAAGTCAGCCTGGCGTGTCAGGTCGCGCCAGATGATGCGCACTTGTTGGCGTGTGCGCTGGCGACGCAGCACACGACCCAACTCATCTTCCGTTTCAGCTTGTTGCACGACGCTGGCGATCTGCCCGCACAGCTCGCCGGGCGCAAAGCTGCGGTCCAACTCGCCCCAGGCCACCAGCTCGAGCAACATCAAAGGGTCACGAAGGCTCTGTTCAATGACGAAATCACTGGCGGCGCACACGCGGGCAAACTCAGCCCACCGTTGCGGCGTCCACGCAGAAAGGCCATGATCGTCGCCCAGCGCGGCCACTGCGTCACGAAATGACTGCTCGGCCCGCTTGGCGTATGGCAAGAGAATGGCCGGCAATTGGGCCAGTGTTGGAAGGCTCATGGTCTATCCTTGATCGGCGCGTAAATGGCTTGTTGCTGTGAACGCAAGAGGCACGCTCGGTGAAGGAGTGTCGAACAAAGGTTATAAATAGCTGAAATTAATTTAATCTTGGCAGGCAACATCAAACTTTCACCTTTTCTTGTTCGCAATAGATCAACAATAACGATTATGCTCACCAGCCAGACCGAGCCATACGCTCAGTCTTGTGTAGTTTTACTACTCGTATATACATTCGAAAGGCTGAAATGGCCGACGATTTGTAGTAAAACTACAGGACGCCGAAGCAACCTTCGGCCATCCAAGAATTTATGTCGTCTGCCCACAAGGCCAGTCGCAAACTTCAGGCAACCGATTCTGGTAGCCTTTCCGCCCTGGAGCAAGCCATGCAAGACCTCGATCCCGTCGAAACCCAGGAATGGCTGGACGCCCTGGAATCGGTTCTCGACAAAGAAGGCGAAGACCGTGCTCACTACCTGATGACCCGTATGGGCGAACTCGCGACCCGCAGCGGCTCGCAACTGCCCTACGCCATCACCACGCCATACCGCAACACCATCCCCGTTACCCACGAAGCACGCATGCCTGGCGACCTGTTCATGGAACGCCGCATTCGCTCGCTGGTACGCTGGAACGCCATGGCGATGGTAATGCGCACGAACTTGAAAGATTCGGACCTGGGCGGTCACATCTCCAGCTTCGCTTCCAGCGCAACGTTGTATGACATCGGCTTCAACTACTTCTTCCAGGCCCCGACCGACGAACACGGCGGCGACCTGATCTACTTCCAGGGCCACACCTCGCCAGGCGTCTACGCCCGCGCGTTCATGGAAGGCCGCATCAGCGAAGACCAGATGAACAACTTCCGCCAGGAAGTCGACGGTCAGGGCCTGTCGTCCTACCCGCACCCTTGGCTGATGCCTGACTTCTGGCAGTTCCCGACCGTATCCATGGGTCTGGGCCCGATCCAGGCGATCTACCAGGCACGCTTCATGAAGTACCTGGAAGCACGCGGTTTCATTCCGGAAGGCAAGCAGAAAGTCTGGTGCTTCCTGGGCGACGGCGAGTGTGACGAGCCGGAATCCCTGGGCGCCATCTCCCTGGCCGGCCGCGAGAAGCTGGACAACCTGATCTTCGTCATCAACTGCAACCTGCAGCGCCTCGACGGCCCGGTTCGCGGCAACGGCAAGATCATCCAGGAACTCGAAGGCGTGTTCCGCGGTGCTCAGTGGAACGTGACCAAAGTCATCTGGGGCCGTTTCTGGGACCCACTGCTGGCCAAAGACGTCGACGGCATCCTGCAACGTCGCATGGACGAAGTCATCGACGGCGAGTACCAGAACTACAAAGCCAAAGACGGCGCGTTCGTACGTGAACACTTCTTCAACTCGCCTGAACTCAAGGCGATGGTTGCTGATCTGTCCGACGACGAGATCTGGAAACTCAACCGTGGCGGCCACGACCCGTACAAGGTCTACGCGGCGTACCACGAAGCGGTCAACCACAAAGAACAACCGACCGTCATCCTGGCCAAGACCATCAAGGGTTATGGCACCGGTGCCGGCGAAGCGAAAAACACCGCACACAACACCAAGAAAGTCGATGTCGACAGCTTGAAGTTGTTCCGCGATCGCTTCGACATCCCGGTCAAAGACGACGAGCTGGAAAACCTGCCGTTCTTCAAGCCGGAGCCGAACAGCGCCGAAGCCCGTTACCTGAGCGAGCGCCGCACCGCGCTGGGCGGTTTCGTGCCACAGCGTCGCGCCAAGAGCTTCGACATCCCGACACCACCACTGGATACCCTCAAGGCAATCCTGGACGGCTCGGGCGACCGTGAAATCTCCACCACCATGGCTTTCGTGCGGATCCTCGCGCAGCTGGTCAAGGACAAGGAAATCGGTTCGCGTATCGTACCGATCATCCCGGACGAAGCTCGTACCTTCGGTATGGAAGGCATGTTCCGTCAGTTGGGCATCTACTCCTCCGTCGGCCAGCTCTACGAGCCAGTCGATAAAGACCAGGTGATGTTCTACAAGGAAGACAAGAAGGGCCAGATCCTCGAAGAAGGCATCAACGAAGCGGGCGCCATGAGTTCCTTCATCGCTGCCGGTACTTCGTACTCCAGCCACAACCAGCCGATGCTGCCGTTCTACATCTTCTACTCGATGTTCGGCTTCCAGCGTATCGGCGACCTGGCTTGGGCAGCAGGCGACAGCCGTACCCGTGGCTTCCTGATCGGCGGCACCGCCGGCCGTACCACGCTGAACGGCGAAGGCCTGCAACACGAAGACGGTCACAGCCACATCCTGGCTGCCACCATCCCGAACTGCCGCACCTTTGATCCAACCTACGGCTATGAGCTGGCGGTGATCATCCAGGACGGCATGAAGAAGATGACCGAAGAGCAGCAGGACGTTTTCTACTACATCACCGTGATGAACGAGTCCTACCAGCAACCCGCCATGCCGGCCGGTGTTGAAGAAGGCATCATCAAGGGCATGTACCTGCTCGAAGAAGACACCAAGGAAGCGGCGCACCACGTGCAGCTGATGGGCTCCGGCACCATCCTGCGTGAAGTCCGTGAAGCGGCGAAGATCCTGCGTGAAGAGTTCAACGTCGGCGCTGACGTATGGAGCGTTACCAGCTTCAACGAACTGCGTCGCGACGGCCTGGCCGTAGAGCGCAACAACCGCCTGCACCCAGGTCAGAAGCCTGCCCTGAGCTACGTCGAAGAGTGCCTGGCCGGCCGTAAAGGTCCGGTGATCGCCTCTACCGACTACATGAAACTGTTTGCTGAACAAATTCGCCAGTGGGTCCCGTCCAAGGAATTCAAAGTCCTGGGCACCGACGGTTTCGGCCGCAGTGACAGCCGCAAGAAGCTGCGTCACTTCTTCGAAGTTGACCGTCACTTCGTGGTGTTGGCAGCCCTGGAAGCCTTGGCTGACCGTGGTGAGATCGAACCTAAGGTGGTGGCTGACGCTATCGTCAAGTTCGGGATCAACCCGGAAAAACGCAACCCACTGGACTGCTGAGGAGATTTTTTGTGAGCGAACTCATTCGCGTACCTGACATCGGCAGCGGTGAAGGTGAAGTAATCGAGCTGTTTGTGAAGGTTGGCGACAAAGTCGAAGCCGACCAGAGCATTCTGACCCTGGAATCGGACAAGGCGAGCATGGAAATCCCTGCTCCCAAGGCCGGCGTGGTCAAGAGCCTGAAAGTGAAGCTGGGCGACCGCCTGAAAGAAGGCGACGAACTGCTGGAGCTGGAAATCGAAGGTGCCGCTGCTGCGGCCCCTGCGGCTCCTGCTACTGCACCCGCTGCTGCTGAAAAGCCAGCCGCTGCCGAGGCCCCTGCGGCCCCGGCTGCTGCACCTGCCGCAGCCAGTGTTCAGGACATCCATGTTCCGGACATCGGTTCGTCGGGCAAGGCCAAGATCATCGAGCTGCTGGTCAAGGTCGGCGACACCGTCGAAGCCGACCAGTCGCTGATCACCCTGGAGTCCGACAAGGCCTCCATGGAAATCCCATCGCCGGCTGCCGGCGTAGTGGAAAGCATTGCAGTCAAACTGGAAGACGAAGTCGGCACTGGTGACTTCATCCTCAAGCTGAAAGTACAAGGCGCTGCGCCTGCTGCTGCTCCAGCTCCGGCCGCTGCACCGGCGGCCAAGGCTGAAGCGGCTCCGGCCGCCGCTGCTCCGGCACCTGCTGCAAAAGCCGAGGCCGCACCAGCCCCTGCTGCTGCACCTGCGCCTAGCGGTGCCAAGGTTCACGCCGGCCCAGCCGTACGCCAACTGGCACGTGAATTCGGTGTTGAGCTGAATGCCGTATCGGCCACTGGCCCTCACGGTCGCGTACTGAAAGAAGACGTGCAGGCTTACGTCAAAGCCATGATGCAGAAAGCCAAGGAAGCTCCGGCTGCAGGCGGCGCTACCGGTGGTTCGGGTATTCCTCCGATCCGCACCGTGGACTTCAGCCGCTTCGGCGAAATCGAAGAAGTGCCGATGACCCGCCTGATGCAAATCGGCGCGGCAGGTCTGCACGCCAGCTGGCTGAACATCCCGCACGTGACTCAGTTCGACCAGGCCGACATCACCGACCTTGAAGCTTTCCGCGTTGCGCAGAAAGCCGTGGCCGAGAAGGCCGGCGTGAAACTCACCGTGCTGCCACTGCTGCTCAAGGCGTGTGCTCACCTGCTCAAGGAACTGCCGGACTTCAACAGTTCGCTGGCACCAAGCGGCAAAGCGATCATTCGCAAGAAATACGTGAACATCGGCTTTGCCGTCGACACCCCGGATGGCCTGCTGGTACCGGTCATCAAGAACGTCGACCAGAAGAGCCTGCTGCAACTCGCTGCCGAAGCCGCTGCACTGGCAGCCAAGGCCCGCGACAAGAAGCTCACCCCGGACGACATGCAGGGCGCGTGCTTCACCATCTCCAGCCTCGGTCACATTGGCGGCACTGGCTTCACGCCAATCGTCAACGCGCCGGAAGTGGCAATCCTGGGTGTTTCCAAGGCCACTATCCAGCCTGTATGGGACGGTAAAGCGTTCCAGCCGAAGCTGATGTTGCCGCTGTCGTTGTCCTACGATCACCGCGTGATCAACGGCGCCGCTGCTGCACGCTTCACGCAGCGCCTGAGCCAACTGCTCAACGACATCCGCACCATCCTGCTGTAAGCCACAGCGGGCCTCCCCTTCACCGGGGAGGCCTGGTTGCAACGATTTCCGAGCGCCACGCTCGTACCTCAACCCCGCCAATTGGCGGGGCTTTTTTTGGTCTATTTTCAAGCAAGAACTTGGACATAAAAAAAGAGGTTGTACACCCCCTTCACCCAGATTGTAGAAATCCCCCGCCCGGCCGATAACAGCCTTATAGCACTTAGCCTTTATCCTCTCTTGTCAGTCCGTGCTGCATGATGCAACCTTGCCGCAAACGACAGTAAAGAGGGCGTAAGCCCGGCGCCGTAGGCATCTTCCCAAGCGAGTTTCCCCATGAAAAGCCAATCCGATGTCGCCCGAATGGCGGCCGAGGTAGTGACGCAGTTACCGGTGCCTTCGCGCCTCGGTATGTTGCGTTTCGAACGGCTTAATGAGGCTAGCTGGGCTCTTTTGTACCTCGACCCCAATTGCGAGCGCCAATTCGGCCTGCCGGCGGTCGAACTGTGCGCCTTGATCGGCACGCCCTACGCCAGCCTGATGGAACCCCAGGCGCGCTATCAGTTGCACGACACCATCCAGCAGCAACTGACCCAGAGCCCGCATTACCTGGTGCGCTACACCCTGCACACCAACGACGGCCCGCTGAGCCTGCTGGAAATGGGCGAGGCCTACAAACAACACAACCGCCATCTGTTGCGCGGCTACCTGATGGTAGTCGATGGGCTGTTCAGCGAGATCCCTGCACCCGCGCCGACCGCAGACCTGGAAAACCAGAACAGCCGCCTGCAAATTGCGTTGGAACTTAATCAACGTGCCCAGCAGGAACAGTTGCAGCACCTGGAACGCGTGCGCGCCCAACAGGAGCTGATTCTGTTGCTGGCGCGCCAGCGCTACACCACCCCCAACTCGCTGCAGGAAGCTGCCGAGCTGATCACCCGTAGCGCTTGCGACATCTACCAGATTGACTGCGCCAGCATCTGGAACCTCGAAGGCCAGCGCCTGGTGCCGATCTCGGCGTACCAGCGTACCGAACAACAGCACCATCTGCCTGAACCGATCGACGCCAGCAGTTTCCCGGACTACCTGGAAGCCCTGCATTCCAGCCGCGCCATCGACGCCACCCACGCGATGCGAGACCCGCGCACCCGGGAAATGGCCGAGAGCCTGCGCGCCAAGGATGTTCACGCGATGCTCGACGCCAGTATCCGCGTCGACGGCCAAGTCGTCGGCGTGTTGTGCCTGGAACAAAGTGGTAGCCCGCGGGACTGGCAATCGGATGAGATCGCCTTTGCCGGAGAGTTGGCGGACCAGTTTGCGCAAGTGATCAACAACCACAACCGCCGTACCGCCACCAGCGCCCTGCACCTGTTCCAGCGCGCCGTGGAACAAAGCGCCAACGCCTTTCTGCTGGTCAATTGCGACGGCGTGGTGGAGTACGTCAACCCAAGCTTTACCGCAATCACCCAGTACAGCGCCGAAGAAGTCCATGGCCATCGCCTGGCGCAACTGCCGGCCCTGGAGAACCTCAGCGAGTTGCTGTTCGATGCGCCGTCGAGCCTGGCCAAGAGCAACAGTTGGCAAGGTGAATTCAAGAGCCGTCGCAAGAACCTGGAACCCTACTGGGGCCAGTTGTCGATCTCCAAGGTCTATGGCGACAACCGTGAGCTGACCCACTACATCGGCATCTACGAAGACATCACGCAGACCAAGCTGGCCCAACAGCGCATCGAACGCCTGGCCTACACCGACAACCTGACCAACCTGGGCAACCGCCCGGCATTCATCCGCAACCTCGATGAACGCTTTGCCCGAGACAGCGATACCCCGATCAGTCTGTTACTGGTGGATATCGACAACTTCAAGCGGATCAACGACAGCCTCGGCCACCAGACCGGCGACAAACTGCTGATCAGCCTGGCCCGCCGCCTGCGTAACAGCCTGAGTGCCGGTGGGAGCCTGGCGCGCTTTGCCAGTAACGAATTTGCGGTGCTGTTGGACGACGCCGACCTGGAGACGGGCCAACAAGTCGCCAGCCAGCTGTTGACTACCCTCGACAAACCGATGTTCGTCGACAACCAGTTGATCAGCGTTACCGGCTCCGTGGGCTTGGCCTGCGCTCCGCTGCATGGCCGCGACCCGCAGACCCTGATGCGTAACGCCGGCTTAGCCCTGCACAAGGCCAAGGCCAACGGCAAACACCAGGTGCAGGTGTTCACCGAAGCGCTGAACGCCGAGGCCAGTTACAAACTGTTCGTGGAAAATAACCTGCGCCGCGCCTTGACCCAGAACGAGTTGGACGTGTTCTACCAGCCCAAGCTTTGCCTGCGCAGCGGTCGCTTGCTGGGTATGGAAGCGCTGCTGCGCTGGAACCATCCGGAAAAGGGCATGATCCGCCCCGACCAGTTCATCAGCGTGGCCGAAGAAACCGGGCTGATCATCCCCATCGGCAAATGGATCGCTCGCCAGGCCTGCCGTATGAGCAAGCAATTGAGCGCCGGTGGCATGGGCAACTTGCAGGTGGCGATCAACCTGTCACCCAAGCAGTTCTCCGACCCCGACTTGGTGGCCTCGATCGCCACCATCCTCAAAGAAGAGCAGCTACCGGCCAACCTGCTGGAGCTGGAGCTGACCGAAGGCTTGCTGCTGGAAGCCACCGAAGACACGCGCCTGCAACTGGACCAGCTCAAAAGTTTTGGCCTGACCCTGGCCATGGATGATTTCGGCACCGGTTACTCGTCGCTGAGCTACTTGAAAAAATTCCCCATCGACATCATCAAAATCGATCGCAGCTTTATCCACGAAATCCCGGATAACCAGGACGACATGGAAATCACCTCGGCAGTGATCGCCATGGCCCACAACCTCAAGCTCAAGGTGGTGGCCGAAGGTATCGAGACAGGCGAGCAGCTCGCGTTCTTGCGTCGACATCGCTGCGATGTGGGCCAGGGCTACTTGTTCGACCGGCCGATCCCCGGTGCAGACCTGATGAAGATGCTTAAACGCTACCCGCGCGGGCCAATCGCCTGACAGCGCTGTAACACTCGGGCACACTGGCTACCTGACTACTTACCTAACTCAATCTGACTGAGAGGACTGATCATGGTCTTGCGCTCGGAAATTCTGGTGAACAAAAACGTGCTTCCTACTCAAGAACAGGCCTTGCCTGGCCGTGAAACGCCGATGTCTTTACCCGAGACTCATTTCGTCAACGGCAACCCGCTGCTGGGCCCATTTGTCGACAACGTAGAGTTTGCGATCTTTGGCCTGGGTTGCTTCTGGGGCGCAGAGCGCCGTTTCTGGCAGCGCGAAGGCATCGTCAGCACGGTGGTGGGTTATGCCGGCGGCTACACGCCGAACCCGACCTATGAAGAAGTTTGCTCGGGCCTGACCGGCCACAGCGAAGTGGTTCTGGTGGTGTTTGACCAGGACAAGATCAGCTACGAAGAGCTGCTGAAAATGTTCTGGGAACTGCACAACCCAACCCAGGGCATGCGCCAGGGCAATGATATCGGCAGCCAGTACCGTTCGGTGATCTATGCGGTCAAGCCGGAGCATCTGGAGGCGGCGAAAGCCAGCGCCCAGGCGTATCAGAATGAACTGACCAAGGCTGGCCTGGGCACCATCACCACGGAAATCGAAGAAGCACCGACCGTGTACTTCGCCGAGGCGTATCACCAGCAGTATTTGGCGAAGAATCCACAGGGTTACTGCGGGATCGGCGGCACAGGCGTGACCTGCCCGATCTAAGAGTGACGCTGATCTAAAAATGTGGGAGCGGGCTTGCTCGCGCCCACATTTGCTCTGTGCATGGCTGTAGATCGGATTACTCAGCGATCAACCAATCCATCTGCCACCCGCCCTGGGTCTGGCCAAGTTTCTTGGACAGCCACGGCAGCAGCTCGCGCAACTCCTCCTCCAAACCCCACGGCGGGTTGGCAATCGCCAGGCCCGAACCGGTCAAGGTGTTGGGCGTGTCCAGCGGATGCACCAATAACTCCACCCGCAACAACTTCGGCGCACCAGTACCGGCCAGGTCCTGGTAGAAGCGGCGCAACATGCGCTGGTCCTTCACCGGATACCAGATCGCCGCGACGGTCTGGCGCATGCGGCTGACCGCTTCCTTGAGGGACGCCGCGCAGCGCTGCATCTCGTCGAGCTTTTCGAACGGGGGGTCGATCAGCATCAACGCGCGCTTTTCCGGCACCGGCAGCAAGGCACGCGGAACATGCCAGCCTTCGCCCAGGTGCACTTTGACCCGGCGATCGCCTTTCATGTTGTCCTTGAGCAGCACACCGTCTTCCGGGTGCTTTTCATTGAGCAACACACGGTCCTGGGGCCGCGTGAGGCGCCGCGCCAGCTCCGGCGAGCCCGGGTAGTAGCGCAACTGGCCATCCGGGTTCATCTCATGCAGCACGCGCATGTAATCGGCGGTCAACGGCGGCAGGTCGTTCTCGCCCCACAGACGGGCGATGCCTTCCAGGTATTCACCGGTGCGATTGGCCTGGTCGCCTTGCAGGTCGTACAGACCGATCCCGGCGTGGGTGTCGAGGTAGGCGAACGGCTGCTCCTTGCGCGACATCAGGGCGATGAGACGGGTCAAGGTCAGGTGTTTGAAGACATCGGCGTGGTTGCCGGCGTGAAAGGCGTGACGATAATTCATGGTTGCTCCTGCGCAGGGGGCGAAGTTTACCTTCTACGGGGGCAAAGGTGCAGAGTTGTGGTGAGCGGGCTTGCCCCGCGTTGGGCTCACCTCAACTCTAAAGCCAGATAGTCGGTCAGCGCTTTGTGGCCGATATCCGGCATTCGCGCAAAATAGGCGACCTTGTGCTGCAAGGTCGTTGGCGTGAAGGCGGTGTACAGATCCGGGCGCTGCTCTTCGAGCCATTGCAGCAGGTTGTCGATCAGCACTTGCGGTGATTGCTCCGCCAGGTGTTCCAGAATCGGTGCCGGAACTCGCCACCATGGACTGGTTTTGGCAGCCGTAACCTCGCCCGTCGCCACCGACAGTGCCTGGCCATTGATCAGGTAACGTTGGAACACCGGCAACACCTTTCCCGCCTCATCGCCCAGCGTTTGCAACATCGGCAAAAACTGAGCGCCATCCCAGAAGCGTAAAAAGACCTGCTGGTCATCCGGCAAATACACCTTGGTCAGGCTTTGCAAGTGCGCCACCACCGTTTCCAGTGGGCTCGACGACACCGCCAGCCAGCCCCAGTCTGTCGACTCGGTCGTTGCTATCCAATCGAGAAAGGGGCTGTCGGGTTCGACGATGCCGACATAGGGCATTACTTCATCCCACTCGGCGTAGGCCGTGCCTGCCCAAATTGGTTGGGGTAGGATCCCGGCGGCTGTGCTTCGCCAGGTATCGAGAGGTTTGGCGTCGCTGGCGTTACTAAGAATGGCGAAGAGGTGTTCGGTAGACTGGAAGGAGATTAGCCACTCGCGAGGCAATAATTGTTTCGGCATTGGAGATACTCCTATTACAGTAAGACGTGAGCAAATAAAGCAAATTCAAAAATACAATCTAAAACCAGTCAACATCTTGCCACCCCATGAAATCGCCAATTGCGAGTAAGATAAAAATTCCAAAAAAAGCTCCCACCGTAGATCCACCTAAACACCTCAAATTCAGCTTTAGCCCCTTGGGAAATTCAGCATAATCTTCAGCACTGAGGCGCCCAAGATTTATCGCCTGGGTCGGAAAGGCGAAAGCACCAATCACATCCCTAACCGCCCACGATCGACTTATAGGGTCCCAACCAATACTTACATCTGCATCTATAAGATGCCCGCTACGCCTTAAATGCAGACTTATTTTTTCAACTTTGAAATAGGCAATATATAAAGCCCACACAGGCATTAAAACCACCAGCAAAAAAAACACAAACAAAAAATAGAGTATACGTCTTGCGCGCCATATATTTGCACTGTAAATCCTCCCTCCGTTAGCCTGACCTTCTTACACTTAGCCTCACGACGGACCTGCTATCAGACTGCGAAAATACTCCTCACGCTTGGGAGATAAATAATCAGCATTAATACCTGCGACCCTCGAATGGGTTACTTAATCCAACCCATATATTTACCGACGACCCATAACGTTATGGCGTACACCCCAACCAACATCAAGAAAAAACCCCACAGCCTCAACTCACGCATTAGCTTGCAGGGAACACTTTCAAGCTCCTCACGAGTAACCGCCCCATCATTAATATGTATTCTCTGGAAGACAAACATTCCCGAAACCGCATTTACGAAAAACACCCTACCGAAAAAGCTAGAGCCGACGAATCCCTTCCGATACGACACTAACTTACAGGACCCTAAACATTTAAAAATCTCGTCAACTTTAAAATAGGCAATGTAAACCTGAGCCAAAAAAACGATAACAACCAAGATAGCTAACACCCCAACGCAGTACATATAGACAGTTCGACCGTCGCCCATGACTACTGAGTCCTCTCGTAAATATATTCCCCAAAACTTTCTCCAACACTGGCCAGGCCCTTTCCGCCTAAGGCGCTGGCAGCGCCGACTACAACTAAACCGCAAACTAATCCGCCTACTCCGACCGTCGCAACCCCAATTCCGGCGCAAGCGGCTGAAGCCCCATAAGCACCCAAAGGCTTGGCAACGATGGAGCTGCTAAAAATGACGAAAATGTTTTCGGTCGATTGAATCGGGGAGTGGAATAGCCATCTGCGGGGTATGGACTGCATTAGCATTAAAGAATACTCCTTCACGATAAAATATGGGTAAATAATCCACCAATAACCGAGCCTCTAAAAATTTTTATCAAGCCACCCCATATACTTACCAACACCCCACAAAGCGATACACACTCCAACCAAGAAAAACAAAACATATACCAAAGCCTTTAGTTGAAATTTAAGCCGATAAGGAACTCCTTCAAACTCCTCACGAGTAAACCCACCGTCTTTTATATGTGTTTCAGGAAACACAAGCATCCCCGCAATCGTCAGTACAAAAAACGACCTACTAAAAAATCCTCTCCCAAGAAGACATTTACGAACTAAAACAACATTTGAATTACCTAGGCACTCCAATATCTCATTAACTTTAGAATAAGAAAAATAAACTTGAACCAAGAAGGTCAAAAAAATAAACATAAATACGCCTAACCAGCACCACATATAAAACGCGTAAAACTCACCTTTCATTACTTCCCCCCTCATAAATAAAATCTCCGATCCTCTCTCCAGCTAACGCCCCACCCGCACCACCGAGAGCAGTGCCTGCACCTATAGCAACACAAACTGTGCCCGCACTCGCCGCTGCTGAAGCACCACCTAACCACCCCCCCCAGCGCTCCCGACAAAATTGCCACCTTCTGTATATTTCACTCTTTGACAATCATCCTCACTTCCAACTCGACACGTTTCCCTCACCTTCAATGCCGAGGCTGATGCCCCTAGTCCAATTCCAACAAACCCGCCGACCTTCATATACTGACTCGCTCGAGCAACACCCCGAATGTGTGTTGCATATCCAGGAATACCTTCTGATACACCGGCCTTACTCCAATGATGAACCAAGCTGCGACTGGAAATCCCTAATACGCTTTTGAGCTTTGGGTGATCGGCAATACCAACACCTTTTCGCACCAGTGGTCCGAGGCTATTATCCAACTGAGTTAGCAATCGCTTACGCTCAGCGAGAAACTCAGCACCTTGCAAATTGCCCTGTATTTTGAAGGTTTTGACGTGCAACTTTTCGATATCCACGAGGATGGACTGGGTTCGCGTCAAGTGACTCGCAACCATTGACGACCCAACCCCCACCGCCATCGAACTCTGCGCCAAAAACGCACCAATCTCCTGCTGGTGTTCAACCATAAACGCCGCCTCGTCATCACTCATTGGCTTCAGCGCTTCATTCACCTCCTGCGCCGCTTCCATGAGCAACGCCTCTTCGCGGGTGCATTGGCTATTGAGCGGATCACTGAGTACGAGCATTTGCCCCGGCCTGGTGTATTGCGTGAGCTGTGGATTGAGGCTACGAAAACGCTCCAAGACGATCGCGCTGGGCGATTCGAACAGCGACTTTTCCAACGCATCCCGAGACATCGCACGCTGCACAATATGGAACCCCGGCTCGACGCCCGAGGTTTTACCAGCAGTGGCTCCCGCCCCCTTACCGCCGTGTTGCGTGAGATCACACTGACCGTTTTTGCAGCGCTCACATTCTTCACAAAACGGCGCGCTGCGCCTCAGGCTGGTCACTTGCACGGGGCTTAGCGGTGCAGGGATAACCGCCAGCAGCTTTTCCTTGATTCCCGGCATTACCGGGGCAGCTGTGGGAGCAGGCGCACCGCCGAGCTGGATCGGCACGCTGCTGAATATGCCGCCCGCCGACAGCGTGATCGACTGCCCGCCCGCCTGGATCGTAACGGTGGCACCCGCATCGATAACGACACTTTGCCCTGCACCTATTTGAATAGTCCGCCCGGCACGCATCTGCTGCGAACCACCGACCACCAGATGATCATCCTGCTTGAGCTCGGTCAGGCGGTTGCCATGGGTAATACGTTGCTCTTCGCCTCGCAGCTCATGGTGCGACTCCCCTCCCACCTTCACCCGACGCTGGTTATCGACCTGCACCTGCTGGTCATGCAACACATGTTGAGTCCAATCACGCTGGGCCCGCAGGTAGATTTCTTCAGCGCCCTTGCGGTCTTCGATGCGCAGTTCGTTGTAGCCACCGCCGCCGGGGCTGCTTTGACTGCGGAAAATACTGCGGGTCATGGCGGCTGGCAGGTCGAGCGGCACGGGGGTCGCCGCATTGGGCAGGCAACCCACCACCAGCGGCATGTCCAGGTCGCCATTGACGAAGCCCACCAGCACCTCCATACCGACCCGTGGAATCAGCACCGAACCGTAACGGTCATGGGCCCAGCCGCTGGCAACGCGCAGCCAGCAACTGGAGTGGTCGTCGTGCTTGCCATTGCGGTCCCAGGCCATTTGCACTTTCACCCGACCGTATTCGTCGCAATGGATTTCGCTGTTAGCAGGGCCGGTGACTACCGCGTTCTGATAGCCCGAGATAGTTGGGCGCGGCTGCTCAGGCAGTGGCGGTCGAAAGATCACGTCCCACGGTGCGGCGACAAACTCGTTGCGATAGCCCTGGCGAAAATCCCCTCCTGATACTTCGGTTACGGCCTCCTCCAGCACTTGGGGCTGCTTGCCTTCGTGGGTGACTTGCGTCACCAGCCATAAGTCATTCCAGCCCTCGCGTGAATGCCCGCTCAGCTTGAGGAAGCGGCCGCTGACCAGCGCAGGCTCGTCACCCTCGCCATGGGCAATTCGGTAGTCACTGCGATGGCGCTCCAGCCCACGTTGAGCGAGGTATTTGCCGTGGGGTCGATCGCTGAAACCACCGGGGTAATCCTGCTCTTCGAGGTTCGGGAGCTGCTCGCCAGCCACCGCACTTTCCAACCCCAGGCGCGGCTTGCGGAAGTCGTAATCGCGCAGGTTCACCGCCGTGGTGCGGGTCTGCAATTGCACGGTAAATCGCTTGATCGCCGGGGTGCCGGCCACCATCCCGGAACCGGCAGTGTAGGGGGTTGGCTGGTCGGGCTCGGCAAACACCGTCTGGTCATCGCCAAACACCAGCAGGTGTCCCTCGGGCGAATGCTGGAAGTGATAGTGGATGCCAAGCTCGGCACACAACCGCTGAATGAACGCGAGATCAGTCTCACCGAACTGCACACAGTACTCTCGCGCAGGATAAGTACCGCTCAGGCGAAACTCGAATCGGTCACTCTGAATCCCCTGCCCCACCAGCACTTGCGCGACAATCTGCGGCACCGTCTTGTGCTGGAAAATGCGCTGGTGACTGCTGTGTTTCAGATACGCCAATTGCGGCACCAGACTGATCTGATAACGCGTGAGGCGCCGCCCGGAGTCGCCTTGCGCCACTCGGCAAACCAGGCCGTGGATGCCATGGCCCTGATCATCAAAACCGAGATACGCCTGGCGATGCAGCAAGCTTTCCAGGTCGAGATCAGGCTGCTCACTGACCAGCTCAAGGTCAAAACGGTAGGGCTGACTGATGATTTCGGCCCCCTTGAACTCAAACACCTTAAGTTCAATGGGCCCCCCGTCGAGGGTCAGGGTAAAAGCACTTTGATTGGCAGGAGCGAACATCCGGTGTTTCTCTGCGAGGAGTAGGCGGCCGATTCTGCACCACTGTTCCACCCTACTGAGCACACCCAAAACAAATCAGTAAATACCTACAAATAAGCGTCCGAACTTTCTTCAGACCGGCGTAAATCACACGCAAAAAAAGGCCCGCCATCCGTAGGACGCGGGCCTTTTTTCCAACTCAGCGGGTGCTTAGCACCCGACGAATTACTTGTTGAGGTTGTAGTCTTTTTCCGCTGCATCAAAGCGCTCGACCATGCCCGCAGTCGGTGCGCCCAGCTTGCTCACGAAGTAGATCGCCAGGCTGGCGAAAATGAAGCCTGGAATGATTTCGTACAGACCCAGCAGGTTAAAGTGCTTCCAGACGATCACAGTGGTCGCGCCAACCAGAATGCCGGCGAGTGCGCCGTTACGGGTCATGCCTTTCCAGATCACCGAGATCAGCACCACAGGGCCGAATGCTGCACCGAAACCGGCCCACGCGTAGCTGACCAGGCCGAGTACGCGGTTATTTGGGTTGGCCGCCATGGCGATGGCGATCAGGGCGACCAGCAGCACCATAGCGCGGCCAACCCACACCAGTTCAAGCTGGGAGGCATTTTTGCGCAGGAAGGTTTTGTAGAAGTCTTCGGTCAGGGCACTGGAGCACACCAGCAATTGGCAGCTCAGGGTGCTCATGACGGCCGCGAGAATGGCCGACAGCAGCACACCCGCAATCCATGGATTGAACAGCAACTTGGCCAGCTCAATGAACACACGCTCATGGTTCTCGTTGACGGGGCCAGCCACTTCCGGGTGCGCCGAGAAGTAAGCGATACCGAAGAAGCCCACGGCCACGGTGCCACCCAGGCACAGGATCATCCAGGTCATGGAAATGCGACGCGCGTTGGCGATCGACTTCACCGAATCCGCCGCCATAAAGCGCGCGAGGATGTGCGGCTGGCCGAAGTAGCCCAGGCCCCAACCCATCAGCGAGATGATGCCGATGAAGCTGGTGTTTTTCAGCATGTTGAAGTTGTCAGGGTTCTTGGCTTCGATCGCCAGGAAGGTGGTGTCGACGCCGCCGGTGGCCAGCAGCACGATGATCGGCGTAAGGATCAGCGCGAAAATCATCAGCGTGGCTTGTACGGTGTCGGTCCAGCTGACTGCCAGGAAACCACCGACGAAGGTGTAGGCAATGGTCGCAGCAGCACCGGCCCACAGCGCAGTCTCGTAGGACATGCCGAAGGTGCTTTCAAACAGGCGGGCACCGGCGACGATGCCGGAGGCGCAATAGATGGTGAAGAACACCAGGATCACCACCGCGGAGATGATCCGCAGCAGGCCGCTTTTATCTTCGAAACGGCTGGAGAAGTAATCCGGCAGCGTCAGGGCGTCGCCGTTGTGCTCGGTCTGCACCCGCAGGCGACCGGCCACGAACAACCAGTTCAGGTAAGCACCGACGATCAGGCCGATGGCGATCCAGCTTTCCGAAAGGCCTGACATGTAGATCGCGCCCGGCAACCCCATCAACAACCAGCCGCTCATATCGGAAGCGCCGGCCGACAAAGCTGTCACCACGCTACCGAGGCTGCGACCGCCGAGGATGTAATCGGAAAGGTTGTTGGTGGAGCGATAGGCCATGAAGCCGATCAGCACCATTGCTGCGATGTAGATCACAAACGTGATCAGGGTTGGATTACTAACGCTCATAAGAGTGACGCCCTGGCTTTGTTTTTATGTAGCAGCGGTCTGTCAGACGACCACCCGTTGGTAACCGGGTAGACGAAACTGTGTGCCGCGCATTTATGACTGACGTTTCCCCAGGAAAGCCGCCAGCCGATGAACCGAACCTTTGAGGCGGTTGCACCTTGGGCGCGAATGCTATTCAACAAAGCAAATAAGGTGCAACCAGTTTCTTGAGAATAAGTTGCACCTAAGCGTGTTTTGCGTAAAACACCGTGTTTTTGCTCCTTTTCGGAGCAAGAACAGCCGATATAAGAAGTAAATGCACCAAGGCGAAGCGGATTCCGTCGAAGGCCGGATTTTTTCCTGTTGAGCTTCAAAAAATTCATGAACAAAAGGGTTGCACCCGGTTGCACCTCTTCATGGGCAAAGCTAATCTTGCCGCCAGCAGATGCCACTCGGTAGTGGCACCCATGAGGATAAAAAGATGGCAACGACCACCCTTGGGGTCAAACTCGATGACCCGACCCGCGAGCGCCTTAAGGCCGCCGCGACCTCCATTGATCGCACGCCGCACTGGCTGATCAAGCAGGCAATTTTCAATTACCTGGAGAAACTGGAGGGTGGTGCAACCCTGACCGAGCTCAATGGCTTGAGCACCAAGGACGCTGAAGACGCAGGCGAAGTCCAGAACGACCACGCCCACCAGTGTTTCCTGGAGTTCGCCGAAAGCATCCTGCCGCAGTCGGTACTGCGCGCCTCGATCACCGCTGCTTACCGTCGCCCCGAGCCGGAAGTGGTGCCGATGCTGATCGAACAGGCTCGCCTGCCGGCCGCGATGGCCGAAGCGACCAATAAGCTGGCCGCCTCGATTGCCGAGAAGCTACGCAATCAGAAAAGCGCTGGCGGCCGTGCCGGTATTGTTCAGGGCCTGTTGCAAGAATTTTCCCTGTCGTCCCAGGAAGGCGTGGCACTGATGTGCCTGGCCGAAGCGCTGCTGCGCATCCCGGACAAAGGCACCCGCGACGCGCTGATCCGCGACAAAATCAGCACTGGCAACTGGCAGCCGCACCTGGGCAACAGCCCGTCGCTGTTCGTCAACGCCGCCACCTGGGGCCTGCTGCTGACCGGAAAACTGGTCGCCACTCACAATGAAAGCGGCCTCACCTCGTCCCTGAGTCGCATTATTGGCAAGAGCGGCGAGCCGATGATCCGCAAGGGTGTCGACATGGCCATGCGCCTGATGGGCGAGCAGTTCGTCACCGGCGAAACCATCGCCGAAGCCCTGGCCAATGCGAGTAAGTTCGAAGCCAAGGGCTTTCGATATTCCTATGACATGCTCGGTGAAGCCGCACTCACCGAACACGATGCGCAGAAGTACCTGGCGTCGTACGAGCAAGCCATTCACTCCATCGGCAAAGCTTCTCACGGCCGTGGGATTTATGAAGGCCCGGGCATCTCCATCAAACTCTCGGCACTGCACCCGCGTTACAGCCGCGCGCAGTACGAGCGCGTGATGGACGAGTTGTACCCGCGTCTGCTGTCCCTGACCTTGCTGGCCAAGCAATACGACATCGGCCTGAACATCGATGCCGAAGAAGCCGACCGCCTGGAGCTGTCGCTGGACCTGCTGGAACGCCTGTGCTTCGAGCCGCAACTGACCGGCTGGAACGGCATCGGTTTCGTGATCCAGGCTTACCAGAAGCGCTGCCCGTATGTGATCGACTACGTCATCGACCTGGCGCGCCGCAGCCGCCACCGCCTGATGATCCGCCTGGTGAAAGGCGCGTACTGGGACAGCGAAATCAAGCGCGCCCAGGTCGAAGGCCTGGAAGGCTACCCGGTCTACACCCGCAAGGTGTACACCGACGTTTCCTACATCGCCTGTGCACGCAAACTGCTGTCGGTGCCGGAAGTCATCTACCCGCAGTTCGCCACGCACAACGCCCACACCTTGTCGGCCATCTACCATATTGCCGGTCAGAACTATTACCCCGGCCAGTACGAGTTCCAATGCCTGCACGGCATGGGCGAACCGCTATACGAGCAAGTGGTAGGCAAGGTCGCCGATGGCAAACTGAACCGTCCGTGCCGCGTGTACGCCCCGGTCGGCACTCACGAAACATTGCTGGCTTACTTGGTACGCCGCCTGTTGGAAAATGGCGCGAACACCTCGTTCGTCAACCGTATTGCCGACCAATCCATCTCCATTCAGGAGCTGGTAGCCGATCCGGTGGCCAGCATCGAACAAATGGCCACGCTGGAAGGCGGCTTCGGTCTGCCACACCCGCGTATTCCATTGCCGCGTGACCTGTACGGCAGCGACCGCGCCAACTCGGCGGGTATCGATCTGGCGAACGAACATCGCTTGGCGTCACTGTCTTGCGCCCTGCTGGCCACTGCTCACAACAACTGGAAAGCTGCGCCGATGCTCGGCTGTACATCCAGTGAGCAGCCGGCTGCACCCGTGCTGAACCCGTCCGATCTGCGCGACGTGGTCGGCCACGTACAAGAAGCCACCGTCGAAGACGTCGACAATGCAATTCAGTGCGCAATCAATGCTGGCCCGATCTGGCAGGCCACCCCGCCCGCTGAGCGCGCAGCCATCCTGGAACGCGCCGCCGACTTGATGGAAGGCGAGATCCAACCGCTGATGGGCCTGCTGGCCCGCGAGGCCGGCAAGACCTTCGCCAACGCCATCGCCGAAGTGCGCGAAGCCGTGGACTTCCTGCGTTACTACGCGGTGCAGGCCCGCAACGATTTCACCAACGACGCCCACCGCCCATTGGGCCCGGTGGTCTGCATCAGCCCGTGGAACTTCCCGCTGGCGATCTTCAGCGGCCAAGTGGCTGCTGCTCTGGCCGCCGGTAACCCGGTATTGGCCAAGCCTGCGGAACAGACTCCGCTGGTTGCAGCCCAAGCCGTGCGTATCCTGTTGGAAGCCGGTATTCCGGAAGGCGTGCTGCAACTGCTGCCGGGCCAGGGAGAAACCGTCGGTGCTCGCCTGGTCGGCGATGATCGCGTCAAAGGCGTGATGTTCACCGGCTCCACCGAGGTGGCGCGCCTGCTGCAACGCAATGTCGCCGGTCGCCTGGACGCCCAGGGCCGTCCGATTCCGCTGATCGCCGAAACCGGTGGCCAGAACGCGATGATCGTCGATTCCTCGGCACTGACCGAACAAGTTGTGATCGACGTTGTGTCGTCAGCCTTCGACAGCGCCGGCCAGCGTTGCTCGGCCCTGCGCGTGCTGTGCCTGCAGGAAGATTCGGCAGACCGCGTGATCGAAATGCTCAAGGGCGCCATGGCGGAATGCCGTCTGGGCAACCCGGAGCGCCTGTCGGTCGACATCGGCCCGGTGATCGATGCCGAAGCCAAGGCGGGTATCGAGAAACACATCCAGGCCATGCGCGACAAAGGCCGCAACGTCTACCAAGTCGCCATTGCCGATGGCGAAGAGATCAAGCGCGGCACCTTCGTGATGCCGACCCTGATCGAGCTGGAAAGCTTCGACGAGCTGCAACGGGAGATCTTCGGCCCGGTGCTGCACGTGGTGCGCTACAAGCGTAAAGAGATCGACCAATTGATCGGCCAGATCAACGCTTCGGGCTACGGCCTGACCCTGGGCGTGCACACTCGCATCGACGAGACCATCGCCAAGGTGATCGACAACGTCAATGCCGGTAACGTCTACGTGAACCGCAATATCGTGGGTGCCGTGGTCGGCGTGCAGCCGTTCGGCGGCGAAGGCCTGTCGGGTACTGGCCCGAAAGCCGGTGGTCCGCTGTACCTGTACCGCCTGCTGTCAACTCGCCCTACGGATGCAATCGAGCAATCCTTCGCTCGGGGCGACACGTTAGTCGCACCGGATGTACGCCTGCGCGATGCCATGAGCCAACCGCTGACAGCCCTGAAAACCTGGGCAGACAGCAATAAGCTCAGCGACCTGAGCGCGCAGTGCAGCCGATTCGCCGCGCAATCGCAAAGCGGTATCACCCGCCAACTGGCCGGCCCGACCGGCGAGCGCAACAGCTATGCGATCCTGCCCCGCGAGCACGTGCTGTGCCTGGCGGAAGTGGAAGGCGATCTGCTGACCCAACTGGCGGCGGTACTGGCCGTCGGTGGCTCGGCGGTATGGCCGGAAACTGACCTGACCAAGGCCTTGTTCACACGCCTGCCGAAGGAAATTCAGGCGAAGATCAAGCGTGTGGCCGACTGGACCAAGGACGAGGTGGTATTCGACGCGGTCTTGCACCACGGCGATTCCGACCAACTGCGTGCGGTGTGCCAGCAAGTGGCGCAGCGTGGCGGGGCAATTGTCGGGGTGCATGGTTTGTCGCAGGGTGAGACAGCGATTGCGCTGGAGCGTTTGGTGATTGAGCGTGCGTTGAGCGTCAACACCGCTGCGGCGGGTGGTAACGCCAGCCTGATGACCATCGGCTAACTACCCCTTCAGTGATCGTTCCCACGCTCTGCGTGGGAATGCAGCCAGGGACGCTCCGCGTCCCAAAGCGTGACGCAGAGCGTCACAAGAGGCATTCCCACGCGGAGCGTGGGAACGATCTCGTACTCTTCCTTGTTTTGCCCTTCCATCACGCAAATCAATCTTGCTATCCAGCCTCTATTCGCGCACTTAGACTCAGGCCATTCCCTTAGAAGGTAAGCCGCCATGTCCGAGACGCTGCTCAGTTCCCGCAATCTGGCTTTCGAGCTGTACGAAGTCCTCGATGCCGAGAGCCTGACCCAGCGCGAGCGGTTTGCCGAACACAATCGCGAAACGTTCGATGCCGCCATCAGCACCGCGCGCAGCATTGCGGAAAAATATTTCGCGCCCCACAACCGCAAAAACGACGAAAACGAACCGCGCTACGAAGACGGCAAGGCGATCCTGATTCCAGAAGTGAAACCGGCGGTTGATGCGTTTCTTGAAGCGGGCTTCCTCAACGCCGCTCGCAGCTTCGAAGCGGGTGGCATGCAGCTTCCGACGCTTTTGTCGCAAGCCTGTTTCGCGCACTTCCAGTCCGCCAACGCGGCCTCCACGTCCTACCCGTTCCTGACCATGGGCGCCGCCAACCTGATTGAAAGCTTCGGCACCGAGGAGCAGAAACAACGCTTCCTGCAACCGATGATCGACGGCCGCTTCTTCGGCACCATGGCCCTGACGGAGCCGCATGCGGGATCTTCTCTGTCGGATATTCGTACGCGTGCAGAACCTGCAGCTGACGGCAGTTATCGCCTCAAGGGCAACAAGATCTTCATCTCCGGCGGCGACCACCCGCTGTCGGAAAACATCGTACATATGGTGCTGGCCAAGTTGCCGGATGCACCGCCTGGGGTGAAAGGTATTTCGCTGTTTATCGTGCCAAAGTTTCTGGTCAACGATGACGGCAGCCTCGGCGAACGCAACGACGTGCTGCTGGCCGGGTTGTTTCACAAGATGGGATGGCGCGGTACTACGTCCACCGCGCTGAACTTCGGCGATAACGGTAACTGTGTCGGCTATCTGGTGGGCAAGCCGCATCAGGGTCTGAGCTGCATGTTCCAGATGATGAACGAGGCGCGCATTGGCGTGGGCATGGGCGCAGTCATGCTCGGTTACGCGGGCTACCTGTATTCACTGGAATACGCCCGCGAACGGCCGCAAGGTCGCCTGCCCGACAGCAAAGACCCAACCACCGCACCGGTCTCAATCATCCAGCACGCCGATATCAAGCGCATGCTATTGACCCAGAAAGCCTACGTTGAAGGCGCCTTCGATCTGGGGCTGTACGCCGCACGCCTGTTCGACGACACCACCACCCTGGAAACCGATACCGAACGCAAGAGAGCCCACGAATTGCTGGACCTGCTTACGCCCATCGTCAAATCCTGGCCGTCGGAGTTCTGCCTCAAGGCCAACGAACTGGCGATCCAGATTCTCGGCGGCCACGGCTACACCCGTGAATACCCGGTAGAGCAGTATTACCGTGACAACCGCCTGAACCCGATCCATGAAGGCACCCACGGCATCCAGTCCCTGGACTTGCTGGGGCGAAAGTTGGCGCAAAACGGCGGCGCAGGCTTGAAGCAACTGATCCGCCTGATCGCCGAAACCGGCGCGCGGGCACAGGAGTATCCATCACTGACTGCACTGCGAGAGCCGCTGGAGCATTTGGTCGGCCGCCTGCAAAGCGTGACGATCGGCCTGTTGACGGATCTCGCCCAAGGCAAGGTCAACAGCAGCCTGGCAAACTCGGCGCTGTACTTGAAGGTGTTCGGGCATACGGTGATTGGCTGGCGCTGGCTGGAGCAGGCGATCCGCGCCGAGGAAGGACTGGCCAAGGGCAATGCGGCCGATGTCGCCTTCTATAAAGGCAAGCTCCAGGCCGCTCGGTACTTCCTGACCTGGGAAGTGCCGAGCTGCCATCATGAACTGGCGATTCTGGAGGCACGCGACGATACGTGCCTGGGGATGCAGGACGCGTGGTTCTAAGGCTGTCCAATCGCCTTGGAAATCACATCGACCGTGGCGCTGACTTGCTCTTGGTAACGGTCGAGTTCCTGCTGGTGATGCTTTTGCATTTCGATCTGCTCGGCGCACAGGTTCAGCGCAGCCAGTACCAATAGTTTGTCGCCGATCAGGGTCGGGTACTTTTTCTTGGTGGTGGCCAGGGAGGCCTTGAGCATGGTCACGGCGTGCATCAGGGTTTGGTCTTCCCCGGCCGGTGCCTTGATCGAGTAATCCTCTCCGAGAATCGAAACGACCTTTATCCCTTCATTCATGCGCCGACAGGACCTGCGCTCACACGCTCAACCAACGCCTGGATGCGCGCGGCGGTGGCGCCGTTCTTTTCTTCCTGCTCCATCAGGTTCAATTGCAGGCTGTCATTTTCATCTTTGGCACGGGCCAGTTCTGCCTTGAGGGATTCGTTGCTGCCCAGCAGGTCCTGATTCTGCTGTACCAGGTCGCTGACCAGTTGTTCCAATTGGCTCAGGGATGTTTCTAACATTTTGATTTCTCGGGCTTTTTCAAAGGGCGGTGACGATAAAGAATATTCACCTCGGATGCCAGGGTTATCCCAGGCGCGCAGCCCGTTTTTTAAGGGCCGGGCCGCACTTTCGAGCCTTAGTGACTCCAATTCCCCCTTCTGGTTCCTGAGCCCACCCAAACCTCCGCCAGATGCGACAAAAGCGCGCACTGCCTTAAGACTTTAGTCGCATGGCCGATAGGTGACTTACACCTCGTCTCATGGCCGCACGGATCGCGCTTCCCCCCAGGACTCCAGCATGTCTCTTCGTAATATGAATATCGCTCCGAGGGCCTTCCTCGGCTTCGCGTTTATTGGCGCATTGATGTTGTTTCTCGGTGTGTTCGCCCTGAACCAGATGGGCAAGATCCGTGGTGCGACCGAAGACATCACCCTGTCCAGCGTGCCGAGTATTCGCGCCCTCGACGAATTCACCCAACTGACCCTGCGCCTGCGGGTGCTGTCGTACCGCTTGCTGACCAACCGCGAGCCGGACGTGCAGCAAAAGACCCTGGAAGCCTTCGAAGTACGCAACCAGCAAATCCGCACCGCCCAGGGCATCTACGAAAAGCTGATCGACAGCGGCGAAGAACGCGCAGCCTACGATGAATACGTGCGCCTGCTCGGCCAGTACCATCAGATCGAAGAGCGCATGAAGAGCCTCTCGCGGGCCAATCAGGTAGAGGAGTTGCGCACCCTGCTTAACACCGAACTGCTGGCCAACTCGGAGCAGGTCAACGCGGTACTGACGCGCCTGGTGGAGATCAACAACAAGGCAGCCGACGCTGCCAACCAGCAAGCCGAAGACCAATACAACATGGCGTTTGACCTGGTGGTCGGCCTGTTGATCGTGGCCACGGCGCTGACCCTGTTGTTCGCCTGGCTGCTGACCCGCAGCATCACCCTCCCTATTTCCCAAGCCCTGGAAGCGGCTGAAGAAGTGGCCGAAGGCAACCTGACGCGCCCGATCAAGGTTGACGGTAACGACGAAGCTGGCCGCCTGCTGGCCGCCATGGCCAAGATGCAGGACAAGCTGCGCGACACCCTGCAACGCATCGCAGGCTCCGCCACTCAGTTGGCGTCCGCCGCCGAGGAACTGAACGCCGTCACCGACGAAAGCGCCCGCGGCCTGACCCAGCAAAATAACGAAATCGAACAAGCCGCAACCGCCGTCAATGAAATGACCAGCGCCGTCGAAGAAGTCGCGCGCAACGCGGTAAGCACCTCCGAAGCCTCGCGTAACGCTACCACCTCCGCCGGTGACGGCCGCGACCTGGTGCAGGAAACCGTCAGCGCCATCGAGCGCATGAGCGGCGATGTGCAAGCGACCGCCACGCTGATTGGTGATCTGGCCAATGAGTCCCGTGATATCGGCAAGGTGCTGGACGTGATTCGCGGCCTGGCCGACCAGACCAACTTGCTGGCCCTGAACGCGGCGATTGAAGCCGCGCGCGCTGGTGAAGCGGGCCGAGGGTTTGCGGTGGTAGCCGATGAAGTGCGGGCCCTGGCCCATCGCACTCAGCAATCGACCAGTGAAATCGAGCGGATGATCGGCAGCATTCAGACCGGCACCGAGCACGCGGTGGACTCGATGCGTAACAGCACCGAGCGCGCCGAATCGACGTTGAACATCGCCAAAGGCGCAGGGATGTCGCTGGATACCATCAACACGGCCATTATCGAGATCAATGAGCGCAACCTGGTGATCGCCAGCGCGGCGGAAGAACAGGCGCAAGTGGCGCGGGAAGTGGACCGTAACCTGGTGAACATTCGTGATTTGTCGGTGCAGTCGGCGACCGGTGCCAGCCAGACCAGTGCGGCGAGCAGCGAGTTGTCGCGCCTGGCGGTGGATTTGAATGGGATGGTGGGGCGATTTCGTCTCTAACTCCCCTTGATCGCTCCCACGCTCCGTGTGGGAATGCCTCTTTGGATGCCCTGCGTCCGCTCCAGGGCGTGACGCGGAGCGTCACAAGCTGCATTCCCACGCAGAGCGTGGGAATGATCTTTTGACAGCGCAGCAATTCAACAGGTTAGAATCGCTGGCACGCAGACTGCATGGTCAGTTTGTGCCTGTTTTTCCTGCTCATGGAGTACTGCCTTTGAATGCGACGACCATCAACAGCCTGTTCTTGATCGGCGCGTTGCTGGTGGGTGCGAGCATTCTGGTGAGTTCTCTTTCGTCCCGACTGGGCATCCCGATTCTGGTGATCATCCTGGCTGTGGGCATGGTCGCCGGTGTCGACGGCGGCGGCATCATCTTCGATAACTACCCGACCGCCTACCTGGTGGGCAACCTCGCCTTGGCCGTGATTCTGCTCGATGGCGGTTTGCGCACACGGGTGGCGAGTTTCCGCGTGGCACTGTGGCCGGCGTTGTCGCTGGCCACCGTGGGGGTGTTGATTACCACCGGCCTCACCGGCATGGCGGCGGCCTGGCTGTTCGACCTCAATATCATTCAAGGCTTGCTGATCGGCGCCATCGTCGGCTCCACAGACGCCGCCGCCGTGTTCTCGCTGCTGGGCGGCAAGGGCCTCAACGAACGGGTGACCGCCAGCCTGGAAATCGAATCCGGCAGCAACGACCCGATGGCGGTGTTTCTCACCGTTACCCTGATCGACATGCTCGCCAGCGGCCAGACCGGGCTGCACTGGAGCCTGCTGGGCCACCTGATCCGCGAATTCGGCATCGGCGGCATCATCGGCCTCGGCGGCGGCTGGTTGATGTTGCAGATGGTCAACCGCATCAACCTGGCCAACGGCCTGTACCCGATCCTGGTGATTTCCGGCGGTCTGGTGGTGTTCGCCCTGACCAACGCCCTGCACGGCAGCGGCTTCCTCGCGGTGTACCTGTGCGGCCTGGTGATCGGTAACCGCCCGGTGCGCAGTCGTCATGGCATTTTGCATATGCTCGACGGCATGGCGTGGCTGGCGCAGATCGGCATGTTCCTGGTGCTGGGCCTACTGGTCACACCCCATGATTTGCTGCCAATCGCATTGCCGGCCTTGGGCCTGGCGTTGTGGATGATCCTGTTTGCACGGCCGCTGTCGGTAATGGTCGGCCTGCTGCCGTTCAAGGCCTTCCACGGTCGTGAAAAAGCCTTTATCGCCTGGGTCGGCCTGCGCGGTGCGGTCCCGATCATTCTGGCGGTGTTCCCGCTGATGGCCGGCCTGCCCCATGCACAGCTGTACTTCAACCTGGCGTTCTTTATCGTGCTGGTGTCGCTGCTGGTGCAGGGCACGAGCCTGCCGTGGGTGGCCAAGCTGCTGAAAGTGACCGTACCGCCAGAACCTGCGCCGATTTCCCGCGCGGCGCTGGAAGTGCACGTTACCAGCGCATGGGAGCTGTTCGTCTACCGACTGGGTGCGGAAAAATGGTGCATCGGCGCGGCACTGCGCGAACTGAAAATGCCCGAAGGCACACGCATCGCCGCACTGTTCCGTGGGCAGCAACTGCTCCATCCGTCGGGTAGTACGGTGCTGGAAGTCGACGATTTGCTCTGTGTAATCGGCCATGAACACAACCTTGCGGCCCTCGGCAAACTGTTCAGCCAGGCACCGCAACGCGGCCTCGACCTGCGCTTTTTCGGCGACTTCGTACTGGAAGGCGACGCCCAACTGGGCGCGGTTTCCGCCCTGTACGGGCTCAAGCTCGAGGGTATCGACCCGGATATGCCACTGAGCAGCTTCATCACCCAGAAAGTTGGCGGGGCACCGATCGTCGGCGACCAAGTGGAATGGAACAACACGATCTGGACCGTCGCCGTCATGGACGGGAACAAGATCGGAAAAGTCGGCGTCAAATTCCCCGAAGGGAGTCGCCCAGGTCCTGGGCTCTTCCTCTAAACTGCGGGGCTATTGGCGCCACGCCCCCACCTTCTTTGCCTAGCTAGACCGGTACCCATGACACTACTGCGCACCTTCTTAGCCACCACCTTGCTGGGCCTGACCCTTTGTGTCGGCAACGTTTACGCCGCCGACCCGCCCAGCGCCGACGCCATCCAGCAAACCCTGGACAAGCTGCCCGACCGCAAGCTGCCCGACGCCGACATGAAGGCGCTGCAAACCATCCTGCAACAGACCCTGACCTACCTGGGCAACAAGCAGGATTACGAGCAGCGCCTCGTCGACCTCAAGCGCCAGCTGGAAGACGCCCCGCGCCAGACCACCGATAACCAGCGCGAACTGGTCCGGCTCAAGGCCACCAAGGTCATCCCGGTGGCGCAGCGCTACGCCACCCTGCCGGTACCGCAACTCGAGCAATTACTGGTGCAACGCACCACCCAGCAAGGCGACCTGCAAAAAGAACTGGCCGACGCCAACAGCCTGACCATCGCCGCCCAGACCCGCCCCGAGCGCGCGCAAACCGAAATCAGCAACAGCCAGACGCGCATCCAGCAGATCAACACGACCCTCAAGCTCGGTAAAGACAACGGCAAAACCCTCAGCGGTGACCTGCGTAACCAGTTGAACGCGGAACTCGCCGCGCTGAACGCCCTGATCCCCCTGCGCCGCCAGGAACTGGCCGGTAACAGCCAATTGCAAGACCTGGGCAACAGCCAACATGACCTGGTGGTAGAAAAGACCGCGCGCCTGGAGCAAGAGATCCAGGACCTGCAAACCCTGATCAACCAGAAACGCCTGGCCCAGTCCCAGCAGACCGTTACCCAACAGTCCATCGAAGCACAGAAAGCCGGTGGCAGCAGCCTGCTGGCCTCGGAAAGCGCCGACAACCTCAAGCTGTCCGACTATCTGCTCAAAAGCACCGACCGTCTCAATGAGCTGACCCAGAAAAACCTGCAAACCAAGCAGCAACTGGACACCGTAACCCAAAGCGACTCGGCCCTGGACGAGCAGATCAACGTGCTCAAGGGCAGCCTGCTGCTCTCCAAGATTCTCTATAAACAGAAACAAGCACTGCCACGCCTCACCGTGGACCGTAACCTGGCAGACGATATCGCCAACATTCGTCTGTACCAGTTCGAGGTCAACCAGCAACGCGAGCTGATCAGCTCCCCCGCCACCTATGTGGATAACTTGCTGGCCAACCAGCCGCCGGACGACGTCACCCCGCAACTGCGGCGCACCTTGCTGGAACTGGCAGTCACCCGTAGCGATCTTCTGGAACGCCTGAGCCGTGAATTGAGCGCACTGCTGAACGAATCCATCACGTTGCAGTTGAACCAGAAACAGTTGCTCAGCACCGCCACCACCTTGCGCGCGACGCTCGACGAGCAGATGTTCTGGATCCCCAGCAACAAGCCGCTGGACACCGAATGGCTGGAAACCGTACCGGATCACCTGAGCAGGCAGGTCACTACGTTGCCGTGGGCCTCCAGCGTCAGTGAACTGTATGACGGCCTGACCCAGCGCCCGCTGCTGTTCCTGCCGTTGCTGCTGTTGATCGGTGCCCTGTTGTGGCGTCGCAGCTACCTGTACCTGCGCCTGAAAAAGATCCACCTCGATATCGGCCACTTCAAGCGCGACAGCCAATGGCACACGCCAGTGGCGATCCTGGTGAATATCCTGCTGGCGTTGCCGGTGACCCTGGGCCTGGCGCTGTGCGGTTATGCGTTGCAGATCGACGCCCGTGGGCAAAACGCCAACCTCGGCGCGGCGCTGTTGCAGATCGCCCAGGCATGGCTGGTGTTCTACACCGCCTACCGCATCCTCGCGCCGGGTGGCGTGGCGGAACTGCACTTCCGTTGGGAACGACCTCAAGTGGCCTTTCTCCAAGCGTGGATACGCAAACTCGGGTTGGTGGTCCTGGCCCTGGTGGCCGTGGTGGCCATCGCTGAACATCAGCCTGCGGCGCTGTCCGACGACGTGCTGGGCATCGGCGTGGTGCTGACCTGCTACGCGCTGATGGCCTGGCTGCTGGGGCGCCTGCTGCTGAACAGCCCGACTCACGAAAAAGCCTCGTTGTTCCGTAAAGCCATGGGTTTGCTGTTTACCGCCCTCCCGATAGCCCTGTTTATCGCAGTGTGCTTTGGCTACTACTACACCGCGCTCAAACTCAGCGACCGGTTGATCAATACCCTGTACCTGCTGATGTTCTGGCTGGTGATCGAAGCCACCTTCGTACGGGGCCTGGGGGTTGCCGCACGGCGCCTGGCCTATGCCCGGGCTTTGGCCAAACGCCAGGCCGCCAAGGAGGCCGGCGATGGCGAAGCGGTGATCGAGGAACCGACCCTGGACATCGAACAGGTCAACGAACAGTCGATGCGACTGATCCGCCTGGCCTTGCTCGGCGGCTTTATCGCGGCGCTGTATTGGGTGTGGAAAGACCTGATCACGGTGTTCTCCTACCTGGACAACATCACACTCTACGAATACACCAGCGGCACCGGCGCCAATATCAGCATGGTGCCGATCAGCATCGGCGACTTGCTCGGGGCGTCGATCATCGTCGGCATCACCTTCGCCCTGGCGCGCAACTTGCCCGGTTTGCTGGAAGTGTTGGTGCTGTCCAAACTGGACCTGGCCCAAGGCAGCGCCTACGCCACCACGACCTTGCTGTCCTATGTGATTGCCGGCGTCGGCTTTGTCTCAACCCTGTCCACCCTCGGCGTGAGCTGGGACAAGTTGCAATGGCTGGTCGCAGCGCTGTCGGTGGGATTGGGCTTCGGGATGCAGGAGATCTTCGCGAACTTTATCTCCGGCATCATGATCCTGTTCGAGCGTCCGGTACGGATCGGCGACACCATCACCATCGGCAACCTGTCGGGTACGGTGAGCAAGATTCGTATCCGCGCCACAACCATTACCGACTTTGATCGCAAGGACATCATTGTCCCGAACAAGACTTTCATCACCGGGCAACTGATCAACTGGTCGCTGACCGACACCATCACCCGCGTCACCCTGAAGCTGGGTGTGGATTACGGCTCCGACCTGGATCTGGTGAAGGAACTGTTACTTCGGGCCGCGCGAGAAAACCCGCGGGTGCTGAAAGAACCGGAACCCCATGTGTACTTCCTCAACTTCGGCGAAAGTACCCTCGACCACGAACTGCGCATGCACGTGCGCGACCTCGGTGACCGTAACCCGGTGATCGACGAGGTGAACCGCTTTATCAACCGCGAGTTCAAAAACCACCACATCAACATCTCGTTCCGCCAGATGGAGGTCTACCTCAAGAACCTTCACGGCCAGGAATACAAACTGGTGGAAGTCGACACCCCGGCCAAGCCCGCCAACGACGGCGGCGTGCAAGCACCACCGCCGAGCAAACTCGACTAAAACGCCTATCCCCAGCAGAATGCTCGGACATTCTGCTGGAGATGGCCGGTGAAAGCCCTCGACGAACTGACCTTCGACAACCGCTTCGCACGCCTGGGCGACGCGTTCTCAACCCACGTATTGCCCGAACCCCTCGACGAACCGCGCCTTGTGGTGGCGAGCAATGCCGCCATGGCCCTGCTCGACCTCGACCCGGCGGTGGCTGAAACGCCGGTATTCGCCGAGCTGTTCAGCGGACACAAGCTGTGGGCGGAAGCGGAACCGCGGGCGATGGTCTATTCAGGGCATCAGTTTGGCGGCTACACGCCGCAACTGGGCGATGGCCGAGGGTTGTTGCTGGGCGAGGTGTATAACGAAGCGGGCGAGCATTGGGACCTGCACCTCAAGGGCGCCGGGATGACGCCTTACTCGCGGATGGGCGATGGCCGCGCCGTGCTGCGCTCATCAATTCGTGAGTTTCTCGCCTCTGAAGCGCTGCAGGCGCTGGGCATCCCCAGCAGTCGCGCGTTATGTGTGATCGGCTCCAGCACCCCCGTGTGGCGTGAGAAGCAGGAACGCGGCGCGATGGTGTTGCGCCTGGCTCACAGCCATATCCGCTTCGGGCATTTCGAATACTTCTATTACACCAAGAAGCCTGAGCAACAGGCAGAGCTGGCGGAACACGTGTTGAAACTGCACTTCCCCGAGTGCCAGGAACAGCCTGAGCCGTACTTGGCAATGTTCCGTGAAATCGTCGAGCGCAACGCCGAGCTGATCGCCAACTGGCAGGCGTATGGCTTCTGTCATGGGGTGATGAACACCGACAACATGTCGATCCTCGGCATCACCTTCGACTTCGGGCCATTTGCGTTTCTTGATGATTTTGACGCGCACTTCATCTGTAACCATTCCGACCATGAAGGGCGTTATTCCTTCAGCAATCAGGTGCCGATTGGGCAGTGGAACCTCAGTGCGCTGGCCCAGGCATTGACGCCGTTTATCAGCGTCGATGCCTTGAAAGAAGCGCTTGGCCTGTACCTGCCGCTGTACCAGGCACATTACCTGGACCTGATGCGTCGCCGGCTGGGGCTGACTACCGCCGAAGAGGATGACCAGAAGCTGGTGGAGCAGTTGTTGAAACTGATGCAGAACAGCGGCGTGGACTACACGCTGTTCTTCCGCCGCCTGGGGGATGAGTCAGCGGCGTTGGCTGTGGCGCGGTTGCGTGATGACTTTGTCGACCTTGCCGGGTTTGATGCCTGGGCCGAGCTGTACAAAGCCCGCGCAGCGCGGGACGGCGATGACAGCGAAGAACAGCGCCGTGAGCGGATGCACGCGGTAAATCCGCTGTACATCCTGCGCAACTATCTTGCGCAGAACGCCATCACCGCCGCAGAGTCAGGGGATTACAGCGAAGTGCGGCGGCTGCATGAAGTGCTGTCCAAGCCGTTTGAAGAACAGCCGGGGATGGAACAGTACGCCCAGCGGCCACCGGATTGGGGCAAACATTTGGAGATTAGTTGTTCGTCGTAAAAGCCTCAGATAAAGGTTTCTACTGAAACGCCAAAACGCTCGGCTAGCCAACGAATTTGCCGCAGGTTGAGCTGGCGCTTGCCGCTCAAGACCTCAGAGACGACCGACCGGGCGCCAACGCCTGGCAGGTCGCTCTGGGTGAGATTATGTTCGCGCATCATGTAGCGCAGCACATCGACACCACTGGCGACAGGCATGGGGCGATGCTCATGATCGTAAGCCTCGATCCAGTCACTGAGGATATCCACCAGGCTCATCAGCGGGCTGTCCTCGTCCTGAATATCGCAATTTGCTATAGCTCAAAACAGACCAATGGTTCAAAACAAAACAGGCTCTAACAGCCTAGATTGGCGACTCACATCAGCACGGGCGAAACTGTGAGTGGATGAGTCATCCTCCTACACGCCTTGATAAACCCAGTATCCGGCTCCAAATACACTCCATTGGCCACATCAGAGGAGCCCTCCATGTCCGAACCTTTTGTAATCCCCTGCCCGCATTGCAACGGCCTCAACCGCATCCCCGGCGAGCGCCTGGGCGATGCGCCGAAATGTGGGCGCTGCAAACAACCAGTTTTATTGAACAAGCCTTTTGAGCTGAAACAAGGCGACTACGCCAGCCAGATCAAGGGCGACCTGCCGTTGCTGGTGGATGTGTGGGCCGATTGGTGCGGGCCGTGCAAGTCGTTCGCGCCAGTGTTCGAGCAGGCGGCTGGACAGTTAGAAGGTAAGTGCCGGCTAGCCAAGCTCGACAGCGAAGCCAACCAGCAGTTGTCGGCGCAGCTGGGGATTCGCTCGATTCCCAGTTTGATCCTGTTCAAGAACGGCCGCGAAGTGGCGCGCCAAAGCGGGGCGTTTGCGCTGCCGCAATTGATGAGTTGGCTGCGTAGCCAGGGCGTGTAAACACGGTCAAATGCGGGAGATTCTATGTTCAGTGACCGAAGAACCTTAGAAATGCCCATCCAGACGCACAAGCCGGGCGACTCTGGCTTACCTGTAGGCAACGATAAAGGCCACACCCTTCTTGCCAGATCGTTCCTACGCTCTGCGTGGGAATGCATACCGTGACGCTCTGCGTCACCCATGCGCAGATCTTAAGGTGTGCGGCGTCAGGCGGGACGCGGAGCGCCCCAGGCGGCATTCCCACGCAGAGCGCGGGAACGATCAGTGCATCAGGCGTTTTCCAGCAGGTTATGCAACTCCACAAACTGCTGTGTCAGCTTATGCCGAGGGTCCAGGTGGATCAGCGGCTTGCTCTCCTGGTGCGACTCGCGCATGCGCACGGAACTGGCCAGGTACACCGGCAGCACCGGCAGGCCTTCAGCAATCAATTCATCAAGCATTTGCTGCGGCAGGCTCGCCCGAGCCTGGAACTGGTTGACCACGATGCCTTCCACTTCGAGGCCTTCGTTGTGGTCTTCCTTCAACTCTTCAATTTCAGCCAGCAGGCCGTACAGGGCCTGACGAGAGAAGCTGTCGCAGTCGAAAGGGATCAGCACTCGATCAGCGGCAATCAGCGCTGAAACCGCGTAAAAATTCAGCGCCGGCGGCGTATCCAGGTAGATCCGATCGTAATCTTCGCTCAGCTCATCCAGCAGCTTTCGCAGCTTGTTGATCTTGTGCTTGGCCTCAAGTTTGGGCTGCAGGTCTGCCAGTTCTGCGGTAGCGGTGATCACGTGCAGGTTGTCGAACGGGGTTTCGTAGATATCCACCTGGTTTTTCTTGGAAAACGGCCCGGAAGACAGGGTTTGCTTGAAAAAATCTGCGATCCCCATGGGGATATCGTTGCCGGTCAGCCCGGTGAGGTACTGGGTTGAGTTGGCCTGTGCATCGAGGTCCACCAACAGGGTTCGATAGCCTTCACTGGCACTGACCGCCGCCAGGTTGCAGGCAATGCTGGACTTGCCAACGCCGCCTTTCTGATTGAACACCACACGCCGCATGGAAAAACCTCCGTGTATCAATGAATGTCCGAGTGTAGAGGGCAAAAGCGCCTGTTAGCTACCTCGTTCATCCATGCACTGCTGCATCACAGGCACTCTGCGCACCGACGGCGATCCGAACCCGACAAATTAAAAGGAAGAGTCCGACAATCCAACCCACCCTCCGGTAAAGGACAATCTGTAAATCTTCACCATCTATTTGTAATCAGCCGTGAACAATTCTTTACCAAAGTTTGCTAGAACCCCACAGCACCGGGATAATGCGCGCCATTCGGCCATTGTTCCCTGTCCCGGTATTCGGGGCCAACGACCGCACATGGAAGCCCGCAGGGGCGGGATAACTTCTCAGTGATCACTTTCAACATCGCCCAATGGCGTGCGTGGGCGCCTGGCCTTGACAGCGCGGACGACTGGCATGCCTGGTGCCGAGCCCCGGTGGTGCTGCCTGCCAGCGACGCCTCTCCCGACGTGTCATTCCTGCCGGCCATGCAGCGCCGGCGCCTGAGCCGCCTGGCGCGCATGGCGTTCAGCGTGGGCTGGCCGCTGGCCGAGGGGCTGGAAGACCTGCCGCTGGTGTTTATTTCCCGGCACGGTGAGACCCCGCGCACCCTCGATATCCTCAGCGACCTGGCCAACGACCAACCGCTGTCGCCCACCCAGTTCAGCCTGTCGGTGCATAACGCGGTGATTGGCCTGTGGTCGATCCTGCGCAATGAAACCAGTGAAATGACCGCCCTCGCGGCCGCCGGTGATGGCCTGGAGCACGGCATGCTTGAAGCCGCCGCACTGCTTAACGAAGGTGCTCCGGCGGTATTACTGGTGATCACCGAAGAACAGCCACCCGAGACCTATGCCAGCTGGATCCACGATGTACCGTTCCCCTATGCCCTTGGCCTGCTGCTGACACCGGGCGACGAGTGGCAACTGGAACTCACAACCGGCGCTGTCCAACCCACTCAAACCCAGTGGCCTCACGCCCTGAACCTGCTGCGCACCCTGCTCACTGAACAGGCCGCCTGCCAACATGCCTGGAAGAACCGCGTATGGAACTGGCAACGCAAGCCCTGACCGACAAGCCACGGGACGCCTATTACTGGCGCCTGTTCGCCACCGCCGCGAGCTTCTTCCTATTCGGCGTGGGCGGACTGTGCCTGCGTTTACTAGTGTTTCCATTGCTCGGTTGCCTGCCAGGCAGCGCTGAAAAGCACCAGCGCCGCGCCCGCCACACCATCAGTTGGCTGTTCTGGTGCTTTGTTCGCCTGATGCAACGCGCCGGCGTGTTGACTTACAGCGTCGAAGGCGCCGAAAAGCTTGGTCGTCCGGGCCAGATGATCATCGCCAACCACCCGTCGCTGATCGACGTGGTGTTCCTGATCGGCCTGGCGCGCCAGGCCAACTGCGTAGTTAAGCAGAGCCTGTGGCAAAACCCCTTCACCCGTGGCCCGGTGCGTGAAGCCGGCTACATCAGCAACGATGGCAGCGCCGAAATGCTCGATGCCGCCGCCGCGGCCCTGCGCGAAGGCCAAACCCTGATCATTTTCCCCGAAGGCACCCGCACCCCACCCGGCGCAGCGCCTGCCTTTCATCGCGGAGGCGCCGCCATCGCGCTGCGCGGTGCGACAATCATCACCCCCGTGGTGATCAAGGTCAGCCCCACCACCCTGACCAAGGCCGAACCCTGGTATCGCATCCCAAAATGCCGCGTGCACTTCAGTTTGCGGGTGGGTGCCGATATAGAACCACAGGCGTTTGCCGCACTCGGGCCCGCGCCCCAGGCTTCACGCAAGCTCAACGATTACCTGCACCACTATTTTATTAAGGAGCTCGCCGAAGATGAGCGACAGACACCGCCTTGAGCACGACATAAAGACGCTGATCATCGAGGCCCTGGGCCTGGAAGACATCAGCGTCGACGACATCGGTAGCGACCAAACCCTGTTCGGCGAAGGCCTGGGCCTGGATTCGGTAGACGCCCTGGAATTGGGCCTGGCGATCCAGAAAAAGTACGGCATCAAGATCGATGCCGACGCCAAGGACACCCGCAATCACTTCACCAACGTGGCCAGCCTTGCGGCGTTTGTCACGGCCAGACAGGCAGCTTGAGACCGGACCATGCAAACTCGTGACGATATTTTCAACACCCTGCGCGATGCCTTGGTGGAACTGTTTGAACTCCCCCCGGAGCGTGTCACCCTCGATGCCAATCTGTATCAGGACCTGGAAATCGACAGCATTGATGCCGTGGACCTGATCGACCATATCAAGCGCCAGACCGGCAAGAAGATCGCCGCCGAAGAGTTCAAGGCGGTGCGTACCGTAAACGACGTGGTTGAGGCGGTGTACCGTCTGGTCACGCCCGCCGCATGAGTCGGCTGATCGGCCTTGGCCTGTTGTTGGCGGGGCTGCTGTACCCCTTCGCGGTGTATTACGGCACCGAACACTTTGCACCGTGGCAATTCGGCCTGCTGCTGGGCAGCCTGTGGCTGATGCGTGCGCTGACGGGTGCACGTCGCCCCGGCAGCCGCTGGATGGCCGTGGCGGTGATCGTGTTCTGCTTGGTGCTGGCATGGTTCGATAACCCGCACCTGCTGCGTTGGTACCCAAGCCTGGTCAGCGCCTTCATGCTGGCGCTGTTCGGTTTGAGCCTGAAATACGGCCCGCCGATGGTCGAGCGCCTGGCGCGCATGACCGACCCGGTACTGCCACCGCACGCGATTGTGTATACGCGCCAGGTCACCGTGGTGTGGAGCGCGTTTTTTCTATGTAATGGCCTGCTCGCCGCCGCTCTCACCCTGTGGGCGCCGCTGAGCTGGTGGACGTTGTACAACGGCCTGATCGCCTACGGGCTGATGGGGCTGTTGTTTGCCGTGGAATGGCTGGTACGACAAAGGGTTCGAGGCCGCGTATGAATGGGTTGAAACTTGAGCACGTGTTGCTTGAGCCGCTGGAACAGCGTTTGGTCACCACCGAGCCTGCGATGAATCACGCTCAACTGTGGGCGCACTCCCTGAGCCTGGCCGCAGGCCTGCAAGCACGTGGCATCCAGCGTTTGGCGGTGCATCTGGAAGATGCCGGCTTGCTGGCCATTGCCTTGCTAGGCGCTTGGCGGGCCGGGGTCAGCGTGTTGCTGCCCGCCGACTTGCAGCCTCAGACCCGACAGCGCTGGGATGATGCCGTTGACGCATGGCTGATCGAGGCCACTGACCTCGACGCGCTGTATCAGGCACCTTTGAGCCCTGCCGAACTCGATCTGGACACTTGCCAACTGAGCCTGTGCACCTCCGGCTCCAGCGGCGAGCCCAAGCGTATCGACAAGACCCTGCGCCAACTGGCCAACGAAGTTGAGGCCCTGGAAGCCCTGTGGGGCGCGGACCTCAAGGGCGCCTGCATCATCGGCAGCGTCGCCACACAGCATATCTACGGCTTGCTGTTCCGCGTGCTGTGGCCGTTATGCGCCGGTCGCACCTTTGTGCGCCAACAGTTGGCCTTCCCTGAAGATTTACAACGCGCCAGTCGCGAACACCCGCAGTTCGCCTGGGTCGCCAGCCCCGCGCTGCTCAAGCGCATGGGCGATAACCTCGATTGGCCTGCGCTGAGCAAAGTGGCGCGGGTGTTCTCGTCTGGCGGCGCCTTGCCTATCGAGGCCGCAGGTGAGCTTTATGATCGCTTGCAACAATGGCCGACGGAAATCCTCGGCAGCTCGGAAACCGGCGGCATCGCCTGGCGCCAAGGTGCACAACCCTGGCAGCCTTTTGCTGACGTTCAACTGAGCCAGGACGCCGACGGCGCCCTGCGCATTGCTTCGCCCTACCTGCCCGACGGGCATATCGAACAGACCGCTGACGCTGCGCGCATCCACGCCGATGGGCGCTTCGAACTGCTCGGTCGCCTGGACCGCATCGTCAAACTGGAAGAAAAACGCATCTCCCTGCCGATGCTGGAACAGGCGCTGATGGCCCACCCGTGGGTCACCGAAACCCGCCTGGGCGTGGTGCAGGAAAACCGCGCTTCCCTCGGCGCGCTGGTAGTGCTCAGTGCCGACGGCCTGCATGCCTTGCGCAACCAGGGCCGCCGCGCCGTCACTCAAACCCTGCGCCAACACCTGAGCCAACACTGCGAAGCCCTGGCCCTGCCCCGCCGCTGGCGTTTGCTGCGCCAGTTGCCACTGAATGCCCAAGGCAAACTGCCCCAGGCCGATGTCGCCGCACTGTTGCTCGCGCCCCGGCCGAAAACGCCGGAAGTGCTGGAGCAGGTCGAAGCCGACGGTGAATGGACCTTGCAACTGAGTATCCCGCCGGACCTGGCCTATTTCAGCGGCCACTTCCCGGCAACGCCGGTACTTCCGGGCGTGGTTCAGGTGGAATGGGCGTTCAACCTGGGCCAACAACTGCTCGATTTGCCGGCGACCTTTGCCGGCATGGAAGTGCTCAAGTTTCAGCAACTGGTGCGCCCCGGCGACAAAATCGAGCTGCACCTGCGCTTCGACCAGGAACGCAGCAAGCTGTACTTCGCCTACCGCAACGGCGTTGCAGCTTGCTCCAGTGGTCGAATTCAACTGGTAGCCGCCCATGCATAACCCCTGCGCACTGATTCCGGTCTATAACCATGAAGCCGCCGTGCCGGCCGTGGTTCACAGCCTGTTGAACAGCGGCCTGCCGTGCCTGTTGGTGGACGATGGCAGCAGCCCGGCTTGCGCAGCGGTACTCGCACAATTGGCGACGCTTGAAAACGTCACCTTGCTGACGTTGCCAAACAACCAAGGCAAGGGCAGCGCGGTCATGGCCGGTTTCCGCGAAGCCGCGCGCCAGGGCTTTACCCACGCGTTGCAAGTGGACGCTGACGGCCAGCATGACCTGCGCGAAGTCGAAGCCTTTATCGATGCCTCGCGCACCCATCCAACCGCCATCATCTGCGGCTACCCCGAATACGATGAGAGTGTACCCAAGGGCCGTTTGTACGCGCGCTACCTGACCCACGTGTGGGTATGGATCAACACCTTGTCGCTGCAGATTCGCGACTCTATGTGTGGCTTTCGCGTGTACCCGCTCGCGCCCACGCTGGCGCTGATGGACTCGGCCTACATCGGCACGCACATGGATTTCGACTCGGACATCCTGGTGCGCCTGGCCTGGCGCAACCAACCGATGCGCTGGCTGCCGACGAAGGTGCATTACCCCGCCGACGGCCTGTCGCATTTCCGCCTGTTCCGCGACAACGTGCGCATCTCCGTCATGCACACCCGCCTGTTCTTCGGCATGTTGGTGCGCGCGCCGATGATTCTGTGGCGACGGTGGCAGGCATGAGCGACAGCACCAAGCACTGGGCCGACCGCGAGGAGCGCGGCAGTTTCTGGCTGATGAAACTCACCGCCGTCGCCGCCAAGGTGCTCGGCCGTCGACTGCTGAGCCCGGTGCTGTACGGCATCGTTCTGTACTTTTTCCTGTTCGGCCGCACCGCGCGCCAGAGCGCCTGGGAATACCAGCAGCGCCTCGCGCAATGGAGCGGTCGCGATGAGCTGCGCCCTACCCACAGAAGAGTCTTCGGCCAATTCATGGCCTTCGCCGACGCCTTGCTCGACAAGCTCGACGTGTGGAACGGCAAGCTGCGCATCGAGCAAATCGAAATCAACGACCCCGCGCAATTGCGCGGGCAACTGCGCGGCGAACGTGGGCAGATGCTGGTGGGTGCGCACCTGGGCAACCTGGAAGTGTGCCGAGCGCTCGCGGAGATCGGTGAACAAGTCACCATGAACGTGCTGGTGCACACCAAGCACGCCGAACAATTCAACCGCCTGCTGGGCGAGGCCGGGGCCACCCATCTGCGCCTGATTCAAGTCAGCGAGTTGGACCCGGCCACCATGCTGCTGCTCAGCCAGCGCCTGGACGAGGGCGAGTGGCTGGCCATCGCCGGCGACCGCGTGCCGCTGCATGGCGGGCGCACGGTGCGCGTGGATTTCCTCGGCGTTGACGCCGCCTTCCCCCAAGGCCCGTGGCTGCTGGCCGGCCTGCTCAAATGCCCGGTCAACCTGCTGATGTGCCTGAAACACAACGGCCGCTATCGCCTGAGCATCGAGCCGTTCGCCCAATTGATCGAATGGAAGCGCAGCACCCGCGAGCAGGTGATCGCCCAGTGGACCGCATGCTACGCCGCGCGCCTGGGCCAGTTCTGCCTGGAAGCGCCCCAACAATGGTTCAACTTTTACCCTTTCTGGAAGACCGATGACGACGCATCTTGAGCCGGTAACCTTTGGCGAACGCCCATTGCGCATTGAAGACGTGCTGGCCCTGGCCAACCGTCAGGCGCCCACGCAGTTGCAAGATGACGCGGCGTATCGCCAGCGCATTGCCAAAGGCGCGCAGTTCCTCGACTCGCTGCTGGACAAGGAAGGCGTGATCTACGGCGTGACCACCGGCTACGGCGACTCGTGCGTGGTGGCGGTGCCGTTGCAACACGTCGAAGCGTTGCCGCGTCACCTCTACACGTTCCACGGTTGCGGCCTGGGCAAGTTGCTCGATGCACAAGCCACCCGCGCGGTACTGGCGGCGCGTTTGCAGTCGCTGTGCCACGGCGTGTCCGGCGTGCGCGTTGAGTTGCTGGAGCGCCTGCATGCGTTTCTCGAACACGACGTTCTACCGTTGATCCCGGAAGAGGGCTCGGTGGGCGCCAGCGGCGATCTGACCCCGCTGTCCTATGTGGCCGCGACCTTGTCCGGCGAGCGTGAAGTGATGTTCCGTGGCGAGCGTCGCCAGGCCGCCGACGTGCACCGTGAGCTGGGCTGGGACCCGCTGGTTTTGCGCCCAAAGGAAGCCCTGGCGCTGATGAACGGCACCGCCGTGATGACCGGCCTGGCCTGCCTGGCGTTCGCCCGTGCCGACTACCTGCTGCAACTGGCCACACGCATCACCGCGCTGAACGTGGTGGCGTTGCAAGGCAACCCGGAACACTTCGACGAGCGCCTGTTCGCCGCCAAGCCGCACCCGGGGCAAATGCAAGTCGCCGCCTGGCTGCGCAAAGACCTGGCGATTGATGCACCCACCGCACCGCTGCATCGCTTGCAGGATCGCTACTCGCTGCGCTGTGCACCCCACGTCCTCGGCGTGCTGGCCGACAGCCTGAACTGGCTGCGTTCGTTCATCGAGATCGAACTGAACAGCGCCAACGACAACCCGATCATCGACGCCGAAGAAGAACGTGTGCTGCACGGCGGCCACTTCTACGGCGGCCATATCGCCTTCGCCATGGACAGCCTCAAGACCCTGGTGGCCAACGTCGCCGACCTGCTCGACCGTCAACTCGCGCTGCTGGTGGACGTGCGCTACAACCACGGCCTGCCGAGTAACCTGTCGGGCGCGCCGGCCGACCGCGCGATGATCAACCACGGCTTCAAGGCGGTGCAGATCGGTACCAGCGCCTGGACCGCCGAAGCACTGAAAAACACGATGCCGGCCAGCGTGTTCTCGCGCTCCACCGAGTGCCATAACCAGGACAAGGTGAGCATGGGCACCATCGCCGCGCGCGACGCAATCCGCGTGCTGGAGCTGACTGAACAAGTCGCCGCGGCCACCTTGCTCGCCGCCAACCAAGGTGTTTGGCTGCGTGCCCAAGCTGAAGATGCGCGCGCCCTACCGCCGGCCTTGGCCGCCATGCATGCAGAACTCGCCAAGGACTTCCCGCCGGTCATCGAAGACCGTGCCCTGGAAGGCGAGCTTCGCCTATGCCTGAAGCGCATTGCAGAACAACATTGGAGGCTGCATGCGTAGCCAGGGCGTACTGCACAGCGACACCGAAATCCTCGTGCCATTTTTCGACGTCGACACCATGAACGTGGTGTGGCACGGGCATTACGTGAAGTACCTGGAAGTGGCGCGCTGCGCACTGCTGGATAAGATCGGCCACAACTACACGGCGATGCTCGAGTCGGGCTACGCCTGGCCGGTGATCGATATGCAGCTGCGCTACGTGCGCGGCGCGATGTTTGGCCAGACGATCAATGTGCGCGCCAGTTTGGTGGAGTGGGAGAACCGCTTGAAGGTCAATTACCTGATTACCGACCTTGCCAGCGGCGAGCGCTTGACCCGTGCCAGCACCGTGCAGGTAGCGGTGGACGTCGCCAGCCGTGAGATGCAATTGGCGTCGCCGACAGTATTTGTGGAAGCGGTTGAGAGGGCCTTGGCATGAGAGTATTTCTCCTGTTGGCGGGCCTATTGCTGAGCCTCAGCGCCCATGCCTTCGACCTGCAACAACTCAGCGATCAATTGGCGAAACCGTCAGTGATCCACGGCAGCTTCATTCAAGAAAAACACCTCCGTGCCCTGCCCCAACCCTTGGTCAGCAAAGGCACCTTCGTGCTCGCCAAAGACCACGGCCTGCTGTGGCTGCTGAAAACCCCGCTGCAACAGGACTACCGCATCAGTGCTCAGGGCATCGCCCGCCGTGACGCCAATGGCTGGCAACTGCTGCCGAACAAGAGCGCCGGTGCCGAGCAGAATCGTCTGTTCCTCGCCGTGCTCCAAGGCGACAGCAGCGGCTTGCAGCGTGATTTCGAATTGCAGCTGCAAGGCGAAGCCAGCCAATGGAAGCTGACGCTGATCCCGCGTTCGCTGCTGTTAAAACAAGTCTTCACCCAGATCAACATCGACGGTGGCGAGCGGGTGCAAAAAATCGAACTGCTGGAGACCCAGGGCGACAGCACCGTGCTGCGTATGCAGGACAGCACTGCAGCTCTTCCACTGAGTGACGCGGAGCAACACGACTTTGCCCAGTGAGCGCCTGCTGCCGCGCCTGTTCCTGATTCTGCTGGTAGGCGTGCTGGCCCTGGCCGGCTGGCAATGGCGCCACGGTGCACCGCTGTCGGCCAACCTGATGGAGCTGGTGCCGGGCAACACGCCGGACGCTCTGGAGCAGCTAGCCGAGCAGCGCATGCAGGAACCGCTGAACCGCGAGATGCTGGTGCTGGTCGGCCATACTGACCGCCAGCAAGCAGTGTCCATCGCGCAGCAATTGAGCGAGCGCTGGCAGGCCAGTGGCCTTTTTGAAAAGGTCCAGTGGAACCTGCAAGCCGACTTGCCGGCACTGCGTGAGCAACTGCTGCGCGGGCGTCTGGCAATGCTGTCGGCCAAAGACCGCGAGCAACTGATCGACCACCCCGACGCATTCATCCAACAGCGTGTGCAGTCGCTGTTCGACCCTTTCACCGGATTCAGCCTGGTCCCGAGCCAGGACGATTGGCTGGGCCTGACCGGACGCATCCAAAACAGCCAGCCGCAGCACGGGTCGGTGCAGCTGGATATCGGCAGCGGCGCATTGATCGCCGACGCCGACGGCAAGAGCTGGGTGTTGCTGCGGGCGCGTACTACCGGCAATGCCTTCGATATGAAACTGCCGGTGCAAGTGGCGGACTTACTTAAAGCGAGCCGTGAGCAAGCCAGCCAGCAAGGCGCACAACTGCTCGCGGCCAGTGGATTGCTGTATGCGGCGAATGGTCAGCAGCAGGCCACGCGGGAAATCACCTGGGTCGGTGGCGGCGCCACCCTTGGCATTCTGTTGCTGCTGTTGTTGGCCTTCCGCCGCTGGCGCGTACTGCTGGCGTTTGTGCCGGTGTTGGTGGGCATGCTGTTTGGCGCGGTGGCCTGTGTGGCGCTGTTCGGCCATATGCATGTGATGACACTGGTGCTGGGCTCCAGCCTGATCGGCGTGGCGGTGGATTACCCGCTGCACTATCTGTCGAAAAGCTGGAGCATGAACCCGTGGCGCAGTTGGCCTGCGCTACGCCTGACACTGCCAGGGCTGAGCCTGAGCCTGGCCACCAGTTGCATCGGCTACCTGGCGCTGGCGTGGACGCCCTTCCCGGCGCTGACGCAAATCGCCGTGTTCTCCGCAGCCGGCTTAGTCGGTGCCTACCTGTCGGCAGTGTGCCTGTTACCGGCGCTGCTCAAGGGCATCGAATTGCGCCCGGCGCAGTGGCCGCTGCGCATCGCCGAATGCCTGTGGCTAGTGCGTGCTTCGTTGATCAAACGCGTGCCGAGCCCGGTGCTGCTGGCGTTGGTACTGCTGTTCTGCGCCGGTGGCCTGTGGCACTTGAACAGTAAAAACGATATTCGCCAATGGATCGGCGCGCCGCCGCAATTGCTGCAAGAGGCGCAGGCCGTAGCCCGCATCACCGGCTTCCAACCCACCAGCCAGTTCTTCCTGGTGCGAGCGGACAATCAGCAGCAGTTGCTGGAACGCCAAGCCGCCCTGGGCCAACGCCTGGACCAATTGGTGAACATGGACAAGCTTCAGGGTTACCTGGCGCTCAATCAGATCGTCAACCTCCCTGCCGAACAACAACGGCTGCGTGATGCGCTGAACACGCTGCCGCAACACTGGCAGCCGCTGCTGGACCTCGGCGTCCCCGCCAGCGCCCTGCAAGCGGAGCTTGGACACTTGCAGGCGCTGCCCATCGAAAACATCGATGCCGCGCTGATCGGCCCATTGGCCGAGCCTTGGCGCATGCTGTGGCTGGGCCCGGTGGACAGCGGCGTGGCGGCGATGGTCAGCCTGCAAGGCTTGAATAACCCGGCGCTGCTGCGAGTCCAGGCCGTGGATTTGCCGGGGGTGCAGTTGGTGGATCGCTTGGGGGACTTGAACCGGGTATTCGCCGACACGCAGATCAGCGCCGCTGAACTGAAATTGATGTCCTGCGTGCTGATCGTACTGCTGCTGATCCTGCCCTTCGGTTTTGGCGGTGCCTTGCGTATCGTCGCCCTGCCATTGCTCGCCGCACTGTGCAGCCTGGCCAGCCTGGGTTGGCTGGGCCAGCCGCTGACCCTGTTCAGCCTGTTTGGCCTGCTGTTGGTCACGGCCATCAGCGTCGATTACGCGATTTTGATGCGCGAGCAGATCGGCGGTGCCGCCGTGAGTCTTTTGGGTACGCTGCTGGCAGCGCTGACGACCTGGTTGTCGTTTGGCCTGCTGGCGGTATCGAGTACGCCGGCTGTGAGTAATTTCGGCTTATCGGTCAGCCTGGGCCTGGCATTCAGCTTTATGCTGGCGCCCTGGGCCGGGCAACAGAAACACGCCTTATGAATGAGATTATCGCCAAAGTGGCAAGGAGCCCTCGTGCCCACAGTTGAAATGGAACGTCGCCAGGTGGTGGTGATCGGTGCCGGGCCGTCCGGTGCCATCGCCGCCGCGCTGTTAAAGCGCAACGGGCATGATGTATTGATTATTGAGCGCCAGCATTTCCCACGCTTCTCGATTGGCGAAAGCCTGTTGTCCCACTGCATCGACTTTATCGAAGAAGCCGGCATGCTCGACGCCGTGCAGGCGGCGGGCTTCCAGGTGAAAACCGGTGCCGCGTTCGCTTGGGGCGAGCACTACAGCGCGTTTGATTTCGGTGACACGTTCAGCAACGGCAAGCCCACTACCTTCCAGGTGCAGCGCGGCGAATTCGACAAGTTGCTGGCCGATCAGGCCAAGTTGCAAGGTGTGGACATTCGCTACGGCGAAACCATCGTCGGTGTGGATCTGGGTGGCGAGTGCCGCTACCTGCACGTACGCCGAGAGAACGGCAGCGAGTACCACCTCAAGGCCAAGTTCGTGCTCGACGCCAGCGGCTATGGCCGCGTGCTGCCACGCTTGCTGGACTTGGACATGCCGTCGAATTTCCCGGTGCGCCAGGCGGTATTCACCCACATCGAAGACCGCATCGAACACTCAGGCTTCGACCGCACCAAAATTCTCGTAACGACCCACCCGACGAAGCGCGATATCTGGTTCTGGACGATCCCGTTCAGCAACGGCCGCTGCTCGGTGGGCGTAGTTGCCGCCAAGGAACACTTCGATGGCCGCGACAGCGATCTCGACGCCTGCCTGCGTGGATTTATCGACGAAACCCCTAGCCTGTCCGGCGTGCTACAAAACGCCGTTTGGGATACGCCCGCGCGCACCATCGGCGGCTATGCAGCCAATGTCAAAACCCTGCACGGCCCAGGCTTTGCGCTGCTGGGCAACGCGGCGGAATTCCTCGACCCGGTGTTCTCCTCCGGCGTGACCATTGCCATGCGTTCGGCGAGCATGGCCGCAGGCCTCCTGCATCGCCAGCTAAAGGGCGAAACGGTGGATTGGCAAACCGAGTTTGCCGAACCTTTGAAGCGCGGCGTCGATACCTTCCGCTGCTACGTCGAAGGCTGGTACGCCGGGACCTTCCAGGATGTGATTTTCCACCCCGGCAGCTCGCCGGAGATTCGCCGGATGATCTGTTCGATCCTCGCGGGTTACGCCTGGGATGAGCGCAACCCGTTTGTCAGCGAGCCCAAGCGGCGGCTACGGATGTTGTCGGAGATTTGTGCAGGGGATGCAGTGTGAGCAGTCAGTACCTGAGTAAAAACTACGTCGAAGAAACCAAGTTCGGTTTCTGGTTCCTGCGCAGCCACACTTGGCAGCACCACGTGTTGCGCGTGGCGATCAACGACCTGCGCAGCCTGTTCAGCGACCCGCTGCCGGTGGCGCCAGTATTGCTGGACGCCGGTTGCGGCCAGGGCAAGTCGTTCCGATATTTGCAGCAAGTGTTCACGCCAGAGCGCCTGATCGGCCTGGATGCCGACCCCCACAGCCTGGAACTGAGCAAGGCCGAAGCGGAACGCCAAGGTTTGGCCATCGAACTGATCGGCAGCGACTGCGCTACGCTCAACGTACCGGACGCCAGCGTCGATATCCTGTTCTGCCACCAAACCTTCCATCACCTGGTTGAACAGCATCGCGCACTCAAAGAATTTTATCGGGTACTCAAGCCGGGCGGCTATTTGCTGTTTGCCGAGTCAACTGAAGCCTATATCGACACCTGGGTGATTCGCTGGCTGTTCCGCCACCCGATGCACGTGCAAAAAAGCGCCGAAGAGTACCTGGAAATGATCCGCGAACAGGGCTTTGAATTCGGCCCGCAGAATGTCTCGTACCCGTACTTGTGGTGGAGCCGTTCCAGTGATTTCGGCCTGCTGGAGCGCTGGGGCCTGCGCAACCCGCCGCCGGTGGGCCAGCGCGAAGAAACCCTGGTCAACTGCGTGGCGCGTAAACCCTTGGAGAGCGTCGCCCCATGATCCGCTTGCTGTTGATGGGTTGCCTGTTGCTGCTGAGCGCTTGCGCCAGCCAGCCACCGCTGCCCGAAAAAGTCCCGGCCCTGGCCTTGCCGATGCAACTGCATGTGCAGCGCCTGGCGGACGGCCAGAGCCAGGACTGGTTGCTGGTGATCCAGCATGAAGGTGGCGGGATTCGCTGGTCGATGATGGACCCGTTGGGCATTCCCCAGGCACGGCAAAAGCTGATCAATGGCGAGTGGCAAGCCGATGGACTGTTGCCGCCCAACCCCCAGGCACGGGAGTTGTTTGCCGCGCTGCTGTTTGCCCTGACCTCGGCGGATGACGTGCCTGCGCTGTATCCGAACGCCCAGGCGATGGACCTCACACGCACCCTGCCGGGTCATTGGCAAATCGTGTATCAGTCCTCAGAGGTGTTCAGCGTGAACATGGCGGGGCAGCCGTTGAGCTATCGCATCACGCCGCTGGGTGCTGCCCGATGACCGCCTATCTGAATGCGCTCGGCGTGATTTGCGCCTTGGGCCGTGGCCAGGCCGAAGTCAGCCGCAGCCTGTTTTCCGGTGACTGCTCCGGTATGCGCGCCGAAAGCGGCTGGGTGCCGGATCGCGTGCTGCCGGTGGCCGGTGTACATGGCGAACTGGCGACCATCCCTGTGGAACTGAACCAGCAAAGCAGCCGCAACAACCAGTTGCTGCTGGAAGCGGCGCTGCAGATTGAGGATGAGATCCGCCAGGCGATCCACACCTACGGCGCCTCGCGGATCGGCATTGTGCTGGGCACCAGCACCTCGGGTATCGACGAAGCGAGCCGTGGCATCGCGCATTACCTGCGCGACAAGCAGTTCCCCGGCGACTACGACTACCAGCAACAGGAACTCAGCGCCCCGGCAAACTTCCTTGCCGACTGGCTGCAACTGAGCGGCCCGGCCTATGTGATTTCCACCGCCTGCACCTCCAGCGCTCGCGCACTGATGAGTGCCCAGCGCCTGCTGGATCTGGGCGTGTGCGACGCGGTGATCTGCGGCGGTGTCGACAGCCTCTGCAAGCTGACCCTCAATGGGTTTAGCTCGCTGGAAGCGGTGTCGAGCGAGCGCTGCAATCCGTTTTCGGTGAACCGTAATGGCATCAATATCGGCGAAGCGGCCGTGCTGTTTCTGATGACTAAACAGCCAGCACCTATTGCCCTGTTGGGCAGCGGAGCCAGTTGCGACGCGCACCATATTTCCGCGCCAGAGCCTACCGGCAAAGGCGCGTTGCTGGCGATGCGCAAGGCCCTGGCCAGCGCAAAACTTGCGCCTGAACAAATCGGTTACCTGAACCTGCACGGCACCGCGACCCAACATAACGACGCCATGGAAAGCCTGGCGGTAGCCAGCCTGTTTCCGAATGGCGTGGCCTGCTCGTCGACCAAACCCATGAGCGGCCACACCCTCGGTGCAGCCGGTGCGTTGGAAGCGGCGTTCTGCTGGCTGAGCCTGACCCACGGTGTGGTACCGCCGCATGTGTGGGACGGCAACGCCGACCCGACGCTGCCTGCCTTGCAATGGGCGCACACCGGCGACACCTTGAAAAAACGCTGCCTGATGAGCAACTCGTTTGCCTTCGGTGGTAACAACGTCAGCCTGATAATCGCAGAGGCCCCATGATCAACTGGCCACTCGCCGAACTGCTGCCCCATGCGGGCGACATGATCCTGATCGACCAGGTGCTGTCGTTCGATGAAGAGCAGATTCACACCCGCGTCACCGTCACGCCCGGCGGCCTGTTCAACCAGCCCGACGGCAGCCTGCCGGCCTGGGTCGGCATTGAGTTGATGGCGCAAAGCGTCGCCGCCTACGCCGGTTGCCGCGCCCGCCAAAAAGGCGAAGCGGTGGAACTGGGTTTCCTGTTGGGCACACGTAAGTTCGAGTGCAATGTGGAGCACTTCCCGGCAGGCGCCGAGCTGACCATCCACGGCCTGCGCTCCCTGGAAGACGATAACGGCATGGGTGTGTTCGAATGCCACCTCACCGGCGACGGTATCCAGGCCAGCGCCCGCTTGAACGTATTTCGACCGCCCCAGGCGGCCAACTATTTAGATGAATCGAAGGACGAAACGCCATGACTGAATCCGTACTGGTCACCGGCTCCAGCCGTGGCATCGGCCGCGCCATTGCCCTGCGCCTGGCCCAGGCCGGGCATGACATCGTGCTGCATTGCCGCAGTGGTCGTGCTGAAGCGGAGGCGGTGCAGGTCGAAATCGAGGCACTGGGGCGTAAGGCGCGGGTGCTGCAATTCGACGTGGCGGATCGCGCAACCTGTAAAGAAATCCTGGAAGCCGATGTGGAGCTGCATGGTGCCTACTACGGCGTGGTGCTCAATGCCGGCCTGACCCGCGACGGCGCGTTCCCCGCGTTGTCCGAAGACGATTGGGATGTGGTGATGCGCACCAACCTCGACGGTTTCTACAACGTGCTGCACCCGGTGATGATGCCGATGATTCGTCGTCGCGCTGCCGGGCGCATCGTGTGCATCACCTCGGTCTCCGGGTTGATCGGCAACCGTGGCCAAGTCAATTACAGCGCTTCGAAAGCCGGCTTGATTGGCGCCGCCAAGGCCCTGGCCATTGAGTTGGGCAAGCGCAAAATCACCGTCAACTGCGTGGCACCCGGGCTGATCGACACCGCGATGCTCGATGAAAACGTACCGGTGGATGAACTGATGAAGATGATTCCCGCGCAGCGTATAGGTACGCCGGAAGAAGTGGCCGCAGCGGTGAACTTCCTGATGTCGGCCGAAGCCGGCTATATCACTCGCCAAGTCTTGGCCGTGAATGGAGGTCTGTGCTGATGAAGCGCGTCGTAGTGACCGGCATGGCCGGCGTCACCTCCCTGGGCAGCGATTGGGACAGCATCGCGGCCAACTTTCGCGCCAACCGCAGCGGCATTCGCCGTATGGATGAGTGGGACCGCTTTACCGAATTGAACACCCGCCTGGCCGGGCCTATCGACGACTTCGCCGTGCCCGCCCACTGGACCCGCAAGCAACTGCGCAGCATGGGTCGCGTCTCGCGCCTGGCGGTGTGGGCAGCGGAGCAGGCGCTGAAGGACGCGGGTTTGCTCGGTGACGAATCGATCAAGGACGGGCGCATGGGCGTGGCCTGCGGCTCGTCCACCGGCAGCACCGACGAGATCAAGGCCTTCGGCAATATGCTGCTGAACTCGGTGGCCGAGGGGCTGAATGCCAACTCCTATGTACGGATGATGCCGCACACCACGGCAGCGAATATCAGCATCTTCTTTGGCCTCACCGGGCGCTTGATCCCCACGTCCAGCGCCTGCACCAGTGGCAGCCAGGGCATCGGCTATGCCTACGAGGCGATCAAGTTCGGTCGCCTGCCCTTGATGCTCGCCGGCGGCGCCGAAGAACTGTGCCCCACCGAAGCCATGGTGTTCGATGCGCTGTACGCCACCAGCCTGAAAAACGACGCCCCTCAAACCAGCCCGCGCCCTTACGACAGTGCTCGTGACGGCCTGGTGATCGGTGAAGGCGGCGGCATGCTGGTGCTTGAAGAACTGGAGCACGCCTTGGCGCGCGGTGCGCACATCCACGCCGAGCTGGTCGGTTTCGGCAGCAACGCCGACGGCCAGCACACCACTCGCCCTGAGCAGAAAACCATGCGTCGCGCGATGGAACTGGCCCTGGAAGATGCCGGGCTGGAGCCCTCCGCCATCGGCTACGTCAACGGCCACGGCACTGCCACCGACCAAGGCGACATCGCCGAGACCCTGGCCACCAGCAGCCTGTTTGGCAGCCGCATGCCGATCAGCTCGCAGAAGAGCTTCCTCGGCCACACCTTGGGCGCGTGCGGGGCGTTGGAGTCTTGGTTCAGCATCGAGATGATGAACCGCGATCAATACGTGCACACCTTCAACCTGGATTCGGTCGACCCGCAGTGCGGCGAGCTGGATTACCTGCAAGGTGAATTCCGCGAGATGCACCACGACTACGTAATGAACAACAACTTTGCCTTTGGCGGCGTCAACACGTCGCTGATCTTCCGCCGCTGGTCTTGAATTTTTAATCGATTGGAGAAAACGGAATGTCTTCCTTGCTACGCGCCACCCTGATCACCCTGGCCCTGCTGACCACCGCCGGTTGCACCAACAAACCGGTACTCAATACCCAGCATGAGCTGCCGGTCGATACCCAGGTCAGCGAAGAAAAAATGAAAACGGTCATCATCAACGCCCTGCAAAAACGCGAGTGGACGGTGCAGCGCCTGAGCCCGCAATTGGTGCAGGCCGAGATCAACGTACGCAACCAGTACTACGCCGCAATCGACATCCGCTACACCCGTAACAGCTACGCTATCACCTACCGCGACAGCCGCGATCTGGGCTACAAGGACGGCAAGATCCACCGCAACTACAACCGCTGGGTAAGCATGCTGGACCGCGACATCATGGCCGCGCTGCACAGCAATGGCGTGAACGAAGCGGGCTCGGCGGCGCAGTTGTTTGAGCAGACGGGGACGTCGAAGCAGAATTGAGGCTCGCTGCTCTCCAGAAACGACAAAGGGCGCCTTTCGGCGCCCTCTTCACAAACAGGTTGGCTTGTCATCGCCGCTTCCTGCCTGGCTCTGCGATGGCTGGTTGCCCAGGATCCTCAGAGTCTCACAAGCCCCTTTCGGGAACGTGGGCAGTATGCCTGAAAACGGCTTCCCTGCAATCCGTGGCAATGTGCCGCTCATTACTCATCGCAACCCTAGCGCACTGCGTACCGCCGCTTTTATCGCGAGAAACTGATCATTGGTGAGCTCAGCGATTGTGTAAGTTCGTTTGCCATGACGGTCCTTACTTTTGATTCGATCAAGTCGGCCCAAGCTGACGGTGGCGACAATGTCGCATTTTGCCCAGCAGATTGGACTCGCGCCTTGAAGATGACTGTCGAGTTGTAAATGATGCTCCAAAACCGTCTGCGGAGCGGTAGTGCTCAAGGGCACAACCGTCACCAGCAGCTTATTGGTTCGGTGCTTGCGTATCACAATGACGGGCCGGATCTTGATAATTTCCGGGACTTCATAGCCTCGAAAATCACAAATCAACACGCTGCCCTCCTTGGGCTGGTAGAGAAGTGCCATCCATATCACTCGCTTGAAAAAAGCGATTCTGCGCAAGTTTCTTGCGAATCACTAAGCCGGTTGCGTTACCTGATATGTGACGATACCTACAGCTCCGCCTTACGTGTCAGCAACTCCACAAACGCTTTCGCCATCGGCGTTTGCGCGCCCTTGCGCTGCACCAGCCAGACTGACGTCACCGCCTCCTGATCCAGCAAGGTGCGATACACCACGCCATCGATACGGATGCGCTGGTATGAGGCCGGAAGCACCGACACCCCCAAACCCGCCGCCACCAAACCGATGATGGTCATCGCCTCCCCGGCTTCCTGGGCGAAACGCGGGCTGAAACCCGCGTCACGAGCCAAGTTGAGCAGTTGGGCATAGAGACCACTGCCGTAGGTGCGAGGGAAGAATACAAACGGCTCGTCGGCCAGTTGCGCCAGGTGCAAGCCACGCTCGGTGCCCTCAACCAGCGGATGACCGGCGTTCAGCACCGCGACCAAGGGCTCACGCATCAACTCAATAACGCTCAGCGAATCCGGCAACGGCAGCGGGCGCATCAAGCCTACTTGAATCGACTCATCCACCAACGACTCTGCCACCTCAGTGCTACTCATCTCCTGCAAGTTCAGGTGCACCGCCGGGAAGGCCTGGCGAAACGCAAAAATCGCCTGCGGAATGCTGGAGTTGAACGGTGCCGACGAGGTGAAGCCAATCTTCAGCTCCCCGAGTTCCCCCAACTGCGCACGTCGGGCCACATCTGCCGCCTTGTCGACCTGCGCCAGCACCAATCGCGCCTCTTGCAAGAACAGTCGACCGGCCTCGCTCAGCTCGACCCGACGATTGGTACGCTCAAACAAGCGCGCGCCCACCTCCTGCTCCAGCGCCTGGATCTGCTGGCTCAGCGGTGGTTGCGAGATGCCCAGCACCTGTGCGGCGCGGCCAAAATGCAGTTCTTCGGCGACGGCGATGAAGTACCGCAGATGACGCAATTCCATGCAAGCCTCATTAGGTCGTAAAAGCTATCAAACAGGTCGAACAATATATTGGAAAGAATCATTAGGCAGCTATATTCTTTTTTTCATTGCCAGTCCTGGCAGGCTTTCCCTCGCCGAGGTCCCCGTGAAATCTGCTGTCGCGCCATTTGCTCAAGAAGTCCCGCCTACCGCCCTGGATGAGGTGGTGGCCCAGCTCAACGAGCAGTACATCGAAAAAGACACGCCGATGTTCATGCGCACGGTGCTGGCGCTGTTCTCCGGCGGGTTTGCCACGTTTGCCTTGCTGTATTGCGTGCAGCCGATGATGCCGGCGCTGTCCCACGAGTTTTCCATCAATGCGGCGCAAAGCAGCCTGATCCTGTCAGTGGCCACGGCGATGCTTGCCCTGGGCTTGCTGGTCACTGGGCCGATTTCCGACAGATTGGGACGCAAGCCGGTAATGGTTTCGGCACTGTTCTGCGCCGCACTCGCGACCATCGCCAGCGGCTTGATGCCGACCTGGGAAGGCATTCTGCTGATGCGGGCGCTGGTGGGCCTGTCGCTGAGCGGGCTGGCTGCTGTGGCGATGACCTACTTGAGCGAAGAGATCCACCCGCAACACATCGGCCTGGCCATGGGCTTGTACATCGGCGGCAACGCAATTGGCGGTATGAGCGGGCGCTTGATCATCGGCGTATTGATCGACTTCGTCAGTTGGCACACCGCGATGCTGATCATCGGCGCCCTGGCCCTGATCGCGGCCACGGTGTTCTGGAAAGTCCTCCCCGAATCACGCAACTTCCGCACCACCAGCCTCAAGCCGCGCAACCTGCTGAACGGGTTTGTCATGCACTTCAAAGACGCGGGCCTGCCCTGGTTGTTCCTTGAAGGTTTCCTGCTGATGGGCGCCTTCGTCACGATGTTCAACTACATCGGTTATCGCCTGCTGGCAGAACCGTACGGGTTGAGCCAAGCGGTGGTCGGCCTGCTCTCGCTGGTGTATCTCACCGGCATCTACAGTTCGGCCAAGATCGGCTCCCTGGCCGACCGCCTCGGCCGCCGCCGCGTGCTGTGGGGCACCCTCGTATTGATGCTCGCCGGCATGGCCCTGACCCTGTTCACGCCGTTGTGGCTGGTAGTGCCCGGCATGCTGATCTTCACCTTCGGTTTCTTCGGCGCCCACTCGGTGGCAAGTAGCTGGATCGGTCGCCGCGCGGTGAAGGCCAAGGGGCAGGCGTCGTCGTTGTACTTGTTCTGCTACTACGTGGGATCGAGCATTGCCGGTACGGCGGGCGGGTTCTTCTGGCACTTTGCAGGCTGGAACGGGATTGGCGGATTCATCATCGCGCTGCTGATCGGCGCGTTGCTGGTGGCGTTGAAGCTGGCGAAATTGCCGCCACTGGGAGAAGTAAAGGCCTGACGCGATCCCATATTTGTTTTGTATTAACCCCAATAAAAAGCCCGGCATTTGGCCGGGCTTTTTATTGAGCAGCGATCACTCGTGATACTGCGCCGACAACTCATGCACTGCGCGCAGGAACGCACCGGCATGTTCCGGGTTCACTTCCGGCGTGATGCCATGGCCCAGGTTAAACACGTGCCCGGTGCCCTTGCCGTAGCTGGCCAGAATGCGGCCGACTTCGGTGCGGATTGCTTCGGGCTTGGCGTACAGCACGGTCGGGTCCATGTTGCCTTGCAGCGCTACGCGGTTGCCCACGCGTTGACGGGCTTCACCCAGATCGCAGGTCCAGTCCAGGCCCAGTGCATCGGCGCCAGCGTCGGCAATGCTTTCAAGCCACAGGCCGCCGCCCTTGGTGAACATGATAACCGGCACTTTGCGGCCTTCGTGTTCGCGGATCAGGCCACTGACGATTTTGCGCATGTAGGCCAGGGAGAACTCCTGGTATGCCGCCGCCGACAGGTTCCCGCCCCAGGTATCGAAAATCTGCACCGCTTGGGCGCCGGCCATGATCTGGCCGTTGAGGTAAGAGGTGACCGACTGCGCCAGCTTGTCCAGCAGCAGGTGCATGGCTTGCGGGTTGTCGTAGAGCATGGCCTTGGTCTTGCGGAAGTCTTTCGACGAGCCACCTTCGACCATGTAGGTGGCCAGGGTCCATGGGCTGCCGGAAAAGCCAATCAGCGGCACGCGGCCGTTCAGCTCGCGGCGAATGGTGCTCACGGCGTCCATCACATAGCCGAGGTCTTTGTGCGGATCGGGGATCGGCAGGGCTTCGATGTCGGCCAGGGTGCTAACGACTTTCTTGAAGCGCGGGCCTTCGCCGGTTTCAAAGTACAGGCCTTGGCCCATGGCGTCAGGGATGGTGAGGATGTCGGAGAAGAGGATGGCCGCGTCCAGTTGTGGGTAGCGGTCCAGCGGCTGCATCGTGACTTCGCAGGCGAACTCCGGGTTCATGCACAGGCTCATGAAGTCGCCGGCGTTGGCGCGACTGGCGCGGTATTCCGGCAGGTAGCGACCGGCTTGACGCATCATCCACACGGGCGTGACGTCTACAGGTTGCTTGAGCAGGGCACGAAGGAAACGGTCGTTCTTGAGGGCAGTCATGTCGGCATCCGCAAAAAAAGTGCGGGCATTTTCTCAGAGCGCGACGCAAAAGGCACGGTATGAGCCGTGCCTTTTGTCTATCGGGTCAATTTGTCGCGGTAATGCCGCTGCAAGATCGTTCCCACGCTCCGCGTGGTAACGCCTCCTGTGACGCTCCGCGTCACGCCAGTCGGGACGCAGAGCGTCCCTGGCTGCATGCCCACGCAGAGCGTGGGAACGATCATCAGACCTGCAGGTAATCCAGGATGCCTTCAGCGGCATTACGCCCTTCGAAGATCGCCGTCACCACCAAGTCAGAACCACGAACCATGTCGCCACCGGCGAAGATTTTCGGGTTGCTGGTCTGGTGCTTGTACTGGCCTTGTTCCGGGGCCACAACGCGGCCCTGGCTGTCGGTCTGGATCTCGAACTGCTCAAACCACGGCGCCGGGCTTGGGCGGAAACCGAAAGCAATCACTACGGCGTCAGCCGGGATGATCTCTTCGGAACCCGGGATCGGCTCAGGGCTGCGACGACCACGGGCATCCGGCTCGCCAAGACGGGTCTCGACCACCTTCACGCCTTCAACACGATCTTCACCGACGATAGCAATCGGCTGACGGTTGTAGAGGAATCGCACGCCTTCTTCCTTGGCGTTCTTCACCTCTTTGCGCGAGCCGGGCATGTTGGCTTCGTCACGACGATAGGCACAGGTCACCGACTTGGCGCCCTGGCGAATCGAGGTACGGTTGCAGTCCATCGCGGTGTCACCACCGCCCAGCACCACGACCTTCTTGCCTTTCATGTCGACGAAGTCTTCCGGCGACTTTTCAAAGCCCAGGTTGCGATTCACGTTGGCGATCAGGAAGTCCAAAGCGTCATAAACGCCCGGCAAATCCTCACCGGCAAAGCCGCCCTTCATGTAGGTGTAGGTACCCATGCCCATGAACACGGCATCGTATTCGGCGAGCAGTTGCTCCATGGTGATGTCTTTGCCGATTTCGGTATTGAGACGGAACTCGATACCCATGCCGGTGAACACTTCACGACGGTTGCTCAGGACGGTTTTTTCCAGCTTGAACTCGGGGATGCCGAAGGTCAGCAGGCCGCCGATTTCCGGGTTCTTGTCGAACACCACCGGGGTCACACCACCACGCACCAACACGTCGGCACAGCCCAGGCCCGCTGGGCCCGCGCCGATGATCGCAACACGCTTGCCGGTCGGCTTGACCTTGGACATGTCCGGGCGCCAGCCCATGGCGAACGCGGTGTCGGTGATGTACTTCTCCACCGAACCGATGGTCACCGCGCCGAAGCCGTCGTTGAGGGTGCAGGCACCCTCGCACAGACGGTCTTGCGGGCACACCCGGCCGCAGACTTCCGGCAGGGTGTTGGTCTGGTGCGACAGCTCGGCGGCGGCGAGGATGTTGCCCTCGGCTACAAGCTTCAGCCAGTTGGGAATGAAGTTGTGCACCGGGCACTTCCATTCGCAATACGGGTTACCGCAACCCAGGCAGCGGTGGGCCTGGTCGGCCGAGTGCTGGGGCTTGAAGGGTTCGTAGATTTCCACGAACTCTTTCTTGCGTTGACGCAACAGTTTCTTCTTCGGATCTTTGCGCCCGACATCGATGAACTGGAAGTCGTTATTCAGACGTTCAGCCATGTTAAAACCTCATCAAACTGTTCAGGCGCATATCACTGCGGGTTGGCACGGATGCTGGAAAGCAACGATTTCAGGTTGGCAGCCTTGGGCTTGACCAGCCAGAAACGACGCAGGTAATCATCAAGGTTTTCAGCGAGGTTACGACCCCATTCGCTGCCTGTTTCCTCGACGTACTCGTCCAGCACGTGTTGCAAGTGGTTCCGGTAGGATTCCATGGCTTCGCCGCTGATCCGCTGGATCTCGACCAACTCGTGGTTGACCTTGTCGACGAAGGTGTTGTCCTGGTCAAGCACATAGGCGAAACCGCCGGTCATGCCCGAACCGAAGTTGTAACCGGTCTTGCCCAATACTGCGACAAAGCCCCCGGTCATGTACTCGCAGCAGTGATCGCCAGTGCCTTCCACCACGGTGTGAGCACCGGAGTTACGCACGGCGAAACGCTCACCGGCAGTACCGGCGGCGAACAGCTTGCCACCCGTGGCGCCGTACAAGCAGGTGTTACCGATAATGGCACTGTCCTGGGTCTTGTAGACGCTGCCTTTAGGCGGAACGATCACCAGCTTGCCGCCGGTCATGCCCTTGCCCACGTAGTCGTTGGCGTCGCCTTCCAGGTACATGTGCAGGCCACCGGCGTTCCACACGCCGAAGCTCTGGCCCGCAGTGCCCTTGAAGCGGAAGGTGATCGGCGCTTTCGCCATCCCCTGGTTGCCATGCTTGCGAGCGATTTCGCCGGAGATGCGGGCGCCGATGGAACGGTCGCAGTTGCAGATATCCAGGACGAATTCGCCACCGCTGGCGTCGTTGATCGAGGAGCTGGCCATCTCGACCATCTTCTCGGCCAACAGGCCTTTGTCGAACGGTGGGTTGCGGTCAACCTGGCAGAATTGTGGCTTGTCTGCCGGGATGTGGTCGCTGCCCAACAGCGGCGTCAGGTCCAGATGCTGTTGCTTGGCGGTCTGGCCTTCGAGGATGTCCAGCAGATCGGTACGGCCGATCAGCTCTTCCAGCGAGCGCACGCCCAGCTTGGCCAACCACTCACGGGTTTCTTCGGCGACATAGGTGAAGAAATTCACCACCATGTCGACGGTGCCGATGTAGTGATCTTTACGCAGCTTTTCGTTCTGCGTCGCAACGCCGGTGGCGCAGTTGTTCAGGTGGCAGATGCGCAGGTATTTGCAGCCCAGGGCGATCATTGGCGCAGTACCAAAACCGAAGCTTTCGGCGCCAAGGATCGCAGCCTTGATCACGTCGAGGCCGGTTTTCAGGCCGCCGTCGGTCTGTACCCGAACCTTGCCGCGCAGGTCGTTGCCGCGCAGGGTCTGGTGAGTTTCAGCCAGGCCGAGTTCCCACGGTGCGCCGGCGTACTTGATGGAGGTCAGCGGCGATGCGCCGGTACCGCCGTCGTAGCCGGAGATGGTGATCAGGTCGGCATAGGCCTTGGCCACACCGGCGGCGATGGTGCCCACGCCAGCTTCTGCTACCAATTTCACCGAGACCAGGGCCTGCGGGTTGACTTGTTTCAAGTCGAAAATCAGCTGCGACAAATCTTCAATCGAGTAGATGTCGTGGTGCGGTGGTGGCGAAATCAGGGTCACGCCCGGTACTGCATAACGCAGTTTGGCGATCAAACCGTTGACCTTGCCGCCTGGCAGCTGGCCGCCTTCACCGGGCTTGGCGCCCTGGGCAACCTTGATCTGCAACACTTCGGCGTTGACCAGGTATTCCGGGGTCACACCGAAACGGCCAGTCGCCACCTGCTTGATTTTCGAGCTCTTGATGGTGCCGTAGCGCGCCGGGTCTTCACCGCCTTCACCGGAGTTGGAACGCGCACCCAGGCGGTTCATGGCTTCGGCCAGGGCTTCGTGAGCCTCAGGCGACAAGGCGCCCAGGGAAATACCGGCGGAGTCGAAGCGCTTGAGGATCGACTCCAGTGGTTCGATTTCGCTGATAGCCAGAGGCGTGTCCAGGGTTTTCACCTTGAACAGGTCACGGATCATCGACACCGGGCGGTTATCCACCAGCGCGGTGTATTCCTTGAACTTGGCGTAGTCGCCCTGCTGCACGGCGGCTTGCAGGGTGTTGACCACGTCCGGGTTGTACGCGTGGTATTCGCCACCGTGCACGAACTTCAGCAGGCCGCCTTGCTGGATCGGCTTGCGCGCGCTCCAGGCTTCGGCCGCCAGGGCTTTCTGTTCGGCCTCAATGTCGACGAAACGTGCGCCCTTGATGCGGCTTGGTACGCCACGGAAGCTCAGGTCGCAAACTTCTTCGGACAAGCCGATCGCTTCGAACAACTGAGCGCCGCGATAGGACGTGACGGTGGAGATGCCCATCTTCGACAGGATCTTCAACAGGCCCTTGGTGATGCCCTTACGGTAGTTCTTGAACACCTCATAGAGGTCGCCCAGCACTTCACCGGTACGGATCAGGTCACCCAGCACTTCGTACGCGAGGAACGGGTACACCGCCGAGGCGCCGAAACCGATCAGCACCGCAAAGTGATGCGGGTCGCGGGCGGTGGCGGTTTCCACGAGGATGTTGGAGTCGCAACGCAGACCTTTTTCGGTCAGGCGGTGGTGTACCGCGCCGGTGGCCAGGGATGCGTGGATCGGCAACTTGCCTGGGGCGATATGGCGGTCGGTCAGTACGATCTGGGTACGACCGGCGCGCACGGCTTCTTCGGCCTGGTCGGCGACGTTGCGCACAGCGGCTTCAAGGCCGAGGCTCTCGTCGTAGTTCAGGTCGATGATCTGGCGGTCGAAGCCTGGGCGATCCAGGGTCATCAACGAGCGCCACTTGGCCGGAGAAACCACAGGCGAACTGAGGATTACGCGGGACGCATGCTCAGGCGATTCCTGGAAGATGTTGCGCTCGGCACCGAGGCACACTTCCAGGGACATCACGATGGCTTCGCGCAGCGGGTCGATCGGTGGGTTGGTCACCTGAGCGAACTGCTGGCGGAAATAGTCGTACGGCGTACGCACGCGCTGGGACAGCACGGCCATCGGCGTGTCATCGCCCATGGAGCCGACGGCCTCGTAGCCTTGCTCGCCAAGCGGACGCAGCACTTGGTCGCGCTCTTCGAACGTGACCTGGTACATCTTCATGTACTGCTTGAGCTGGTCGACGTCATAGAAAGCCGAACCGTGGTCGTTGTCTTCCATGGTCGCCTGGATACGCAGGGCGTTCTTGCGCAGCCATTGCTTGTACGGGTGACGCGACTTCAAGCGGTTGTCGATGGCATCAGTGTCGAGGATCTGACCGGTTTCAGTGTCCACGGCCAGGATCTGGCCAGGGCCTACGCGACCTTTGGCAATAACGTCTTCGGGCTTGTAGTCCCACACGCCGATTTCCGACGCCAGGGTGATAAAACCGTTGGTAGTGGTAACCCAACGCGCCGGGCGCAGACCGTTACGGTCGAGCAGGCACACCGCGTAGCGACCGTCGGTCATTACCACGCCGGCCGGGCCGTCCCACGGTTCCATGTGCATCGAGTTGTACTCATAGAACGCCCGCAGGTCGGGGTCCATGGTCTCAACGTTCTGCCACGCTGGCGGAATGATCATGCGCACGCCACGGAACAGGTCGATGCCGCCGGTGACCATCAGTTCGAGCATGTTGTCCATGCTGGAAGAGTCGGAACCCACGCGGTTAACCAGCGGGCCGAGCTCTTCGAGGTCCATCAAATCGTTGGCGAACTTGGTGCGACGGGCCACAGCCCAGTTGCGGTTGCCGGTGATGGTGTTGATCTCGCCGTTGTGGGCGAGGAAGCGGAACGGCTGAGCCAGCGGCCATTTCGGCAGGGTGTTGGTGGAGAAGCGCTGGTGGAACACGCAGATTGCGGTTTGCAGACGCTCGTCTTTAAGGTCTGGATAGAAGGCGGTCAAATCCGCCGGCATCATCAGGCCTTTATAAATAATGGTCTTGTGGGAAAAGCTGCAGATGTAGTGGTCGGTGTCGGCGGCGTTGGCCACGGACGAACGACGACGCGACGTGAACAGCTTGATCGCCATGTCCTGATCGCTCAGGCCGTCGCCTGCGATGAACACTTGTTCGATCTGCGGCAGGCGCTCGAGGGCCAGGCGGCCAAGCACGCTGGTGTCGATCGGCACTTTGCGCCAGCCGACAAGTTGCAGGCCGGCGGCGAGGATTTCGCGGTTCATGTTTTCGCGAGCGGCTTGTGCTTTAACCGGGTCCTGGTTAAAGAACACCATGCCCACAGCGTATTGCTTGGGCAGGTCGACAGCAAAATGCTCTTTTGCGACAGCGCGCAGGAACTGGTCGGGCTTTTGAATCAGCAAGCCACAACCGTCACCGGTCTTGCCGTCGGCGTTGATCCCACCGCGGTGGGTCATGCAGGTCAGGGCCTCGATGGCCGTTTGCAAAAGGGTATGACTGGGCTCGCCCTGCATATGGGCTATCAGGCCGAAACCGCAGTTATCCTTGAATTCATCGGGTTGGTACAGACCTGCTTTCATAGACACTTTCTCACCAGGCTGCCTCTTATATCGAGGCAAATTTCTTTTCAATTCAACCGGTTACCTTCCACGCCGAACGTACGCCGGCTTAGCGGGGGCAAAAGGGAGGTCATTGTACACACCGACACGGACGCTCACAAATTTAGCGACGAAATGTCGCAAATCTATGTCGCATTTATGAAAGGTTTAAAGCGATATGCTGTGCTAGTCAAAACTTTTTTAGTTCGGACCGCTACGACTCAAAAGCCACTGTGACGCAGACACCACAAAGCGCGCGGCCTTGAGGGCAGCACGCACTTGCGGATTTTTTTGAGGTGCCGGGAGAGGCGGCCTGGGTAAGGCCGCCGAATCTTCAGCGAGTTGTTGCCAGTTCCTGTTGGACGCTGGCGACAGTGCGAGGCCAAGGTTTACCAGCCTGAACCTTCGCTGGCAAGGCCTTGATAGCGGAATCGGCTGCTGCACGGCTTGGGAAGCTACCGTAGGTGATCACGTAGAGAGGCTTGCCGTTGAGCACTTTCTTGAAATAACGGTACTCGCCGCCCTGCTCTTTTACGAAGGCCTGGGCATTGGCTTCGGAACTGGTGCCGAGGATCTGCACCACAAAATGGCCAGCAGGTTGGCTGGTGTACCAGCTGCTGCCGGTAGCGCCAGCCTTGGCAACGGTGGCGGCTGGTTTTTCAATCGGCTTGGCCGCTGGAGCAGGCTTGGCCACTGGTGCAGGTGCGACAGGCTTAGCGACCGGAGCCGGCTTCGCGGCGGCGACAGTCGGTGCAGGAGTCGGCTTGGCAGCTGGGGTCGCTGCCGGGCCAGCCGGAACGCCTGCAGGCGGTGCGGTAGTGGTCACGGTCGGAGGTGTAGCACTGGAGCCTGCCACCGGCACACCGTCGTCGCCTTCGGAGATACCACCGGCTTCTTCGGCGAGCGGGCCGCGCATCACCGGTTGGCCGACCATCGGCAGGTTGGTCGGTTGGCCGGAGTTGGCGAACTCGACGTTTGGCGTAGGCTTGCCCAGTGGCAACTGCGCCTGTTCGGTTGGCGCGCCAGCGGTGGCGGGGGCCTTGCTACGACCTGGGATCAACCAGGCGGCGGCGACAGCGACCACGACAACGGCAGAAATCGCCAATACGTGCTTCTTAGGCATAGTGAACCCCATCTTTGGACGCTTGACCGCAGAGCGGCTAGCAATCATGGCTTCGATCAAGGCATCCCGGGCGACCTGGTTGATGGTGCCAGGCCAGCCGTCGGAGCTTTCGTGAATATCAGAGATCTGCGAAGCGGAGAAAAGTTCGATACCGGCCCCTGCGCCCTCAAGGCGTTGAGCCAGGTATTCGCGGGTTTCTTCCTCTTCGTATGGCTGCAATTCGATGACGTGGAACAGTTCCTGTTCGCCGCTGATCTGCTCCAGATCGGCGATCAACGACGATTCACCAAACAGGAACACGTGCGGGCGACCTTCCGGCGTGCCCGCCGCCAGCGCCAACAGCGCTTCCAGGGCAGATTCGTCGAGCTGCTCGGCGTCGTCCACCAGCAAGTAGACTTCCTGACCGGTCAAGCCAAGCTGCACGACTTGCTTGAGGATCGCGTTCGGCTCAGCCGTGGACACACTCAGGGCTTGGGCCACTTGGCGCAACACACCTGCCGCATCACCCGCACCACGGGCCGACACCACCACGCTCTGCACCGATTGCTTGTTGGTGCTGGCGACCAGCGCCTGACGCAGCAAGGTCTTGCCACTGCCCAGCGGGCCTGTCACCACCAACAGCAGCTGGCTGTAGCGCGCCAGATGGTGCAATTGGCCAAGTACCGGCTTGCGCTGGGCAGGGAAAAATTTGAAGCCCGGCACCCGAGGAGCAAAGGGGTCGTGGCTTAACTGGTAATGGCCGAGGAAGGCCTCGTCGGCATGCAAACTAGTCATCGGGATCTTATTAACCTTTAAGCTGGGCCAGGGCGCGGTAATCCGCTCCCAGCGTGGCCTGTAAAATCTCTTTCGGATAATCGTCGGTCACCACCGCTTCGCCCATATGGCGCAGCAGCACCAGTCGCAGTCGACCGTCGATCACTTTCTTGTCTATTGCCATATGTTCGAGGAAATCCGCCTCGGTCATCTCTTCCGGAGGGATGACCGGCAAGCCGGCGCGCAGGAACAGGCGGATGCCGCGATCCCGCTCCTGGGCGCTGATCCAGCCCAGGCGCTGCGACATTTCCAATGCCATCACAGTGCCAGCCGCTACGGCTTCCCCATGCAACCACACACCATAGCCCATGTGCGTTTCGATCGCATGGCCGAAGGTATGGCCCAAGTTCAAGGTGGCCCGTACGCCGGACTCCCGTTCGTCGGCATTCACCACCAGCGCCTTGGCGGCGCAAGAGCGGGAAATCGCTTCGGTCAGCGCCACCTGGTCCAGGGCGCGCAGAGCATCTACATGCTCTTCGAGCCAGGTCAGGAAGGGCTCGTCGCAGATCAGTCCGTATTTGATGACTTCCGCCAAGCCCGCCGACAGCTCGCGCGGCGGCAAGGTGTTGAGGGTCGCGGTGTCAATCAGCACGGCGTTGGGCTGGTAGAACGCGCCAACCATATTCTTGCCCAGCGGGTGGTTGATACCGGTCTTGCCGCCCACCGACGAATCGACCTGGGACAACAAGGTGGTCGGCACCTGGATAAAGTCCACACCACGCTGGTAGCAGGCTGCCGCAAAACCGGCCATATCGCCGATCACACCGCCGCCCAGAGCGATCACGGTGGTTCGACGATCATGACGAGCGGTCAGCAGGCCATCAAAGATCAGTTGCAGGGTTTCCCAGTTCTTGTGGGCTTCGCCGTCAGGCAAGATCACCGAGATCACCGAATAGGCAGCAAGGCTGCGGCTCAGACGCTCAAGATACAGCGGCGCGACCGTTTCGTTGGAGATGATCGCCACTTGCCGCCCGGCAATATGCGGTGCAAGCAACTCGGGTTGGTCCAACAAACCTTCGCCAATATGGATTGGGTAGCTGCGCTCGCCTAGATCAACCTTAAGTGTCTGCATGTGTCCCCGCGTGAAGATATATTTACGATCGGCAACGCTCGGATCTGACGTTGCCTGATGGCTCTACGCCACACCTCAAAGGGTGATGACGCGCCGCCGAGAATAGCGCATTTCTGGCCTGGCTTTAACGGGGTGGCAATTGCTGCAAGCGCTCGAGAATGTCGAGAACGACCATCCGTGGCGGCCGCTCATCGGTTTCCACCACCAGATCGGCGATTTCCCGATAGAGCGGATCGCGCAGCGCCAGCAAGTCCCGCAAGGTTTTTGCAGGGTCCGCTGTACGCAGTAACGGGCGATTACGATCACGGGCGGTGCGACCCACCTGCTGCTCAACCGAGGCATGCAGATAGACCACGCGACCACCGGCGTGCAGCGCCCGGCGGTTTTCATCGCGCATGACTGCGCCACCGCCGGTGGCCAATACCACGCCATCGCAGCCGCACAGCTCGGCAATCATCGCCTGCTCGCGGTCGCGAAAGCCCAGTTCACCTTCTTTATCGAAGATCCACGGGATATTGGCGCCCGTGCGCAATTCAATTTCCTTATCGGAGTCTTTGAATGGCAGGCGCAGCTCTTTGGCCAGCAAACGGCCGATGGTGCTTTTTCCAGCCCCCATCGGTCCTACAAGAATCAAATTTCGCACAGAATCAACGACTCACAGCAATCGCCTGGTTATTCATAATACGCGGAGTCAGGAATACCAGCAGCTCGGATTTTTTCTCCGCCAGCACATCGCGCCGGAAAAGGCGGCCAAGATACGGCACATCGCCCAAAAATGGCACTTTATCTACCACTTTGCTTTGGGTATTGGAGAAAACCCCGCCAATGACGATGGTCTCGCCATCCTTGACCAACACCTTGGCGTTGACTTCGTTTTTCTTGATCGGCGGTACGTCGTTGAGCTTGTTCAGATAATCGGGCTCATCCTTGGTGACCTTGACCTCCATGATCACCCAATTGTCGGGGGTGATTTGCGGGGTCACCTCCAGCGAGAGCGAGGCCTCTTTGAAAGACACGGAGGTGGCACCGCTGGAACTGGACTCCTGATAGGGAATTTCGGTGCCCTTGAGGATGCGCGCAGTTTCTTTGTCGGAGGTAACTACCTTGGGCTGCGAGACAATTTCACCGTTGCCGGTTTTCTCCATGGCGGTCAGTTCGAGGTCCAGCAACAGGTTGTCTGTGATAAAGGCGATGCCCACACCAGAAGTACCGGTGAGTGAACCCAAGTCGACAAACGGTGAGCTGGGCGAATTTTCCGGTGGCTGCGCACCTTCGGCCAAGGGCTTGCCGATACCACCCGCGCCCCAGTTTCCGGGATTGAGTCGCCCACCCCAGCGCACGCCCAGGCTTTTGTCGTAATCGACATTGGCTTCGACGATCCGCGCTTCGATCATCACTTGGCGCACTGGAATATCCAGTTGCGCCACGATCCGCCGCAACTCTTCCAATCGTTCGCTGGTCTGGTAGGCGATGATGTTATTGGTGCGGTCATCCACTGCCACCGAGCCGCGCTCATCGGTGACGCCTTCAAAGCCCGTCACAGATTGGAACAACTTGGCCAAGTCCGCCGCCTTGGCGTAATTGACCTGCAACAACTCCCGACGCAGTGGCGCCAACTCGGCCATCTGCTTGCGCGACTCCAGTGTCAGCCGTTCGCGAGCCGCCAACTCGTCGGCGGGCGCTACCAGCAAGACACCGGCTTTTACCCGTTTATCCAACCCCTTGGTCTGCAATACCAGGTCCAGCGCCTGATCCCAAGGTACATCCCTGAGTCGCAGGGTGATTGAACCCTGCACCTCGTCGCTGGCGACCAAGTTAAGGCCCGCCACATCGGCGATCTGCTGCAGCACCGCGCGCAGTTCGATATTCTGGAAGTTGAGGCTCAGCTTGTCGCCGGTATAAACGCCCGAAACTGCCTTGCCTGGCGGCGGCAGTTGGATCAGGTCCACACGATTGGGCACAGCAAAAGCCATCGGTGCCGTGAACGCTATCCATAGCGCCACACCGAAGGACGAGAAAGTCCTTTTCATTGTTTGATTCCGTTATGAGTTGACGTTCAACACGAGGGTTCGCGAGCGCACCAGCCATGCGCCTTGTTCATCGGGGAACAACTCGGCCAGCTCGATGTGGCCGTCATGAATAGCCGTTACTCGGCCGTGGTTCGGCCCCACATAGTCGCCGACCGCAAGCCGATGCACCGTTGAGGCTACGCGTAATAATGCGAAGGACTGCACGCCTCGGGACAACGTGCCGACCATTTCGAACTGATCGACCGCCAGACCTTCCAGCAAACCCCTTGGCCGAGTTAGATCTGGCGCAAGAGCTGGCTGGCCGCCAAGGTGCTCAGCCTGCAATGCGGGCAGCTGAAACGGGTCACGCAGGGAGGATGGGTCGTAGACAAAGCCCGACCCTTGTTTGGCGGCGTAGCCAGATTTATCGCCTAGCGAAGCACTTCGATAAATCTTGGCCAGCAATTCAAGCCGCAGTAGCGCCCCATCACGCCGAAGCGCGACATCATGCACAGTGACGATTCGCGCCAAGCCACCCAAAGCATTCACGAACGTCACCAGATCGTGAAAAGCCCCAGAAGCGCCAATCTGCATGGGTTGCTCGACATAGTACGGCCGAATCTGCTCATCCAACACCGCGATGCTCTCAACCATCAAGCCATTGGCAACGGCCAGCCGAGCAATATCTTCCAGCAAGCCCGGCACCTCGGACTCGCTCGGCAACTGCCGCAATAGCTCGGCAACCCCTGCCTGATTCAGCTGGAGCTGACGGGTGCGCTCTTCAAGGCTGGCGGACAAACCAGTTTTTTCCACGAGTTGTTGTTGCAGGGCCATTTCCTGCGCCCCTAACGCGCGCTGGCGCTCACGTGATGGGGCCAGCAGCAAACTATCGCCCACCACCAGTACCAAGCCTGCCAGCGCGCAGCCCAACAGTGCCTTGCCTGGCAAGGGCCATTTGGCAGCGTTGTGAGTCAGCGTGGAAAAATCGAGCCTGGGCAGGCTCATGGTTGGGCCTCGGTGGATTCCCCTTGGCGCACCATCAGTTGAAACCCGTTGCTACCCTGTTCATCGTCCGCCCGCACATGCTGCAACCGAGTGGCGTGGGCACCTTGCGAGGCCTCCAGACGACGCATCAGCTCGGCGATATCCTGGCTGGTTTCAGCACTGCCACTGACACTCACCGTATCACCCTTCGCTACAACCTCATGCAAATGCACCCCATCGGGAACTGCACGGGCCAATTGATCCAACAACTGGGCGCCAGCCGAGCGGGCTTCGTGGAGGTCCTGCACGACTTTCATGCGTTCCGCCAATTGCTGGCTTTGTTCTTGAAGGTCGTCGATGGTCTTGATGCGCGAATCCAGGACGCTGACTTCCTTGCCCAAGTGATTATTGCGCGTCACTTGCCGGTCGATAGCCTGGCCAATCACTTGATCCGCCAGCCACACCGCCGCGAGCGCCGCACAGGCTAACGCCAGCAGAAATATCAGGAAGTACTTGCGCCGCCGCTCCGCCAGCGCCTGGCGCCAAGGCAAAAGGTTGATTCGTGTCATCAAGCGAAACTCCTCAGGGCCAACCCGCAAGCAATTCCCATCCCTGGTGCATCCATGGCCCATTGCGTGCCATCGACTCGATGACCCGGCATGAAGCTGGCAAAATCCTGACTGCAAGCGCGCTCCAATGCAAACCCTTCGACGTCCACCACCCGTGGCACAAGCCCAGCCAGGGCCAAAACCGCTTCGCGAGCCTCTACGTGCTCCTTGAGACACGCCGCCAGCAACACCTCGACCCGAGCCGGGTCCTGGGCCGAAAGGCCGCGAACCTGAAAGTCGATAGCTACGTCATCCAATGGGTAAGGAACATACTGATCGGCTTCCATCTGGATCTTCCAGGCCATCTCTTCATCACTGAGCCCTGCCTCCATTTCGATCACCCGTGTGATGACCGACGGGCCCGCTACAGCCACCGCCGCCTGCCGCGCCGACGTACGCAACCGAGATAACGCCTGCTGCAGCGCGCGCCCTATGCCCTCGAGGTCCAGCAATGCGCCATCGACTACCGCCAGGGTTGGCAGCACCTGCGTGGCATAGCCTTCAACGGTGTACCCGCGGGCTGAGCGACTCAGCTCTATCAGCTTGATGCCTGTGCCATTGATGTCGACGCCCAGAAGGGTGTCGACTTTTCGCCTGAAAATTCCCTTTCTCATAAAACTCCCCAAAACTTTCCTTGTCATACCGGCTGATTGCCGCAGGGCGTCGTGCATTCGGTCGACTTGTTTGAGTGGCACGAATGACGCCCCAAGCCGAAAAATGCTTTAATGCCCAGCGTTTTTTCCCGCTTTTTATCTGCAGCTCGGGTCGATCCATCGTTTGCCATGCATGCCCCGACGCCTAACTCATTCTTTTCTCTGGAAATCCAAAAGCCTTGATTCGTCTGCTGAAGTTTTTCGGGTACTCCATTGTCGCGATCGTCTGCGGGCTACTGCTCGTACTCAGCGGTGCTTACCTCTACCTTAGTCCGGGTTTGCCTTCCGTAGAGGCACTCAGAAGTATCCAGTTGCAGATTCCTTTGCGGGTTTACAGCAGCGATGAAAAACTGATCGCGGAGTTCGGCGAAATGCGCCGCACCCCGATCCGTTTCGCCGACATTCCACCCAACTTCATCAGTGCTCTGCTGTCGGCTGAAGACGACAATTTCGCCAATCACTACGGCGTCGACCCTAGCAGCCTGGTGCGCGCAGCCACCCAGTTGGTAAAAAGCGGACACATTCAATCCGGCGGCAGCACCATCACCATGCAGGTGGCGAAGAACTTCTTCCTCACCAGCGAGCGTAGTTTTTCGCGTAAAGCCACCGAGATCCTGCTGGCACTGCAAATCGAACGTCAGTTGACCAAGGACGAGATCCTCGAGCTGTACGTTAACAAGATCTATCTGGGCAACCGCGCCTACGGGATCGAGGCCGCTTCCCAGGTGTACTACGGCAAGTCCATTCGTGATGCCAGCCTGGCGCAGATGGCGATGATTGCCGGCCTGCCCAAGGCCCCTTCGCGCTTCAACCCGTTGGCTAACCCGGCGCGCAGCAAAGAGCGTCGTGACTGGATCCTGGGCCGTATGTACAAGCTGGGCAAGATCGACCAGGCCGCTTACGACAGCGCCGTGGCCGAACCGCTGAACGCCAGTTACCACGTGCCGACGCCGGAAGTGAACGCACCGTACATCGCCGAAATGGCGCGTGCCGAGATGGTCGGCCGTTATGGCAGCGAGGCCTACACCGAAGGCTTCCGCGTGACCACCACCGTTCCGAGCAGCCTGCAGGACATCGCCAACAATTCGGTGCATTCCGGCCTGATCGCCTATGACCAGCGCCACGGCTACCGCGGCCCAGAATCGCGCCTGCCGGGCAAGACTCTGAGCGCCTGGACCACCGAGCTGGGCAAACAGCGTGCGATCAGCGGACTGGAACCCGCCATCGTCACCCAAGTGACGAAAGATGGCGTGCAAGTGCTGACCCGCTCCGGCGAAGCCCATGTGGCGTGGGACAGCATGAAGTGGGCGCGCCCCTTCCTGAACACCAACAGCATGGGCCCGATGCCCAAGCAGCCGTCGGACGTGGCCCAAGTGGGCGATTTGATCCGCGTGCAACGCCAGAAAGACGACAGCCTGAAATTCAGCCAAGTGCCGTTAGCCCAGGGCGCCCTCGTTTCCCTGGACCCGCAGAACGGTGCGATCCGTGCCTTGGTCGGCGGCTTTGCCTTCGAGCAAAGCAACTACAACCGCGCCACCCAGGCCAAGCGTCAGCCGGGTTCGAGCTTCAAGCCATTTATTTATAGTGCCGCGCTGGATAACGGCTACACCGCCGCCAGCCTGGTCAACGATGCACCGATCGTGTTTGTCGACGAGTACCTGGACAAGGTCTGGCGCCCGAAGAACGACACCAATACCTTCCTCGGCCCGATCCGCGTGCGCGAAGCGCTGTACAAGTCGCGTAACCTGGTGTCGATCCGCTTGCTGCAAGCGATGGGCGTAGGCAAGACCATCGACTACATCACGCGCTTTGGCTTCAACAAATCGGACCTGCCACCGAACCTGTCGCTGGCCCTCGGCACCGCGACCCTCACGCCGATGGAAATCGCCACCGGCTGGAGCACCTTTGCCAACGGCGGCTACAAAATCACGCCTTACTTGATCGACAAGGTCGAAAGTCGCAATGGCGACACCCTGTTCACCGCCAACCCGCCACGCGTGCCGGGTGACGTGGTCAACGGTGTGGCAGCCACGGATGGCCTTGCGGCACCGAGCCACGGCGGCATCACCATCGAGCCGACCCCAGGTGCAGCGCCAGCCACAAATGCCGCGGCTCCAACTGAGCCACAAGCGCCAGCGGTCGCTGAGCGTGTAGTGGATGGCCGTACCACCTATATCCTCAACAGCATCCTGGAAGACGTGATCAAGAAAGGTACCGGCCGTCGTGCACTGGCCCTGGGCCGTGCCGATATCGCGGGCAAAACCGGTACCACCAACGACTCCAAGGATGCCTGGTTCTCCGGCTACAACGGCGACTACGTGACCACCGTATGGACCGGCTACGACCAGCCGGAAAGTCTTGGCCGCCGCGAGTTCGGTGGCACCGTCGCGCTGCCGATCTGGATGAGCTACATGGGCGCAGCCTTGAAGGACAAGCCGTTGAACACCCAACCGGAACCGGAAGGCATTCTCAGCCTGCGGATCGATCCGGTGAGTGGCCGTGCAGCATCGCCAAGCACACCAAACGCATACTTCGAGCTGTTCAAGAGCGAAGACACACCGCCGTCGGTCAACGAGCTGGGCAATGGCGTTGTTCCGGGCAGCCCGCTGCCGGCGGATGAGGCGGCGCCAATCGATTTGTTCTGATGGAGTCTGTGGCCTAGCCCCCACAGGTTTCACCTTTAAATCCGGACAGCCACAAAAAAGCCCCGGCTCGTGAGAGCCGGGGCTTTTTGTTGGTGCGCTACAACGGCTTAGCCGTTGAACACATCATCCACGCTTTTCAGCGGGTAGTGCTTCGGATACGGCAGGGTAGCCACACCGGTCTCGATGGCGGCTTTGGCCACGGCATCGGAGATCAGGGTGATCAGACGCTTATCCATTGGTTTCGGGATGATGTACTCACGACCGAACTCCAGCTTGGCGCCGCCGTAGGCATCGCACACGTCCTGAGGTACCGGCAGCTTGGCCAGTTCACGCAGGGCGTTGGCGGCAGCCACTTTCATCTCTTCGTTGATGCGCTTGGCGCGAACGTCCAGGGCACCACGGAAGATGAACGGGAAGCCCAGTACGTTGTTGACCTGGTTCGGGTAGTCCGAACGACCGGTGGCCATGATCACATCGCTACGGGTAGCGTGAGCCAGTTCCGGAGAGATTTCCGGATCAGGGTTGGAGCAGGCGAACACGATCGGGTTAGCCGCCATGGTTTTCAGGCCTTCAGCGCTCAGCAGGTTCGGGCCGGACAGGCCAACGAACACGTCTGCACCGTTCAAGGCGTCAGCCAGGGTGCGCTTCTCGGTCGCGTGGGCAAACATCGCCTTGTACTGGTTCAGGTCGGTACGCTCGGACTGAACGACGCCCTTGCTGTCGACCATGAAGATGTTTTCCAGCTTGGCGCCCATGCTCACCAGCAATTTCATGCAGGAGATGGCCGCAGCGCCGGCGCCCAGGCAAACGATCTTCGCGTCAGCCAGGGTTTTGCCGGCGATTTCCAGGGCGTTGATCATGCCTGCCGCAGTAACGATCGCGGTGCCGTGCTGGTCATCGTGGAATACCGGAATGTCGCACTGCTCGATCAGGGCCTTTTCGATCTCGAAGCACTCAGGTGCCTTGATGTCTTCCAGGTTGATGCCACCGAAGGTGATGGAGATGCGCTTTACGGTGTCGATGAAAGCTTGCGGGCTCTCGGAGTCGACTTCGATGTCGAAAACGTCAATGCCGGCGAAGCGCTTGAACAGCACGCCTTTACCTTCCATGACTGGCTTGGAAGCCAATGGGCCGAGGTTACCCAGGCCGAGAATCGCGGTGCCATCGGAAATCACTGCAACCAGGTTGCCTTTGCCGGTGTACTTGTACGCCAGTTCAGGGTCGCGGGCGATTTCACGTACGGGCTCGGCAACGCCAGGGCTGTAGGCCAGCGACAAGTCGCGAGCGGTGGCAGTGGCTTTGGTGAGCTCTACACTCAGCTTTCCTGGACGAGGATGGGCATGATATTCGAGAGCGGCAGTTTTCAAATCAGACATATCGGCATTCCGCTTTTACTGTTGGTCGACGGACCGCCGAGGATACGCGTGTCGCAAAGTCCCTACAAGACTGGGCAGTCACAGGTGTCAAGGGCCCTGCACTAAGACTTTTGGCCAAGAGCCACGGGATACAAGGGCTCAACTGTTCACAATTGAATTAAAAAATGTCTACAATTTTTTCTTGAAAGTCTACTTATCCAGTCCACAGCCAAATTCCAGGTACAAAAAAGGCGTCCACTAGGGACGCCTTCTTGAACAGCAAGCAAAAGCCCAAAAGGCTTTTGAGCCTTACTCTGCTGGAGTAGCAGCAGGCTTCTTGCCGAAAGTACCGAAACGATCAGCAAAGCGCTGTACACGGCCGCCGGTGTCCAGAGTTTTCTGCTTACCGGTGTAGAACGGGTGGCACTCGTTGCATACGTCAGTACCCAGTGGCTTGCACAGGTTCGAACGGGTCTGGAACTTGTTGCCGCAGCTGCAAGTTACGTCGATGACTTCGTACGCTGGATGGATATCGGCTTTCATGGTGACTTCCTCGGGCTAGCGTGCCGCCACTCGACACTATTGTCGAATACCGCACGTAATTAGGCCGCGGATTCTACCAGACCTTTTTAAACACGCAAGCAGCCCTTGCGGCCGATTCCCCACGTAAAAGCCCCTTTCATCAGAAAACCACGGCATACCCAAGCCTTCCCCTGTCTGCTAGGCTCCCGCCCCTGCACCACCGCCTGCCTTATATGAGACCCTCCGCGTGCCCGACGCCATTTTGCGCCTAGCCCTGCCCTCGCCCCTGCGCCGCCTGTTCGACTACCGTGCCCCGGCCGGCGTGTTGCGGGCACAGTTGCAGCCGGGCATGCGTGTGCGTGTGCCGTTTGGGCGCAGGGAAATGATCGGCATCCTGGTGGAAGTCGCCGACCACAGCGAAGTCCCGGCTGAAAAACTCAAACCAGCCCTGGCGATCCTCGACGCCACGCCGCCACTGCCGCCGGCGCTGTTCAAGTTATGCCTGTGGACCGCCCAGTATTACCAACACAGCCTGGGCGATACCTTGAGCTGGGCGCTCCCGGTGCTGCTGCGCCAGGGCGAACTGGCCGAATCGCGCCAGGAACGCTTCTGGTCGACGGTGCCCGGCGCACGCCTCGACGACCCGCGCATCGCCCGCGCCCCACGCCAACGTGAAGCCCTGGCGACCCTGGCCCAGCACCCCCACGGCGTGGCGCATCAGCTATTAAGTAAGCTGATGCTGAGCAAAGACAGCCTCGACCTGTTGCTCGCCAAGGGCCTGGTACAGGTAGAAATCCGCAAGCACGCACCCGATGCTCGCCATGAACATTGGCTGGCCCAACCGGAATTGCCGCTGAACACCGAGCAACGCGCTGCGTATGAAGCGATCCGCGCAGGCTTCGACAGTTTCCACGCCTTTCTACTGGCCGGCGTAACAGGCAGCGGCAAGACCGAAGTCTATTTGCAGTTGATCCGCGAAACCCTGCAGGCCGGCAAACAAGCGCTGGTGCTGATCCCGGAGATCAACCTGGGCCCGCAAACCCTGGCGCGCTTCGAGCAACGCTTCAATGCCCGCATCGCCTTGGTGCATTCGGCGGTCAACGACCGCGAGCGCCTGGAATCCTGGCTGGCGGCGCGGGACGGCGACGCCGACATTATTATCGGCACCCGTTCGGCACTGTTCACCCCGATGAAAAACCCCGGGCTGATCATCATCGACGAGGAGCACGACGGCTCCTATAAACAGCAGGAAGGCCTGCGCTACCACGCCCGCGACTTGGCGCTGGTGCGGGCGCGCCAGGAAGACATCCCGATTGTGCTGGGCTCGGCGACCCCATCCCTGGAAAGCCTGCACAACGCCTACACCGGCCGTTACGGCCTCCTACGCCTCAACGAACGCGCAGGCGGGGCCAAGCAGCCACGTTTCCTGCGCCTGGACGTAAAAAGCCGTCCACTGGACAGCGGTATTTCCGGGCCTATGCAGCAAGCCATTGGCCAGACCCTTGCCGCCGGCCAGCAAGTCTTGGTGTTCCTCAACCGCCGCGGCTTTGCGCCGACACTGCTGTGCCACGACTGCGGCTGGATGTCCGAGTGCGAGCGCTGCGATGCGCGCATGACCGTGCACCAGCGCCACGGCGAGCTGCGCTGCCATCACTGCGGTCATGTGGAGCGGTTGCCGCGCCACTGCCCGCAGTGCGGCAAGGTGGATTTGCGCCCGGTTGGCGCGGGTACCGAACGCGCCGAAGAGCGCCTGGGCATTCTATTCCCGGATTACCCGGTGCTGCGGGTCGACCGCGACAGCACCTCGCGCAAAGACGCGATGACCCAACTGTTCGCCACCATCCAGAAAGGCCAGCCGTGCATTCTGATCGGCACACAGATGCTTGCCAAAGGTCATCACTTTCCACGGGTGACCCTGGTGTCAATTCTGGATGCCGACGGCGGCCTGTTCTCCGGCGACTTCCGCGCCAGCGAACGCATGGCGCAGTTGATCGTGCAGGTCGCAGGCCGCGCCGGGCGGGCCGAAGAACCGGGCAGAGTGATTATCCAGACGCACCTGGCCGATCATCCGCTGCTGATTCAGCTGACCGAACAAGGCTACTTTGCTTTCGCCGAACAGGCATTGAGCGAACGCCGCTCCGCCGGCCTGCCGCCCTTCTCTCATTTGGCGCTACTGCGCGCAGAAGCGCATAAGCCGGGGCAAGCCGAAAGTTTTCTCGATGAAGCGTGCAGCGCCGCCGAACGTTTGCTCGGCGAACTGAGTCTGACCGGCATCGAATTGCTCGGCCCGGTGCCCGCCCCCATGGAACGCCGCGCCGGACGTTATCGCGCTCAGCTACTCTTGCAGGCAACGTCGCGTGCACCGCTGCATCGGCTATTAAGTAGCTGGTTGCTTGCCTTGGAGCAAATGCCCAGCGGTCGGCAAGTGCGATGGTCGTTGGATGTGGACCCGGTAGATTTGTATTGATAACGATCTCAGGCAAACCAGCGCCCACATGTAGAAGTATTCACACGTTAAAATGTGGCAGCGGGCTTGCCCGCGATGAGGCCCGCAGGTCCGCCATCTGGCCTGAACGGTTGGCAAGCCCGCCCTCGCCACGGATAATGCCCAGTTTTTCCACCTGCGCATCGCGCGCCGCCGCTTGCGGTCGAAAGAGAACACCATGAAAGACACCATTCGCCAGCTGATCCAACAAGCCCTCACCCAACTCGTCAACGAAGGTGTGTTGCCTGAAGGCCTGACGCCGGCGATCCAGGTGGAGAACACCCGCGACAAGACCCACGGCGACTTCGCCAGCAACATCGCGATGATGCTGGCCAAGCCTGCGGGCCTGAAACCGCGCGACTTGGCGGAGAAAATCATCGCCGCCCTGCCTGCCGACCCACAGGTCAGCAAAGCTGAAATCGCTGGCCCTGGCTTTATCAATTTCTTCCAGAACACCCAGGCCCTGGCTTCGCGCCTGGACGCGTCACTGGCCGACGCCAAGATCGGCGTGCGCAAGGCTGGCGCGCTGCAACGCGTGGCTGTCGACCTCTCTGCGCCGAACCTGGCCAAAGAGATGCACGTGGGCCACCTGCGCTCGACCATCATTGGCGACGGCGTGGCACGCGTGCTGGAGTTTCTCGGCGACACCGTAATCCGTCAGAACCATGTGGGCGACTGGGGCACCCAGTTCGGCATGCTGATGGCTTACCTGCAGGAAAACCCGATCACCAGCAATGAACTGTCGGACCTGGAAAACTTCTACCGCGCGGCCAAGAAGCGCTTCGACGAATCCGAAGAGTTCGCCGACCGTGCCCGCGGCTTGGTGGTCAAGCTGCAAGCCGGTGACAAGGAATGCCTGGAACTGTGGGGCCGCTTCCGTGAGATTTCCCTGTCCCACTGCCAGGAAATCTACGAGCTGCTCAACGTTAAATTGACCATGGCTGACGTAATGGGCGAAAGCGCCTACAACGACGACCTGATCAACGTGGTCAACGACCTCAAGGCCAAGGGCCTGTTGGTTGAAAGCAACGGCGCGCAATGCGTGTTCCTCGAAGAGTTCAAGACCGCCGATGGCGAGCCGCTGCCGGTGATCATCGTCAAGGCCGATGGCGGCTACCTCTACGCCACCACCGACCTGGCGGCCGTGCGCTACCGCAGCGGTGTGCTCAAGGCTGATCGTGCGCTGTATTTTGTCGACCAGCGCCAGGCCCTGCACTTCCAACAGGTGTTCGAAGTGGCGCGCCGCGCCGGTTTCGTGACCCACCCGATGCACATGGAACACATGGGCTTCGGCACCATGAACGGCGCCGACGGCCGCCCGTTCAAGACCCGCGACGGCGGCACCGTGAAGCTGATCGACCTGCTGAACGAAGCCCAGGAGCGTGCCTACAACCTGGTGAAGGAAAAGAATCCGGAGCTGGCCGAAGCCGACCTGCGCAACATCGCTCGCGTGGTGGGGATTGGCGCGGTGAAATACGCCGACCTGTCCAAGCACCGCACCAGTGACTACAGCTTTAACTTCGAACTGATGCTCAACTTCGAAGGCAACACCGCGCCGTACCTGCTGTACGCCTACACCCGCGTGGCGGGTGTGTTCCGCAAGCTGGGCAAAGACTTCAGCGAAGTCGAAGGCCAGATCGTCCTGGATGCACCGCACGAACAGGAACTGGCGGCGAAACTGGCGCAGTTCGGCGAAGTGTTGAACAGCGTCGGCGAGAAAGGCACGCCGCATATCCTGTGCACCTACCTGTACGAGGTCGCCGGCCTGTTCTCCAGCTTCTACGAGAACTGCCCGATCCTCACCGCCGACGACGAAGCCCAGAAGCAAAGTCGCCTGCGCCTCGCCGCACTGGCTGGACGGACCCTCAAGCAAGGCCTGGAATTGTTAGGCCTGGAAACCCTGGAGCGTATGTAAGTTGGCTGCCAAGAAAAAACCAGCACCCAAGCGCGGCGCCAGCCGCTACCAGGCACCCGCGAAGAAGCCAATTCCGGGCTGGCTGTGGATGGCCATCGGCCTGGCGGTCGGTGCGTTTGTCGTGATTCTGATGAAGCTGGAGCCGGGCAAGGGCGATGACGTCAAACGCGTCAAGCAAGAGCAGCAGAAGGCCACAAAAATTGCCGAGGCCAACAAGACTGCGCCGAGCCCAACGGCTCCGGTGAAGCCGAAGTACGATTTCTACACACTGCTGCCGGAATCGGAAGTGATTGTGCCGCCTGACGCCGTGCCGGAGAAAACCCTGCCGACGCCGCAAGTGCCGACCACGCCGGTCACCCCAGCGGAAGCGGCAAAAATCGACACCGCACGCGCCCAAGCCGCGCTGGCAGGAATTACCCCACCGCCACCGCCGCCGGTGGCGACCACCAAGGCTGCACCGGTGACCAAGTTCTTCCTGCAAGCGGGCTCGTTCCCGAAACAGGCGGATGCGGATCGGGTGCGCGCGCAGATCATTCTGCTGGGCCAGGCCGTGACGGTGGAGTCCGGCACGGTGAAGGACGCGACGTGGTATCGCGTACTGGTAGGGCCGTTCAGCAACCGTGAACAACTGACCGTGGCGCAGAAGCAATTGGCTGGCGCAGGGTTTAGCAACCTGTTGTTACAACAACGCCAGAGCCGGTAATTTCGTAATCGCTCAATGGACGAGCAGTTGTGGCGAGGGGGCTTGTCCAGCGTTGGGCTGCGCAGCAGCCCCTCAGATCCAGCATCACCGCCTGTCTGAAAAATGCGTCGCTCCTATTCGGGCTGCTACGCAGCCCAACGCTGGACAAGCCCGCTCACCACAGTCCTACAGTTGAAATCCCCCCCGCCACCCCCATATGAGTTTCCATCAGGGCATTTTCGCCCCGCTGCGTGGAGACTCTCCCCTTGACCACCATCGTTTCAGTTCGTCGCCACGGCAAAGTCGTCATGGGCGGCGACGGCCAGGTTTCCCTTGGCAACACCGTGATGAAAGGCAACGCCAAAAAAGTGCGTCGCCTGTACCACGGCCAGGTTCTGGCAGGCTTTGCCGGCGCCACCGCCGACGCCTTCACCCTCTTCGAGCGTTTCGAAGGCCAGCTGGAAAAACACCAGGGCCACCTCGTACGCGCCGCTGTCGAACTCGCCAAAGAATGGCGCACCGACCGCTCCCTCAGCCGCCTCGAAGCCATGCTGGCTGTTGCCAACAAAGACGCCTCCTTGATCATCACCGGCAACGGCGACGTGGTAGAGCCGGAAAACGGCTTGATCGCCATGGGTTCCGGCGGTGGCTATGCACAAGCTGCAGCCAGCGCGCTGTTGAAGAAAACTGACCTGTCAGCCCGGGAAATTGTCGAGACTGCCCTGGGTATCGCCGGCGATATCTGCGTGTTTACCAACCACAATCTGACCATTGAGGAGCAGGACCTCGCCGAGTAAGCCGTAGGCTTATTCCCGCTTGAGGACCGCCAAATACTATGTCCATGACTCCCCGCGAAATCGTCCATGAACTCAATCGCCATATCATCGGCCAGGACGATGCCAAGCGCGCTGTTGCCATTGCGCTGCGTAACCGCTGGCGCCGGATGCAACTACCCGAAGAACTGCGCGTTGAAGTAACGCCGAAAAACATCCTGATGATCGGCCCGACCGGCGTCGGTAAAACCGAAATCGCCCGACGCCTGGCCAAACTGGCCAATGCACCGTTCATCAAGGTCGAAGCCACCAAGTTCACCGAAGTGGGCTACGTAGGCCGCGACGTTGAGTCGATCATTCGTGACCTGGCCGACGCCGCCCTGAAGCTGCTGCGCGAACAGGAAATGACCAAGGTCAGCCACCGCGCTGAAGACGCCGCCGAAGACCGCATCCTCGACGCCCTGCTGCCACCGGCACGCATGGGTTTCAACGAAGACGCCGCCCCAGCCTCGGATTCCAACACTCGCCAACTGTTCCGCAAACGCCTGCGCGAAGGCCAGCTGGACGACAAGGAAATCGAGATTGAAGTCGCCGAAATCTCCGGCGTGGATATCTCTGCCCCGCCTGGCATGGAAGAAATGACCAGCCAGTTGCAGAACCTGTTCTCCAACATGGGCAAGGGCAAGAAGAAAAGCCGCAAGCTCAAAGTGAAGGAAGCACTGAAATTGGTGCGTGACGAAGAAGCCGGACGCCTGGTGAATGAGGAAGAGCTCAAAGCCAAGGCCCTGGAAGCAGTTGAGCAGCACGGTATCGTGTTTATCGACGAGATCGACAAGGTGGCCAAACGCGGCAACTCCGGCGGTGTCGATGTGTCCCGTGAAGGTGTGCAGCGCGACCTGCTGCCGCTGATCGAAGGCTGCACCGTGAATACCAAGCTGGGCATGGTCAAGACCGACCACATCCTGTTTATCGCCTCTGGTGCGTTCCACTTGAGCAAGCCAAGCGACCTGGTGCCGGAGCTGCAAGGCCGTCTGCCGATTCGCGTGGAACTCAAGGCACTGACGCCGGGCGACTTCGAGCGCATCCTCAGCGAGCCGCACGCGTCGCTCACCGAGCAATACCGCGAGCTGTTGAAAACCGAAGGTTTGGGGATCGAGTTCCTGCCAGACGGTATCAAGCGCCTGGCGGAGATCGCCTGGCAGGTCAACGAAAAGACCGAGAACATTGGTGCTCGTCGCCTGCACACCCTGCTTGAGCGTCTGCTTGAGGAAGTGTCCTTCAGTGCTGGCGATTTGGCCGGTGCGCAGAATGGCGAAGTGATCAAGATCGACGCCGACTACGTCAACAGCCACCTGGGCGAATTGGCGCAAAACGAAGATCTGTCTCGTTATATCCTGTAAGCCTCACACAGGACCGCTTTGCTTTAATGTGGGAGCAAGCCCGCTCCCACATTTTTGAGCCGGTTCCTTCAGGATCATCTTTGGGCGGTTCACTATGTCTAAACTCCCTACCGCTATAAACCTGCACAAAACCTCCAACACCCTCGGCCTCACCTACGGGCCCGACGAGGTCTATCAGTTGCCCGCCGAACTGTTGCGGGTGCACTCACCTTCCGCCGAGGTCCAGGGCCACGGCAAACCCATTCTCCAGTTCGGCAAGCTCAACGTCCGGTTGACCAAGATAGAACCGGCCGGGCAGTACGCACTGAAATTGACCTTCGACGACGGGCATGACAGCGGACTGTTCACCTGGGACTACCTTTACCAGTTGGCCATGCGCCAGGATGCGTTGTGGGCCGATTACCTGGCTGAGCTCAAAGCCGCTGGAAAAACCCGCGATCCGAGTGAGTCGATCGTGCGGCTGATGCTCTAGTCCAGGCTTCTTGCTCTTTAGAGGGCATTTTCTAATTTCATCTGCTTGAATGCCCTCTCTCGTGGCCAACGATTGGCCCGCTTGCGAAAAAAATTAAACTCGGGTAACCAATGGAACTGGCAAGTTCCCTGCATTTGACGATGCGGTATCAACGGTCACCCGAGTCGCAGTACCAGGCTTGTGTTGTGTATCGAAATTGGGTGCACAGCAGTACCCGGTACTCGTCTTTCGGACAATGGAGCGTCGTAGATGAGTAACAAGAACAACGATGACTTGAAACGCCAGGCCTCAGAAAACACCCTGGGGCTGAACCCGATCATCGCGTTACGTAAAAAGGATTTACTGGCCTCGGCGAAGATGGTGCTGACCCAGGCCATCAAGCAACCGTTGCACAGCGTCAAGCACGTCGCCCACTTTGGCGTCGAATTGAAGAACGTGATGTTCGGCAAATCGCAACTGGTGCCCGAAAGCGACGACCGCCGCTTTCATGACCCTGCGTGGAGCCAGAACCCGCTCTACAAACGTTACCTGCAAACCTACCTGGCGTGGCGCAAGGAACTCCACGACTGGATCGGTGACAGCAACTTGTCGGAACAGGACATCAGCCGCGGTCACTTCGTGATCAACCTGATGACCGAAGCCATGGCCCCCACCAACAGTGCGGCCAACCCGGCGGCGATCAAACGCTTCTTTGAAACCGGCGGCAAAAGCCTGCTCGATGGCCTGTCCCATCTGGCCAAGGACATGGTGCACAACGGCGGCATGCCGAGCCAGGTCAACATGGGCGCCTTTGAAGTCGGCAAGACCCTGGGCACCACCGAAGGCGCGGTCGTGTTTCGCAACGACGTGCTGGAGCTGATCCAGTACAAGCCCATCACCGAGCAGGTGCACGAGCGCCCATTACTGGTGGTGCCGCCGCAGATCAACAAATTCTACGTATTCGACCTGAGCCCGGATAAGAGCCTGGCGCGCTTTTGCCTGCGCAACGGCCAACAGACTTTTATCGTCAGTTGGCGCAACCCGACCAAGGCCCAGCGCGAATGGGGCCTGTCGACCTATATCGAGGCACTCAAGGAAGCCGTCGATGTGGTCACCGCCATTACCGGCAGCAAGGACGTCAACATGCTTGGCGCCTGCTCCGGCGGCATTACCTGCACCGCGTTGCTCGGCCACTACGCGGCACTGGGAGAGAAGAAGGTCAACGCCCTGACCCTGCTGGTGAGCGTGCTGGACACCACTCTGGACACCCAGGTGGCGCTGTTCGTCGACGAGCAAACCCTGGAGGCCGCCAAGCGCCACTCCTACCAGGCTGGCGTGCTGGAAGGCCGCGACATGGCCAAGGTGTTCGCGTGGATGCGCCCCAACGACCTGATCTGGAACTACTGGGTCAATAACTACCTCCTGGGCAACGAGCCGCCGGTGTTCGACATCCTGTTCTGGAACAACGACACCACGCGCTTACCTGCGGCATTCCACGGCGACTTGATCGAACTGTTCAAGAACAACCCGCTGGTGCGCGCCGATGCACTGGAAGTGTGCGGCACGCCGATCGATCTCAAGAAGGTCACCGCCGATATCTACTCATTGGCCGGCACCAACGATCACATCACACCATGGCAGTCCTGCTACAAATCAGCCCAGCTGTTTGGCGGCAAGGTTGAATTCGTGCTGTCCAGCAGTGGTCACATCCAGAGCATCCTTAATCCGCCGGGCAACCCCAAGGCGCGCTACCAGACCAGTGACAGCCTGTCGGGCAAAGCGCTGGAATGGCAGGAGAATGCCACCAAGCACACCGACTCCTGGTGGCTGCATTGGCAGGTTTGGCAGGCAGAGCGCGCGGGTAAGTTGAAGAAAGCGCCGACGAGTTTGGGTAATAAAGCCTATGGCGCAGCTGAGGCGGCGCCGGGTACATATGTGCATGAACGATAAGCAAATTTTGTGGTTGAAATGAGGTCAGTGTGGGGGCCGGCTTGCCTGCTCCCACATTGACCGAGTTCCTACAGACAAGTAGTGCCACTTCACAGGGCTTGAGCATGCCGCAACCGTTCATCTTCCGTACCATCGACCTGGATGGCCAGACCATCCGCACGGCGGTACGCCCGGGCAAGCCTCATTTGACGCCGTTGCTGATCTTCAACGGCATCGGCGCCAACCTTGAGTTGGTGTTTCCGTTCGTCCAGGCCCTGGACCCGGACCTGGAAGTGATCGCCTTCGATGTGCCAGGGGTGGGCGGGTCCTCGACACCCAATCGGCCTTATCGATTTCCCGGCCTGGCCAAACTCACTGCGCGCATGCTCGATTACCTCGACTACGGCCAGGTTAACGTGGTGGGAGTTTCCTGGGGCGGGGCTTTGGCGCAGCAATTTGCCTATGACTACCCGGAGCGCTGCAAGAAGCTGATCCTGGCGGCCACGGCGGCGGGCGCGGTGATGGTGCCGGGCAAGCCGAAGGTGCTGTGGCTGATGGCAAGCCCTCGGCGCTACATCCAACCCTCCCACGTGGTGCGCATTGCGCCGATGATTTATGGCGGCTCGTTCCGCCGCGATTCGAAATTGGCCGCCGAGCACGCCAGCAAAGTGCGCTCGGCCGGCAAGCTGGGTTACTACTGGCAGCTGTTTGCGGGGCTGGGCTGGACCAGCATCCACTGGCTGCACAAGATCCGCCAACCGACCCTGGTGCTGGCGGGGGACGACGACCCGCTGATCCCCCTGATCAACATGCGCATGCTGGCCTGGCGCATTCCCAACGCACAGTTACACGTCATCGATGACGGCCACCTGTTCCTGATCACCCGCGCCGAAGCCGTAGCGCCGATCATCATGAAATTTCTCGAGGAGGAGCGCATGCGGGCAGTGATTCACCCGCGACCCGCGGTGTAAGGACCACACCGCCGCGCAACTTGCCAAGAACCGACTATGGTTCTGAATTGGCGTGCCTGTTGATGATGGCTTGACGAAGGAGTGTTGGCTCATGCGAGAAAGACCCGTGACGAACCCGGCGCCCACCCCGGCGGCGTTCATCAATGCGCAAAATGCGATCACCGGCCTGCGCGGTCGAGATTTGCTGTCGACCCTGCGCAGCGTAGCCGCCCACGGCTTGCGCAACCCGGTGCATACCGCCCGTCATGCCCTGGCCCTGGGCGGACAACTGGGCCGCGTCTTGCTGGGTGAAGCCGTGCATGAACCCAACCCCCACGACAGCCGCTTCAGTGACCCCACCTGGAAGCTCAACCCGCTGTACCGGCGTAGCCTGCAAGCCTACTTGAGCTGGCAAAAGCAAGCCCGCCACTGGATCGACGACAGTACGCTGAGTGCCGATGACCGGGCCCGTGCGCACTTTGCTTTTTCCCTGCTCAACGATGCGGTCTCTCCCTCAAACACCCTGCTCAACCCGCTGGCCATCAAGGAGCTGCTCAACTCCGGCGGCAACAGCGTGGTGCGCGGCGTGAGCAACCTGTTCGAAGACCTGCTGCACAACAATGGCCTGCCGCGCCAGGTGAGCAAGCACGCCTTTGAAGTGGGCAAAACGGTCGCTACCACCCCAGGCTCAGTGGTGTTTCGTAATGAGCTGCTGGAGTTGATCCAGTACAAGCCCATGAGCGAAAAACAGTACGCCAAACCGCTGCTGATAGTGCCGCCGCAAATCAACAAGTACTACATCTTCGACCTCAGCCCAGCCAACAGCTTTGTGCAGTTCGCCCTGAAAAACGGCCTGCAGACGTTCATGGTCAGTTGGCGCAACCCGGATGTGCGCCACCGTGAATGGGGGCTCTCCACCTACGTTGCGGCCTTGGAGGAAGCACTCAACGTATGCCGAGCCATCACTGGCGCCCGCGAGGTCAACCTGATGGGCGCTTGCGCAGGCGGCCTGACCATTGCCGCCCTGCAAGGTCACCTGCAAGCCAAACGTCAACTGCGGCGCATCTCCAGTGCCAGTTACCTGGTGAGCCTGCTGGACAGCCAGATCGACAGCCCCGCCACCCTGTTCGCCGACGAACAGACTCTGGAAGCCGCCAAGCGTCGTTCCTACCAGCAAGGCGTGCTGGACGGCCGCGACATGGCCAAGGTGTTTGCCTGGATGCGCCCCAACGATCTGATCTGGAACTACTGGATCAACAATTACCTGTTGGGCAAGGAGCCGCCGGCCTTCGACATCCTGTACTGGAACAACGACAACACGCGTCTGCCCGCCGCGCTGCATGGCGACCTGCTGGACTTCTTCAAGCACAACCCGTTGAGCCATCCCGGCGGCCTGGAGGTATGCGGTACACCGATTGATTTGCAGAAGGTCACGGTGGACAGCTTCAGCGTGGCCGGGATCAACGACCACATCACGCCATGGGACGCGGTGTATCGCTCGACCCAACTGCTGGGTGGTGACAAGCGCTTTGTGCTGTCCAATAGCGGGCATATCCAGAGCATCCTCAACCCGCCGGGCAACCCCAAGGCTAACTACGTCGAGAACCCCAAGCTAAGCAGCGACCCGCGCGCCTGGTACTACGACGCCAACCACGTCGAAGGCAGCTGGTGGCCGCAGTGGCTGGAGTGGATTCAGCAACGCTCAGGCGTACAGCGCGAAACCCTGACTGCCCTGGGCAACCAGAATTACCCACCGATGGAAGCGGCGCCAGGCACTTACGTGCGTGTGCGCTGAGCTCAACGATCACATTAAGAAGACTGGATGAAGACCCGCGACCGTATCCTTGAATGTGCCCTGCAGTTGTTCAACCAGAAGGGCGAACCGAACGTGTCGACCATGGAGGTGGCCAATGAAATGGGGATCAGCCCGGGCAACCTCTACTACCACTTCCATGGCAAGGAGCCGTTGGTGCTCGGATTGTTCGAGCGCTTTCAATGTGAGTTGGCACCGCTGCTCGACCCACCGGCGGATGCGCAGTTGGAGGCCGAGGACTATTGGCTGTTCCTGCACTTGATCGTCGAGCGCATGGCCCATTACCGGTTTCTGTTCCAGGACCTGTCGAACCTGGCCGGGCGCCTGCCAAAACTGGCCAAGGGTATTCGCAACCTGCTGACGGCGCTCAAGCGCACCCTGGCGTCATTGCTCGCGCGGTTGAAGGCATCGGGGCAGTTGGTCAGTGGCACCCAGGCGTTGGGGCAACTGGTGGAGCAGATCACCATGACCTTGCTGTTTTCCCTGGATTACCAGCGGATTCTGGACCGTGAAGGTGAAGTGCGAGTGGTGGTGTACCAGATCATGATGCTGGTGGCGCCACATCTGTTGTTGCCGGCACGGCTGGCAACCGAGAAATTCGCGCTGAAATACCTGGATGACATAGATTAAAAATGTGTGGCGTTGAAGAAGCTGCGCCATAAAAAAATGCCCGACCTTTGCAGGCCGGGCATTTTTTACGCCCTGATAAAATCAGGACTGACTGGATGGCGTCGGGGTTACCGGCGTTGCAGTCGAGGTTGCAACAGCGTGTGTCGGTGCGGAAACCGAGTTGGCTGTCGAAGCGGTTGGCGCCGAGGTAGCAGGCTTGGCCGCAACAGCAGGTTTGGCGGCTGCTGGTTTTTTGGCTACCGCTGGTTTCTTCACTGCAGCAGGTTTTGCCGCCGGCTTGGCAGCCACAGGTTTTGCCGCAGCTGGCTTGACGGCTGGTTTTGCAGCAGCCGGCTTGGCGGCAGGTTTGGCGGCGGCGGTTTTAGCCGCTGGTTTGGCGGCTGGTTTTGCAGCAGGCTTGGCAGCAGCTTTAGCGGCCACGGGTTTAGCGGCAGGCTTGGCAGCCGGTTTGGCGGCTGCGGTTTTCGCAGCAGGCTTGGCGGCAGGTTTTGCTGCTGCTTTGGCTGGAGCCTTGGCCGCAGGTTTTGCAGCAGGCTTGGCCGCGGCTTTCACCAGAGGCTTGGCCGCAGGTTTAGCCGCGGGTTTGGCAGCTGCGGTTTTAGCGGCAGGCTTGGCAGCAGGTTTTGCAGCGACAGCTTTCACGGGAGCCACTTTAGCGCCGGTGAGTTTTTCGATTTGCTTGGTCAGGGTATCGACCTTGCTGTGCAGCGTTTTGAGCTCTGCTTTGCTAGGTACGCCCAGTCGCGAAATGGCACTGTTGAGGCGCTTGTCGAAAGTTTCTTCCAACTTGCCCCAGGTGTCAGAAATGCTCGACTTGGCGGAACCGGCAGTTGCCTTGGCCGCTTCAACTTTTTTACCAACCGTGCTCTTGGTCAACTTCTCGGCCTTCTCGCCGTCCTTGACCAAAGTATCGAAGTATTTGCCGCCGTCACTGCTAACCTTCGAATACACGCCTAAACCAGCCAGCCAGATCTTACGGGAATATTTTTCAACTTCCCCGATCCACGAGCTGTTTTCTTTCTGAGTAGTCTTCTTAACAGCCATCCCGATGTCTCCTTAGTGTTTACGCGCGACACGTTCTAGCAATGCCGTCAGCTCTTCGAGCTTAGCAGAGAGTGTCTCAACGTCATGTTTAGACGCAATGCCGATCCGATTCAAGGCACTTGCAACACGCGTGTCAAAAGCTTTTTCAACTTTATCCAGTTGAACTTCAACCAAACCTTTGACGCTCGAGACGTTACTCTTTACTTGGTCAATCTGACTGTTGGCGGCATCAAGTTGTTCAACCACAACTTTTTTGCCTTTACTTTCAACATGTTGACCGGTCTTAACCAGCTCTTTGAAGTACTCGCTGCCCTCGCTGCCGACCTTGGCATAGGCGCCAAGTCCCGCCAGCCAGATCTTGCGGGCATAGCTTTTAACGTCACTCAGGGCGGTGGATTGAACGTCGATTTTTTTCTTCAAAATAACTTTGGCCATGGTGCACCTCACGCAAAATAGGGTGGAGGAACGGCCCACAGGAGTTGAGGGCTTGGGCACAAAGTAGGGTGAAAAATTAGAATCGGCACCCTAAGAACACATCGATCAGGCCAGTGCCTTATCCAGGGCCTTCTCGATTTCGGACTTGATGGTGCCACTCATGGCCGACATCAACAGGCCCAGTTCCACATCAATGCGCAGTGAGTCATCGGCGACTAATACCGTGCCTTTAACCCCCGAACGCTTGAGGTTCAAGGTATCGCCGGACCACGACGGCTCCAGGCCATATTGTTCCTTGAGTTTGTGCGCCAACTTCTCGGCCTTTGCCCGCGCGCCTTCTTTACCCAGGGTATGTGCACGCTCAACGGTAATACGGGCCATTGCTATGACTCCTCTTTATAACGACTGGAACACCTTCCGTGCGGCAAAAGGTCTCGGTGACCGCCTATCTTACCTTCAGCCTTGCCAAGACAAAGCAGGCCTTGGGGATTATCATGTCCCGCATTCTCTTTTGGTGACAGCGATATGACTGATCAGCGCAAAGGCAGCGATGCCGAACCCACCACTCACTTCGGCTTCAAGAACGTCCCGGAAAGCCAAAAAGCGGAAAAAGTCGCTGAGGTGTTCCACTCCGTAGCCGCCAAGTACGACCTGATGAACGACGTGCTGTCGGGCGGTATGCACCGCCTGTGGAAGCGTTTCACCATCGAGCTGTCGGGCGTACGCACCGGCAACCGCGTACTGGATATCGCCGGTGGTACGGGCGACCTGGCAGCCAAGTTCTCCAAGCTCGTCGGCCCCACTGGCCAAGTGGTGCTCGCGGACATCAACGGCTCGATGCTCAAGGTCGGTCGCGATCGCCTGCTGGATAAAGGCGTGGCCGGCAATATCGAATTCGTCCAGGCAGATGCTGAAAAGCTGCCGTTCCCGGACAACCATTTCGACTGCGTGACCATCGCCTTCGGCCTGCGCAACGTGACCCACAAGGAAGACGCGATCCGCTCGATGCTGCGCGTACTCAAGCCGGGTGGCCGTCTGTTGGTGCTGGAGTTCTCCAAGCCGACCAACGCGCTGATGTCCAAGGTCTATGACACCTACTCCTTTGCCTTCATGCCGTTGATGGGCAAGCTGATCACCAATGACGCCGAAAGCTATCGCTACCTGGCTGAATCGATCCGCATGCACCCCGACCAGGAAACCCTGAAGTCGATGATGGTAGAGGCCGGCTTCGACCGCGTGACCTACCACAACATGACCTCGGGCATCGTCGCCCTGCACCGCGGCATCAAGCCCTGATGCTGCTCAAAGGTCTTCTGGCCAGCGTTGAACACGGCCTCAATCGTGTACTGCGCCTGGACAGCACCGCCCTGGCGCGGCTCGCGCACTTGAACGGCAAGGTGATTGCCGTCGACTGCCGCAGTCCCGCCTTGCAACTGTTTATCCTGCCCAGTGATGAAGGCCTGCTGCTCGCGACCGACTGGGCCGCCGAGGCCGACTGCACGCTACGCGCACCGGCGTCGAGCCTGTTGCACCTGGCCCTGAGCCGCAACAAGACCGCCATACTGCACAGCGCCGAAGTGGAACTGGAAGGCGACAGCGCGGTGCTGATGGACCTGGCCGCCGTGCTGCAAGACCTGGAGTTGGACTGGGAATACGAGCTGTCACGCTGGATCGGCCCTGTGGCCACCCAGTTGATCAGCGGGCACCTGCGCAGCCGCGCACGCTGGTACCAGCAAGGATTCGCCAGCCTCAACCAGAACCTCGCCGAATACTTGAGCGAAGAATCGCGCACCCTGGTCGGAGAACGGGAAGCGCAAGCGCGCTTTCGTGAACTCGACAAGGCCAAAATCGACCTGGAACGCCTTGAGGCGCGCTTCGAGCGCCTGAGCCGTTCCCTTGATCCAAGCGATAACGCATGAAGCTGCTCGCCGTCCGCCGTTTGTTTCGTATCCAGCGCGTCGTAATCCGCTACCGCCTCGATGACCTGCTGTTCGCCCTGCCCCTGCCGTGGTTCCTGCTGGCGGTGCGCTACGTGCTGCCGTGGCGCTGGTTCCCGCGCAAACAGCTGGAGCTGAGCCGTGGTGCGCGCCTGCGCCTGGCGTTACAGGATTTGGGGCCGATCTTTATCAAGTTCGGGCAAATCCTCTCCACGCGCCGCGACTTGCTGCCTGAAGACATCGCCGACGAGCTGATGCTGCTGCAAGACCGCGTACCGCCGTTCGACTCCCAGCAATCGGTCAACCTGATCGAAGAGCAGCTTGGTAAAAAAATCAGCGAAGTGTTCAGCCGCTTCGACATCGAACCGCTGGCCTCGGCCTCCGTGGCGCAAGTGCACGCCGCGCAGCTCAAGACCGGCGAAGAAGTGGTGGTAAAGGTGATCCGCCCGGGTCTCAAGCCGATTATCGGCCAGGACCTGGCGTGGCTGTTTATCCTCGCCCGCGCCGCCGAGCGTTTCTCGGCCGACGCGCGCCTGCTGCACCCGGTGGATGTGGTCGCCGACTACGAAAAAACCATCTACGACGAACTCGACCTGCTGCGCGAAGCCGCCAACGCCAGCCAGCTCAAGCGCAACTTCGAAGGCTCGCCGCTGCTGTACGTGCCGCAAGTGTATTGGGACTGGTGCCGCCCGAAAGTGCTGGTGATGGAGCGTATCTATGGCGTACAGGTCACCGACCTCGCCACCCTGGCCGACCAGCGCACCGACATGAAGATGCTCGCCGAGCGCGGCGTGGAGATTTTCTTCACCCAAGTGTTCCGCGACAGCTTCTTCCACGCCGACATGCACCCGGGCAACATCTTCGTCAGCACCGTCAACCCGTGGAGCCCGCAGTACATTGCGATCGACTGCGGCATCGTCGGCAGCCTGACCCCGGAAGACCAGGACTACCTGGCCCGCAACTTGTTCGCTTTCTTCAAGCGTGACTACCGCCGCGTGGCGCAGTTGCACATCGATTCGGGCTGGGTGCCGGCGGAAACCAAACTCAACGAATTCGAAGCGGCGATTCGCACCGTGTGCGAACCGATCTTTGAAAAACCGTTAAAAGATATTTCCTTCGGCCAAGTGCTGATGCGCCTGTTCCAGACCGCGCGCCGCTTCAACATGGAAGTACAGCCGCAGCTGGTACTGCTGCAAAAGACCTTGCTGAATATCGAAGGCCTGGGTCGCCAGCTGTATCCGGACCTCGACCTGTGGAACACCGCCCAACCGTTCCTGGAACGCTGGATGCGCGAGCGCGTCAGCCCGAAAACCCTGATCGGCAACCTGCACAGCCAGTTCGAACAGCTGCCACACTTGGCCAACATGACCCGCGACCTGCTGGAACGCATGTCCCAGCCCCACGCCGAGGACCCTGCGCCGCCGTGGCACAAGCGCAAGGACGATTGGTTCCTGCGTCTGCTGGGCGCCGCGCACCTGGTGGGCGGCGTAATTTTGGCCATTGGCGGGCCACTGAATGAGCTGGGCCACTGGCCCGCTGGCATCATGGTCGCCGTGGGTGTTTATCTGATCGTGCGTCGATAGCCAATCCGGTTATACACTGTCGCAAATTGCCGGAGCCGAACATGAAAGACTGGCTGGACGAGATCAAGTGGGACAGTGACGGCCTGGTGCCGGCCATTGCCCAGGACTACAAGACCGGGCGTGTGCTGATGATGGCCTGGATGAACCGCGAGGCCCTGAGCCTGACTGCCACTGAGCAGCGCGCCATCTACTGGTCACGCTCGCGTGGCAAACTATGGCGTAAGGGCGAAGAGTCCGGGCACGTGCAAACCCTGCACGAGATGCGCATCGACTGCGACGCCGACGTGGTGATCCTCAAGGTCGAGCAAATCGGCGACATCGCCTGCCACACCGGTCGCCACAGCTGCTTCTATCGCGTGTTCGAGAACGGCGAATGGAAGGTTGTTGAACCGGTACTCAAAGACCCGCACGCTATCTACTCGGCAGGACACTGAACATGAGCGATACCCTGAACCGTGTGGCCCAGGTGTTGGAAGACCGCAAAGGCGCGGATGCCGACAGTTCCTATGTCGCCAGCCTGTACCACAAAGGTCTGAACAAAATTCTGGAAAAGCTCGGCGAGGAATCCATCGAGACGATCATCGCAGCCAAGGACGCGCAGATCAGCGGCGACTGCAGCGATGTGATCTACGAAACTGCCGACTTGTGGTTCCACAGCCTGGTCATGCTCGCCCAACTGGGGCAGCATCCACAGGCAGTGCTGGATGAACTGGACCGTCGCTTCGGCTTGTCCGGGCATGCCGAAAAGGCCTCGCGCCCGTCCGCCTGAATAACTTTCACAGAGGAATTGCAGCATGGGCATTTTTGACTGGAAACACTGGATCGTCATTCTGGTGGTAGTTGTACTGGTGTTCGGCACCAAGAAACTCAAGAACCTGGGCACCGACGTAGGCGAGTCGATCAAGGGCTTTCGTAAAGCCATGAACGACGATGAAAAACCTGCTGACCCCGTAGTTAACCCAGCGCCGCCGGTCCAGCCTGTGCACCCGCAGGCCGCCCAGCCAATCACCGAGCGTCGTACCTTCGACGTGCAGGCTGAGAAAGTCGAAGAGCCGACCCGCAAAGACTCGTGAGCACTGACTAATGTTTGGTATCAGCTTCTCTGAACTGCTCCTCGTCGGCCTGGTTGCCCTGTTGGTGCTGGGGCCGGAACGCCTGCCCGGTGCCGCGCGCACCGCAGGCCTATGGATCGGGCGCTTGAAGCGCAGCTTCAACGCCATCAAACAGGAAGTTGAACGGGAAATCGGCGCCGACGAGATCCGTCGGCAACTGCACAACGAACATATCCTGTCGTTGGAGCAGGAAGCGCGGAAGATTCTTTCCCCGGTCCAGGAGCCCGCCAAACCGGCCGAACCTGTGGCCGAGCACAGCATCGCGCCGACACCTGTGGTTGAAGCCCCACCTGCTGCTCCGATCCCGACCGCTCCAACCGCGACAGAGCCCGCCGCGCCGACGCCCGTTGCGTCGCCCGCGCCCCATGACCCTACATTGCCGCCGCGAGCCCCATGAGCGCTGATAAACCGGAAAACGACCAGCACATGCCGCTGGTCTCGCACCTCACCGAGTTGCGTACCCGCCTGCTGCGTTGCGTGGCGGCGATCTTCATCATCTTTGCCGGGCTGTTCGCCTTTACCCAGCAGATTTATACCTTCGTCTCCACCCCGCTGCGCCACTACCTGCCGGCCGGCGCGACGATGATCGCCACCGACGTGTCGTCGCCGTTCCTGACACCGTTGAAGCTGACCATGATGGTGTCGTTGTTCCTGGCGATTCCGGTGATCCTGCATCAGATCTGGGGCTTTATCGCACCGGGCCTGTACAAGCATGAGAAGCGCATCGCGGTGCCATTGCTGGTGTCGAGCATCCTGTTGTTCTACACCGGCATGGCCTTCGCCTACTTCCTAGTGTTCCCACTGATCTTCAAGTTCTTCGCCTCCGCCACCCCGGCCGGCGTTGAAATGATGACCGACATCACCAGCTACCTCGACTTCGTGATGACGCTGTTCTTCGCCTTTGGCGTGGCCTTCGAAATCCCGGTGGCGGTCGTACTGCTGGTGTGGATCGGTGTGGTCAACGTCCAATACCTGAAGAAGATCCGCCCATACGTGATCATCGGCTGCTTCGTGGTCGGCATGATCCTGACGCCGCCGGACATCTTCTCCCAGACCCTGCTGGCCGTGCCAATGTGGATGCTCTTCGAGATCGGTATCCTGTTCGGCAGCCTGATCAGCAAACGTGGCGATCATCCGGATGACCAACCCGACGACGACCAGCCGCCAGCGACCCAACCGTGAACCTGCTGCTGCTTGAAGAGGCCGACTTTGTTGCGGCCGACCGGGTGGTCCTGCGAGATCGGCGCCTGGTGCATATGCAGGAAGTCCACCGCGCCGTGGTGGGCGACAACCTGCGGGTTGGGCGCATCGGCGGGCTGATGGGCAACGCGCAACTGCTGCGCCTGGAAGCTCGCGAAGCCGAGTTGCAAGTCAGCTTTGACCTGCCGCCTCCGGCCAAACTGCCGCTGACTCTATTGCTGGCCCTGCCGCGCCCGAAAATGCTGCGCCGGGTGCTGCAAACCGTGGCCGCCATGGGTGTGCCCAAGGTAGTGCTGGTCAACAGTTACCGGGTGGAAAAGAGTTTCTGGCAAACCCCGTTCCTGGAGCCTGAAGCGGTTCGTGAGCAATTGATCCTCGGCCTGGAACAGGCCCGGGACACCGTGCTGCCCGAAATCATCATTGAAAAACGCTTCAAGCCCTTCGTCGAAGACCGCCTGCCGGCCATGACCGAAGGCACTCTGGGCCTGATCGGCCACCCCGGCGATTACCCGCCCTGCCCGCGTGGGCTGGATGAGCCAGTCACACTGGCCATCGGCCCGGAAGGTGGCTGGATTCCCTACGAAGTGGACCTGCTGGCCAAGGCCGGCTTACAACCGGTGCAGTTGGGTGCACGCATCCTGCGCGTCGAAACCGCCGTAACCGCACTGCTCGCGCGCCTGTTCTGACAACACGCCCACAATGGATTTGCGTCACTACAGAATCTCCCTACGCTGCCGATAACCTTTGAATAAGTCCAAGCCTTGTTCCAAAGGAGATCGCAGCATGTACCGTTGGTTAGCCGAAAATCTGGGGAATGTGAGCGTCAATCGCAAGCTGAGCATTGGCTTTGGCTTGGTGTTGATCCTGACGCTGCTGATCACCTTCACCGGTTGGACCGGCCTGGGCGACGTGACCAGTCGTGGCGACAAGCTGGGCTTTATCTCCAGCCTCAACAGCCTGACCAAAGACCTGCGCCTGGCGCGCCTGGACTTCGAAATGCGTCGCGGCGAACAAGGCACGGGCGCGGTCAACGACCTGATCACACAACTGGACAGTGGCCTGAAAACCGCCGAAGGCCTGATCGAGCAACCCGACGACAAGGCCCTGGTAGAGCAACAACTGGACGCCTTGAATCAATACAAAAAAGCCTTTGCAACCATGGTCCAGGCCGGCCTCAAGCGTGAAGGCGCGCGCAGTAAGCTCGGAGATACGGCCGATAACGCTGTGGCCAAAACCAGCGAAATTGAGAAATCTCTGCTGCAAGGCGATAGCGTCATCCAATTCAACAGCGTGGTCGACCTGAGCAAGCTGATTCAGCAAGCGCGCTTCCAGGTTCGCGGCTACACCTACAGCGGCAAGACCGAAGCCGAGCAGCCCGCGCTGGATGCCATCGACAACGCCCTGAAGAAAATCACCGAACTCCAAGGCCAACTGCCAGCGCAGTACCAGGCCAACCTGCAAGAGGCCAGCACCTCGCTGCAAGCCTACCGCGCCGCCGTCAGCCAGTACCGTGACTCCCAAGTTGCAACAGCGGCAGCCCTGAAAATCACGACCGAACAAGGCGCCATCCTGCTGGGCAACAGCGACAAACTCACGATTTCCCAGACCGTGGTGCGCGACACCGATGCCGCCCATGCCAAACAACTGTTGCTGCTGGCCACAGTATTGGCGCTGATCTTCGGCATGGTCGCCGCCTGGGCCATCACCCGTCAGATCGTCATACCGCTGAACCAGACCCTCAAAGTGGCTGAGCGCGTGGCCTCCGGCGACTTGAGCCACAACCTCAACTCCGGACGCCAAGACGAACTGGGCCAACTGCAACGTGCCATGCAGAGCATGACCGTGGGCCTGCGCGAGCTGATCGGCGGCATCAGTGACGGCGTCACTCAGATCGCCAGCGCCGCCGAGCAACTGTCGGCCGTGACCGAGCAGACCAGCGCCGGGGTCAACAGCCAAAAAGTGGAAACCGATCAGGTAGCCACCGCCATGAATGAAATGGCCGCCACCGTACAAGAGGTCGCGCGTAACGCCGAGGAAGCCTCCGAAGCCGCCGTAGCCGCTGATCAACAAGCCCGTGAAGGCGATAAGGTGGTGGGTGAAGCCATCGCCCAGATCGAGCGCTTAGCCACTGAAGTCGGCAACTCCACCGAGGCGATGGGCCATCTGAAACGCGAGAGCGACAAGATCGGCAGCGTACTCGACGTGATCAAGTCCGTAGCTCAACAAACCAACCTGCTGGCGCTGAACGCGGCGATTGAGGCGGCACGTGCAGGTGAGGCCGGACGTGGCTTCGCGGTGGTGGCTGACGAGGTGCGCAGCCTGGCCCAGCGCACCCAGAAGTCCACCGAAGAGATCGAAGAACTGATAGTCGGCCTGCAAAGCGGCACCCAACAGGTGGCGACCATCATGGACAACAGCCGTGGCCTCACAGAGAGCAGCGTGGAGCTGACCCGCCGCGCCGGCAATGCGCTGGGCAATATCACCCGCACGGTCTCGACCATCCAGGCAATGAACTCGCAGATCGCCACCGCCGCCGAGCAACAAAGCGCCGTGGCTGAGGAGATCAACCGCAGCGTGCTGAATGTGCGAGACGTGTCTGAACAGACCTCTTCGGCCAGTGAAGAAACCGCCGCGTCCAGCGCCGAGCTGGCACGCCTGGGGATTTATTTGCAGACGCTTGTAGGGCGCTTCCGCGTCTGATCGGCCCTTTGCGGCGGCTAATCGAGGCCGCCGAACACAGCACCTTGTGAAACGTCCTACGCAATTATCAGCCCGCCATGACTCCGAATCGAATTAGCGTTCCCAAGCGCTCTTTCTGATTTGGAGGCTCCTCATGTTTCCTCGGCTGACCCGCCTGCTGGGTAACACCAGCGTCACGCTTAAACTGGCCCTAGGCTTCGGCCAGGTGCTGCTCCTCAGCGTCATCATCGCAATTACCGGCTGGCAAGCCGTGAATGCTGTACTCAGCCGTTCGAACAATTTGATTGTGTTGGGGCAACTCGCCGTAGTGGCAGAGGCTATGCGCGCCGATCGCATCGTGTATCGCACCCTCACGGACACTGCCAGTCTCAGCAAGATGAGCACTCAGATTAAAAAGATCGACCAGTATCTCGCCGACCTCTCCAGCAACCTGAAAGACCCGAACAACCAACTGAGCGTCCAAGAGGCGACTCAGTCGATCAACAGCTTCAAGGCTGGGCTGGCGCAGCTGCCACCCTTGATCGAGAGACGCGAGAACACCCGCACCCTACTGAAAAATGCTGCGCTCCAGGCGGGTGATACCCTCGCCCAGCTGGCCAGCAAGTTGCCCGACCAGCAGGACCAAATGGCCCTGGATACATTAGAAAACCTGCGTCAAGCCATCGCACTGGCGCAGGACCGTACACAAAGCCCGGCCTGGTCAGCCGATTCGCTGAACGCCTACGAACAGGCCGTGAGCCAAACCCTCGACGCATTGGAAATCTCCCTGGCCGCCGTTACAACGCTCCCCGTTGACTCCACCCTGCTCAAAACCGACCTGGCGGACTATCGCGTGCAACTCAATGCCCTCAAGGAGACCCAGCTCACCACCGAAGCCGTGCAAAATCGCCTAGAGCAACAGCTCAACCAATTGCTCGAACAAAGCGACCTGCTAAGCCAGGACCAGACCCTCAAGCGCGACAACGAAGCGAGCCAAACCCGCACGCTGCTGGTGGGTGTCACCCTGACCGCGCTTCTACTAGGCAGCCTGGCCGCGTGGTGGATCGCCCGGCAAATCGTGGTGCCATTGCGTAAAACCCTGACCACCGCCAACCGTATCGCCGACGGCGACTTGAGTGACAACCCTCAGGTCGAACGCCATGACGAACTCGGTCAGTTGCAGCAGAGCATCGCGCAAATGACGCTCAATCTACGCAGCCTCATCGGGGGTATCAGCGATAGTGCCCGGCAAATAGCCGGTGCTGCCAACCAACTGTCAGCCGTCACCGAACAGACCCGCAGCGGGATCAACTATCAGAAAGAGGAAACCGACCAGATGGCCACGGCCATGAATGAAATGCTCGCCACTGCGCAAGAAGTCGCTCGTCACGCGGAACAGGCATCCACAGCCACCAGCGAGGCGGACCAACAGGCAAGCGCGGGAGAACAGATTGTCACGCAGGCCGTTGAGCAAATCGATCATCTGGCCCATGAGATGGCACGCTCCAGCCAGGCGATGCTCGCGTTGCAGCGCCAGAGCCAAAAGATCGGCAGCGTGCTGGACGTTATCAAGTCAGTGTCCCAGCAGACCAACTTGCTGGCACTGAACGCCGCGATCGAGGCGGCGCGCGCAGGCAGCGCCGGTAGAGGTTTCGCCGTGGTGGCCGATGAGGTTCGCAGCCTGGCCCAACGTACCCAAGAGTCCGCCGAAGAAATCGAAGGGCTGATCCTCCGCCTGCATAACGACACACAACAGGTCGCCGACATCATGGACAACAGTCGTACGCTGACCGACAACAGCGTCGGCCTGACCCGAGACGTCGGCGACGCGCTGGCGGCGATTGCGCGAACCGTGTCGCTCATCCAGGAAATGAACCCGCAGATTGCTGCCGCTGCCGAGCAGCAAAGTGCGGTGGCCGCGCAGATCAATCGCAGTGTGTTGACGGTGCGGGATGTGTCGGAACAAACGGCAGTCGCCAGTGAGGAAACCGCAACTGCGAGCGTTCAGTTGACGAGGCTGAGCCTGGACTTACAGACGCTGGTTGGCAAATTCAGGCTCTAGCCACCGTAGCAGCTGTCGAGCCCCAGCGAGGCTGCGTGAGGCGCGACACGCGCCTGTATCGGCAGCGCGCCCGACGCAGCCTCGCTTAAGCTCGACAGCTGCTACGGGTGAGGTGATTACAGGACTTGGCGTAGGAAGGCCTGGGCCCGTGGGTCTTTCGGCGCATCGAAGAATTCGGCTGGGGAAGCGTCTTCGAGCAGCTTGCCGTGATCGAAGAACAGCACACGGTCCGCGACTTCGCGGGCAAAACCCATCTCGTGGGTGACGCAGACCATGGTCATGCCTTCCAGGGCCAGGGTCTTCATCACGTCCAGTACTTCGCCGACCATTTCCGGGTCGAGGGCCGAAGTCGGTTCGTCAAACAACATCACCTTGGGTTCCATGGCCAGGGCCCGGGCAATCGCCACCCGTTGTTGCTGACCGCCAGACAGGCGTGACGGGAATTCGTTGGCCTTCTGCGCGATCCCGACCTTCTCCAGTAGCGCCAGGGCCTTGGCCTCGCGCTCTTGCTTGCCGCGCTTGCGCACGACTTTTTGCGCAAGGCACAGGTTTTCCAGCACGGTCATGTGGGGAAACAGGTTGAAGTGCTGGAACACCATGCCGACTTCACGGCGGTAGGCGTTCACATCGGTTTTCGGGTCGGCCAGTTGCAGGCCGTCGATGCTCACCGAGCCGGAATCGAATTCTTCCAGCCCGTTAAGGCAGCGCAGGAACGTTGACTTACCGGAACCCGACGGGCCAATCACAACCAACACTTCGCCCTTGGCGACTTGGGTGGTGACGTGGTCCACCGCGCGCACCACATGGCCACGGGTGTCGAAGACTTTTACCAGATCGCGAACTTCAATCACTTTGCGCGAGCCTCCGCTCAAGCCGGCTGGCCATTTTCGACAGCGGCAGGTTGATCAGCAGGTACAGGCCTGCCACACAGAACAGGATTTCAAACGGCGAAAACGAGGTGGTGATCACTTCGCGACCGCTTTTGAGCAGCTCAGTAATGGCGATCACCGAGACCAGGGACGTGTCTTTCACCAGACTGATAAATTGCCCGGCCAGCGGCGGTAGCACGCGCTTGAAGGCCTGCGGCAACACCACGTGGCGCATAGACTGACTGGCACTCAGGCCCAGGGAGCGCGCGGCTTCGTTCTGACCACGGGTGATGGACTGCACGCCGGCGCGGACAATTTCCGCCACGTAGGCGCCGGTGAACAGCGACAGTGCGGCGATCCCGGCGAATTCCCGAGACAGGTTGAGCACCGTGCCGATGAAGAAATAGAAAATGAAGATCTGCACCAAAAGCGGCGTGCCGCGCACCAGCTCGACGTAGATCGTCGACAGGTCGCGCAGGGTCGGGTTACTGGAGAGACGGCACAACCCCGTCGCCAAACCAATCGCCAAGCCCAGAATCCCGGACACCACCGACAGCCACAACGTGGTCCACAAGCCCCACATCAGCGGGCCCAGCGCCCAATGGCGGGTCACGCCCACCACATCGCCTTCGGCCACGTCATCGCCACGTGCAACTTGCAGACTGTTGTCGGCAACGGTCAGTTTTTGCTCCACTCCGGCGTCGTTGCGCAGGGTGACTTCGGCTACATCGCCTTTGCGTACCAACTCAACGACGGTGGAAATGTCGGCGGCACGCTGCGACGTTTCGGCCTGATAGGCGAAGTACTGCGGCACGCGGTTCCAGCGCCATTCGTAGGACATCAGCGAGGTGGCGTAGTACAACGCGCCAGCCAGGCCAACCAACACGACCACGGTCAGCAGGTGCCAGGGCCATTGGGCTTTTTTCTGTTTCATTGCGAATTCCGGGATTGATTGAGATCGTTCCCACGCTCTGCGTGGGAATGCCTCACTAGACGCTCTGCGTCCGCTTTGTGACGCGGAGCGTCACGGGCTGCATTTCCACGCAGAGCGTGGGAACGATCGACTCGATGTCAGCCCTTATTCCATGTCCTTGAGCCACTCGGAGCTCTTGAACCACTTGTCATGGATGCGATCGTAGGTGCCGTCGTTGCGGATCTGGTGCAGGAAATTATTGATGTAGTTGAGGCTGTCGTAATCGCCTTTTTTCAGGCCGAACGCCAGAGGCTCGAAAGTGAAGGGTTCGTCGAGGAACACCAGCTTGCCGTTGCCGACTTTCTTCTCAGCCACTACGTTGTACGGCGCGTCATAGACGAAGGCGTCGGCTTTGCCGTTGACCACGTCCAACACGCCTTCTTGCTCGTTGTCATAGCCGTGGTACTTGGCTTTGGAGATCATCTTCTTGGCGATCATTTCACCCGTGGTGCCAAGCTTGGAGGTCAGGCGATATTTCTCGTCGTTCAGGTCTTTGTAAGACTTGATGGTGCCTTCCAGGTCCTTGCGGATCAGCAAAGTCTGGCCGACCACAATGAAGGGTTCGCTGAAGTTCAGGCGCAGGTTACGTTCCTGGGTCAGGGTCATGCCGCTGCCGATCATGTCGAACTTGCCGGTCAGGAAGGCCGGGATGATGCCATCATAACCGGTGGACACCAGCTCCAGCTTGACGCCCATGGACTTGGCCATGGCCTTGAGGATGTCGACTTCAAAACCGATGATTTCACCGCGTTTATCTGTCATTTCGAACGGCATGTAGGTCGGGTCCATGCCGACTTTCAGCGTGCCGCGCTTGACCGCATCATCGATGGCTCCGGCTTGGGCCGCAGCTGCGGCGACCAGCGTAGTGACGCCTAGCAGCAGCATCGAAAGATACTTTTTCATCATCAAGTCCCCTGAACGATTCTTGTAAGGCCGGTGCGCAAAAGGGCTGCACCATTGCGGGGTGCGATCCTAACTCACTCGTCCCCCGTCACAAAGGTTTCACGGGTAAATGTTATCGGCGTATGTCGGAAAAGCCCCACAACGGTGCAGCCAAGAGCCTGTGTTCGGCAATTGATTGATGTGTAAGCAGTTATGACACTCAATCGATCTCCGCCATCCAGGTGGTGTCCTTAAACCACTTATCGTGCAGGCGATCGTAGGTGCCATCCTGTGCCACCTGATTGAGGAAATGGTTGATCCAGTTAAGGCTGTCGTAATCACCTTTTTTCAGGCCGAACGCCAGGGGCTCGAAGGTAAAGGGTTGTTCAAGCGCCAATAACGTGCGGTTTTCCGGCCGGGTCATCGCGATCAGGTTGTAGGGCGCGTCATGAATAAAGGCATCGGCCTTGCCCTCGACTACCTGCCGTATAGCTTCTTCCGAGGTGGTGAAACTACTTAGACGAGCCGCCCCCAGAAAGCGTTGTGCAGCAGCCTCTCCAGTGGTGCCTTCAGTGGCAACGATCCGGTATCCAGCCTCGTTCAGGTCTTCAATACTCGAAACCATGCCGGCCAGGCGGGGGTGCAACAGTACCGTTTGGCCAACCACGATGAAGGAGTCGCTGAAATTCAGCTTCAGGTTGCGCTCCTGAGTAACCGTCATGCCGCTGCCAATCAGATCAAACTTCTTCGCCATCAGACCCGGCAGCAACTCGGTATAAGGCACCGCAATCAGTTCAAGCTCAACGCCCAACGCGCGGCTCATCGCCTGGAGCAAGTCGATCTCAAAACCGACGATGCGCCCCTGTTTATCCGTCATTTCAAAGGGGACGTAAGTGGGCGTGGTGCCGACTTTAAGCACACCGCGTCGAACGGCGTCGTCAAGGGCGCCAGCATTCACCAGACCTGCGTAAATCAATACGACAGCGCCGATCAGCCATGCCAAACAATACCTTTTGCTCATGAATCCCCCGTGGCAAATCAAATTTGGGGGGCGATGCTAACCCAGGCACGGGCACGGCAATACGTCTCGAACAAAGGTCTTTTGTTTCGAAATAACAAGGAGTTAGCGTTAAATGGAAGAGGCGGGGAACGCTGTAGGATCAGCGCTTCGAACGCCCCCGAGATGAACACTCGGGGGCGTCTGAATCAGGCCGGTTGAGCCTGGGACGACAGCGGTTGCAGCGGCAGCAACGGCGCGTGAGGATCAGCTTTGATCGATTCACGCCAAGCGCCGAGCCACTCGGCATGACCTTCGCTCCAGACCTGCTCATGCAGGCGAGCCAGGGCCACCGGGTCGCTGAGCAAGGCCAGGCGCTCGCTGTTGTTGAGGCCGGCAGGGCCGACTTTCAACGCGTGGCGAACACGCTCAAGGCGCAAGTACTCGATCGGCTCCGCCTCGCGGTGACGCGAGGTCGCCAGGGCACAGGCCAAGGCGTTCTGCTGCGGATCGACTACCGAACGCACAAACCCATCATTCAGGGCGTGCCAACGATTTTCGTGGGTGTACTTCTCGGTCGACAGCAACGCTTGCGGCGGATTGTATTCCTCAGGAATCAGGAACAGGCTCTCGTCGCGAGACTTGAGGCCCAGCTTGACCCGGCTGGAAATCACCGACACCGGGATCGACAGCATCAGCGAACCGACGATCGGAATCAGCCACCACAGGAAGCTTGGGTTCAACCACACCACCAACAGCGCCCACAGGAAGCCGAGCACGGTTTGCGGACCGTGGCGCTTGACCGCTTCACTCCATGGCGTGGAGTCGTCGTCACGCTGCGGCGAGTTCCAGGTCGCAGCCCAGCCGAGGAACGCGGCGAGTACGAAGCGGGTGTGGAAGATCATCCGCACCGGCGCCAGCAGCATGGAGAACAGCATCTCCAGCAGCATCGACAAGGTCACCTTGAACTTGCCGCCGAACTCTTTCGCGCCCTTGGCCCAGATCAGGATGATGCTCAGCAACTTCGGCAGGAACAGCAGCACGATAGTGGTGGAGAACAGCGCCACCGCCTTGTCCGGATGCCATTGAGGCCACAGTGGGTACAGCTGGCGTGGTGCCATGAAGTACTGCGGTTCCATCAAGGTGTTCACCGCCAGCAACGCCGTCGACAGCACCAGGAAGAAGAACCATAAAGGCGCCGACAGGTAGGACATCACGCCGGTCAGGAACACCGCACGGTGCACCGGGTGCATACCCTTGACCAGGAACAGGCGAAAGTTCATCAGGTTGCCGTGGCACCAGCGACGGTCACGCTTGAGTTCATCCAACAGGTTCGGCGGTAGCTCTTCGTAACTGCCCGGCAAGTCGTAGGCAATCCACACGCCCCAGCCGGCACGGCGCATCAGCGCAGCTTCAACGAAGTCGTGGGAGAGGATCGCACCGGCGAACGCGCCTTTCCCCGGCAATGGCGCCAGGGCGCAGTGCTCGATAAACGGCTTCATGCGGATGATCGCGTTGTGACCCCAGTAGTGGGATTCACCCAGTTGCCAGAAGTGCAGGCCGGCCGTAAACAGCGGGCCATACACGCGGGTGGCGAACTGCTGCATGCGCGCATACAGGGTGTCCATGCCCGACGCCCGTGGCGCGGTCTGGATAATCCCGGCATCCGGCGTGGCTTCCATCAAGCGCACCAGGCTGGTCAGGCATTCGCCGCTCATCACGCTGTCGGCGTCGAGAACGACCATGTACTTGTAGTCACCGCCCCAACGACGGCAGAAGTCGTCGAGGTTGCCGCTCTTGCGCTTTACGCGACGGCGACGGCGGCGATAGAAGATCTTGCCGAAACCACCGGCTTCGCGGCACACGTCGAGCCAGGCTTGCTGCTCGGCGATACAGATATCAGCGTCGTTACTGTCGCTGAGCACGAAGAAATCGAAGCGATCCAGGTCACCCGTGGCGGCCACCGATTCGAACGTCGCACGCAGACCGGCGAATACCCGGGGCACGTCTTCGTTGCAGATCGGCATCACCAGCGCGGTGCGGGCGTCTTTCGGAATTGGCTCGTCGCCGGCACTTTTACCGGAGATTCGGTATTTATCGTGACCGGTGAGCAACTCCAGGAAGCCCATCAATGCAGTCCAGAAACCAGCCGACACCCAGCAGAACAAGATCCCGAACATGATCAGGATGCTGGTTTGCAGGGCGTAAGGCAGTACTTGGGTGGCGGTTTGCAGCAGCGTCTGGTTACGAACTTCGTCGAAGTCGACCAGCGACCAGCCTTGGTACGGCATGATGCCTTTCATGTACCAGCCGGCAATGATGGTCTGGCCGAGCATCAGCACCAGCAGGATGTAACGACGGATCGAACCCACGGTGCGCCAGCGCGCCGCCGGCAATACACGTTCATCCTTCGGCGGGGCCGGAGGGTTGGTACGACCGGTCAGCCGGCGCCAACCGCGCACCAGAATGTTGGTACGCCAAGGCTCAGGCACCACTTTGGTCCGACGAATCGGCGGCGTGGCCTTCAGGCAAACCCGACCACTGGCGTCGAGCGCCAGCATTTCCGCGTCTTGCAGCTCTTCGGCGGTGTTGAGGGTCAGCCGGCGGCCAACCGACGCTTGGGCAGCGTCGGTCGGTGCGTCGAAGGCCTTGGACGACAAGCGTTCGTGCAGTTCGCTGAAGGATGTGCAGCCCGCCAGTTCGGCGCGCTGCTCAGCAGTCATCGGGAGATGCGCCAGGTACTCGGACAGAGTCTCGGGCGTGGCTTGGGAATTACTCATCGGCAGGCAACTGATAGCTCCAGGTTTCGGTCAGGACTTGTTCTGTCTTGGCCGGCTCCGGTGTGGCTGGGGCAGCTTCTGGCTGCTTGGCTTCCTTGTCTTTCGCGTCTTTCTTGGCCTGCTTTTCGTGCTGTTTAGCGAGCACTTTGTCAGCCTTGAGCACTTGGGTCGAAACCTTCTCAGGCTCAGGCTTCACGATGTCCTGGACCAGGGCCGCACGCATTTCGGTCGGTTTGCCTGCGTCCTTGATCTTCATACGCAGGGTCAGACGCCAGCCTTTGGTGTGCTCGTTGTAGCGCACGCTGTTCTCAACGATCTCGGCGTTGTCGCCAACGCTGACCTGGCTGCGAACCGGCGCATCAGACGGCAGGGCTTTCAGGGACGGGCCCTCGAAGTCCACCAGGTAGGCCACGCTGCCATCGGGTTGACGGATCAGGTTGGACTGTTTCACGTCACCGGTGGAACGCAGGGTCTGCTTGACCCAGGCGCTGTCGGTCGGGTGCAGGGCCTTTTCGTCCATGGTCCAGTGCAGGCGGTAGCTGACGTTCAGCGGTTCGCCGACTTTAGGCAGCTCGGCCGGGCTCCAGAACGCAACGATGTTGTCGTTGGTTTCATCGGCGGTCGGAATCTCTACCAGGTCGACGGAACCCTTGCCCCAGTCGCCTTCAGGCTCGATCCAGGCGCTTGGGCGCTTGTCGTAGTTGTCGTCCAGGTCTTCGTAGTGGCTGAAGTCGCGGCCACGCTGCAGCAAGCCGAAACCACGCGGGTTCTCTACGGCGAAGTTGCTGACCGACAGGTGTTTAGGGTTGTTCAGTGGGCGCCAGATCCACTCGCCGTTACCGGCATGGATCGACAGGCCGCTGGAATCGTGCAGTTCACGACGGTAGTTGAGCACCTTCGACGGCTGGTTCGCGCCGAACAGGTACATGCTGGTCAACGGAGCAACGCCCAGTTTGGTGACCTTGTCACGCAGGAACATCTGCGATTTGACGTCGACAATGGTGTCGGTGCCAGGGCGCAGGGTCAGGCGATAGGCACCGGTAGCCCGAGGCGAGTCCAGCAAGGCAAAGATCACCAGCTGTTTTTCACCCGGTTTTGGACGCTCGATCCAGAACTCAGTGAAGCGCGGGAATTCTTCGCCGGACGGCAATGCCGTGTCGATCGCCATGCCACGGGCGGACAGGCCATAGGACTGGCCCTTGCCAACGACGCGGAAGTAGCTGGCGCCGAGCATGGTCATGATTTCGTCTTGCTTGTCAGCCTTGTTGATCGGGTACAGCACACGGAAACCGGCATAACCCAGTTGTTCGGTGGCTTTAGGATCAAACTTCACGTCGCCGAAATCGAAACGAGTCGGGTCGTATTTGATTTCCTGGACGCTGTCGGCAGTGACTTCGTTGATTTTCACCGGCGTGTCGAAGTGCATGCCCTGGTGATAGAAGGACAGCTTGAACGGCGTGTTCTGATCAGCCCACTCGGCTTTCTCGTTGCGGAAACGAATTTTTTGGTAGTCAGCGAATTTCATTTCGCGGAATTCGTTTGGCAGATTGCTGCGCGGAGCTTCGTATTTCTGCCCGGCCAGCTCTTTTGCCTTGGCCGACACATCATCCAGACTGAATGCCCACAGTTGACCCGCGCCGAACAGGCAAAACAGGGCAGAGCCCGTCACCAGTGCGTTTCGTAACCGTTTGGCAGACAATTTTGGTGCATTACAGGGACTAACAATCACGAGCAACCCTCGCCGAAAACAGATCAAAAAACCAACGGCCAGCTATCTATATGCCAGGTTGGCGAGCATTGTTCCGACTCCCCTGGGGCTAAATGATTCCCCAACGGCTGCCGGACAAGTCTCTACCTAAGTCAAAAATGGACCAAACAACGCTGATCCCCGTAGCGCGCGATTATCTAGTAGCCCGCGAGACAACGCATCAGGGACAACGAAGTATTTGTAGCGAAATCCTGCGTTTTTAGGCATTAAAAGTCGTTTTTAATACATTCACGTCTGTAAGAGGAAGGTCACAGGGCCATCATTGACCAAATGCACCTGCATATCAGCGCCAAAACGCCCCGACGCCACCTTGCCATGCAATTGTTGCGCTTGTAACAGCAAGTGATCGAAAAGCGCTGCACCCAAGGCCGGTGGGGCCGCAGTAGAGAAGCTCGGACGCAGCCCGCTTTTGGTATCCGCCGCCAGAGTGAACTGTGACACCAGCAGCAAACCGCCGCCGATGTCCTTCAAGGACACGTTCATCTTGCCCTCTTCGTCGCTGAACACCCGATAGTTAAGCAGCTTGTGCAAAAGTTTGTCGGCGCTCTCGGGCGTATCGCCAGGTTCGACGGCCACCAACACCAGCAAACCCTGATCGATCGACCCCACTACTTCGCCCGCGACCTCAACCCGGGCGCCACGCACCCTTTGCAACAGGCCCTTCATGCTTCTTCTGGCGGCAAGTCAAGCAGGCGCCGTGCCATCTCGCCGGTCGCACGCACCAACGCATCAGTGATTCCCGGCTCGGATGCCGCATGGCCAGCCTCGCGGATCACTTGCAGTTCGCTGTTGGGCCACGCCTGATGCAGCTCCCAGGCGTTATCCAGTGGGCAGATCATATCGTAGCGGCCGTGAATGATTACGCCAGGCAGATGGGCGATCTTGTGCATATCGCGAATCAGCTGGTCAGGTTCCAGGAAGGAGTTGTTGGTGAAGTAGTGGCACTCGATACGCGCGATGGACAGGGCGCGCTGGGGCTCGGCAAACCGCTCGACCTGCTGAGGGTTCGGGCACAGGCCCAACATGCGACCTTCCCAGGTGGACCAGGCCTTGGCCGCATGCATCTGGGCAATCTGGTCGTTGCCGGTCAGGCGCTTATGGTAGGCCGTGAGCAGGTCGTGGCGTTCTTCTTGAGGGATCGGGGCAAGGTAGTCCTGCCAGTAATCCGGGAACATACGGCTGGCGCCGGCCTGGTAGAACCACTGAATGTCTTGGGGACGGGCCAGGAAAATACCGCGCACGATCAGGCCATGGACCCGCTCTGGGTGGGTTTGCGCGTAGGCCAGGGCCAGGGTCGAACCCCAGGAACCGCCGAACAACACCCATTTCTCGATGCCCAAGTGTTCGCGGATGCGCTCGAGGTCGGCGACCAGGTCCCAGGTGGTGTTGTTTTCCAGGCTGGCGCGAGGGGTGGAGCGACCGCAACCACGCTGGTCGAAGGTGACAATGCGGTACAGGCTCGGATCAAAGTAGCAGCGACTGTTGGCATCACAACCGGCACCAGGGCCGCCGTGGATGAATACGACGGGCAAACCTTCGGGGGAGCCACTTTCATCGACATACAGCGTGTGGGTTTCATCGACTGCCAGATCGTGCCGGGCGTAGGGTTTGATCTGCGGGTACCAAGTCTGCATTGCGCGCTCCGTAGGGTGTCGGGTTCATCCCTGGGGGGACGTCTATTATTTTGCCGTCTGGCATCATAAACCCGAATTGTGCAATGAGCATGTCCTTGAGCGCTTAGACCTGTGTCAGCCCTTCGCTCCTCAGGTAATACAACAGATAGTCGTACAACTGATCCACCTCCGGCACTTGGCCGCGCGCCCTTAGGCAGCCATGGATCAGGCCTTTCCCGGGATAAAGCACCGCTGCTACGCCCGCCGCCTGAAGGCGTTCGGCGTAGAGCATGCCGTCATCACGCAGCGGGTCAAACTGCGCCACGGCGATCAATGCCTTGGGCAAATCGCTGAAGTCTTCAGCCAGCAGCGGCATGGCATAGGACGACGGCTGGCCCGCACCCAGCAGGTAGAGCGCCAGATAGCAGTCTGTGTCGGCGGTGGTGAGCAATGGCGCATCCCTGCAATCGCGGCGTGATGGCAAATCGGCCGGGCCACCCAAGCCTGGATAGATCAACACTTGGGCCCGGGGCCGCGGCTGGCCGTCATCCCGCAGGCCCAGGCACAACGCCGCCGCCAGATTGCCGCCCGCGCTGTCACCTGCCACCACCAGACGCCGGAGATCAATGGCGTACGGCCCCTGCCCCGCCTGGATCGCTTGCCACACCGCGCGGCAATCTTCGTAAGCCGCTGGGAATGGGTGTTCAGGCGCCAGGCGGTAATCGATGGCGATCACCAGCACCTGTAACGCGCTGGCCAGTTCGAAGCAAATGAAGTCATGGGAATCCAGCCCGCCGACCACCCAGCCGCCGCCGTGCATATAAAGGAGGCAGGGCCAGCCATCAACCGGAGTGGGAGTCGTAGGCTTATAGCTACGCACCTTCACCCCACCCAGTGAAAAGTCCGAAACTTGCAGTCCTGGCGGCTGTGGCGGGGTAAATGCTTGGCACATGCGGTCGTAGCCTTGGCGTAATCCTGCCAGCGACGAGTCGTCACTGGTGAAGGACTCGGTTTTGGCGACAAAGGCGGCAAGCTGCGGAGAGATCGAATACATGCGCAAATATCCCTGACGCTGGAGATCCAAACGTGTTGTTTTATCTGACAAGTTCGGCTCAGGGTTTGAGGCTGGCCTGCACCGCTGCCACGCCATCCTTGCCATCAAACGCCGTGACCCCGGCCAACCAGCGCTGCAAATCCTCAGGGTGATCACGCAGCCATTGCTTGGCCACATCCTGGGGCGACTGGCGCTCCATGATCGGCACCATCAACTGGCTTTCCTGGGCGGCGGTGAAGGTCAGGTTTTCCAACAGTCGATTGGCGTTGGGGCAGCGCTCTGCGAAGTCCGGCGCGGTGACGGTGGAGACCGTGGCGCGACCTTCGTCAGGGCCGAACACATCTTCACTGCCGGTGAGGTAGGCCATTTTCATGTTGATGTTCATCGGGTGCGGGGTCCAACCGACAAACACCACGAACTCCTTGCGGTTCACCGCGCGTTGCACCGCCGCCAGCATGCCCGCTTCACCCGAGGCGACCAGCTTGAAGCCGCCGAGGCCGAAGTGGTTGGTGTCGATCATTTTCTGGATATCGGTATTGGCGCCGCTACCGGGCTCGATGCCATAGATCTTGGCGCCCAACTTGTCTTTGAAGCGGGCGATATCGGCAAAGGTCTTCAACCCGGCATCGGCCACGTATTGCGGCACGGCCAGGGTGGCCTGGGCGTCGGCAAGGCTGGGTTTATCGAAGACTTTGACCTGTTTGGCCGCCAGGAACGGTGCGATGTTGTTATCCATCGCCGGTTTCCAGTAGCCGAGGAAAACATCCAGACGCTTGTCGCGGATGCCCGCGAAGATGATCTGCTGCACAGCGCTGGTCTGTTTGCTGTCGTAGCCCAGGCCGTTGAGTAACACATCAGCCATGCCCGAGGTGGCGATCACGTCGGTCCAACTGACCACGCCCATGCGCACGGCTTTGCAGGAGGCCGGCTCGGCGGCCATGGCGTGTGCACTGAGCAGTGCGGCGCCGGTGAGGGTCAACAGGTAACGGTTGAACAGTCTTTTCATGAAAGAGGTCTCACTCGGCAGCTTTTATTGTGGGGAGTGGCGTCTGACGCGCCGTACCCACAACCTTACCCAGCGAGACCTCTATCAACACGACCTGTGGCGACCGGCAGTTGCACTGCGGCGACTGTGAGGCTTGCCGGCGATAGCCATTTCAGCCGTAGCGCTTTTGCCCCCAAGCCAGGAACCCTTCCAGCAACTGCTTCAACACCACCTGGGTTGGCTCGGCCAAATCCGTCCGATAACGGAACGGCTCGAACTCTTCCATATAAGCGCTCTGGCACAACTCCAACTGCACGGCGTGGATGTCCTGCGCCGGGTTGCCGTAGTGCCGGGTGATATGGCCACCCTTGAAGCGCCCGTTCAGCACATGGGTGTACTGGGGATATTTGGCGCAGATGGCTTCGAGCTGGCTGGCCAACTCGGCGTCGCAGGCAGCGCCATTGAAGGTGCCGAGGTTGAAGTCCGGCAGTTTGCCATCGAACAGGTGCGGGATCACCGAGCGGATCGAGTGCGCATCGAACAGCAGCGCATAGCCGAACTCGGCCTTGAGCCGGGCCAGTTCCTCTTGCAGCGTACGGTGGTATGGGCCCCAGACCTTTTCCAGGTAGGTTGCGCGCTCTTCCTTTGACGGCTCCAGACCTTCGCGGAACAACGGCACGCCGTCAAACAGCGTCGCCGGGTACAAACCGGTGGTGGCGCCGACATACAACGGTTTGTCGTCGGACGGCCGGTTCAGGTCGATCACAAACCGCGAGTACTCGGCCGCCAAGGTGCTGGCACCGAGCTCTTCGGCAAAGTCATACAGCGTGGGGATGTGCCAGTCGGTATCCGGCAGGCTCTGCGCCTCGGGGATCAACCCGGCCTGCACCGCAGGCGTGAGACGCAGCCCGGCGTGGGGCATGCTGATCAGCAGCGGCACGCGGCCTTTTTTGAAGTTCAGAACCTTGTCCACAGCATTGCTCCTCAAACAGTGACGTCGACGCCGTGGCGCACGACGCGTTTATCCAGCTCGCCGCCCAGCCAGTAGGCAAGGTCGGCGGGGCGATCAATCTGCCACGCGACAAAATCCGCGACCTTGCCCACTTCCAGAGACCCATGGGTGTCACCCATGCCCAGCGCGGTGGCCGCATGCTGGGTGGCGCCGGCCAGGGCTTCTTCCGGGGTCATGCGGAACAAGGTGCAAGCCATGTTCAGCATCAAGCGCACCGACAACGCCGGTGAGGTGCCGGGGTTGAGGTCGCTGGCTATAGCGATCTTCACACCGTGCTTGCGCAGGACCTCCATCGGCGGCAACTGGGTTTCACGCAGGAAGTAGAAAGCGCCCGGCAGCAAGACGGCGACGGTGCCAGAAGCGGCCATGGCGATGGCGTCTTCTTCGGTCATGAACTCCAGATGGTCCGCCGACAACGCGTGGTAACGCGCCGCGAGGCTGGAACCGTGCAACGACGACAGCTGCTCGGCATGCAGTTTCACCGGCAGGTCCAACTGCTGGGCAACCTTGAACACGCGCTCCACCTGTTCGGTGGAAAACGCTAGGTACTCGCAGAAAGCGTCGACCGCATCCACCAGCCCTTCCGCCGCCAAGGCTGGCAACATCTCGGCGCAGATGTGATCGATGTAGTCATCGGCACGGTCCTTGTACTCCGGCGGCAACGCGTGCGCCGCGAGGCACGTGGCGCGCACGCTGACTGGCAGCGCTTCGCCGAGACGACGCGCAACCCGCAACATCTTGCGTTCATTGGCCAGGTCCAAGCCGTAGCCGGACTTGATCTCAACCGTGGTCACGCCGTCACGCAGCAAACTGCGCAGGCGCTTTTCAGCGCTGGCAAACAGTTCATCTTCTGTCGCGGCGCGGGTGGCGCGCACCGTGCTGGCAATACCGCCCCCTTTGGCCGCGATTTCGGCGTAGCTCACCCCTTCAAGGCGCTGCTCGAATTCGCCGCTGCGATTGCCGCCAAACACCGTGTGCGTGTGGCAGTCGATCAGCCCGGGGGTAACCCACGCGCCTTGCAGGTCGTGAACCTGCGCATAGTCTCCCTCCGGCAGATCGGCCAAGGGGCCGATCCACTCGATGAGCTGACCTGCGGTGACCATGGCGGCATCCTCGATGATCGAGTATTTGCCGTGGGCCATGGTTGCGACGTGGCAGTGTTGCCAAAGCGTTTTCATCAACGCCTCCCTAAGTTATCGATGAGACAAAACCGGGTCGTAATGGACCTTGGCCGCTTGCCCGGCAGCGGGTTTGACCCACAACAGGTAGGCGACGACCAACAGCACGATCCACACGGCGCCGACCAGCAATGCAGCCTGGGTGTCCGGGAAGTAGCCCAGCACGCCAAATACAAACAACATGAACACGATGGCCGCCGCAGGCGCATAAGGCCAGAACGGTACCGGGAATTTCAGCTCGGCGACTTGCTCTTTAGTCATCGAGCGGCGCATCGCGACCTGGGTGAACAGGATCATCAGCCAGACCCATACGGTGGCGAAGGTGGCAATCGAGGCAATCACCAGGAACACGTTTTCCGGGATCAGGTAATTGAGCACCACGCCGCCGAGCAGCGCCGCGCCCATCACCACCACGGTCATCCACGGCACGCCTTGTTTGGACAGCTGGGCAAAACCCTTGGGCGCCTGCCCTTGCTGGGCCAGGCCGTACATCATGCGGCCGGCGCCAAAGATGTCACTGTTGATGGCCGACACCGCCGCCGAGATCACCACGATATTGAGAATGGTCGCCGCCGAGCCGATGCCCAGGTTGCTGAATATCTGTACGAACGGGCTGCCCTGGGTGCCGATCTGCGGCCACGGGTAGATCGCCATCAACACAAACAAGGTCAGCACGTAGAACAACAGGATGCGCAGCGGCACGGCGTTGATCGCCTTGGGGATCACACGTTGCGGGTCCTTGGCTTCACCGGCGGTGATGCCGATGATTTCGATGCCGCCAAACGCGAACATCACCACCGCAAACGAGGCGATCAAACCGCCAACGCCGTTGGGCATAAAGCCGCCGTGGGCCCACAGGTTGCTGAGGCCGCTGGCTTGGGTGTCGCCGGCAGTGTGAATGCCGAACAGCATGATGCCGAAGCCGCCCAGGATCATCGCGACAATCGCGCCAACCTTGAGCAGCGACAGCCAGAACTCCATCTCGCCAAACACTTTGACGTTGCACAGGTTCAGGCCGCCGATCAAAAACACGATGCCGAGCACCCAGACCCAACGTGCGACTTCGGGAAACCAGAAGCCCATGTAGATGCCGAAGGCGGTCACGTCGGCGAGGCAGACGATGATCATTTCAAACGCGTAGGTCCAGCCGAGGATAAAGCCGGCCATGGGGCCCAGGTAGGTGCTGGCGTACTGGCCGAAGGAGCCGGCCACCGGGTTGTGCACGGCCATTTCACCCAGGGCGCGCATCACCATGAATACCGCGGCGCCGCCGATCAGGTAGGCCAACAACACGGCGGGACCGGCCATCTGGATGGCGGACGCGGAGCCATAGAAAAGCCCGGTACCGATCGCCGAGCCCAGAGCCATAAAGCGAATATGTCGGGCGTTGAGCCCGCGTTTCAAACCCTTTTCTTGCGTGTGCATTTCTCGTCCCTAATTATTTTTATAAGAAGAGGATCGTTCCCACGCTCTGCGTGGGAATGCATCCTGTGACGCTCAGCGTCACGGCTCTAAAAGTAGACGCAGAGCGTCCAGGGCGGCATTCCCACGCAGAGCGTGGGAATGATCAGTTACAGGCTTGGCAGCAACTTGGCCGGCACCAGTTCATTCAGGCAGCGGCTGGCAAGCAGCTCGCTGGCGGCGTTGATGTCAGGTGCAAAGAAGCGGTCCTTTTCATAGAACGCCACTTTGTCGCGCAGAATGCCGCGAGCCTTTTCAAGCTTGGTCGAGGTTTTCAAGCCGTCGCGCAGGTCCAGGCCCTGGCACGCTGCCAGCCACTCAACCGCCAACACACCACGGGTGTTCTCGGCCATTTCCCACAGGCGCTTGCCCGCAGCCGGCGCCATCGAAACGTGGTCTTCCTGGTTGGCGGAAGTCGGCAGGCTGTCCACGCTATGCGGATGAGCCAGCGCCTTGTTCTCACTGGCCAACGCTGCTGCTGTCACCTGGGCGATCATGAAACCGGAGTTCACCCCGCCATTGCCCACCAGGAACGGCGGCAATTGCGACATGTGCTTGTCCATCATCAGCGAGATACGGCGCTCGCTCAGGGAGCCGATTTCCGCGATGGCCAGCGCCATGTTATCAGCGGCCATGGCCACCGGTTCCGCGTGGAAGTTACCGCCGGAGATCACGTCGCCTTCGGCTGCAAACACCAGCGGGTTATCCGACACGGCGTTGGCTTCCACCACCAGCACTTCGGCGGCCTGGCGGAACTGGGTCAGGCAGGCGCCCATGACTTGCGGCTGGCAGCGCAGGGAGTACGGGTCTTGTACTTTGTCGCAGTTCTGGTGCGACTGGGAGACCTGGCTGCTTTCGCCCAGCAGGTCACGATAGGCCGCAGCCGCATCGATCTGCCCACGTTGGCCGCGAGCGGCGTGAATACGTGCGTCAAATGGCGAACGCGAGCCCAGCACCGCTTCCACGGTCAGGGCGCCGCAGGCCAGGGCGCCCGCGAACAAATCTTCGCCTTCGAACAGGCCACGCAAAGCATACGCGGTAGATACCTGGGTGCCGTTGAGCAGCGCCAGACCTTCTTTGGCGGCGAGGGTCAGCGGGGTCAGGCCGGCGACTTTCAGCGCTTCGGTGGCCTCAAGCCATTCGCCCTTGTAGCGCGCCTTGCCTTCGCCCAGCAGCACCAGGGACATGTGGGCCAATGGCGCCAAGTCACCGGAAGCACCCACTGAACCTTTCAGAGGAATATGCGGATACACCTCGGCGTTGATCAGCGCGATCAGTGCGTCGATCACCTGGCGGCGAATCCCGGAGAACCCACGGCTCAGGCTGTTGACCTTGAGCACCATGACCAGCCGCACCAGCGCATCGCTGATCGGCTCACCGACACCGGCGGCATGGGACAGCACCAGCGAACGCTGGAGGTTTTCCAGGTCTTCGCTTGCGATGCGGGTCGAGGCCAGCAGGCCGAAACCGGTGTTGATGCCGTAAGCGGTGCGGTTCTCGGCGAGAATCTGCTCCACGCAGGCAACACTGGCTTCGATCTGCGCCGTGGCGCTGTCATCCAGGCTGAGGGTTACCGGCTGCTGGTAGATGGCCCGCAGTTGGGAGAGGCTCAGTTGGCCTGGAATCAGATTTAGCGCAGTCACATTCATGCTCCTTTTGAGAGTGTTGTTAACTACCAGTCGCTCCGGATGCTTCCGTTATCCGCCGCGGTGTTCTTTTAGAACGACTCGCGGCTTGGCACGCTGGTTATTGTTGGAAAAACGTTCAGTGCAAATTCGGCAAGGTGCGGTGCAGCAGGTTGGCATCCTTGAGCAGTGCGGCCGCCGTCGCGATGTCCGGCGCCAGCCAGCGGTCTTGTTCGTAAGGCGAGACCTTTTCACGCAACAGGCGCCAGGCGCTGTCAGTACCCGCGCCGAAACGCTGGTCCTTGAGAAACTCAAACGCCTGGGCCGCCAGCAGGTACTCAATGGCAAGGATCTGGGTGACGTTGGCCAACAATTGATGCAGCTTGAGCGCGGCATTGGTGCCCATGCTCAGATGGTCTTCCTGCAGGCCCGAGGTGACAAAGTTGTCGAGCACCGCCGGTTGCGCCAACTGGCGGTTTTGCCCACACAGGGAGGCGGCGACGTACTGCACGATCATCATCCCGGAGTTGACCCCGGGGTTGCTGACCAGGAACGCCGGCAGACCACTGACGTGCGGGTTGATCAGGCGGTCCAGGCGACGCTCGGCCACGGAGCCGATTTCGGCCATCGCGATGGCGAGCATGTCGGCCGCCAGCGCCACGGATTGTCCGTGGGGGTTGGCCTGGGACACCACGCGGTAGTTGTCCGGTGTGCCGAGCACCAACGGGTTATCGGTGGCGCTGTTGAGTTCGGTCTCGATCTGACGAGTGGCGTGTTCCACCTGGTCGCGCGCCGCGCCATGAATCTGCGGGATCGAGCGGATGCTCAGCGCGTCCTGGGTACGGATGCCTTTGCTGCTGGCGATCACTTCACTGCCGTCGAGCAAGGCGCGCAGGTTGATGCCGACTTGTTGCATGCCCGGGTGCGGCTTGAGGGCGATGATGGCTTCGTCGAAGGCGTCAATCTGACCGCGCTGGGCCTCAAAGCTCATGGCACCGATCACGTCGGCCCATTGCAGCAAATGATGCGCGTCAGCCAAGGCCAGGCAGCTCAGGCCGGTCATGCACGGCGTGCCGTTGACCAGGCACAGACCGTCCTTGGCACCCAGTACCACCGGCTGTAAACCTTCGGCGCTCAGGGCCTGTTGCGCCGGGACGACCTGGCCCCGGTAGCTCACATTGCCAACACCCAGCAAGGTCACGCCGACATGCGCCATGTGGGTCAGATAACCCACCGAGCCCTGGGACGGCACTTGCGGCGTGATGCCGTGGTTGAGCAGCGCCAGCAACGAATGCACCACCTGCGGATGCAGGCCGGATTTGCCGTGGCTGTAGTTGATAATTGCCGCACAAATGATCGCACGCGTTTGCTCATCGCTGAGTACCGGACCGACGCCGCAGGCGTGGCTCAGCAAGGTATTACGCGACAGTTGGCTGAGTTGCTCGCCCTTGAGCGACACATTGCACAGCGCGCCCAGACCGGTGTTCACGCCATAGGCGCGCTCACCGCTGGTGACGATGCGCTGCACGATGGCCTGGGCATTGTCGATACGCGCCCAGGCGTGGCCCGAGAGTTCGAGAACAGCACCGTGACGGGCCACGGCGACCACGTCCTGCCAGCGCATGGGGACGTCGGCGATGATGATTTTTTCAGCCAGGGACATCTTCATACCTTCTTCAATTTGATCGTTCCCACGCTCTGCGTGGGAATGCCACCTGGGACGCTCTGCGTCCCGCTGTCATCCGGATCAGACCACCGCCGCCCGCCGCTGTACAAACCGATCCACATACTCATCCGCCGGCGAATGCAGGATCTCGCGAGGCGTGCCGACCTGGATCAGCTTGCCGTCCTTGAGAATTGCAATGCGATTGCCGATGCGCACGGCCTCGTCGAGGTCGTGGGTGATGAACACGATGGTTTTGTGCAGGGTCTTTTGCAGCTCCAGCAATTGGTCCTGCATCTCGGCACGAATCAGCGGGTCGAGGGCACTGAACGCTTCATCCATCAGGATGATGTCGGTGTCGGCCGCCAGGGCGCGGGCCAGGCCGACGCGCTGACGCATGCCGCCGGAGAGCTGATGCGGGTATTTGTTTTCGTAGCCTTTGAGGCCCACGGTTTCGATCCAGTGCAGCGCGCGTTCGGCGCAGACCTGCTTGGTTTCGCCGCGCACTTTCAGGCCGTAGGCAACGTTGTCGAGCACGCTCTTGTGGGGCAACAGGCCGAAGCTCTGGAACACCATGCTGATCTTATGTCGACGGAATTGGCGCAGGGCTTCCATGTCCAGTTTCAGGATGTCTTCGCCGTCCACCAGGATCGCGCCGCTGGTGGGGTCGATCAGGCGGTTGAAGTGACGCACCAGGGTCGACTTGCCGGAGCCCGACAGGCCCATGATCACGAAGATCTCACCGGTGCCGATGCTCAGGGACAAGTCGTTCACGCCGACCACGCAACCGGTCTCGGCCAGTACCTGGTCCTTGGTCTTGCCCTGGCCGACCATGGCCAGTGCATCCTTGGAACGGGCGCCGAAAATCTTGAAGACGTTTTTTACTTCAATTTTGCTGACAGTAGTCATTTGCTCGCCTCGTGCCGTGGACGACCATAGGCCTGGGTAATGCGGTCGATGACCACTGCAAGAATCACGATCGCCAGCCCGGCTTCGAGCCCACGGCCAACGTTGAGAGTCTGGATGCCGACGAGTACGTCTTCACCCAAGCCACGGGCGCCGATCATCGAGGCGATCACCACCATCGACAACGCCATCATGGTGGTCTGGTTGATACCGGCCATGATGCTTGGCAGTGCCAGCGGCAGCTGCACGCCGAACAGTTGCTGCCAGCGGTTGGCACCGAAGGCATTGATGGCTTCCATGACTTCGCCGTCGACTTGGCGAATACCCAGATCCGTCAGGCGAATCAGCGGCGGCGCGGCGTAGATCACCGTGGCGAAAATCGCCGGGACCTTACCGAGGCCGAACAGCATCAGCACCGGGATCAGGTACACGAAGCTGGGCATGGTTTGCATGATGTCGAGCAGCGGCATCAGCACCGAACGCAGGCGATTGCTACGCGCCGAGAGGATGCCCAAGGGAATGCCGATCAGCACCGAGATCACTGTGGCGACCATCATCAGTGCCAAGGTTTGCATCAGCTTGTCCCACAGGCCAACGGCGCCCACCAGGAACAGCAAACCGACGATCACCGCCGTGGTCACCACCTTGCGGGTGGCGTGCCAGGCGACACCACCGACGATGGCCAACATCAGCCACCAAGGCGCCGCGCGTAGCAACCCTTCCAGGTTGACGATGGCCCATAACAGGGTGTCGGAGATGTGCCGGAACACATCGCCGTAGTTGGTAACCAGTGAATCCACCCAACCGTTGACCCAGTCGGCAATGGAAAACGTAAAACGCTCAGGAAACATATCGTGCTCTCGATCCAGTGGGTTGTGGCCGGGCGCCCGGTTGCCTGTTAAAGCAACCGGGAACGCTCAACCTACAAGGCCGCGTCGATTTTCTTGGCTGCGTCGTCGCTCACCCATGCGTGCCAGACTTCAGGATGTTCCTTGAGGAAAATTTTCGCCAGTTTTGGCGATTCAATTCGCTCTTTAGCCATGCGACCGAGGTTCTGGTTCAGCAGGTCGATCGGCAGGTTGACCTTTTCCAGCACCGCCACCAGTTCCGGGGCTTGCTCGTGGAACGTCTTGGACAAGCCGACCTTGATGCTCACGCTTTTATCCACACCGGGCTTTTCTTCCAGCTTCACCAGATCAACCTGGCCCATCAGCGGGGTAGGCGACCAGTAATAGAACAGGATCGGTTCGCCACGCTTGTAGCTCGACAGCACCGCTGCATCCAGCGCCGGGCCGGTGCCAGGGCGGAAGTTGGTGTAGGTGCTTTCCAGGCCGTAGCTTTTCAGCATCTCGCTGTTGTCCAGCTCGCAGGTCCAACCGGCCGGGCAGTTGTAGAAACGGCCTTTGGAAGGTTCTTCCTGGTCCTTGAACACCGAGGCGTACTTGGCCAGGTCGGCGATGTTTTTCAGGTCCGGCGCCTTGGGTTCCAGCTTGCGCTTGGCGTCGCCTTCGATCACATAACGCGGCACGTACCAACCTTCGACAGCGCCGATAACAGGGGCACCGACGCCGACGACTTTGCCGGCCTTCTCGGCCTTGTTCCAGACTTCGCTGCGGCCGACCCACTCTTCGGCAAACACTTGAATGTCATTGCTGCTCAGGGCGTTTTCCATAGTGATGGAGTTACCCGGCAGGCTGTCGGTTTTGCAGTCGTAGCCTTTTTCCAGAACGGTTTGCAGGATGTCCGTGAGCAACATGCCGCTTTCCCAGTTCAGACCGGCAAATTTCACCGGTTTACCCGATTCGCACCAACCTGCCGCCTGGGCGCTTGCACTTGCCAGTACGCCTGCTGAGAACAATGTGGCCAACAGGGTCTTATTCATTTTCATTGTTGTGACGCTCCCAATCTTGAAATGGATTACGGCAGTCAGTAGGCATCCTGCCCTGTCCACGTCCCATCAGGCCTGTGCAGCCAGCCCGTTTGTCGTTGGTATAGCGCCCTGCTCTACCGGCAGGATCAGTTTTTCAGGTATTGCGCTGTGCCACTTTTTCGCGGCCCAGTAATAAAGCGCAGCAGGCACCACCAGGCCGATGATCCAGGAGATATCGGTGTCGCCAAGGCTGGCGACCAGTGGGCCGGTGTAGAAATGCGTGGAGATGAACGGCATCTGGATCAGCACGCCGAACACATAGATGCTGATGCCCATCAGGTTCCAGCGGCCGTACCGACCATTGGGATTGGACAGCGCCGGAATGTCGTAGCGCTCTTTGGTGATGCAGTAGAAGTCCACCAGGTTGATCGCGCTCCATGGCGTAAAAAACGCCAGCAGGAACAGGATGAACGCGGAGAAATCCTTGAGGAACGAGTCCTTGCCCAGCAACGCCAGCGCGGCGGCAATCGACACCATCAGGAAGATGTACAGCAGGCGCACCGCACTCGAAATGTGCCGGCTGCCACGAAAGCCGCTGATGATCGTCGCGATCGACATGAAGCTGCCGTAGGCATTGAGCGTGGTCACGGTGACCTTGCCGAAGGCGATGCTGAAATACAGCAGCGCCGCGACAATGCCGGTGCCACCCAGGCCGACGATAAACGAGACTTCGTGGTGGGCGAATTGCGAACCGGCCAAGGCCGCTGCGAACACACCGAACACCATCGACGCCTGCGCACCGATCACTGAACCCAGGCCAACCGCCCAGAAGGTTTTCTTGGCCTCAGTGCTGCGCGGCAGGTAGCGCGAGTAGTCCGCCACATAAGGGCCGAACGCAATCTGCCAGGACGCCGACAGCGAAATCGCCAGCAGGAAACTGCTCAGGGAAAAGTGCTTGTTGCCCAACAACGCGCCGATGTCGTTACCGGCCAACAGCTTGTAGAACAGGTACGCGAACGCAATCACGCCAAGCACGCTGGCAATGCGGCCGATGCCATGGATAACCCGGTAGCCGAAGATGGTGAACACCATGATCAGCCCGGCGAACAACACAATGCCGACCCAGTCTTCCACGTGCAGCAGCTGCGCCACCGCCTGCCCCGCCAGCAATGAGCCGCTGGCCGAGAAACCGATGTACATCAGGCACACCAGCACCAGCGGGATCACCGCTCCATACACACCAAACTGCACCCGGCTGGAGATCATCTGCGGCAAGCCCAATTGCGGGCCTTGCGCCGCATGCAGCGCCATGACGCCGCCGCCCAGCAGTTGACCGATCAACAGACCGATCAACGACCAGAACACATCACCGCCCAGCACCACGGCCAAGGCCCCGGTGACGATGGCAGTGATCTGCAGGTTGGCACCCAGCCACAGGGTGAACTGGCTCAATAGACGACCGTGTCTTTCCGCTTCCGGGATGTAGTCGATCGAACGCCTTTCGATCAACGGGGTGGTGCTTGCACGTGCGTCATTTGCAGCCATGTGTGTTCAACCTCTGATGGATTGTTTTTCGGGTGGTGCCGGCTTACTTGATCATTGGGAGATTGAGGCCCTGCTCCTTGGCGCAGTCGATCGCGATCTGGTAACCGGCGTCTGCGTGACGCATCACACCGGTGGCCGGGTCGTTGTGCAGCACGCGGGCAATCCGCTCGGCCGCTTCGTCGGTACCGTCGCAGACGATCACCATGCCGGAGTGCTGGGAGAAGCCCATGCCTACGCCGCCGCCGTGATGCAGCGAAACCCAGGTCGCGCCGCTCGCGGTGTTGAGCAAGGCGTTGAGCAGTGGCCAGTCGGACACGGCGTCGGAACCGTCCTGCATGGCTTCGGTCTCGCGGTTCGGGCTGGATACCGAGCCGGAGTCCAGGTGGTCACGGCCGATCACAACCGGCGCCGACAGCTCGCCGCTGCGTACCATTTCGTTGAATGCCAGGCCCAACTTGGCGCGCTGACCCAGCCCAACCCAGCAGATACGCGCCGGCAGGCCCTGGAAGCTGATGCGCTCGCGCGCCATGTCCAGCCAGTTGTGCAGGTGGGCGTCGTCGGGGATCAGTTCTTTGACTTTGGCGTCGGTCTTGTAGATGTCTTGCGGGTCGCCCGACAGCGCAGCCCAACGGAACGGGCCGATGCCACGGCAGAACAGGGGGCGGATGTAGGCCGGTACGAAACCTGGGAAGTCGAATGCGTTTTCCACGCCCTCTTCCTGGGCCATCTGACGGATGTTGTTGCCGTAGTCGAAGGTCGGGATGCCTTGCTTCTGGAATTCCAGCATGGCTTTTACATGCACGGCCATCGACTGCTTGGCGGCCTTGATCACGGCGGCAGGCTCGGTCTTGGCGCGGGCGCGATATTCGTCCCAAGTCCAGCCGGCCGGCAGGTAGCCGTTGAGCGGGTCGTGGGCGCTGGTCTGGTCGGTGACCATATCGGGGCGCACGCCGCGCTTGACCAGTTCCGGCAGGATTTCAGCCGCGTTGCCGAGCAGCGCGATGGAGATGGCCTTGCCTTCTTTGGTGTATTTGGCGATGCGAGCCAGTGCGTCGTCGAGGTCGGTGGCTTGCTCGTCGACATAGCGGCTGTTCAAGCGGAAATCGATACTGACCTGCTGGCATTCAATGTTCAGCGAGCAGGCGCCGGCCAGGGTTGCAGCCAATGGCTGGGCGCCGCCCATACCGCCGAGGCCGGCGGTGAGGACCCAACGGCCGGTCAGGTCGCTGTTGTAATGCTGGCGACCGGCTTCGACGAAGGTTTCGTAGGTGCCTTGGACGATGCCCTGGCTACCGATGTAGATCCAGCTGCCGGCGGTCATCTGGCCGTACATGGCCAGGCCCTTGGCATCCAGTTCGTTGAAGTGTTCCCAACTGGCCCAGTGTGGCACCAGGTTGGAGTTGGCGATCAGTACGCGTGGTGCGTTGCTGTGGGTCTTGAACACGCCGACCGGTTTGCCGGATTGCACCAGCAGGGTTTCGTCGTCGTTCAGGTTGGTGAGGCTTTCGACGATCTGGTCGTAGCACTCCCAGTTGCGCGCTGCACGGCCGATACCACCGTACACCACCAGTTCTTTCGGGTTCTCGGCCACTTGTGGGTCGAGGTTGTTCATCAGCATGCGCAGCGGCGCTTCAGTCAGCCAGCTTTTGGCGGTGAGCTTGTTACCGCGAGCGGCGCGGATTTCAACGTCACGGTATTTTGTAGGCTTGGTCACAACTCAGACTCCTCAGCGATCGATGCGCGAACATGATTGGTGCGAAGAGTACTCTTACGCACACATCTCTACTTGTACATACAAGCATATGCAATCAAGCGGCCAACTTTCTGCGCGAGCTGTTGAGAATTTTTTGGAATGGGTGTGCGAGCCTTGAAAAATAAGGCTTAGGGGTTTGATGAAATTTCTTTCGGAGGAGTTTTGCAGCAGAGGAGGTTTGTCACTTCAGCATGGTTTTGCGCCACGCTGGGGCGTTCGGTAACAAATTGGTGCGCAGGCTGGAAACAAATCGTGTGAACACCACAAAACAAATGTGGGAGCGGGCTTGCTCGCTCCCACATTTTTTAACCGCGTGTAGTCAGTTCGATAATGCAGCTGCGGCCAGCTACGGCGATGTCCAACAGCCCAGTGTTACCGTCCACCTGCAGACAGTCGTGATGGCCCAGCACCTGGTCCAACACCTTCACTTCATCAGCAACGCTGAACACCAATACAGTCTGCGCCGTGCTGAAAAAGCGCTGCACGCCATCCACCCACTGCAACCGCGCGTGGTAACGCTGCGGCGAGTAGATCAGGTTGAAATCGCGAATCGGCCCGGAGATCAAGCGGCAAGACACTTGGCTTTCACCCTTGAAGGCGAAAGGTTGCAGCGGTAACAACCCACGCTGCTCTTCGCCATCCACCGTCAGGACCATGCCCGCGCCTTTGATCACCGTGATAACGCGCTGATAGCCGGCGAATGTGGAGAACCCACCCGACTCACCAATGTCGGCAATCGACAGGCGCCAGCCAAAACCATCCAGGCCTGTGCCTGCGTCACGGGTAATTTCTTCGGTGCTGCCGCCGCCGTTTTTCCACGGCATGCGCACGTAATCGGCGGCGCGCCAGACTTTCACTGCACTCATTTACTGAAACGTCCTTCCAGGCTGTGACGGGAACCGGGGTGGATCAAACGCGCAGCGGTCACCGGCTGGCGACCCGACCAGGTACGTCGACGAATCAACAGGCACGGCTCGCTCGGCTCGATCTGCAACAACTTGCACTCGGCGGCATCGGCGAGGATCGCTTCGACCACGTGCTCGCCTTCAGTCAGCGGTGCCACTTGGTTCAAGTAGGCGTAGGGGGTTTGCTGGGTGAAATCCTGCTGCAGGTATTCCGGTGCAACCAGGGCGTTGACGAAGCGGTCTTCGATTTGCACGGGAATGTCGTTTTCGAAGTGCACGATCAGCGAATGGAATACCCGCCCGCCTTCGCGCATTTCCAGGGCAACCGCGCGCTCGGAGCCGGCGGCCTCTTCGCCCAGCGTGATGACTTGGCAGGTATGGCGATGACCGCGGGAAGCGATCTCATCGGCAATGTTGTGCACTTCAAACAGCGCCGACTGGCTCTTGGGCTCAGCGACGAACGTACCGACGCCTTGCATACGCACCAGCAAACCTTCGGCGGTAAGCTCGCGCAAGGCGCGGTTGATGGTCATGCGGCTAAAGCCCAACTGGCTGACCAGTTCGCTTTCGGACGGCACGCGGTAATGCGGCGGCCAGTTGCCGTTGAGGATCTGCTGGCTGATCATCTGTTTGACGCGGGCATACAAGGGCGCCGGACTTTCGTCCATGTGGGCAGCCAGCGAAGACTTGGCAGGCGGAGTCGGCACAGGGAATCCTTGCAGGTTGAAAAGATGCATAGATTGCCGGAGTTTACCGAGCAGGCAAACGTCTGTATATGTATATACAAATAAACACACGACCGGGGTGCCTTGATCATGTCCGCTTTCTTTGCCGAACGCGCGCTGCTGCCTAATGGATGGGCCAACGATGTACGCTTTGAAGTCAGCGCCGACGGCCTGCTGACCCACGTTGAACCCAATGCCAGTGCAGACGGCGCCGAACGGCTCAGAGGCCCGGTGTTGGCGGGCATGCCGAATCTGCACTCCCATGCGTTCCAACGCGCCATGGCCGGTTTGGCCGAAGTGGCCGGCAACCCGAATGACAGCTTCTGGACCTGGCGCGACTTGATGTACCGCATGGTCGGCAAGATCAGTCCCGACCAACTGCACGTCATCGCGCGCCAGCTGTATATCGAGATGCTCAAGGCCGGCTACACCTCGGTGGCCGAATTTCATTACGTGCACCACGACGTCAGCGGCCAGCCGTATGCCGACCGCACTGAGTTGTCGCGACAAATCAGCCAGGCAGCCGCCAGCAGTGGTATCGGCCTGACGCTGCTGCCGGTGCTCTACACCCACTCCGGGTTTGGTGGCCAGCCTGCGAATGAAGGCCAGCGACGGTTTATCAACAGCACTGAAAACTATCTGGAGCTGCAAGCGCAACTCAAGCCAATCCTCGCCGCGCAACCGACGCAGCAGTTGGGCCTGTGCTTCCACTCCCTGCGCGCCGTCACGCCGCAACAAATCAATGAAGTCCTGGCCGCCAGCGACAAGGCTTGCCCGGTGCACATCCACATCGCCGAGCAGCAGAAAGAAGTCGACGACTGCCTGGCCTGGAGCGGCAAACGTCCGCTGCAATGGCTGTATGACAACGTCGATGTCGATGAGCGTTGGTGCCTGGTACACGCCACTCACGCCAACCCCGAAGAAGTGACGCGCATGGCCAAGAGCCGCGCAATTGCCGGTTTGTGCCTGACCACTGAAGCCAACCTGGGCGACGGGATTTTCCCGGCGGTGGATTTCCTCGCCCAAGGTGGGCGTATGGGTATCGGCTCCGACAGCCATGTATCACTGAGCGTGGTGGAAGAACTGCGCTGGCTGGAATACGGCCAACGCCTGCGTGATCAGCGGCGAAATCGCCTGTATCGCAGTGATCAGCCGATGGTCGGCCGCACGCTGTTCGATGCCGCGCTGGACGGTGGTGCCCAGGCGCTGGGCCAGCCAATTGGTCGGTTGGAAGTGGGCAAGCGCGCAGACTGGCTGGTGCTGGATGGCAACGATCCCTACCTGGCGACGGCGACCGAGGATGGGATTCTCAATCGTTGGTTGTTCGCCGGTGGTGATCGGCAGGTCCGCGATGTGCTGGTAAACGGAAAGTGGGTGGTGCGGGATGGGCGCCATGCTGGCGAGGAAGAAAGCAGCCGGGCGTTCACTCAAGTATTGAGAGATCTGCTGGGCTAACAGGCAACACATAACAAATGTGGGAGCGGGCTTGCCTGCGATGCAGTTACCTCGGTACATCAGGTACACCGAGTTGATGCCATCGCAGGCAAGCCAGCTCCCACATTTTGATTGGCGGCGATCGCAAAATTACTGCGAGGTTTTGGCCATCTGCTTGTCCGACGTACGCCAGATCAAACGAGTCGTGTCATAACCCTGCTGACGCGCCCTGCTTTGCAGGTCTTCGAGGGTATCGGCGCTGACCGTCGGGGTCCGGGACAACAACCACATATAGCGCCGGTTCGGGCTGCCGACGATGGCGGTCTTGTAGTCATCGCTGACGTACAACACCCAGTAATCGCCCTTGGCGACGCCCGGCAGCAGCGACGTAAACCAGTTATTGAATTCCACCCAGAGCTTGTCGGTCTTGCCGGACACTTGCGGCGTGGCCGTGCCCTTGGCCTCTTCCCATTTCCATTCGGTCGTCAGGCAGCGGTTGAACACCGACATGTCGCCATCAGGCAGCAAGGTATAACGGGCTTCGGACTGCGCGCAATTGCGCTGGAAGTACATCGGCAATCGGGCCAACTCATACCAGGTGCCCTGGTAACGCTTGAGGTTGACGTTGCCGGCTGTCTTGGGTTGCAGATCATCGCCAGAATGGCTGGCGCAGCCCGCCAAAAACAGGCTGGCACAAAGGTATAAAACAAAACGCATCATTCTTTTTCTCCCGTAGGCTCGCGCCCCGGTTTACTTCAGGCCTTGCCCGGAAAACATCAGAACTTTGTCACCGGCGTACTGCACGCTGATAAAGCTGTTTTTATCGCCCCAGGTGCAACTGGACATGCCCAGTGCGCCGGAACAATCGCTCGGCTTGCCCAGCAACGACTCCACCTCAGCCTTGGCCATGCCAGCCGAGAGCTTCGCGTAATTTTCTTGGTTGACCTTGCTGCAAGCGGCCAATAGCACGCAAAAAGCCAGCAAAGCGAGACGGCGTAACGACATGGAAAAACTCCTGGAGAGAAGAAGCAGCTGGGGTGTCTGCCAGAAGCTTAGAAGGGAAAAGGGGTGTCTGGTTCCCGACAAGCAAAAACAAAAAAGCCCCGAAAACGCTGAAACGTTTCGGGGCTTTTTTAAGGGTGAACCGGCTCACAACAACGCCGGCCACTTATCGCACAGACTTACTTCTTGTGATAAGCCGTCACACGCTCAACTTCTTCCTTCGAACCCAGGAATACCGCCACACGCTGGTGCAGGCCTTCCGGCTGGATGTCGAGGATACGCTGGTGGCCGTCGGTGGACGCACCGCCCGCCTGCTCAACCAGGAACGACATCGGGTTGGCTTCGTACATCAGGCGCAGTTTGCCCGGTTTGGACGGCTCGCGGCTGTCACGTGGGTACATGAACAGGCCACCACGGGTCAGGATACGGTGCACATCGGCCACCATCGCGGCGACCCAGCGCATGTTGAAGTTTTTCTTCAACGGGCCTTCCTCGCCGGCCATCAGCTCGCCCACGTAGCGGGTGACGGGTTCTTCCCAGTGACGCTGGTTGGACATGTTGATCGCGAATTCCTGGGTGGAGGCAGGAATGGTGATGTCTTCGTGGGTCAGTACGAAGCTGCCCATTTCACGGTCCAGGGTGAAGCCTTTGACGCCGTCGCCCAGGGTCAGCACCAGCATGGTCTGTGGGCCGTAGATTGCGTAACCGGCAGCCACCTGCTCGGTGCCTGGCTGCAGGAAGGCCTTTTCGTTCAGGGCTTCGTTCTGGCTCAGGTATTCGTTCGGGCAACGCAGTACGGAGAAGATGGTGCCGACCGGTGCGTTGATGTCGATGTTGGACGAACCGTCCAGTGGGTCAAACACCAGCAGGTAGGCGCCTTTCGGGTATTTACCCGGGATCTGGTAGGCATTGTCCATTTCTTCGGACGCCATGCCGGCCAGGTGACCGCCCCATTCGTTGGCTTCGAGCAGGATCTCGTTGGAGATCACGTCGAGCTTCTTCTGCACTTCACCTTGGACGTTTTCAGTGCCCATGCTGCCCAGGACACCACCCAGTGCGCCTTTGGACACGGCGTGGCTGATTTCCTTGCAAGCACGCGCCACCACTTCGATAAGGAAGCGCAGATCGGCAGGCGTGTTGTTGCTGCGGGTCTGCTCGATCAAATAGCGACTCAGGGTAACGCGGGACATGGAAGGCTCCGGAAAATGGGGGGCTTAAAAACCCGCGCAGTTTAACGCGAGTCGAGGGTTATTTCCTCTAATCAGAGGATTTAACGCCAACAGAGTTCACGGTTTGACCTGTGGCTTGCGCAACAAACTGTAGGCCATGGCCCCCAGTGCCGCCACACCCAGCAGAAGCACGGCCCACAGGCCGAGTTTCTTCCAGTTGGGGCCAACCTCAGGCGATGTGGCAACGGCGAGAGCTTTCACCACTGCCTCCCCCGCGACTTTGGCCTGGCCCAACGTCTTCAGACGCTCGGTGCTGTAGTCGGGGATCAGGGTGGATAACGGCAGATTGGCAGCTTTCACCGACGCATTACCCAATGCCAGGGTGAACGGCGGCTCACCCCGCGCCAGGAACACCAACTGCGTGGAGCGCACGGCAAAGCGCAGCGCCGGCGCTTCTACACCCAGGCCACCACCGCGTTCATCTACCTGCAATTTGAGTTCAGCAACGGTTACACCGGGCAGTTGCAGTTCGTCTTGCACCACATCCTGGCCGTTCTGGGTCAGGCGGTAGAGCAAGCCATTGCTCAGCGGCTGCCAGGCTTGATTGGCTTCCCGACGCCCCGACAAGGTCACCGGCGCCAGCGTGTTCGGCTGCTTCAACTCGATACGCAAGCGCTCGACATTCAGTCCTGTAGGCAACTGCCAACTGTATTCCCCGGCCTTGAGCCGCGCACCGGCCAACGGCTGCGACCACACCAGTGGCATCGGCAAACTGCTGCTGATGGCGCTCACCAGCTTGGCCGAGGTCAGCAAAGGCGCCTCCTGGCCTTGCCACACCAGGCGCAGGTAACGCGCCGATTGCCCCGGCAGGCTCACATCATGTTGCTCGACCCGCTCGTCGGCAAACGACAGGCGCGCTACCTGGCCGTCGCCCCAAGACTCCCAGTGTTGCAGGTCATCACTGGCTTCAATGCTGAAACGCTGGAAGCCGTCTCTTTCGCGGCTCCAATCCAGGCTCAGTTGCTGCAAAGGCGCCTTGATCGCGCTGGCGTCCAGCACCCAGCCACGCAGCACTTGCTTGCCCGCCTTGGTGGATGGGCGCACTTCCAGCAACGTGCCTTCAGACGTGGACTTCATCACCACGCCAGGCAACGCGGCCTGCGTGTCGACGGCGTACAGCGGAAACCACTTCACGTCAGTAACGTTTCGGTTCTCGGAGCGTTGCGCCGATTGACGGGATAGCGCATAGGCCTGCTGCTCGCCGGCAGCGTTGAACACGCGCACGTCGCTGAGATCAGCCTGGCGTGCACTCAATTGCACCGCCAAGGGCAGCTCCAGCCGATACCAAGGGCCGCTGCCACTCACGGCCAGCGGCACTTGCGTGGTGAAGTCAGCCGGACCTTCCTGCGCGTATACCGCCGAACACACCAGCCATACCGCCCACCCGCTCAGACTCAGCTTGCCCATCAAGAAGACGCTCCCTCAGTTTCAATCACAGGTTCGGCACGTTTCGGCGGCAGCGGTGCAAAGTAACCCACCACCAGCAGCAACCCGCCCACGCCGATAAACGACACGATCCGCGCCAGGCCACCACGGTTGCTCAGCTCGACAAAGAACAGCTTGGCGACCACCACCGCAATCAACGCGGCACCGATCAGCCACACTTCGCGACGATGGCGCAGGTGGCCGCCGATCATCAGACCGAGGGCGATCAGGGTCCAGACAATCGACAAACTGGCCTGTACCAGCATGGATTCCAATAGCGCATCCAGATGAAACGGCACGTCGCCCCAATGATGAGCCGCGCGCATCACCAACGCAGTAAAGAAGGCAAACAGCGAAACACCTGCGACACCTTGGGCGACCAGCTCAGCACGCGGCCCACGCTGTGGCGCCACGCTGCGCGACCACAAATACACACCCAGCAGCGCAAACAGCAGGCCCAGATCCAACGGGTTAAGCAGCGGCACATACGGCAGTGGCTTGGCCGTGCCATCGCTGAAAATATTCGCCAGCCAGAACCAACCAAGCATCAACACCGCCAATGGCAGCGCCGCCAGCACGCGGTATTCACGCGGGTAAGCCGACACAGGCCATGGCCAACTGCGCGGCGCGGCGGCCAGCACCAAATAGACACTCGGCAGAATCGCCCAACCCAACCAGCGCCAGGCGTTGTACTCGCTCGACAGCAACAACAAGCCGTAACGCAGCTCCAGCGCCAACACACCGATCAGCATCCAGCAGCCCAGCACGTGTGCCACGCTCAGCACTTTGGCGGGAACCACCGTCGCCAAACGACGCAACGAGATGAAATGCACCCCAAACACCGCCAACCAGGCCAGCCAACCGAACTGCGCCGCCGGGTGGTAATACGCGTGGGCAGATACCAGCAATACCAACCCCGCCGCCGGCATCAGCAAGGTGCACAGCATGCCCATCGACGCCCAACGCAAGCGTTCGGCCAACAACGCCCAGATCGCCACGCTCACCGCCGCGATCGCCAGCAGGCACTGCCCTTGCAACTCATCAGGAATAAACCGCAGCACTTCACTGATCAACGCCAACGCCCACCATGCCGCCCCCCACACCAGCAACAGGTCGGACAGGCGTTGCAGTTGCAACACGGCAAACACCGGAGCATGTGGCTCACGCTGCAAGCGCCAGGCGCCGACCAAGGCGGCCAGGCCGAGCACCATTGGCGTCCAGAAACCGCTGTGCGCCAATGGGCGCAGGCCCTCGCCGGTCAACGGCCCCAACAACTCCGGCACCGCGAGCAAGAACGAGCCGCCGCCGATCAGTTGCAGCAGCAAGCCAAACACAAAACTGACGCGCTGTTGCAGGTACAGGCTCAGCCAGATGATCAACAACCCACTGGCCGCCCACACGCCGCTCGCACTCTCCCATGGCAGTACAAACAGCACGGCCAGATTGATCAATGCCAAGCCCGCGAGCAGCACCACCGACAACCCGCGCAGCAGGCGTACATCGCTGCGCACCATATCGTCGCGCGCAGCCAGCAACATGCCGCCGACCAACGCCAAGCCGATCAGGGAAGCGGTCAGCAAGCCGGTCCAACCGGCACTGAATACCGCCCCTCCTTCACCCCCTTGCAAGCGCAACAGGAACAACGCACCGCCCAACAACTGCACGGCGAACGCGCTGAACAGGAAGGTGCGAGAGCCGATACGCAGGCCGACAAACAGGGTCACCAGACCGGCGATTGCCCAACTGATGGCAGTGCCTTGGGTCAGCAACAGTAACGGTGCGAGCAGGTACAAAAAGCCCAAACCGAGACTCGCCAGCACCGGCAAGCCTTGGCGCTCCCAATCCGCCGCCTGTTCGGTCGGCGCCTTGCGCAGTTGATGGAAGCTGAACAGTAACGCCGCGCCCAGCAGCAACGCGCCCAATGGCGCACCGTCGAGCAAGGTGCGTTCGCCAACGCGTAGCTCGCTGAGGAATGCCAGCGCCGAGCCCAACTGCAACAATAAGCCGAATGCTCGCGCCAACGGCCGCTGCTGACGCAAACCGAGCCAGAAGATCCCGGCGCCTTCAACGGCCCAGGCAGCAGCGGTCCAGCGGGCATCGAGACCCAGCGGGATAGCGAGACTGGCAAAGATCACGCCCAGCGCCAGGCAGGTTTCCGCCAGCAGCAAGGCGCGCCCGCCACTCAGCAACCGCGCCAGGCCCATATAGATAATGCCCAGGCCCAGCGCACTGAACGCCGCAGCGAACTCCATGTGCTGAACCAACGCGAACTGCAATCCAAAGCCCACCAGCGGTGGCCCGAACAACATACTGCCATCGACATAATCGCCTTTGGCCGCCGACCAACGCAGCAACGCGCCACGGCTGTCATCTTCGGGTGCATCGCTCATCTCCAGCAATTTGCGCCGGGCGAACAACAGGCCGATGGCCAGGTACATCAGGAAAAACACAATCAGGAACGGCTCGGTGCTCCACAGCAACTCCGGCGTATAGGAGCGCATGCCCCAAGCGAAACCGATGCCGAAGGTGCCGACAAACCCGATCAGGTTGAGCAAGCGCCAGGCCTTGAACCAGGCGATGCCGAGGATGCCGGCGTTGAGCAGGGCAAAGTAGCTGAATAGCGCCACATGGTTACCCGCGCCGGTGGAGGTAAGGATCGGCGCCGCAAAGCCGCCCAGCGCCGCCGCGCAAGCCAACCCCAACGCATCCTGGGTGATCGCCAGAATCGCGGAAAATACTGTGACCGCCACCAACAAGCCCAGAGCGGCACCCGGATCGATCAGCGGATGCAGGCGCATCGCGGCGAACACCGTCAGGTACAACACGGCAATACCGGTGCCTTGCAGCATCAAACCGTAATTGCTGTTACGCAGCCGCAGCCACCAACCCAGACCCAACAGGCCCACTGCGGCAGCGGCAACGCCTGCATAACGCAGTTCAATCGGTACCACCATGCCTTCGGTGGCATAGCGCAGCAGGAAGGCCAGGCCGAGGAACAACAACACCACACCGACCCGCAACACGGTATTGCCGCCAAACAGCCAATTGCGCGCGCCGCTGATAGCCCGTTCGATGAAGTTGGGGCCACGGGGGACAGCAGGTTCCGTAGGGCGCGGGGTCGGGGCAGGCGCCCAGACATCAGCCGGCAGCGGCTGGCTCGGCTCGGTTTCCATGGCAACCGGTGCGGGTATCAATTCGGCAGGCAGTTCCCAGACAAGATCGGGCGCCTTAGCCTCAGGTCCAGGTTCAACGACGGGGGATTGCGCAATGGCGGGGCCGACAAACACACCGCGCGCCAGCGGCGCAGGCTCTGGTTCGGAGGTTTCCAGTTGTGCCAGGCGTTGCTCCAGCGCTTTCAACGCCTTCTGCGCGGCCTCCAACTGACGACCCTGCTGATTCGCTTGAGTCGACAGCATCGACAAGCGAATCGCCTGGCCAATGCCCAACCCCAGCAGCGCGCCGAAACCGGCCTCCATGAGCGACTCATCGAGTGTCCAGCCGAGCGCCAGGCCAATCAGCATGAAAATCCATTGCATGGTCGATATCCCTAAGCAGCCCGAAGCGGGCAAACCGAGGCCTAGTATATCGACGCGGGAGCAATGTGGGAGCGGGCTTGCCCGCGAATGCGGTGTATCAGTCGACATATTCGTTAACTGACACACAGCATTCGCGAGCAAGCCTACTCCCACATTTTGGATCTGCGGTGTTTAGTCGAGGGCTTTCCAGATCTCGGTCGCGTACTCACGGATAGTCCGGTCGGACGAGAACCAACCCATGCGCGCCGTGTTGAGCACCGCCGACCGCCACCACGCCTTAGAGTCGTGCCAATGTTTTTCGACCGCGGCCTGGGCGTCCCAGTAGGAATCGAAGTCGGCACACACCAAGAAGCGGTCGTAATCAATCAACCCGTCGATCAACCCCACATAACGGCCCGGGTCATCCGGCGAGAACACCCCACCCCGAATTGCTTGCAGCACATCGTTGAGGCGATGGGACGCAGCAATATCCGGCCCGGCGTTGAATTCGCCGGCATGCTTGCGGGCTTCCACCTGCTGGGCGCTGAGGCCGAAGATAAACATGTGCTCGGCACCCACACGCTCGTGCATCTCCACGTTGGCGCCGTCCATGGTGCCGATGGTCAGCGCGCCGTTGAGGCCGAACTTCATATTGCTGGTGCCCGAGGCTTCAAAGCCGGCGGTGGAAATCTGCTCCGACAAATCCGCCGCTGGAATAATGCTTTCCGCCAGGCTGACGTTGTAGTTGGGCAAAAACACCACCTTGAGCAAACCGCGTACGGTCGGGTCGTTGTTGACGGTGCGGGCGATGTCGTTGGTCAGTTTGATGATCAGCTTGGCCTGGTGATAACTGGCCGCCGCCTTGCCGGAGAAAATCTTCACCCGAGGCACCCAGTCGGTGCCAGGCTCAGCACGGATCGCCTGGTACAGCGCCACGGTGTGCAGCAGGTTCAGCAGTTGGCGCTTGTACTCGTGGATACGCTTGACCTGCACATCGAACATCGCCGCCGGGTTGACCGAAATACCCAGGCGCTCATGGATGATGTCCGCCAGCGCACGTTTACTGTGCAGGCGCTGATCGGCGAAGGCTTTGCGGAACGCCTGTTTCTCGGCGAAGGTTTCCAACTCCGTCAGGCGGGTTTCCATGGTGTCGAGAATGTCCGGGCCCAGCGCTTCTACCAGCATCTCGGTGAGCTTGGGATTGGCCTGGTACAGCCAGCGGCGGAAGGTGATGCCGTTGGTTTTGTTGTTGATGCGCTGCGGGTACAGCTTGTGCAACTCGGAGAACACCGTGCTGCGCATCAGTTGGGTGTGCAAACCGGACACGCCGTTGACGCTATGGGAGCCGAGGAACGCCAGGTTACCCATGCGCACGCGGCGGCCGTTGTCTTCTTCGATCAGCGACACGGCACGCAATACGTCGAAGTCATGAATGCCCTTGGCGCGCAGCGAGTCGATGTGCTGAGCGTTGATCAGGTAGATGATCTGCATGTGCCGAGGCAGCATGCGTTCCATCAGGCCGACAGGCCAGGTTTCCAAGGCTTCGGGCAACAGGGTGTGGTTAGTGTAGGAAAGGGTTTCAACCGTGACATCCCACGCGGCTTCCCAAGGGATGTCGTGCAAGTCCACCAGTTGGCGCATCAACTCGGCCACGGCAATGGACGGGTGGGTATCGTTGAGCTGGATGGCGGCGTGCTCGCCCAGGCTCAGCACCGAACCGTGCATATTCTTGTGGCGGCGCAGCAGGTCTTGCAAGGAGGCTGCGACGAAGAAGTACTCCTGGCGCAGGCGCAATTCCTGCCCCGCTTCGGTGCTGTCGGCCGGGTAAAGCACCCGCGAGATGCTTTCGGCACGGGCCACTTCGGCTACGGCGCCCAAATGGTCACCGGCGTTGAAGCGCTCCAGGTGCAGGTCTTCCACCGCCCGTGCACGCCAAAGGCGCAGGGTGTTGACGCTAGCACCGCGCCAGCCGACCACCGGGGTGTCATAGGCGACGGCGCGCACGGTTTCACCGGGCGTCCACACCTGAATCATCTTGCCGGAGGCGTCCGCCAGGGTTTCGACGCTGCCGCCAAAGCCAATCGGGTAAATCACTTCGGCTCGCTCGAACTCCCATGGGTTGCCGAAATCCAGCCAGCGCTCGGTCTGCTCCTGTTGCCAGCCATCGACAATCGCCTGGCGAAATAAGCCGTGCTCATAACGGATGCCATAACCATGGCCGGCAATGCCCAAGGTCGACATGCTTTCCATAAAGCACGCGGCCAGGCGGCCCAAGCCACCATTGCCGAGCGCCGCGTCGGGCTCCAGCAGGCGGATGCGCTCCAGGTCGACGCCCAGCTCCACCAGCGCTTCGCGGGCGATCTCCAGCAAGCCGAGATTGCTCAGGCTGTCGTAGAGCAAACGGCCGATAAGGAATTCCAGGGAGAGGTAATAAACCCGCTTCTGACCTTTGCGGTAGATGTGCCGCGTATGGTTCATCCAGTGGTCGACCATCTGGTCGCGCGCGGCCAGGGCAATGGCTTCGAACCAGTCATGGTCGAAGGCGTGATCCGGGTCCTTGCCCACCGCGTAGGTGAGTTTGGTCAAGACGGCATCGCGAAATGCGGCTACCTCTGCTTCTCGTGCAAGCGGTTCCTGAGACATCGATGCGACCTCGGGCGAGATTGAAGGAGTTGCTAGAGCCTAGTCGGTCTGACAGACGGTAGACGCTCTGGTTCGGCAGTTTTTTAACTCATTCAGGGTTGCGTGGTTTTAATGCATTGGCCGTGCCTGCTTTTCACTCACGCGCACCTTTTGGCTGAAACCCAGAAAATATTGTTCAAAAAATCACCAATCCCGGTATGATCGCGCGCCCGGATACAGCCCCACCTTTTGGAACCCTGATGAAGCCTCAACTGATCGCCGCCGCGGAACTCGACCGACTTGAAACGTGGCAGAAATATTCCGCGCATATGTGCGGTGGCTGCGTGTCCAGCTGCTGCACGCTGCCGGTCGAAGTGAAGATCAAGGACCTGATCCGCATTGGCATCGTCGATGAGTTCGAGCTCGGCGACCCGCCGAAGAACATCGCCAAGCGTTTGCAGAAAGAAGGCATCGTCGAGCGCTTCAATTCCAAATCCGAAATTTTTACCCTGCAGCGCATGAGCAACAACGACTGCCTGTACCTGGATCGTAAGACCCGCTTCTGCACTATTTATGACAAGCGCCCGGATACCTGCCGCAACCACCCGAAAATCGGGCCGCGCCCAGGGTATTGCGCGTACAAGCCGAAGGAAGTGGTGCGCGAGACCAAGTTCAAGACCCTCGATAAGTTCTGATCCGATCGTTCCCACGCTCTGCGTGGGAATGCAGCCCTGGACGCTCTGCGTCCGCTCTTGAAAGCGGGACGCGGAGCGTCCCATGAGGCATTCCCACGCAGAGCGTGGGAACGATCAGGCATAAAAAAACGCCCCCGGCCTTTCGACCGGGGGCGTTTTTCATTCAGCCTGAGTTAACTCAGTTCTTGGCTTTCTTGGCAGCGCGGGTACGCTCGCCTTCGTCCAGGATCTTCTTACGCAGACGAATGGACTTCGGCGTCACTTCGCACAGCTCGTCGTCCTGGATGAATTCCAGAGCCTGTTCCAGGGTGAAGCGAACAGGTGGAACCAGGGCGATGGTTTCGTCTTTACCCGAAGCACGCATGTTGTCGAGCTTCTTGCCTTTGGTTGGGTTGACGCCCATGTCGTTGTCACGGCTGTTCAGACCAACGATCTGACCGTTGTAGATCTCTTGACCGTGTTCAACGAACAGCTTGCCACGCGCCTGCAGAGTTTCCAGGGAGTAGGTCAGTGCCTTACCGGTTTCTACCGATACCAGAACACCGTTCTGACGGCCGGACATGTCGCCGGACTTCATGGTGTCGTAGCGATCGAAGATCGAGGTCAGGATGCCAGCACCGTTGGTCAGGGTCAGGAACTGGTTACGGAAACCGATCAGACCACGAGCAGGGATGTTGTATTCCAGACGCACACGGCCTTTGCCATCCGGCACCATGTTGGTCAGGTCGCCTTTACGCAGACCCATCTCTTCCATCACCTTGCCCTGGGATTCTTCCGGGGTGTCGATGGTGACGTTTTCGAACGGTTCCTGCTTCACGCCGTCAACCTGACGGATGATCACTTCTGGACGACCAACGCCCATTTCGAAGCCTTCGCGACGCATGGTTTCGATCAGTACCGAGAGGTGCAGCTCACCACGGCCGGAAACTTTGAACTTGTCAGCCGAGTCGCCTTCTTCAACGCGCAGTGCAACGTTGTACAGCAGCTCTTTGTCCAGACGTTCCTTGATGTTACGGGAAGTCACGAACTTGCCTTCTTTACCGCAGAAAGGCGAGTCGTTTACCTGGAAGGTCATGGAAACGGTTGGCTCGTCAACGGTCAGAGGCTTCATCGCCTCGACGTTGTCCGGCTGGCACAGGGTGTCGGAGATGAACAACGAGTCCATACCGCTCACGCATACGATGTCGCCTGCGAAAGCTTCTTCAACGTCGATACGGTGCAGACCGTGGTGACCCATCAGCTTCAGGATACGACCGTTGCGTTTCTTGCCGTCGGCGCCGATGGCGACAACTGGAGTGTTCGGCTTGACGCTACCACGAGCGATACGGCCAACACCGATAACGCCCAGGAAGCTGTTGTAGTCCAGTGCCGAGATTTGCATCTGGAACGGGCCTTCACGGTCAACTTTCGGCGCAGGTACGTTGTCGACGATCGACTGGTACAGCGGGGTCATGTCTTCAGCCATGTCGGTGTGTTCCAGACCGGCAATGCCGTTCAGGGCCGAGGCGTAGACGACTTTGAAGTCCAGCTGTTCTTCGGTAGCACCCAGGTTGTCGAACAGGTCGAAGATCTGGTCCAGAACCCAGTCCGGACGCGCGCCTGGACGGTCAACCTTGTTGATGCACACGATCGGACGCAGGCCGGCTTCGAAAGCCTTCTTGGTCACGAAACGGGTTTGCGGCATAGGGCCGTCTTGGGCATCAACCAGCAGCAGAACGGAGTCAACCATCGACATTACACGTTCAACTTCGCCGCCGAAGTCGGCGTGGCCCGGGGTATCCACGATGTTGATGTGGTAGCCGTTCCAGTTGATAGCGGTGTTTTTAGCCAGGATGGTAATACCGCGCTCTTTTTCCTGGTCGTTGGAGTCCATCACGCGCTCGTCGTTGAGCTCGTTGCGCTCCAGGGTGCCGGATTGACGCAGGAGTTTGTCTACCAGGGTGGTTTTACCATGGTCAACGTGAGCAATGATGGCGATGTTACGTAGATTTTCGATCACTTGTGTATCTCGATCAGAGGATTCGGTGTGCTGACAGGTCGTGGCAGCGATTAACAGTAGAGTCAGGCCTTGCCGTTACAGCTTGACGGCAGAGTCGGGGGGCCGGTGACGCAGGCCACAGGCAAACAGCCCCGGGCTCTTAGCTCGGTCGATAAACGCGCACATTGGCATGCCCCTCACTGAGCAAATGGTGGGCATGCAGGCGACTCATCACGCCTTTGTCGCAATACAGCAGGTACTGACGGCTGTTATCCAGTTCCTTGAAACGCGCGTTCAGTGCGTAGAACGGCAGCGTTTGCACGTCGATGCCAGCGATTTCCAGCGGCTCATCTTCAGCAGCATCCGGGTGACGGATGTCGACGACGATCTGACCCGCCAGGGCTTCGCTGACTTCTTCGATTTTCACATCCTGGCCCAATTCGTCGATTACACGATCGATCGGCACCATTTTGGCGTTCTCGAGCGCACGCTCCAGAATCGCCATGTCGAACTGTTGTTCTTCGTACTCCACGCGGTTGCGCTTGGCGTGGGTCTTGGGGTTCACCGAGATGACCCCGCAATATTCAGGCATGTGCTTGGCAAAATCCGCCGTGCCGATTTCCTCGGCCAAGTCGATGATGTCCTGCTTGTGACTGGCGATCAGCGGGCGCAGCACCAGCTTTTCGGTCACACAGTCGATCAGCGACAGGTTCGGCAGCGTCTGGCTGGACACCTGGGAAATCGCTTCACCGGTCACCAGCGCGTCAATCTGCAACTGGTCGGCGATCCTGGACGCGGCGCGCAACATCATACGCTTCAATACCACGCCCATATGACTGTTATCGACTTTGCCGAGAATTTCGCCGAGCACTTCTTCAAACGGCACACTGACAAATAACACGCGCTGGGAGCTGCCGTACTTCTTCCAGATGAAGTGCGCGACTTCCATCACGCCCAATTCATGTGCGCGCCCGCCCAGATTAAAGAAGCAGAAGTGGCTCATCAGGCCGCGGCGCATGATCTGGTAAGCGGCAACCGTGGAATCGAAACCGCCGGACATCAGTACCAGGGTCTGTTCCAGGGCGCCCAAGGGGTAGCCGCCGATGCTGTTGTGCTGGCTGTGGATCACAAACAACCGTTGGTCGCGAATTTCCATGCGCACTTCAATTTGCGGCGCTTTCAGGGAAATTCCGGCGGCGCCGCACTCGCGACGCAGCTTGCTGCCGACGTATTTTTCGACATCCATGGAGCTGAAGGTGTGCTTGCCGGCACGCTTGCAACGCACCGAAAAAATCTTCCCCTCCAGCGCACTGCCGTAGTGCTGCTTGCACTTCTCGGTGATGTCGTCGAAGTCGCCCAGCGGGTACTCATCCACCTGCAGGAAATGCGCGATGCCCGGCATGCAGCTCAGGCGCTCGGTCATGTCCTTCAAGGCTTTGGCGTCGGTGATACGGGTTTCCAGCTCGAGGTTATCCCACACACCGTTCACCACCACAGCCGGGTCCAGATCGCGGAGCACGGCACGGATGTTCTTCGCCAATTGACGGATGAAACGCGTCCGTACCGGTCGGCTTTTGATGGTGATCTCGGGGAAGACTTTTACGATTAATTTCATGGAAACAGCGCGCGCCGGGCCTGCTGAAAAAGGGGGGCGCGGATTATAGCGGAAATCGCTCAAGGTTTAACCAGTTAATATGCATCGCACTCAATGCGCACCAAAACAGGTCATTTGCACAAAATGACGCTACATTGCAGTGCGTTATTTATTCCGTTTCAACGGATTGCACCTTTATAGGGGCCATTTTGAGGCAAAAAGGCCATGTTGGCGCACTGGCATGCAATTTGCTCTCTTGTGAGGCAGGTTGCCTTGGTCGAGTATTCGCGCCGGCATCACCCACATTCTAAGGGCTAACTCCACTACCCAGCCCGAAGCCACCCGGAGGACACCATGTCGAAGTCGGTTCAACTCATCAAAGATCATGACGTTAAATGGATTGATCTGCGCTTCACGGACACCAAAGGTACTCAGCACCACGTGACCATGCCGGCTCGTGATGCTCTGGATGACGCTTTCTTTGAAGAAGGCAAGATGTTCGACGGCTCCTCCATTGCCGGCTGGAAAGGCATCGAAGCTTCCGACATGATCCTGATGCCGGACGACAGCACTGCCGTTCTCGACCCTTTCACCGAAGACCCAACTCTGATCATCGTCTGCGACGTGATCGAACCTTCGACCATGCAAGGCTACGACCGTGACCCACGTGCGATCGCCAAGCGTGCCGAGGAATACCTGAAATCGACCGGTATCGGCGACACCGTATTCGTAGGCCCTGAGCCAGAATTCTTCATCTTTGATTCGGTCAAGTTCAAGTCCGACATCTCCGGCTCCATGTTCAAAATCTACTCCGAACAAGGTTCGTGGATGTCCGACCAGGACGTGGAAGGCGGCAACAAAGGCCACCGTCCAGGCGTCAAAGGTGGCTACTTCCCAGTTCCGCCATTCGACCACGACCACGAAATCCGTACCTCCATGTGCAACGCCATGGAAGAAATGGGCCTTGTCATCGAAGTTCACCACCACGAAGTGGCGACTGCCGGCCAGAACGAAATCGGTGTGAAGTTCAACACCCTGGTTGCCAAGGCTGACGAAGTTCAGACCCTGAAGTACTGCGTACACAACGTGGCTGATGCCTACGGCCGTACCGCTACCTTCATGCCTAAGCCTCTGTACGGCGATAACGGTTCGGGTATGCACGTTCACCTGTCCATCGCTAAAGATGGCAAGAACACCTTCGCCGGCGAAGGTTATGCCGGCCTGTCCGACACTGCCCTGTACTTCATCGGCGGTATCATCAAGCACGGTAAGGCCCTGAACGGCTTCACCAACCCAGCGACCAACTCCTACAAGCGTCTGGTCCCAGGTTTCGAAGCACCGGTAATGCTGGCCTACTCGGCCCGTAACCGTTCCGCCTCGATCCGTATTCCTTACGTGTCCAGCCCTCGCGCTCGCCGTATCGAAGCTCGCTTCCCGGACCCGGCAGCCAACCCGTACCTGGCCTTCGCAGCCCTGGTAATGGCTGGCCTGGACGGTATCCAGAACAAGATCCACCCTGGCGACGCCGCCGACAAAAACTTGTACGACCTGCCGCCTGAAGAGGCCAAAGAGATCCCACAAGTGTGCGGCAGCCTGAAAGAAGCCCTGGAAGAGCTGGACAAGGGCCGTGCGTTCCTGACCAAAGGCGGCGTATTCAGCGACGACTTCATCGATGCCTACATCGAGCTGAAAAGCGAAGAAGAAATCAAAGTACGCACCTTCGTACACCCACTGGAATACGAGCTGTACTACAGCTGCTGATCCGGTAGCGCCGCTTAACGTGGCGTGATGAAAAAAGACCTCCTTCGGGAGGTCTTTTTTTGTCCGGAGTTTTTAAAAAATGCTGCAGAAGGTTTGCCCGCGATTGCGCGGCATCAGGCACCTGTTGTATTGACTGACACACTGCCCACCGCCGCCCCACAGGAGATCACCTTTGAAGCTACGACTTGCATACGCTTTGTTGTTTGTCAGCGGCAGCGCACTCGCTGCACCGCCCACCCTGGAGCCCCTGCTCAACAGCATCGCCGAACGCCTGGCCATCGCCGACCAGGTGGCCCTGAGCAAATGGGACAGCCACAAGCCCGTAGAAGACAAGAAACGGGAACAGGAAGTGATTGCCAGCGTCGTCGCCCAGGCGCTCACTTACAAATTGGACCCCGCCGCTGCCGAGCAATTTTTTTCGGCGCAGATCGAGGCCAATAAACTGGTGCAATACACCCACCTTTCCGACTGGCAGTTCCAAGGCCAAGCGCCCGACGACCCGCGCCCGGATCTGGTAAAGCAAATTCGCCCGCAGCTGGACCAACTGCAAAAGCGTCTGCTCCAGCAACTGGCCGACTTCACCCCGCAGCGCACCGACCCGCAGTGCCCCCAGTGGCTGGCCGCAGCCGTTCATGAGCCGCTGAATGACCCGACGCGCCAGCTCGCGATGATCCGCGCCACTGCCGAGCTGTGCATCTACAAAGGTTAAAGACTGCAAACCCAATCAAAACTGTGGGAGCGGTCTTGCTCGCTCCCACATTTGGATTGCGGGCATTCAGATGCGCCCTCCACGCTTTCCTGAACAATCGTCACAAAACCGCACTATATTGGTGCGACAGCCTGCACTCTTCCCACCTTCCCAGCCCATTTTGGTTCGATTCTTCCCGAGCAAGCTGGCAGAACGCCACAGTTTCGCGCCTGAAACACCCATTTCAAGGCTTTCGCGCTTCTTTTCGGAGCCTTGGTTTGGTTTTTGCATTTTCCTTGTATCAGCGTGTGCCTCAAGCCCGCGCCTTGCTCCAAAAGAGGTCCTGATGACCATCAGCGATGCACTGCACCGTTTGTTACTCGACAACCTGACCACCGCGACCATCCTGCTCAATGACGATCTGCGTCTTGAGTATATGAACCCGGCGGCGGAGATGCTCCTGGCCATCAGCGGCCAGCGCAGCCATGGGCAGTTCATCAGCGAATTGTTCACCGAGTCGGCCGAAGCCTTGAGCTCGCTGCGCCAGGCAGTGGAGCAGGCACATCCGTTCACCAAGCGCGAGGCGATGCTCACGGCCCTCACCGGCCAGACCCTGACCGTCGACTACGCCGTGACCCCAATCCTGAGCAACGGCGCCACCCTGCTGCTGCTCGAAGTGCACCCCCGCGACCGCCTGCTGCGCATCACCAAAGAAGAAGCGCAATTGTCCAAACAGGAAACCAGCAAGATGCTGGTGCGCGGGCTGGCCCACGAGATCAAAAACCCGCTCGGCGGGATTCGCGGCGCCGCGCAATTGCTCGCTCGAGAGCTGCCGGACGAGCACCTCAAGGACTACACCAACGTCATCATTGAAGAAGCCGACCGCCTGCGCAACCTGGTGGACCGTATGCTCGGCTCCAACAAGCTGCCGTCGCTGGCGATGACCAATGTGCACGAGGTACTTGAGCGCGTCTGCCAGTTGGTCGAGGCCGAAAGCCAAGGCTGCATCACCTTGGTGCGCGACTACGACCCAAGCATTCCCGACGTGTTGATCGACCGCGAGCAAATGATCCAGGCCGTGCTCAACATCGTGCGCAACGCCATGCAGGCCATCAGCAGCCAGAACGAGCTGCGCCTGGGGCGCATCAGCCTGCGCACCCGCGCCTTGCGCCAGTTCACCATCGGCCACGTGCGCCATCGCCTGGTGACCAAGGTCGAGATCATCGACAACGGCCCAGGCATTCCTGCGGAACTCCAGGAAACCATTTTCTTTCCCATGGTCAGCGGCCGTCCGGACGGTACCGGGCTGGGCCTGGCCATTACCCAGAACATCATCAGCCAGCACCAGGGTCTGATCGAATGTGAGAGCCATCCTGGCCACACCACCTTCTCGATCTTTCTGCCTCTGGAACAAGGAGCCCCATCGACATGAGCCGTAGTGAAACTGTCTGGATCGTCGATGACGACCGTTCTATCCGCTGGGTCCTCGAGAAAGCCTTGCAACAGGAAGGCATGACCACCCAGAGCTTCGACAGCGCCGACGGGGTGATGAGCCGCCTGGCTCGCCAGCAGCCGGACGTGATCATTTCCGACATCCGCATGCCCGGCGCCAGTGGCCTGGACTTGCTGGCGCGGATTCGCGAACAGCACCCACGCCTGCCGGTGATCATCATGACCGCGCACTCCGACCTGGACAGCGCTGTCGCGTCCTATCAGGGCGGCGCGTTTGAATACCTGCCCAAGCCGTTCGATGTGGACGAGGCGGTAGCGCTGGTCAAGCGCGCCAACCAGCACGCCCAGGAACAGCAAAGCCAGGAAGCCCCGCCGACGCTGACCCGGACCCCGGAAATCATCGGCGAAGCCCCGGCGATGCAGGAAGTGTTTCGCGCCATCGGACGCTTGAGCCACTCCAACATCACCGTGCTGATCAACGGCGAGTCGGGTACCGGTAAAGAGCTGGTAGCCCACGCCCTGCACCGTCACAGCCCACGGGCGGCCTCGCCGTTTATCGCACTGAACATGGCGGCGATTCCGAAGGACTTGATGGAGTCCGAGCTATTCGGCCATGAGAAAGGCGCGTTCACCGGTGCAGCCAACCTGCGTCGCGGTCGTTTTGAACAGGCGGACGGCGGCACGCTGTTCCTCGATGAGATCGGCGACATGCCGGCCGACACCCAAACCCGCTTGCTGCGCGTATTGGCGGACGGTGAGTTCTACCGCGTCGGCGGGCACACGCCGGTCAAGGTCGACGTGCGCATCATCGCCGCGACCCACCAGAACCTGGAAACCCTGGTGCACGCGGGCAAATTCCGTGAGGATTTGTTCCACCGCCTCAATGTGATCCGCATCCACATTCCACGCATGTCGGACCGCCGCGAAGACATTCCGACCCTCGCCCGCCACTTCCTCAGCCGCGCCGCCCAAGAGCTGGCGGTTGAGCCGAAGCTGCTGAAAAGCGAGACAGAGGAATACCTGAAGAACCTGCCGTGGCCGGGTAACGTGCGCCAGCTGGAGAACACCTGCCGCTGGATCACCGTGATGGCGTCCGGGCGCGAAGTGCATATCAGCGACCTGCCGCCGGAGCTGTTGAGCCTGCCGCAGGATTCGGCGCCGGTCACCAACTGGGAACAAGCGTTGCGCCAATGGGCCGACCAGGCCCTGGCACGCGGCCAATCGAACCTGCTGGACAGCGCCGTGCCGGCCTTCGAGCGGATCATGATCGAGACCGCCTTGAAGCACACAGCCGGCCGCCGTCGCGACGCCGCCGTGCTGCTGGGCTGGGGCCGCAATACCCTGACTCGCAAAATCAAGGAGCTGGGTATGAAGGTCGATGGTGGGGATGATGATGAGGGGGATGAGGGCTGATCACCGCCCGTGATCGTTCCCACGCTCTGCGTGGGAATGCCGCCCTGGACGCTCTGCGTCCGCTTTTAGAGTCATGACGCGGAGCGTCACAGGATGCATTCCCACGCGGAGCGTGGGAACGATCAAACCCGATCTTCGTGCACCGCTTCAATGCACCACGAACCGGCATCGCGCACGGATGCAATGCTTAAAATCTCGGCCACGCTGAGAAAAATCTGAAAACCAAAAACACCAAAGCCCCGTATTCCGGGGCTTTGCGCTTTCTGGGAATTTTTTTCGGTACAAATTGCAAGTTCTGGCACGCGCCCTGCAATAACCCTTGTACAACCCAGTTTCGGGGACCTTGGTACAGGCAGGCCGAGAATCCCCTCTTTACACCCGGAGTGCTTGATGCGAACCGCGTCGCGCTCCACACCGCTTTGGGGAACCTCGGTACAGGCAGGCCGGGGACTCCCTCTTTAACACCGAAGCCTTTAAAGCTTCACCCCGTTTTGGGAGCCCTGGTACAGGCAGGCCGGGAACTCCCTTCTTTACACCCGGGGCTTATGCGGCACGCCGCCCATAGCCCCAGCCCGTTTTGGGAACCTTGGTACAGGCAGGCCGGGGATTCCCTCTTTTATTGCTCTTGGAGACGGATCTCCAGCCGCCAGCGGCCATCGACCTTCTCCCCTTTCCAGTCCCCGCGCAACGGCCGAGCCGCCACCAGGTTCAGCAGCAACCCGCCGTCGGTCTTGCGCACGCGCCAGTTCACATCCTTGTCATTGACCTTGAGTTGCCCGCTGGCAGCCTTGCCTTGCGCGTCGAACAGCAGCGCCACGGTGCCGTCGATATGCTCACCGTGCAGCTTGGGTTCGCTGTTGAACCACACCATCATCCCATCCGTCGCCGTCTCTACCTGTTGCAGCTCAACCGGGTCCGGGGTGGTCAGGCGGCCGATCATCAAGCCGATCATCAGGCCGACAATCGCCAATGAGCCCATAACCCTCGGCAATAGCTTCGGCCTTGGGTCCTCTTCGGGGGTAGAATGCAGCGCATCTTTGCCTTCGGAGCCGTGCATGTTTCACGTCATCCTTTTTCAACCAGAAATTCCGCCGAATACCGGCAACGTTATCAGGCTGTGCGCCAACAGTGGCTGCCACCTGCATTTGATCGAGCCTCTGGGCTTCGACATGGACGACAAGCGCCTGCGCCGCGCCGGGCTGGACTACCACGAGTACGCCACCCTCAAGCGCCACGCCGACCTGGCCAGCTGCCTGGAAAGCCTGGGCCACCCACGCCTGTTCGCGTTCACCACCAAGGGCTCGCGGCCGTTTCATGATGCCAGCTTCGCCGAAGGCGACGCCTTCCTGTTCGGCCCGGAAAGCCGTGGCCTGCCGGCCGAAGTGCTCGACGCCCTGCCCGACGGCCATCGCCTGCGCTTGCCGATGCGCGAGGGTTGCCGCAGCTTGAATTTGTCCAACACCGTCGCCGTTGCCGTCTACGAAGGCTGGCGCCAGCTAGGCTTTAAATAACACCCTCTCACTCTGTAGGAGCCGGCTTGCCGGCGATAGCGACCTCGAACATTACATCGATTTCAAGGGCCTCATCGCCGGCAAGCCGGCTCCTACAAGGGCATAAAAAAAGCGCCGGTTATGGCGCTTTTTTTACATCGTCGGCTTACTGAACGGTCGACGAACCTTCCTGTTGCATGCGCTGCAGCTCTTGAGCGTACAGGGCATCGAAGTTCACCGGAGCCAGCATCAGCGCAGGGAACGAGCCACGGGTGACCAGGCTGTCCAGAGTCTCACGGGCATACGGGAACAGGATGTTCGGGCAGAACGCGCCCAGGGTGTGGCTCATGGACGCTTCGTCCAGGCCCTGGATCAGGAAGATACCGGCCTGTTGCACTTCAGCGATAAAGGCCACTTCGTCGCCGTTCTTGACGGTAACCGACAGGGTCAGCACGACCTCGTGGAAGTCACCTTCCAGGGCTTTTTGGCGGGTGTTCAGGTCCAGCGCAACGCTTGGAGTCCATTCCTGGCGGAAGATAGCCGGGCTTTTCGGCGCTTCGAACGACAGGTCACGCACGTAGATCCGCTGCAGCGAAAACTGTGGGCCTTGAGCTTCTGCTGCTTCGGTGTTCTGTTGGTCAGTCATCGCAGATCCTTCTTGATCTTGGGGTCTTTTAGGGTTTAGGAGTCAGACGAGCAGCAGCGCATCGAGTTTACCGGCGCGCTCCAGGGCAAACAGGTCATCGCAGCCACCGATGTGCTTGGCGCCGATCCAGATCTGCGGCACGGACGTGCGTCCCGCCTTCTGGGCCATTTCGGCGCGCACTTGAGGTTTGCCGTCGACCTTGATCTCTTCGAAGGCAACACCCTTTTTCTCCAGCAAGGCCTTGGCCCGCATGCAGTAAGGGCACCAATCGCTGGAATACACGACAACCTGGCTCATATCACTTCACCAGCGGCAGGTTATCGGCCTTCCAACTGCCGATACCGCCGGACAGTTTGGCGGCGGTGAAACCGGCCTTGAGCATTTCGCGGGCGTGGGTGCCGGCGTGCTGGCCTTGGGCGTCGACCAGGATGATGGTCTTGGCTTTGTGTTTTTCCAGCTCGGCCAGGCGTGCGATCAGCTTGTCCTGTGGAATGTTCAGGGCACCGACGATATGGCCGGCGGCAAAATCCTTGACCGGGCGAATATCAACGACAACGGCCTCATCCTTGTTGACCAGCGCGGTCAGCTCCGACGTGCTCAGGCTGCGGCCACCACGGCTCATTTCATGAGCGATCAGCAGCGCCAGCAGGATGACGAAGGCACCCGCGAGCAGATAGTGGGCAGTGGCAAATGCAATCAGGTGATCAACCATCAAGGAGGTTCCAGGGCGTTAAAATGGCGGTAAGTATACACAGCCGCCGGGGGCGGCCAACCCCCGTAAAGCGGTGACGTGGTCGGAACTTCGCTTTAAACTGCCACTCCCTTTTCAATTGTCTTCCTTATTAGCGCCGCGAGAGGATCTATGACTACTACGCCTAAACCTTTGGTCCTGATAATTCTCGATGGCTTCGGACACAGTGAAAGCCACCACGACAACGCCGTGTACTCGGCCAACAAGCCTGTACTGGACCGCCTGACCGCCACCGTGCCTAACGGTTTGATCTCCGGCTCCGGCATGGACGTCGGCCTGCCGGACGGCCAGATGGGCAACTCGGAAGTCGGCCACATGAATCTTGGCGCCGGACGAGTGGTCTATCAGGACTTCACCCGTGTCACCAAATCGATCCGTGACGGCGAGTTCTTCGAGAATCCGACCATTTGCGCGGCGGTAGATAAAGCAGTCGCCGCCGGCAAGGCCGTGCACTTCATGGGCCTGCTGTCCGATGGTGGTGTACACAGCCACCAGGACCACCTGGTCGCCATGGCCGAACTGGCCTTCAAGCGCGGCGCCGACAAGATCTACCTGCACGCCTTCCTCGACGGCCGCGACACCCCACCGAAAAGCGCGCAATCGTCCATCGAACTGCTCGACGCCACCTTCGCAGCCCTGGGCAAAGGCCGCATCGCCAGCCTGGTAGGCCGCTACTTCGCCATGGACCGTGACAACCGCTGGGACCGTGTGTCCCAGGCTTACAACCTGATCGTCAACGGCCAGGCCGAATTCAACGCCGCCACCGCCCAGGAAGGCCTCGAAGCCGCCTACGCCCGTGGCGAGAGCGATGAATTCGTCAAAGCCACCACCCTCGGCGAGCCGGTGAAAGTGGAAGACGGCGACGCCGTGGTGTTCATGAACTTCCGCGCCGACCGTGCCCGCGAGTTGAGCCATGTGTTCGTTGATGCCGGCTTCAAGGACTTCGAACGCGCACGCCAGCCGAAGGTCGAGTTCGTGATGCTCACCCAATACGCCGCCAACATCCCGGCCCCGTCGGCTTTCGCCCCGGGCAGCCTGGAAAACGTGCTGGGCGACTACTTGGCAAAAAACGGCAAGACCCAGCTGCGCATCGCCGAAACCGAGAAATATGCCCACGTCACCTTCTTCTTCTCCGGCGGGCGTGAAGAACCGTTCCCAGGGGAAGAGCGCATCCTCATCCCGTCGCCAAAAGTCGCCACCTACGACCTGCAGCCGGAAATGAGCGCGCCGGAAGTGACCGACAAGATCGTCGACGCCATCGACAATCAGCGTTATGACGTGATCGTGGTCAACTACGCCAACGGCGACATGGTCGGCCATAGCGGCAATCTGGAAGCGGCAATCAAGGCCGTGGAATGCTTGGACCTGTGCGTCGGCCGCATCGTCGACGCCCTGGAAAAAGTCGGCGGCGAAGCGCTGATCACCGCTGACCACGGCAACTGCGAGCAGATGTCCGACGAATCCACCGGCCAAGCCCACACGGCCCACACCACCGAGCCGGTGCCGTTCATCTATGTCGGCAAGCGCGACCTGAAAGTGCGTAAAGGTGGCGTGCTGGCGGATGTGGCGCCGACCATGCTGAAACTGATGGGCCTGGAGAAGCCGGCCGAGATGACTGGCACTTCGATTCTGGTGTAACCGCTGATCGTTCCCACGCTCTGCGTGGGAATGCCGCCGGGGACGCTCTGCGTCCCACTTGCAATACCAAGCCCGAATTCTGCGCATTGGTGACGCAGAGCGTCACGCGATGCATTCCCACGCAGAGCGTGGGAACGATCAATATGCCCACCACTCGGCACCTATCTTGCTCCTCCGCCCGAATTGGGCGTTTTTTTTGCCGCGCTTGGCGGGCATACTAGGCCGTCCCTTTCCCTGGTGTCGCCCGCCTCTATGCTTCGCGCCTTGATTACCCTCGCTCTTGTCTGCCTGCTCCAACCGGCTTTTGCCGATGAGCGCGCGCAAACCCAACAACAGTTGGACGCTACGCGTCAGGACATTACCGAGCTGAAAAAACTGCTCGGCAAGCTCCAGGAAGAGAAATCCGGGGTGCAGAAAGACCTGCGCGGCACGGAAACCGAGATGGGCAAGCTGGAGAAGCAGGTCCAGGAGCTGCAAAAAGAATTAAAGAAGAGCGAGTCGGAACTGGAGCGACTCGACGCTGAGAAAAAAAAACTCCAGAGCGCCCGCGTTGAACAGCAACGCCTGATCGCAATTCAGGCTCGCGCCGCCTACCAGAGCGGCCGCCAGGAATACCTCAAGCTGCTGCTCAACCAGCAGAACCCGGAAAAATTCGCCCGCACCCTCACCTACTACGACTACCTGAGCAAGGCACGCCTGGCGCAACTAAAGGGTTTTAACGAAACCCTGCGGCAACTGGCCAATGTCGAGCAAGAAATTGCCGACCAGCAGTCACAGTTGCTCGACCAGAAAAGCAACCTTGACGCCCAGCGCGACCAGTTGGACACGGTGCGTAAGGACCGCCAGTTGGCCCTGGCCAAGCTCAATAACGACGTGAAAGCCCGTGACGCCAAACTCCAGGCCCGCGAGCAGGACCAGGCCGACCTGGGCAAAGTCCTCAAAACCATCGAAGAAACCCTGGCCCGCCAGGCACGTGAGGCCGAAGAAGCGCGGCAAAAAGCGCTGGTCGCCCAGCAGGAAGCCGAAAAAAAGCGCCAGCGTGAGGCCGAACTGGCAGCCACCACCGACGCCCCGGCGCCCCGTAAACCGGCGCATGCAGCCCCTGGCCCACTGGTTTCCAGCAGTGGCGAGTCGTTCGGCGGCCCTTTTGCTTCAGCTCGCGGCAAACTTCCATGGCCAGTTGATGGTCGACTGCTGGCACGCTTTGGTGAAACCCGTGGCGATGACACCCGCGCCAAGTGGGATGGGGTGATGATCAGCGCCGCCGCCGGCAGCCAGGTCCACGCCGTTCACGGCGGGCGTGTGGTGTTTGCTGATTGGCTGCGCGGTGCCGGTTTGTTGGTGATTCTTGACCACGGTAATGGCTATTTGAGCCTTTACGGCCACAATCAGACTTTACTCAAGTCGGCAGGTGATGTTGTAAAAGCCGGTGAATCCATCTCCACTGTCGGTAACAGTGGTGGCCAGGACACTCCGGCGCTGTACTTCGCTATTCGTCAGCAGGGTCGCCCGAGCGATCCCGCACAATGGTGCCGTTCCCAAGGATAGGGTCGCATCTACATTAGGAGTTCGTTCGACATGCTGCATTTGTCCCGCCTCACTTCGCTGGCCCTGACGATCGCCCTGGTGATCGGCGCGCCTCTGGCTTTTGCCGACCAGGCCGCTGTGGCTGCACCCGCCGCCACGGCCGCGACCACCAAGGCGCCGCTGCCGCTGGACGAGCTGCGCACCTTTGCCGAGGTCATGGACAGGATCAAGGCTGCCTATGTCGAACCCGTAGACGACAAGACCCTGCTGGAAAATGCCATCAAGGGCATGCTCAGCAACCTCGACCCGCACTCCGCCTACCTGGGCCCGGAAGATTTTGCCGAACTGCAGGAAAGCACCAGCGGTGAGTTCGGTGGCCTGGGCATCGAAGTGGGCTCCGAAGACGGCCAGATCAAAGTAGTTTCGCCAATCGACGACACTCCGGCGTCCAAGGCCGGTATCCAGGCCGGCGACTTGATCGTGAAGATCAACGGCCAGCCGACCCGCGGCCAGACCATGACCGAAGCCGTCGACAAGATGCGCGGCAAGCTCGGCCAGAAAATCACCCTGACCCTGGTACGCGACGGCGGCACCCCGTTTGACGTGACCTTGGCGCGCGCGACCATCACTGTCAAAAGCGTGAAGAGCCAATTGCTTGAGTCAGGCTACGGCTACATCCGTATCACCCAGTTCCAGGTCAAGACCGGCGACGAAGTAGCCAAGGCCCTGGCCAAGCTGCGCAAAGACAACGGCAAGAAGCTCAACGGCATCGTGCTCGACCTGCGTAACAACCCAGGCGGCGTGCTGCAGGCGGCGGTGGAAGTGGTCGACCACTTCATCACCAAAGGCCTGATCGTCTACACCAAAGGCCGTATCGCCAACTCCGAGTTGCGCTTCTCGGCCACTGGCAATGACCTGAGCGAAGGCGTACCACTGGCCGTGCTGATCAACGGCGGCAGCGCCTCGGCGTCAGAAATCGTCGCCGGCGCCCTGCAAGACCAAAAACGTGGCGTGCTGATGGGTACCACCAGCTTCGGCAAAGGCTCGGTGCAAACCGTGTTGCCGCTGAACAACGACCGCGCGTTGAAGATCACCACGGCGCTCTACTACACGCCAAACGGTCGCTCGATCCAGGCCCAGGGCATCGTCCCGGACATCGAAGTGCGCAAGGCCAAGATCACCAACGAGGCCGACAGCGAGTACTACAAGGAAGCTGACCTGCAAGGTCACTTGGGCAATGGCAACGGCGGCGCCGACCAGCCGTCCGGCAGCAGCACCAAAGCCAAGCCGATGCCGCAGGACGATGACTACCAACTGGCCCAGGCGCTGAGCCTGCTCAAAGGCCTGAGCATCACCCGCAGCCGTTGATATGCGTTTTGCACTGATCATCGCTGCGCTGCTCAGCCTGGCAGGGGTCGCCCAAGCGGCCCCTGCCGATGAGCCTCACAAAGCCTACCTGACCCTCATCATCGACGACCTGGGGCAAAACCTGCCCAGGGACCGTCGTGTGCTGGCCCTGCCTGGGCCGGTGACCACGGCAATCATGCCCGACACGCCCCACGCCGCCGAATTCGCGCGTGAAGCGCACAAGGCCGGCAAAATCGTCATCCTGCACATGCCCATGGACCCGGCCACTGGCCCCTTCGCCTGGCACCCCGACCTGCCTATCGAAGAACTCGGCAAACGCTTGGACGCCGCCTTCAAGGCTGTGCCCTACACCGCAGGCATCAACAACCACATGGGCAGCCGCATGACCGCGCAACCGGCGGCGATGGCCTGGTTGATGGCTGAACTGCAACGGCGTAACAAGTTCTTTGTCGACAGCCGCACCAGCGCGCAAACCGTCGCGGCCGCCGAGGCGCAGAAGATTGGTTTGGCCCATGTCTCGCGGGATGTGTTCCTCGATGACGAACGCACTGAAGGTGCAATTACCACGCAGCTGCAAACCGCAATCAAGCTGGCCCATAAACAAGGCTCGGTGGTGATGATCGGCCACCCTTACCCGCAAACCCTGGCGGTGCTTGAGCGCGAACTGCCCAAGCTCAAGGCCCAGGGCATCGACTGGATTGATATCAAGTTGATGATCAGCGTGCGCAGTAACCAGGCGATGGCTGGACATGGGAAAAACGGCACGTATTTCCCGGTGCCTAGATAAATACCCTTCTCGGCACGCACGTTCCTGAATAGTTGGCCCTTACGGTTCACCCATTCAGGACTCGCTTTGCCATGGAATCAATCCGCTATTCAAACCTACTGATCAACTTCACCACCGAGTTCAGCCCGCTCTGGAACGACAAAGGCGCGGGCAGTGAAAACCCGGTCAGTTTCTGGCGCCCCGTCCCGTCCTCAGACTTTCTCAATGACTTTTTCCCCCTCGGGGACTTGGTGGTTGGCGGCTACGACAACGTCAACAAACACCGTATTGTCGCTGTTGTCAGCGAAACACACGTTGTCGGGCTGCAAAGGGCTCTCAGTGCGCCCGTTGAATACGACCTTGTGTGGAAAGACTCAGGCTCAAACGCCTATGCCGACGGCTCCATATGGCGCCCTATTCCGCCCCAAGGGTACGTCGCGCTTGGTCTGGTGTGCGGCATCGGTCATGACAAGCCGTCGCGCAATGCCATCCGCTGTGTCAGAGCTGACTTGGTCATCGCTTCCTACATCAGCGATCTGGTCTGGAACGACAAAGGCAGCGGTGCCCTCAAGGACTTCAGCGCCTGGAACATTGCCCCGCCAGGCGCCGCTTCAGGGGAAGCGTATTTTTCGGCAGGTACGTTTGTGGGTGCCGACAGTTACACCAAGCCCACAACCCATATTGCCGCTTACTCATTGCGCATGCAGATACAACAGACTGTCAGCAACGCACCACCCGCCCCCGCACTCCCTGGCTATCGGCAACCCTCGCCGTTCGAGGCCGCCCACCTCACACACACCTGCGAGATTGCCTGGTTTACGGTAAAAGACCCTAATTTGCACCCGATCGAACAGTTGCGCACATCGCCCACCTATCGGTTGGAGCGCTCGGACCGGTACGTGTTGGTCGGGTTCGGGCATAACCAGACTTCGGTTAACCAGACCTTTAAATGGACTGCCACCCGAGGAGAAAACGGCGCAAATTCGACGACCCTCACCAACACCACCGCGATCGAAGTCGGCGGAGAATGGCAGTTTTCACTGTTAGGCTCCTCGATAAAATTCTCAGCCAAGTTGAGCAAGAGCCTGACGCATACCGAAACGTCGTCGAATGGATGGACCACGTCAACCGCGTTCGAAATTGCCGCCGCAGTCCCGGCAAACAAAGCTGTGGCGGTTTACCTGATCCAGAGTGACTACCGACTGCTGCGACACAACGGTACTCAGGTCGCTTCTGACGTCAGCTACACCGACGGCGACAGTGTGTACTGGAGCGAATACCCACCCACCCGCGAGTGCACGGTCACCTGTACACCCTTGCCCGACCAGGCTTTACGTGGCGCAAGTAAAACGCCAACACAGGCCCCACGCCCACCCGCTATATAACTACCGCTCTGCGCCAGACGAACTACTCGATAGTTGATGCTCCAATCAACTGGAGAGCCCTCCATGAAGCCTCTGCAATTCAACGACCTGCTCATCAGCTTTACCAGCGAGTTTCTACCTCTGTGGAACGACAAGGGGTCCGGCGCGCACAAAGCCGTCGGCCTCTGGAGGCCGAGCACTGCATCCGATGAACTGAGCCCGTTTTACTCCTTGGGTGATATTGCGGTGGATCACTATCGCAATATCAACCATGACAAGATCGTCGCAGTCGTCAGCGACACGAATAAGGTCAATGGCACGGCCCTGCGTCCGCCGGTCGATTACCACTTGGTGTGGCAGGATGAAGGAACGGGCGCGCGAAGCAACGCGTCCATCTGGCGCCCGATACCGCCAGAAGGCTATGTGGCGATGGGGCTGGTGTACGGCATGAACTACGACAAACCCTCGCGCCATGCTGTGCGCTGTGTACGAGAAGACCTGGTGGTGACGGCTCAAGCGGGCGAACTGATCTGGAACGATAAAGGTAGCGGCTCCGCCAACGATTTGAGCGCCTGGTCGATTACCCCTCCCGATGCATCAGTTGGCGAACTCTACCTGGCCCCCGGCACGTTCATCGGCAGTGACAGCTACGCCAAGCCAAGCCTTGCGGTCTATTCGCTACGCCTGACGCTGTCAGCGCAATTCAGCGACCTGCCACCACCGCCCGCCCTCACCGGGCATGAAAGCCCAACCCTTGATGAAACCACCCCCACGATCCAGGTGTGCGAACTGCCGTGGTTCTGTGTAAAAGACCCGGAACTGACTGCGATCGAACAGTTTCAGTCTTCGCCCACTTATCGGCTGGAGCGCATGGATCGTCACCTTTTCACAGGCTTCGGGCATAACACCGAAGCGACCAGTCAGCCGTTCATGTGGACCGCCACTAAAGGCGAAATAGGAGGACATGCCAAAGCTCTGGCAGCTAATACCAGCATCGACCTGTGCAACGAGTGGCCTGTGAGCGAACACGCCTTCGCGTTGAATTTTTCGGCGCACTTGGGTCGTGACTTCACACACACCCAACGCTCGGCGAAAGGCTGGAGCCATTCCTCGCCGCTGGAAATCATCACTTACGTTCCGCCGAAGAAAGCCGTTGCGGCTTACCTTCTGCAAAGTGAATACCGCCTGTTGCGCCAGGACGGCAGCCAAGTGTCAGGCGCCGTCTGCTACAACAATGGCGATCACGTTTATATGAGCGAGTCTCCAAACGCTGAGCCACTAGCCGATGAGGCGCATCAACCGGTAGAACGCCCTCAAGCAGAGCCTGAGCTAGAGGTAACGAGCCATGATTTGATCGACAACACCCTCACCCCGTAACTGATCGAGTGCCGCCTGAAGCTTGGTCACCACTTCATCCGGCACGTCTTTGTTCAGGGCCAGGTACAACTGGGCACTGTTGAAACGCAGGACCGTCTTGAGCTGGGTCACGCCGACTTGGCGTGCCAGATAGCGGCCCGCCGGATCACCGGTCGCCCACAAATCTATCTGGCCATCCACCAGCTTTTGCGCATTGTCCTGGTCACGTAGCGCAATGACCGGGTTGAGGCCCTGCTTCTCGAGGGTCTCGGCAATGGCATCGCCCTTATAGGCGCCGATCTTGTAGCGGCGGGCGTGCTCGAGGTCGTCCAGTTGAATCTTGCTGTCGGCCTTGGCCAGCATCACCCAATCGTCCGGACCGATGGGGCCGACCCATTTGAACAACGCTTCGCGATCCGGTAAACGCGCCATCACGAACACACCATAGCCAGGTTTTTCCAGGGCGAGTTTGTAGATTCGTTCCCAAGGAAAACGCAGGGTCAGGTTGTAGGAAACACCGGCACGCTTGAAGGTCTCGCGCACGATGTCCACGGCGATGCCTTCGATGTTCTCGTCCTTAGCGAAGTTCTTGCCGTTTTTCGCCATGTTGTAGGGCGGGAAGTTTTCCGTCAGCAACACAAGGGAGGCTTCGGACGGTTCTTCGGCGTGGGCAGTACCGACCATAAGCACGGAGGCACTGGCGAGGGCGAGCAACAAGGTCTTGAACATGAAGGCTACCGGAATCCATGGCAAGCGCAGAGAGTGCCGCGCGCCCGCCATGGTGTCCAGCAGCGTTTAGCGAACGACGATACCGCGCGCCGCCATGTAGGCCTTGGCCTCGGGAACGGTGTATTCGCCAAAGTGGAAAATACTCGCCGCCAGCACCGCGCTGGCGTGGCCTTCGATCACGCCGTCGGCCAAGTGTTGCAGGTTACCAACGCCGCCGGAAGCGATCACCGGAATACCCAGTGCATCGCTGATGGCGCGGGTGACGCCCAGGTCGAAGCCATTTTTCATGCCGTCCTGGTCCATGCTGGTCAGCAGGATTTCACCGGCGCCCAAACCCTCCATCTTCATCGCCCACTCCACCGCATCCAGGCCGGTCGGCTTGCGACCGCCGTGGGTGAAGATCTCCCAACGCGGGGTTTCACCCGGGCCGGAGACTTTCTTGGCGTCGATGGCGACCACGATGCATTGCGAGCCAAAGTGCTGCGCGGCTTCGCCGACGAATTCCGGGTTGAACACCGCAGCGGTGTTGATCGAAACCTTGTCCGCGCCGGCATTGAGCAGGTTGCGAATGTCTTGCACAGTGCGCACGCCACCGCCCACGGTCAGCGGGATAAACACTTGGCTGGCCATGCGTTCGACGGTATGCAGCGTGGTGTCGCGGCCGTCGACGCTGGCGGTGATGTCGAGAAAGGTAATCTCGTCGGCACCTTGCTCATCGTAGCGACGGGCGATTTCCACCGGGTCGCCGGCGTCACGGATGTTCTCAAACTTGACGCCCTTGACCACGCGACCGTTGTCGACGTCCAGGCAAGGGATGATGCGTTTGGCCAGCGCCATGGTCAGTTCCTCAGCCGTTGTAGGCGTCGCAGTAAGCCTGGGCTTCAGCGACGTCCAGGGTCCCTTCGTAGATCGCGCGGCCGGTGATGGCGCCGATGATGCCGGGGGCCTTGGCGTCCAGCAGCGACTTGATGTCGCCCAGGTTGTGAATACCGCCGGAGGCGATCACTGGAATTTTGGTAGCGGCAGCCAACGCAGCGGTGAACGGTACGTTGCAGCCCTGCATCATGCCGTCTTTGGCAATGTCGGTATAAACGATGGCGGACACACCGTCGGCTTCGAACTGCTTGGCCAGGTCGATCACTTGGATGGTGCTGATTTCAGCCCAACCGTCGGTGGCGACGAAACCGTCTTTAGCGTCCAGGCCTACGATCACTTTGCCCGGGAACGCGCGGCAGGCTTCGGCAACGAAGGCCGGGTCTTTCACAGCCTTGGTGCCGATGATCACGTAGCTCACGCCGGCTTTGACGTAATGCTCGATGGTTTCCAGGGAGCGGATACCGCCGCCGATCTGGATCGGCAGGTTCGGGTAGCGCTTGGCGATCGCAGTGACCACCTCGCCATTGACCGGCTGGCCTTCGAAGGCGCCGTTCAAGTCCACCAGATGCAGACGACGGCAACCACCCTCCACCCATTTGGCAGCCATGCTCACCGGGTCATCGGAGAACACGGTGGAATCTTCCATGCGGCCTTGGCGCAGGCGGACACAAGCGCCGTCCTTGAGATCGATAGCGGGGATAATCAGCATCTGGCAAACCTTATTCGATATTCAGCAATGCTTGGGAAATCAGGGTTTCTCAAGCGACCACAAGTCGCTTTCGATGCTTTCGAACCTTTCTTTAAGGAGCGTCTGCGTGTCGAAAATCGCCTTGTTGTAATAGTGCGGCGCAACTTCGGTAGTAAACAGCTCAAGAATCTCGGCGACCTCGAACGAGCCCAGCTTGAGCTCGAAACGGTCCTCCATGAAACGCTTGATCTTGAGGGTAGCCTCACTCTCCTGTTCGGGCGTGAGGTTCAAGACCGGCAATTTCGGCTTCTTGGTCATTTACCAACGCCCATCCCAGGCGGCGAAGTTCTGCAGCAATTGCAGGCCATGGGTATGGCTCTTCTCCGGGTGGAACTGCACGGCAAAGCGCGAACCTTCGGCCAGCGCGGCGGCGAAGTCGACGCCGTAGTGCCCGCCACCCACCACCTGGCGCGGGTTACCGGCGGCGATGTAGTAGCTGTGTACGAAATAGAAACGCGCCATGTCCGGCACGTTGTGCCACAGCGGGTGATCCACGGTCTGACGGACTTCGTTCCAGCCCATGTGCGGGACTTTCAGGTGGGCACCGTCTTCATGCAGGTCCTTGCCGAAGAACTTCACCTGGCCAGGGAAGAGGCCGATGCAATCAACGCCGTCGTTCTCTTCACTGCTGTCGAGCAAGGCTTGCATGCCTACGCAGATGCCGAGGAAGGGGCGATCCTGGCTGACTTCACGCACCAGGCTGTCAAAGCCCAGGCGGCGGATTTCGGCCATGCAATCGCGAATCGCACCAACGCCGGGAAACACCACCCGGTCGGCTTCGCGAATCACCTTGGCATCGCTGGTGATCAACACCTTACCGGCACCTACGTGCTCGAGGGCCTTGGCCACCGAGTGCAGGTTACCCATGCCGTAATCGATAACCGCGACCGTCTGCATTACAAGACGCCCTTGGTCGATGGCATTTGCCCGGCCATGCGGTCATCAAGCTCCACGGCCATGCGCAGCGCGCGGCCGAAAGCCTTGAACACGGTCTCGATCTGGTGGTGGGTGTTGGTGCCGCGCAGGTTGTCGATGTGCAGACTGACGAGTGCGTGGTTAACAAAGCCCTGGAAGAATTCCTGGAACAGGTCGACGTCGAAGCCGCCCACGGTGGCGCGGGTGTAGGGCACGTGCATCTGCAAGCCAGGGCGGCCGGAGAAGTCGATAACTACACGCGACAGTGCCTCGTCCAGCGGGACATAGGCGTGGCCGTAGCGACGGATGCCTTTTTTGTCGCCGATGGCCTTGGCAAAAGCCTGGCCGAGGGTGATGCCTACGTCTTCCACCGTGTGGTGGTCGTCGATATGCAGGTCGCCCTTGCTGACGATATCCAGGTCGATCAGCCCGTGACGGGCGATCTGGTCCAGCATGTGCTCAAGAAAAGGTACACCGATATCAAATCGGGCCTTTCCGGTGCCATCCAGGTTGATCGAGGCTTTGATCTGGGTTTCCAGAGTGTCGCGCTCGACGGACGCCTTACGTTCGGCCATCACCAGCTCCGCAAAATCATTGGGCGAAAAAGGCAGCCATTATAGGGGCGCGGGCGCTAAACAGAAACATCGGAGGGGATAAGACTGACGAGTTGATTCAGGCGCCCCAGCATGGTGCACAAAGATCGCTCCCACGCTCTGCGTGGGAGTGCCACCAGGGACGCTCTGCGTCCCAGTCACATCGCAAGGTTCAAGCCTAGCGCAAGGGTGACGCAGAGCGTCACGGGAGGCATTCCCACGCAGGAGCGTGGGAACGATCAGTACGGAGTTAGTGGAACAGCACTGCCGTCTTCTGCAGGGTCACCCACACACCCCACGCCAACGGAATACCCACCACCAGCCAGGCTGCGACCGCCAACGGCACGCTACCGGACGCTGCTTTCCACTCCAGAGAAGTGGAGGCATCAGCGCCTTTGTCATGGCCCAGCGCTTGTTCAGCGGCCAATTCTGCGTCGGTCATGAAGTACTTGTCGGCCACCGGGCGAACCAGCAGGTTGCAGATGAAACCCAGTACCAGCAGGCCTGCGAGGATGTACAAGGTGATGTCGTAAGCCGCAGCGCGTTCAACGCCGATGCTCAGCTGATACTCACGCAAGTAGTTCACCAACACCGGGCCCAATACGCCCGCCGCCGCCCATGCGGTCAGCAGGCGACCATGGATCGCGCCAACCATCTGGGTGCCGAACAGGTCGGCCAGGTAAGCCGGAACGGTCGCAAAACCACCGCCGTACATCGACAGGATGATGCAGAACGCCGCCACGAACAGCGCCACGTTGCCCAGGTGCCCCAGGTTCGGGATCAGCGCATACAAGGCAAAGCCCAGCGCGAAGAACACAAAGTAAGTGTTTTTACGACCCAGGTAATCGGAAAACGACGCCCAGAAGAACCGGCCACCGATGTTGAACAAGCTCAACAAGCCGGTGAAGCCTGCGGCGATGGCCGCAATGGAGGCCAGTTGACCGGCATCCAGTTGGCCAAACGTCAGGCCATTACCCAGCAACTTGCCACCGAACACTTCCTGCAGCAGCGGCGAAGCCATGCCGAGGATGCCGATACCGGCGGAGACGTTCAGGCACAACACCAGCCATACCAGGCGGAATTGCGGGGTTTTCCAGGCCACGTTCACGTGGACATGACGATGGGTGATCATCGCGTTGCTGGCTTTTTTCGCCGGGGCGGTCCAGCCCTCAGGCTTCCAGCCGGTCGGCGGAACGCGGTACGACAGTGCACCACCGATCATGAACACGAAGTAGATCACGGCCATGACCGCGAAACTCTGCCACACGCCCACGCTGGTCGGCGAGGCGAAATGCCCCATCAGCGCTGCAGCCAGGGGAGCACCCACCATCGCGCCGCCACCGAAGCCCATGATCGCCATGCCGGTAGCCATGCCACGCTTGTCCGGGAACCACTTGATCAGGGTCGACACGGGCGAGATATAGCCCAGGCCCAGGCCAATACCGCCAATGACGCCGGAGCCGATCCACATCAGCCAAATCTGGTGGGTATAGATACCCAACGCCGAGATCAGTAGGCCGCCGCACCAGCACAACGCCGATACAACGCCAGCCTTACGTGGCCCGGCATGTTCCAGCCAGCCACCCCAGATCGCTGCCGAGCAGCCCAGGAAAATGAAGAACAGGGTGTAGATCCAGCCCAGCATGGAGATGGGCCAGTCGCATTGGGACGAGAAGATTTGCGCGATGAAGCTCATGTCCGGCGCGCAGGCGACCGGTGACGTGATACCCAACGCTTTGGACAGCGGCAGCCAAAACACCGAGAAACCGTAGGCCATGCCGATGCACAGGTGGATGGCCAGGGCGGCCGGTGGAACCAGCCAGCGGTTGAACCCCGGCTTGGCGATGATGCGCTCCTTGGACAGGAACGCAGGCTGTGCGGCGCTAATACCTGCCGCAGTGCTAGTGCTCATTGGTGTTTCCCCCAGTTATTAGTATGTGTCCGTCAGGCGCTCTCTCCCTCGGCCTTGCACGCAAAGCGTTGGCCGTTGTTGTTGAGTAAAGCTCCTTTAAACGCGACGTTGTGTCGCAGACGACAGACGAACGTGCGCAGATTAGCACCAGTGGATGACAGAAAAACCAAACTGATATCACCTTTTTCGCGCAATCTGGTTTGTTTGACGCCAAAATCCCGTTTTGCCGCGGCTAGATACAATGTAACGATGCGTGAACTGACGTAAGCCGTCGGGCGTTATACTCTGCGGCTAATTTTTGAAATCGACATACAAGGACTCGCCCATGAAAGCGTTCGGCAAAATCCTGGGTCTGGTACTTCTCGGGCTGTTGCTGATCATTGTGGCCCTGGGCTTTGCCCTGACCCACCTCTTCGATCCCAACGATTACAAAGACGAGATCCGCCAGATTGCCCGCGACAAGGCCCACATCGAGCTGACGCTCAATGGCGATATCGGCTGGAGCCTGTTCCCCTGGCTTGGCCTGGAATTGCACGAAGCCAGCGTGGCGACCCTGACCAATCCGACCAAGCCCTTCGCCGACCTGCAGATGCTCGGCCTGTCGGTGCGTGTTTTGCCGCTGCTGCGCCGTGAAGTACAGATGAGCGACGTACGTGTAGAAGGCCTGAACCTGCGCCTGAACCGCGACAAGCAAGGTCACGGTGACTGGGAAGACATCGGCAAGATCGCCCCCGTGGCGAGCGTCGATGCCCCCGCCCCGGTGGAGCAGCCTGCCGCCGAGGAGCCTGAAAAGCCGCCAAAGCCGATCCGCCTGGACATCGACAGCCTGACCATCAACAACGCCCGCGTCGAATACAACGATGAGCAGACCGGCAAGCAGTTCAGTGCCGAAAGCATCCAACTGAGCGCCGGCGCAGTACACGAAGGCGCCAGCATTCCGCTGAAACTCACCGCATTCTTCGGCAGCAACCAGCCGCTGATGCGCGTCAAGGCCGAGCTCAACGGCAACCTGCGCATCCAGCGCGCCCTCAAGCGCTATCAGTTCGAAGACATGAAGCTCAGTGGCGAAGTCACTGGCGAGCCACTGCAAGACAAGACCGTGAGCTTTTCCACACAAGGTCAACTGCTGGTGGACCTGGCGGCCAACATCGCCGAATGGACCAACCTGAAACTCTCCGCCAACCAACTGCGTGCGTTGGGCGAGCTGAAGGTCAACGACCTGAACAAAACCCCGCAAATCAGCGGCGCCTTGTCCATCGCCCAGTTTGACCTGGCCAAGTTTCTCGACAGCGTCGGCCACCCGCTGCCGGCCATGGCCGAGGGCAGCCTGAGCAAGGTCGAGTTGGTCAGCCGACTCAAGGGCACGCCCACCAGCGTTGCTCTGGAAGACCTGAACCTGAAGCTTGATGGCAGCACCTTCACCGGTCGCGTCGCGGTGGATGATTTCGCCAAGCAATCCCTGCGCGTACAGCTCAAAGGCGACACTTTCAACGCCGACAATTACCTGCCGGCCAAGTCCGAATCCGCCAAAGGTGCAGCCGCTGCCCGCCAGGCCGAAGTACAGAACAGCGAAATGGGTGCCATGGCCGCCGGTGGCACTACACCGCTGCCGGACGCCCCCACCAAAGGCGCGTGGAGCACCGACAAACTGCTGCCATTGACCCGCCTGCGCACGCTCGATATAGACGCCGACCTGGCCTTTGGCCAACTGACCCTGAGCAAGCTGCCGATCCAGAATGCTGCACTGAAAGCATCCGGCATCGACGGCCAGCTCAAGCTCGACACCCTGAGTGGCGGTCTCTACAACGGTACGTTCCAGGCCAACGGCACGCTCGATGTACGCCAGGACATCCCGGTGCTAGCGCTGCAAAGCCACATCAAGCAAGTGCCGGTTGAACGCATCCTGCAAGCCCAGGGGCAAAACCCGCCGGTGAAAGGCCAGATCACTCTGGACAGCAACCTCAGCGGCCGTGGCAACAGCCAAAAAGCGCTGATCGACAGCCTCAATGGCACGGCGAGCTTCGTGATCAACAACGGCATGTTGCTCAACGCCAACCTTGAACAACAACTGTGTACCGGCATCGCCCTGCTCAACCGCAAAACCCTGAGCAGCACGCCGCAAGGCAAAGACACGCCATTCCAGGAACTGCGCGGCAACCTGACTTTCCGTAACGGCGTGGCCAGCAACCCTGACCTGAAAGTGCGCATTCCGGGCCTGACGGTCAACGGCAATGGTGACGTCGACCTGCGCGTGCTGGGCATGGATTATCGCGTCGGCATCATCGTCGAAGGCGACCAACGCGATGTGCCGGACCCGGCCTGCCAAGTCGGCTCCAACTTCCAGGGCATCGAAGTGCCGCTGCGCTGCCGTGGCCCGCTGGAGCTGGGCGCCAAGGCCTGCCGCCTGGACAAGGACGGCTTGACCCAGGTCGCAATCAAGGCGGCCGGCAACAAGCTCAGCGAGAAACTTGAAGAGAAGCTCGACAAGGTCAACCCGCAGCTCAAAGACGCTCTGAAAGGCCTGTTTAAACGATGAGAAACGAGCAGTTTTCACAGGCGGTGCTGGACTGGTACGACCGCCACGGTCGCCATGACCTGCCCTGGCAACAGGGCATCACGCCTTACCGGGTGTGGGTCTCGGAGATCATGCTGCAACAGACCCAGGTCAGCACCGTGCTCAATTACTTCGACCGTTTCATGGCCTCCCTGCCAACGGTCGAAGCCCTGGCCGCCGCGCCGGAAGACGAAGTGCTGCACCTGTGGACGGGCCTGGGTTACTACACCCGCGCGCGCAACCTGCAGAAAACCGCCAAGATTGTCGTCGCCGAATACGCTGGCGAGTTTCCCAGGGATGTCGAAAAACTCACCGAGCTGCCCGGCATTGGCCTTTCCACCGCCGGTGCGATTGCCAGCCTGAGCATGGGCCTGCGTGCGCCGATCCTCGATGGCAACGTCAAGCGCGTGCTGGCACGCTTTACGGCGCAAGAGGGTTACCCGGGCGAACCCAAGGTCGCCAAGCAGCTGTGGGCCACTGCAGAGCGCTTTACGCCTCACGACCGCGTCAACGCCTACACCCAGGCGATGATGGACATGGGCGCCACGCTCTGCACGCGCAGCAAGCCCAGCTGCCTGCTGTGCCCACTGGAAAAAGGCTGCGAAGCCCATATGCTCGGCCTGGAGACGCGCTACCCGATCCCCAAGCCGCGTAAAACCATCCCGCAGAAGCGCACGCTGATGCCGCTGCTGGCCAATGCAGAGGGCGAAATTCTGCTTTATCGCCGCCCTTCTACGGGCCTGTGGGGCGGTTTGTGGAGCCTGCCGGAACTGGACGACCTGCAAGACCTGGAACACTTGGCCGACCAGCACGCGCTGGAACTGGGCAAGCACCAGGAACTGCCTGGGCTGATCCACACCTTCAGCCACTTCCAACTGGCTATCGAACCCTGGCTGGTGCACGTCGAGGAATCCGCCCATCACGTGGCCGAGGCCGACTGGCTCTGGTATAACCTCGCCACCCCGCCGCGCCTGGGCCTTGCCGCCCCGGTGAAAAAACTGCTGAAGCGCGCGGCCGATGTATTGAACGCAGGAGTTTTGTCATGACCCGCACCATCATGTGCCGCAAATACCACGAAGAATTACCCGCCCTGGAGCGTGCCCCGTTCCCGGGTGCCAAGGGCCAGGACATTTTCGATCACGTCTCCGCCAAGGCCTGGGCCGACTGGCAAAAACACCAGACCCTGCTGATCAACGAAAAGCGCCTGAACATGATGAACGCCGAAGACCGTAAATATCTTCAAGGCGAGATGGACAAGTTCTTTTCCGGCGAGGATTACGCCAAGGCTGACGGCTACGTGCCGCCTGCTCAATAATTGATCAAAATCCGGGGTCGGCACGTAAGCGACGGTAATAATTAAATATTTTTTGAAAACTTGCTTGACGACCCCCCGAAAAACCCGTTTAATGCGCCCCGTTGCCCAGATAGCTCAGTCGGTAGAGCAGGGGATTGAAAATCCCCGTGTCGGCGGTTCGATTCCGTCTCTGGGCACCACTAATTAGTTTCAGGTGGTGCAAATGTCATCTGAAACACACAAAAAACCCGCCTAGTGCGGGTTTTTTGTTGCCTGCGATTTGTCCTGCCGAGCAGGGGAAACTCACGAGCCCTTGATCGCTTGCAGGGTATAGCTCAGCGGCAACCGCCACGGCGCCTCATTCAGTCGCCACTCACCGTGACTGTCGCAGCTCATCTGACCCGGCAACGCCTCCCAAGGCACGCTCTGGTGCTCAGTCAGCCCAGTTATCTGCAGGCCGTGCTTGAGCAGCGCGCTGATGATTTCCCCCAACCCATGGTTCCATTGGTGAGTCACCGACGCCGTCAGCGTTTTATCGGTTTGCACATAGGTGTTCGCGTCATCCCACACCAGCGGTTCTTCTCGCTCGAAATACGGCAGCGTGAGGGACAAAAGGTCATCACGACGTTCGTCGACCGCCCACATCACCGGATGGCCTTCGCGAATGAACAACCGGCCGCCCGGCTTGAGCAGCTCACTGACGTTGCGAGCCCAGTCGTCAATGCTGGGTATCCAGCACAGTGCGCCGATGCCGGTGTACACAAAGTCAAAGCTACCGGCCGGCAGCACCGTCGAGGCGCTATAAACGTCCGACTCGACGAAGTCGATGTGCGCGCCGGCGCGCTCTGCCAGCGCACGCGCCTCGGCCAATGCCGCCGCAGAGAAGTCGAGCCCGCTCATCTGCGCGCCCAACCGGGAGAGCGACAAGGTATCGGTGCCAATGTGGCATTGCAGGTGAACACCGCGCAGGCCGGCAATACTTCCCAGCAGCGGCAGGTCAAAACGCACGACTTCGGAGAGGAAGCCTGGGTCTTCGACGAAGGCTTGAAAGGCATAGTCGGGCGACTCGGCGTGCAGCGCAGCGCGCTCATCCCAATTGGCCCGGTTCAGGTGCAGATAGTTGGTCATGTGAGTTCCCGGATTCAGGTTTGTGTCTAAACGACGCCGGGATTCTGGGACAGAGTTACGCTGCGAAAATAGGGGAGATTTGTAAGCACAGCGACTAAGGCGAAAGCATGGAGCCAGCGTCCCGTTGCGCGACAACGGGACTATTTACCCAAAGGCCTAGCCCTAACCGCCATGATGAGTACGGCGACTGACTCACTGCACCTGGAAAACCAACAGCGGATTGTCATTCAGTCGCCCATTGAATACCGGCGCAAGATGTTCCAGCGGCGTACCGCGCAGCAGCTCGGTTTCTTTGCGCGCCACAATGACCCAGGCCGGACGAGGTAATGTCTGCAACCGCTCTAACTGATTGCCACCAATAAACAGCGGCTGCTCGTCGTGATCCAGGTTCATGATGTAGCGAATCGCCCAGGTGTCTTTGTTGAGGTTGAGGAACACCAGCGTCCCCGGGTTCCCGGCCCGCAGTTTTTCTACCGCACCCACAAAGCTGCGGGTGTCGAATTGCAGGTCCTTGGACGGCTCAACCGCCTTGACCAGCACCAGCCACTGGGTGGCCAGGGCGATCAAACTGAGTATCACCAGGCGCTGCGCCACACGGCCCTGTAAACGCTGCCAGACAAGGATGGCAGCCAACTGCAAAACAATCAGCACGCCCACCAATACCGGCACGGAAACGTCAGGCCAGTAACCGTGCTTGTTCCACAAATAGCGGCAAACAAACACCGCGAGGATCGCCAGAGCCGGTAACAGCGCCACCAGCCACTCATAACCGCGGCGTACGCTAAGCAGCCAGCCTTGAGCCTGAAGCAGGCCATACGCAGCCACAGCGGCAAACATGGGCACCATGGGCACAATGTAATAGGCCCGCTTGAAGTGCGGGACCGACAACCCCAACAGAATCATCAGGCCACAGGCGCCCAGGCGCAGCATTAGCTGTACGTCGGCATCCGCATGACGCAGCGACCATTTGTGACGCAGGGCAATCAGCGTCGCCAGCGCCAGGGGTACCACCGGGAAATAGCGGTACAGGCTCAGCTTGAAGTAGAAGTAAAACGGCTCGCCGGTTTCGTCGAGGCGACCGGCCACCTGCATCCTGAGCACGTCATCGGCAAAGCTGTCACCCCCGCTGAACCGGGCCAGCTTCAACAGTACCCACCAGCAACCGGCGAGCAGGATCAGGCCGATAACACCGTGGGCAATCACCTTTTTCAGCAGGAAAATCCTGTCTTCCCGAGTACCGGCCGGGCTTAGCGCCCAATACACACAGGCAACCCCACAGACCTCGATCAACCCCAGCGGCCCACGAATAGCGAACGCCACCACAAACAAGGGGAAGACCGCATACTGCCGGAGCTTCGAGCCGGTGCGCTCACCGGTATGCAGTAGGTAGAAACACCCCAGGCACAGCAAGGAAACCATTTGATCCAGGCATACCGAGCGCGACTTTTCCAACAACTGAGCAGTCAATGCGGTAAGCAATACCGTCAGCAGCGCCCATGCTCGGCCGGAAGGCACCAGCAAGCGGTAGATCAGCGCCATCACCCCAGCAGAAGCCAAGGCGGTGGGCATGATGTTGGCCAAGACGTTGGGCGCTCCGAACAAGCGGGCGAAGAGAAAACTGAAATAGGTCGCGGTACCCGGGTAATCCGGATAAGGCTCGCCATAGGTGCTAGGAAAGAGACTCGCGCCGTGACGAAACATCTCTTGCATGAACACGGCCCAGCGGCCGTCAAAGCCCTGCGGGGCCTGATCCCAGATCCCCAGGGTAAACAGCAGCAAGGCAATCAGAAAAATACCCAGCGATTCCATTCGAAAGCGATTGTGTTGATCCATTGTTAAGCCTGTCAGGTGAAATGAGCCGCGCCATGTTGCCCGCCCCATCCCTGAATAGCGCCTGAACGAAGTCAAACATTCATCGCCCTAGCGATCGACGGGCCATACCAGCCGTGGCACCCAGCGCACGTAGATGAACTCGCCAATCAGCTCGAGCAAGGTCTGCAGGATCACCGCGGCAGCGGCCAACCCACGAATATCTTCAGGCAGCGCCAAGGCCAGTGGTAGCACCACCAGCGAGTTGCGCGTGGAAGCGCTGAACGTGACCGCCCGGGCCGTGACGGCCGGCAACTTGAACAGCCGCGCTGCCAGCGCTCCCATCAGCGGCGCCAGCAGCAAGAAGCCGACATACACCGGGATCACTGGAGCCAGCAGGGCTATATCGCGCACCACGGTAGTGATTTGCGAACCGATCACCACCACCAACACCAGCGCCATGGCCGGAACAGGCAGCCAGGCCCAGGCCTCGCTCCATGCGCCGATGACACGCGATCGCCGGGACAGGGAAGCGGTCAACACCGCCAGCACCATCGGCGCTACGATCAGCAACAGGAACGCCTCAATAAACGGCCCCGCCGAAACAACCACTTGCGACTGCGCCCCGAGCATCACCCCCAGATACACCGGCAACAGCACCAGTTGCAGCAGTAACAGAATCGGCGTCGCCGCCAGGATCAGCCGCGAATCGCCCTTGCCGATATGCGTAAACACCACCACGTAGTCGATACACGGCGTCAGCAGCACCAACAGCGCCCCCACCAGAATCGCCGGGTGGTCGACCAGCCCCCGCGTCAGCGCCCAGACCAGCAGCGGGATCAAAACGAAGTTGGCCAGCAACAATGCCGACATGAAGCGCTTGTTGCCCAAGCCTTGGCGCAGGTCCAGAAACGGGATTTGCAGGAACATCGCGTACATCAGCACCGCAATCGCGGGGGTGACCAGTACGCTCAGGCCATGCGCCAACGAGGGGGCCAGCACGCCGAACGCGACAGCCAGGAGGACTGCGACGAAGTAGATCGGGATCTGGTTGTGTTCGAGGGTGTCGCGGGTCATGGGCTGACTCTGGTCGATCAAAAGACCGTAAGCCTAAGCACCCAAGCAGATAAGGTCGAGCATCGCGACAATCCTTACGCCCACGCCGCGCTAAATTTGTTAATTTCGGTTTCTTATAAAAGCGCGCGGGCCTTCAAGCCCATACCGAAAGCGCAAGCACCGAGCCGCCCCATGAACCTGCCCACACGACCCGCTCCAGAAACATTCCGCGAGCCCGCTGCCGACGGCTACCTCCTGGGCGGCTTCACCTGGCGCCATATCAGAACCGACCCGACACGCCCCGTGGTGATCATCAACGCCGCCACCTCTGTGCGCTGCCGCCACTATTCGCGCTTCGCCGACTACCTGTTTGCCAATGGCTTCGACGTCATTACTTACGATTATCGCGGCATCGGTGAATCCAGAAGCGGTTCGCTGCGAGGCTTCAAGGCGTCATGGTCGGATTGGGGCGTGCTGGATTTCGAAGCGGTGCTGCAGCGGGCGCAACGGGAGTTTGCGGGGCAGCCAATTGACGTGGTCGGCCACAGTTTTGGTGGTTGTGCAGCGGGGTTGGGGGCGTCGGGCGCGGTGATTCGACGGATTGTGACAGTGGGCGCTCAGTTCGCTTACTGGCGCGATTACCAGGCGAGTGGGCGCTGGCGGATGTTTGGCAAGTGGCATGTGATGATGCCGCTGGTGACCGCGCTGTGCGGGTACTTCCCAGGCAAGCGACTGGGCTGGCTGGAAGATACGCCGGCAGGCGTGGTGCGCGACTGGGCAACACCGACGCCGACGTATGAAACACGCCCTAGCGGACGCACCTTGAGTGAGTTGCCATTTGGCCGCGTGAAGGCGCAGGTGCTGGCCGTCAGTATCACCGATGATCCATTCGGAACGGTGGCCGCAATTGAGCGCTTACTGAGCTATTTCAAAGGCAGCGTGCGCACTCATCTACGGATCGCCCCGGAAGATATTGGCGAAAAAGGCGTCGGACATTTTGCATTCTTTCGCAGTGAGTATCAGGACCGGTTGTGGCCGATTGCATTGGCATGGCTGCAACAAGGCGAGTTGGCGCAAGGCACACCAGGGCACCGTGTGACGGAACGCACTTAGATTCCCTTGGGATTTCCCCCAACCTGCGCTTCAATACGCCACCCAGATCCTGAACCAAGGACGTGAGCCCATGGCCTCGCCGAACAAGCAGCAAAAACGTGCCCACCGGGCAAAGGCCAAGGCCAAGCAGAACCGTACCCAGCGCGCCGTCGCGACCAAGCCGGATGCGTTTGCCGGCGATGACAGCCGCATTGACCTTGAGTCGGTGGACTTGACCGAGTTGTTTGTCGAGATGCGCACGGCGGGCGAGACCAGCCAGCAGGCGCTGTGTGCGGTATTCCTGGCGCACCCGTTGCTGGCACTGGTGCTGGAGCAGGAAGGCGAAGAGGAAGCCACCGACTTTATCCTGGCGGCGCTGATCGAATATCGGCAGTGGGCCACGGATAGCGATGATGAAGCGGCCGCGCTGGCGTGGATTGAATCGCCGCAGTTCCAGGCGGATTACGTTGCGGCGTCCCAGGCGCTGGTCAACTCGCAAGACTGACGCATAAGCAAATGTGGGAGCCGGGCTTGCCCGGCTCCCACATGGTTTAGCTGCGCTCTAACAACCGCACGCCATCAGTTCAGCACCGCAGCGCCTACTCTCTGGGCCTTGCGACGGCTCGCCACAAACAACCCCGCCAACACCACCAGCAAGCTCAGGATACCGGTTGCGATAATCTCGACCCGGTGCGCTTCCTGGAACAGCATGATGGTCAACGTGCCGACGATGAACACCATCACCGCGTAGGTCAGGCCCGGGAACAACCACATCTTGAACACAATTTTCTCGCCCGCCGCCGTGCGCTTCTGGCGCATACGCAGTTGCGATACCGCGATCACCAGGTACACCAGCAACGCGATGGCGCCGGAGCTGGCCAGCAGGAACTCGAATACCGCCGCCGGGGCCACGTAGTTAGCGAATACCGCCAGGAACGCTGCGCCAGTGGACAGCATCACCGCCCAGTAAGGTGTGCCGCTTTTGTTGGTGCGCTTGGCCACGGCCGGTGCATCACCGCGACGCCCCAGGGAAAACAGCATGCGCGAGGCGGTGTACAGCGCCGAGTTGAGGCAACTGGTCACGGCAACCAATACCACCAGGTCGACGATCAGCTTGGCATTCGGGATGCCCATGCGCTCCAGCACGGTTTGGTAGGAACCTACGGCCGCCAGGGTCGGATCGTTCCAAGGCACCAGCGACACAACGATGAAGATCGACAGCAGGTAGAACAAACCAATCCGCCAGATCACCGAGTTGGTGGCCTTGGTGATTTGCTGGCCAGGGTTCTTCGACTCAGCCGCCGCGATGGTGACAATCTCGGTGCCCATGAAGGAGAACATGGTGGTCAGGATCGCAGCCAATACTGCGCCCATGCCATTGGGCATGAAGCCTTGGGTGTCAAATAAGTGCGAAACGCCGCTGACCTGGCTGGTCGGCAGGAAGCCAAAGATCGCGGCCAGGCCAAGGATCACAAAGCCGACAATCGCCACGACTTTGATCAGCGCAAACCAGAACTCGAACTCACCGTAATTCTTCACGCTGAACAGGTTCGTCGCCGTCAGCAGCAAGGTGATGATCAGGGTAAACGCCCATATCGCCACGTCAGGGAACCAGGCATGCAAGATGGTCGCAGCGGCGTTGGCTTCCAACGGAATCACCAGCACCCAGAACCACCAGTACAGCCAGCCGATGGTGAAACCGGCCCAGTGACCGATCGCACGGTCGGCGTAGGTGGAAAACGAACCGGTGTCCGGCGAGGCCACGGCCATCTCGGCCAGCATGCGCATCACCAATACCACCAGCGTACCGGCAGCCGCATAGGCCAACAGCACAGCAGGCCCGGCGGCGGCAATCGCGTGGCCGGAGCCGACAAACAAACCGGCACCAATAACGCCGGCAATCGACAGCATGGTGACGTGACGCGGTTTGAGCCCCTGTTCGAGGTCATTGGAGCTTTGCGTACTACTCATTGACACACCTTTACGAGGAATTGCGAAAACAGTCCGCCCGGCCTGCGATCTTTCTCGTGAAAAGAAACCAACAGGGCGTTCTTTATTTTTTACGCAAGATTTGCGCCAAAATATTACAAAGCCACGATTGACGCGGGCTGTAGGACAACTCAACAGCTGTCGCAAGTCATTGAGAATAATGGCATTCCGCTATAGCGTTACCGGGCGACTCACTTTCAAGACGAGATTGCGCACCAAAAACGCACACGAAAAGTACGTGACGCTCCATAAAAGTGCTGATAAGCACCGTTTACCCGGTTAACCCTTCCAACACCCGGCCAAAGCTGGCACCATCGCGCCCTTTTTTACGCGAAGCCTGTGGATTTTCGGGTTCAAACGGCTGTTGGGTTGTTGATGGCGCGACACGCTGCTGTGCCGATGCGACACCCTGCCGCAGACCACCCGTTAACCGTCCGCAGCGCTGTTGGCTGTCATCCGAACGCTATGCTAGCTTGGCGCCTCGCCAGGAAGGCGGCCCAACAGCGTCGAACGCAATGAACACAATGAGGACCGCACATGGCCGAGGCCGCGCCCGCACTTGAAATCCGCAACTTGCATAAACGCTATGGTGAGCTGGAGGTACTCAAAGGTATCTCGCTGACCGCTCGCGACGGCGATGTGATCTCGATCCTGGGTTCCTCCGGTTCCGGCAAGTCCACGTTCCTGCGTTGCATTAACCTGCTGGAAAACCCGCACCAGGGGCAGATCCTGGTCGCCGGTGAAGAGCTCAAGCTCAAGGCTGCAAAAAACGGCGAACTGATGGCCGCCGATGGCAAACAGATCAACCGCCTGCGCAGCGAAATCGGTTTTGTGTTTCAAAACTTTAATCTGTGGCCGCACATGAGCATCCTCGACAACATCATCGAGGCGCCCCGCCGTGTACTTGGCCAGAGCAAGGCCGAAGCGATAGAAGTGGCCGAAGCCCTGCTGGCCAAGGTCGGCATCAGCGATAAGCGCCACGCCTACCCCGCGCAATTGTCCGGCGGCCAGCAACAACGGGCGGCCATTGCGCGCACCCTGGCGATGCAGCCCAAGGTCATCCTGTTCGACGAGCCCACCTCGGCCCTTGACCCGGAAATGGTTCAGGAAGTACTTAATGTGATCCGCGCGCTGGCCGAAGAAGGCCGCACCATGCTGCTGGTCACCCATGAAATGGGCTTCGCCCGTCAGGTTTCCAGTGAAGTGGTGTTCCTGCACCAGGGCCTGGTCGAAGAGCAAGGATCGCCACAGCAGGTGTTTGAAAACCCGCTTTCGGCGCGCTGCAAACAATTCATGTCCAGCAACCGCTAACGGAGCAACATGCATGCAGAACTATAAAAAATTCCTTCTGGCCGCGGCCGTCTCGATGGCGTTCAGCGCCACGGCCATGGCAGAAACCTTGAAAATGGGGATCGAAGCGGCGTACCCGCCCTTCAACAATAAAGACGCCAGCGGCAACGTCGTGGGCTTCGACAAAGACATCGGCGACGCCCTGTGCGCCAAGATGAAAATCGAGAAGTGTGAAGTGTATGTGTCCGACTGGGACGGCATCATCCCGGCCCTGAACGCCAAGAAGTTCGACTTCCTGGTGTCCTCGCTGTCCATCACCGATGAACGCAAGCAAGCTGTCGACTTCACCGACCCGTACTACTCCAACAAGCTGCAATTCATCGCGCCTAAAGCCACCAAAGACTTCAAGACCGACGCCGGTTACCTGAAAGGCAAGATCATCGGCGCCCAACGCGCGACGCTCGCCGGTACCTACCTGGAAGACAAGCTGCCGGAAACCACCGCCAAGCTCTACGACACCCAGGAAAACGCCTACCTCGACCTGACTTCCGGCCGTTTGGACGGGATCCTCGCCGACAAGTACGTGCAGTACGAATGGCTCAAGAGCAAAGACGGTTCCGCCTACGAGTTCAAAGGCGACCCGGTGGTTGAAAGCGACAAGATCGGTATCGCCGTACGCAAAGGCGACCCGCTGCGCGAGCGCCTGAACAAAGCCCTGGCAGAGATCAAGGCAGACGGCACCTACAAGAAGATCAACGACAAGTACTTCCCGTTCAGCATCGAATGATCTGAGCGACTTGCCCGGCGCGCACCTTCAGCGCGCCGGCTTTTAGCAATGCCTTGCGATATGAAAACACCATGAATTTCGATCTCTACGGGTTCGGCCCGGCGCTGCTTGCCGGCGCGCTGATGACCGTCAAACTGGCGCTCACGGCTCTGTGCCTGGGGCTGATACTCGGCCTTGCCGGCGCCTTGGCCAAGACTTCTGCGTACAAGCCATTGCAATGGCTGGGCGGTGCCTACTCGACCATCGTTCGCGGCGTACCGGAACTGCTGTGGGTCTTGCTGATTTATTTCGGCACGATCAATGCGATGCGTGAACTGGGTGAAATTTTCAACATCCCCGATCTTTCGCTCAGCGCCTTCGCTGCGGGCGTGATCGCCCTGGGGCTGTGTTTTGGTGCCTACGCCACCGAGGTATTGCGGGGCGCGATCATTGCCATTCCCAAGGGCCACCGCGAAGCCGGTGTGGCGTTGGGCCTGTCAAAGTTTCGCATCTTCACCCGCCTGATCATGCCGCAGATGTGGCGCATCGCCCTGCCGGGCCTGGGCAATCTGTTCATGATCCTGATGAAAGATACCGCGCTGGTCACGGTCATCGGCCTCGAAGAAATCATGCGCCACGCGCAGATCGCCGTCACCGTGACCAAGCAGCCGTTTACCTTCTATCTCGTCGCCGCGTTCATTTACCTGTGCCTGACGTCGCTATCGATGGTGGGTATGCACTTCCTGGAAAAACGCGCCGCCCGCGGCTTCGTGAGGACGACGTAATGGAATGGGAAGTCATCTATAAGTGGCTGCCGAAGTTTATCCAGGGCGCCGTCCTGACTCTGGAACTGGTGAGCATCGCGGTAATTCTCGGCCTGATCCTGGCGATCCCACTGGGCATCGCTCGCTCGTCCAAGCGCTGGTATGTTCGCTCACTGCCCTACGCCTACATCTTCTTCTTTCGTGGTACGCCGCTGCTGGTACAGTTGTTCCTGGTCTACTACGGCCTGGCCCAATTCGATGCTGTACGCGCAAGCTTCATGTGGACTTACCTGCGCGATCCTTTCTGGTGCGCCACGGCCACCATGACGCTGCACACCGCGGCTTACATCGCCGAGATCCTGCGCGGCGCCATCCAGGCCATCCCGCCGGGTGAAATTGAAGCGGCCCGGGCGCTGGGGATGTCCAAGCCGAAAACGCTGATCTACATCATCCTGCCTCGCGCAGCGCGCATCGGACTACCGGCTTACAGCAACGAAGTCATTTTGATGCTCAAGGCCAGCTCCCTCGCGAGTACCGTGACCCTGCTGGAACTGACCGGCATGGCCAGGACCATCATTGCGCGCAACTACCTGACGGTTGAGATGTTCTTCACCGCCGGCGTGTTCTACCTGCTGATCTCCTACCTCCTGGTGCGCGCCTTCAAACTGCTGGAACGCTGGCTGCGCGTCGATGCTTGCCAAGGACGTTGAAGCACGCTTCCAGGCGCTGGATGCGTTCCTGACTGAACATCAAGGGCTGTGGCGACCACGGCCCTTTGTTCACCTGCAATTACCCTGGGAAACCCTGCATCCCGAGCTGGCCCAGTGGCTGCGTCAGCGCTCGCTGGCTGACGCCGAAAGCAGTAACAACCTGCCCCATGACCTGCCGGCGCCAGCGCCTTTTCCACAGTTGGCCGCACAAGCCCTGCACCTCAGCGCTGTGGATAAGTTACCTGCGCATCCCCTGGAACCTGCCCGCCACCGCCTCAACGTCGATGTACCCGGCCGCAAGTGGCAACAGATCGAAGCGTTCGGCGCCGCCCTGCAGTTTGCTGAAACACCCATGCACTGGCTGGACTGGTGCGCCGGCAAAGGTCACCTCGGCCGACGCCTGCTGCAACCTGGCCAACAACTGACCTGCCTGGAATACGACCCAGCCTTGATCGCCTCCGGCCAAGCCTTAAGCGACCACCACGGTTTGCCCGTCACCCATCGCCTGCAAGACGTGATGGCCGATGTGTCGATCGGCCCGGAATACACCCCTATCGCCCTGCATGCCTGCGGCGACCTGCACGTACGCTTGCTGCAATTGGCCAGCGCTGCCGGCTGCAAACAACTGGCATTGGCGCCTTGCTGCTACAACCGCATCAACGCCGACACCTACCAAGCACTGTCCGGCGCAGGCCGCGCATCGGCCTTGCAGTTGTCGATCGACGACTTGGGCCTGCCGCTGAGCGAGACCGTCACCGCAGGCAAACGGGTGCGCCAGCAACGAGACACCTCCATGGCCCGGCGCCTGGGCTTTGATCAGTTGCAACGGCAATTGCGCAACTGCGACGAATACTTGCCCACGCCGTCCCTGCCTGCCAGTTGGCTGGATAAACCCTTCGCCGACTATTGCCGAGAGCTGGCTGGCCTCAAGGGCTTATCCACAGGTGAGCAGGATTGGCTGGCGCTGGAGGCACACGGTTGGCGCCGCCTGGCCGAAGTCCGCAATCTAGAGTTGGTACGGGGTCTGTTTCGGCGGCCGCTGGAAATGTGGCTGGTGCTGGATCGGGCCTTATTCCTGTCAGAGCAAGGCTATAAGGTCGAGATAGGCAGCTTCTGTGAACCGGCGCTGACTCCGCGCAACTTGATGGTGCTGGCCGAGCGCGATTAGGGGGCAAATTTTCCTACGCGTGCCCTGTGGATAACTCTGTTGATGAATTCTTTACAGAAGCTGTAGCAATCAACGCTACAGGCCAAAAGCCACGCTGGTCATTTTTTGTTCACAAAATAAAACGCACACAAAACAGGCAGTTGCAGCACATTGAGAACGGCTCCACAAAATGGCTGTTTCGTGACAGTCGCAACCAACCGATTGTGCATAAGCATCTGGCGTTAAGCGTATAAACCGCGCTTTATGCGTTTCTTCTCGACGCTTTCAACAGCAGGCAAATTTCGTTGAGATCGTCACTGGCCATCCGCTTCGTCACGCTGTCCAGCGGGTCGGCAGCAAACGCCAACGCCTCGTTGATCGCCATATCGCGATGAACCTCCAACGGCGCTTTTCCCAGGCGTAGTTTGAACGCGTCGACCATGTCCAGGCTAAAAGCATTGCTCTCATCCAGTTGGTTGACCACCACATGCACACTGGGTGGGCGCTCGCCCTCAAGGTGCGGGGCCAGCAATAGATCCAGAGGGTCCAGCGTGCCAAGGCACGCAGCATCAGCTTGTACGATGACCAACACCACATCGGCAACGCTCAGGGCTTGATGAAAATAGACGTTATTACCGGCGGGCGTATCGATGATCACCGTGTGCTGCTCGCTCAAGCCCAAAGACGAGAGACGCCGCGCCAGCCAGATAGGCTCATGCTTGAGCCAGCGCTCCAGGCTTTCCTGCTGCTGGACGTCGGTATCGCCGAAGGTAATCACCTGGCAACCGGCAAAGCCCTGTTGTTGCAACGGGCTCCATTGCCCATGCTCCAGGCTGGTGCGCCCAATACCGGGCAATGTCGAACTGACGCCGAAGTGACGATGCAAGGCATTTTGCGGGTCCAGATCCAGCGCCACCACCGATTCGCCATGGCGCTGCAAACCGCTGCTCAAGGCCGTGACCAAGGTGCTACGCCCAACACCGCCATTCATCGACACCAGCGCCACGACTTTAGGGCGCAGCACGACGGTATCAGTGGATTGGGATTGTGGGTGGGCGCCTTCGTCGCCAGGAACGCTGCCAAAAAAGTGCATCCGCGCATCAATCCCTTGTGCATCGTGGGTGACATTTTTGCCGAACAACGCCAAAAGTTCATCGCTAAGGCTCATAGCCTGCTCCTCACGACGCAGCTCAAAGACGTGAAGGGCGGCAAGCAGTTCTCACCGGAGGTCTTCTTGAAGGCGTCGCAGTTAAAGCATTCTGTGACAGCAATGGTAAAGTGTCATTATTTTGATGTTTTTATTGGTTATTTTTTAGATGAACGGTAAATAGTCAATTTAATGACCAGCATCCGGACAGCTGAAACCCCTCTGTCGCCACCAAACTGGGTGGATGCACAGATTCTGTAGCTGGGATTGAAGGGATGGAGCCAGATGTCAGTTTGCGGACAATTGTGGGATGGAAATTGGCCCGGTTTAAAGGCCCTCGGCACACCCGGGGCCCCGGCTGTAGAGCACCCTTATGGCGATGAAAAAGCAGCGATCGCAAAAAAACATTCATTTCTGCAAAAATAGTCAGAATTCAGGGGTTTACAGAAGCTTGCCAATCGCTATAATCGTCGCCCTAACACGCCGGTATAGCTCAGTTGGTAGAGCAACTGACTTGTAATCAGTAGGTCCCGGGTTCGACTCCTGGTGCCGGCACCATATAAGACGAAGCCCTCGCAGAAATGTGAGGGTTTTGTTGTTTCTGGCGCTTGAATCTCGATCGTGCAGTGAAGTAGACCGGTTCCCCCCCCGCAGCTACTCCCTTTCACCAACCTCTCAACCTTTATGCGAAATTATGGGTGGCCAATAATTATGGCGCCCTCATAAAACAGATAATCACATCAGCCGCTAGCTCCCCCCTCCAACACCCTCGGCGTCACCCCCTTCGCCTTTCACTCCGACCAACCTCTGTTCCGCGTCAACAGCGGTGTTTCCCTGCATGAAGCCTTGCACCACGTTTCCGATTTACTCCACGTCGCCAAGTTGCTCGCAGAAGATGCGGCGATGACGAAGGAGACGGACCGTTATGCCTGGGCGTCGCATTATTTGCAGGAGATGAGCAAGGCGGTGATTGATGATGTAGTGAAGGTATTGGAGTCGCCCTGTAATAACGGGCAATAAGCAAAACGCCCCAGCGTGTGAATGCCGGGGCGTTCTTATTGGCGGTGTTAGGCCAACCGACCGCCTTTCCTGCGCAAGTACAGCATCTGCGCGCCCAGCCCAATGACGAGCGCCAGCGCAATACTGCCTTGCGCGCCAATCAGCACTGGCGAGTGCAGGTCGGTGACTATTGGGTGGCCGTCGGGGACTCGGCGCAATGTCTCGGAGACTGTGGGCACCATCAGGAAAAAAGCGGTCAGGCTCAAGAAAATGGTTTCCAGGTACGCGCGCGCTCGCCCCAGCCAGGCGATATGCCCCACGCCATAACCGGCCAGCAGCAGTGCAAGGGTAATGACGCCAATGATGTTGCTGACGGGTTGGTGCGCGACCAGGAACACAGTGAAGGCACCGATCAGCATCGACGCCAGGTAGAGCAAACCTGGCGTTGAGCGGGGGACGATGCGTCCGTGTCGAATGAACATATAAGCCGCCAGGGGAATGGCGGGCAGGCTGCCGAGGGTGTGTATCCAGCCAAGGGCGGAGATTCCGAACATTTGATGTGTTCCCATGTGATTGGATGATGTGCATAAACGATCAGTGCCGGAAACGGCCTCGACGGTTTCGTTTTGGTTGCATCAGCACGCTATGATCTCGGGAGTCAGCTTAGAGAAAGCGTGGGCAACCAGACATGATGAATCCCCTCGAAAATTTGATCATTCATCCGGAAATGAAGCTGGAAGGGCTTGCCAAGGGTGATTTGCTGTCTCAGGTTTTGGCGCAAATTCGCCTGACTGGAGACCGTGTTTACTCAACCGCGCTGAGCAATGCGCAATGCCTCGAACTCGACCGGCAGAGCGCTCATATTTGCGTGGTTCAGCAAGGTCGGCTACATCTCGAAGACGTCGATCAGCCGGCAGTGACGCTGGAGCAAGGCGATATCATCTTGCTTCCCCACAACCCTTCAGGGGTCAGGATCACCGCCTGTGATGGGCCGGCGGCGGTTGTGATCTGTCGGTTCTGGTTCGATGCGAGCAGTTTCCAGGCAATGCTGTTTGCCCTGCCCCGACTTATCCACATCCGAAAAACCCAGGCGGCAGATTGGGCGGAAGGCATCCTGCATTTCATGTTGCTTGAAGCCAATGACACGCAACCGGGCGGAGCGCTGATGATCTCGCGCCTTATAGATCTGACGGTTATTCGTATCCTGCGAACCTGGGTGCATCAAAACGCTGCTTCCGGTTGGCTGGGCGGGTTATCGGACGCACGTATAGCTCGGGCACTGAAAGCCATTCACGAAACGCCGGGGCGGCAGTGGCGTATCGATTCGCTGGCTGAAATTGCCGGCATGTCACGGTCCAATTTCTGCGACCGATTCAGCTCGCTGGTAGGACGCTCGCCGTTGCGTTACCAAAATGAATGGCGGTTAACACTGGCGAAAACGATGCTGGCGAAACACGACAGCCGCATCGGAGAAATCGGCTTTGCCATTGGCTATGAGTCCGAAGCGGCTTTCAGTCGCGCCTATAAAGCCTTTTTCGGTCGCTCGCCACGTGATGACAACGCCCCGAGCAGTAAAGGCCGGGGCGTGCTCTGATCAGTGCCCGGCGTTTTGAATCCGCCCAGTTGCTTGCCTCCCTCTATCTGCGCTACAGACCTTTTCGGTATAACCAAGATCTCTGCGTTGTGAACGGACTCCCATGAACGCCCTGAAGCTGATTTGCCTGCTCGTCATTTTCCCGCTGCTGCTGGCCGCCCTCGGTGGCTGGGAGCGCCAGCGTGCTGCCGAGTCAAACAGCGCATTGATCGATTACAGCGCCGACGTGGTCGTCGCCAAACTCCAATTGCGGAAGCTGGCGACGCAAGACCCGGCAGCTCAGGTCGACTTGGGCAAAGAAAAAATCAGCGTGCCGCTAGCACTCTCACGGCTGGATAAAATTGAAGCCGAGTTGCCCACTGCGCATCGCGTAAACCACGCGTTGCGTGCGCTGGCGCCGTGGGTGATTGGCCTTGGGCTGATCGCGGCCTTCATCGGTGTGGCCGCGCTGGCCGGCACGCACTGGGCGGGTTTGCGCGCGCAACAGTCGCGGGAAAAGTTGTTGCAGGTGTTCTCCCTCGGTAGCCGGCTGTTGCCTTATGTGCTGGTGAGCCATGTGATGGCAATGGCATCGACGGTAGCACTGGTGTTGAGTTTCGAAGGCTTGGCGTTGTGGCATATCGGCCGTCTGGGCAGTGGCGAGGTCAAGCTGATGGCCGTGCTGGGGGTGATTGCCGCGTTCAGCGTGTATTCGATCTGGCAGTTGCTCAAACAACTGCGGCACATGCTGGCGATGTTCGAACCCACGCCGGTTGAGATGTTCGGGCAGGTGGTGACGCCCGAGCAGGCGCCCGAGTTGTGGCGCCGTGTGCGCGAGCTGGCACACACACTGGGCGCGTTGCCGCCGGACCATATCGTGGTAAGCCTGACCCAGGGCTTTTATGTGACCTCCAGCCCAGCCACCGTGATGCCGGCCGAGACGCCGTTGAGCGGTCGCACCCTGCATGTGCCGTTGCTGTACCTGGGGCTGCTTAGCCAGGAGGAAATCGGCGCCGTGATCGGTCACGAGCTGGCGCATTTTGTAGGTGAAGACACTGAATACAGCCTGCGCTTCGTGCCGATCTACGACGGCGTCAATCGCAGCTTGGGCGCCTTGGTCGCAACGATGATGGTCAGCGACCTGATCCAGGGTTGGTTGATGCGGCCTTCGTTCATGTTCGGCGTGTTTTTCATGCAGCGTTTTGATCACGCGGTGAATCATTGGAGCCGAGAACGGGAGTTGTTGGCGGATGCCGCCGGGGCCCGGCTGGTGGGCAATGCAGCGGCCGCCTCGGCGTTGTTGCGGGTGTCGGTGTTGCATCCGCATGTCGAAGACTCATTAGGGGTGCTCTGTGAAGAAACCTCAGCAGTCGACCTGCCCGGCGCCGTGCTTGTTGCATTGCGAGGCAGTGAGTTGCAACTGCCGCCCGAGGCGCTGGAGATTCATCAGCCCCACCCTACCGATTCCCACCCTTCAAATGGCGAGCGCCTGCAAGCGTTGCAGGCGCACTTGGAGGACGCTGTGCGCAGCGCCCTTCGGGCCGTGGATGTCGACGCCGCCAATGCGCAAATCGACGCCTGTTTCAACGCGCCGCACTGCGTACGAGAACAGCTCTCCCGCGACTTGCTTGCCGTGTCGGTCTCCGAAAACACGGCCCACACCCACCTGCTGGAAACCATGGCCGCTTCGACCGAGGGCGAGCGTGCGCTGCATGAAGGTGGCCGTTGGCGCGGCACGCTGATGGCGGTGCTGGCCCTACCTTTTGTGTTGCTTGGGCTGGGCATCATGAGTCGGCCCTGGTTTGCTCCGGAACGCTTGAAGGGTACACCCTTGTCGGCCGTGGGCGCGGGGGCAGCGATCGGCAGCATCGCGTTGATCTTTCTGTGGATGGGCATCCGTCGCTTCAAGCGCGCACCGCAGACCGCGTTGCGCCTGACGCCGGAGCACTTTGTGTTCGCCAACCTGGCGCAGCCTTTACCGATCGAACACATCGCCAATGTCACACTGCAATTTGCCCAGGGGATCTGGGTGACCGTGGAGCTGACGCCGGAAGCACCGTTGCCCGAGCGACGTAAAACCGCGTTCGGTGTGCCCGGTGCGCGGGTCAACAAGAAGAAGCGCCAGGTACTGTTGCTGATGGCGCAGCTGTGTATCGACAACAAGAAAATCGAGCCCTTCGAAGGGCTGTCGCTGATGCTTGATTATGTGAACGCTTGTAACGCCCGCAAGATTTTGCAAAGCCGCCAGGACTAGGCCACAGGCATAAAAAAACCCCGAACCAGTCGGGGTTTTTTATCGCCTGGAAACAGGCGCGACGCCGGATCAATTAGAAAACGTTGATCGGGTAGTCGGCGAACAGGCGGATCTCGTTACCACCAACGTTGTAGTTGCTGGCGTTGTTGGAGACGCGCAACCAGGACGCACGAGCGCGCAGGCTCAGGTCTTTGGCTGGGCCGCTCTGAACGACGTATTTGAACTGGTTGAAGATTTCACGCTCGGTGCCACTGCCGCGGTTGGAACCGTCGTCAATGTTGGTGCCGCGCACGTAAGCGATGTTGTAGGTCAGGCCAGGCACGCCGAACGCACTGAAGTCCAGGCCGTAGCCTGCTTGCCAGGAACGCTCATCCTTGCCGTTGAAGTCGGACCAGTAGGAGTTGGCCAGCAAGATGGTGTTGCCACCGTCGCCGATGCCGCCAGCGTTGCGGTAGCCGCCGTACAGGTAGCCGGTGTCGCCGGTGCTGCGCTGGTGAGCGACGGTGAAGCTGTGCGGGCCAACAGCCCACGTGGCGCCCAAGCTCCAGATTTTGTTGTCGCGGGCGTCCGCATCACCTTGGTTTTCCAGGGCGAAGCTGCGGTCCAGCTTGGTTTTGTAGCCGTTGAAGTCAAAGGTCAACGATTGTTTCTCTGGCAGTGCCAGCACGTAGTTGACGTTGACGTATTGCTTCTTCAGCACGTCTTGCATGTTGGAGGCGTACAGAGCCGCCGACAGGCTTTCGGTGAATTTGTAGCTACCACCGATGTAGTCGATGCTTTTCAGGCCACCGCTGTCAGTGCCTTCGGCACTCTTGCGCGCTTCCTTGGTGAAGTGACCAGCGTCCAGTTGCAGGCCAGCGATCTCTTTGGAAACGATCGAGGTGCCAGTGTAGGTTTCCGACAACAGGCGAGAGTTGTCGTACTGCAGGACAGGCACGGCCGGGAACTGATCACCGTACTTGAGCACAGTGTTGGATACGCGGAACTTCACGGCAGCGCCGCCTTTGGACAGGTCACGTGCAGCTTCGCCGTCGGAACCTTGTTTGAAGAAGTCGATACCGCCCGCGCCACTGCGACCTTTACCACCGTCCAGACGGATAGCGTATTGGCCGATTGCGTCCACACCCACACCGACGGTGCCTTGGGTGAAGCCGGACTCGAACTTGCCGATGAAGCCTTGGCCCCATTCGGCTTTGTCTTGCTTGCCGTTTTTGTAATCACGGCTGATGTAGGCGTTACGTGCTGCGATATTCAGGTGGCTGTCTTCAACGAAACCCTTGGATTGCTCCTGGTCGTTTGCCATTGCCTGAGTTGCGCTCAAAATCCCCAGAGCGATCAGACCCATCCGTTGCTTCAACATTTCTTATATTCCTTATTACTGGTTGAGTACGCGCTGTGACACCAGGCTCCGTGTTGCTTTTCTGGTGTCGACTTTTTCCAGAAAAAAGAAGGCCCGCGGACGACTGAACTGCCGCGGGCCTTTTTTTATTGGATGAGTCATGGCGGTTAGCCACAGGCGTTGGGCGCAATCCTATGCGCGCGTTGAACTGTGTGTCAATTTCGTGAATCGTCTGTATTTAGGCGAAAAAAGTCTAAGGAGCGCTCTGCAGAGCCTTCGCGAAAGTCTGTAAAACCCTTCAGCCCGCCTAAAAAACACATCACGTAACATTTTTTGTACTCTGCATATTTGGTAATAGATAACGTGCGCAAATGCAAAGCATTACCATTAGCGCATCATTTTCTTTCCAAACCTTTCGGATACATGCCCCCATGTCTGCCTCTCGCCTGACGCCCATCACCCTAGGGCTTTCTGTTCTGCTGTCCTCTGGTTTTGCCTGTGCCGCCACCGTTTTGCCTGAAACCTCTATCAGCGCCGAAGCTGATGAAGACGACCCGCGCGTCAAGGAGACCAACACCGCCACCCGCACCGCAACCTCAGTGCGATATGTGCCCCAGGCCATCGACTCAGTGAAAACCGAAAGCCTGCGTTCCTACGGCACCAACGACCTGGGCCAGGCGTTAAGCGGTATTCCCAACGTGAGCAGCGGCGCGGATACACGCTTTGACAGCCTGCGCATCCGCGGTTTCGACGCGAGCAACGACTTTTATCTGGACGGCATTCGCGACGACAGCCAATACGTGCGCGACCTGCATAACATCGAGCGCATCGAAGTACTCAAAGGCCCGGCAGCGGTGCTTTATGGGCGAGGCGGCCAGGGAGGGATCGTCAACCGCGTGAGTAAATTGCCCCAGGCAGGCCACAAATCCAGCATCGAAGCCCAAGGCGGCAGTAATGATTTGCGCAGCCTGTATGCGGACCTCAGCACCGATCCCACCGATAACATCAGCCTGCGCCTAAACATGGGTAACCAGGACAACAACAGCTTTCGCGACGGCGTCAGTGGCAACCGCCAGCTGTTTGCGCCGTCCATGAGCTGGCAACTGACGCCCGATCTGAATTGGTTGGTGCAATACGAATACAGCCGTTACAACCGCACGCCGGATCGCGGCATTCCCGGGGTCAACGGTCGCCCGGCGGATGTGAGCCGCAGCGCCACTTACTTTGACAGCCGCGATTACATCGACGACAAATCCCAGTCCCTGCGTTCCAAGCTCGCTTATGAGCTAAACAACAATTGGCAACTGCGCCACACGCTCGGTGTATTCAAGCTCGATAGCGATTTCGACAACACCTACCAGACCGGCTACACCGCCTCGACGAAACAGGTGACACGCCAACGCTGGCAGCAGGACCTGAGCACCCGTAACGTCTTCAACAACCTGGAATTGGAAGGTGGTTTCGACACCTTCGGCCTGGAACACCGCCTGCTCACCGGCCTTGAGCTGGGCAGCCAACGCCGCGATCCCAAGCTGTACACCGCTACCGCCGTCGGCCGGGGTGGCCAGGCTGTACCGAGCCTGGACCTCAACCAGCCCAATCGCCACCTGAGCCACACCGGGCGCATGAGTCTTTCCAGTTACAACCACACTGAAGTCGAGAGCCGCGCCCTTTACGTGCAGGATCAACTGCGCCTCAACGATCAATGGCAAGTGCTGGCCGGCCTGCGTTACGACCACTTCGACGTCGACACCACCAGCAAAGTGCTCAACACCCAGCAGGACGTTCAGAGCCGCAGCACCAGCCCGCGCATCGGCGTGGTGTGGACGCCGGTGGAGCATCACTCGTTCTACGCATCCTGGAGCAAGACCTTCTCGCCAGCAGGCGGCGGCTTGATTGGCATCACTCCGAACGCTGCAGGCAGCGTCAACGACCTGAGCCCCGAGCTGACCCGGCAAAAGGAAATCGGGGTCAAGAGCGACTGGCTCGACGACCGCCTGAGCACCACCCTGGCCGTGTACGAACTGGAACTCTACAACCGCCGCACCACCGACCCGCTGGACCGCACTATCACCCTGCTGACTGGCGTACAACGTTCACGCGGCCTGGAGCTTACGGCCACCGGCAAGATCGTCGGTAATTGGTATATGCGCGGTGGTGTCGGCCTGCAGGATGCCAAGGTCGAGAAGGATAACAACGGCTTTGAAGGCAAGCGCATCAGCGATGTGGCCAAGCGCAATGCCAGCCTGTTTATCACATGGAAGCCGGAAATGGGCTGGTACGCGGAAACCGGGCTGACCCTGGTCGGTGACCGCTATGCCGACAACCTCAACACCGTGGTACTGCCAGGTTATGGCCGCTGGGATGCGTTGGCCGGTTTCCGCCATAAGGAATGGGATGTACGCGCGGCGCTGAACAACATCGCCGACAAAAACTACTACGCCTCGGCGACCAGCGCGGCGCAGATTCAGCCGGGCGAGCCACGTAGCCTCGTCGTTACAGGCACTTACAGCTTCTAAGTTTCACCGGGTCAATGTGGGAGCAGGCAAGCCAGCTCCTACATTTTGATCGCCGAGCTCTTCAGCTTTTCATCAGCTCACACAACACCCGCACTTCATCCTCACTCAACAACCCCACTGGGTACCGTTCACTTATCACGCTGCGTAGATCAGGTTGCCTGACCTGTCGCGAGCCGTTTGCCTTCAACCAGAGCGCCAGCGCATGGATCGCATCACCGTTGACCCGCGTCGGGTGGAACGGGCGCGTATAGATCAGGTTGATATCGGCATTCATTTCAGCGCTCTCTCCTACTGCGTGAGCGGCTAACTTACTCAAGGTTTGTGACAGAACTGTGCAGTCATCACCCTCGGTTACTGTGGCAACACCGATACAAGAGCTATGCCAATGTCCCGTGTTTATAGGCATTCGGACACAAAAAAGCCCGCGACCTTGCTGGGCCGCGGGCTTGCTGTGAGCACTATCAGGAGTGTGGCGCTAGGCCATCACCCAGATGTTGTTACAACTGCACTCAGTTTTTGTGCGGTGCCGGCTGTTGTTGGGTCAGGCAATGGATGTTGCCACCGCCCAGTAACAGTTCGCGGCCCGGCACCATCACCACCTCATGCTGCGGGAACAGGTTCTGCAGGATCTCTTTGGCCTGGCTGTCCAGCGGGTCATCGAAGCTTGGCGCGATGATGCCGCCGTTGACGATCAGGAAGTTGACGTAAGAGCCGGCCAACCGCACGGTTGGGTTACGCTCCTGGCTGCCATCCACCAAGTCGACACCGGCGCATTCTTCTTCAGTGGCATACAGCGGCCCCGGGATCGGCATTTTATGCACTGTGAACGAGCGCCCTTGGGCATCCGTGCTGCTTTGCAGCACGTCCATGGCGGCGTGGCAGCGCGCGTAGTTCGGGTCTTGCGGGTCATCGGTCCAAGCCAGCAACACCTCGCCCGGACGCACGTAGCAGCAGAAGTTATCTACATGACCATCGGTTTCATCGTTGAACAGGCCATCCGGCAACCAGATGATCTTATCCACAGCCAGATTGGCGCTGAGCACCGCTTCGATGGCCGCGCGATCGAGGTGCGGGTTGCGATTGCGGTTCAGCAGGCATTCTTCAGTGGTGATCAGCGTGCCTTCACCGTCGACATGAATCGAACCGCCTTCCAGCACAAAACCTTCAGTGCGGTAGCGCGGCGCGCGCTCGATCTCAAGGATCTTGCCGCCCACCTGCGAGTCACGGTTCCATGGCGCATAGAGGCCGCCGTCAAAACCACCCCAGGCGTTGAAATCCCAGTTCACACCGCGCACTTCGCCGCTGTGGTTGATGACGAAGGTCGGACCAGTGTCCCGTACCCAGGCGTCGTCGTTGGACATTTCCACCACGCGGATATTGGGCACGTCCAAATGCGCGCGGGCATTTTCATACTGACCGGCAGAAACGGCCACGGTCACCGGCTCAAAACGCGCAATAGCCTTGGCCACCGCCACGTGAGCCGCCTGCGCCGGCTTGCCGCCCAGGCGCCAGTTGTCCGGGCGCTCAGGCCAGATCATCCAGGCTTGGGTCTGTGGTGCCCATTCGGCAGGCATATGGAAGCCATCGGCGCGAGGTGTGCTGTGCAGGGTGGTCATGGCGATCAGGACTCCGAATGGGGTGATGGACGACTTTATAACGGATAAAAATCGGCCTTAAAAGCGATAAAAGATCATGGATGGTAAATATTACAAAAAACAGTCGATAACAATCGATTATCTACAACTGCTCATCCAGCACCTTCGACAGCATGTCGACAAAGAAATCCACGCTGTGTCTGGACGTGACCATCGGCGGCTTGATCTTCAGAATGTTGAGATAATCGCCGGTCGGCTGCATGAAAATCCCCAGTTCCCGCAGGCGGTCACACAGCAGCGCGGTTTCTTCGGTGGCAGGCTCCAGGGTTTGTCGATCACGAACCAACTCCAGGCCCAGATAGAAGCCGGAACCGTGAACGGCACCCACCAACGGGTGACGATCAATCAACTCTTCCAGGCGTGCCTTGAAATGCCCACCCACGACTTGGGCGTTTTCCCACAGTTTTTCTTCCTCCATCACATCCAGCACTGCCATGCCGATACGGCAACTGACCGGACTGCCCCCCGAGGATGAGAAGAAATACCCCTCGGCCTCCAGCGCCTCGGCGATTTCTCGCCGGGTGATCACCGCGCCCAGCGGTTGGCCGTTCCCCATGCCTTTGGCCATGGTGATGATGTCCGGCACCACGCCTTGCTCTTCAAAACCCCAGAAAAAATGCCCCATGCGGCCGTAGCCCACCTGCACCTCATCGGCGATGCACACACCGCCCTGGGCGCGCACCAATCCATACACCTGCTGCAAATAGCCCGGCGGCAGGGAAATACCACCCGCATTGCCGTACACCGGTTCACAGATGAAACCGGCCAATTGGCGTTTGCTCGCAGCGATTTTCGCCAGATTGTGCTCCACGCTTCGTACGTAATCCGGCGCACTGTCCTGCCCGCGGAACTCACCGCGATAGGTATTCGGCGCGGTCACCGGGTGTACCCAGTCCGGCCGGCTGATCAACGCCTTGGGGTTATCGGCAATCGAGGTGGACACCGCGTCTGCCGCCACCGACCAACCGTGGTAAGCCTCAAGCACGCTGAGCATGTCGCGCCCGCCGCTGTAGGCCCAGGCCAGGCGAATCGCCAGGTCATTGGCCTCGGTGCCGCTGTTGACCAAAAACACCCGGTCCATACCCTCCGGCGCCAACGCCAGCAGACGCTCGGAAAACTCGGCAATCGCCGCGTAGTGGAAGCGCGAGTTGGTGTTGAGCAGCGACCACTGGCGCGCCGCCACCGCCGCCATGCGCGGGTGACCATGGCCTAGTACGGCAACGTTGTTGAGCATGTCCAGGTAGGAACGGCCCTGCATGTCGATCAGATGATTGCGCCAACCGCGCTCGATACGCGGCGGGTCGACGTAATAATGCTTCTGCGAGCGAGCGAAACTGGCGTCTCGCCGGGCCAGCAGGGCATCGGGGTCCAACTCCGGCTCGGCATCACACGCCAGCCCAAGTAACGAAGCCGGTGAGGGGCACAAGGCCTGCCACGCCAACGCCCGAGAGGGTGTGCAGAACAACGGCGGCTCAAGATCGGCACGGCATAACTGTACGGTGAGTGGTGCATGGACCTCGCCCAGTACTTGCCCTTTCACCAGCACCGAGCCAGGCTTCAACGACGTTTTCACGCCCCATAAACGCACACTCAACTGGGCGTCATGCAAACACAGCAAGCCATCGGCGCCCTGGCGCAGCGTCCCGGCGAAAGGCGCTTCCAACACGGTACCGTGGGGAAGGTGCAACTCCACGTGAAGTGGGAATGTGTCCGGCTCGATAGCACTGTCGGGGCAAGTGCGCGACAACCGGTATTGGCCATATCGACTCGCCGCCAGCCCATGCACCGCCGCCGCTTCATCCAGCAGCCGTCGGTCTATACCGGGCAACGCCCAATTACCGGCCTCGAAGTGCGGGCTGAGCACGCCCAGGTCGATCAACGCGAACTCACGCCCCACCAGACCCGGCAGCAACGGGGCGAAGTCTTGGCTGGCAATCGGCGGCAATATCTCACCGACGCAACGCAGAATCGCCGCGTTCATCAACTCAAATGGCACCGACGTCGCCACATGGAAAATTTCCCACTCATGCTCGGCGTTTTTCAATAAGTAAGTGTTATCCGGGTCCAGGCGTTGCTGTTGTTCGCTGCTGAGCACCAGCACCGCCGCACGGGCGACGATCAGCGGCCACAGCGCCTGCAACTCCTCAGGCTGCAACGGTGTTACCGCGTGAAAGGCCTGGATCGCCGGCAGGATGGCAAAGGGATCGCCGTCAGCATGGTGTAACAGCGCCGCGCAGGTCACCGACAGGTCGGCAATACGCCAGGTGTGCACCAAGTCGCCGAAATCAATGACACCCTGGACCTGCCAATGCCGCTGGGCATCGCGCTGCCAGACGACGTTGTCATCGGTGATGTCCATGTGTACCGCTTGCCAAGGCAAACGCTGCGCCAAAGGTCGAATGTGCGCCTCAACCTGCTCGGCCACCTGCTCCAACGCGGCGCGATGGGGCAGGTTTTCCAAGGTTGCCAATAAGTGGGTGATCAGTTCCTGGGCGTGGCGCGGGTCCCATTGCAGGGTGCGCTCCAGGCCCGGATGCTCGAAACGGGCCAATTCGCGGCTCATCCGCCCGCACAGCTCACCAAAGCCTGCGATCACGTCGCGGCCAAGGTGCGGCTGATGGGTCAGGGGCTGGCCGTCGATATAGTCCAGCAGCCGCAGGTGCACCGTTTGCCCGTCGACGTTCACGGTCAGCAGCTCCTCACCCGTGCGGGCGCGGATAACCTTGGGTACGCGCACGTGCGCTTGCAGGTCATTGAGGGCCGCATGCTGCGCCTGCAGCTCAACAGCCGCGTAGTCACCCCGGCAAATTTTCAGAACAAACCGGCCACGTTCACTGTCGATTCTGTAGTTGAGGTCTTGTTGGCTGCCCAGCGACTGCAAGGCGCCAGTAAGGCCGTAATGCTGCTCGAGTAATCGCGCCGCGTGATCAACGCTCACTTGTGGGCAGGGCAAACTGGCACGATGGATCAACGTGGCGAGCAACATTGTGACGACCTCTGTTTTTTTAGGTGTCTATATCGCCATTGTTCGGGGGCGTTAATCAACCCCTCACGCATACCGCGCTTGCACCGGTCCGATTCACAACTCAAGCTATGCTTCATTCGCCCAATGTCCGTCTAAGGAAAAGGCCCTCGACATGCGCATTCTCATTACCGGCGGTGCGGGATTCATCGGCTCTGCCCTGATCCGACACCTGATCCAACACACCGAGCACGAAGTGCTCAACCTGGACAAGCTCACCTACGCCGGCAACCTGGAGTCGCTGACCAGCATCGCGTCCAATAGCCGCTATGAGTTCGTGCAGGCCGATATCATCGACCAAGCCACCGTCAGCGCCGTGCTGGCACGCTTTGAGCCCCAGGCAATCATGCACCTGGCCGCCGAGTCGCATGTCGACCGCTCCATTGACGGCCCGTCGGATTTTATCCAGACCAACATCGTCGGCACCTATAGCCTGCTGGAAGCCACGCGCGCCTATTGGCAGACGCTGGCAGAACCTGCCAAGAGTGCGTTCCGCTTCCACCATATCTCTACGGATGAGGTGTATGGCGACCTCCATGGTGTGGACGACCTGTTCACCGAAACCACACCTTACGCGCCCAGCTCGCCGTATTCCGCCAGCAAAGCGGCCTCCGACCACCTGGTCCGCGCCTGGCAGCGCACGTATGGCCTGCCGGTGCTGCTGACCAACTGCTCGAACAACTACGGGCCGTTCCACTTCCCTGAAAAGTTGATCCCGTTGGTCATCCTCAACGCCCTCGCGGGCAAGCCGCTGCCGGTCTACGGCGATGGCTTGCAGGTGCGCGACTGGCTGTTCGTCGAAGATCACGCCCGCGCGTTGTTGAAAGTGGTCACCGAAGGTGTGGTCGGCGAGACCTACAATATCGGCGGTCACAATGAGCAGAAGAACATCGACGTGGTGCGCGGTATTTGCAGCCTGCTGGAAGAGCTGGCACCACAACGCCCGGCCGGCGTGGAGAAATTCACCGACCTGATCACTTTCGTCAAAGATCGCCCAGGCCACGACCAGCGTTATGCGATCGACGCCAGCAAAATCGAACGCGAGCTGGGCTGGGTACCGAAAGAAACCTTTGAAACCGGCTTGCGCAAAACCGTGCAGTGGTACCTCGACAACCTGGAATGGTGCCGCAGGGTCCAGGACGGCAGCTATCAAGGTGAACGTCTGGGCAACACCGAGCCAAAAGACCTGATCGCATAACCAAGGCAACGCGCACTACAGCTAGGCATAATGCGCCTGTACCCACAGGCGCATGACTCCCATGACTCCACCCCTTCCGCGAAGACCCCGCTGGCGCAGCCTCGCCCTGTTGGCGTTGTGCCTGGCACCGCTGCTGTGGCCGCTGGAGCACTTGGCCGAGCGCTATTACCGCAGTGAACTGGCCGGGCAAAACCGCCAGACCCTCGACCTGTACGTCGCCAACCTGCTCGGCACCTTGCACCGCTATGAAGTGCTGCCGCAGATCCTCGGTGATCTACCCGCCCTGCGCACCGCACTGGATGCGCCTCAGGTGAGCACCAACCTGACCAACGCCAACCTGCTGCTCAAGGACGTCGCCGCCCAGGCCGGTGTGGAAGTGATGTACCTGATGGACACCACCGGCAAGACCCTCGCCGCGTCCAACTGGGACAAGCAAGACAGTTTTGTCGGCCGCAACTTCTCGTTCCGGCCCTATTTCAGCGAAGCCATGGCCGGGCGCCTGGGGCGGTTTTTCGGCCTGGGGACCACCTCGGCCAAGCGCGGTTACTTCTTCGCCGCCGCCGTGCGCGATGGTGACAAGATCATTGGCGTGCTGGTGGTCAAGGTCGACCTGGACCACACCGAAAGCCTATGGGGCAACACCCCGGAACAACTGCTGGTCACCGACCACAACGGCGTAGTGATCCTGACCTCACGCCCGCAATGGCGATTCCGCGCGACCCGACCGCTGACTGCCGAAGAACGCCAAGCCATCATCGCCATCCAGCCCTACCCGACCCGCGACCCACAACCGCTGACCCTGAGTTCCACCGCGTGGCTGCGCCAATCCACAGCCATCGCCGAAACCGGCTGGAACGTGGAGATCCTCGCGCCACGCTCGCTGATCAATCGCCCGGTGCGCACCGTGGTGGCCGTCGGTGGCGCCACGTTGCTGGTGGTGATGCTGTTGCTGGGTTTGATGATGCAGCGCCGTCGGCATTACCTGGAACGCATCGCCTTCGAAGCCAAGGCGCGCCGCGAACTGGAAATGCGTGTGGTCGAACGGACCAGTGACCTGGAGGGCCTTAACCGACGCCTGAAACAGGAAGTGCTGGAGCGCGAACACGCCCAACAGGAACTGGTGCGCGCCCAGGATGACCTGGTGCAAGCCGGCAAACTGTCGGCGCTGGGCACCATGTCGGCGAGTATCAGTCACGAACTCAATCAGCCCCTCGCAGCAATCCGCAGCTATGCGGAAAACGCCGAAATCCTGCTCGACCATGAGCGCACCAACGACGCTCGGGGCAATCTCAAGCTGATCAGCGAACTGACCGGGCGCATGGCCTCGATCATCGCCCACCTGCGCGCCTTCGCCCGGCGCGACCGCCATGCGCCGGAAAGCGTGGCCCTGCAACCGGCGCTGGACGATGCGTTGGCGTTGCTGGCCAAGCGGCGGCGGTCGATGGAAGTCGAGCTGATCCGCGACTTGCCGGAGGCGACGCTGTGGGTACAGGCTGGCGAAACCCGCCTGCGCCAAGTACTCGGCAACTTGCTGGCCAACGCCCTCGACGCCCTCACCGAAAAAGGCCCGCCGCGCAAACTCTGGCTGAGTGCCCAAACCACCGAACAGGGCGTCAACCTGTACATTCGCGACAACGGCCCGGGGTTTTGTATGGAAGCGTTAGGCCGCGCCAGCGAGCCGTTCTACACCACCAAGACCCGCACCCAGGGCCTCGGGTTGGGCCTGGCGATTTGTGACACCCTGATGCGCGCCTTTGGCGGCGAACTGCTGTTCGCCAACCACAAGGAAGGCGGCGCGCTGTTAACCTTGAAATTGCGTGCCGGCTCGCCGGGCGTCAGTCTGCAACCGTCCGAGGACCGCAGTGTATGAGTATCGAGAACCAGATTCAGGTGGTGTTGATCGACGACGATCCACACCTGCGTCAGGCCCTGTGCCAGACCCTGGACCTGGCTGGGCTGAAAGTCCTGCCCCTGGGTGAAGCTACCGGCCTCACCGCACGCCTGTCACGGGACTGGCCGGGCGTGGTGGTCAGCGATATCCGCATGCCCGGCATGGACGGCCTGGAGCTGCTCGCCGAACTGCACGGCCAGGACCCGGAGTTGCCGGTGCTGCTGATCACCGGCCACGGCGATGTGCCGCTGGCGGTGCAAGCCATGCGTGCCGGTGCCTATGACTTCCTGGAAAAACCCTTCGCCAGCGACGCCCTGCTCGACAGCGTACGCCGCGCCCTGGCCCTGCGCCGCCTGGTGCTGGACAACCGCAGCCTGCGCCTGGCCCTCAGCGACCGCCAGCAACTGAGCACGCGCCTGGTGGGGCACTCGCCGCAAATGCTGCGCTTGCGCGAGCAGATTGGCGCCCTGGCCGCGACCAGGGCCGATGTGCTGATCCTCGGCGAAACCGGCGCAGGCAAAGAAGTGGTTGCCCGCGCACTGCACGACCTGTCGAGCCGGCGCAGTGGACCGTTTGTGGCGATCAACGCCGGGGCGCTGGCCGAATCGGTGGTGGAAAGCGAGCTGTTCGGCCATGAGCCCGGCGCCTTTACCGGTGCGCAAAAACGCCGTATCGGCAAGTTCGAATTCGCCAACGGCGGCACACTGTTCCTCGATGAAATTGAAAGCATGAGCCTGGATGTTCAGGTCAAACTGCTGCGCTTGTTGCAGGAGCGGGTGGTAGAGCGGCTGGGCGGCAATCAACTGATCCCGTTGGATATCCGCATCATCGCAGCCACCAAGGAAGACCTGCGCCAGTCCGCCGATCAGGGCCGCTTTCGTGCCGACTTGTACTACCGCCTCAACGTTGCGCCACTGCGCATTCCGCCGCTGCGCGAGCGTGGTGAAGACGCGCTGATGCTGTTCCAGCACTTCGCCGACGAAGCCAGCAGCCGCCACGGCTTACCGCTGCACGAGCTGCAACCGGGCCAGCGCGCGCTGCTCTTGCGTCACAGCTGGCCGGGCAATGTACGGGAATTGCAGAACGCCGCCGAACGTTTTGCCCTCGGGCTGGAGCTGGCCCTGGATGCCACGGCGGACAATCCCTCCGCCAGCGTCCTGACCTCCACCCCGGGCGGTTTGAGTGAACAAGTCGAGCAGTTCGAGAAAAGCCTGATTGCCGCCGAACTGACCCGCCCGCATAGCTCCGTGCGCAGCCTCGCTGAAGCCTTGGGCCTGCCGCGCAAGACTCTGCACGACAAACTGCGCAAGCACGGCCTGAACTTCGCCGACAGCGGCAACCACAGCGCAGACGACGAATGACCCTGCCCACCCGCCAAGAGGCCCCCATGAGCCGCGATAGCCGTTACCTGGAATCCGTTCTTCACCACGACATCCCCCTCACCCGGGAAATGGGCCTCAAGGTGCTCGATTGGCAACACGGCCAGCTGCAGTTGCACCTGCCCTTGCAAGCCAATATCAACCACAAGAGCACCATGTTTGGCGGTAGCCTCTACCGCGGCGCAGTGCTGGCGGGCTGGGGCTGGCTACACCTGAAACTGCGCGAAGAAGGGATTGAAGACGGGCACATCGTGATCCAGGAAGGGCAGATCAGTTATCCGCTGCCGGTCACGCGGGATGCGACAGTGGCCTGCCAGGCGCCGGAGGAGAAGGTGTGGAAGCGCTTTGTGGCGACGTACAAGCGGTATGGCCGAGCGCGGTTGACACTGGAGACGTGGATTGTGAATGAGGGCGGTGAAGAGCGGGCGGTGGCGTTTACGGGCCAGTACGTCCTGCACCGCTAACCGTCACAACACAAAACAACTGTGGGAGCTGGCTTGCCTGCTCCCACATTGATCTATGCCAGACTCAAGATCTGGCCAGAGTCAGCAACCGCTCACGCCACGCGGCTTTCGCCGGCAGCGCCAGGAAAAACGGATTCAACAATGAAGCCCGCGCCGGATAACTAAACGGCTCACCACTCAGCTCCAACACTTCACCTCCCGCCCCTTCCAGCACACCTTGAGCCGCAGCAGTGTCCCACTGTGATGTCGGTGCCAGGCGCGGATAGCAATCCGCGCTGCCTTCGGCCAGCAGGCAAAATTTCAGCGAGCTGCCGATGTTCGCCAGCTTCAACTCACCCAACCCCTCGCTCAAACCGTCCAGCAAACGCTCCTGCTCAGGGCTCGTATGCCGACGGCTGGCAACCACGGTAAACGCCTCACCCGCTGCCGGAGTCTGGCGCACCTGAATCTGCTTGGGTGCCTCATTCACATCGGAACGCCACGCCCCGAGGCCCGCCCCACCGAAGTAGCAACGCCCGCTGGTGGGCATCGAAACCACGCCAAACACCACGCGACCTTGTTCGATCAAGGCGATGTTGACGGTAAATTCTTCGCTGCCGGAGATAAATTCCTTGGTGCCATCCAACGGGTCCACCAACCACCAGCGCTGCCAGCCGGCGCGCACGTTCTGGTCGATGTCGGCATCTTCTTCCGACAGCACCGGGATACTCGAGTCAAGAGCCGTAAGGCCTGCGAGGATCAGATGGTGAGCTGCCAGGTCTGCTGCCGTCACGGGCGAATCATCGGCCTTGGAGGTCACGGCCACATCGGCGCGCCAATACGGCAAGATGACTTCACCTGCCTGGCGAGCCAACTCAATCACAGGGGCGATAAACGGATGGCCTAAAAACAGTTCGCTCATGCGGTAAAAGCTCCACGCTGGGTCAACAGGTCACGCACCAGATACAAGGCGGCCAGGGCACGGCCTTCACTGAATTGCTCGTTTTGCGCCAGCATCGACAGCTCACGCAGATTGACCTTGTCCACACGCATCGGCTCAGGTTCATCGCCTTCCAGGCGCTCCTCGTACAGGTCAGTGGCCAGTACCACTTGGATTTTCTGGCTCATATAGCCAGGCGACAGCGAGAGTTCAGTGAGATGTTCCAATTGACGTGCGCCATAGCCTGCCTCTTCCTTGAGTTCGCGGTTGGCCGCCGCCAATACGTCCTCACCGGGCTCGATCAACCCTTTGGGCAAGGACAATTCATATTCGTCAGTGCCGCCGCAGTACTCTTCCACCAGCAGTGCGTGGTCGGCATCGATCATCGCCACAATCATCACCGCGCCGTAGCCGGCACCGCGGCCCACCAAGCGCTCGTAGGTCCGCTCAACGCCATTGGAAAAGCGCAATTGCACCTCCTCCACGCGGAACAAACGGCTACTGGCGACAATTTCGCGGGCGAGGACGGTGGGTTTCTGGCGCATGAGCGGCTCCTTGGCGTGATCGGGTTACTATACCGTGGCTTTTCCGATTGTCTGTGTCGGATATCTTTACTTACATGAGAACGCCCCATGCCCTCTTTGCCCTGGCACGCCATCGACACTGTCCTGCTGGACATGGACGGCACCCTGCTCGACCTGCATTACGACAACCACTTCTGGATGGAGCACTTGCCCCAGCGATACGCCGAACTGCACGGGGTGAGCCAGGCCATGGCCGAAATGGAATTGCAGCCACTGTTCGAGCGTAACGCCGGACAGTTGCAATGGTATTGCCTGGACTTCTGGAGCACTGAACTGAAGATTCCGGTACGCGAACTCAAGCTGGAGACCGCCCACCTGATCGCACTGCGCCCCGACGCGGATACCTTTCTGGCGGCGATCAAACAGGCCGGCAAGCGCGTGATCCTGATCACCAACGCTCATCGTGATTCGTTGTCTTTGAAGCTGGAACGCATTGAGCTGGCACCGTATTTCGAACGGTTGATCAGTTCCCACGACTACGGCTTCGCCAAGGAAAACCCGCAGTTCTGGGACGCCCTGCAAGCAGACATCAACTTCGACCCGGCCCGCAGCCTGTTTATCGATGACACCTTGCCGATCCTGCGCAGTGCACGGGATTTTGGCGTGGGGCATTTGCTGGCGGTGAAAGAGCCGGACAGTAAGAAAGGGCCAAAAGATACGGCAGAGTTTGCGGCCGTCGAGAACTACCGAGACCTAATTGCCGGACTCTAAACCAATGCGGGAGCGGGCTTGCTCGCGAAAGCGGTGGGTCAGTCAATACATACTCTGACTGACACTCCTCCTTCGCGAGCAAGCTCGCTCCCACATTTTGGCCTGCGTTTTACTCAGGAATACGCAGCGTCTGCCCTGGGTAAATTTTGTTCACATCTTTGAGCAACGGCTTGTTGGCCTCAAAGATTTTGTTGTACTTGTTAGCGTCGCCGTAGACCGTTTTAGAGATCGCGCTCAGGGTGTCACCGCTTTTCACCACGACAAACCGCGAGGCTACAACCACTGGGCCAGTAACAGTAATCTGGTCCTCTACGCTGGCAACCCCGGCAATATTGCCCGCGGCCAGAATGATTTTTTCTTTCTCTTCCTGGCTGGCAACTTCACCGGTGATCGTCACCTTGTCACCGTCAACGGTAGCGTGAACGTTCGGGTTACCCAGCCCCACATCTTCAATATGCTTTTTCAACTCATCGCTGGCGTTAGCGTTACCCGGCGTCAGTAGATCGATCAGCTTTTCGCCTGCTTCCTTCACAAAACTTAAAATACTCATGGTTTGCTCTCCTTGGGATTTGATTTCCAGATGCCCAAGACTAGACCAGTCCTACGGAGTTGGGTTCCAAATCGACCAAAGACCCAAACGCGCTAGAATCCCTCGCCATTGGAATAAGCCCGGAGCGAAGATGGACATCAAACAGCTGAAATTCCTCATCGCCCTCGACGAGACCCGTCATTTCGGCCAGGCGGCAGCGCGTTGTCACATCACCCAACCGACCCTGTCGATGCGCCTGCGCAGCCTCGAAGAAGAGCTGGACTTGCCCTTGGTCAATCGCGGCCAACGCTTTGAAGGCTTTACCGCGCCGGGCGAACGGGTATTGGCTTGGGCGCGGACCGTCCTGGCGGCCTATGACGGCTTGCAGGCCGAGGCGGCGGCCTGTCGCGGCAACCTGGTGGGTACGTTGCGCTTGGGCGTGGTGCCACTGTCGAGCTTCGACCCCTTGGCGTTGATGCAACAACTGCACAAAGAACACCCGAGCCTGCGCTTTGAACTCTCGGCATTAAGCTCCGAACAAATCCTCGAACAACTGGCGAGCAATCGCCTGGACCTGGGCGTGTCCTACCTGGAACGTCTGGACAACGAACGTTTCGACTCGCTGGCCCTGGGCGAAACCCGCATGGGCTTGCTCTACGACCAGCGGTTTTTCAGCTTTGGCGATAAGCCGTTGAGCTGGGAAGCGCTGATCGAACTGCCGTTGGGCATGCTCACCAGCGGCATGCACTTTCGTCAGTCCATCGACCACAACTTCCACAGCCGTGGACTCAATCCACAACCGCTGCTGCAAACAGATGCGGTCCATCAATTGTTACAAGCCGTGCACGGCGGCCTGTGCTGCGCCGTGATGCCTTTGGACGGTGGTCTCGATGCGCTGACCGAGCACCTGCGCCTGCAACCCATTGAAGACGCACACACACTGGCGCGCCTGGGGCTGATCATGCGTCGCAGCGCACCCCGCTCGGCCCTGGCGGAAGCCTGTTTTGCACTGTTTCAAAAATTGCAGCAAGACTCTTGATCGACGCCATCTATCGATAGATCAGTACTGATGATTAGACGCGACCCTTTGTCGCGCCTAGTCTAAACATTGATCAATCCGCCGGTGGTACTGCCCCATGAACGCCAAGCGCCCAGTCTGCGCGGCACCCGCCCTCGAAACGCCCGCGCCCGCCGCCAGCCAGAGCTACCAGTATTGCAATCTTGAACACACCGAATTCGCCAGCACGGCCTTGGCGGAAGAAGTGGCGTTGGCGATTGCCTACAACGACATCAGCCAGGCGGTGATGCTGGTAACGCCGACGGATCTGGAAGACTTCATTGTCGGCTTCAGCATCGGTAGCGGCATTATCACCGACGTTAGTGACATTTATGACCTGAAACTCAGCGGGTCAGGCTCAGCTCAATATGCTCAAGTGCAGATTTCAAGCCGCGCCTTCTGGAACCTCAAGCAGCAGCGCCGCCAGTTGGCAGGCACCAGCGGCTGCGGTTTGTGCGGCGTAGAAGCGGTAGAACAAGCCTTGCCAGACCTTCAGGTGCTGCCCGGCGCGCCATTGCCGCCCGCCGAATGGCTCGACGGCCTGCGCCAACGTATCAGCGCGTTCCAGCCCTTGGGCCAGTACAGCGGCGCGGTACATGCGGCGGTCTTTATGAACAGCCAAGGCGAATTGCTGATGGGCCGTGAAGACATCGGCCGGCATAACGCCCTGGATAAATTGATCGGCGCACTGATCCGCCAAAAAATTCCGACCGACGGCGGCCTGGCGATCGTCACTAGCCGCTGCAGCCTCGAACTGATCCAGAAAGTGCTGCGCGCAGGCATCCAGACCCTCGTCAGCCTGTCGTCGCCCACCGGCCTGGCCCTGCAATGGGCCCGCCGGCACAACCTCAATCTCATTCACCTGCCGCAAAAAAGTGCGCCGCGGGTCTACAGCCCCGCGATGGAGAACCAGCCGTGAGCAATCATCATCAAGCCGACCAAACCCCGACCCCGCGCTACAAGCCGTACAAAGGCCCGGCCGGCGGCTGGGGGGCACTGATCAGCGTGGCGCAAGCCTGGCTGACCAGCGACAACGCGCTGAAAAACCTGCGCATGATGCTCAAGACCAACCAGAATGGCGGCTTCGACTGCCCGGGCTGCGCCTGGGGTGATTCGCCGGAAAGCGGCATGGTCAAGTTCTGCGAAAACGGCGCCAAGGCGGTCAACTGGGAAGCCACCAAGCGCCGCGTAGACGCTGCGTTCTTCGCCAAGCACAGCGTCAGCGCACTGCTGGAGCAGAGCGACTATTGGCTGGAATACCAAGGCCGCCTGACCGAGCCGATGCGCTATGACGCCGAGACCGACCACTACAAGCCCATCAGTTGGGAAGCGGCATTCGACCTGGTCGGCAAGCACCTCAACGCACTGCCCAACCCGGACATGGCCGAGTTCTACACCTCGGGCCGGGCCAGCAATGAAGCGGCGTACCTGTATCAGTTGTTTGTGCGTGCCTACGGCACTAACAACTTCCCGGATTGTTCGAACATGTGCCACGAAGCCAGCGGCGTGGCCCTCGCGCAGAGCGTGGGTGTCGGCAAAGGCACTGTGACCTTCGACGACTTCGAACACGCCGATGCGATTTTCGTCTGGGGCCAGAACCCCGGCACCAACCACCCGCGCATGCTCGAACCGCTGCGCGAAGCGGTTAAACGCGGCGCCCAAGTGGTGTGCATCAACCCATTGAAAGAACGCGGCCTGGAACGTTTCCAGCACCCGCAACACCCACTGGAAATGCTCACCAACGGCGACAAACCGACCAACACTGCGTACTTCCGTCCGGCGCTGGGTGGCGACATGGCTATCCTGCGCGGTATGGCCAAGTTCCTGCTGCTGTGGGAACGCCAGGCCCAGGCCGAAGGCAAAGAAGCCGTGTTCGACCACGGTTTCCTCAACGAACACACGGCCAACGTGCTGGATTACCTGGGGCAGATCGACGACACCTCATGGGATGAAATCGTCGAGCAGTCCGGCTTGACCCTGGTTGAGATTGAGCAAGCGGCGCGCATGTACGCCAAAGGCAAGAACGTGATCATGTGCTGGGCGATGGGCATCACCCAGCACCGCCACTCGGTGCCGACCATCCAGGAAATCGCCAACCTGATGTTGCTGCGCGGCAATATCGGCCGCCCGGGCGCTGGCCTCTGCCCGGTGCGTGGCCACAGTAACGTACAGGGCGACCGCACCATGGGCATTAACGAGCGCCCACCGGTGGCGTTCCTCGACTCCCTCGAACGTCGTTTCCAATTCCAGGTGCCACGCGACAATGGCCACAACGTGGTCGAAGCCATTCACGCCATGCTCGAAGGTCGCTCTAAGGTGTTTATCGGCCTGGGCGGCAACTTTGCCCAAGCCACCCCGGACAGCCCGCGCACTTTCGAAGCGCTGCGTAATTGCGACCTGACCGTGCAGATCAGCACCAAGCTCAACCGCAGTCACCTGACCCACGGTAAAGACGCACTGATCCTGCCGTGCCTGGGCCGTACCGACATCGACATCCAGGCCGACGGCCCGCAAGCCGTGACGGTGGAAGACTCGTTCAGCATGGTTCACGGCTCCAACGGCCAACTGCAACCGCTGTCGAAGCTGATGAAATCCGAGCCCGCCATCCTCGCCGGTATTGCCGCTGCGACCCTGGGCAGCAAGCCGGTGGATTGGAACTGGCTGGTGGCCGACTACGGGCGCATCCGCGACCTGATCGCCGACACCATCCCAGGTTTCAAGGACTTCAACGAGAAGATCAAACACCCAGGCGGGTTCTATCTGGGTAACTCTGCCGGCGCACGCCGCTGGAACACCCCATCGGGCCGCGCCAACTTCCGCCCGAACATCCTGCCCAAAGACCTGATCCACGAACGCACCCACGCCACGGGCCGGGTGCCGGACCTGATCATGCAATCAATGCGCTCACACGATCAGTACAACACCACTATTTATGGGTTGGACGACCGCTATCGTGGGGTTAAAGGTCAGCGTGATGTGCTGTTCGTCAACGAAGCCGACATCATCCGCCTGGGCTTCAAACCGGGGCAGAAGGCCGACATTGTGTCGCTGTGGGAAGACGGTCGTGAGCGCCGCGTAAAGGGTTTCACCTTGTTGGCGTTTGATATTCCGGCGGGGCAGGCAGCCGCCTATTACCCGGAAGTGAACCCGCTCGTGCCGCTGGAAAGCACCGGGGATGGCAGCCATACGCCGACGTCGAAGTTCGTGGCGATTCGCCTCGAAGCGGCGAGTGACAATGGGCTGATCATGGCGCGTTCAGCGTAAATCTTCGGGCACAAAAAAGGCCGCTTTTGCATAAAAGCGGCCGTTCCGAAGTAGCTAAAGACCTGCAACAACAACTTAAGTTCCCCATACAAAACAGTAACTTATATAATTGTATACAACCGCTGCCACCGGTCGGATTTCGATTGTCAGCGTCTCGATACAACCTCAGGATCGCGCCGTCATCCTCTTGAGGTCTCCCTATGAAGTTCTCCTCGATTCTCTTGTTGTCCCTTGGCCTGGTCAGTGGCGCAGCCATGGCCGGTGGCACCACCGAAGCCGGTGTGGGCGGCGCATTGGGCGGGGTTTTAGGTTCGGTTGTCGGGCAGCAACTCGGCGGCAATACCGGTTCGACCATCGGCGCAGCCCTGGGTGGCGCGGGTGGCAGTGCGGTCGGCGCTGACAAGCGCAGCCGCGGCCAGGCGGCCATTGGCGGCGCGCTGGGTGCAGCAGGTGGCAACGTGGTCGGCCGCAGTGTCGGCGGTAGCACCGGCAGCCTGATCGGCGCAGCCGCCGGCGGTGGCGCGGGTGGCGCACTGGGCAACTACATGGGCAACCAGAGTAACGACGACGATCGGCGTTACCGTGGGCGCGATAACCGCCGTTATGACCGCGATGACCATCGTGGACGCGGCCATGCCTATGGCCATCGCAAGAACAAACACCACTATCGTGACTAAGCCCACGGCCTAAAGAGCACCGTAGCCCCCTGTAGGAGCCGGGTTTACCCGCGATAGCGTAGTGTCAGGCAAGCTATCTAAACCTGACCCACCGCTATCGCAGGCAAGCCACACACATTTGATCTCTATTGATCACAATGGCCGTGTCAGACCACCAACCGCTGCAAGGCCTCGCGCAACATCCCCGGAATCGTCACCGGCTGGTTCGACGCGCGATCCACAAATACATGCACAAACCGCCCCGCCGCACAGGCCTCTTCCTCGCCGGCCTTGAACACCGCCAACTCGTACTGCACTGAGCTGTTGCCCAACTTGCCCACCCGCAGGCCAATTTCTATGCGGTCAGGAAACGCGATCGACGCGAAATAATCACATGCCGAACTCACTACAAACCCCACGATCTCACCGTCGTGAATATCCAACCCCCCTTGTTCGATCAGGTAGGTATTCACCGCCGTGTCGAAAAAGCTGTAGTAGGTGACGTTGTTCACATGGCCATACACATCGTTGTCGTGCCAACGCGTGATGATCGGCTGAAAGTGACGGTAATCGGCGCGCTGGGGCATTGAGTCAGACATGTGCAGGTCTCGTGAAAGTGGGTTTACAGGTCATTCAAATGGGCCTCGGCCCACTCGCGTACCTCGGCGTACGGGTACTCCTCCAGCGCTGCAAAACCGGGAATACCCCGCGCTTTCAGCTTGGTAAACAACGGCACGCTGATACCGCCGAGGAAACGCGCCAGCCGCTCCGCTCCAGGCAGGTTCGTGGTGAGCTCATGATGCCTGTGGATAAAATCACCGCACAGCCCCATGAAGTTTTTATCCACAAGCGGCGGCAAGCTGGGTGGCGGTGGCAGATGCGCAACCTGGCCATGGCATACCGAGCAATGGCCACAGCGCTGGGGCGCGTTTTCATCCCCGAAATACTGCGCCAGGCGTTGCCCCAGACAATGCTCGGTGGCAAAAAGGTCGAGCATGGCGTGAATCCGCGCCACCTCTCCCACTTCGTGCTGCTTAAAGCCTGTGTATAACTCGGCGCTCAACGCCTGTGGATCGAAGTTGGTGTTCAACAAGCTGTAGACCTCCGTCATCTGCTTGCTTTCCAGCTCGATCAAGCCCTGCTCCTGGAAGTAATCCAGCGCTTTCACTACCCGACTGCGCTCGGCATTATGCTGCTGATACAACGCGTCGAAATCCACGGTTGCCCAGGTTTTCGCCCGCTTGCACACCTGGATAATCGCCGCGACAAACTGCTGCCGTTCGCCGGAAAACCGCGCCAGCAAAGCTTCGGGTTCGATCAGGTATTTGAAGCGGTATTCGGCATAAAACGCGTAGCGCGGCGCGATCACGCCCTTGAGTTCCAATTGCACCAGCAGCGTCTTGAGCGGCAGCTCGCGGATGTTGCTATGGTCCGACAACGACCTCAGCAAGAACTCCCACTGCCCATCGCCACGCGCCGCCTGCAATTCCTCCAGGACACGACGAATGCCGTCCTGCTCAGGCGTGTCGCCGTACACAAAGTTCTCCAGCACATTCAGGCTGTCACGGTTGGCCAGCACCAGGCAGTCGGACGGCTGCCCATCACGCCCCGCGCGACCGATTTCCTGGCTGTAGTTCTCAATGGATTTGGGCAGGTCAAAGTGCACCACATTGCGGATATCACTCTTGTCGATGCCCATGCCGAACGCGATGGTGGCAACGATGCAATTGGAACGCCCGCCCATAAAGCGCTGCTGGATACCCTCGCGTTTATCGTGGGGTAAACCGGCGTGATATGCCTCGGCCTGAATGCCGTTGCGGTTCAGGTGCTCGGCAATTTGCTCAGCGGTTTTTTGCAGGGTGACATAGACGATGCTCGGCTGATTGGCCCGCTCGCTCATCCACTCGACCAAGCGCCCGCGTTTGTCCGCACCACTGACCGGCTCAACCAACAAGTTGAGATTCGGCCGGTAGAAGCCCGTGGTGACCACATCGTCCGGCGCAATGGCGAACTTGGCCTGCATGTCGGCAATCACCTTGGGCGTGGCCGTAGCGGTCAACAGCAGCGCTTGTGGGATATTGAACTGACGCTGGTAGTCCGGCAGCTTCAAATAGTCCGGCCGGAAGTTGTGGCCCCACTCGGAAATACAGTGCGCCTCGTCCACCACCAGCAGTGAAATCTGCACGCTTTGCAGGAAGTTACGGAAGCGCTCGTTCTTCAAACGCTCTACGGAAATCATCAGGATTTTCAGCTCGCCGGAGCGCGCACGGGCCATCACCTCATTGGCCTCATCGCGGCTCTGGGCCGAATCGATACTGCCCGCCGAAATACCGTGGCGCTGCAGGAAACCCAACTGATCCTGCATCAACGCCAACAACGGCGACACCACCAGCGTCAGATGCGGCAGCAGCACCGCCGACAGCTGATAACACAGGGACTTGCCCGACCCTGTCGGGAAAATTGCGGCGGCCGAGCGCCCGGCCAGCACAGCGCTGACCGTTTCTTTCTGACCTAAACGAAACTGTGAAAAACCAAAGACCTGTTGGAGGGTGTCGTGCATAAGCTGTCACTCCATTGACCGCTGAGTTGGCTCAAAAACATAGCCCAAGGCATTCAGCGAATCGAGAAAGGTCGTGAGGAAAAAAGAGACAGGATGATACACAGAGTGGGGGATGGCCTAGGGCCGAAGTGGGATGCTTCGCTCGATTTTGTGAGATGAATACAAACCAAGTGTGGGAGCTGGCTTGCCTGCTCCCACACTTTAGAGCTGTGTTAAACCGGAATCAGCGATTCTGCACCCGCTCAATCGCCGTGTCATACACCGGATTGGCCTTCTGCTCTTTCGCCAATTGGTAGTGACGCAAGGCGTCCGAGAACTGCCCCGCCGCTTCGTAGATACGCGCAATGTTGTAGTAAGCCCCAGCACGTACGGTCGCAGCATTGGCGCCGGTAGCCAGCGCGATAGCCTTGCGATTGGCCCAGATCGACTCGGCCGTGTTGCCCGCTTTCTGATACGCCAGGCCCAAGTTGCCGTAGGCCTTACCGAAGCCATTGTCCAAGTCGATTGCCTGGCGGAACAGGTCAATGGCCTGGTCCAGATTGCCAGCCTGGTAGGCCGCTTCACCTTGCACGTTCAGACGCTTCGCATCAGTTTGTGCGGAGGAGCTGACGGCCACGGCTGTCACCGCAACGCTGTCATCCAGCAAGGCTTTGACTTCGTTGAGCACATTCGGCGCATCAACCGTCACATCGCTGAAATTGTTGATGTCCTGGAAGTCGCCGCTGCCGGTCATGCGGAACACGGTCCACAGGTTGCCGGTACGGTTTTTCGGTACGTAGTAGGTACGCACCAGAGACTGGCCCATGTACACAAACACCTTGGCTTCACTGTTGGACAGCTGGTTCGACCCCAGATGGCCACCGTTGGTGTAGTCATGCACGGCATAAACGTAGCTTTCGCCGTAGTGCTTTTTCTGCAGGGTGATGGTTTCCGGACCATAGCTGTCGGTGTCATCCACATCCAACTCGGCGTCGGTACCCTTCTGGTTATCGAAGTAAATATTGTTGCCAGGGAAAATCATGTGGGAGTCGAGGTCTGCCGGGGTCTTGCCCCAGGTCAGCACGACGCGCAGGCCGTCGAGATTTTCCATGACTGGGCTGACAGCATAAGTCATACCCTTGCACGGGCACTTCACCACCAGGTTGGAGTAACCAGGCTTCTTGATAATCAGCAAGTTGCTGGCGTCATCCGCAGCTTCGCTGGTCAGCGTCACTTGGCCCTGGGCGTTGGTACGGCCCACCACGTTTTGTGCACCGTTACGTTGCAGCAGTACTTCGGCGTCGGCGATTTTCTGGTCCTTGACCACGGCGCTGAGTACTTCAATCGGCAATTGCTCAGCCTGGATTGAAAAAGCCACCGCACACAATGACATCGCCGAGGCGATACGAAGCAAACCCATGCTCAACTCCCTTTAAGTAGTGGGCGGAATCGCCCTACAAGATTTCGCGGTGGAACATACGCTGAATTCAGAGCGTAGGCGCAATTTTTGTACAGAATGTGACATGGTTTTTATCCCACCTGCCCGCTGACGCATTGCGCTACAATCAGGCCTTGCGACCCAGGAGTACGCTGCGATGAGCGAACCGACGTTTGAGCAAAAACAGGATCACTACCACAAGATCCGTCGTTCCAACTACTTGGCCAGCTTGCGGCTGGAAGGGTTCGACACCCAACCGACCGATGTCGACAAGCCCTTGCCGACCCGTGAAGCAGTCCTTGCCAAGTACCGCAACACCTCGCGCTGATGCTCGACAAATACGGGGTGGGCCAGGATCCTTACTGCTATCCCGGTAGCAGCATCCTGCGCAACCGCCTCGACTTGCTCGACGAAACGCTCCTGCACCAGGCCGAGCGAGAATTATCCGAAATCGCCTTAGGCAACCTTCCCCTCTTCCCACCGCCCTACGACCTCGGCCGCCTGCAACACATCCACCGCACCCTGTTCGGAGACATTTACGACTGGGCCGGTGAGCTGCGCAGCGTCAACATCCAGAAAGGCGACACGCTATTCTGCACCCCGGAGCGCATTCCACCGGAAGCAGCGAAAATTATCCGCCACATGGAGCAGGCCAACTGGTATGTCGGTGTGAGCCAAGATGAATTGGTGGTGCAAATTGCCGAAGCCTATGGCGACCTCAACGTCATCCACCCCTTCCGCGAAGGCAACGGCCGCGCACAGCGGATTTTGTTTGAGCAAGTCATCGTGAATGCGGGGTTTTCGGTGAACTGGTGGTTGGTGAAAGATGCAGCGTGGATACCGGCGAATATTGATGCAGTGGCGTGTGATTACCGGGGGTTGGAGGCGATTTTTGAGCGGTGTATCAGTAGGCCTGTCAGCGCTTGATAGAACCGCAAACGGATAAACAATCTGTTTATTGCTCCAAATAACGCTCGCTTTTAAGGTTCGCTCCGTCGCTGCCAACTCAGCGACCGGGCTTGGTCACCCGAAAACAGCACACATAAGTGCCATTACTTGCTCTACGAACGTCTATCGTCTCGTAACACGCTGCCATGGCGGCTGTGTGTGGGACGTCTTCGGACGTGTCGGAGTGCTGTTTCCGGCTGGCCAACCCGCGCACAGTCCGCCACCCATCGTTTGGCCACGGTGATGTCGGTTACCTAACAGCAAACCGAGTACCTTCAAATGCAAATACCTGAAACGATGGATCGCTATCGTCACCTACGCACCAACTTCACCGACACCCACCCTCTCGTCATAGACACCGAAGCCAAAGCCGAAGACATCCAGTCCGCCGCACATCAGCGCATCCGTGCTGCCACCGACTTACTGGAAACCTTCTCCTGCCTGACCTTCGAACACGCCGACCTCAAAGACATTTCCCACATCACCAATGCCCTGTACCTGCTCGTCCAGGATGGCTGTGATTTACTGGAGGCGGCACAGCATGCTCAGCTACAACCTCAACAGCCATACACCTAAGCTGTAACCTTTTGTAGGAGCGAGCTTACCCGCGAAGATCGTCAACGATGACGCGGTAACTCTGTATAACCGTGGCGTACTTGAGCTCTTCGTGAGCAAGCTCGCTCCTACAACTGAACGCGTTAACAACCAAAAATCACTGCCAAGCCAAAAATCCCGGAAAACCCTGTAAGAAACCTCCAAAAGCCGAGACATCCCCTTCCGAAACTGCTTAAAACTCCTGCCCGCCCCTCTACAAAACTCACCTTTCTCTGACTGAAACTAGCGCCCTTTCAACAGCCCCCAGAAAATACCCGTGAACATCGAAAGGACTCAACATATCGGCCATTACGGGGTCACCTTCACGGTGCTACGTTTTGTCGTCTCGCCTGCCAATCACTCTGCACTGACAAACCTCTGCCTGTTGGAAGCAGGTGCGCCTGCAAATGAGGTGCGCCAAAGACTCGTAGATCTCTACAGAAAAATGCTTGCTCGAGATTTACCTTGCAAAATGACTGTTGCTATCTCCAAACCGCTGACCCGGCAACAAGCTGACTTACTCAACATTCGTGGGGAGATCGTTGCAGGATTAATCAGCGGCGCCGTGTCAGCACCAATGAGCCTTGCATCTCCTGCCGCTGGGTTCGCCTCTGGTGCAGCTGCCGGCCTAATTATTAAAGGGGTCATTCGCAGCTATCACGCCGGTGATGTGGTAATCGGCCTCGACGCACAGGTCAACGGCGGAATTGGTCCCCAGCGATCACTGTCGGCCATGGTCCGGCAGTTCCAGGGTGGCTAATGCAATGAATGAATACCTTCAATGGATCAACCTGCTGCCTCTTCTCGCACTGGCCGTCATAGTCGACAGAACAATAAAGAGGCCCTTACTCAGAAGATGGCTTGGACTCTGCCTATTGGTAGCGGGCCCAACGCTTCTGTTATATGCCACCTCCTGGATCAGAGAGGCACAGCTTGAAAGCCTGCCGATAGTCGCCTTCGTGACAGGCATCGGGTTATTGAGCACCCAAAATATCTATTGCAGGGCTAAAACCACTCACCCTTTATTCATCGCCCCAACCTTGAACCTTGCGCCGGGTTTTCCTGATGACCCGCTCATGCTCCATCTCTTGCAAATTTTGCATGAGGGTATCGGTCTGCCCAAACACAAAACCATCTCCCTCGACACGTCAGTCAATCACGATCTCGGGTGTAATCGTGTCGAAGCCAAGCAATTGATGGCATTACTGAAGCTGGATTTCGGTATGAGACTAGGTGACTACAACAGCAACCGCTACTTCAAGCGTCGCGGCTTTGATGCATATTTGCGATATGTGGAAAAAGGCAGCGCGAGAAAGCGCCCTCTAACCATCGAAATGCTCTACCAAGCCGTCAAAGCCAAGTACTGGGACACCCGGAAACTCGAAGCGAAGGCGTACCAGGAACCATGAATTTCTGCCTGCAATTAGTATGTTTTCTCGGGTTCTACCTGTTACTTCATTATCAAATTACTGACTGCCCCCTCAGAATGCCCTTCCTCCCTGTCCTTCGTATTCTTGATAGGTTTGGCACTCTTCATCACCCGAAACAAATACCGCCACCAACGCCCCCCTCACCCATTCCTGCGTGCCCCACCATGAATCTCGCCCCCAACTTCCCCGAAGACCCTGTCATGCAGCAACTCCTGCAACTGCTGCACGAAGAAATCGGCCTACCGAAACACAAGACCCTCCGCCTGCAAACCTCAATCAATTTCGACCTCGACTGCGACGGCAGTGAGGCCAAGCAACTGATGGAAGCACTGGAGCAGGAATTTGCGCTCGACCTGGGCGACTTCGACACTTATCGTTACTTCAACCCGCCGGGGTTTGATGTGTTTCTCAAGCGTCGGGCCAAGGGGCGCGGCGAAAAAGTGCCGCTGACCCTCAGCATGCTCTACCTGGCCATCAAGACCCACAGCTGGGATACGCAGACGCTGGAAAACCTGAGCTAAAACACTAAGGACCTTACATGGACGTAATGATGGGCCTGCTGGCCGCCCTGCTCTGGGGCGGCACGGATTTTCTCGTGGGCCTCAACGCCCGAGCCGTAGGCGTTAAACGCGCGGTGTATTTCGGCCAAGCCCTGGGCTTCCTGATCATGACCCTGCTGCTGGTCATTCTCCCAAGCTTGCTGTTCAAATCCCTGGAAGCTCCACTGAGCATCTGGCTCCTCGGCATCGCCGCCGCCCTGCTCACCGTCTCCGGCGCCCTGGCGCTGTCCAAGGCCTTCGCCCTTGGCAAAGCCGCCATTGTCGCGCCGCTGGTGACGTCCTACGGCGTGGTGACCACCTTGCTGTCCTGGGCCAGCGGTGAGCACATCAGCCTGACACAACTGGGCTGCATCGCCGTGTGCGTGATCGGCGTGATCCTCTCCAGTATCCACAAGGACAACGGCGTCCCCCACAACAACCCACGCCTGTCCATCGCCTACGCCATGCTCGCTGCTTTGCTGTATGGCACCAGCTTCTGGCTCCAAGGCCGCTATACATTGCCGGCGCTGGGGCCGATCACCATGCTGTGGTTGGGTTACCTGGTGGGCCTCTGCGTGCTGGTGATGATGGTGCTTAAGATCAAAGACGGCCTGAAGATCCCGCCGCTGAAAAACTGCGCGACGTTGACCGGGGCAAGCCTGATGAACCTGGGTGGATTCTCGGCGTTTTCGTGGGGGGCAATGGCCGGGTCGGTTTCGGTGGTGACGGTGATCAGTACGTTATCGGGTGGGATTGCGGCGATTTTGGGGTTTGTATTTTTCAAGGAGCGGCTGTCGGCCGTGCAAGTGCTGGGTGTGGTGTTGGTGCTGGTCGGCGCGGTGGTGTTGCACATCGCCGACTAAACCCTGCGCGCACAAAAAAGCCGCCTCTAGAGGCGGCTTTTTCACAACGGCTAAGTCTTACAACTTAGGACCCGCAGCCTTGATCGCATCGCTCACTTCAAACTTCTTGAAGTTCTCAACGAACAGACCCGCCAGCGCCTTCGCCGCTTCGTCGTACGCAGCTTTGTCAGCCCAGGTGTTACGTGGGTTCAACAGGCCTGTATCAACACCCGGTACGGCCAATGGCACGTCCAGGTTAACGGTGTCGAGGTGTTCGGTTTCAGCACCGATCAACGCACCGCTCTGGATCGCTGCGATTACGCCGCGAGTGGTCGGGATGTTGAAGCGTTTGCCGACGCCGTAGCCGCCGCCGGTCCAGCCGGTGTTGACTAGGTAGACCTTGGAGCCGAAGCCGCGGATGCGCTTGATCAGCAGCTCTGCGTATTCGCCGGCCGGGCGCGGGAAGAACGGTGCGCCGAAGCAGGTGGAGAAGGTCGACTTGATGCCGGTGCCGGAACCCATTTCGGTCGAGCCCACCAGAGCAGTGTAGCCGGACAGGAAGTGATAGGCCGCTTGTTCTTCGCTGAGGATCGACACTGGCGGCAGTACGCCGGTCAGGTCACAGGTCAGGAAGATCACCGCGTTTGGCTCACCACCGAGGTTTTTCTCGGAGCGCTTGGCAACGTGTTCCAGCGGGTAGGCGGCGCGGCTGTTCTGGGTAAGGCTGACGTCGGCGTAGTCGGCGTGCTTGGCATCGTCGATTACAACGTTTTCCAGCACGGCACCGTGCTTGATGGCTTTCCAGATAACCGGCTCGTTCTTCTCGGACAGGTCGATGCACTTGGCATAGCAACCACCTTCGATGTTGAACACTACGCCCTCGCCCCAACCGTGTTCGTCGTCACCGATCAGGTAACGGCTTTCGTCGGCGGACAGGGTGGTCTTGCCAGTGCCGGACAGACCAAAGAACAGGGTCACGTCGCCTGCTTCGCCGATGTTGGCGGCGCAGTGCATCGGCAGTACGTCGGCGGCCGGCAGCAGGAAGTTCTGCACCGAGAACATGGCTTTCTTCATTTCACCGGCGTAACGCATGCCGGCGATCAGCACTTTTTTCTGGGCGAAGTTGAGGATCACGCAACCGTCGGAGTTGGTGCCGTCACGCTCTGGCACGCATTCGAAGTTGGCCACGTTGAGTACTTGCCACTCTTCACGGCCGGCCGGGTTGTACTGGGCCGGGTTGATGAACAGGCAACGACCGAACAGGTTCTGCCAGGCAGTCTGGGTGGTCATCTTCACGGCCAGGTAGTGGTCTTGCGCAGCACCTACATGAACGTGGGAAACGAAATGCTCTTGCGCGTTGTTGAATGCCTCGACGCGAGCCCACAGGGCATCGAACTTGTCGGCCGGGAACTTGCGGTTGATCGGGCCCCAGGCAATGGAAGCCTGGGTGGACGGCTCTTCAACGATGAAACGGTCGACCGGCGAACGGCCGGTACGGTGACCGGTACGTACGACCAGCGCGCCGGTATCGGCAAGCTCGCCCTCACCACGGCTCAGGGCTTCTTTAACCAGATCGTCAACACTCAGATCGGTGTATACGGCGTTATTGGCTTGCGTCATGAGGTTCCCCGTCGGCCTAAGGCCGAGTGCTCCGAACGTTTTGTAGTAGAAAGTTGCGCACTACTACCGCGAAAAAAGTGGGCCGGATTATGCCAGAAAAGCCCAAAAAGAGTAGGGCCCTCCCGTCAGAACTGCGCTAATCCGGCGTTTGTCAGGTGATTTACCTGTGCTTAAACGTTTTAGTGGCGGGTATCGGAAGGGGTGTCGATGCCTGCTCCGGCGAACAATTGGGCTACATCAGCCGCATCGAACAGGTAGCGCTGGTTACAGAACTGGCAGTCGATCTCGATATTGCCACCGTGTTCCACCACCAGATTCTGCGCATCTTCCAGGCCCAGGCTGACCAAGGCATTGGCCGAGCGCTCACGCGAGCAACTGCAGCGAAAGCGCAGACCCTGTGCGTCAAATAGACGCACGGCCTCCTCATGGTAGAGGCGGTGCAGGATGGTTTCGTTGTCCAGACCCAGCAGTTCTTCAGCGGTCAGGGTACCGGCCAGGGCGGTCAGCTTGCGCCAGCTATCGGTGCGCTCATCGTCGTCCTTGATGCGGTCAGCCGGCAATTGCTGCAACAGCAGGCCACGGGCGCGCTTGCCATCGGCGTTGAGCCAGAACTTGGTGCCGACTTGCTGGGACATCACGAAATAGTTGGTGAAGCAGTCCGACAGGGTTTCACCGTCGAGGTCGACGATGCCCTGGTAGCGCTGGCCTTCCGTCGGATCGACGGTGATCGCCAGCACGCCGTTGGCCATCAGGTCGCTCAGGGTCGCGTCCGGGGCGATCCGATCGGCGTCGTAACGGGCCAAGCCACGGATTTCACGCTCGCTGGAGCATTCGATCATCAGCATCGGGACCGGGCCTTCGGAACGGGCCTGCAGGATCAGCAAACCGTCGAACTTCATGGTGCCTACCAGCAGCGCCGCCGCCGCCATCAGCTCACCGAGCAGTTGCGCGACCGGCTCCGGATAGGGGTGCTTGGCAAGGACTTCGGCATAGCTGCGCTCCAGCGAGACCAGTTCGCCGCGGGCGTCGCTGTCGTCGAAGATGAAGCGTTGGGTGAAGTCGGTATCCGGTAGATCAGTCATAGGTCTGGGTATCTGAATTGAAGAGTGTTGACGCAAAGATGGTGCAGTTTATGAACAATCCGGGTTTCTTCCAAGCCAAGCGACGGCTCGGGCGATTACCGGTGGCCTCAATCGTCGTTGCCGCTGCCGCGAAACTTGAACAGGTCGCGGCGCTGTTTTTTGCTGGGTTTGCCATCAGTCGTCATGCCCACAGCGCCTGCTTTGCGCATCGCCGCAGCATTTTCGCGTTTGGCGATACTGGCTTCTGTTTCGGTGTACAGCGCCTGCGCCTCGGGCGCGCCACGGCGCACGATGGAAAGTGCCTGGACCACAACGGTCTTTTCATCAAACCCGGTACGAATCTGAAACTCATCACCGACGCGCGGTTCCTTGCCCGGCTTGCAGCGTTCACCGCGATGGTGCACCTTGCCACTCTCGATGGCGGCCTTGGCCAGGGCACGGGTTTTATAGAAGCGCGCAGCCCATAGCCACTTGTCCAAACGGACCTTTTCTTCCTCTTCCTGCTTTTGAGCCACTTGAATTCCTCGCTTTGAAAAATGTCGCAACTTTACCGTTGAAACCCTTCGACGCATAAACCCCAAGGCTCACCTAAGATACGCCAAGCACCACGGGATTTGCGTGACTTTCCCTTACCCCCGATTGATTTCAGAGGCCTGAGAGATATCTGTCGCCATTTCCGGAATATTCTGCGTGAATACCGCGAAATCGGCGCCGAACCCTCGATAAAGGTTTGGGGATTGTCACAATCCATGCGCAGTTGGGCGTTACTGTCCTCGACGACTACGAAACATTTCTGAATGACCGGTTACCCATATTGAAGACATTTGACCATTTGACCGTTGTCGGTCTGCGTGAGTGGGTGGCACTTCCCGACCTGGGAGTGGCTGGCCTGCGCGCGAAGATCGACACCGGTGCCAGCACCTCGAGCCTGCATGCCACCGATATCGAGCCCTTTGAGCGCGACGGTGAGAAGTGGGTGCGCTTTACCGCGCACCTGGGCAGCGTGGTGCAACTGCGTCACCGCCGCTGCGAAGCGCCCCTGGTGACGATGAAAACCATCAAGAGCTCCAACGGCCATGCGCAGGTGCGCTACGTGATCAGCACCACCCTGGCACTGGGTGATCGGGTATGGCGGGTGGAATTCACCCTAGCCTGCCGCAAAGCCATGCGTTACCGCCTGCTGCTCGGCTCCAAAGCGTTGATTGACGGCCAGTTGGTGGTCAATCCCGGTATCAAGTACGTTCAAGACAAGCCGGTGTTCCCGGTCTCTACTATTTCTGCCCCAGGTGCTGCATGAAGATTGCTGTGCTGTCGCGAAACCCGCGTCTGTATTCCACCCGCCGCCTGGTCGAGGCCGGCACCGAACGTGGCCATGAAATGGTGGTGATCGACACGTTGCGTGCCTACATGAACATTGCCAGCCACAAGCCGCAGATCCACTACCGGGGCAAACCGCTGGAGGGGTTTGATGCAGTAATCCCGCGTATCGGCGCTTCGGTGACGTTTTACGGCTGCGCTGTGCTGCGCCAGTTTGAAATGATGGGGGTGTTCCCCCTGAATGAGTCCGTGGCCATCGCGCGCTCGCGGGACAAGCTGCGCTCGCTGCAGTTGCTGTCGCGCCGGGGCATCGGCCTGCCGGTCACCGGTTTCGCCCACTCCCCGGATGACATCCCCGACCTGATCGAAATGGTCAACGGCGCGCCGTTGGTGATCAAGGTACTGGAAGGTACCCAGGGCATCGGTGTGGTGCTGTGCGAGACGGCAACAGCAGCTGAGTCGGTGATCGAGGCCTTTATGGGCCTCAAGCAGAACATCATGGTGCAGGAATACATCAAGGAAGCTGGTGGTGCGGATATCCGCTGCTTCGTGGTGGGCGACAAGGTCATCGCAGCGATGAAACGCCAGGCCAAGCCAGGCGAGTTCCGCTCCAACCTGCACCGTGGCGGCAGCGCCAGCCTTATCAAGATCACCCCGGAAGAACGCATGACCGCGCTGCGGGCGGCCAAAGTGATGGGATTGAGCGTAGCGGGTGTGGATATCTTGCGATCCAACCATGGCCCCCTGGTGATGGAGGTGAATTCATCGCCGGGTCTGGAGGGGATTGAGACCACTACAGGTAAGGATGTCGCGGGGATCATCATTCAGCATCTGGAGAAGAATGGCGGGCCGAATATGACGCGGACGAAGGGCAAGGGATAAGCACTCGGTTAACCCGTGTGGGAGCAGGCAAGCCAGCTCCCACATTTGATTCGTGTTGTTTATCAGACCGCGTCTCTGGGCAACATCAAGCCTAGCGGCAACCGCACGCGCGCTTCCAGGCCACCCTCTTCCCGGTTACGCAATTCAACATTGCCGCCATGCATCGACGCGATCCGCCGAACAATCGCCAAACCCAGGCCAGTGCCCTTTCCACCCCGAGCACGATCGCCACGGGTGAAGGGGTTGAAGATACCTTCCAGCTCCGCCGGGTCGATACCGGCGCCACGGTCCATCACGCTCAACACTACATAGGGCGCGGTGCTGTCGCCTGACACATACGCCGCCACTTCCACATCCGAACCGGCGTGATGCAAGGCGTTGCCAATCAGGTTGTTCAGCAGGCGCTTCATCGACACCCGACGCAACGCAAACGGCTGGATCGGCTCCAGACGCATGCGTACCTGTTCGCCGTTCTGGTTGTAGGGCGCCACTACTTCACGGACCAAATCCGTCAGATCGACTTCCTCCACCACCTCATCACGGCCATCGCGGATAAACGCCAGGAACTGGTCGAGAATCGCGTCCATGTCCTCGATATCACGAACCATGTCGTCAGTCAGGTCGTTATGGTTGCCCATCAACTCAAGTGAAAGCCGCAATCGCGTCAGCGGCGTGCGCAGATCATGGGACACGCCCGCCAGCATCAGCTCGCGCTCGCGCCCCGCCTGTTCGACATCCTCCGCCATCTGGTTGAACGCGCCATACACCTCAGTCATCTCGCTGGGCGTATCGCTGACCGGCAGGCGCACACTGCGCCCTTGCCCCAATTGGCGTGCAGCAAACACCAGGCGTTTAAGCGGTTGATTGAGTTGGCGCACGAAAATCCATGCAGATGCCGTTGAAAGCAGCCCGATGGCCAGGAACCAGCCCAGCACGTTCCAGATCTTCTGCCCTCGCAACGGGTGCGGATACAACGGCACTTTCAGCCAATCCTGCCCCAGGCTCGGCGCTCGCACCCACAACGCGGGGGACACGTGCATGCGCAGGCGCACCTCGGTGTCTTCGCCCAACTCGGCCTGCATCTGGCGCTGGTAAATCTCACTGTAGGGCCAATGCTGCTCGCCCTCCGGCACGCCCGCCCCGGCTACACGAACCAGTGTGGCGGCCTTGGCGATCTTCTCGCGATTCTCAGGGTCTGCAGCCCAATAAGCCCGCAGCGTCAGGGCAACGCCGTGGCTGTACTGTCGATCCACCAGCACGTCTTCGTTCATCAGCAGATAAACCAGCGTGAGCGCCTTGGAAAACAGAACGACGATCAGCACCAGCCAAAGGGTGCGAGAGAAGAAACTTTGTGGGAACCACAGCGGGGTTTTCATAGGAGACAGCTAGACACCTTACAAGAACGAGCGGCGCTCGCAGAATTGCAGACGCCGGGCAGCCCGTCGACTCTCATGGAGCCAAACGCCGGGATGCCCGTGCCTGCAAAACATCGGTCACTTGGTTGCAGTGCCATCCGGCACAAACACATAACCCACGCCCCACACCGTCTGGATATACCGCGGCTTGGACGGGTCCGGTTCGATCATCCGGCGCAGACGGGAAATCTGCACGTCGATGGAGCGCTCCAGGGCGTCCCACTCACGGCCACGGGCCAGGTTCATCAGCTTGTCGCGGGTCAGCGGCTGGCGAGCATTCATTACCAGAGCCTTGAGCACGGCAAACTCGCCGGTGGTCAACATGTGCACTTCTTCGCCACGCTTGAGCTCACGGGTCGCCAGCGACAGTTCGTAGTCGCCAAAGGTGACGCTTTCGTCTTCGCTGCCTGGCGCGCCGGGTACTGGAGCAGCCTGGCGACGTAATACGGCTTTGACCCGGGCCATCAACTCATCAGGGTTGAACGGTTTGGCCAGGTAGTCATCAGCGCCCAATTCGAGGCCCTTGATGCGGCTCAGTTCATCGCCCTTGGCGGTGAGCATGATGATTGGAATCTGGTTGTTCGCGCCGCGCAGGCGTTTGCAGGCGGTCAGGCCGTCTTCGCCAGGCAACATCAGGTCGAGCACGACCAGGTTGAACACTTCGCGCCCCAACAGGCGGTCCATCTGCTCGGTGTTTGGCACCGCGCGGGCACGGTAGCCCTTGGAGTTGAAGAAACGCTCCAGCAGGCTGCTCAGCCCCGGATCGTCGTCAACGATGAGAATTTTTTCGCCTTCAGCAGTTTGTGCAGTGCTGCTCATTAGATGCTCCTCTTATCTCGGCGCGCATTATGGCGTAGCTGCCGTTATACGCACCGTGTGCATTGTTAGCAGATTTTTCCTCCAGTGCCAGTCAACCCGCGCCCTACAACCATCGGCAAGGTCCCCCCAAGGGCAGAACGCTGGTTATAATGCGGCGCCTTTGTGCAGGGCGACATCAGATATTTCCCGTTCACTGCACGGCTTTTTTTCACCCGTTCTCCGTGACTTTTTCGATTTCGAGGGTCAATAGGCTGCCTCTTGACCCAGGCAGCGGCGCCAGTCGGGCCGCTCAACCAGCCTTGCAAGGCCTTGTTTTCCGGGCCTGCGAGCTGCTTTCAGAATTTCAGGTGGTTTTATGGACAGCATCAACAGCCGCATCGCCGAGGAACTCGGTGTACGCCCGCAACAGGTCGAAGCGGCCGTCGCTCTACTGGATGAGGGCTCCACGGTGCCTTTCATCGCCCGTTACCGTAAAGAAGTGACCGGCAGCCTCGACGATATCCAATTGCGTCACCTGGAAGAGCGTCTGCGCTACCTGCGAGAACTCGACGAACGGCGCATCAGCATCCTCGCCAGCATCGAAGAACAGGGCAAGTTGACCCCACAACTTGAACGCGACATCAAGCTCGCCGACACCAAGACCCGCCTCGAAGACCTTTACCTGCCCTACAAACAGAAACGCCGCACCAAGGGCCAGATCGCCCTGGAAGCCGGCCTGGGTGACTTGGCCGATGGTTTGTTCAACGACCCATCGCTGACCCCGGACACTGAAGCCGCACGCTTCATCGACGCAGAAAAAGGTGTCGCCGACGTCAAGGCCGCGCTCGAAGGCGCCAAGTACATCCTGATGGAGCGCTTCGCCGAAAACGCCAGCCTGCTGGAAAAACTGCGTACGTACCTGAAGCAGGAAGCCACCCTCAGCGCCCGCGTGATCGCCGGCAAAGAGGAAGAAGGCGCCAAGTTCCGCGACTATTTCGAACACGACGAACCGCTCAAGAGCATGCCGTCCCACCGTGCGCTCGCCATTTTCCGTGGCCGCAACGAGGGCATTCTCAGCTCCGCGCTGAAAGTCGGCGACGAGCTGCCGGGCACCATGCACCCGTGCGAAGGCATGATCGGTCAACAATTCGGCATCCAGAATCAGAACCGTCCTGCGGACAAGTGGCTCGGTGAAGTCGTGCGCTGGACCTGGAAGGTCAAGCTCTACACTCACCTGGAAACCGACCTGCTCGGCGAGCTGCGCGACGGCGCCGAAACCGAGGCGATCAACGTCTTCGCCCATAACTTGCACGACCTGCTGCTGGCGGCGCCGGCCGGCCCGCGCGCAACCCTGGGCCTCGACCCGGGCCTGCGCACCGGCTGCAAGGTCGCCGTGGTCGACGCCACCGGCAAGCTGCTGGACCACGCGACGGTTTACCCGCACGTGCCGCATAACAAGTGGGACCAGACCCTCGCGATCCTGGCCGCTCTGTGCGCCAAGCACGCGGTAGACCTGATCGCTATCGGCAACGGCACCGCCAGCCGTGAAACCGACAAGCTGGCCGCTGAACTGATCAAAAAATACCCAGCTATGAAGATGACCAAAGTCATGGTCTCCGAGGCCGGCGCTTCGGTGTACTCGGCGTCGGAGCTGGCTTCCAAGGAATTCCCGGACCTCGACGTGTCGATCCGTGGCGCGGTATCCATCGCCCGCCGCCTGCAGGACCCACTGGCCGAGCTGGTGAAGATTGACCCGAAATCCATCGGTGTCGGCCAGTACCAGCACGACGTGTCGCAGCTGAAACTGGCGCGCGGCCTGGATGCAGTGGTGGAAGACTGCGTGAACAAGGTCGGCGTGGATGTGAACACTGCCTCGGTCGCGCTGCTGGCCCGTATCTCTGGCCTCAACACCACCCTGGCGCAGAACATCGTCACCCATCGCGACGAAAACGGTGCGTTCAAGACCCGCGCCGCGCTGAAAAAAGTCGCACGCCTGGGTGAAAAGACCTTCGAACAAGCCGCTGGCTTCCTACGTGTGATGAACGGCGACAACCCGCTGGATTCTTCGGCCGTTCACCCGGAAGCCTACCCGCTGGTGCAGCGTATTGCCGCCGAGACCGACCGCGACATCCGCTCGCTGATCGGCGACGCCGCGTTCCTCAAGCGCCTGGACCCAAAGAAGTACACCGACGAAACCTTCGGCGTTCCGACCATCACCGACATCCTGCAAGAGTTGGAAAAACCCGGCCGCGACCCGCGCCCCGAGTTCAAGACTGCGGAGTTCCAGGACGGCGTCGAAGACCTCAAGGACCTGCAACTGGGCATGATCCTCGAAGGTGTGGTCACCAACGTGACCAACTTCGGTGCTTTTGTGGACATCGGCGTGCATCAGGACGGTTTGGTACATATCTCTGCGCTTTCGGAGAAATTCATCAAGGACCCTCGCGAAGCGGTGAAAGCCGGTGACGTGGTCAAGGTCAAGGTCATGGAAGTCGACATCCCACGCAAACGCGTAGGCCTGTCGATGCGCATGAGCGACACCCCCGGCGAGAAAATCGACGGTGCCCGTGGTGCACGCCCAGGCTCAGCGCCTCGCCAGTCGCAGAACCGCTCCGAAAACAGCGCACCGCGCAAAGAAACAGCGACAGCTGCCCCGAGCAATAACGCCATGGCGTCGTTGTTCGCCAATGCCAAACAGCTGAAGAAACGCTGATGGAGATCCCAGCCGGTTTGACCCAGAGCGCGTTCAGCGAACTGATCGGCTGCCGCCTGCAACGCCTGGACGAGGGCGTTGCCGAGGTGGCCCTGACCCTGGAGCCGCAATTGCGCAACCGCGCGGGCAAGCTCCATGGCGGGGCGATTTTCAGTCTGGTGGACATTACGATGGGGCTGGCCTGCTCCAGCTCCCATGGTTTCGACCAGCAGAGCGCGACTATCGAGTGCAAAATCAACTACATCCGCGCCGTGTCTGACGGTGATGTGCTATGCACCAGCCGGGTGATTCATGCCGGTCGTCGCACGCTGGTGGTCGAGGCGGACGTGTATCAAGACGAAAGACTTGTCGCAAAAGCACAGGGCACCTTCGCTGTCCTATAGCTCCTCACCCTCGATTTGAGTTAATTTCGGCGCTGCAATAACAGCGTCGGAATTTTCTTGCTGCGCTATAGCCCAATTCATGGAGTGAAGTAGGCTTTTTCAAAGCGGGTCAAATCGACTCAAAACCAGGCGATAACGCCAGTTTTAACTTCACCCTTGTAGACCGTCCTGCCCACCCCCATATTGGGGCGACTGACGCGTGAAGGAATCCAACTTGAGCGAACTTCTCAACCGCCGCCTGGCCCTGCTCGGCAAGCGCGAACACCTCTCCCTGCTAGAGCAGTGCTTGCACGGCATCGAGCGCGAATGCCTGCGCGTCACCGGTGAGGGTCGCCTGGCGCAAACGCCGCACCCTGAAGCCCTGGGCGCCGCGTTGACCCACGAACAGATCACCACCGACTACTCGGAATCGCTGCTGGAGTTCATTACCCCAGCCCTGCCCAACCCGGCCGATACCCTGAGCAGCCTGGACAAGATCCATCGCTTTGCCTACAGCAAGCTTGGCAGCGAATACCTGTGGAGCCCCTCGATGCCGTGCCCGTTGCCGGCCGAGGAAGACATTCCGATCGCCTACTACGGCACTTCCAATATCGGACAGCTCAAGTACGTGTACCGCAAGGGCCTGGCCCTGCGTTACGGCAAGACCATGCAGTGCATCGCAGGCATCCACTACAACTTCTCACTGCCGGAACAGTTGTGGCCGCTGCTCAAGGAGACTGAAGGGTTTGTCGGCACCGACCGCGACTACCAGTCTTGCGCCTATATCGCGCTGATCCGCAACTTCCGTCGCTACAGCTGGCTGCTGATGTACCTGTTTGGCGCCTCACCGGCCCTGGACGCGGGTTTCCTGCGCGGCCGCTCACACCAACTGGAAGTGCTGGACGCCGACACCCTGTACCTGCCGTACGCCACCAGCCTGCGCATGAGTGACCTGGGCTACCAAAGTAATGCCCAGGCCGGCCTCACGCCTTGCTACAACGATTTAAACAGTTACACCGACAGCCTGCGCGAAGCGGTAGCAACGCCCTACGCGCCGTACGTCGAAGTCGGCACCCACAAGGACGGTGAGTGGGTGCAGCTCAACACCAACATCCTGCAGATCGAAAACGAGTACTACTCCAACATTCGCCCCAAGCGCGTGACCTACACCGGCGAGCGACCGATCCAGGCGCTGATGGCCCGTGGCATCCAGTACATCGAAGTGCGCTGCCTGGACATCAACCCGTTCCTGCCGATGGGTATCGACCTGCCGGAATCGCGCTTCCTCGACGCGTTCCTGCTGTATTGCGCGTTGAACGATAGCCCGCAACTGGCCGACAACGAGTGCGGTAACGCCACATCCAACTTCCTCAGCGTAGTCAAGGAAGGCCGCCGTCCGGGCCTGCAATTGCAGCGTCAGGGGCAGCCTGTGGACCTGAAGGAATGGGCGGCCGAGTTGCTGGAGAAGATTGCACCGTTGGCTGCCCTGCTCGATGAGAGCCATGGTATTCAGGAACACAGCCAGGCGTTGGACGCTCAGTTGGCGAAGGTCAAGGACCCGTCCCTGACGCCTTCGGCCCAAGTGTTGGCGGCGATGAGTGAGCGTAAAGAGAGTTTTGCGCAGTTCTCCCTGCATCAAAGCCAGGTGCATGCCGAGCATTTCCGTAAAGAGCCTTTGCCGGCCGAAGAGCAAGCGCGCTTTGAAGAACTGGCGCGTAATTCGCTGGCGCAACAGGCTGAGCTGGAACAGAACGAAGTGGGTGACTTTGACGTGTTTGTTGGCTCCTACCAAGCCAGCATCCTCTCCATCAGTAACTGACACCCAACCCCTGACTGATCGTTCCCACGCTCTGCGTGGGAACGATCAGATTAGTCGGCGCGTCGAAAGCGCATCTCCTCATAAGCTAATTCGAAAACGTTATTTATTTTCTGATTCTTAGATCATTTAGTCTCCTCAAACGCCGACCCTCGGCCGCCTGATTGAGGAGCTTCCCCTTGAAACTTTTAACCCCTCTGCGCCTCTTGGCCGCATTGTCCCTGGCCGGTGCCAGCCTGTTTGCCCAGGCGGCGGATGTAACCATTGCTTACCAAACCACCGTGGACCCGGCCAAAGTCGCCCAGGCCGACGGCGCGTATGAAAAAGCCACCAAGGCCAAGATTGATTGGCGCAAATTCGACAACGGCGCCGACATCATCGCCGCCATCGCCTCCGGTGACGTACAGATCGGCTACCTCGGTTCCAGCCCGCTGACTGCGGCCGTTACCCGCAAAGTGCCGGTAGAAACCTTCCTCGTCGCCACCCAGATCGGCGGCGCCGAGGCCCTGGTGGCCCGTAACGGTTCGGGGATCAACAGCCCGCAGGACCTGGTCGGCAAGAAAATCGCCGTGCCGTTCGTTTCCACCGGCCACTACAGCCTGTTGGCCGCGCTGAAACACTGGAACATCGCCCCCTCGAAAGTCACCATCCTCAACCTCGCGCCACCGGCAATCATCGCCGCCTGGAAACGCGGTGATATCGACGCAACCTACGTATGGGACCCCGCTTTGGGTGTGGCCAAGGAAAACGGCAAGGTGCTGATCACCTCCGGCGAACTGGCCAAATTCGGCGCACCGACCTTCGATGCGTGGATCGTGCGCAAAGACTTCGCCGAGAAACACCCGGAAATCGTCACTGCTTTCGCCAAGGTCACGCTGGATGCCTACGCCGCGTACCGCAAAGACCCACAAGCCTGGATCGCCGACAAAACTAACGTCGACAAACTGGTGAAGCTCTCCGGCGCCAAGGCCAGTGACATCCCGCTGCTGCTGCAAGGCAACGTCTACCCGCTGGCAGCTGACCAAGTGACCCTGCTGGGCGCACCGACCACCAAGGCGGTGACTGACACTGCTGCGTTCCTCAAGGAACAAGGCAAGGTTGACGCCGTGCTGCCGGACTACGCCCCTTACATCAGCGCCAAGTTCATCACTAACTGATTCAAGGAGTTCATTGCGATGGCCTTGCTACAACTGGAGCGCATCAGCGCACAGTACCCAGGCGCCACAGAACCGGTACTGTCTGACATTTCACTGGACCTTGGGCCCCAGCAATTGCTGGTGGCCCTCGGCCCGTCCGGCAGTGGCAAAACTTCGCTGTTGAACCTGATTGCCGGTTTTGTCGAACCGTCTGCCGGGCGCATCACCCTCGATGGCGTGCCGGTCAAAGGCCCCAGCGCGGAGCGTGGCGTGGTGTTCCAGGACGACGCCCTGCTGCCTTGGCAGGACGTGCTGGCCAACGTTGGCTTCGGCTTGGAGTTGGCCGGCATACCCAAAGCGCAACGCGAAATACGCGCCCGGGAAATGCTGGCGCTGGTAGACCTGGCCGGTTTCGACAGCCGGCGTATCTGGCAGCTCTCCGGCGGCCAGAAACAACGCGTGGGCCTGGCCCGCGCCCTGGCAGCAGACCCTCGGGTTTTGCTGATGGACGAGCCCTTCGGCGCCCTCGATGCCTTCACCCGCGAACAGATGCAGGAGTTGCTGCTGCAAGTGTGGCGGCGCACGGCCAAGCCGGTGTTCCTGATTACCCATGACATCGAAGAAGCGGTATTCCTCGCCACCGACCTGATCCTGCTCGCACCCAACCCTGGCCAAATCGTCGAGCGCCTGAGCCTGGACTTCGGCCAGCGCTACGCCGCCGGTGAATCGGCACGGGCGATCAAGTCCGACCCGCGCTTTATCGAAACCCGTGAACATGTGCTGGGCAAAGTGTTCTCCCAACGGCAGGTGTCCGCATGAGCAGCTACGAACTTCCCGCCACCGCCTCAAAGCCGGTGGCGCACGCGGTTATCCCGGTGCGTCGCAGCTTGAGCACACGTTGGATCAGCGTGCTGACCCTGGTCACCTTGCTGGCAATCTGGTGGGCGGTGACCGCCACCGGTTTGATCGAACCCCTATTCCTGCCACCGCCATCCGCCGTACTGCAAAAAGGCTGGCTGCTGGCGACCACGGGCTACATGGACTCCACTTTGTGGCAGCACTTGGGCGCGAGCCTCAGCCGTATCGGCCTGGGCCTGGGTTTTGCGGTTCTGACCGCCGTGCCGGTGGGCATCGCCATCGGTTCCAACCGTATTGCGCGCGGCATTCTCGACCCGCTGATCGAGTTCTACCGGCCGATTCCACCCTTGGCCTATCTGCCGCTGATCGTGATCTGGTGCGGCATCGGCGAGCTGTCCAAGGTGTTGCTGATTTACCTGGCGATCTTTGCGCCAATCGCCATCGCCACCGCAACCGGCGTGCGCACCGTCGACCCCGCCAAATTGCGTGCCGCGCAGTCGCTGGGGGCCACTCGCGCCCAACTGATTCGCCATGTGATTCTGCCGAGCGCCCTGCCTGACATCCTCACCGGCGTGCGTATCGGTTTGGGCGTGGGCTGGTCGACATTAGTCGCCGCCGAGTTGATCGCGGCCACCAGCGGCCTGGGCTTCATGGTGCAGTCGGCGGCGCAATTCCTGGTCACCGATGTGGTGGTGCTGGGGATCCTGGTGATCGCCCTGATCGCCTTCGCCATGGAAATGGGCCTGCGTGCCCTGCAGCGTAAACTGGTGCCGTGGCATGGCCAGGCACATTGAGTGAGAACAGCATGAGCAGCCTGACCGTTACCCCGCTAAGCACCGCCCTGGGCGCCCTGATCAGTGGCGTCGATATCACCCAGCCGTTGAACCTCAAAGACCGCGATGCCATTGAACAGGCGTTGCTCGCGCACTCGGTGCTGTTCTTCAGAGACCAGGCCATCAACCCGCAGCAGCAAGCACGGTTCGCGGCGAACTTCGGCGACCTGCATATCCACCCAATCTACCCCAACGTGCCGGAACAGCCCGAAGTGCTGATCCTCGACACCGCCGTGACCGACGTGCATGATAACGCCGTGTGGCACACCGACGTGACCTTCCTGCCGACGCCGGCTCTCGGCGCGGTGCTCAGCGCCAAGCTGTTGCCGGCGTTTGGTGGCGATACGCTGTGGGCCAGTGGCATTGCTGCGTATGAGGCGTTGTCCGAGCCGCTCAAACGCCTGCTCGATGGCCTCACCGCCACTCACGACTTCACCAAATCCTTCCCGCTGGAGCGCTTTGGCAACACTGCCGAAGACCTGGCGCGCTGGGAAGAAACCCGCAAGAAAAATCCGCCGCTGTCACACCCGGTGGTGCGTACGCATCCGGTGAGTGGCCGCAAGTCGCTGTTTGTCAGTGACGGGTTTACCACCAAGATTAATGAGCTGGAACCGGCGGAGAGCGAGGCGATTTTGAAGCTGTTGTTTGCTCATGCGACACGGCCGGAATTCACCATTCGCTGGCGCTGGCAGGAAAACGATGTGGCGTTCTGGGACAACCGCGTGACGCAGCATTACGCGGTGGATGATTATCGGCCGCAGCGGCGGGTGATGCATCGGGCGACGATTCTTGGAGATGTGCCGTTCTAGCGAGCAGATCATTCCCACGCTCTGCGTGGGAATGCAGCCATGGGCGCTCCGCGTCCGCTCTTGAAACCGTGACGCGGAGCGTCACAAGAGGCATTCCCACGCGGAGCGTGGGAACGATCATTACTCAGCGGTCGATGGCTTTTCCCACAAGTTAATCCCGCCTTCCTGCGCAAACCGATCGATTTCCGCCAGTTCTTCTGCGCTGAAACTCAGATTCTTCAACGCCCCGACGTTTTCAATGATTTGCTCTGGCCGGCTCGCACCGATCAGCGCACTGGTCACTCGCGGATCGCGCAGGGTCCAAGCCAACGCCAATTGCGCCAGACTCTGACCACGACGCTTGGCGATTTCATTCAAAGCACGCACATGGGCAATGTTCGCTTCGGACAAGTGCTTGGCCTGCAGCGAGCCGCCACCTGGGCGGTTCACCCGCGCATCAGCCGGTACACCATTGAGGTACTTGTCGGTCAACAAGCCCTGGGCCAGCGGCGTGAACGCAATCACACCGGCACCGAGTTCTTCGGTGGTATCCAGCAGGTCTTTTTCCACCCAGCGGTTGAGCAGGTTGTAGGCCGGCTGATGGATCAGCAACGGCACTTTCCACTCTTTGAGCAGCGCTGCTATTTCGCGGGTTTTTACGCCCGAATAAGACGAGATACCGATGTACAACGCCTTGCCTTGTTGCACGGCGGTGGCGAGGGCGCTGGCGGTTTCTTCCAGGGGGGTGTCGGCGTCAAAACGGTGGGAGTAGAAAATATCCACGTAGTCCACGCCCAGGCGTTGCAGGCTCTGGTCCAGACTCGCCAGTACGTACTTGCGTGAACCGCCGCCCTGGCCGTAAGGGCCGGGCCACATGTCCCAACCGGCCTTGCTGGAGATGATCAATTCGTCGCGGTAGTGCTTGAAATCTTCGCGCAGCAAACGACCGAAGTTGATCTCGGCGCTGCCGTAAGGTGGGCCGTAGTTGTTGGCCAGGTCGAAGTGGTTGATCCCTAGGTCGAACGCGGTGCGCAACAGGGCGCGCTGGGTGTCGATCGGGGTGCTGTCGCCAAAGTTGTGCCACAACCCCAGGGACAGTGCCGGTAGCACCAATCCACTGCGGCCTACGCGGCGATACGGGATAGATTCATAGCGGTTTTCGGCAGCAATGTACGTCATCGAATCCTCTCTGGGCTTAGGGCAAATAAGGCCTGGGAATAACCTTATTCCCAGGCCTTTTAACCAGCTGAATCGCTTAAGTCTGCCCTTCCGTTTTACAGCAATTTCCTACCAGAGTGGAACGACATAGCTGACATAGAAGCGGTTTTCATCTTGCACAGTGGCACCCGTAATATCCGGGCTGGCGTGAGCATTTTTCCAGGTCACGCCCAGGCCTTTGAGGGTGCCGGTCGGTACTTGGTAAGCCACCGCAATGTTACGTTCCCATTCGCTGGTGGTGCCCTGCACCGTGCGAATGTCATCACCGTGTGCATAAGCGGCGGAGAACGTCAGGCCGGTGAGGCCAAGCTTGCCGAAGTCATACTTGTACTGCGCCAGCCAAGTACGTTCACCCGCGTGCTGGAATTTGTTCAATTGCATGTTGGTCAGCGCCGGGGTGTCGGCACCTGAACCCGGACCCTGGCGGTTGTCGCCGCTGTTCAGGCCGGAGTCGAGGTACGGAAAGTCACTGTCGCCGCTGTTTTTCTGGATGCCCAAGCCGACGGTATGGCCGTCCAGGCTGTAGCTTTCAAGCAAGCTGGCGGTGGTTTGGTTGATGCGGCCCTTGCTCGTGCCGTCGCCGTAGAGACCGCTGGCGGAATAGTCTTTGTCGCCATCGGCGTTACCGCCCACACCCAAGCTGCGGAATACCCGCACATCGGTGTCGATCGCGCCTACCGACAAGGCGTCATGGCGTTTGGCACCGAGGAAGAACTGTTGGTAGTAATCCTCAAGGTTCGAATACCACAGGCTGACCGTGGTGTTCTGGATGCCGGTGTAGTCGGCCCCGCCGAAGAGAAAGCGATCGCTATCTTTAGTGCCACCGGCGGTGATCATGCCTTGGTCACTGGATTCGTTACGAATCTTGGTCTTGAAGATATCGCCGCCGGTGAAGGTGAAGTCAGAGACATCCTTGGACACCAGTTGCACGCCGGTGTTGGTCTGCTGGTACAGACGACCGTCGGTGTTGGCCAACACCGGGTTGTTGCCGTAGAGCGTGCCGACGCGTAGTTCATCCTTGGCAAAGCGCATCTTGAACGTCGGGCTCAATACACCGAACTGGTCAGCCGACTTGCCGTTGTCCAGCGGGAACATACTGCCGGGGTAACGGCCCTGATGATCCTTGTCGTTGAGGTCGCCACCGGAATCCAGTTTCAAACCGTAGAACGCCTGCAAGTCCAGGCCAAAACCGACTGGCCCTTCGGTGTAGCCGGACTTGAAGTTGAACTCGAAACCCTGGCCCCAATCACGAATGCTGTGGGCCTTGGCGGTGCTGTTCACCACATCACGCCCCTGCTGGTTGAGATAGCGATTGAGCAGGGTCACATCGGCATGGCTGTCATCGATAAAATCGGCGTGGGCGGACAGCATAAAGCTCGCCATGGCGGCACCCACCATAGGGCTTATTAACGTCTTCATTGTTACCGGTCTCCGTCACTGTTCTGAAATGAAAGCGTCAAACGCTTCACACAATTACGCAGTGGCCAGATGACAGTTCCGCGTCAAAGAGGGGCTTTGACGGATGAAATTAAGTTTAAGAAAGCCCCGTAGGACGGGGCTTTCAGGCTCTTTTGTGGGACTGGTGACTAGCGCACCAGGTGCAGGAACTGCAGGTGTCGCTCGTACTGGTCAAGGATGTCGTTGATGATCTGCTCCTTGGTGTAGCCCACCAGATCGTAGTCCTGGCTGCCCTCACTCAAGTGCACTTCCGCCCGATAATAGCGGCGGTTGTTGATCTCTTTTTTGCCCATGCCGCCCCGCGCAAACGACGGCGTAAAATAGCCGCGCATCTGTACCTGGTAGACAAACGGGCGCTCCTCGCCATGGCCGATTTCCAGGCTGACGCTGTCGTTGGCCGGGTCCGGTTGGGTCACGACATTCAGGCCTTTCTCGACAAACACCGCCGTCACTTCTTCGATCGCCGGGCGCACTGTCGATTCAAGGAAACGGTACACCTCATCTCGCGATGGGAAGTGCACGGCCTGACTCAAACGTTGGCGCCAGCCGCCTCGGCCCTTACGCGCAGCCGACACCGGTGCCAACGAATGCAGTTGGGCGATCTGCTTTTGCGACTCGAGATAGAAGGCCTTGTGCAGCCCCCACATCATCAGCAACAGGATCAGCGAGAACGGCAGCGAGGTCAGTACCACGGCGGATTTCAGCGAATCGATACTGCCGGCAAACAGCAACGCACTGGTGACCAATGCAGTCATCGCCCCCCAGAACACGCGCAGCCATTTCGGGCCGTCTTCATCGGCGTTGCCGCCTTTGGACGACAGGGTCGACAGCACTACAGTGCCGGAGTCAGCCGAGGTGACGAAGAACACGAAGCTGATAAACACCGTGACCGCGATTACCGTCTTGCTCCACGGGTAGGTTTCCAGCAGCAGGTAGAGGCTCATCGACGGGTCATCGATGGCCGACTGACCGAGCGCCGTCATCCCGTGGTTAAGCACTTGGTCGATGGCGCTGTTGCCGAAGATCGACATCCACGCCAACGTGAACCCCAACGGAATCAGCAGCACGCCAAACACGAATTCACGGATGGTACGGCCACGGGAAATACGCGCGATAAACAGGCCCACGAACGGCGACCATGCAATCCACCAGGCCCAGTAGAACACCGTCCAACCGCCCAGCCAGTCGCTGGGTTTGTCGTAGGCGTACACGTCGAAGCTCTTGGTCGGCAAGGCGCCCAGGTAGTCACCCAGGTTCTGAATCAGTGTGTTGAGCAGATGCTGGGTGGGGCCTGCGAACAACACAAACAGCAGCAGCGCACAGGCCAGCAGCATGTTGATGTCGGACATCACCCGCACGCCTTTGTCGACACCGGCGACTGCGACGAGGATCGCGGCACCCATCATCAGCGTGATCAGGCCGACCTGGATCCACTGGGTGTGGGCAATACCAAACAGGTAATCCAATCCGGAATTAAGGTGCAACACACCAAATCCCATGTCGGCACCCAGGCCGAACACCGTGGCGATGATGCCGAAACCGTCCACCGCGTAACCGATGGGGCCGTTGATGCGCTTGCCGATCAGCGGGTACAGCGCCGAACGCAACGCCAGCGGCAGGTTATGCCGATAGGCAAAATACGCCAGGGCCATGCCGACAAAGGCAAACACACCCCAGCCGTGCAGGCCCCAGTGCAGAAACAGAATCTGCATGGCTTGGCGTGCAGCGTCGGCGTTCATCGGCGCGCCCTGGGGCGGTTGCACCAGGTGCGTCAGCGGCTCGGAGACACAGAAGAAAAACAGCGTGATGCTGATCCCGGCGGCGAACAGCATGCCGGCCCAGGACAGGTAACTGAATTCGGGCTCGTCGTGGTCGGCACCGAGTTTTATCTTGCCGTAGCCCGATAGCGCGGTGACCACCACGAAGACCAGATACAGGGTCATCGCCAACATGTAGTACCAGCCGACCGTATTGGCCGCCCAGTTTTGCGCCGCCAGCAGCCAGGCACCGGCCTGTTGCGGGATAGCGATGACCGTGAGGCCGAACAGCAGAATGACGGTGGCGGCAAAGTAGAAAACCGGCGCATTCATGCGCACTTGGCCGCTGGATGGGGTGGACGATGCACTCATGAACGATGCACCCCGAGGAAGTGGGATGTGGCTGTCAATAACGGACTCAGCAAAGGTAAGCCTCCTGTTGTGAGCGGGCAGCGAACCACCGGATTTAACTTGAACGAGCATTCAAGTTAAACATGGATAAGCGGTCCGGGACTAATCGCAGGGCTGAGTGGTAGACAATTCCTACACTAGCTCAAGGAAAGGTATGACGGGTGGGGATGGCAAAACGTTCAGTGATTACTGAACGTAATACGCCTGATCATTCCCACGCTCTGCGTGGGAATGCAGCCTTGGACGCTCTGCGTCTGCTTTGAAGTCGTGACGCGGAGCGTCACGAGAGGCATTCCCACGCAGAGCGTGGGAACGATCAAATACTATTTCTGCGCCCCATCCTCATGCTGCAAATTCGCCTGGGTGATGTTCGCCCCTGCCGGCACGCTGCGGGTCAGCCATACATTCCCGCCAATCGTCGAACCCTTGCCGATGGTGATGCGCCCCAGGATCGTCGCCCCGGCATAGATCACCACGTCATCCTCAACAATCGGGTGCCGTGGATGGCCCTTCTGCAATTGCCCATCTTCATCTGCCGGGAAACGTTTGGCGCCCAGGGTCACCGCTTGGTAGATACGCACACGCTCGCCGATGATCGCGGTCTCGCCAATCACCACACCCGTCCCGTGGTCGATAAAGAAACTCGGGCCAATTTGGGCGCCCGGGTGGATATCAATACCCGTGGCCGAGTGAGCAATTTCCGCGCTGATCCGTGCCAGCAACGGCAAGCCGGCACGATACAAATGGTGGGCCAGACGATGGTGAATCACCGCCAGGATTCCCGGATAGCAGAGCAGCACTTCATCCACACTGCGCGCAGCCGGGTCGCCGTGATAGGCGGCCAACACATCGGTATCCAGCAGGCTGCGTAGCGAAGGCAAGGCCAGGGCGAAATCCTGGATCAGCCGAATGGCAAGCGCATCGACTTCGCTGTCATCCTTGGCGCCCTGGCGTGCGGCGTAACGCAACTCCAGACGGGCCTGGGCGAGCAAGGCATTCAATGCAACATCCAGGGTATGGCCGACGTAAAAATCTTCACTTTCTTCACGCAGGTCCACCGGCCCCAGGCGCATCGGAAACAGTGCCCCGCACAACGCTTCGAGAATCTGCGCCACCGCTTCACGCGACGGCAACTCGCGGCCGCCATGCTCACCACTCAACCGGCCATTGCGCGTTCGCCACTGGTCCCGGGCGTCGCGCAGTTGGCTGACGATGGTCTGTAATTGCCAATGACTGGAACGCTCACTCACGGTATTCACTCCTGACGAAATGGCCATCACTTTACGGTATGCACCCTGGCCGCCCTTAAGAACCAATGGTGTGATATTAAGAACTATCCGGAATAAGCGATTGGCGGTTGCCCGATGAAAAGTGCCTGCCTATAGTCGCCCCATCACTTAGCCACCGTGCGTAGCCATGATCAAACAACAGCTCGACCGCTTTAACCGTCTGGAACTGCTCGGCGGCGCCACCGCCCTGGAAAAACTCGAGCGGCTGTCGGCCTGGCTGGGCAGGGATATCTACGTCAAGCGCGACGACACCACGCCGCTGGCCATGGGCGGCAACAAGCTGCGCAAACTTGAATACCTGGCCGCCGATGCCATCGCTCAGGGGGCCGACACGCTGGTGACCGCCGGCGCGATTCAGTCCAACCACGTACGCCAGACTGCCGCCCTCGCCGCCAAACTCGGTTTGGGTTGCGTTGCCCTGCTGGAAAACCCCACCGGCACCGAAGACCCGAACTACCTGAGCAACGGCAACCGTCTGCTGCTGGAGCTGTTCGACGCCAAGGTGGAATTGGTGGAAAACCTCGACAACGTCGACGACCAACTCAACGCTCTCGCCGACCGTCTGCGCAGCAACGGCAAGAGACCGTACCTGGTGCCTATCGGTGGCTCGAATGCGCTGGGCGCCTTGGGGTATGTACGCGCAGGCCTGGAACTGGCCGGGCAGATCGAAGACAGCGGGATTAAATTCGCCGCCGTGGTGCTGGCGTCCGGCAGTGCAGGCACCCACAGTGGCCTGGCACTGGCCTTGAGTGAAGTGCTGCCGAACTTGCCGGTGATCGGCGTCACCGTGTCGCGCACCGACGAAGCCCAGCGCCCGAAAGTACAAGGCCTGGCCGAGCGCACTGCCGAGTTGCTGGGTGTGGATATCCCCGAGGCGTTCAAGGTGATCCTGTGGGACGAATACTTCGGCCCACGCTACGGCGAGCCCAATGCCGGCACCCTGGCGGCAGTCAAGCTGCTTGCCAGCCAGGAAGGCCTGCTGCTGGACCCGGTCTACACTGGCAAGGCCATGGCCGGCTTGCTGGATGGTATCGGGCGTCAGCGGTTTGAGGACGGTCCGATCATTTTCCTGCACACCGGGGGCGCGCCAGCGCTGTTTGCTTACGGCGCCGCATTCAACTGAATGAACGCGGGTTAAATGTGGGAGCTGGCTTGCCTGCTCCCACATTTGATGTTCATTGCTAACAACCAGTTATTCCAGATGGAAATAACAAATTGTTTTTATATTATTTTCAAGTCTTAAAAAGCGGCTTTATAGTCGCGCCGTAAGCGAAGACGCGCATCGCGCTTTAAGGCAGGATACGACTACTGCGTCACCTGCTTCGCTCAACATAAAAAACACAGGGGCTCTTCATGACTATTTCTGTATTCCGTCGCACATTATTAGTTGGCACTTTGGGTCTGGCGCTCGGCGCGGGTTGGTTGGGCCAGGCAGTTGCCGGCGAGCAGTTGGACAACATCAAGAAGGCTGGCGAGATCAAGGTTGGCCTGGAAGGCACCTACCCGCCGTTCAGCTTTGTCGGTGAAGACGGCAAACTCACCGGTTTCGAGGTCGAGTTCTCCGAAGCTCTGGCCAAGAAGCTGGGCGTCAAGGTCAAGCTCAGCGCTACTCCGTGGGACGGCATCCTCGCCGCCCTGGAATCCAAGCGCCTGGACGCGGTGATCAACCAGGTGACCATCTCGGAAGAACGCAAGAAGAAGTACGACTTCTCCAAGCCTTACACCGTTTCCGGTATTCAAGCGCTGACCCTGAAAAAGAACGTCGGCACCATCAAGACCGCCGACGACCTGGCCGGCAAGAAAATCGGCGTAGGCCTGGGTACGAACTACGAGCAATGGCTCAAGGACAACCAGCCTAAAGCCATCATCAAGACCTATAACGATGACCCAACCAAGTTCCAGGACCTGCGCATCGGCCGTACCGACGCCATTCTGATCGACCGTCTGGCGGCTCTGGAATATGCCAAAAAAGCCACCGACACCGCCGCCTCTGGTGATGCTTTCTCCCGCCAGGAAGCCGGCATTGCCCTGCGCAAAGGCGAGCCTGAGTTGCTCGCTGCTGTGAACAAGGCCATCGACGAACTGCGTGCCGACGGCACCTTGAAGAAGCTGTCCGAGAAGTACTTCAACGCTGACGTCACTCAATAATGGAAGCAGGTTTCCAACTCGCGCTGGACTCCGCGCCCTTTCTGCTCAAGGGCGCGTACTACACGGTGATTCTTAGCCTCGGCGGGATGTTTTTCGGCTTGCTGCTGGGCTTCGGCCTGGCCTTGATGCGCTTGTCACGTTTCAAGCTGGCAAGCTGGATCGCCCGGGTCTATGTGTCGTTCTTTCGCGGCACGCCCTTGCTGGTGCAGCTGTTCCTGATCTACTACGGCTTACCGCAAGTGGGCATCGAGCTGGATCCGATTCCGGCGGCCTTGATCGGCTTTTCGCTGAACATGGCCGCCTACGCCTGTGAAATCCTGCGCGCCGCCATCGCCTCCATCGAGCGCGGCCAGTGGGAAGCTGCAGCCAGTATCGGTATGACCCGTGCGCAGACCCTGCGCCGGGCCATCCTGCCACAGGCCATGCGCACGGCGTTGCCGCCGTTGGGCAACAGCTTTATTTCGCTGGTCAAGGACACGGCGCTGGCCGCTACCATCCAGGTGCCGGAGCTGTTCCGTCAGGCCCAATTGGTGTCTGCGCGGACCTTCGAAATCTTCACCATGTATCTCTCCGCCGCCCTGATCTACTGGATCCTGGCGAGCATCCTGGCGCATTTTCAAAATCGCCTGGAAGACCGGGTCAACCGGCATGACCTGGAGTCTTGAAGCATGATTGTGGTTGAAAAACTGACCAAACAATTCAAGGGGCAGGTGGTACTCAACGGCATCGACCTCGAGGTCAAGGAAGGCGAAGTCGTCGCCATCATTGGCCCCAGCGGTTCCGGCAAGACCACCTTCCTGCGCTGCCTGAATTTACTCGAAGAACCCACCAGCGGCCGCATCAAGGTGGGTGACATCGAGATCGACAGCAGCAAGCCGCTCAACCAGCAACAAGGCCTGGTGCGGCGCTTGCGCCAGCACGTCGGCTTTGTGTTCCAGAACTTCAACCTGTTCCCCCACCGCACCGCGCTGGAAAACGTCATCGAAGGCCCGATCGTGGTCAAGAAGATGTCGCGCGAAGCGGCGACCGAGCTGGGTCGCAAGCTGTTGGCCAGGGTCGGCCTGGCGGGTAAGGAAGCGTCGTACCCTCGGCGCTTGTCCGGTGGTCAGCAACAGCGCGTAGCGATTGCCCGTGCGCTGGCCATGGAGCCGGAGGTGATCCTCTTTGACGAGCCCACCTCGGCCCTCGACCCGGAATTGGTCGGCGAAGTGCTGGCGACTATCCGCAGCCTGGCCGAAGAAAACCGCACCATGGTCATCGTCACCCACGAGATGAGCTTTGCCCGTGATGTGGCGAACCGGGTGATCTTCTTCGACAAGGGCGTCATCGTGGAACAGGGCGAAGCCAAGGCGTTGTTTGCCAACCCCAAGGAAGAACGCACGCGACAGTTCTTGAGCAAGTTTTTGGCCCACTGACTCTCTTTGTGGGAGCTGGCTTGCCTGCTCCCACACAAGCGCGCTCCTACAGGGAGTACTTATTACCCCCCGTAAAACAACCCGCCACCCCCCCCTTAAAATCCCTCCTCCAGTCAGACTCTTCTGAATCTGCTCCAACCCACCGTTTAGCCTTTTGCCGCCATTGACGCCTCCTGCCCAACCCTCTTATCTAGCGCCCAGAGGATTGGATCCTATCCCGGCTATTCACTGAATCGTTCCTTTCGGCACCTCGCGCACAACTGCGCTTCGGGCGCCGGAACGATTGCTGCTGGCTGCATCAAGGAGATTACTTATGACGCGCATACTCACCGCCCCGACTTTGCCCCAGGCCGTTCGAAACGGCATCAATGCCCTGGCCGCCACACAACTGCAGGTCGACATCGCCCCCTACACCGGCATGGATGAGGGCGACGTGATCGAGCTGTTCTGGAACAACTGCTTTGCCGCTGCACGGCGGGTGACCTCATGCAAGGTCGGTACGCCCACCCATCTGCGAATCCCCGAGAGTTTTGTGCAAGACGGTCTGGCACGCGTTCACTATCAGGTCATGCAGATCGGCCACGGCCCTGCACGCTCGGCGGTTACCACTGTGCGGGTGAAGACCAACTTCCCAGGCGGCCAACCTTCGAACCTGTACAACGATGAAAACCAGAACCTCTCGCCCATCAGCCTGCCCGAAACCATCCGACGCTACGGCGTCAACGGCAGCCAGGTAAGGCGCGGCATCCCGCTGACCATCGAGCCTTACCTGAACATGGCCACCGGCGACGCCATTACCCTGCGTTGGGGTGACGTGCGTGTGGACCTGCCGAAAATCCAGGCCAAAGGCGTCGGCCTGGCGGTGCAGGTGTGGGTGTCCTCGGCGGTGATTATCGAGGCCGGCGACGACTGCCGCCTGGACGTGACGTACTGCATTCTTGATCGCGTCGGCAATAATTCACGCTGGGCCCCGGCCCGCACCTTGAACATCGCCGCCTGCTCGCCCCAGGCGCCAGCCCGCCCGGCCGGGCCCGCGTCGACTTATCAACCGCGTGCCCCCGGTTCTCCTTGCGAACCGGGGTGACAGCCCTTCTATGCATATTCCAATAAGTTAGTTTATTTAAAGAATTAACACGCTTAGGGTATATGCACCGGACCACCGGACATCTCTGATTTTTCTGTTTTTATTTCATTGAATGCGAGGTCGGTATGGTCAGAATTACCCCGGTGCATAACGCCAGGGCATTACGTGCAGCCAAGGAGCGGCGCTGATGTCTAACTTGGCTCTAACCCCCCCCCAGAGTGATCTGGATGTAGCCCCACTGCTGTTGCCGGCTGCGGTGCTGCGCAACGACACCGAAGCGTTGAGCGCAGCCCATGAATTGGCTCAGGCCGCGCGCCTGCAAGCCGCGAAGCGCGATCAGCAACGCAAGTTGCCGTGGGCGCAGATTGAACAGTTCACCCGCAGCGGGCTGGGCAGTATTTCAATTCCCCGCGAATACGGCGGCCCACAGGTATCGTTCGTCACCCTGGCCGACGTGTTCGCGATCATCAGTGCGGCAGACCCGGCCCTCGGGCAGATCCCGCAGAACCATTTCGGCATCCTGCACCTGTTGCAAGGCGCAGCCACCGAGCGCCAGAAAAAGCAGCTGTTCCAAAGCGTGCTCGACGGTTGGCGCATCGGTAATGGCGGCCCGGAACGCGGTACCAAGAACACCCTGGAGCTCAAGGCACGCATCACCGCCGAAGGCGACGGGTATGTGATCAGCGGCCAGAAGTTCTATTCCACCGGCGCGCTGTTTGCGCATTGGGTCGCGGTAAAAGCGCTGAACGATGACGGCAAGCAGGTCATGGCGTTTGTGCGCCGTGGCACCGAAGGGCTGCGCATCGTTGACGACTGGTCGGGCTTCGGCCAACGCACCACCGCCAGCGGCACTGTGCTGCTGAACCAGGTGCCGGTCGACGCCGAATTGGTCGTCGAAAATTGGCGTATCGGCGAAACCCCTAATATCCAGGGCGCCGTCTCGCAACTGATCCAGGCGGCCATCGACGCCGGCATCGCTCGTGGCGCTCTTGATGACACCATCGCGTTCGTACGTGAGCGCTCGCGCCCATGGATCGACGCCAAGGTCGAGCGGGCCAGTGATGACCTGTATGTGATCGCCGATATCGGCAAGTTGAAAATCGAACTGCACGCCGCCGAGGCGCTGCTGCGCAAGGCCGGTAAGCTGCTGGACGAGATCAGTGCGGCGCCGATCACCGCGCAATCCGCCGCCCGTGCGTCGATTGCCGTGGCCGAGGCGAAAGTGCTGACCACCGAAGTGTCGCTGCTGGTCAGCGAAAAACTCTTCGAACTGGCCGGCAGCCGCGCCACCCTCGCCGAATTCAACCTCGACCGTCACTGGCGCAACGCCCGGGTGCACACCCTGCACGACCCGGTTCGTTGGAAATACCACGCCATCGGTGCCTATCGTTTGAACGGCACGTTACCTGCTCGTCACTCCTGGATTTAACCGACCAGACCTCTGGAGAACAAAATGACTGTCTCTACTCTCGTCGCGGTTATCACCAGCGACGAACAAGCCCTTATTGTCGCCAGCGACCTGGCCGAAGACTTGCGCCGCGACAGCGCCCAACGCGACCGCGAGCGCCGTCTGCCCCTGCCTGAACTGGACGTATTTTCGCGCTCCGGCCTGTGGGGTATCAGCGTGCCAAAGGAACACGGCGGCGCGGGTGTGTCCAACGTCACACTGGCCAAGGTCATCGCGCTGATCGCCCAAGCGGATGCCTCGCTGGGTCAGATCCCGCAAAACCATTTCTACGCCCTCGAAGTGCTGCGCGTGAATGGCAGCCCCGCGCAGCAAAAACGCTTGTATGCCGAAGTCCTCGCCGGCCAACGCTTCGGCAATGCCCTGGCGGAACTGGGCACCAAGACTGCCCACGAACGCGTGACCTCCATCACCCGCGACGGCGACGGTTTCCGTATCAGCGGCCGCAAGTTTTACTCCACCGGCGCGATCTATGCGCAACGCATCCCCACCTCGGTGGTGGATGAACACGGCGTGCAGCAACTGGCGTTCGTGCCGCGCGACAGCGAAGGCTTGACCGTGATCGACGACTGGAGCGGCTTCGGCCAGCGCACCACCGGCAGCGGTTCGGTGGTGTTCGACAACGTGTGGGTCGCCGCCCAGGACGTGATCCCATTCCAAAGCGCCTTCGAGCGTCCGACCACCGTCGGCCCGCTGGCACAAATTCTTCACGCCGCCATCGACACCGGTATCGCCCGCGCCGCCTTTGAAGATGCGTTGCACTTTGTGCGCACCAAGACCCGCCCGTGGATCGATTCCGGCAACGACAAAGCCACCGAAGACCCGCTGACCCTCAAAAGCTTCGGCCACCTGAGCATCCGCCTGCACGCTGCCGAAGCGCTGCTGGAACGCTCCGGTGAATTCCTCGACCGCGCCCAAGCCGACAGCAACGCCGAGACCGTCGCCGCCGCCTCGATTGCCGTCGCCGAAGTTCGCGCCTTGAGCACCGAAATTTCCCTGGCCGCCGGCAGCACCCTGTTCGAACTGGCCGGCAGCCAAGCGACCCTGGCCGAACACGGCCTTGATCGACACTGGCGCAACGCCCGCGTGCACACCCTGCACGACCCGGTGCGCTGGAAGTACCACGCGGTGGGCAATTACTACCTCAACGATGAAAACCCGCCACTGCGGGGGACCATCTGAATGGCCAAGAAAAAGATCCTGCTCAATGCCTTCAACATGAACTGCATCGGGCATATCAACCACGGCCTGTGGACGCATCCACGGGATACATCCACCCAGTACAAGAGCATTGAGTACTGGACTGATTTGGCGAAAACACTGGAGCGTGGACTATTCGACGGCTTGTTCATCGCCGACATCGTCGGTGTGTACGACGTCTATCAAAACTCCATCGACGTACCGCTCAAGGAGTCGATCCAGTTGCCGGTCAATGACCCGTTGCTGCTGGTGTCGGCAATGGCTGCCGTCACCAAGAACCTCGGCTTTGGCCTCACCGCCAACCTCACCTACGAGCCGCCCTATCTGTTCGCCCGGCGCATGTCCACACTCGACCACCTGAGCCGGGGCCGGGTGGGCTGGAACATCGTCACCGGCTACCTCGACAGCGCCGCCAAGGCCATGGGCCTCACCGAGCAGGTCGAGCATGACCGCCGTTATGACCAGGCCGATGAATACCTGGAGGTGCTGTACAAACTCTGGGAAGGCAGTTGGGAAGACGACGCGGTGGTCAACGACCCACAAGCACGGGTCTATGCGCAGCCGGGCAAGGTGCACAAGGTTGAGCACCACGGCGAGTTCTACCAAGTGGAGGGTTATCACCTGTGTGAACCGTCGCCGCAGCGTACGCCGGTGCTGTTCCAGGCCGGCAGTTCAGACCGTGGTTTGCTGTTCGCCGGGCGGCATGCCGAGTGCGTGTTTATCAGCGGACAGAACAAGGCCGCCACTAAAGTCCAGGTGGACAAGGTGCGCGCCAGCGCCGTGGAAGCCGGGCGCAACCCGGATGACATCAAGGTGTTCATGGGCCTCAACGTGATCGTGGGCGCCACCGAAGAGCTCGCCTGGGCCAAGCACGCCGAGTACCTGAACTACGCCAGCCCGGAAGCAGGTGTAGCGCATTTCTCGGCGTCCACGGCGATCGACTTTGCCCAGTACGAACTGGACGAACCGATCCAGTACGTGAAGAGCAACGCGATCCAGTCGGCCACCAAGAACCTGCAAAACAACGACTGGACCCGGCGCAAATTGCTCGAGCAGCACGCCCTCGGTGGTCGCTACATCACCCTGGTCGGCTCGCCTGAGCAGGTGGCTGATGAACTGGAGTCGTGGATCAGCGAAACAGGGCTGGATGGTTTCAACCTGACGCGGATTGTCACGCCGGAAAGCTATGTGGACTTCATCGATCTGGTGGTGCCGGAGTTGCAAAAGCGTGGGTCGTATAAGACCGCCTATGACACCGGCACGTTGCGCGAAAAAGTCTTCCACAACAGCGCCCGCCTACCCGAACAACACACCGGCTCCACCTACCGACACTAACTGATCGTTCCCACGCTCTGCGTGGGAATGCAGCCCGGGACGATCCGCGTCCCAAGAGCGGACGCAGAGCGTCCAGAGAGGCATTCCCACGCGGAGCATGGGAACGATCTCAGTGGTTGAAACCTACACCTTATGACTGGAAACCCATTATGAAAAAGACACTACTCACCCACCCAGTCAAAGCACTGGCCCTGGCTTTTGGTTTATTCAGCTCGGCGGTGTTCGCCGCCGACGCGCCACTGAAAATCGGCACCACCGCCGCCTTCGCGATTCCCCTCGAAGCCGCCGTTGCAGAAGCGGGCAAGCAAGGCCTGAAAGTTGAACTGGTGGAGTTCACCGACTGGATCGCACCGAACGTCAGCCTGGCCGCCGGCGACATCGACGTGAACTACTTCCAGCACATCCCATTCCTGGAAAACGCTAAAGCTGCCGCAGGTTTCAACCTGGTGCCGTACGCGCCGGGCATCATCAACAACGTTGGCCTGTACTCGAAGAAGTTCAAAAGCCTCAACGACCTGCCTCAAGGCGCCAGCGTGGCGATTGCCAACGACCCGATCAACAGCGGCCGCGGTCTGCAACTGCTGGCCAAGGCCGGTTTGATCACCCTCAAGCCTGGCGTGGGCTACAAGGCCACCGAAGAAGACATCGTCAGCAACCCGAAGAAGATCAAGATTCTGCAAGTCGAGGCCGTGCAACTGGTACGCGCCTATGACGACGCCGACCTGGTGCAGGGCTACCCGGCGTATATCCGCCTGTCCAAGACCTTCGATGCAGAGTCGGCGTTGCTGTTCGACGGCCTCGACCACCCGGAATACGTGATCCAGTTTGTGATCCAGCCGAAAAGCAAAACCGACCCGCGCGTGATCAAGTTCGTCGACATCTACCAGCATTCGCCGGTGGTACGCGCCGCCCTGGATAAATCCCTCGGCAAACTCTACCAAGTCGGCTGGGAAGGCTAAGCATGAGCGCCGCCAACTCTCAACTGCGCGACCTGGGCTTAGCGCCCAGGGACGCCGAGCAGACAGAACTGCACCCTGATTTGAACCGCGCCCACGTGCGCTTTATCAACCTGGGCAAGACCTACGACGGCACCGTGCATGCATTGCAAGGCATTGACCTGGCGATCCAGCGCGGCGAAGTGTTCGGCATCATCGGCCGCAGCGGCGCCGGTAAGTCTTCGCTGATCCGCACCATCAACCGCCTTGAGCAACCCAGCAGCGGGCGTGTGCTGATCGATCAGGTGGACATCGGCGACTTCGACGAAGACCGTCTGGTGGCACTGCGTCGGCGCATCGGCATGATCTTCCAGCACTTCAATTTGATGTCGGCCAAGACTGTGTGGCAGAACGTCGAGTTGCCGCTCAAAGTCGCCGGCGTGCCCAAGCCGCAGCGTGAACAAAAAGTACGCGAGCTGCTGGAATTGGTAGGGTTGCAGGACAAGCACAAGGCCTACCCGGCGCAGCTTTCCGGCGGGCAAAAACAGCGCGTGGGCATCGCCCGCTCGCTGGTGCACGACCCCGAGATTCTGCTGTGCGACGAGGCCACCTCGGCCCTCGACCCGGAGACCACGCAATCGATCCTCGGCCTGCTGCGTGAGATCAACAAGCGTCTGGGCCTGACCATCGTGTTGATCACCCATGAGATGGCCGTGATTCGCGACATCTGCGACCGCGTCGTGGTGCTCGAACACGGGCGCATCGTCGAGCAAGGCCCGGTGTGGCAAGTGTTTGGCAACCCGCAGCACGACGTCAGCAAAACACTGCTGGCGCCGCTGCAACATGGCTTGCCGGAAGAATTGCAAAGCCGCTTGCAGGCCCTGCCCTCATCATCTGAGGCGTCAGTGGTGCTGCGCTTGAAGTTCACCGGCAGCGACACCGATGAACCGGACCTGGCCGCGCTGTTCAGAGCCCTGGGCGGTCGCGTGCGCTTGCTGCAGGGTGGTGTGGAACGGATTCAGGGGCATGCGCTGGGGCAACTGCTGCTGGCGGTGAATGGCTCTCCTCACGACGCCGAAGACCTGTGCAAGCGCGCCGCGCGCTGGGCGCAAAACGTGGAGGTGCTGGGCTATGTGGTTTGATCGTTTATTGCAGGGCGCCATCGACACCTTGTTGATGGTCGGTGTGTCATCGCTGATCGCGTTGCTGGTGGGGATTCCGTTGGCGGTGTTTTTGGTCACCAGCGACAAGGGCGGCATCTACCAGGCACCGGCGCTGAACCGCGTGCTGGGCGCGTTTGTGAACCTGTTCCGCTCGATTCCGTTTCTGATTCTGATGGTGGCACTGATCCCATTTACCCGGCTGATCGTCGGTACCACCTATGGCGTGTGGGCTGCTGTGGTGCCGCTGACCATCGCCGCTACGCCATTCTTTGCGCGCATCGCAGAAGTGAGTCTGCGCGAGGTCGACCACGGTTTGATCGAAGCCGCGCAGGCCATGGGCTGCCGCCGCTGGCACATCATCTGGCACGTGTTGTTGCCGGAAGCGCTGCCGGGGATTGTGGGCGGGTTCACCATCACCCTGGTAACCATGATCAACTCGTCGGCCATGGCCGGGGCGATTGGCGCGGGTGGTTTGGGGGATATTGCGTACCGGTACGGCTATCAGCGGTTTGATACGCAGATCATGCTGACCGTGATCGTGCTACTGGTGATTCTGGTGGCGGTGATTCAGTTGGGCGGCGATCGGTTGGCGCGGGTGCTGAACAAGCGGTGAGGTATAGTCGGGCCATCTCAGCGCCCGGTAATACCCGCCATGACTCTCAAGCCCGACGACCTCAACCAGATCACCTCCACCACCCTCGGCCACTACAACAAGGTGGCCGAGGATTTCCGTGAAGGCACCCGCGATCACGATGTGAGCCAGAACATCGACGCATTGCTGCGGCATATCCAGGGTACAGCGCCGTTTACCGTATTGGATTTTGGCTGCGGGCCTGGGCGGGATTTGCAGACGTTTACCCGTATGGGGCATATCGCCGTGGGGCTGGATGGCTCCGAACGGTTTGCGCAGATGGCACGCGAGGACAGCGGTTGTGAGGTATTGCAGCAGGACTTCCTGAAGCTGGACCTGCCTCCCGAGCGCTTTGACGGGGTATTTGCCAACGCGGTGCTGTTTCATATTCCCAAGCAGGAATTGCCGCGTGTGCTGAAACAGCTGCATGGGGCGTTGAAGCCGGGGGGCGTGTTGTTCAGCTCCAATCCGCGGGGTGAGAATCAGGAAGGGTGGAATGGGCCCCGGTACGGGTCTTATCACGACCTGGAGGCGTGGCAGGCGCTGCTGACAGCGGCCGGGTTTGTAGAGTTGGAGCATTACTATCGGCCAGCGGGGTTGCCACGGGAGCAGCAGCCTTGGTTGGCGAGTGTGTGGCGTAAAACATAGAGATGTGTTGGCTGATCTGGCCCCATCGCAGGCAAGCCAGCTCCCACAGGGGAATGCATTCCAAGTGTGGGAGCTGGCTTGCCTGCGATTGAGGCCTGCGCGGCGCTACTGATCCACCTGATACACCACAGGTTTGTGCCCCACCAGCAACGCCGTCACACTGCGCCCAGCGTACCCCTCTCTTCCTTCTGCAGAAAAATTCGCCACCAACCGCGTGCCATCGGCAAACGTGGTCTCCTGCACCTGCCGATCCGTCGTCAGCCAACGAAACCCCGTCATAGCCTGGGTTGCCAAACGCTGATGCAACGGGCGGAAAAAAACGTCCTGGCGCTGGATCACCGGCAACCGCTGCTTGAGGGTCGCGGCACTCAGGTGATACAGCGGCGGCACGTTGTAGAGCAATTGGGTCAGCTCATTCTCAGCCTGCACATTGCTCAGTTTGAGGCTGTCGAACAGCCAGTGGTGGGTGGTAATCACAGAACCGTGGAACACCGTCTGGTAAAGCGGCAGGCGCATCGTCGGCTCGAAATACACCGTGCGAAACGGTTCTTTCAACGGAACGGGTTTGAAGAACACCGTCGGCTGCTCCGGCGGGTACCAGTTGCCTACGTAATAGGGCGACTGCTTGTCCTTGGTCATTTCACGGTCGCCCCAACCCATCACCGGCGTCTGCATGCCATGGGCGAACAAGATGCCTTGGGTGGTGATGGCATTACCGTCCTCGGAACCGGCGGGCAGCTTGAGCACAGTATTGAGCCAACGGGACGCATCGATATTGCCTTCGGCGTTTTGCGCCTGGGTCATTGGGGCGCCGTCACGGTAGCTGTCAAAAACCATGCTGGTGGCGTAGGCATCAAGGAACCAGGCGTTAAAGCCCGCCCTGGCTTGGACTGCTTGCACCCGCGCTTCCAGCAAAGGCCGTACGCAGCGGGGGTCGGTGTAGTGACCGGATTGCTGGAAGCCGGTTTTCAGCTTGCCGTCTTTCAACACAATCGCGCAGTTGCGATAGGCCTTGCTGCCCAGGTGGGCGGTGGTCCAGTCCGGGTTTTCGGTGGCGGATAACGCGGTTTCATAGGAGTCGTAGGGCGCCATCAGGTAACCCGCGTCGACACCTGCGCGAATCGCCTCGGGGTGCCAGAGGCCGCCTTCCCAGCCTTCGCCCAAGGTCAGCAGTAAACGCTGGAGCCCGGCGTCCTTGAGGGATTTAACGGTCTTGGCCGACAGGGTGCTGCCCCAGGCCTCAGGGGTGTTGCTCAAAGCTCCCGCAAACGCCACAGACAATTCATGGCGCAGCTCACCGTAGCGGGCGGCGAGGCGTGTCATGTCCGGTTCATCCACTTGCCAAGCCTGTCGGGCCTTCTTGTTGATCGCCGCGTTGAGGCTGCGCAGCAACACGGTCTGCTCATAGCGATTCAACGCAGTGGTCTGCGCCAGGACCTTTGCGGCTTCCTTATCCAACAAACCCTTGAGTTCATGACCGCGCAAGCGCTCGAGCAGCAGCGGCCAATCACGCACATCATCCAACCCCAGCAGGTCATTGCCCCACAGATACACATGGCTGGCGCCCAGCAGTTTTTCAGCCTCGGGCGTTTGCCGCAGTTTGTCTGCCAACGGTTCATAACGGCCCTGCTCCACCAGCCACTGGAGATAACGCTTGGCACCGGCCAATGGGTCGGCGCCGCCCAGGTGCAGGCTGAGGGTCATGGGTGCCGTAGGTTCAAGACGGGTAAATTCATGGGCCAAGGAAAGCGCCAGCCCCTCACCGTCGGCCTGCCACTGCAAACGGTTGTTGTAAGGGTTGGTCAGCAGCCAGCTCAAGGTGAAGCTGCCGTGATCCACGCCCCACAACGGCAGGCTAAGGTCCTGCGTGGTGTTGACCTCGCCCTGCTCCAGCAAAAACGCCTTCCACACGGTATTGCCTGCGGGTACGTAATGCCCTTCGGCCAAGGGCCAGATCAAGCCTTTTCCCATGGCCTGGGCGGGTTGATGCAGCAGGGGCAATTCGCCCGGCTCGCGTGCATTGATAGTCAGGTGAAGGTCGCGCTGCTCAAGGCGCGCGGTCAGGCGATAGGCGCCGCTGTCCCATTGCCAAGTGGCCTGCTCAGCAGCGGCCTGCAGTTCGCTGACGGCATGCGCCGTAATACCGTTGGAGGCCTGCACCGAGGCCTCACCGGCTGGCGTGACGCGCAGCGCCAGCGTGGCGGGGTCGAGGTCGACGCGCCACAGGGCGTTTTCCAACACCGTATCGGCAAAGGCCAAAGGCGAAAGCAGCAGGCTAAATATCAGAAAAATAAAGCGCATGACGCAGGCCTTCCAAACAGGAACAGGCCCGGAGGGTAAAACAAATAGCGGCAGGAAAATGTCTCGAAAGTGTTTCCAAGAGCCTTCCCACATCCTTGCAGGAAGGCTTAACAGGTCAAACCTCTTGTTTTTTCGGCTCGCGAATCTTGTACCAGGCCACATACAGCGCCGGCAGGAACAGCAGCGTCAGCAAGGTCGCGATGATGATCCCGCCAATCATCGCGTAAGCCATCGGCCCCCAGAACACTTCACGGGCGATGGGGATCATGCCCAGGCTGGCTGCGGCTGCGGTGAGCAGGATCGGCCGGCGCCGATGCTCGGTGGCTTCCACCACGGCATCCCACGGCGTGTAACCCGCCAGCTCAAATTCATGGATCTGCGTCACCAGAATCACCGAGTTGCGGATGATGATGCCGATCAGCGCCAGAATACCCAGGATCGCCACAAAGCCCATGGGCGTACCCGTCGGGATCAGCGCCAGCACCACGCCGATGAGTCCCAACGGCGCGACACTCGCCACCAGGAACATTTTCTGCACGCTGTGCAGTTGAATCATCAGGAACGTGGCCATCAGAAACAGCATCAGCGGCACCACCTTGGCGATAGGCCCCTGGGCCTTGCCGCTTTCTTCCACGGTACCGCCAGTGGCGACCTTGTAGCCCACCGGCAGGCCCTCGCTGAATTTCTCAATGGTCGGCGCCAGCTGTTTCACCAAGTCGGTGGGCTGCATCTCATCGCGCACCGAGGCCTTGATGGTGATGGTCGGTTTGCGGTCACGGCGCCACACCAGCGGCTGCTCCAATTCATAGCGCACGGTGGCAAAAGCCAGCAGCGGAATCGAGGTGCCGTTGGGCGTGACGATCTGCAGGTTCTGCAAGGTTTCCGGCGTACCACGCTCGGCATCTTCGGCACGGCCGACCACGTTGATCAGGTAAATATCGTCGTGCACCTGGGTCACCGAAGCGCCGCTGACCACGCTGTTCATCAGTTGCGCCACGTCTTCCGATGACAGCCCCAGTTGCCGCGCCTTGTCCTGGGCAATGTCGACCCGCAGCACTTTGCCCGGCTCGTTCCAGTCGTAGATGATCTCGCCCATGTGGGTGTTCTGATCGAGCAGGGTCGCCAGTTCGATGGCGTGCTTGCGTACCTGGTCGATGTCTTTGCCGGAGACGCGATACTGAATCGGCCGCCCAACCGGTGGGCCCATTTCCAGCGGCTGCACAAAGCCACCAATGCCGACAAAATCATCGCGCAGGTGCTTTTGCAGACGCTCAATCAAGGCGCCGCGCTCTTTCAGGCCCTTACTCACAATGACCAGCTGCGCGTAGTAGGGGTTTTCCAGTTGCTGGTCGAGGGGCAGATAAAAACGAATCGCGCCCTGGCCGATGTAGGTACTCCAGCGCGCGATATCCGGGTCGTCCTTGATGATCGCTTCAAGTCGATCGACGACTTTGCGGGTTTCATTGATCGAAGCGTTTTGCGGCAGGTCGAGGTCGACCAGAATTTCCGGGCGGTCCGACGACGGGAAGAACTGGTTCTGCACAAACTGCATGGAGAACACCGACGCCACAAACAGCGCCACGGTGATGCCGATCGCCCACCAGCGGTTGCGCATGGCCCAGAGCATGCCGCCATTAAACACACGGCCAATGCGCCCAGGCTCGGCGTCATGCGGCTTCACGTTGGCGCTGAGGATATGCACGCCAATCACCGGCGCAAACAGCACCGCCACCACCCACGACACCAACATGGCCACGGCAATCACCGCGAACAGGGTGAACGTGTATTCGCCCGCCGAACTGGCGTTGAGGCCGATCGGCACGAAACCGGCCACGGTCACCAGCGTACCGGTGAGCATCGGGAACGCCGTAGAGGTGTAGGCGTAAGTGGCGGCCTGCTCCTTGGTTTCGCCTTTTTCCAGGCGCGTGATCATCATCTCCACCGTGATCATCGCATCGTCCACCAGCAAGCCGAGGGCGATGATCAGCGCGCCCAGCGACACGCGCTGCATGGTGATGCCGCTGTACTCCATAAACACAAACACCAGCGCCAGCACCAACGGGATCGAGCACGCCACCACCAACCCGGCGCGCATGCCGAGGCTGACAAAGCTCACCACCAGCACGATGATCACCGCTTCAAACAGCGCGCTGGTGAAGCCGCCGACGGCCTCCTCCACCACCTCCGCCTGGTCGGAAACCTTGTGCACGCCGACGCCCACCGGCAGGTCAGCCGTCAGCTCGTCCATGCGTTCGTGCAGAGCCTTGCCGAACGACTGGATATTGCCGCCCTTCTGCATGGCAATGGCCAGACCGATCGCCGGTTTACCGTTGAAGCGAAACAGCGGCCGCGCAGGATCGACGTAGCCACGGCTGATATCGGCGATATCTGCCAGCCGGTAGAAACGGTCATTGAGCCGCAGGTTGACGTTGGCCAGGTCCTTCTCCGAAGCGAACTGCCCCGAGGTGCGCACGGAAATCCGCTCCGGCCCGGCCTCGATCACCCCGGCCGGGGTCACGGCGTTTTGCGATTGCAGGCTTTGTACGACTTGGCGCTGATCAATGCCCAGTGCCGCGAGTTTGCGCGTGGAGAAGTTCAGGTAAATCACTTCGTCCTGCTGGCCGATCATCTCGACCTTGCCCAGCCCCGGCACCGAACGAATCTCGGCGCGCACCTGCTCTACATAGTCGCGCAGTTGGCGCATCGACAGGCCGTCACCGGTAAAGGCGTACACCGAGCCGAACACATCACCGAACTCATCGTTAAACGACGGCCCCTGCAACCCCTGGGGGAAGGTGCCGCGAATATCGTCGATCTTCTTGCGCACCTGGTACCAGATCTCGGGAATGTCCTTGGCGCTGGTGGTGTCCTTGAGGAACACAAACACCGTGGACTCACCCGGCCGGGTGTAGCTTTTCACGTAGTCGAGGGAGTCCAGCTCTTCGAGTTTTTTCTCGATGCGGTCGGTGACCTGCTTGAGGGTTTCTTCCTGGGTCGCGCCCGGCCAGCGGGTCTGAATCACCATGGTCTTGATGGTGAACGAGGGATCTTCCTCACGGCCCAGGTTCATGTACGAGAACACGCCCATCAGCAGCGCGACGAACATCAGGTACCAAACGAAGGACTGATGCTTGAGGGCCCAGTCGGATAAGTTGAAGCTCCCTTTCATCGCGGGCTGTCCTCGTCGATTTTGACTTTTTGCCCAGGTTTCAGGCTGTTCACGCCAGCGGTAACGATGCGCTCGCCGGGTTTGACGCCGCCGTTGAGAGAGGCACTGTCGGCGTCGCGGCTGATCAGCGTGACGTCGCGCGGTTGCACGGTTTGGCTTTGGGTGTCGAGGAGCCAGATGCGGGTCTTGCCGTCGACTTCCTGCAAGGCACTGAGGGGCACTTCGATGCGTGGCGCGATGGCCGTGCTCAAGGTCACGCTGATCGCCGTGCCAAGGCGAAACGCAGCAGGCGTTTCGGCCAGGGTCAGGCGGGCGCGGCGAGTGCGTGTGGCGCTTTGAGCCTGGGGCTCAATCTCGCGCACGATGGCGGTAGTGTTGACGCTCGGGTCGAGCTGCCCGGCAACCAGGAACACCACGTCCGGTGGCAGGCGTTCGGCCAGCCCGGCGGGCAGGTCGATCACCGCTTCCTTGATATCCGGGCGGGCCAGGGTCACCACTTGCTGACCGGCATTGACCACCTGGCCGGCCTCGGCGCTCCAAGCGGTGACGATGCCGGCGTGGTCGGTGCGCAGTTCGGCGTAATTGAGTTGGTCTTTAGCTTGGTTGACTGATGCTTGGGCTTGATCAAGGGAGGCTTGAGTGGTTTTCAGGTCAGTCTGGGCCACATCCAGTTGAGCTTGAGCGCCGACACCACGGTTGAACAACTCCTGCTGGCGACGGGCGTTGGCTTGGGCATTGATGAACTGCGCTTGCACGCGGGCAAGATCGCCTTGGGCGACACGCAGTTGGTTTTGTTGATCGGTGGGGTCGAGCACCGCGAGCAAGGCGCCCTTCTGCACCTCGGCACCCACATCCACGGCGCGGCGGGCGATGCGGCCGGGCACGCGAAAACCCAAGTTGCTTTCGTAGCGGGCCTGGATGGTACCGGCGAAGCGGCCAAGGTTTTCCTGGTCTTCGGCCTTCACTTCCATGGACAACACCGGGCGCACAGGTTCGGCTGGTGGTTCTTGCTTGGAGCAGGCCACCAGCAACAAGCTGGCGGCGAGTATGACCGTCAGGCGCTTCATGGCTGAACTCCTTGCTGGGCGATCTCGACGATCATCCCCGGATGGAGCAATTGCCCACCGGCCACCACGACTTTTTCGCCACCTTTAAGGCCATCGCTAATAATCACCTTGCCGGTGAGGTAGCGCGCCACAGTGACCTTGTGCAGTTGCGCCTGGCCATCGCCGTCAATCAGCCACACGGCGGGTTCGTTGAGGTCTTTGGTCAACGCCGACCACGGCAATTCGATGCTGGGCTTGGCCGGGCCATTGGCGGTGGCACTCACCACCGAACCCAGTTCCATGCCTTTGGGCAAGGCTTGCAGGGCGATTTTCACTTGTACGGTGCCGGTATTGGCGGCCACGGCGGGGGTGACTTCGCGGACTTTGCCCACGGCCTTGATGCTGGGGTTATCCAGCAGGCTGACGGTGATCGGCGCATCCGGCGGCGGCTCCACCAGCAGCGATTCATAGACATTGAACACCGCATCGCGCTCGCCATCGCGGGCCAGGCTGAAAATCGGCACGGTGGCCTGCACTACCTGGCCGACTTCGGCCTGGCGCGCGGTAATCACGCCAGGCGCCTCGGCGATCAGCGAGGTATAGCCGAGTTGTTCGCGGGCATTGGCCAACTGGGCCTGGGCGGCAGTCAGCGCGCTTTGGCTACTGCGTAGCGCGGCCTGGGCGGCGTCGTATTCGCTGCGGCTGGTGTAGCCCTTGGGCAGCAGTTTTTCCTGGCGCACAAACGCGGCAGCCGTCTGCTTGACCCGCGCCTGCTCGGCCACGACCTGAGCCTGGGCGGAATCGACGTTGGTCTGCAAATCCTTGGGATCGAGCTTGGCCAGCACTTGCTTGGCGCTCACCCGGTCACCCACATCCACCATGCGTTGGATGATCTTGCCACCCACGCGGAAGGATAAATCGGTTTGCACACGAGCCTGGATGTCCCCCGTCAGGGTGACCGCCGCGGCAAAATCCGTCGATTGCACGGTCTGCACAAACACCCGTGAATGTTCTTTGGGTTCGGCCTTTTTCTCACCACAGCCGCTCAGTAGCGTCAGTAGGCCAAGTCCGAAGATAAGTGTGAAAGTACGACCGCCCATGCAGGCTCCTTTTGCGTGACGCGATGTGCCAGAGTGTATGCGATTGTGAGCTTAGATCAGGGTTCCTTATCTGCATGGAGGATCCCATACTCCAAAGGTTCCCACGCTGACTAAATGCCCATGCTCAAGACCCTCGCGGTAGCCAACTACCGCTCGATCAATAAATTAGTGGTGCCCCTGGACCGACTGAACCTGGTCACCGGCCCCAATGGCAGCGGCAAGTCCAACTTGTACCGCGCCTTGCGCCTGCTGGCGGAAACCGCCCAGGGCGGGGTGATCAATGCGCTGGCGCGTGAAGGCGGGCTGGATTCTACGTTCTGGGCCGGGCCGGAAACCATCAACCAACGCATGCCCAATGGTGAAGTGGCGGTACGGGCGGCGGTTCCACAGCCCAATAAACGCTTGCGACTGGGGTTCGCCGGCGAAGATTTCAGCTACGCCATCTCCTTGGGCTTGCCGCCAAAAGCTATGTCCGCTTTTATCCTGGACCCGGAGATCAAAAAAGAATGCATCTGGGCCGGCCACCTGTACCGACCGGCCAGCCTGCTGGTGCAGCGCTCAGGCCCAATGATCCGCGCCCGCGACGGTCGCGCCTGGGATGTTTTGGCCCAACACACGCCGGAGTACAGCAGCCTGTTCGACCAGGTCGGCAGTTTACGCGGTTCGCCGGAAGTGCTGGTGCTGCGGGAAAGCATTCGTCGCTGGCGCTTCTATGATCACTTTCGCAGCGACGCCGATGCACCCGTACGCCAACCGCAGTTGGGCACGCGCACGCCGGTGCTGCATCACGATGGGCGTGACCTGGCGGCGGCGTTGCAGACCATCCGCGAAATTGGCGATCCCGAGGCCTTGCAACGGGCGGTAAGCGATGCGTTTCCGGGGGCGCGCCTGGAAATCCAGCCGTTGCAGGGTGCGCGCTTTGCCATTGAGTTTTATCAGGAAGGTTTGCTGCGGCCGTTATCAGCGGCGGAGTTATCGGACGGCACCTTGCGTTACCTGCTGCTGATCGCGGCACTGCTGACGCCGAGGCCACCGACGATGATGGTGCTGAACGAACCGGAGACCAGCTTGCATCCGGATTTGCTGCCTGCGTTGGCGCGCTTGATTATTCAGGTGTCCCAACACTGTCAGGTGTGGGTGGTGTCCCACGCCAGTCGGTTGATTGCGGCGTTGCAACAGGATGAAGGGTGTAATTCGATTGTGTTGGAGAAGGTGCTGGGGCAGACCCAGATTGTTGGGCAGGGGATTTTGGATGCGCCGGCTTGGCAATGGCCCGAATAGGTGTTGCCTGTACCGGCCTCATCGCAGGCAAGCCAGCTCCCACATTTGAATGTATTCACACATCAAACTGTGGGAGCTGGCTTGCCTGCGATAGCTATATCAGCCCTGCCACTTACCGCCCTCAACAATCACACTCTCAGGCTTGGTGTCATCGCTCAGCTCTTTACGCACGTACTGGTCGTAAAGCTTGAGCAAAAACTTCTCCTCACCCAGCTTCGCCAACTCGGCATTCACCCAGTCGCGCAGTTCGATATTGCCCTTCTTCACCGCCGGAGCAATCGGCGCTTCATCACCGAGTTTCTGATCCAGCACGCGGTAGCCCGGGTTCTGCTTGGCCCAGCTGAACAGCACCAGGTTGTCTTGCGCGTAAGCATCACCACGGCCAGCGGACAACGCTTGCAACGACTCGGAGTTTTTCTCGAACTTGAGCAGTTTCCAATCCGGGTGGTTCTTGGTCAGCCAGATATCGGCGGTGGTGCCGGTGGTCACGATGGTGGTGCGGGTGGCCAAGTCATCCAGGCTTTTCACCGCGCTGTCCTTCGGCACCAAAGCCTGTACCGCAACTTTCAGGTTGGGGTTGGTGAAGTCCACCGCTTCTTTGCGCTCAGGCGTCACGGTCATGTTGGCGAGGATCAGGTCGACCTTGTCGCTTTGCAGGAACGGAATACGGCTGGCCGGTTCCACGGCAACGAACTCAACCTTGTTTTCATCACCCAGCAAGTCCTTGGCAAATTGGCGGCCGATGTCGGTATCAAAGCCAACATAACGACCCGCTTCGTTCACAAAGCCGAACGGCGGTTTGTCGGTAAACACGCCGACGATCAGCTTGTCGCGCGCCTTGATTTTGTCGATGTAGCTCGCCGCAGCAGCAACTGGTTTTGCGGGCTCTTCGGCCTTTTTATTGCAGCCAGCCAGCAATGCGAGGGCAAACAATGGGAATAACAACTTGGCAGTTTTCATATCAGCTCCAGTTCCTTGGTTTTCTTGGGCAGTGTTGAAACAAAGGAGAACTTCTCCAGGAACTGCTGCGCGCGTGCGGTTTGCGGGTTCGTAAAGAATTCTTCGGGGGTGTTTTGTTCGAGGATGCGACCGGCCTCCATAAACACCACGCGGTCGGCGACCGCGCGGGCGAAGGCCATTTCGTGGGTGACGATCAGCAAGGTCATGCCATCGCGCGCCAAGCCCTGGATCACTTCCAGCACCTCCTTGACCATTTCCGGGTCGAGGGCGGCGGTGACTTCATCAAACAGCATCACCTGGGGGTTCATGCACAGCGAGCGGACGATAGCGATGCGCTGCTGCTGGCCGCCGGAGAGCTGACGCGGGAAGGCGTCGCGCTTGTCGGCAAGGCCTACGCGCTCCAGCAATTTTTCTGCCTGGTCGCGGGCTTCGCGCGGGTCGCGCTTTTGCACTTTCAGCGGGCCGAGCAGGATGTTGTCGAGCACGCTCATGTGCGGGAACAGGTGGTAGCTCTGGAACACCATGCCGATGTCCTGGCGCACTTGGCGCCAGTCGGTGGCCTTGTTCAACAACTCTTTACCGGCGAAGCGCAGGCTGCCGCTGTGGGCCACTTCCAAACCGTTGAGGCAGCGCAACAAGGTGCTTTTGCCGCAACCGCTGGGGCCGAGGATCACCACCACTTCGCCGCTTTGCACACTCAGGTCGATGCCCTTGAGCACCTGCTGTTCGCCGAAAAATTTATTGAAACCCTGGAACTCGATCAATCCACTCATGCTTGGGCCCAGCGCCGTTCCAGCACCTTGGAGGCGGCCGACAACGGGTAGCAAATAAAGAAGAAAAACAGGAATAGCACGCCGTAGATCAGTACCGACTCATAGGTGCGTTCGATGATTTGCTGGCCGACCTTGATCACGTCCACCACGCCGATCAGCACCGCCAGCGAGCTGGTCTTGATGATCCGCGTGTAGACGTTGATGGTCGGTGGCGTCATGCGTTTCAGCGCCTGGGGCAGCAGCACGTAGCCGTACAACTGCGGGTCGGACAGGCCAATCGACAACCCAGCCTCACGCTGGCCTCGCGGCAGCGAATGCAACGCACCGCGCACCACTTCGCCCACCTCGCTAGCGCCCCACAACGACAGCACCAGCACTGCGCACCAGAAGCTCGGGATGCTCAACCCGAAGAAAATCGGCAGGCCGAAAAACAGCAGGTACAACCACACCAGCACCGGAATCGCCCGGAACAGCTCCAGGTAAATCCGCAGCACCAGGTTGATCGCCTTGTTATTCAAGGTGCGCAGCACGCCATACAACACGCCGCCAACGGTGCTGAAGGCGATGCTCAAAAAAGAAATCGACAGGGTTTGCGCAGCGCCCTTGCCCAACTGCGGCAACGACACCCACAACAACTCAAGACCCGAACTGGCCATGCTGGAGCCTCCTTTCCAGGCGGCTGAGCAGCAGCGACAGCGGCAAAAACAGCAGCACGCAAATCAACGTCAGCACGGCGAGCATTTCGTAGGTCTTGTAGTAGAGGGCGATGTAGCTCTTGATGGTGTAGAGAATCTCCGGCACCGCCACGGCGGAGACCACGGTGGTCTCCTTGAGCAGGAAGATGAAATTGGCGAACAGCGCAGGCAGGCTGAGGATGCCGGCCTGGGGCAGGATCACGTGGCGCAACAACTGCCAGTCAGACAAGCCGATGGATTTGCCCGACTCGATCTGCGCCAACGGCACCGCTTCCACACCGGCGCGCAGCACCTCGGTGAGGTAGGCGCCACCCAGAAAGGTCATGGTGATGATAGCCGCCCAGAACCCAGAGATATTGAAACCCAGGGCCGGCAAGGCGAAGTACACGAAGAACAGTTGGATCAGCAGCGGCGTGTTACGCGCCAGCTCCACATACAACGCCACCAGGCGCGACAGGTACGGCGTGCGAAACACCAGCAGCGCCGCGTTGATCAGCGCCACCAGCAACGAGGTGGCAATGGCGATCAGGCCCACTTGCAGCGTCACCCCCACGGCCTTGAGAAACGCCGGCAAGGTGCTGAGGATAAATGCGAAATCGAAGGTCATTTGCAGTCCATATCGCCGCAAGGGTAATGCAGCGAGCGCAGTTCAATCCGGCGTGGGTAACGCCGGGTAGCGCGAACTTTAAAGGTATAAAAAGTAAAATTTAAATACCCAAATAGCATATTGATATCACCCAAAAAGATAACCCCCGGATTCGCGGGTTTGCTGGGTGACGGCTATGGTAGGGGGTCAATGATTCGAGGGAACGAATGATGAACGAAGCGAAACCGATTGATCCGCAGGAGCTGGTGAAGTGGTTGGTGGCGTTGAGCAGAGCCATTCACCCTGATCGTTCCCACGCTCTGCGTGGGAATGCAGCTCAGGACGCTCTGCGTCCGCTCTAACGTCGTGACGCGGAGCGTCACAGGAGGCATTCCCACGCAGAGCGTGGGAATGATCATTTCAGGGCGGCCATAAAAAACGCCGACGCTATAAAAGCCGTCGGCGTTCAAACCTTGAAGGGGGTTTGGGGTTACATCAGAACGCAGGCACTACAGCGCCGTTGTACTTCTTGTCGATGAAGGCTTTGACTTCCGGGCTGGTCAGGGCTTTGGCCAGTTTCTGGATAGCGTCGCTGTCCTTGTTGTCTGGGCGGGCGACCAGGAAGTTCACGTATGGCGACTTCGAGTCTTCAATGATCAGTGCGTCTTTGGCTGGGTTCAGGCCAGCTTCCAAGGCGTAGTTGGTGTTGATCAAGTCCAGGTCAACCTGGTCCAGCACGCGTGGCAGCAGGGCCGATTCCAGCTCTTTGAATTTCAGGTGTTTCGGGTTGCTGGCGATGTCTTTCGGCGTGGCCAGGGCATTGGTCGGGTCTTTCAGGGTGATCACACCAGCCTTCTGCAACAGCAACAGAGCGCGGCCGCTGTTGGAGCCTTCGTTCGGGATGGCAACGGTGGCGCCATCTTTGAGCTCAGAAATATTTTTGATCTTTTTCGAGTAACCGCCGAACGGTTCAACGTGCACGCCGACCACGGTGACCAGGTTGGTGCCCTTACCCTTGTTGAAGTTTTGCAGGTACGGCAGGGTCTGGAAGTAGTTGGCGTCCAGGCGCTTCTCGGCCACTTGCACGTTTGGCTGTACATAGTCGGTGAAGACTTTGATTTCCAGGTCCACGCCTTCTTTGGCCAGGGTCGGCTTGATCAGCTCAAGGATCTCGGCGTGCGGAATTGGGGTCGCGGCTACGACCAGTTTCTCGTTGGCTTGCGCAAAGCTTGCAGTCAGGGCAGCCGCCAGTGCGGTAAACAACAGAACCTTTTTCATGCAGTGTCCTTATCGGAATTCCGGGGGCGTCTCTGACGACCATTTTTATGAGGTGTGCCAGCGAAGTGCTATCGCGGCGTGGGAGTGACAATACCTAGATTTTTTATTCCCGAACAATATCTTTTATTCACGTTGATATTCCATTTTGTTCATACAGAAATTTACGCAATATGTCCTGCTCCGCAGGGCTGGCGCTCTCGAAAATCCGCTGCACTTGCTCCAGCGGCGAACCCGCCACCGGCAAATTCAGATGCTCGGGCAAAATCTCATCGCCGCTGCTGACCAGTAACGCAAAGTGAATAACGTTTTCCAGCTCGCGGGTATTGCCCGGCCAACTGTGGTGTTCCAGCACGTGCTGGGCGGCATCGCTGATCAGCGGCACCGGCAGGTCCAGACGCTGGCTGTAGATGCCAAGAAAATATTCAGCCAGGGATAGGATGTCGCCGACACGCTCGCGCAGCGCAGGCAGGTCCAGTTGACCTTCGCTCAAGTAGTGGAACAAACGCTCATGAAACTTGCCTGCCGCCACGGCCTGAGCCAAGTCGATGCTGGTCGCCGCGACCAGGCGCACGTCCACCGGGCTTGGCTGATGGGCACCGACGCGGGTGACTTCGTGGTTCTCTAGGGCCGCGAGCAATTTGACCTGGATCGGCAACGGCAAATCGCCGATCTCATCCAGGTACAAGGTGCCGCCGTTGGCCGAACCAAACCACCCCGCCCGGCTGCTGGCCGCACCACTGTGACTACCTGCGGCATAGCCGAACAACTCCGCATCGGCGTAAGTGGGGCTGATCGCACCACAATTGACCGAGACAAACAGCCCGGTACGATCGCTGCCACGGTGGATATGCCGCGCCAGCAACTCTTTACCGCTGCCGGTCTCGCCACGAATCAGCACGGGCAAGGCACGCGGTGCGAGGCTTTCCAGGTCTTCGCGCAGTTGGCGCGAACGCGGGTCGACGAATACCAGCGCCTTGGCGCGGATGCTCAACGGGCTTTTTTCGGCGTCGGGGAAGGTCAGCAGTGGCTGACCGTAGGTTTCATGCAGACTCATGGCAGGCTCCCGCCCCAAATCCACTCAGGGACGGGGCGTTGAAAAATTTTTAGGCACTGCGCCGAGCATGATGCTCGAGGCGGTTTTGCAGGCGATAGAGGTAAGCGAAGCCCTGCTCCCAGCGCTGGTGACCGGACTTCACATTGATATGGCCGGCACCGGACAAAATGCCGGCTTCGGCGCCCCAGTAACGCGCCAATTCCAGGGCCCGGGGGGCGCTGACGGCGCTGTCGTTGTCGGAACTGACGACCTGGCTGGGAAACGGCAACAGATGGGTCGGAATCGGCGCAAAGTTACGTAAGGCCGGTGAGCAGGCAGGGCGTTCGACATCCGCCGGGGCCACCAGCAAGGCGCCGCGTACTTGACGCAAAAACTGCACGGGAGCGGTGGCAGCCCAATGGGCAACGGTGATGCAGCCCAGGCTGTGGGCGATCAGGATAACGGGAGTACTGTCGGCGGCGATGGCCTCGGCCAGCGCGGCCACCCAGTCTTCGCGGCGCGGGGTCAGCCAATCGGCCTGCTCCACGCGCGCACTGTTGGGCAGGCTGTTCTGCCAATGACTTTGCCAATGATCTTCTGGCGATCCTTGCCAGCCCGGCACGATCAGATAACGAATCGACTCGCTGTGCATGGGTGTGCCCTCCTGCAGCGTTTAACGTTGCTGAACAGTATAGGGACGCGGTTTATATTCGTTAAGGAATAAGAAGCTATTTATTAATAACCAAAAACTCAAAAACACCCAGAATCAAAAATGTGAGCGCTGGCTTCACATTGTGGATCGCGGCGTTTGTTAAATCGCAGGCAAAAAAAAGGCCGCACCCTGCCAAGGAGACGGCCAAAAAATTGTCGAGGCATTTGAAACTAACGTGCAGTAATCACCGACAGCTTGGTAATCCCCGCGCGCTCGATAGACGCCATGGCTCGCGCCACTTCGCCGTAGTTCACTCCATCATCGGCCTGCAGTTGCACCCGCACATCGGGGTCCTTGGCCTTGGCCGCCTGCAGGTTGAATTCCAGCAAGTCCGGCTGGATTTCGTCCTTGTTGATAAACAGTTTGCCGGCGCCATCGATGCTTACCACCAGCGGGTCCTTCTGCTCCACCGGGGCCACAGCCTGGGTCTTGGGCAGGTTGATTGGAATCGCGTTGGTCAGCAGCGGCGCGGTGACGATAAACACCACCAGCAGTACCAGCATCACGTCCACCAACGGTGTGACGTTGATTTCGCTCAGCACCTCATCGCTGTCTTGCGTGGAGAAGGCCATCTCAGGACGCCTCCTTCACTTTTTGCGGGTTGCCGGCAGCGGTTTTGTTCAGCGTCGGGTGCAGCAGTACTCGGAAAGAGTTCTTCTGCGCCAGGCTGTAGAAGTCGTGGGCAAAGTCGTCCAGGTCGGCAGCCGTCAGCTTCAGGCGACGCAGGAAGTAGTTGTAAACCAGCACCGCAGGCACCGCGACGGCGATACCCACGCCGGTGGCGACCAGTGCCGCACCAATCGGGCCGGCCACGGTTTCCAGGCTGGCGGAACCGGCCGCGCTGATCCCCTTCAGCGCTTCCATGATCCCCCACACGGTGCCGAACAGGCCGATAAACGGCGAGGTGCTGCCGATACTGGCGACCACGGCCAAACCGGTTTCCAGGGAGCGACGCTCACGTACGATCTGCTGGCGCAGGGCGCGTTCGAGACGGTCCTGGTGATTAATCGCCTGACTCAAGTCCGCAGCGTGCGGCGCATCGCCCACCTGGATCGCGGCATAACCGGCCTGGGCCACCCGTGCCGCAGCGCCGGGCTGGGTTTCAGCCAGTTCGGCGGCAGAGTCGAGACTCGACGCCGCCCAGAACTGTTTGTGGAATTTGCGATCCTGCGCCTTGAGGCGACCGAACTGCACGCCCTTCAATAAAGCCAGGCCCCAAGTGGCGACCGAAAAGACCACCAGCAGCCAGATCACCGCGCTTTCGATGGATTCAAGTGGAGATGCTAATGCCATGATGTTTTCCCTCTGTGCAGGTCGCGGCGTGTCCAACACACCGCAGCCGAATAGTTAGTGAATCTTGAAATCGATCGGTACGCTGACCCAGCCGTCCTGCGCCACTTCGCCCTGCTTGGCCGGCACGAAGCTCCAACGCTTCACGGCGGTCAGTGCGGCGTCGTCGAGTTGCTGGCGACCGCTGCTTTTCTGAATCTGGATCTCACCCGGCTTGCCGCTGGCCAGTACATGCACCCGCAACAACACCGTGCCTTCCCAACCCCGGCGCTGGGCCAGTGACGGGTATTCGGGCGCCGGATTTTTCAAGTAAGCGGCGTTGGCCGAAGCCGGTGTAACCGGCGCTGGCGACGGCGGAGCTGGCGGTGCAGGTGGCGCTGGAGTCGGTGGTGCGGGCGGCTGCTCGACCGGTTTCGGTGCGGGCTTGGGCTCAGGCTTCGGCACGGGCTTTGGTTTGGGTTTTGGAATCGGTTTAGGCGGCGCCGGTTTGGCGGCCAACTCATCCACGACCGGTGGTGGTGGCTCGACCACAGGCGGCGGTGGTGGTGGCGGCACAGGCGGTGGCGGTTCAACCACCGGCGGCGCCGGCTGAGAAAATTCGATGGTCATCGGCGGAATTTCCGGCGGCACAATCGGCAGCACCGGGGTGGGCTTCTGGCTCACCCAATAGATCACCGCACCGTGCAGGGCCAGCACCAGCAACCCCAGCAGAATCCCTTCGCGACGACTCGAGAAGCGCTTCGGGGCTTGCTGCAAACGCTGTTGCCCCAACGGCGCGCGGTGCGGCCGGCCAAGGTCGACCAACTCACCACTCGGTGCCTGGCGCCACTGCGCCTCTTGTGCACTGGCGGCGGTCTGGACATTGCCCATTGATTCACTCCCTACGGTTTTGAAACAAAAAAACCGACAGGCCTGCGTGGGAGGCCGTCGAGGGCTGAATCATCGGGGCCAGACGCTTATCTCTTAAAGTAATCTTTAAAGTTATACATAGACCTAAATTGAATAAACGAAACATCCAGAAACGTCAAAGCCACGTCCTGCGTGGCCTAGAGCAAAGGCGCTGTTTTTCAATGCTTTTAAGGCATACAAAATATTCCGCAAAGGCATGGATCAGCGTGGGCTGTTTGCGCATAAATTGAGCAATTGGTCCTGCAACGCCTGCCCCGCCGCACCCAAGCCACTGCGGCCATACAACGCCAGCCGTACGCCCTGTATCGCCGGCAAACCACTGTCTTCGCCCAGCACCACATGCCCGACCTGCACCACCCGTTGCGGCAACAAGCTGATGCCTAACCCCGCCGCCACCGCCGAACACACGCTGGCCAGGCTGGCGCTGGAATAGCCGATGCGCCAACGCCAGCCGCCCACTTCCAGGTGATGGAGCATTTCATTGCGATACAAGCCGCCCACCGGAAACGCCACCAATGGCAGCGGGTCACGGCTAAGGGACGGCGTGCTACGGCTGTCTACCCAACACAACGGTTCCGGCCACGAGGCCACGCAGTCGTCGCTGTCACCCATCTGCTTGACCAGCAGCACGTCGAACTCGCCGCCACGGTACTGGCGCTGCAATTCAGGGCCGAGGCCACTGGTGACTTCCAGGCGTACCCGTGGGTAAGCCACGACAAACGCCGACAGCAACGGCATCAGTCGTTCGGCGGCAAAATCCTCCGGCACGCCGAGGCGCAACACGCCGTCGCTTTGCTGGTTGATCAACACGTCGGCGGCCTCTTCATGCAATGCGAGGATGCGCCGTGCATAGGCCAGCAAGCGTTCACCTTCTGCGGTGGCCACCACACGGCGCTGATCGCGATCCAGCAACTGGCACGCCACCACCTCTTCCAGGCGGCGGATCTGTTGGCTCACGGTGGATTGGGTCAAGTGCAGGCGCTCGGCGGCGCGGGTGAAATTGCCGCAGTCCACTACGGCGACAAAACTGCGCAACAGCACGGGATCGAACATGGGCGTCACCATTCTGTTTACCACTGGTTAGCATGGTTATATTTAATTTCAGAATACCTTGGCGGCTGCCCATACTTCACCCTCCATCCTGCCCAGAGGGACTTTCATGAGCGACGATCAACAGTATCTGCAACGCGCTATCGCCCTGGCCCACGCCAACGTGGCTCAAGGTGGCCGGCCGTTTGGCGCGGTGCTGACGCGCAACGGCGACGTACTGGTGGAAGCCGTGAATGAAATCCACCTGACCCAGGACCCCACCGCCCACGCCGAGTTATTGGCGATCCGCGCGGCGAGCCGACAGCTCGGCGCGCGCCTGGAGGGTTGCGTGATCTACGCCAGCGGCCAGCCCTGCCCGATGTGTCTGAGCGCCATGTACCTGTGCGGCGTAGAACGGGTGGTGTTTGCCGCCAGCAATGAAATGGCCGAGCCTTTCGGCCTGTCGACGGCGACGATTGGTCAACAGCTCGGCTTGCCGCTGAACGAGCAACGCCTGCCAAGCCAGCACCTGCCAGACCCAGCCATGACCCACCTGTACCACCAGTGGAAAACCCTGCATGACCCTCAATAAATCCCTCGCCGGCTGGGGCCTGCTGGTGGTGCTCGGCCTGAACCTGCGGCCGCTTCTCAGCTCCATCAGCCCACTGTTGGGCGAGATTCGCCAGGCCACCGGCTTGAGCTTCCAAAGCAGCGCCCTGCTCACCAGCCTGCCGGTGGTGTGCATGGGCCTGGTGGCGCTGGTCGGCATACGCGTGGAAGCGCGACTGGGCGAACGGCGCGGCATCGCCCTGGGCTTGATGATGATTCTGCTGGCGTGCCTGGCGCGCTGGCTGATGGGGCAGGCGTCGACGCTGCTGGTCACCGCATTGCTTGGCGGTGCCGGTGTGGCGCTGATTCAGGCGTTGGTGCCGGCGATGATCAAGCGCGAATTTCATCACCGTGTGCCGGTGGCGATGGGCGTGTACTCAGCGTCGTTGATGGCGGGGGGCGGATTAGCGGCGCTGCTCAGCCCCGTGGTAGCCACGCATTTTCAGCAATGGCAGGCGGGGTTGGGCATTTGGCTGCTACCGGCGTTAGCTGCGTTGTTGCTGTGGGTTTTTTTACCGCTGGGTGCGGCAAAGAGCGCCACAGTGATCCCCGCGTTCAAGGGCCTGCGCAATCGCCGCGCCTGGTTGTTGGCGCTGTACTTCGGCCTGGTGAATTGCGGCTACATGAGCATGGTGGCGTGGCTACCCGCCTACTATCAGCAACTGGGCTGGGGCGTGTTGCCCAGCGGGTCGTTGCTGGCGTTCATGACTATTTTCCAGGTGATCGCTGCGCTGTTGATGCCGGTGCTGGCGCAACGCGGTATCGACCGACGCCCACTGCTCGGTATCAGCCTGCTGGCGCAGACTGTGGGTTACCTCGGCCTGTTGCTGGCGCCGCTGCACTTTCCGCATCTGTGGGTGGCATTGGCCGGCTTCGGCCTGGGCGCGTGTTTTGCCCTGAGCCTGCTGCTGACCCTCGACCACCATCGCGACCCTCGGCAAGCCGGGCAACTGGCGGCCTTCGTGCAAGGCGTGGGCTTTTTGATCAACGCGATTTCGCCGTGGATGACCGGCTGGCTGCGCGAACTCACCGGCAATTTCGCCAGCGCCTGGGTAGTGCTGACGGTGACGGCGGTGGCGATGCTGGTGGTGACGCGAGTATTCAGCCCGACCACCTACCGCACCGCCGCCGTGCCCGGTTAGAAGTCGTAACGCCCTGTCACACCCAACGTGCGGGGCGTGCCCAGCAGGCCTTCATAGCCGCCATTCGAGGCGGTCCACAGGGTGGTGTAGTAGGTTTTGTCGAAGGCGTTTTTCAGCCACAACGACACATCCCACTGCCCCTGTTGATAGTTGCCGCGCAGGCCCGTCGACAGGTTAACCACCGCGTAGGCAGGAATCTGCCCGTAGCTGGAATCCTCAACCGTGCCCACGGCCTTGGAGCGGAACGCATAGCTGGCGGTCACGTAAGGTTCTAAGCCGTTATCCAGGTTCCACTTGTACTCACCGTTTGCGTTGGCGATCCACTTCGACGCACCGACCACTTGATGGCCCGTCAGGTCGCATGACGCCGGTGCACCTGGACGCAGGCTCACTTCCGGCGGGCACGGCGCATCCTTGTAAGACAGGTAACGCACATCGTTGAACGAGCCGTTGAGGTTCAGCGTCAGGCCCTTGATCGGCACCAAGGTGCTTTCCACTTCAACGCCACGCGAGCGCACCGACCCGGCGTTGGTCAGGTACTGCACACGGTTGTCCTGGTCGTAGGCATTGGTCTGGTAGCCGTTGACCTGGGTCCAGAACAGGTTGGCATTGAGCTGCAAGCGACGGTCCCACAGCGTGCTCTTGAAGCCGAGTTCGGCGTTATTGGCGCGCTCGGTGCCGATCAGCAATGAGTCGGCCCCGGCAGTCGGCGCAGACCCCACCGCCAAGTTGACCCCGCCGGATTTTTCGCCGTGGGACAAGGTCGCGTAGCCCAGCAGGTTTTCGTTGAAGTGATAGCTGAGGTTCAGCAGCCCCGACGGCGTGGCGCTGTACTGATTGAGGTCGCCCGAGTCATACGCACCGGCACGCCCACGCCGCGCGGTGGCCGCAGCGCCCGTGACTGTCGCGCCACCCACCGGGGCATTGCGAGTGACCCAGGCGCTTTTCTCTTCATAGGTGCCGCGCAAACCGGCAGTGAAATCCAGACGTTCGGTCAGGTGCCAAGTGCCTTGGGCGAACAGCGCAAAACTGTCGGTGCGGATATGCCCGTTGCCGACGCTGCTCACATTATTCAGCGCGCCGGTGGGCGTGCCGTTCCAGATATCGGCCTTGGGTCCGTAATAGGCGAAGGATTTGTTATCCAGCGAGTTGCCGAAGTAATAGGCACCTAGCACGTAATCGAAGAAACCACCGGTAGGCGAGGCCAACCGGAACTCCTGGGACCACTGTTTATCTTCCACCGACACGCCGGCGTTGTAGGCTGCCGGCACGTTGAGACCGTCATCGTTGCGTGGGGTGAAATTCCACCAGCGATAGGCGCTGACCGAGGTCAGGGTGAAGTCACTTGGCAGGGTCCAGTTGGCCTCCAGCGACGTGCCGCCCTGGAACACAGTGACGTGCTGGTCGCTGTCCAGGTTGACCTTGCGCTGGGTGCCATCTACCAATGTCGCCCCCGCCGCCGCTGCCCGGGATTGATAGAGGTTGGTACCGTTGATGGTCGGCCCGGTGCTGTACAGCACGCGGGTGCCGGCGCTGGAATCTTCCTCGTTGTAGTCACCAATCCAGCGCGCGTTGAACGTCTCGCTGGGCTTGTACAGCAGTTGCCCACGAAAGCCCTGGCGTGAGCCGCCGTTGAGATCATGGCCGTCGTATTCGTTCTTGATGTCGCCATCGCTGCGCGTGCGATAGGCCGAGAAGCGCCCCGCCAAATCCTCTGTAAGTGGGCCGGAAAGGGTGCCCTTGGTCTGGAAATAACCGTCCTCGCCCAACGAGGTTTCGATGCTGCGCTCCGGGGTAAAACTCGGCGCGCGGGTGCTGATATTGATCACACCCGCCGTGGTGTTTTTGCCGAACAACGTACCTTGCGGTCCCCGCAACACCTCAAGCTGCTCGATGTCCATCAAGTCAAACACCGCCATCCCCGGCCGCCCGAGGTACACGTTGTCGATGTACAGCCCCACGCTGCCTTCCAGGCCATCGCTGGCCGGGTTGTTGCCCAGGCCGCGAATCGACACGCTGGATTGACGCGCATGCATATAGGCGACGTTGACGCTGGGCACCAGTTGCTGCAAATCCTGAATCCGATAAATCCGCTGGCTCTCCAGCGCCTGGCCGCCGATCACACTCATGGGCGTCGGCACTTCCTGGGCGCTTTCGGTACGCCGCCGGGCGGTCACGGTGACCGTCTCAAGCTGGCCGCTGGCATTTTCGCCCTTGCTTGCCGGCGCGGGTGTTTCGGCGGCCTGGGTCGGCGACCAACTGGTGCTACCGGCCACCAACATGGCCAGGGGCAAGGACTTCAACAGACTCATAAGCGGCTCCGGAACCCGGAAATATCCAACAACCGATATTCCCTTAGGTTATTTATTTATGTTTTTACGAACATTTACTGCATAAGAGATAGCCTTTATAAGGAGTCGACCTAATGCATAGCCAATGCATTTCCCCGATATTTTTGATGTGAAAAATGCATATCGATTTGCGCCAGCTTCGCCACTTCATCGCCCTCGCCGAACAACGCAGTTTTGTCGCGGCGGCGTTGGCCGTGAACCTGTCGCAATCGGCGTTCAGTCGCAGCATCCAGGCGTTGGAACACAGCGCCGGTTGCCAACTGGTAGATCGCGGGCGCAAGGACCTGGCGCCGACCAAACAAGGCCAGGTACTGCTCGAACATGCGCGGCGTCTGGTCAGCGGCGCGCAGCAACTGGCCAACGAGATCAGCCAGTTCAATGGCCTGGAGGCGGGTGAGTTGCGCTTCGGCTGTGGCCCGGCACCGGCGGCCGGGTTGATCCCCCGCGCCATCGGCAGTTTTATCGGGCGTTACCCCAAGGCCCGCGTACAGTTCCAGGTGGATGACTGGCAAAGCCTGAGCAAACGCCTGCTGAGCGAAGAGTTCGAATTCTTCGTCGCCGACACCCGCCACTTCGAAGCCAACCCCGACTACCACACCCACCGCCTGCGCGCGCGCCGTTGGTATTTTTGCTGCCGCGCCGGTCACCCGTTGGCCGGGCGCGACAGCGTGAGCGCCGCCGAACTGATGAGTTACCCGCTGGCCGTGACCATTCGCCCGCCGAACCTGCGCAAGGTCATCGTCGACCTCAGCGGTCGCCCCGATTACCTGCCGAATGTGGAATGCGAAAACGGCTATAGCCTGATGGGCGTGGTGTTGCGCTCCGACGCTATCGGTATCGTCAGCGCCAACAGTGACGTGTTGCACATGGCGAGGGGTGAGCTGGTGTGTTTGAAGATTGATGGGCTGGCTGAGGACCTGGAGGAACGGTATACCCGCTATGGCATCGTCAGCCGTGCGGGGTATCGGTTGTCACCGTTGGCGGAGGCGATGATCGAGCAAATCAAACAGATTGATGAGCAAGATGAGGATGTGTGCGCGCTGGAGAATGTCGCTGTTTGACCTGGCGCTATCGCTGGCAGCCGCACCCATGCACTCACTGCATAAAACCCAGTCCCCGAATGCACTTGCCAGCACCCCATCCGAGCGGCGAAAAACGCTGCCTGTCCTCCGTTCGGTGAAACCCCATGTCTCAACCAAAACCCGTGCGCAACGTGCTGTACATCATGTGCGACCAACTGCGCCGCGATTACCTGTCGTGCTATGGCCACGCCCATTTGCACACGCCGAATATCGACCGGCTGGCCGCTGCCGGTGTGCGTTTCAGCCGCGCCTACACCCAAGGCACGATTTGCGGGCCGTCGCGGATGTCGGCGTATACCGGGCGTTATGTCAGCAGCCACCAGGTAGCGTGGAACGCAGTACCACTGCCGCTGGAAGAGCTGACGATTGGCGATTATCTGCGCCCCCACGGCATCCGCACTGCGTTAGTGGGCAAGACTCACGCCACGCCGAATCTGGATGCCTTGCAGCGCTTGAACATCGACCCCGACAGCGCCCAGGCCGAGCCGCTGAATGAAGTCGGGTTCGATGCCTATTTCCGTCACGACGGCATCTATCCCGACAGCCCGCTGTTCGACGACAAACGCGAGTCCGCGCCCTACACCCACTACCTGCGCGAGCAAGGCTACAGCGGCACCAACCCGTGGCATGAATGGGCCAACGCCGCAGAGGGCGAAGGCGGCGAAGTGCTCAGCGGCTGGCACATGCGCAACGCCGGGTTGCCCGCACGCGTGGCGCAAGAACATTCGGAAACCGTCTACACCACTGACCGCGCCATCGACTTTATCGACGAGCAAGGTGAGCAACCGTGGTGCCTGCACCTGTCCTACATCAAACCGCACTGGCCCTATATTGCACCGGCGCCGTATCACGCGCTGTATGGCGCAGAGCACATCCAAGCGCCCATTCAACCTGGAAACGCCAGCGACCACCCGGTGTACCAAGCGTTCCGGCAGCATCAGGAGAGTTTGAATTTTTCCCGTGACGAGGTGCGGCTCACGGTAATTCCAACCTACATGGGCCTGATCAAACAGATCGACGATCAATTGGGGAAGTTGTTCGACTTTCTGCAAAGCAACGGCCGCTGGGACGACACGCTGATCGTGTTCACCAGCGACCACGGCGACTTCCTCGGCGATCATTTCCTCGGCGAAAAAGAATTTCTGCTGGAGCCTGCCGTGGGCGTTCCATTGATCGTGCGCGACCCACGCGCCAGCGCCGATATCAGCCGTGGCACAGTGGACGCGCGTCTTGTCGAAACCATCGATGCCCTGCCGACCTTCCTCGATGCCTTAGGCCTGCCCGCTGCCGACCATCGCCTAGAAGGCCGCTCGCTGATCCCGCTGCTGCACGGTGAACACACCCCCTGGCGCAACTATGCCATCGCCGAATACGACTACGCCTTCCAGGCCCCGGCCCGCGAGCGCCTGGAGCAACCCATCGACCGCTGCCGCATGACCATGGTGCGCAGCGAGCGCTGGAAATACCTGGCCTATGACGGCTTCCGACCGCAACTGTTTGACCTGGAAAACGACCCGCAGGAATTACACGACCTGGGCACCGATCCGGCGTATGCCGAGGTACGCGAGACCCACCTGGGTTATCTGTTCGAATGGTTGCGCGGGCTGAAGCGACGCACCACCATCAGCCACACAGAAATCGATCTACGTGGCCAACGGTTTCGTTATGGTGAGCCGGAGGCGGAGAAAGTGGTGCAGATAGGCGTCTGGTAAACACCACATTTGGACCTGTGCTCGCTTAAAGACCTTTGGTGGTTTTGCTGGTTTGCCCTTGCACGCCCACCGGCACATCACCCTTGAGCGTGACCCGACGCACGATGCGCTCCTGAGTACCGTAGTCGTCCACCGCGTAGTGCTGGGTGGCGCGGTTATCCCAAATCGCTACATCGCCCGCGCTCCAGCGCCATCGCACGGTATTTTCCAGACGGGTAACGTGGCTTTGCAGTAGGTTGAACAACTGTGTCGAATCCGCCTGGGAGTAGCCTTTCAGGCGCTTGACGAAGTGCCCCAGCAACAAGGTTTTCTCGCCGCTGACCGGGTGCACACGCACCACCGGGTGCTCGGTTTCGTACACCGTCGAGGTAAATATTTTGCGGTACTCCTCAAGCTTTTCCGCCGACACATCCGGCTTGCGTCCGGCGTAGTCGTATTCGTTGCTGTGCACCGCCCACAGGTTGTCCGCCAACACTCGCAGCTCGGCGCTGAGGTCGTTGTAGGCACTGGCGGTGTTGGCCCACACCGTGTCACCACCGGACTTGGGCGCCAGCACCGAACGCAAGATCGAGGCTTTCGGGTAGGCGTCGACGAAGGTCACGTCGGTGTGCCACGAGTTGGCACGCTGGCCACGGGTGCCATCGAGCTCCAACAGGAATCGCGTGCCGTCACGCACCGGTACCGTCGGGTGGGCAATCGGCTCGCCGAGCAGGTGAGCAAAGGCTTCCTGGCGCTGGTCATCGAGGTGGGTTTGCTCACGAAAGAAGATCACTTTGTACTGCACCAGCGCCTGCTGGATGGCCTCGACGGTGGCGGCATCCAGGTCACCGGACAGTTTGATGCCACGGATCTCGGCGCCGATGCGGCCGGCAACCGGGTGGATGTCCAGCGCTTGGGCGATGGGTTGAACAGCTAATGCGGCGTTGCTCATTGTGATGACCCTCTGGTGCCTGCTGATGATGGGGACGCTTTCCAGCAACGCTCTATTCATATGCAATTTAGGTCTAGCAAGTGAACAAATGCTTCGTTGACGGAATAAGAGCTTGCATTTAAAACCTCAGCTCCCTCGGTCGCAAATGCCTTCGACCTATTTTTCAGATGCCGGGAAAGCATATGGATCTTCGCCAACTGCGGTACTTCATCGCCCTCAACGAACACCGCAGTTTTGTCCGCGCGGCGGACGCGATGGGCATCACGCAACCCGCGTTCAGCCGCAGCATCCAGGGGCTGGAGCAAGAGTTCGGTTGCGTGCTGGTCGACCGCGGCAACAAGGATTTGCGCCCCACGCCCGAGGGCCAGGTGGTGCTGCAACACGCCCTGAGCCTGGTACATGGCGCCGCCTTGCTGAGCAGTGAAGTCACGCGCATGACCAAACTCGACGCCGGCGACCTGCGCTTTGGTACCGGCCCGGCGCCTGCGGTAAAACTGGTGCCGGATGCGGTGGCGCGCTTTATCAGCGCCCACCCGAAAATCCGCACCAGTTTCCAGGTGGATAACTGGGAAAAACTCAGCCGCGCCCTGAGCCGTGAAGAGATCGAATTTTTTATCGCCGACATTCGCCAGTTCGAAAACGATCCGAACTTCCAGACCCGTGCGCTGACGCCCAAGCGCGGGGTGTTTTTCTGCCGCCCAGGGCACCCGTTGCTGGCCAAGGACAGCCTGTCGACCAACGACATGTTTGACTACCCGCTGGCGTCGCCGCTGATCTCCCAGGGCATTCGCAAACTGTTGGCGAACCTCAGCGGGCGCATGGATTTTTCGCCGAGTATTCAGACCGAGCATTTTCCGGCATTGGTGAAGATCGTGTTGCAGTCGAACGCGATCGGCGTAGGCACCGAAGAAGCATTTGCCGAAGACATCGCCAGGGGCGCGCTGGTGCTGCTGCACTGGCGCAACCTGCCGCAGAACTTGGAGACCATGAGTGCGCGGTGCGGGATTGTCAGCCGCACCGGCTCACGCTTGTCGCCGGCGGCGAAGGCGATGATTGAGACGTTGGTGGAGGTGGACCGCCAGGAGGTTAGTGTGGCGGTTTAAAGGACCTCATTGATCATTCCCACGCAGAGCGTGGGAATGATCGGGTCGCCAAAAACCTTAGAGCCCGGCAGCCGCCAGATTCGGCGCCACCCAATCACTCACCTGAAACGACTTGCGAATCAGCTTTTCTTTCGAAGCCAAATCCACCGCATCCTGCAATTTTCCAAGGAACACCGGGTCCAGAGTCGATGGAAAAATCTCGCTGAGTTTCTCGTTTTTCAAATCACTGCTCAGGATCACCGGTGGATAACTCGCCAGTCCCGACACCAACTCGATGTAAGCCTGCTTGTTGTTGTCATCGGTCAGCCATTGCACAGCCTGCTGTTGGGCCTTGAGCAGTTGGGTGATGACCTCGGGATGCTCATCGACAAATTTGGCGCTGCCCACCAGCACCGCCTGGATGCTGCCCGCTCCTCCGAGATCCTTGGTGGTCAGCGGCAGCTCAGCCAAGCCCTTGGCTTGCAATGCACTCAAGTTCGCACCGCCCCAGGTGGCATCAATCTGCTTGGCGGCCAGCGCGGCACCGGCAGCGTTGAAGTCCAGGTTGATAACTTTCAGGTCTTTCTCACTCAAGCCCTGGCTGGCCAACGCGCTGTCGAATGACAACTGGCTGGCCGTGCCACGAAACACCGCAACGCGTTTGCCCTTGAGGTCTTGCAACGTCTTGATACCGGAACCCGGCACCACACCGAGGTACTGTTTCACGTCGCGTGCCGTGGCACTGAGCAAGCGAGTATCCAGGCCATTGGAGCGGCCGATGATCGCCGCCAGATCGCCAAGATAGGCTAGGTCCACCTGGCCATTGGCGAAGGCTTCATTGATCACCGGGCCTGCGCCCTTGAAGTAATTCCACTGGATCTTGATGCCCTGATCGGCGAAGGCTTTCTCAAAGATCTGCTGTTGGCGCAACACGTCCGTTATACCGCCGCCGCTGTGCTGACTGCCCGCGCTGAGATCGGGCACGGCAATCCGGATTTCCTTGAGGTCGGCAGCGTGTACCAACCCGGCCAGGGCGGTGCCCGCGAACAGGGTGATCAGACGTTTGAAGGGCAGTTTCATAAGCGCAGCTCCTTGTGGGCGAGGGTCGCCTGGGGAGCAGAAAGTAGGCACAACCGAGTCAAAACTTTAAATACTATAAATTCACAATTTAATAGCTTTTTGGACTATGCGAGCTAAAACGCAGGCTCCAGAGGGCTATGCATAAACAGCATCGAAAATATTCTCCGAATGCATTGGATGCGCATTGAGCTGCGGCTTTAAATGACTTTTCTTATCCCTCAATCATCTTGATTACGTTTTTATAAGATCAAAATCACATAACGCCCTCGGCGACAACGGAGGTCCTCCATGGCCCGAATTTCACTTTTGAGCCTACCTCTCGCGGCCCCCTCCAACGGCACTGCGCCGCGCTGGCCGAAGCTGGGCGAGCGCCTACTGCCGTGGCTGCTGCCGCTGGCGCTGTTTGCGCTGTGGTGGCTGGCCAGTCGCAATCATTGGATGAGCGAACAGATTCTGCCGCCGCCGTCGCTGGTATGGAGCAGCGCGGTGGAGTTGGCTGGCGGCGAGTTGTGGAGCCACCTGGCGATCAGCTTGCAACGCTTGTTCTGGGGGTTGCTGGCCGGTATCGGCGCCGGGGCTTTACTCGGTGCTCTGTTGGGTTTCAGTGCACGGGCCGAGCGCCTGATATTCCCGACGTTCAGCGCGCTGTCGCAAGTGCCGACCCTGGCCTGGATCCCGCTGTTCATGGTGTTTTTCGGCATTGGCGAAACCTTGAAACTGGTAGTGCTGGTGAAGGCGATTGTGGTGCCGGTCACCCTGCATACCCTGGTGGGCGTGCGCGACGCCCAGCCCAATTTGCGTGAAGCCGCACGCGTGCTGCGCCTGCCCACTCACCTTTTGATTCGCCGCCTGATCCTGCCCGCCGCGCTGCCGGCATTCATGGCCGGGGTGCGCCTGGCGCTGGCAGCCGGATGGACGTCGTTGCTGGCGGTGGAGTTGCTGGCCTCCAGCGAAGGCATCGGCTACCTGATGGTGTGGGCGCGGCAGTTGTTCATGCTCGATATCGTTTTCGTGTGCATCGTGGTCATCGGCGTACTGGGTGTGGTGATGGATCGCGGCATCGGCTGGCTGGACCGCAAATGGGTGCACTGGCCGCACCCGGCCACCGCGCAGATTCGTCGCGGCCCGCGCTATCAAGGCTGGCAGCACCTGCAACCGTGGTTGCCACCGCTGCTGTTGTTCGCGCTGTGGCAAACAGCGACACACCACGGTTGGGTCGACCCGAACATTCTGGTCAGCCCGTGGGCGGTGCTGCAAACCACCGCAGCGGGCGTCTTGGATGGCAGCCTTTGCGGCGCCCTTGGCAAAAGCCTCGGGCGCACCTTGGGTGGGTTGATTCTGGGCGGCGGCTTGGGCTTCGTCATGGGGCTGTGGCTGGGGCTGTCGCGGCGCAGTGAGCGGGTACTCGGCCCGACCCTGGCCGCGCTGCGCCAGATCGCGATTTTTGCCTGGGTGCCGTTGCTCACCGCCTGGTTTGGCCTGGGCGAATTGGCTAAATGGGTGTTTATCGCCCTCGCCGCCTTCTTCCCGTTGTTTATCGCCACCCAACGCAGCGTGCTGAACCTGTCGCCGCAGCTGCGCGAGGCGGCGCAAGTGCTGCGCCTGAACCTGTTCCAACGGCTACGGCGACTGGTGTTGCCAGGCGCCGCAGCGGGCATTTTCGCCGGCCTGCGCCTGAGCCTGATCTATGCCTGGCTGGGCACCATCGGCGCGGAATATTTCATGCCGTCCAACGGCGGTATCGGCAGCCTGATGATCGGCGCCCAACAACTGCTGCGCATGGACCTGATCATGAGCGGCATGCTCTTGGTCGGCCTTACCGGCGCAGCCCTCAACCTTATCGGCCAACGCATCGAAACCCGCGCCACCCGCTGGAGACACGCATGAACGCACCTATCGTCAGCTTCAACCATGTGGGCAAGACCTTCGATGTCGACGGCTTCGAACTGGAGGCCATTCGTGAATTCAACCTGGAGATTGCCGAGGGCGAATTTGTCGCTATCGTCGGCTCCAGCGGTTGCGGTAAATCCACCCTGCTGCGTCTGCTGGTGGGCCTTGATACGCAGTTTCGCGGCGAGATCCAAGTCGACGGCAAAGCCGTCAGCGGCATCGGTGGCGAGCGTGGCATTGTGTTCCAGGAACACCGTTTGTTCCCCTGGCTGACGGTGGCGGAGAACATCGGCCTGGGCCTGGTCAACGAGCCGCTAAGCGAAGCCGAGCGCAACCGGCGCATCAGCGATTTTATCGAGCTGGTAGGCCTCACTGACTTCACCCGCGCTTATCCGCATCAACTGTCCGGCGGCATGGCGCAACGGGTGGCGATTGCCCGTGGTTTGGTGGCGAGCCCACGCATTCTGTTGTTGGACGAGCCGTTCGGCGCCCTCGATGCATTGACCCGCCAACAGATGCAGGACGAACTGTTGGCAATCCGCGCTCGCGCCAAGATCACCACGGTGCTGGTGACCCACGATGTGGAAGAGGCGATTTTCCTCGCCGACCGTGTGGTGGTGATGGAGCCCCGCCCCGGGCGGATCAAGCAAGTGGTGGACATCGCCCTACCCCATCCGCGCCAGCGCAGCAGTTTCGAATTCCACCAATTGCGCGAAGAACTGCTGCACGAACTGATCAGCGACGACCACTACCAGCCGCCGCTGCGCGAGCAGATCCGCGACCTGCCGCTGGCCTTCATTGCCTGCTAAAAAACCGCCTGCCAGAAAAGGAGTGCCTTAATGCCGCAACGTCCCAATTTCCTTGTGATCCTGGCCGATGACATGGGTTTCTCCGACCTCGGCGCGTTTGGCGGGGAAATCTCCACGCCGCACCTCGACGCCCTGGCGCTGAACGGCCTGCGCCTGACCGACTTTCACACCGCACCCACCTGCTCACCCACCCGCTCAATGCTGCTGACCGGCACCGACCACCATATCGCCGGTATCGGCACCATGGCCGAGGCACTGACCCCGGAGCTGATCGGCAAACCCGGTTACGAGGGCTACCTCAACGATAAGGTGGTAGCCCTGCCGGAACTGCTGCGCGAGGCCGGTTACCAGACCTTGATGAGCGGCAAATGGCACCTGGGCCTGACCGCCGAACTGGCGCCGCATGCCCGTGGCTTCGAGCGTTCGTTCTCGCTGTTGCCGGGGGCGGCCAACCACTATGGTTTCGAGCCGACCTACGATGACACGACGCCCGGCCTGCTCAAGTCCACCCCGGCGCTGTACATCGAGGACGACACCTTCGTCGAGCAACTGCCAGAGGGTTTCTACTCATCGGATGCGTTTGGCGACAAGCTGCTGCAGTACCTCAAGGAGCGCGACCAGGCGCGGCCGTTCTTCGCCTACTTGCCGTTTTCCGCGCCGCATTGGCCGTTGCAGGCCCCCGCGGACATCGTCGATAAATACCGTGGCCGCTACGACGCAGGCCCCGAAGTGCTGCGCCTGGAGCGCCTGGAAAAACTCAAGGCACTGGGGCTGATCGACGCCGATGTGGAGCCGCATCCGCTGATCGAACTGAACACCCAATGGGCCGCCTTGAGTGACGAACAGCGCCAAGTGTCGGCGCGGGCGATGGAAGTGTATGCGGCGATGGTCGAGCGCATGGACTGGAACATCGGTCGGGTGGTGGAGTACCTGCGCAAGCAGGGGCAACTGGATAACACCTTCATTGTGTTCATGTCCGACAACGGCGCGGAAGGTGCGCTGCTGGAAGCTTTCCCCAAGTTCGGGCCAGAACTGCTGACCTACCTGAACCAGCATTACGACAACCGCCTGGAGAACATCGGGCGCGCCAACTCCTACGTCTGGTATGGCCCGTCGTGGGCGCAGGTGGCGACCGCGCCGTCACGGCTGTTCAAGGCGTTTACCACTGAGGGCGGAATTCGCGTGCCAGCGCTGGTGCACTACCCCCGGCTGTCGCTCAAGGGTCGCATCAGTCACGGGTTTGGCACGGTGATGGATATCACGCCGACTATTCTGGATTTGGCCGGTGTGCGCCACCCTGGGAAACAGTGGCGCGGCAAGCCGGTGGCACCGTTGCGGGGTAAGTCGTGGCTGGGCTTCTTGTCCGGCGAAACCGCCGAGGTGCACGACGAGCACACCGTCACCGGCTGGGAGCTGTTCGGCCGCCGCGCGATTCGCCAGGGTCAGTGGAAAGCCGTGTACATCCCCGGCCCTGTGGGGCCGGCGACTTGGCAGCTGTATGACTTGGGCCAAGATCCGGGAGAGATCCATGACTTGGCCTTGAGCCACCCGGACAAACTGGCGACGTTGATCGGCCACTGGCAGCAGTACGTGGACGAAACCGGCGTGATACTCAGCGCATCGCCGTTTCAGCCGGATTGAGCTGGGCGTCGGGGCGCTCCTGGCGCTCAAGTCGATTGGCCCGGGCGAACGTGCCGAAATCATTGAAGCGCACACCCATCTGCGCCATCACTTTGTGCGCCACCTTGGCCGTCATCTGCCGGATGTAAAACGGCTCCTTCACCACAAAATGGTGGATGCCGTGGGTGCTGCCGAAGTTGAAGCAGAACGCTTGCAACGGCCACATCCACCACGGGTTGAGCACCTGGGTTTGCTGGATCACATTGCCCAGCTCCACATCGCCGTAGTAGTGCATGTTGGAGCTGACAAAGTGCAGGCAAAAGGTGCGCAGCACGTTGGGGCCGATGATCACCACGGCGGCGATATCGATCACCTGCATCATCTGTAAGGTGCCGGCGGACCATTCAATCGGCGTGCCCATCAGGCTGGCGATGCCATTCGCCGCATGGAAGCCGAGAAACACATACCACGCGCCCCAATGCAGCAACGCCAGCGGCGCATACACCAGCAGCGAGCGCTTGAGAATCTTGAGTTTGTGGTTCCAGGTCTTGGCGCGCAGCATGCGAATAAACGCCGACATCACGTTATCGCCCACCATCAGCAAACGCGCGAAGCCCCAGGGCTCACCGTTGGTGATGGCGCGCTCTTCCATATCGGTCTCGGTGCCGGAAACCTTGTGATGGTTAAGGTGCAAATGGCGACGTATCCACGGGTTGATGGTGCTCGGCCTCGCCAGCCACACCAGCCCCATCATCAGGTTGTGCGGCACGCGCTGTTTGCGAAAGTACATGCTGTGGATCAGGTCGTGTTCCAATTCGTGGGTCAGCGAGGCGAGGAAGGCGTTGAGCAACAGGCAGGCCCACCACGCCATATGCCCGGTGATGTAGAGGGCCGCCGAGCCGAGCATGCCGACTAACGCAAACGCCAGGATGCCCGCGCCCAGCGCGTCCTGATGCAGCAGCCAGGGGTGTTGCTGGCGCAACCTGACGCCTTCGGCCAGCACCACTTCACGGATTTGCGCTGAACGTTGTTGCGCGTTCATCTGTTGGGGACTTGCAGAAGTACCGTCCATGCTTCCATCCTCTGGTTATTGATGTGTCTATCCTGCCCCAAGCGATCCGGCAGGACGCTAGCTCCGGACGCCAACCTGTTGACCGCAAGCGCCAATCGCCATGACTGAACCCACCTCCCTCGCCAGCTGGACCCGCGCCTTGCGCAAACAGCTCGACGCCCTGGACCTCGACAGCGCGGCGCTGTGCGCCCAGGCCGGGCTCGACCCGCAACTGATGGACGACCCCAACGCGCGCTACCCGTTGTCCGCTACCACGCGCCTGTGGGAGCTGGCGGTACAGGCCAGCGGCGATCCGGCGATTGGTTTGCGAGTGTCGCGGTTTGTCAGCCCCACCACCTTTCATGCGCTGGGCTATGCCCTAGTGGCCAGCGGCAGTTTGCGCGAAGTGTTCGAGCGCATCGTGCGCTATCACCAGGTGGTCAGCGATGCCCTGACGCTGGAGCTTAGTCGAGACGGCGAGCGCTATCGTTTTCGCCTGCTGCAACCCACGGGGAGCCCGGCGCCGGCGCGAGAGGCCATCGATGCGTTTGCGGCGATCTACGTGCGCACCTGCCGCAACCGTCTAGGCCGCGACTATGCGCCGCTGGCGGTGTACTTGCAGCGGCCGGAACCGGCTGATCCCAAGCCATGGCACAGCGTGTTTCGTGCGCCGGTGTTTTTTGGTGCCCAAGAAGATCGGCTGGAATTTGCGGCCCATGACTTCGACAGCCATCTGGATGACGCCAACCCGGAGTTGGCCGAACACAATGAAACCGTGCTCAAGCGCACCCTCGCCCAACTGCAACCGCTGACCTGGGAGCGCAAGGTGCGCAGGGTCATTGAGGCGCAACTGCCGGATGGCGAGCCGAGTGCCGAACGGGTTGCCCAGGCGCTGCACCTGAGCCTGCGCAGCTTGCAGCGGCATCTGGCGGATGAAGGGTGTCGGTTTGATGCGTTGCTTAATGAGTGCCGGGAGAATTTGGCGTTGTTGCACCTGCGAGACCCACAGTGTTCGTTGGCCGAAGTCAGTCATTTGCTGGGGTTTGCCGATACCAGCAGTTTTAATCGGGCATTCAAGCGGTGGACGGGGATCACGCCAGGGCAATTTCGGGATGGGTTGCGATAGATGGATTTGTGGTGGTTATGAGGGCCATATCGCGGGCAAGCCCGGCTCAAATGTGGGAGCTGGCTTGCCTGCGATGGCGCCAAATCAATCAGCGCGCACGATCGCGCCGCAATAATTTCTTAACCCGTGCCACTAATGCCTTGGCCTCAAACGGCTTGAGCAAATAATCATCCTCATGCAGCTCCAACCCGCGCAAGCGGTCCTCAATCCCGCCCGGCGTGGTCAAGAACAACACCGGCGTTTCACCCTTCAACCGAATCGCCTGCTGCAACTTCCAGGCATTCAACCCGGGCAGCATCACATCCAGGATCACCAGGTCGTACTCGGTGCTTTCAACAAAGCGCAACGCCGCCATGCCATTGGCCGCGACTTCCACGGTGTAGCTGGCCTCGTTCAAGCCTTGGGCCATCCGCAGCGCCTCGTCGGATTCATGTTCCACTAACAGCACGCGCATAACACACCTCGATTAATCAGGCATGCAGGCTAACACTCTCAGGTGTGCGCCGCCTCACGCAGCCGCTGTATGTCGAGAATCTCAATCTCGCCATAGCCCAAACGCACGACGCCTTGAGCTTGCAGGTCCTTGAGCAACGCATTGGCAGTCTGGCGCGACAGGCTCAACATCGCCGCCAGGTCTTCCTGGGGCAGTTGCAGCACGCGGCGCGAGTGTTCGATGTCGCCATAGCCTTCAACGATCATCAATAACCGATGGGCCAATCGAACCGACGCAGGCATCAGGCTCAGTTGCTCGATGTTGATAAAGCTCAGGCGCAGTTTCTGGCTCATCAGCAACGCCAGGTCGCGCCAATACTGCGGGGTTTCATCGAGAATGCTCAGCAGTGCCTGCTGCGGCACCTGCAACAGCGTGCACGACCCCACGGCGCAGGCGTCATGGGTACGCGGTAAGCCGTCGAACAGGCAAATTTCGCCGAACCAGTAAGGCAACTCCACCAGGCTCAATATCGCTTCCTTGCCGTGCTCATTCACCGCGCTGATGCGCAGGCTGCCGTCGAGCACCGCATACAAGCCACAGGGCGGGTCGCCGCGTTTGAACAGGTATTGCCCCGCCGTCAGCTGCCGCAGCCGGGCCTGGGCCAGCAAGCTATTCTGAAACGCTACAGGCAGGTGGCTGAACCAATGACCGGTGGCCAGCTGTGGGTGCCATTTCTCTGCGTCCATGAGAACTCCGAAGATTGTCGCCCAGCTGACAGTCAGTCGCAGGCTGACAGGGCATGATCAAACATCCTACAGGAGGAACAACAATGAAAAGCCTCGTCGACCACCTCAGTCAATACGCCGCCTACCACCGCGACCCGCGCAATATTGCCAGCCACTTTATCGGCATCCCGCTGATTGTGGTGGCCGTGGCGGTGCTGCTATCACGCCCCGAATGGGCGGTGGGCGGGCTCTGGCTCTCGCCGGCAGTGATTTTGGCGCTGTTTTCGGCGTGGTTTTACCTGCGCCTGGAACTGGCGCTGGGCGTGCTGATGACGGTGCTGATGGGCTTGTCGGTATGGGCGGGGCATGTGCTGGCGGCGCAAAGCACAATGGTGTGGCTCAGCAGCGGCATCGGGATGTTTGTGGTGGGCTGGGTGATTCAGTTTGTCGGGCACTACTACGAAGGTAAAAAGCCGGCGTTTGTGGATGACGTGTCGGGGCTTATCGTCGGGCCGCTGTTTGTGGTGGCTGAGTTGGCGTTTCTGGTGGGGTTGCGGGGGGATTTGAAACAGCAAATTGAGGCGCGGTCCGGGCCGGCGGCTCGCCGGGTTGATCGTTCCCACGCTCTGCGTGGGCATGCAGCCCAGGACGCTCCGCGTCCCAAAGCGTGACGCAGAGCGTCACAAGAGGCGTTCCCACGCGGAGCGTGGGAACGATCTTTATGTCAGGCTTTTTGCCACACCTTGGGTTTGAAGAACAGGGTCTCGCCACGGGCCAGGCCGGTCAGGCTGTCGTGGTCTTTCACCACTTCGGCTTCGATCAGCTCGCTTTGGCCTTCGACCTTCAAGGTCACCCGAGTCGTTGCACCGAGTGGGCGGATATCCCGCACCTCAGCCGCATGGTGATCTTCCAGTTCATGGCGCGACAGCGACACTTCATGCGGACGGAACAACACGTGGTTGTCTTCACCCAGGTGCAGACGGTTCGAATCACCGAGGAAGTGGTAAACAAAGTCGCTGGCCGGGTTTTCGTAGACTTCACCCGGTGAGCCGATCTGCTCGATCACACCCTTGTTCATCACCACGATACGGTCGGCGACTTCCATGGCCTCTTCCTGGTCGTGAGTCACGAACACCGAGGTCAGGTTGATGTCTTCGTGCAGGCGCGCCAGCCAGCGGCGCAGCTCTTTACGCACCTTGGCGTCGAGGGCGCCGAACGGTTCGTCCAGCAGCAACACTTTTGGTTCTACCGCCAGTGCACGGGCCAGCGCGATACGCTGGCGCTGGCCACCGGAGAGTTGCTCCGGGTAGCGATCGGACAGCCAATCCAATTGCACCATGTTCAGCAGTTCGTGAACCTTGCTCGCGATCTGGCTTTCAGTCGGGCGCTGGTTTTTCGGCTTCATGCGCAGGCCGAAGGCGACGTTGTCGAACACGGTCATGTGGCGGAACAGCGCGTAGTGCTGGAACACAAAACCGACGTTGCGATCACGCACGTCGTGGCCGGACACGTCTTCACCGTGGAACACGATGCTGCCGGCATCCGGGGTTTCCAGGCCGGCGATGATGCGCAGCAAGGTGGTCTTGCCGCAGCCGGACGGGCCGAGCAACGCCACCAGCTCGCCACTCTGGATATCCAGATTGATGCTGTTCAGGGCCTTGAAGGCGTTGAAATTCTTGCTGACATTACGGACTTCGATCGACATGACTTATTCCTCAGCCGCACCGGCGCGCAGGCGATTTATACGGTTCTCGCTCCACTGCTTGAGCAGCAGGATGAAGAGCGCCAGGATCAGCAACAGACTCGCCACCGCAAACGCGGCAACGTGGTTGTATTCGTTGTAGAGAATCTCGACGTGCAGCGGCAGGGTATTGGTCACGCCGCGAATGTGGCCGGACACCACCGACACCGCGCCGAACTCACCCATCGCCCGTGCAGTACACAACACCACGCCGTAGATCAGGCCCCATTTGATGTTCGGCACGGTCACATGCCAGAACATCTGCCAGCCATTGGCGCCCAGCAGGCGCGCTGCCTCTTCTTCCTGGGTGCCCTGTTCCTGCATCAGCGGGATCAGCTCACGGGCTACGAAGGGCACGGTGACGAAGATGGTCGCCAGCACGATGCCGGGCAAGGCGAACACGATCTGGATGTCATGCGCTTGCAGCCATGGGCCGAAGAAACCCTGGGCGCCGAACATCAGCACATAGACCAAACCTGCGATCACTGGCGATACCGAGAACGGCAGGTCGATCAGCGTCACCAGGATGCTCTTGCCACGGAACGAGTACTTGCTCACGCACCAGGCGGCGCTGACCCCGAACACCACGTTGAGCGGCACTGAAATCGCCACGGCGATCACCGTGAGTTTCAGCGCCGACAGCGCGTCGGGTTCGAGGATCGCCGTGAAGAACGCGCCGAGGCCATTCTTCAAGCCCTGGGTCACCACGATCAGCAGCGGCAGTAGCAGGAACAGCGCGAACACCAGCCAGCCAAGGCTGATCAGGATGCGTCGGGACACCGCGCTGCCACGACGGGCAGCGTTGGCCGAGGACGCGGCGGAAATAGACGATTGGGACATGTTCCGCGCCTCCTTATGGACGTTCGATGCGCCGCTGCAACAAGTTGATCAGCAGCAGCAGGACAAAGGAAACCACCAGCATCAGCACGCCGATAGAGGTGGCGCCGCGGTAGTCGTACTGGTCGAGTTTGACCATGATCAGCAGCGGCAGGATCTCGGTTTTCATCGGCATGTTGCCGGCGATGAAAATCACCGAACCATACTCGCCGACACCGCGGGCGAAGGCCAGCGCAAAGCCGGTCAGCCAGGCGGGTAGCAACGCGGGGACGAGGATGTAGCGGAATACCTGCAACGGCTTGGCGCCCAGGCAGGCAGCGGCTTCTTCGATTTCCCGGGGGATATCGGCCAGTACCGGCTGCACCGTGCGCACCACGAATGGCAGCGTGACGAAGGTCAGTGCCAGGGTGATGCCCAACGGGGTGTAGGCGATCTTGAAGCCCAAGTCCGCAGCAAACTGGCCGACCAGACCGTTGGGTGTGTACAACGCGGTCAGCGCGATACCGGCGACGGCGGTGGGCAGCGCGAACGGCAAGTCGATCATCGCATCGATGATCTTGCGGCCGGGGAAGGTATAGCGCACCAGCACCCAGGCCAGCAGCGTGCCGATCACACCGTTGATGATCGCGGCGTACAACGCCGTGCCGAAGCTCAGTTTCAACGCCGCCAGCACGCGCGGGGCGGAAATGATGGCCCAGAACTGTTCCCAGGTGAGTTGAGCGGCATGTACAAACATCGCCGCGAGGGGGATGAGTACGATCAGGCTGAGGTACACCACGGTGTAGCCCAGCGTCAGCCCGAAGCCGGGTATGACGGGGGAAATACGACGCGACATAAGAGTCCTTGGTTAGCGGAACGGACACGCAAAGCCCGCAGGTGAATGCGGGCTCTGTGGGCTGCTTAGTTCACGGCTTACTGCGCCGTGTAGATCTGGTCGAACACGCCACCGTCATTGAAGAATTTCGGTTGGGCAGTTTTCCAGCCGCCGAAGTCTTTGTCGATAGTCACCAGGTCCAGTTTCGGGAACTGCTGAGCGTATTTGGCGGCAACTTTTGCATCGCGTGGGCGGTAGAAGTTCTTCGCCGCAATCTCCTGGCCAGCCGGGCTGTACAGGTGTTTCAGGTATTCAGTCGCGATCTCGGTGTTGCCCTTTTTCTCGGCGTTCTTGTCGACCACGGCCACCGGCGGCTCGGCCAGGATCGACAGGGAAGGCACGACGATGTCGAACTTGTCAGCGCCGCCATCTTCTTTCAGGGCCAGAAAGGCTTCGTTTTCCCAAGCCAGCAACACGTCACCTTGACCGTTGTTGACGAAGGTGATGGTCGAGCCGCGAGCACCGGTGTCCAGCACAGGCACGTGTTTGAACAGCTCTTTCACGTATTCCTGGGCCTTGGCTTCGCTGCCACCGGCTTTCAGGCCGTAGGCCCAGGCGGCGAGGAAGTTCCAGCGTGCACCGCCGGAGGTTTTCGGGTTCGGGGTAATCACCGAGACGTCTTTCTTGATCAGATCGCCCCAATCCTTGATGCCTTTAGGGTTGCCCTTGCGCACCAGGAACACGATGGTCGAGGTGTACGGGGTGCTGGCGTCCGGCAGACGGGTTTGCCAGTTTTCCGGCAAGGTCTTACCCAACTTGGCGATTTCGTCGATGTCGCCGGCCAGGGCCAGGGTCACTACGTCGGCGCGCAGGCCGTCGATCACCGCCCGGCCTTGTTTGCCCGAACCACCGTGGGATTGCTGGATCTTGACGTTGTCACCTGGGTGCGACTGTTTCCAGAAGTTGGTGAACTCAGCGTTGTAGTCCTGGTACAGCTCACGGGTAGGGTCGTACGAGACGTTGAGCAACTCGTAGTCCTTGGCAACGGCGGAACCGGCAAACACGGCACTGGCCAGTGCAGCCAGGGCGTAACGGCGAATCGACGACATAGAAGGCTCCTGAAATTCTTGGGTGTTGGCTTTTTCTTATAGTTGCGGGTCTAGCTAGCATGCGAATCGCCGGTGGTGCTTAAGCCGGTTTGTTACCTGGGTTCTGCAAACGGAATTTTTCTTTGCGTTCGATCTGAACCACTTGGGCGTTGTGCACAGTGATTTCCACCGCGCCAAACCGCAGATCGCGCAAGGCGCTCTGGATCTCACGCAAAATAGCTGCTTCGTCCTGGCCGTCGACGCTACGTAGAGATGCGCTCATGGTCTCGCTCCTGAAATGAATAGTGCCTCGCAGTGGCGGCACTGCTTGTGGCGTGAGGGCGATAGTAGATAAGCGGGGATATTCTTAAAAATACTATTTAAGAATGTTTATATAACCAGAAAGAATTTTCTGGCAGGACGTGGGGTTGCGAGGGGTTTCAGCGTGAAAATACTGATACATGGTCACTGCTGAACCCTGTGGGAGCTGGGCTTGCCCGCGATGGCGGTGTGTCAGGCACTGTATATTTCGACTGAAAGTCCCTCATCGCGGGCAAGCCCGCTCCCACATTTTGAGCGCATTTCAAATTCGGATGGCGGGCGCCCTCGCCCAATCAATCTCCTGAGCCGGCATCGGCCGCCCAAACCAATACCCCTGCCCCATATCGCACTCCTGATCCAACAGGAACCGCGCCTGGTCCATCTGCTCAATGCCTTCTGCTTGCACCTGCATGCCCATGCTTTTGGCCAGAGCAATCACTACACGCACGATAGCCGCGTCATCCTCATCCCACGGCAACCCGGCGACAAAGCCCTGGTCAATCTTGAGCTTCTGTACCGGCAAGCGCTTGAGGCGCAGCAGCGAGGAATAGCCGGTGCCGAAGTCGTCGATGGCCAGGCGTATGCCAAGCTCACGTAGGCGGTGCATCTGCTCAAGGGCCACTTCGGGGTCGTGCATCACCGCGCTTTCGGTGACCTCCAGTTCAAGGAAGGCCGGATCAAGGCCGGTAGCGTGCAGCACTTGGGCGACTTGCTCGTACAGCTCGCGCCGGGCAAACAAACGGCTGGAGACATTAACGGCAATAAAGCTCAGTGGCACACCGTCAGCCAGCCATTGGCACATCTGGCGGCAGGCCTGATCCATGACCCAGGCGTCGATGTCGGCAATCAGCCCGGTGCGCTCAGCGATGGGGATAAATTCGCCAGGCGGCACCAGACCGCGCCCCGGGTGTTGCCAGCGCACCAGCGCTTCGACGCCAATCAGGCGGCTGCCTTGCAGGTCATGCACGGGTTGGTAATAGACGCGCAGCTCTTGCTGATCGAGGGCACGACGCAGTTCACCGGCGATTTCCACGCGGTTCTGGGCGTGAGCCGTCAGCTCTTCGGTGTACAACGCATAGCCTTCACGACCGGCGCTCTTGGCCTTGAATAGCGCGGAATCCGCGTTGCGCAGCAGTTGCTCGGCGCTCAGGGCGTCGCTGGGGAACAGGCTGATACCAACGCTGACGCTGATAAACAGTTGATGGCCGTCAAAAATGAACGGCTGCTTCATTGCATCAAGAATGCGTTGTGCCAGTGCGGCCGCCTGCACCACTTGTGGACAACTTTCCGCCAGCACCGCGAATTCGTCCCCACCCAGGCGTGCCAGGGTCACTCCGGAGCCGAACAGGCCTTTGAGCCGCTCGCCGACTACCTTGAGCAACTGGTCGCCGACGTTATGACCGAGGCTGTCGTTGATGATTTTGAAGTGATCCAAGTCCAGCAACAGCAAAGCGCAGCCGCGTTTGTGCGCTTGCGCCGAGGCCAGTGCCTGCTCGGCGCGGTCGGTGAACAACAGGCGGTTGGGCAGGTCGGTCAGCGGGTCGTGGTGAGCGAGATGCGCCAGCTCGTGCTCGGAATCCTTGATGGCGCTGATATCGGAAAACACCGCGACGTAATGGCTGACGTTGCCTTGATCATCGTGGATCACGCGGATGGTTTGCCACTGTGGATAAATTTCACCGCTTTTGCGTCGGTTCCAGATTTCGCCGCTCCATTCACCCGTGCTTCCCAGGGTCTGAAACATTTGCTGGTAAAAATTCGACGAATGGCGCCCTGATTTGAACAGACTTGGCCGCTCCCCGATGACGTCTTCGCGGCGATAGCCGGTGATCTCCATAAACGCCCGGTTGACGTGCACGATCAGCCCCTGGGCGTCGGTGACCAGCACCCCTTCGCGGGTGCAATCAAACACGGCAGCAGCCTGTTGCAGGCGCTCGCGGTTTTCTTTCAAGGGTTGTTGCAGTTGATGGGCACGAGCAAAACGGGCGCACATCAGATAAATAGCCAGCGCGCTGAGGGCCACCCAAACATAGCCGCGTATCTGCAGCCAGTGCCCTAACTCCTGCGGCTCATCGAGAAAGTTGATCAATAGTTGGTTGCTGAGCTGGAGCCACACAATGGAAACCAGCAGGTATACCAGCCCCGTACGTAGGGCACCTCGGTATGAAAACAGCATATGGTCAGTAATCCTTACCAAAAAAACAGCATCGCCCTACAAAGGCTGCGGATTATAGAATAAGAAACATCCAGTCACTCCTATCTGAAAGGGTGGCTGGTTTTATCTGTGGGCTTAGTGATAATGCGTGAGCTGTTTTTTTCTTTATCTGAGGGCCATACAGCCTATGTGGTACAACGGTTTTCTTGACCTGTCAGCCTGGCAACTGGTGGCAGTCACGCTGTTGATGACCCACGTGACCATCGTTGGGGTCACCGTCTATCTGCACCGTTATTCAGCCCACCGCTCCCTGGAGCTTAACGCCGGCCTGAAACACTTCTTCCGCTTCTGGCTGTGGCTGACCACGGCGCAGAACACCCGCGAGTGGACCGCCATCCACCGCAAACACCACGCCAAATGCGAAACCGTCGACGACCCGCACAGCCCGGTCATTAAAGGTCTGTCCACCGTGCTGCGCAAAGGTGCCGAGCTGTACCGTGCCGAGGCGGAAAACCCCGAGACCCTGCGTATCTACGGCAAGAACTGCCCGGACGACTGGATCGAACGCAAAATCTACACGCCCTACCCGCTGCTGGGCGTGGCGATCATGGGCGTGATCGACCTGCTGCTGTTCGGCACCATCGGCATCACCATCTGGGCGATCCAGATGATGTGGATTCCCTTCTGGGCTGCCGGCGTGATCAACGGCCTGGGCCATGCCGTGGGCTATCGCAACTTCGAATGCCGTGACGCAGCGACCAACCTGGTGCCGTGGGGCATCATCGTCGGCGGCGAAGAGCTGCACAATAACCACCACACCTACCCCAACTCGGCCAAGCTGTCGGTGAAAAAATGGGAGTTCGACCTGGGTTGGGCGTGGATCAAGGTGTTCAGCTTCCTGCGCCTGGCCAAGGTGCAGCGCGTCGCGCCTATTGCCCACCGCGTGGAGGGCAAGGGCCATCTGGACATGGACACCGCCATGGCGATTCTCAACAACCGCTTCCAGATCATGGCCCAGTACCGCAAGTTGGTCATCGGCCCGCTGGTCAAGCAGGAGCTGGAGAAAGTCGATCATTCGGTACGCCACCAGTTCCGCCGTGCCAAGCGCCTGCTGTCGCGTGAAACCAGTTTGCTGGATGACCGCCACCATGTGCGTATCCAGAGCATGCTGGAACACAGCCAATCGCTGAAAGTGATCTACGAGAAGCGTCTGGCGCTGCAACAGATCTGGCTCAAGACCAGCTCCAATGGCCACGATATGTTGGCCGCGATCAAGGAATGGGTGCACGAGGCCGAAGCCAGCGGTATCCAGTCCCTGCGCGATTTTGCCCACCAATTGAAAACCTACTCACTGCGTCCCGCGGCGGTCTGACTGGGTGCCCGCTCGCC
>NZ_MDDR01000002.1 GCF_001870435.1 Pseudomonas costantinii | reverse complement strand
GGTGTGTTGGTGCCGCACCGGGCGATCACGCGGTTGGTGATCAACAACGGCTATGCCGATTTCAATCAGCACGATCGTGTGGCGTTTGCCTCCAACCCGGCGTTCGACGCCAGCACTCTCGATGTGTGGGCACCGTTGCTCAATGGCGGCGCGGTGGTGGTGGTCGACCAGGACACGCTGCTGTCCCAGACCGATTTCGCCGCGCTGTTGCAGGAGCAAGCGGTCAGCGTGTTGTGGATGACTGCCGGGTTGTTCCATCAGTACGCCGAGGGGCTGTTGGCGGTCTTCCCGCAGTTGCGTTACCTGATCGTCGGCGGCGATGTACTCGACCCGAGCGTGATTGCCCGGGTGCTCAAGGACGGCGCGCCGCAACACTTGCTCAACGGCTATGGTCCGACCGAAGCC
>NZ_MDDR01000001.1 GCF_001870435.1 Pseudomonas costantinii | reverse complement strand
GCATTCCCACGCAGAGCGTGGGAACGATCATCAAGGGATTCAGGGAGCCTGCCGGGCCGTTAGAACACCGACCACCCAATCCGCTCACTCAACAACTCCAACGCCTTTATCCCCGCCAGCGAGTTCCCCGCCGCATTCAACTCCGGCGACCACACGCACACCGTAAACTGCCCCGGCACCACCGCAACAATTCCGCCGCCTACCCCGCTCTTGCCCGGCAAGCCCACGCGATAGGCAAAATTCCCCGCCTCGTCATACAGCCCGCTGGTGGCCATGATCGAGTTGACTTGCTTGGTCTGGCGCGCCGTCAGGATCTGCTCGCCGCTGTGGGCGCTTGTCCCCTCGTTGGCCAGGAAGCTGAACGCCTTGGCCAAATCCAGGCAGCTCATCTGCAACGCGCAATAGTTGAAGTAGCTGTGCAGCACCGCGTCCACATCGTTGTGGAAGTTGCCGAAGGATTTCATCAGATAGGCCATGGCCGCGTTGCGCGCGCCGTGTTGGGCCTCTGAATCGGCGACGACGCTGTTGACCAGGATTTGCGGGTTGCCGGACAAGCGCCGCACAAAGTCACGCATCGACAAAATCGGTACGGCAAAACGCGATTGGTTGATGTCGCAGATCACCAGGGCGCCGGCGTTGATAAACGGATTACGCGGTCGGCCGCGTTCGAATTCCAGCTGGACCAGCGAATTGAACGGTTGCCCGGAAGGCTCGTGGCCCAGGCGTTCCCAGATGGTTTCGCCGCCGTGGTCGATGGCCTGCACCAGGCTGAACACCTTGGAAATGCTCTGCACCGAAAACAGGGTGTTGGCATCACCGGCGCAGTAAGCCGAGCCGTCGTTGCCGTACACCGCGATGCCGAGTTGATTGGCGGGTACGTCGGCCAGCGCGGGGATGTAGTCGGCGACTTTGCCGAGGCCGATCAGTGGACGCACTTCGTCGAGGATCGACGAAAGCATCGCCTGCATGTCTTGTCCTGTCATCTGTCTTTGAATCGGTGATAAGCGGGGCGCGGAGGATACCTCAAACAGGCAGTACAGGCAGGAATCTCACCTGTGGGAGCTGACTCCCACAGGGGTCCTGCGATACGGTTTAGAAATACGCCACATCCGACACCTGCTCATCCAGTACATCCCGCGCCAGCGCCCATGCCTGGTCCTTGGACTCCACCACCAACAGCGGGTAACCCCAGGCCTTGCCAAACGTCACGGCAAACGGCTTGAGCGCCAGGCGCTTGGCGGCGCTGGGTTCCACTTGGATCATGCCTTTGACGAACGCGCGCAGCGCCTGTTTGTTTTTCTTCATCCAGATAGAAGCCTGTTTGCGCTCCTCGTGGGAATGCTCGTGATTGTTTTCGTCCACGGCTTTTTCGTGCAGCAACATAAAGGATTGCTGACGGGCGAGCAGGCCTTCGAATATCAGGAAGGTATCGTCGGGACCACCTTCGTTGGGGGCATCGAAGACGATTTTGACCACCGGAAAAGTTGAACTGTCGAGTCGCATGGCAAAGCTCCTTAATGAGAGTTGATCTCACTATAGTGATCGTGCCGCTGGACGGCATTGCACAAAATAGCCAGAATATTTCGCAATTCAGCCAAACCGCGACCTCACCATGAAACGTCATCGCCTTGACCTGCACGACCCGCAAATGTCCAAGGATGCTGACCTGATCCCGCGTGCCGTGGTGGCTGTGGGGGCTACCAGTACGTCCGAAAGCTGGGAACACGAGCAGCATTCCCACCGCAAAGCGCAGTTGATGTACACCCTGCGCGGGGTGATTCACTGCGAGATCGAGGCCGGTATCTGGATCGTGCCGCCGCAATGCGCACTGTGGATTCCCGGAGGAATGTCCCATGCGGCGCGCGGCTCCGGCGAGGCGCACGTCTACTGCCTGTTAGTTGACCCCGACGCCTCAGACGCCCTGCCCCCGCAATGCTGCACCCTGGGCGTGTCAGGTTTATTGCATGAACTGATCACCAAGGCCGTGAGTTTCCCGCAACTCTACGACGTCGAAGGCGCACAGGGCCGCTTGATCAGCACCTTGTTGGATGAGCTGGGCGAAGCGCCGATCGAAGACCTGCACCTGCCCATGCCCCAGGACCCAAGGCTACGCCGCCTGGCCGACAGCCTGCTGGCCGACCCCGGTGACAAGGCCACCCTCGGCCAATGGGCGGTGCGTATCGGCATGAGTGAGCGCAGCATGACGCGCTTGCTGCTGGAGGAGTTGGGCTTGAGCTTCGGGCGTTGGCGACGGCAGTTGCATGTGATCCTGTCACTGCAACGCCTGGCCAAGGGTGAAAGTGTGCAGCGGGTGGCGCTGGACCTGGGTTACGAGAACGCCAGCGGCTTTATCACCATGTTCCGCAAGGCGGTGGGGCAACCGCCGGCGCGTTACCTGGCGGACCGCGTGGGCATCACGGGCAATGCCGGGCAGCTCGGCATTGCGATGGTGGACGCGCCTGCACAGCATGCCTTTCCAGAGGCACTTAAAATGCAACTTCCTGATAGAAAATAAATTCATGATTCAACTTTTTAATAATTAGGTTAGAACCAATCGGCATTTTACAGCGCCGGCGGCGGCCCCTACTTTGTTGGCAAATGACCGTCACCCCGCCGGGTGACGGTGTTGAACCCGACTCAACAAGGACTGACCATGAGCATTGAATTCATCGGCTATATCGGCGGCCACCATGCTTCCGAGATTCACCCGCGCAGCGGCCCGACCCTGCAACCGGACTACGTCGAAACCGTCGCCCGCGCTCACGAAGAGGCAGGGTTCGACCGCGCCCTGGTGGCTTTCCACTCCAATAGCCCGGACAGCACGCTGATCGCCTCGCATGCCGCCAGCGTGACCAAAAAGCTGCAGTTTCTGATCGCCCATCGCCCAGGTTTTGCCCAGCCCACGCTGGCCGCACGCCAATTCAACACGCTTGATGTATTCAACGGCGGCCGCACCGCCGTGCATATCATCACCGGCGGCGACGACCGCGAACTGCGCGCCGATGGCAGCCATATCGGCAAGGACGAACGCTACGCGCGTACCGACGAATACCTCAGCGTGGTGCGTCAGGAATGGACCAGCGAGCAGCCGTTCAACTTCTCAGGCACCTACTACCAAGTGGAAGGCGCGCACTCCACGGTGAAGTCGCCGCAGCAGCCGCATATTCCGCTGTATTTCGGTGGGTCTTCAGCGGCAGCGATTGCGGTGGCGGGCAAACATGCGGACGTGTATGCGCTGTGGGGTGAAACCTATGAGCAGGTGCGCGAGGTCGTGACCCAAGTGCGCGCTGAAGCGGCCAAGCATGGGCGTACGATTCGCTTCAGTTTGTCATTGCGGCCGATCCTGGCCGAGACCGAGGAACTGGCCTGGGCGCGTGCCGAGAACATCTTGGCGCAGGCCACTGCCTTGGCTGAGAAACATGGTTTTGTGCGGCGTGAGCCGCCGAATGAAGGCTCGCGCCGGTTGCTGGCCGCGGCGGCGCAAGGATCACGGTTGGACAAGCGCTTGTGGACCGGGATTGCCGGGTTGCTCGGCGCACAGGGCAACTCGACCTCGTTGGTGGGCACCGCCGAGCAAGTCGCCGAAGCCTTGCTGGATTACTACGACCTGGGGATTACCACGTTTCTGATTCGTGGGTTCGACCCGCTTAATGATGCGATCGAGTATGGCAAACGCCTGATTCCCCTCACCCGCGAGTTGGTCGCCGAACGCGAGCGGCAGGCCGCAGAAAAGGTGGCTTAGTGTTTGGACGGGGGGTGTTGCGTCAACTCAACAACACCACCCCGCCAGGCAGCTCCGTACACTTGGCCCCATACGCGTCCCGAATCAACAGGGCCACTCCCGGCAACTGCTGCAAACTGAACCGTGCTTGCACGCGCCGCTGCCCCAGTTCTTTATTCAGCAACACCAGCATCCCTGGCCGATAGCGGTTGATCTCATCCACTACGGTGGCCAACGTCGCGTTGTTGAACACCAGCACCTGCTCGCGCCACGCCACCACCGACTGCGTATCCACCACAATCGGTTCGCCCATGCCGGCAGCGCCATAGGTCAGTTGCCGACCACTTTCCAGACGCACACTGCGCTCGGCGACATCTACCAGCAACGACCCTTCAATGCACGTCACACACACGCTGTGGTCAGTGTTGCGCAGATTGAACCGCGCCTGCGCCGCACTGACCCAACCCTCGCCGGCCTGTACTTTGAGCGTCTGCGCGCTGTTGGCGACGATCTCGACTTCACCTTCCAGCAATTCAATTCCCTGCCCGACCCGGCTGATGCGCGTCTGGGTATTAAGCTCCAGGTTCACGCCCTCGCTTAACAACACTTGGCGTTGCTGGCCCACCTCGGTGCGATAGTCCGCCGTTAACCCGGCAAACCCGCCCGGCACGCCAACACGCACCATGACCACCGCCGCCGACGCCGCAATCGCCCCACCGAGAAACGCCCGACGGCTAAAATGGCGCGGCTGCGACAACTGCTCGACGGCAGGCGCCAATTGTTGCCACAACACCTTGGCCTGCTCGAACGCCTGGGCATGCTCGGGGCTCTGGGCACACCAGGCCCGCAACGCCTTGGCATCGGCGACGGTGGCGCGGCCCGACGTCAGCAGCACCAGCCAATCGCGGGCTTCACTGTGCAGTGGGCTGGTGGAATTATCCCGGGCGGCGGAAAGGTTAAAAATGTTCAAGCGCGCAAATACTCACGGTTTTATCAGGGACTCGACACTAAGACGGTTTTCCGGCCCCGGGACCGAACCGCTGAATCACTTTTCTTTCCAGGCGCTTTGCACAATGGCCCAGGGCGGCCTTGATTTCTTTCTCGACCATGCGCGTAGAGATGCCGAAACGCTGGGAGATTTCCAGGTGGGGGGCTTCTTCCAGGCGCGCGGCGATCAGGATCTTGCGGCGGCGAGCCGGCAGTTCGTAGAGGGCCTTGACCAAGGACTGGATTTCTTTCTGGCCGCCGACTACCCGCAAGGGGTCCTGGGCTTCGTCGGCGCTTTGCAACAGCTCTTCGACCTCACTGCCGGTGAGCAAGCGCGCATCGGCCTGGCGTCGATCGGCGGCAATGTTCAAGGCCATGCGGTACAGGTAGGCGTTGGGTTGCGTAAGGTTCGGTGGTACGTCCATGCGGTCGACCCGTAGATAGGTTTCGTGCAGGACGTCGTTGGCCAGGTCCTCGGAACCCAGGCGCTTGCGCAGGCGCACCTTGAAGTCCTCATAGGACGCCAGGAACAAGCTGACCATCGTATTGTGCCCGGTGTTTTTCATCCGCCCGTGGCTCCCGTCCCTGCTGTGCATTCCATGCGCATTCCTGTTGTGTCAGGCAATAAAAGTAAAGTCACCGGCTGGCGCAGCGAACTGGGTGCCGGGCGTTCGACCCGCGCCGTGCCCAGGCTGCGCACCAATGCTTCATCGCGTTGTTCATTGCCGGTGGAACTGACCAACCGGCTGTGTTCGATCACCCCGTCAGCGTTGACCCACACCTGCACCAACGCGCGAAAACTGCCGGGGCGGGTCAAGGGCGAACGGCATAGGCTGGCCTCGATCGCCTGCTGCAACGCCGTCGCGTAGCTGTTGTTGATCCGCGCTGCGCTACGGGTCGATACGCCACGGGGCGAAGGTGCCTGGCTGACCTCGGGCAGTCGCAAGGTGAACGCGTCGCTGCGCGCATAACGCGCCATCAGGCCACTCCCCGTCAGCAACATCGCCAGTGCCTCCTGCGCCGTGAAACGCCCGTGCACACCGATGGAGCGCCGGCCCCGCGTCAGCTCGCGGTCGACCAGCACCGCCATGCCGGTGGCGCGGCTGTAGGCTTGCAGTGCGTGTTCCAGGTCTTGCGCCGGCAGGTCCAGCATCAACAGCGATGGCTCTGCCTGTGCGGGCAGAGACCCAGCGAGCAGCAACAGCAAGACCAGGGCACCTATGGCGCGCCTCCAGCCCTCCTGCCCCCCTCCCGCTCTGCATCGCTGCACGGCCGACGTGTCCTTGAAAACAGTCATCCTGAGGCTCGTTTATGAATCTGATGTTACGGTGATAGCAAAAAAAACATCACAGTGATGGGAAGCCCGCTGCACTACACTTGGACGCGTTGACGGCCCCTCCTTGCGGGCCCGCCAGGAGGCTCTGATGAACTATTCCCCCCACCTCGCCAGCCTGTTGCTGTGCGCGGTTCTACCTCTAACCGCCCACGCCGAAACCGCTGCCACGGGCTGCACCGAAGTTACTGTCAATGGGGCCAAAGCGCCCGACTATGGTTGCCTGAGCCAGCAGATGGGCAATAACTCGGACGCCTCCAAGGCCGCGCAAAAAAACCGCGAAGCGCTGAACGTACCGGTGCAGAAGCGGCCGCCAAACCAGGTGGGGCTGGCCACCCCGGCGGCGACCAGTGTTCGCATGGGCAATACGTTTGGGACGTCGGTAAGTCCGCAACGTCCCTGAGCCCTCAAATCGATCGCTGGTTAACGCGAGCAGTCAATTGCTCGGCAGTCTCCTTGCGCTCGGAGTAACGATCCACCAAGTGCGCCTGATGGTCGCGCAGCAGCAACGTAAACTTCACCAGCTCCTCCATCACATCGACCACCCGGTCGTAATACGGCGACGGTTTCATTCGGCCGGCGTCGTCGAACTCCATATACGCTTTGGGCACCGAGGATTGATTGGGGATGGTGAACATCCGCATCCAGCGCCCCAGGACGCGCAGCTGGTTGACCACATTGAATGACTGCGAGCCACCGCACACCTGCATCACCGCCAATGTCTTGCCCTGGGTCGGACGCACGGCGCCAAGCGTCAAAGGAACCCAGTCAATCTGGGCTTTGAACACGCCGGACATTGCGCCGTGACGCTCCGGAGAACACCAGACCTGGCCCTCCGACCATTGCACCAACGCTCGTAACTCCTGCACTTTCGGGTGCTCAACCGGAACGTCATCGGGTAGCGGCAAACCGGTCGGGTTGAACACGCGGGTTTCGGCGCCGAAGTGCTCCAACAAGCGCGCGGCCTCCTCCACCAGCAGACGACTGAACGAGCGCTCACGGGTTGATCCGTACAGCAGCAGGATGCGCGGTTTGTGGTTGCTCGAACGGGTCACGGGGGGCGTGACACTCAGCAGCTCGAGATTAAGGTTAGGCAGTTGCTCTGACATGTGTCCTCCTGCTTAGAGGGTGCCGATTCGATCAAGCGCGTGCTTGAGCTCATCGCGGCTGAGGGTGTCGAACGCAAGTTCGAAGAAGGCTTGGCAACGCTGTTCGATCCGGGCGAGCGTCGCCAGAAAGGCAGCCTCTATCGCTTGCTCACCGCCTGTGACTTCCGAAGGATCTTCCAGTCCCCAGTGAGACTTGAGTGCTGGGCCAAAATAGACCGGGCAGGACTCGCCGGCCGCTTTGTCGCACACCGTGATGACGACATCCGGCGGGCAATGCTCAAACGCGTCGTTGCCTTTACTGCTCAACCCCAAGGTTGGAATACCGGCGCGCGCCAAGGTGGTCAGGCTGCGCGGTAGCACCTGGCCCCTGGGAAAGCTTCCGGAACTGACGGCTTCGAAGCCTTGCGGCGCCAGGTGATTGAACAGTGCTTCACACAGGATGCTGCGGCAGCTGTTGGCCGTGCACATGAATAGGATTCGCATGGGAGGTTGATTCTCTTGATTTCAGCAGCAGACATTTTCGCGAACCGGACGCCCATCCATGCTGTGCAAGCGCGCAGCATTGGTCTGGAGCCATTGCGCGTTCTCGCGCAGGGTCACCTGCAAAATCTCGTGCACCCAGGCCGGCAAATCAGGATTGAGGCGGTAGTAGACCCACTGCCCTTGCCGGCGATCCAGCAACAGCCCGCTGCTGCGCAATTGCGCGAGGTGACGGCTGATTTTCGGCTGGCTGTCGTCCATGGCACACATGAGCTCGCACACGCACAACTCGCCATGGGCGGCAATCAGCAGGGTGGCGCGAACGCGGGTTTCGTCGGCCAAGCTTTTGAAGACTTCGGGGGGAGCGATCATGGAAGGACCTATATATGTTTAGCCGAATATACGTATATCCATATACATTAAACAAGTGAAGAAGTTGTCGAGCGGGGCCGAAGATGATTTTCGTTGGCGGGGACGACTGGTTATAGCCAACCATTACAAACCCCGGTCCCGCACTGGCTACGCTGAACGTTGCTCAAGAGGAGCTTTCCCACGTAGTTACGTTTAAAGGACTAATGATATGGCGCACTCCGATCGTTCTTCACCCGCCACCCAACCCCGCAAAACCCCGCCCCACGTCGAGGGCACCGGTTCCAACCTGCTCACCCTGGACAACGCCGGCCCCGTGCAAATGGGCTTCTGGGTACCCAACCGCGTGTGGGCCACCGCCAACTTCCTGGTGCCGCTACGCGACTACATCGCGGCGATGAAAAAAGCCGGTACCCTCGCGCCGATGCAGCCGCAATTGGTGGCGTTCAAGCACTGGGTGACCACCCACAGCGTGTACCGTATGTGGGTCAACTCGATGATCGAGCAATCCAATGCCTTCGTGATGAGCCTGCCGCCGCACACCCGCGACAAGATCAAGACCCAGGACGGTGATGCCGTATGGATCAAGGACTACGACAGTTTCTTCGAGATCCTCAACGAGATCGTCACCACCTCGTCCTCCTTCAACGACACCGCCCAGGTGGGCACGCCGATGAATGGTTTCCTGGCGATTTCCATGGCCACCGAAGCCGGGGTCGCGTTGTTCCATGACACAACCTTCAACCAGCAATTCAAGAAGGTGCTCGACACCTGGAATGCTTACCTCAAAAGCCCGCAATCACTGGACAAGCTCGACATCAAAAACCCCGAGAAACCCGGCTCATGGATCTCCAAGGCTGCCTGGAAAGCCGGGGTATGGGACCAGATGGAGTGCGACCCGAAGAAGCCCGGCTATGGCTTCGACTCCTGGAACGCGTTTTTCATTCGCAAGTTCGTGCCCGGCGCACGGCCGTTCCAGGGCGATGCAAAGACCCAGATCGACATCGGCTGCGAGACCACGCCCTGGGAGTACCAGAACAACATCGCCTTCGAAAGCGACTTCTGGATCAAGGACGTCAACTACTCGCTGCTGGACCTGTTCGCCGGCCAACGCCAGTGGGCCCAGCCTTTTGAAGGCGGGCAGCTTTACCAGGGCTTTCTCTCCGCCACCCACTACCACCGCTGGAACGCACCGCTGGACGGCACCCTCGTGCGTTCATGGGTACAGCCCGGCACTTACTTCGCCCAGCGCCCGGCCCAGAAAGAAGGCCCAGGCACCTGGGAAGGTACGGAGTCGCAGCCCTACCTCGGCCATGTGGCGGCCCGGGCGATCTTTATTTTCGAACACCCAACCTGCGGTTATGTGGCGCTGATCTGCATTGGCATGGTGGAAGTGTCGACCTGCATCATCGAACCGGCGTTTATCGTCGGCGAAGGCAGCTCTCCAGTGAAAATCAAACGTGGCACCGAAATCGGTCACTTCGAGTTCGGCGGCTCTACCCACGTGATGGTGTTCCAGCGTGATCGCGTACGCCTTGAAGAGTGGGCCATCAATGCTGTGAAGCACCGGCAGGCGCCGAAACCGACGCCCATGGGCAGCGTGATTGCGACGGCGCTGGACACGAAAAAACGTAAATAACCCTACCCCATCAAACAGCTCAAGGAGCGTCTCCTTGAGCTGTTGCACAGCGTTGACGGTTTTTTCATATCCGACCCTCTATGATCCAGCCCTTCGTTGGGGAGTAACCGGCTTCTGACCTGCTCAGAAGCGTTCGTATCAACATATTCGGCAACCTGCCGTGGTACGAACACCGTTGTGGTTGGTGAGACCAGCGACACATCCATGCCTAAAGTCGGGCGTGTGGTTGTGTCGTTGACTCATACAGCCCGACTGGAAGCCTTACCGTGAACCCCATTTCCCTTGTTTTTCTGGCCTTGGCCATGTCCACGGACGCCTTTGCGGCGGCCATCGGCAAAGGCTCCAGCCTGCACAAACCACGTTTGACCGAAGCCCTGCGTGCCGGTCTGATCTTTGGTGTGATCGAGGCCATCACGCCGATGATCGGCTGGGCCATCGGCCATGCCGCCACGCGTTGGGTGGAAAGCTGGGACCACTGGATTGCCTTCACCCTGCTGGTCGCGCTGGGCCTGCACATGATCTACAACGGGCTCAAGGCCGATGATGAAGAAGCACAGAAACCGACCCAGCATTCATTCATGATCCTCGCCGTCACCGCGTTCGCCACCAGCATTGATGCGCTGGCGGTCGGCGTGGGCCTGGCGTTTGTCGACGTGAATATCCTGGTGGCCTCCGCCGCCATTGGCCTGGCGACCATGACCATGGTGACGATCGGCATGATGCTCGGGCGCGTATTGGGTACCGTGGTGGGCAAGCGCGCCGAGATGATCGGCGGCGTGGTGTTGATGCTGGTGGGTGCGACAATACTGTATGAGCACTTGTCGGCCTAGATAACCACCGGGCCCCCACATGTGAGGGGTTTGGTCCCGATAGTTACAATCGGGACCAAGCCCACTCTCACATTTTTGATCGCGTTTATTTCAGGCTTTTCTCTAACCAGGCCTTCAAGTCCTGCACTTCGGCTTCACTCACGGTATGCGGCATCCCCGGATAGCCATGAAACTCCGGCTTCAACCCCAACCCGACCAACACCTCATTGGCCCGAGTCGCCGAGACATACGGCAGCGCCTGGTCCAAGGTGCCGTGGCCAATAAAGATCGCTAACTTATCCAACGATTCATCCGGCTTAAGCTCAGCCTTGAGCACGGGCAACACGCTGCCACTCAATGCCGCAATCCCACGCACCAACGCAGGCTTTCGCAAACCCACCTCGTAAGACATGATCGCGCCCTGGCTGAACCCCACCAGGAACACCCGATCACTTCTGGTGTGGTACTTGGCGGTGGCCTGGGTCACGAAGTCTTCGATCAGCGTGGCGCTGCGTTGTAAATCGGCAGTCTCTGCATCGTAGTCGCCGTCACCGGGTTTCTTGGCAAACCAGCGATAGCCATTGAAGTCCACCGGCATCGGGGCGCGTGCAGACAGGTAGGTCCAGGTGGAAGGCAACGCGTCCTTGATGCTGAACAGGTCTTCCTCGTTGCTGCCAAACCCGTGCAGGAAAATCACCAACGGTTGGTTGCGCGCATCACCCTGGGTCTGTTCCAGGTACGACAGCGGCAAATCGGTGTGCAGTGTGGAATCGGCATGGGCAGCCCCGGCCACCCACATCAGCGCCAGGGCAAACAGTTTGAACATCGCAATTGACCTCAAGGCTTACGCAACAAATACGTGTCCATGATCCAGCCATTGGCCAGACGCGCCGCCTTGCGCACCCGTTCGATTTCTTCAGCCACTTCACCCACCTTGCCGCTGATAAGAATCTCATCCGGCGTGCCCAGGTAGGCGCCCCAGTAGATATCCAAGTCCTGATCGGCCACGGTACGGTAGGAGTCTTCGGCGTCAAGCATGACCACCAACGTATCCGCATCACTCGCCTGCCCCGCCGCCAACCGGCGCCCGGTGGTGATCTCAATGGAACGGCCGATACGGTTCAGCGGCACCTTATGCTGGGCCGCCAGGGCCTGCACGCTGGTGATACCGGGGATCACCTCGAACTCAAATGCACAGCGGCCACCGGCCAGGATCGCCTGCAAAATGCGAATGGTGCTGTCGTACAGTGCAGGGTCACCCCAGGCCAGGAACGCGCCCACCTCACCGTCAGCCATTTGCTCGTTGATCATGCGTTCGAAGGTCTGCTGCTTGTCGCGGTTGAGGTCTTGCACCGCGGTGGTGTAGTCGATATCGCCACGCACGCGCTCGGGGCAGTCGGCCTCGACGAAACGGTAGCCGGGCTCGGTAATATAGGTCTCGCAGATCTCGCGGCGCAGGTCGATCAGCTTGTCTTTGCTCTGACCCTTGTCCATCAGGAAAAACACGTCGGTGCGGTTCAGCGCCTTCACGGCCTGCATCGTGATGTAGTCAGGGTTGCCGGCGCCGATGCCGATGATCAGGATGCGTTTCATGGGTTGCTCTCATTGCGGGGCGTGGATTCTGCCATGTTCGCGGGGCTAGGCGTGAGTTTCCAGGCGCAGGCGCCACACGTTGTTGAAGCGCAACTCGGTGGCGGACAGCGGTTCGACGTCGATCAGGTAGAACATCGAGATGGGAAACTGCATGACATACAGCATGGCGGCGCGGATCACAAACGGATGGGTGATAGCCACGACATGCCCCGGTTGGGCCTCGAGGGTTTTCATCCACTGCCCGACGCGCGTGCAAATCTGATCCACCGACTCCCCACCGTGAGGCGCACTGGCGCTGTCGCTCATCCAGGCCATCAACTCATCACCCTCGAGTTCGCTGATAGCTTGGCCTTTCCAAAGGCCAAAATCGCCATCGCGCAGGACATCTTCGATCTTCGGGCTATCACCGAACAAGCCTGCTGTCTGCCGGGTTCTGGCCTCAGGCCCACACACCAGGCGCAGGTTTTTCGTGTAGCGGCCAGCCAGCGATAACGCCGCACCTTGCCAATCCATCGCGACGGATTCGTCATCGGGAAACCTTCCCTGTTTTTGCAACGGCGTGACGGCATGGCAAATCAAGGTCAAACGGGTGGCCTGCATCAACAATCGCTCAAGTAGGAAGGACGAGGCCACTTAGATTGGCGAAGTTGCGTTTATCACGCAACGCCTTGCGCCAGATACAGCACCTGATACCCCGTCCCGGGATGGCCCGCGTCCAACGCCTTGGCCGACAAGGTGATACGCACCCAACGCCACGCCTGCACATCCAGCGCCAGGAATACCGCAAAGGTGTCCCGGCTATCGGCCAACTGCTGGTTGCGCAGCTTTTCCTGGGCCAATATCCCGGCCCGATCCGCCCCAGGCTCCAGCGGCCACTCTTCCCGGTACAAGCTTAGTGCGTTCTGCGCCGGCCCTCGCTGTACGTCCAGCGGTAACCAGCTCTCGATAGGCGGCCGGCCAAAGCTGTCGAGTACCTTCTGAAAACGCTCCCCCAGCAAGAAATCAGCGGCTTGCAGCGGGTCGGACCACAGATACACCGACGCATACAGATTGCCCACCCCCGGCCCCTGGCCGCGCTCCTGGGCGATAAACGCCTTGAACAGCAACCCTTCGGTGTGATCCCACAACGGCCCCAGTTGCGCGGCGCGCTGGCGAATCACGCCCATGTCGTAGTCGGCAGGCAAGCGGTGTGAATACTGTTTGGCAAACATGGCAAAGCTCCCGTGCACATTGAGATTCCAGCTTGCGCAGCAGCGATGATTTCAACAAGATATCAGTGGATATATATGCGATAAGGATTTGATATGACTGATGCACTCAAACCCCTGGATATCGACACCGTGCAGGCCTTCGTACTGGTCGCCGATTTCGCCAGTTTCACGCGGGCCGCCGAAGCCCTCGACACTTCCCAGGCGGCCATCAGTCTCAAGCTCAAGCGCCTTGAAGAACGCCTTGGCTATCGCCTGTTGGAACGCACGCCTCGCCATGTGCGACTGTCGCCCCAGGGCGAGCAGTTCATCGTTGCCGCCCGCGCCCTGCTCAATGCTCACGAGCGCGCTTTGGGTGATTTGGGCTCCCACGCATCCCGGCGTTTGGTGATCGGTATCAGCGATCACGTGGCCGGGCCTGATTTGCCCACGTGGCTCAGCCGCCTCGCCGCTTACGACCCGCTGGTGATCCTCGAGGTGCGTATTGCGTCCTCCCGCGACCTGCTCGCCGCGTTTGACCGTAATGAGCTGGACGCGGTGATCGTGCGTAACGAAGGTGATCGTCAGGATGGCGAAGTGTTGGCGGTGGAGCGTTTTGGCTGGTTCGCCGTGCCGACCTGGCAACATAGCCCGGGGACGCCGTTGCGTATGGCGACCATGGCCGCGCCCTGTGGTGTTCGGCATTTGGCGGTCAGGGCGTTGGATGAAGCACGTATTGATTGGACCGAGGTGTTTGTCGGTGGGGGTGTGATGGCCGTGGGGGCGGCGGTTAGTGCCGGGTTGGGTGTTGCCGCCCTTGCCCAGCGTGTGGCTCCGGCAGGTGCGGTGGATGTGAGTGAGCAATATGGGTTGCCCGTTTTGCCGGTGAGTGAGGTGGTGCTCTATAGCCGGATCAGTGATGTACGGTCGAGGGAGACTTTGCGGGCTTTGAGCGCGACATTTCGCGGGGTGTTGCAGCGGTAGTCAGCGTATTTTCACAGGGCTTGGGGCAGTTAAATCGAGTGTATATCCGTTACTTAGGTAATGGCGGAGATGGGTTCCGCCCTTACGGCGGGTCACTTTGCAAAAGCGGCAAAGTAACCAAAACGCTCTTGCCCCACCACTCGGCACCTCGCCTAGGCTCGGTGTGCCCGCACTCCGGCACGGCTGCG